>NZ_JOIR01000014.1 GCF_000720115.1 Streptomyces sp. NRRL F-2580
CGTCGGCAGCGTCAGATGTGTATAAGAGACAGCCCCCACTCCGGGTGACCTGAAGCTGGCCGACCCCGGCCCGCAGACCTGCAAGTTCAACCAGTCCTGCACCATCCAGCTCACCGCCACCGGCGGCAAGCCCGCCTACCGGTACGCGGCCACCGGCCTGCCCTGGGGCCTGTCCGTCGACGCCGGCTCGGGACGCGTCTCCGGCAAGCCCTGGGGCAGCGGCACGGTACAGATCACGGCGACGGCCACCGACTCCACCGGTGCCACCGTCACCGCCGCGTTCCCGCTCACCGTCAACTGGTTCTAGACCGGGGCATACGCCCCGGCCGCTCCCGAGGAGGCATCCGTGTACCTGTCGACCAGCCGGGCCGCGGACATCGCCGGGGACACCCCGGCGCCGAAGGGCCCCCTGCGGGCCGTCCCCGGCACGGTGTTCGCGCTCGGACTGGTCAGCCTGGTCACGGACGTCTCCGCGGAGATGGTCACCGCCGTCCTGCCGCTGTACCTGATGGCCGGGCTCGGCATGTCGCCGCTCGCGTTCGGCGCCCTGGACGGGCTCCACCAGGGCGCCACCGCGCTGCTGCGCCTCGCGGGCGGCCGGATCGCAGACCGCACCCACCGCCGCAAGCTCGTCGCGGGCACCGGCTACGCGCTCTCCGCCGTCTGCAAGGCGGCCCTGCTCGCCGTCACCACCCCCTGGTCGGTCGCGGCGGTGCTGGCCGCCGACCGGACCGGCAAGGGGCTGCGCACCGCGCCGCGCGACGCGCTGATCTCGCTCTCCGTTCCGCCCGAGGAGCAGGGCCGTGCCTTCGGGGTGCACCGCGCGCTGGACACGGCGGGCGCGCTGCTGGGGCCGCTGGCCGCGTTCGGGGTGCTGTGGGTGGCGGTGGACGGGTACGAGGCCGTGTTCACCGTGAGCTGCTGCATCGCGGTGCTGGGGGTGGTGATGCTGGCGCTCTTCGTACGGGAGGCCCCTGCCCCCGCGCCCGTCCCGGCCGCGGCGTCACCTCGGGCTCCGCTGCCTGCCGTACGCACCCTCCTGCGGCTCCCCGGCCTGCGGCGGCTGTGCCTGACCGCCGCCGTGCTCGGCCTGTTCACCATCGGCGATGCCTTCCTCTACCTGCTGCTCCAGCGCCGGCTCGACCTGTCGGCCGCGTACTTCCCGCTGCTGCCCGTCGGCACGGCGGCCGTGTTCCTGCTGGCCGCGCTGCCCGTGGGCCGGCTCGCCGACCGGCTGGGCCGCCGCCGGGTCTTCCTCGGCGGGCACGCGCTGCTGCTCGGCGCCTGCCTGCTGCTCCTGGCCCCGGTGCCGGCCGGGGCGCCGCTGGTCGCCGGCGTGCTCGCCCTGCTCGGTCTGTTCTACGCGGCCACCGACGGCGTACTGATGGCCGCCGCCGGGCCGCTGCTCCCGGCCGAGCTGCGCACCACGGGGCTCGCGGCGCTGCAGACCGCGCAGGCACTGGCCCGGTTCGCGGGTTCCCTGCTCTTCGGCGCGGCCTGGACCCTGTGGGGGCCGGGCCGGGCCCTGGGACTCGCGGCGGGCGGGCTGCTGCTGTCCCTGGCGGCGGTCGCCGTGTCCGGCGGGCGGAGGGCGGGGCGGTCGTCGTAGGGTCGGTCCGTGCCTGAAACACAGCGGACTCTCGAAGGCAGGGTGGCCCTCGTGGCCGGGGCGACGCGCGGTGCGGGCCGCGGCATCGCGGTCCAACTGGGCGCGCGGGGCGCGACGGTGTACGTGTCCGGGCGGAGCACCCGCGGCAAGCGTTCGGAGTACGACCGGCCCGAGACCATCGAGGAGACCGCCGAGCTGGTGACCGCGGCGGGCGGCCGCGGGATCGCGGTGGTCGCCGACCACCTGGTGCCGGCCGAGGTCGAGGCGCTGGTGGGGCGGATCGACACCGAGCAGGGGCGTCTCGACGTCCTGGTCAACGACATCTGGGGCGGCGAGCTCCTCTTCGAGTGGGACAGCACGGTCTGGGAGCACGACCTGGACAAGGGGCTGCGGCTGATGCGCCTCGCGGTGGAGACCCACGCCGTCACCAGCCATTTCGCGCTGCCGCTGCTGCTGCGGGAACCGGGCGGGCTGGTGGTGGAGATGACGGACGGCACCGCCGAGTACAACGCGGCCCACTACCGGGTGTCCTTCTTCTACGACATCGCCAAGTCCTCGGTCCTGCGCATGGCCTTCGCGCTGGGACACGAGCTCGGACCGCGCGGGGCCACGGCGGTGGCGCTGACCCCGGGCTGGCTGCGCTCGGAGATGATGCTCGACAACTTCGGGGTGACGGAGGAGAACTGGCGGGACGCGCTGACGAAGGTCCCGCACTTCGCCATCTCCGAGACCCCGTCGTACGTGGGCCGGGCGGTCGCGGCCCTCGCCACCGATCCGGAGGTCGCGCGTTGGAACGGCCGGTCCCTCTCCAGCGGACAGCTCGCGCGGGAGTACGGCTTCACCGACCTCGACGGCAGCCGGCCGGACTGCTGGCGCTACATGGTCGAGGTGCAGGACCCCGGCCGCCCGGCGGACACCACCGGCTACCGCTAGAGGTGTCCTGCCGGTCGGCGGCGGCCGATATGGCGTCGGCCCACACCTCACCGCAGTCCACTGTGGTGACCGTGGACATGGGATGTCCGGCGATGCGTCTCTAGCGTTCCGGCCATGACGAGCCAATCTCACGCAGCCCCCGGACCTTTCGCGCACGGTGCCGGCGGCGTGGACCTTTCTGGGCGCACGGCCATGGTGACCGGTGGCGGCAGCGGTATCGGACGTGCCTGCGCGCGGGCGCTGGCGGACGCCGGCGCCCTGGTGCACGTGGTGGACCTCGACTCCGGGGCGGCCGGGGCCGTGGCCGAGGCGGTCGGCGGCCGCCCGCACGCCGTGGACCTCGCCGACGCCGAGGCGGTGCGTGCACTCCCGGACGAGGTCGACATCCTGGTCAACAGCGCCGGGCTGCAGCACGTGGCGGCCATCGAGGACTTCCCGCCGGCCCGGTTCGAAGTGATCCAGAAGGTGATGGTCACCGCGCCGTTCCTGCTCATCCGGCAGTGCCTCCCGTACATGTACGGGGCCGGCTGGGGGCGCGTGGTGAACATCTCCAGTGTGCACGGCCTGCGCGCCAGCCCCTTCAAGTCCGCCTACGTCGCGGCCAAGCACGGCCTGGAGGGGCTGAGCAAGGTGGCCGCCCTCGAAGGGGCCCCGCACGGGGTGACCAGCAACTGCGTCAACCCCGGCTACGTACGCACCCCTCTGGTCGAGCACCAGATCACCTCGCAGGCCGCCGCCCACGGCATCGCACCCGAGGACGTGGTCACGGACGTGATGCTGGAACGCGCCGCGATCAAGCGGCTGATCGAGCCGGAGGAGGTGGCCGCGGTGGCGGTGTGGCTCTGCGGTCCGCTCACCGGCTACATCACCGGCGCGTCGATCCCTGTCGACGGCGGCTGGGGCGCGCACTGAGCATCCGCTCCTCCCACACCGTCTATAACAAATCTTGACCGTCCAGTAACGGGGAGAATATCCGGTTTGACCAAGAGCGCGGGTGCTTTAATGATCTAGCTGCCATGAAGCGAAATCGCTTCTGCCGATTGACCGTCGGCACGGGGGGCAGCGAAGAATACCGCGCGTTCAGGGAGAGTTCGGGCCTCGGTCCGACTTGGGGGTGACGTGTTTCGCCATGCCGCTTGAGCGGCCGTCTTGGCGAGCGCGTCCGACGTCTTTTTGTGTTGCGTCAATTCCCCTCGGTCCATCACGCTTTCCACTTCCACTGAATGCGTCCAGGGGGCAGTTCAGTGACGTCTCACACGCGGGCGATTTGCGTCTCGTGCTTAGCACCCCCTTCTTCGAGGCTCCCCGAGACGGCTCGAAACCTCTCAACGAACATTCGGGGACCCCTCTCTTGAAACACGCAAGACGAACACGCTCGTCCCTGGCGGCCGTCGTGGCCTGCGCCGCCCTGACGGGCGGACTGCTCCAGGCCACACCCGCGATCGCCGCGCCGAAACCGAAACCCGGCTCCACCGCGCCACCGACGGCACCGGGCCCTGTCGAGGATCCGGGCAAGAAGCTCGGCAACGACTGGAACACCAGTCCCGACCGCGCGGTGACCGCCGCCGCGGACACCGACGGCCTGCGCATCCTCGTCGCCGACAGCAACCAGGCGTACGCCTGGAAGACCGTGGCCACCCTGTCCGAACCGGCCGTGCCGGCGGACTCGTGGATCGGCAACCAGTGCGTGATGGACCGCGAGCACGCCGCCGTCGTCTACGCGCCCCGCGGCTTCACGAACAAGCCCGACCTGATGCAGGGCGGCGCGTTCACCGCCATCGTCAACCTCGCCACGGGGCAGGTGACGAAGCTGCCGTTCACCGCGTCGCTGGCCTACTTCGACCCGTCCTGCAACACGACGACCCACACGGCCGCGTTCACCGCCTTCCGGGACATGAACGACCCCGAGAGCACGCGCACGCGCGTGCTCACCGTGGACACCTCCGGGAAGACCACGAGCACGGCCGCGGCGAAGGGACAGATAACCAGCGCGGTCCCGGTGCAGGACGGCACGGTCGCCGCACTCGGCAGCCGCCTGGTCCACCTCGACGGCTCGGGCACGGTCAAGAACCTCGCCGACGCGGACAGCGTCCCGTTCGACATCCGGCCCGCCGCCGACGGGAAGATCGCCTTCGTCGACCGCAAGGACGAATCCACGCTGAACGCGAAGGTGTTCACCGGTCAGGGCAAGCCGGCCGCCATCGCCTCGGGCAAGCTCGGCGACCTCGACCTCGTGCAGGGCGAGGCGGGCCGGGTGTTCCTCACCGGCCACCCCACCGACACCCCCGCCACGGCGGGAACCGGGGTCACCCGCGTCGACGCCCCGGCCGACACCGACGTGTCCTCCCACGGCCGGCTGGCCGTCGAGCCGGTCCTCACCGCCGGCATCCGTGCCGGCCTGGACCGCGTCAAGAACGCCGGCAAGGACTTCACCAAGGCCGAGGAACCCGTTCCGCAAACCGCCGCCACCGCCGGTGACCAGCCGGTGACGGTCACCAGTACCGCGACCGCCACCGGGACGAAGCTCACGCAGAGCGTGCGCCAGGAGGCCGCCGACGGTTCCGGGACCACGTCGTCCCCGTCCCTCGGCGCGGCCGTCGGGACACCGGCCAAGGCTCCCGCGTCGCCCGGTACCGGCACCGGACCGCAGGCCCAGCCGATGCGAGGTACCGCGGCCGCGGCAGGGGGATCGAACGACCCCACGGACGGCGACCGCTGGTGCTCCGTCTCCCGCAACGACGTCAAGGTGCAGGCGCTGCAGCCGACCCCCAACCAGGTCGAATGGGCCGTCGACATGGCCGTGCGCGGCAACCTGCGCGCGAACTACATCCGGCAGGGCGGCTACCGCAACCAGGCCGGCCTGCTCAGCGTCGACCCGCAGGGCCTGTTCCCGCCGCCGGCGCTGAACGGCGGGGGCAAGATCCCCGCCAACGTGCTCCTCGGCATCATGGCCCAGGAGTCGAACCTGTGGCAGGCCGAGTCGGGTGCGATCCCCGGCCAGATGGGCAGCCCGCTGGCCGCCGTGGACGGCTACTACGGCCACAAGGCCGACCCCAACAACCCGGCCGCCTACTGGCAGATCAACTGGGACAAGTCCGACTGCGGCTACGGCGTCGGCCAGGTCACCGACGGCATGCGGCTGGCCGGCCACGAGAAGGACAAGGAGACCAGCCTCTCCCCCGCCCTCCAGAAGCTCGTCGCGGTCGACTACGCGTCGAACATCGCCGCCTCCATGAAGATCCTCGCCGACAAGTGGAACGAGGTCCACACCGAGGGGCAGAAGGTCACCGTCAACAACGACGATCCGTCCCTGGTGGAGAACTGGTTCACCGCCGTGTGGAACTACAACCTCGGCTTCAACCCGCCGTCGGAAGCGTCGCAGCACGGCGGACACTGGGGCCTCGGCTGGTACAACAACCCGGCCAACCCGCTCTACAAGAAGAGCTGGGGCCACCCGTTCATGAACACCGACGTGGACGGTGCGGAGGCGAACAAGGACGCGGCGCATCCGCAGGACTGGCCGTACGAGGCGAAGGTGATGGGCTGGGCCGCCTGGTCCGTCGACACCGGCTTCTCCTACGCCACCTCGGGCCGTCAGGACTGGCCCGGCGAGTCCGGGTTCTCCTCGGCCGGATTCCGTCCGGCCTGGTGGAACACCATCGCCGACCGCGCAGCCGTCTCGCCGCCGCTCGACACCTTCTGCAACAGCAAGAACAACTGCAACCCGAAGACCCCGCCCAACTGCCCGGACGCGGAGTGCTACGCGCAGTACTGGTGGAACCAGCCCAACACGACGTGGAAGGACAACTGCGCCAGCAGTTGCGGCCACGAGTCCATCAAGTACCAGACGCTCGTCTCGGAGCCGGGGCGAGGCTACCGTCTCAAGTCCGGCCAGCCGGTCTGCGACAAGGCGCCGTCCGGAGCCAAGATCGTCGCCTCCGTCCCCGACGGCACCGAATCATGGGGAGACTGCGGCAAGATCTCATCGGCGGGCAGCTTCCAGTTCGGGTTCAACCCCGGCACGGAGGGCCGCTACCAGGCGAAGGCGGACCTGCACCAGGTGGGCGGCGGCTACGGCGGCCACTACTGGTACACCCACACCCGTGACGCGGCCCATTTCGGCGGCCCCGGCGGCTACATGACCATCAACGGCACGTGGACCCTCGGCCAGAGCCTCAACTGGGCGCGCGTCCTGGTCCACCTGCCCGACACCGGCGCCCAGACCCGGCAGGCCGCCTACACCGTGCAGGGCTCGGACAGCAGCAGCAAGCAGAGGGTCGTGCTCCAGCGGGCCGGCGGCTGGGTCAGCCTCGGCGTGTTCCACTTCACCGGCACCCCGCAGGTCGAACTGTCGAACACGACGTCGGACGGCAAGGCCGACGAGGACATCGCCTGGGGTGCGGTCGCCTTCCAGCCCCTCGCGGGCAAGCCGGCCAACTCCGTCACCGCGATGGGCGACTCCTACTCCTCGGGTGAAGGGGCCACCGCGCCGGGCGGCGCGGACCTGTACCCGGAGAGCGACCGCTTCGACAAGCTGAACGAGAACGGCATCGACAAGTGCCACCGGTCCAAGCTGGCCTGGTCGCGGCAGGCGAAGCTCCCGGGCTACTCGACCTCGATCGGAGCCATGGCCGACGGCCTCGACCCGCAGATGGACTACCACTTCGTGGCGTGCTCCGGAGCACGCACCTTCAACATCCTCGCCAACGGCCAGTCCAGCGAGGTGGCACAGATCAACGCCGGATACCTGGACCAGAACACCAGCCTGGTGACCCTCAGCGTCGGCGGCAACGACGCCCGCTTCACCGACATCATGAAGAAGTGCATCGACATCCCGATCCCGTCTCTGTCCACGTGCCCGGCCGCGGAACTGGAGAACATCGATCCCGCCACCGGCGCCAAGACAGGCGGTTCCACGGGTGCCCTGAGGGACTGGGCGCCGAAGTGGCTGCACGACTCGGTACGGCCGCAGATCGTCAAGACGCTGAACGCCATTCACGCCAAGGCGCCGAACGCGAAGGTCGTCCTCATGGGCTACCCGCGCCTGGTGGAGAAGGACCACGGCTGCCTTCCCGGTGCCTACGAGGACGGCGAAGCCGAATGGATCCGCACGGTGGCCGACGGTCTCGCAACCGAGATGAAGGGGGCGACCCAGGATGCCGGAACGTGGGCGGTCTTCTCCGACCCGCGGAAGAACTTCGACACCAAGGCCATCTGCGGCAACCCCGAGAGCATTCACGGCATCGTGATGACCGGTCGGGAGCAGGCGGACGCCGAGCTTCCGAACCCGTCCATGCAGTCCTTCCATCCCAAGCCCGCGGGGGCTCGTATCTACGCGGACACCCTGGAACAGACCCTCAACGGAAAGTGACGAGCAACTGATGCGGGGGCCTGAGTACGTGTACTCAGGCCCCCGGCCATGGATACGGAAAGGCTGTAGGCATGAACACACACACCACGGAGCCCCGGCCCGTCGTACCGGGAGCGCTCGCAGCGGCCGTCACCGGTGCGGTTCTGGCCTACGGTGCCGTGCGCTTCTTCTCCTGGGTCGAGCAGCAGAACGCCCGGGCGTGCGAGACGACGGACGGCCTCTGCTGGACCTGGTGGGACTGGGCGGCCGTCCCCCTCGCCCTGACCACTGCCCTGGTCGTCCTGATGACCGTCTACAAGCGGCTGGGCATCGGGGCCCGACTCGCCATCGCCGTGCCGACGGTCCTGCTCGCGGTGTTCCCCCTGGCCGCCGCCCGCACGGACTTCGGCTGGTGGGCCGCCGCCCTCGCGGGCGGGGCGTGGGCGGGCTGTCTCGCACTGGCCGCGTGGGACCGCTACCGGATCCCCGGGCTCTCGGCCGCGGCCGTACTCCTCCTCGCCTCGCTCGTCGTGCTGTACCGCTGACCCCCACGGCGGCGGCGCGGCATCACCGTCCTGCCGTGGGGTGCGGGCATCCCGGGAGCTCCGGCCGGTCCTTCGTGCGGACGACGGGCAGCCAGGCCGTGGGAGGTACGGACCCGCGCGGGAGGCGGACGCGGAACCAGCGGGTCGACTGCAGGTCCTCCTCGTTGATGACGGGCTGCCCGTCGGGCAGCTGACACTCGGCGGCGAGGACGTCGCCGTGCCACACCCGGGTCGGTACGACGTTGTCCGCGGCGTACGGCCGCAGGGGATCGACCGCCAGCCCCAGACTGCACTGCGGGTCGCGGTCGGCCCGCTCCTGGCAGCCCCGCTCCGCGTTGAACACCCGGACCGTGCCCGCGGTCGCGCCCGCCCGGCCGAGCAGGGCGGACGAGCCCTCCCGTACCGCGTCCGACCACAACGTCGCGCCGGCGATCCCGCACAGCGCGGTGGCGAGGACGACGGCGCGGGCCCGGCGGCCCCGCGGCCGCCCCACCCCCGCTCCCGCCTCGCGCGTGCCCTGTTCGGCGGCGATGCGGGCGAGCAGGCTCTCGGCGGTGTGCGGGGCGCGCGCCGCGTGGGTCGGGGCGAGGCAGTCGGCGGCCAGGGCGCGCCAGAACGGCGGCACGGCGTGGTCCATGCGCAGCGGTGCGCGCCCCTCGCCGTACTCCTGGACGGCGGCGCCCCGCGCCATGGGGGTGGCCCCGACGAACGGGGAGGCACCGGACGCGAAGACCTCGTGGATGACGATGCCCAGGGCCCAGATGTCGGCGGTCGGCCGGACCTGCACGCCGAGTTCCCCGAGGGGCGCCCGCCAGCGCTCGGGCGGGAGGTAGTCCAGGGTGCCCATGGGGGGCGCGTACCCGTGCGTGCCCGTCATCTCGGTGGCGAGCCCGAAGTCCGAGAGCCTCACGGAGCGGTCGGCGCCCAGCAGGACGTTCTCCGGCTTGAGATCGGCGTGGACCCAGCCCGACCGGTGGAGATGGGCGAGTCCCTCGCAGATGCCGGTGATCAGCCGGGCCCGGTCGGCATCGGCCACCCCCGCGTCGAGGAGCTCGCGCAGGCTGCCCGCGGCCCGCTCCATGACCAGCACGATCGCGCCGTCCAGGGAGGGTCGGTCCGGTGCGGCGAGGACGAAGGAGTCCAGCAGGCCGATCAGCCGGGGATGGCCGGCCCTGCGCCCGAGTTCGACCTCGCGGCGGGCCGATTCCACGATCCTGCGTGCCTGGCGCGGTGCGAACCCGGCGGTCGGCATGATCTTGAGCGCGACCTCGGCGGGTCCCGAAGCCCGGCCCGCGGGGGCCCCGCCGCTGCCGTCCGGGTGTCCGTCGGCCGGCCGTGCCGCGTAGACCGTGGACCAGCCGCCGGCCCCGATCACCTCGGTGATCGTCCAGTCCCGTACCCGGTAGCCGGGCGGGAGCAGCTCCCCGCGTTCGCATTCGGTGGTGTCGCGCAGGCCGTGCGGCGGCGTCATCGCGCGGTCTGCCGCTCCCGCCCGCCGGCCCCCGTCAGGGGCGGCAGCAGCGTGAGGTGCTCCTCCCGTACGAGTCCGAACCGCAGCGCGAGCCCGACGATCTCCTCCCGCTTGCCGTTGCGGCGCTCGCTCTTGCCGGGTTCGCGGAGGTCCGGGCCCCCGATGCGCAGTTTCTCCTCGGCGAGGTAGTCGATGTGCGAGCTGATCGCACGCGCGGTCAGCGTGCCGCCGGTGACGTGCCCCTTGAGCCGCTCGACGATCTGGGGGGTGGTGGGGACCGCGACGCGGGACTGGTCGCGCAGGCGCGGTTCGCAGAGCGCGACGAGGACGAGGAAGTACGCGGCCGTCTCGTCCAGGGAGTACGCGGTGACCGTGAGGCGGCCCCAGGGGGCGCCGATGGCGTCCGGGTCCAGGTAGACGTGGTCGGGCGCGAACACCTGGAAGGACACGCCGACGTCGCCGCGGGTGGGCAGCACCACGCGCGAGAACTCGAACGGGACCGGCGCCCCGACCCGTCTCGGCGCGACCCTGAGGTACTCCCCGGCTCCCTCCGGGTTCTCCACCAGGTAGCTGTGGGTGGTGCTGTGGTTCGTCAGCTGCCAGTGGTCGTCGGTCACGCGGATCTCCCCGGCGAGCCGGGAGATGGCCGCGTCGGCGAGGCGGAGCTCGACGGGGGTCGTCGCGGAACCCCGTCCGAAGCGGGCGACCTCGCCCGGGCCGAGGCGTAACGTCACCGCCTCACCGTACGGTTCGCCGCCGTCGGTGCCACCGCATCCCTGCGGGAGATGGACGACCACGCCGCTCACCGCGCCCCCTGTTCCACGCGTCGTACCGGTCCGACGAGTGGAACAATACTCATCTCCCGAGGGAGTTCAGGGGCGCACTTCGGCCACTTCGGGCGGGGTCGCCGGCGGGGGCGGACCACCCGCCCCGGCTGCCCCGGAAGGCTCCCGAAAGGCCCCTTCCCAGAGGGTTCCCCGGGCTCGGACGCCCCCTCCCGATCCGGGCGGGGTGGGGAACGTCACCGTGCTCGGGGGGATCGCGGCTGCGCCGGACCGCCCGCCCGTCCCTTTCACCTGGCTTTCACTTGGCGAGATCCGCACTCCGTTCAGAAAGCGGGAGCGCCTGACACCACCGGTGCGACCGTGCGGTCGCCGAAGGCCGTCCACGGCCGCCACCCGCCGCTCGGCCGGTCCTGGACGCGGGTGCGCACGCGGCCCCCGGCGGTGACGGCGAAGACGTGCGTCCGCCCGGTGGAGTCGAGCGCGGCCGTGGGCGTGGCGGCGAGCCTGATGCCGGGCTCGCCGAACTCCCCGCCGGGAGCCCAGCCACCGCCCGGGGTGGTCTGCCAGCGGTGGCCGAGCCGGGCGCCGCCGGGCGCCAGGGAGAACGCCTCCAGACGGCCGTCGGCGTTGGCGGCGAACGCCGGGGCGGCGGCGCTCCAGCCGGACAGGGGCAGCCACTCGTCCCAGCCGCCGCTCGGCACCGACTGCCGCCGGGAGAAGGTCCCCATGCCCGAGGGTCCGATCGCCGCGACGGTGAGCCGGCCGCTGCCGTCCGGGGCCACCCGCGGTGCGGCGCCGGCCGTGGTACCGAAGCGCTGCCAGGCGTCGCTCCAGGCACCGCCCGGGGTCTCCTGCCACCGGTGGTGGATCCCCGCGCCGCCGGGCGAGAGGGCGAACACCTCCAGCCGCCCGTCGGCGTTCGCCGCGACCACCGGCGGAGCGCCCGCGGCCCCGCCGAACCCGGGCTCCCACGGGTCCCAGGCCAGGGATCCCGGTGAACCCTGCCGACGCCGGGCGACGGAGGCGCCGCCGGGACTGAGGGCGAACGCCTCCAGCCGGCCGCCGGCGTCGCGGGCGACGGCGGGTGCCGCGCCGGCCGGGCCGCCGAACTCCTCCCACTCGTACCAGCCGCCGTCCGGCCGCTGCACCCGGTGGTGCAGGTTGACGCCCTCCGGGGCGAGCGAGAACACCTCCAGCCGGCCGCCGGCGTTGCGGCCGAGCGTGGGGACCGCACCGGCCGGCCCTCCGAAGGCCTCCCACGGCGACCAGGTGTCGGTGTCCGGGTCGAGCTGGACGCGCCGCAGCATCGAACGGTCGGAGGCGTCGAGCGCGAACACCGTCAGGCGGCCGCCGACGTCGAGTCCGGCCACCGGGTTGTCCGGGCTCTGCCACGGCGGTGGGGTGTCCCGCCAGTGCAGGGGCGCCACGTGCAGCCCGTTGCGGAACCAGCCCGCGGCGCTGGCGTACCACGCCTCCCCGTCGGCGACCACCTCCACGGCGTGACCGGCCACATGGCCCGCGTAGCCGGCGAGGTCGAAGCGGAACGGGTCCCGGGACGCCAGCACGTCCGTGCCCTCGTAGCCGTTGCGGGGCCCGATGAACAGGTAGTACCAGCCGTCCCGTTCGACGACGTACGGCGACTCGGTGACCGAGACGGTCGTGTCCGTCGTCGCGTCGGTGAAGGCGACGCCCGGCTCGCTCCAGTGCAGCAGATCGGCGGACCGCCGGTGGGCCACGACGTGGTGGCCGCCCGCGCCCGACAGTTCGGTGTAGTACATGACCCACTCGCCGCCGACCCGCAGCACCATCGGGTCGCGCGCCGCGAGCCCGCGGAACAGCGGGCCGGACGGCTCGCGCGTCCAGGTGAACAGGTCGGCCGACGTGGCCAGACTGATCGCGGCACCGGTGCGGCCGCCCGCCGCGTAGAACATCCAGAACCTGCCGCCCGCCTCGACGACGTGGGGCGCCCACAGGTGTTCCTCGCCGAAATAGGACGGGTCGAGGGTCAGCGCGTCGGCGTGGGTGGTCCACGGCCCGTTCGGGCTCGGCGCGGAGGCGTGGGCGAAGGAGATCTCCCCCGTGCTGTCCGGGGACTCTCCGCGCGGCGCGCTGTCACCGACGATGCTGAACAGGTGCCAGCGGCCCCGGGCCTTGAGCAGGGTGTGGTCGTTGAGGTAGCGCGGGCCGTTGGCGGTCGACGGGTCGTAGACGTACGCGAAGGGGCCCGCGCCGATCCACCGAGGGGGCGGCACGGCGTCGGCGGCGCCGGCCGCGGCCCGGCCGGCGTCCAGGAACGGGAGTGCGGCCGCCCCGGCGGCACCCTTCAGCAGGTTCCGTCGGCTGATCGGAGGCATGAGTCTCTCCAGAGGGGACCGTGTCGCCGGCCGTGCCCGTGCGGGCACGGCCGACCACGGGTCGGGTGTGGGGCGGTCGGGAGGCGGGTCAGTCGAGGCCGGGGCCGGCGGTGTCGCTCAGCCAGCTCCACTCGGACCAGGTGGAGAAGCCGGTCTGCCACTTGTGGTGGACGCCGGCGCGGCTCGTGCCGAAGATCTCGATCCGCCCGTCGGCGTTGGCGGCCGCGGTGACCTCGGTTCCGCCGCCGCCGAAGGCGGACCATTCGCCGTAGGGCGCGTTGACGGCGCGCTGCCACATGTGCATCGCCGTAGTGCCGTTGACGGCGAAGACCTCGACCCGGCCGTCCGGGGTGTGCTCGCTGGTGAGCTGCGCGTCCGCGGGCCCGCCGGTCGGTTCCCACTCGGACCAGCTGCTGGGACTGGTCTGGTACTTGTGGAACACACCGGCCGGGCCGGAGGCGAAGACCTCCAGTCGGCCGTCGGCGTTGTGGGCGGCGGTGAGGTCACGGCCGCCACCGCCGAAGCCGTCCCACGGGGTCCAGCCGCCGTTGGGGTCCGTCTGGTACTTGTGCTGGAAGCTGTCGCGGCCCAGGGCGAACACCTCCAGACGTCCGTCAGGGGACTTCTCCATCTCCACGCGGCTGTCGGCGGGGCCACCGCCGGTGGGTTCCCACTCCGACCACCCGCCGCTGGGGGCGGTCTGGTACCGGTGGAAGAGACCGGCCGGGCCGGAGGCGTACACCTCGATGCGGCCGTCGGCGTTCACACCGGCCGCGGTGTCGCGTCCGCCGCCGCCGAAGTTCTCCCAGTTCGACCAACCGCCGGAGGGAGCGAGCTGCCAGCGGTGCTGGAAGGTGGCGCCGCTCAGGGCGAACATCTCCAGACGGCCGTCGGCATTGGGCGCGATCGCCAGTTCGGCGTTGCCCGGCCCGCCCAGCGGCTCCCAGGCCGACCAGTTGCCGTTCACTTCCTGCTGCCAGGCGTGGTGCACACCGTCGGCGCCGGCGGCGAACACCTCGAGGCGGCCGTCCGCCGACCGGGCCGACACCACCCGGCCCGACTCCGCCGGATACACCAGCGGCTTGGGACGCGGACCGCTGCCGGGGACGCAGGGCAGCACGACGCCGCGCTCCGCGAGATAGGCCTCGGGGTCGATGCCGTACGAGGTGGACTGGTCCCCCCAGATCCGCAGATGGAGGTGGGGGCCGGTGGAGTTGCCCTCGGCGCCCATGAGGGCGATCTGCTGGCCGGCCGCGACGTGGTCGCCGACGAAGACGTCGCGCCGGGACATGTGCCCGTATTCGGAGATCCTGCCGTCGGGGTGCAGGATGCGGATCCACTGGCCGTAGTCGCCGGTGTACCCGGAGATCGTCACCTCGCCGTCGCCGACGGCGTAGATCGGCGTACCGACGTCGTTGGCGATGTCCACGCCGTTGTGGCCGCTGTGGAAGTGCTGCGACACGATGCCGCCGGCCGGGCACGCGGCCGCCGCGAGGCCCGTGGTCCGGGCCTCGGCGGGCATCGGGGCCGCCAGCGACGACAGCAGGGCGGCCGTGGCGGCCGTGGCCGCGAGGACGCAGGTCAGTGCGCGTCGGGAGAGTCGGGGAAGCACGCCGGTCACGCCTTGCGCAGCCGGTCGACGATGCCGTCGATGTCGCGCTGCATCATGTCGTGGCGGATGAAGTGCCCGCCGGGCAGCTCGTACCACTCGTGCGGGATCCCCGCGTTCCCGAGGAGGGAGCGGAACTCCCGCTGGCCCGCGAGCACCTGGGTCTCGTTGGCCGTGTCGAACCAGTTGATGGGATCGGGGCTGGTGCCGGCGACGAGGAAGACCCGCTTGTTGCGGTAGCTCTCGATGCGCTGCACCGGGTTGTCCGCGCTCACCCGGGCCTCGTCCCACAGCGGCGCCCCGTAGACGGTGCCGCCGTTCAGGTCCAGGAGCGCGGAGGAGGCGTTGGCCCAGTGGACCACGAGGCCGTTGTCGCGGCGCAGGCTCGCCGGGCCGGAGTGGGCGCTGACCGAGGCGAAGTGGCCCCAGTACTTGGCGGCGTACTTCAGGGCGCCGAACCCGCCCATCGAGAATCCGGACACGGCCCGGCCGTCGTACTCCGCGTACGTGCGGAAGTTCGCGTCGACCCACGGGATCAGCTGCTCGATGTGGAAGTGCTCCCAGTTGCGCGGGCCGGCGTTGGAGTTCACGGGGTTGGAGTACCAGCCCGCGTGGCCGCCGTCGGGCATCACGACGATGAGCGGCTTGCCCGCCGTCCAGGCGCGGATGCCCTCGCGGTCGAAGGTGATGAAGTCCTGGTCGGTGCCGCCCCCGTGGAAGAGGTAGAGCACGGGGTACGTGCGTCCGCTCCAGTGGTAGTCGTCGGGGAGGAGCACGTTGACGGCGGGGTTCCAGCCGATCGCCCCCGTCTGGAACCGGTAGTACCACATGCGGGCGTCGACCTCGCCGCGCTCGACGATGTGCAGGCCGAAGCCGTCGCCGACGGCCGAGGCAGCCGACGCGGCGGCGAGGACACCGGCACCGCCCATGGCCAGCGCGGCCGAGAGGCCGCCGGCGGTCTTGAGGATGCTCCTGCGGCTGGGGTGCTGCGCGCTCAATGTGACCTCCTGGTCGGGAGTCTGACGATGCGTCGGGGATCGCGGGCCGGCCTGCCGATCCGGCCGACACCGTCGTCACGTTAGGACCGGGCCCACCGGGCGGGGCATCCGGAACGATCCGGAGTGACACGCCGGTTCCGTCGCCCTTTCATCGAGGTGCTCCACGACAGAAGGGAAGACAATGGCGATGGATGGTTTACGTCGCGCGTTCGCAAGACTGGCTTTCGTGGCCGGTACATGGGCGTTGGTCATCGGCATGACCGCTCCGGTCGCCCTCGCCGCACACCCGCCCGTTCCGGGCCCGGGCGATGACCGGTTCGGCGTCTCCCACTACTTCGGCGGCCCGCAGGGTCTCGCCATCCCGACCGTGCCGTGTGATCCGGCCGGTCCGTCGGCCGCCGACGCCATCATGGCCGACCAGCTCAACCCGCAGTTGCACGCGAAGATGGCCGGCTACATGAACGCCTACAAGGTGTCGTGCGCGCGGATGGTCACCCAGGCGGTGAAGGACCGGGGGCTCAACCAGCGGGCGGCGGCCATCGCCATCGCCACGGTCATCGTGGAGACCAGCATCAACAACTACTCCCAGGCCGTCGACCACACCAGCCTCGGGCTGTTCCAGCAGCAGGACTGGTGGGGTACCCGGGAGGAGCGGCTGAACCCGGCGTACGCCACCAACGCCTTCTTCGACCGGGTGGACCAGCTGTATCCGGGCGGCTCGTGGAACAACGAGGCGATCGGCGAGGTGTGCTGGCACGTCCAGCAGCCGAGGGAGGACCTGCGCGGCCTGTACGAGGTCGAGGCGGCCGACGCGATCGTCATCGCCAACGCGCTGTGGTCCGGTACGGGCGGCGGCCCCAGGCATCCGTACGCCTCGGGCCGGGTGGTGTCGGGGCGGTCCGCGGACGGACGGCTGGAGGCCTTCGCGGCCGGCGCCGACGGCGTGTACCACTCGTGGCAGACGGCGGTGAACGGCGGCTGGTCGCAGTGGCGGTTCGAGGGCGGCCCGCGGGACGCGCAGCTGGCCGTGGCGTCCAACGCGGACGGCCGGCTGGAGGTGTTCGCGCTGTCGGGCAGCACCTTCGACCACATGTGGCAGACCGCGCCCGCCGGAGGCTGGTCCGCCTGGGCGAACTTCGGCGGCGGCGGGTACCGGCTGACCGCGGGGAACAACGCCGACGGGCGCATCGAGGTGTTCGCGTCCAACGCCAACGGCGTGTTCCACCGCTGGCAGACCGCGCCCAGCGGCGGTTGGGCCGAGTGGGAGGGGGCCGGCGGCGGCCCGGCCAACGCCCGGCTCGCCATGGAGAGCGCACCCGACGGGCGCCTTGAGGTGTTCGCGCTCTCGGACGCGACGTTCGAGCACCTGTACCAGACCGGGGTCAACGGCGGCTGGTCCGCCTGGGAGAACTTCGGCGGCGGCGGACGCGACCTGGCCACCAGCCACAACCAGGACGGCAGGCTGGAAGTGTTCGCTTCGAACGCCAACGGTGTCTTCCACCGCTGGCAGACCAGCCCGAGCTCGTGGTCGGAATGGGCCGGCATGGGCGGGATCCCCCACGCCGAGCTGACCGTCTCGCGGTCGGCCGACGGCCGGGTCGAGGTGTTCGCGATCAACGCCAGCACCGCGAGCCACGCCTGGCAGACCCGTCCGAACGCGCCGTACTCGGAGTGGGAGACCTTCGGTGGCGGCGGCACCGAGATAGGGGCGGCCAACAACGCCGACGGCCGCATCGAGGTGTTCGCCACCAGCCACGCCGGCGTCTTCCACCGGTGGCAGACCGGCTTCGCCACCTGGTCGGAGTGGGGCTGGCTGAACGATGCCGGCCCCGCGGTCAACTAGGGCCACGCCCCCGTCACCGCCGGGGCCGTGGACCTGGCTCCGGCCGGGTCGAGCCCCCGGCGCCAAGGGCCTGTCCGCGCTGGTCGGGCCGCGGAGCGCTCCGCCTGCGCGCGGAGCGGGCGAGCGTACTCCTCGGCGCGTGAGTGCCCTCGGCCGACGGCACCGCCTGTCGCCGCAGGCGGTGGGCGCTCACCGCCGTTTGGAGAGAGGGTCCCGGGGCACACGGCGTAGCACCACGAGGTCACACCGGGAGGGCTCATGTCCGGACTACTCGCAAGGATCAAGCAGTTCAGCCGCACCCCGAAGGGGCAGCGGACGATCGCATCAGTGCGGCGCGCGGCTTCCGACCCGCGCAGGCAGGAGCAGGCCCGAGGGATGCTCAGGCGCCTTCGAGGCAACCGCTGACCCCAGGCGGTGTTCGAAGAACGCCAGGATGCGGACGCGGGGGGCGGGCACGGAGTCATCGACCGTGCCCGTCCCGGGCAGGACGGCTGGGTATCAGTCCGCTGAAGTATCCTTCCGGCCACCGCACACCGCCTCGGAGGACCAAGAGAATTGACCGGCCTGTCTGCTTTCCCGCTGCCTTTCCATGCGTCCCGTTCCATATCCTTCGCGACACCCCGAACGCTGCGGGAACTGCAGATGATGCAGTGCAGTTCGCACATTCGGGCGAAGCCCGGGTGGTTCGACAAGATGAACGATGCCGAGATCGTCGCCAGATGGACGCAGGAAGCGGTCGCCCAGGGGCTCACCGAGGCGCAAGTTCGTTACGTGCTCGCCGAACTCGTGCATTACGCCGCGCTGCGGGACGGGCGAACCGGCGTCGAGGTGTCCGCCGTCGACGGGGTGTGGCAGTCGGACACACTGATCGACGACAAGCTCAGATCCCGGCTGCGTGAGGCGGTTCACGTTCTGGAGCAGGTCCCCGAAGCAGAACAGGACTGGCACCCCGGATCCGACGGCCAGGTGCTGGATCTGGTTCATCCCTCACTGTTCTGCCTGGTGAGAGAGGCGAGTGGCGCGCCCGAGCAGGCGTGGCAGAACCCGACGGACCGCTATTCGCGGTACGAGTTCTCGGAGAAGTTCCAGTGGCTGCCCACGGACGTCGACGTCAGCGACGAGGGCGACGTCACCTTCCGTTCGTACGTCAACAACGTCCACCCCGAAATTCACCACGAACTGCTCTCCGTCCTCCCGGACGTGTTCGCGCGGCTGCGCCCGCTGCTGGAAAACGTGCTCACCGATCTGCGTCATCCGCGGCCCCTGCGGATCGAGGCCGATCCCTACGGGTGGTACGACTCGGAGCCGGAGTATCCGGGCAAGTCCTCGTACAGCGATTCCGAGGCCTACGCAGAAGCCCTTCGTACGTGGGAACGCGCGCAGGACGACTGGTGGGAGAACCGCCGCCCGGTCGTCCCTGACGCGCCGGCCTTCACCCCGCCCGAGGTGCCCGGTCCTTCCGACCGCGTCGACCTGCGCGGCCGCCGCCTCCAGGTCATCGTCAAGCTCGCCACCATCCATCTCACCCCGGACAAGCCCGAGTACCCCGGCGGTTCCTGGCACGTGGAGGGCATGCTGAACGAGCGGATCGTCTCGACCGGCATCTACTACTGGGACAGCGAGAACATCACCGAAAGCCGGCTGAGTTTCCGGGCGGCGCTCGACGACCCGAACTACGAACAGAACGACGACAACGGACTGCGTGAGGTCTACGGCCTGGAGGACGAAGACGCGCTGAACCAGATGCTGGGATCGACATCGACCCCGGCGGGCCGCTGCCTGGCGTTCCCGAACATCCTGCAACACCGCGTCAGCCCATTCGGCCTCACGGACGCCACCCGCCCGGGACATCGCAAGATTCTCGCGTTCTTCCTGGTCGATCCGTCGGAAAGGATCGTCTCGACCTCCGATGTCCCACCGCAACAACCATGGTCCGACACCTCGACCATGACGCTCGAGCAGGCACGGAACTACCGCGAACAGCTCATGCGGGAACGCAAGTTCTTCGTCGACGAACACAACGAGCAGCTCTACGAGCGAGAATTCTCCCTCTGCGAGCACTGAGCCTGATTCCTCCTGACTTCATGCGGGTCGGGGGGTGCGGACGGCCCGGACGATGACGTCCGGGCCGTTCGGCCGCCCTCGCACGTGTGGCGGCTGGGCACACAGAAGGACGTCTGAATGTGTTGGGCCGGCACATATGCCGCTGACCTGGGGACTTCTACGTTGTGGCGACACCGATCGTCCCCGCAGACCCCCCTGGAAGTGGTGTTCATGGCCTCCCCCGAGACCGCTCCCCCGACCGCCGGATCCATCAAGAGAATCGTCGCCGCCAGTCTCGTCGGGACCACCGTCGAGTGGTACGACTTCTTCCTCTACGGCTCGGCCGCCGCGCTGGTGTTCAACACGCTCTTCTTCCCCTCCAGCGACCCGCTGGTGGGAACCCTGCTGGCCTTCCTGACGTACGCGGTCGGGTTCGCGGCCCGGCCGCTCGGCGGTGTGGTCTTCGGCCACTTCGGCGACCGGATCGGCCGCAAGAAGCTGCTGGTGCTCAGCCTGCTGATGATGGGCGGGGCCACCTTCGCGATGGGCCTGCTGCCGACCCATGCCTCCATAGGCGTCGGCGCGCCCGTCCTGCTGACCGTGCTGCGGCTGGTCCAGGGCTTCGCCCTGGGCGGCGAATGGGGCGGCGCCGTTCTGCTGGTGTCCGAGCACGGCGGTGACAAGAGCCGCGGCTTCTGGGCCTCCTGGCCGCAGGCCGGCGCTCCCGGCGGCAACCTGCTCGCCACCGGTGTCCTGGCGCTGCTCGCCGCGGTCCAGTCCGACGAGGCCTTCCTCGCCTGGGGCTGGCGCGTCCCGTTCCTGCTCTCCGGCGTCCTGGTCGTCATCGGCCTGTGGATCCGCATCTCGGTCACCGAGTCCCCGGTCTTCCTGGAAGCCCGCGAGAAGGCCGCCGAGCAGGCGGCGGCCGGCCTCAAGGACGAGCCGCCGGTCGTCGAGGTGTTCCGCAGGAGTTGGCGGGAGGTGCTCACCGCGATGGGCACGCGCTTCGGCGAGAACATCTCGTACTACGTCCTCACTGCGTTCCTGCTGGTCTACGTCACCGTCCACCTCCAGCTCCCCAAGAGCGAGGCGCTCAACGCGGTGCTGATCGGCTCCGCGGTCCACTTCGTCACGATCCCGATGTGGGGGGCGCTCTCGGACCGGCTCGGCCGCCGCCCGGTGACCCTGATCGGCGCGCTCGGCATGGCCGGCTGGGCGTTCGCCTTCTTCGCCCTGCTGGATTCCCGGTCCTTCCCCGCCATCGCCTTCGCGGTCACCGTCGGCCTGCTGTTCCACGGCGCGATGTACGGCCCGCAGGCCGCCTTCATCTCCGAGATGTTCGACACCAGGGTCCGCTACTCCGGCGCCTCGATGGGCTCCCAGCTCGCCTCCATCGTCGGCGGAGCGCTCGCCCCGATCATCGCGGTGGAGCTGCTGAAGGAGTACGGGACCTCCACCCCGGTCTCCCTCTACGTCTGCCTCGCGGCGCTCGTCACCGCCGTGACCGTCTGGGTGGCGCAGGAAACCCGCGGCCGCGACCTGGCCGTGGACGGCAGGCCGTCCTCCGCCGCCGAACGGGGCCAGAGCCTGCGGGACTCCGAGCCGCTCAGCAGGTGATCCCCGTATGCTCCCCGCCGTGACACCACCAGGCACCCAGCACGCCCACACCGCCGTACGCCGGCTTCTCGACCTTCTGGCCGAGGGAGCGCCCGCCGAGGACTACGCCCGTCCCGCCGCCGAGGCCCGGGACGCCGGCGCCCCGGCGGGCGAGCTGGCCGACATCGCCGAGGCCACCGACGTGGCCCTGCGGATCCGGCGGACCCTCGGTCAGCACCGCCGGCGCGAGGCCGAACTGACGGCGTTGTTCGACACGGCGAGCGACCTGGCCGCGTTGCGCGATCTGGATGCGGTGCTCCGGGCGATCGTCCACCGGGCCAAGCTGCTGCTCGGCACCGACGTCACCTATCTCTCCCTCAACGACGAAGCCGCGGGCGATACGTACATGAGGGTCACGGACGGCTCGGTCGCCGCCGCGTTCCAGCAGGTGAGGCTCGGCATGGGCGAGGGGCTCGGCGGCCTGGTGGCCCAGACCGCCCGTCCGTACGCCACGGGCGACTACCAGGCCGACTCCCGCTTCCACCACACATCCGCCATCGACGGCGCGGTCGGGCAGGAGGGGCTGCGGGCGATCCTCGGCGTGCCCCTGCGCGTCGGCGCGCGGATCATCGGCGTGCTGTACGCGGCGGACCGCGCTCCCCGGCAGTTCTCCCCGGAGGAGGTGGCGCTGCTGTCCTCGCTGGCCGACCACGCGGCCATCGCGATCGACGGCGCCCGGCTGCTGGAGGAGACCCGGGCCGCCCTGGCCGATCTCAACTCCGCCTCCGAGACCATCCGGGCGCACAGCGAGGACGTGCGCCGGGCGGAGCGGGCCCACGACCAGCTGACCGACCTCGTCCTGCGCGGTGGCGGAGCCGACGAGGTGGCCGCCGCCATCGCCGCCATCCTGGACGGCGCCCTCGTCATCCACGACGCCCACGGAGCCGAGCTGGCCCGTGCCGGAGCCGGGCCCGTGCCCCCGCCCGCCCGGGCCGTGGAGGCCTCCCGGGCCAGCGGCCGGGCCGTCCCGCAGGACGGGACCTGGGTGTGCGCGGTGCTGGCCGGACCGGAACTGCTCGGCAGCCTCGCCCTGACCGGCCGCACGGCCCTGTCGGACACCGACCGGCTGCTGTTCGAGCGCGCGAGCGTCGTCACCGCGCTGCTGCTGTTGCTGCGCCGGTCCGTGGCGGAGACCGAGGACCGGGTGCGCGGAGAGCTCCTCACCGACCTCCTCGCCCTGACCACGGACCCGGGCGCCCTGGCGGCCAGGGCCCGGCGCCTGGGCGTGGACCTGTCCCGGCCGCACTGCGTCTTCGTCATGCACGGCGACGTGGCCTCACGCCACCGCCTCCTCGCGGCGGCCGCCCGCAGCGGTCCGGCGCGGGGCGCTCTCGCCGGGATCCACCACGACCACGTGGTGCTCGTCGCGCCGGTCGGGGCGCCCGGGCCGACCGCCAAGGCGCTGGCGGCGGAGCTGGGTCAGGCCGTGGGCTCCCCGGTCACCGTCGGCGCCGCGGGCCCGACCACGGGGCCGGCGGGGCTGTCCGCCGCGCACGATGAGGCGCACCGCTGCCTGTCCGCGCTGCGCGCCCTGGGCCACAGCGGGCGGGGCGGGGCCTTGTCCGAGCTCGGTTTCGTCGGCGTACTCCTCGGCGATCAGGCCGATCTGGTCGGGTACGTACGGAACACGCTCGGTCCGCTGCTCGACTACGACGACCGGCGCGGCACGGACCTGGTCCACACCCTGGACGCGTACTTCGCGCAGGGCACGAGCCTGACCAGGACGAGGGCGGCGCTGCACGTCCACGTCAACACCGTCGTGCAGCGCCTGGACCGGATCGGCCGGCTCCTCGGCGAGGACTGGAACTCCCCGGCTCGCACCCTGGAGATACAGCTCGCGCTGCGACTGCACCGCCTCACGCACGGGCTCTGAAGCAGCTACGGGATGTCGTCCGGGCCGGGCCGGGACCCAATCAGG
Source organism: Streptomyces sp. NRRL F-2580 (assembly GCF_000720115.1). Lineage (GTDB taxonomy): Bacteria > Actinomycetota > Actinomycetes > Streptomycetales > Streptomycetaceae > Streptomyces. The sequence goes on from NZ_JOIR01000014.1 coordinate 23,115, forward strand.
CGGGCCGGCCCGTCAGGAGGCACCGCATCTCGGAATCTCGGACTCAGGTCACTAGGACCGACACGCACTGAGAACGCCGTACGCGCCATGCGTACGACGTTCGCACGTGCGCTAGGGTGGCGGTATGCCAGCCGACGAGAAGCAGCAGAGTCCCGGCGCGCCCGCCGCCTCCCCGGTCCCCTCCGTCTGGACCCGCCCGCGCCGCAAGGAGCAGCAGCCGGCGCTCAGCCGGGACCAGATCGTCGTGGCGGCCGTGCGCATGCTGGACGCCGACGGCATCGCGGCGCTGAGCATGCGCAAGCTGGGCACCGGGATGGGCGCCGCCGCCACCTCGCTCTACCGGCACGTGGCCAACAAGGACGAGCTCATCGAGCTGGTCGTGGACGAGGTCTACGGCGAGCTGGAGGTTTCCGAGATCACCGAACCCGGGGCGTGGCGCGAGGCCCTCGCGAGCAGCGGTCACAGCCTGCGCGACATGGTCCTGCGCCACCCCTGGGTGGCCTCCGTCCTCGGCCAGGTCGGGCTGGCGCACCTCGGCCCGAACCTGATGCGCCTGTCGGAGCGGATGCTGCGGCTGGCCCGGGCGGCGGGCTTTCCCCCGGGCGAGGCGGAGCTCGCGATGAAGGCCGTCATCTCCTACGTCATCGGCGCCACCACGAGCGAGGCCTCCTACCTCTCCCTCCTCGCCCGCAGCGGGAAGAGCGAGGCGGAGTGGCTGGAGTCGCTGCTGCCCGCGGCCCAGGAGGGCTTGGAGGAGCGCCCGCTGACGCATGACCACGCCGCGGCGAAGCACGGCACGGACCCGGCGCGGATGCGCGAGGAGAACTTCGACTACGGCCTCCAGCGGGTCCTGGACGGTCTGGAGGTCCGGCTCAGCCGCGGCTGAGACCACCCTCGGGCAGGCGCAGTTCGCGACCCTCCCCCAGCGGGGCGAAGAACCGCTCCACCTCCGCGCCGGACACGTCCGCCAGATCGGCCGGCGACCAGCGCGGCCGGCGGTCCTTGTCGACGACCTGGGCCCGGATGCCCTCGACCAGGTCGGGCGAGCGCAGGGCGTGGCAGGACACGCGGAACTCCTGGGCGAGCACCGGCTCCAGGGAGCCGAGCGCCGCGGCCCGGCGCAGCGAGGCGAGGGTGACCTTGAGCGCGGTCGGGGACTTGGCCAGGATCGCCTCGGCGGCCTCCTTGGCGGCGGCCACGCCCTGGGCGAGCAGCCGGTCCACGATCTCCTCGACGGTGTCCGCCGCGTAGCAGCGGTCGATCCAGGCGCGCCGCTCGGCGAGTTCGCCGGGCGGCGGCGCCTCGCCGTACCGGGGCAGCACCTCGTGCGCGGGGGCCGTCGCGAGGGCCGCGGTCAGCTCCGGCAGGCGGTCGGCCGGTACGAAGTGGTCGGCGAGCCCGCACAGAAGCGCGTCGGCGGCGCCCGCGGCGGCCGCCGTGAGCGCGAGGTGGGTGCCGAGCTCACCGGGGGCCCGCGACAGCAGCTGGGTGCCGCCGACGTCGGGGACGAAGCCGATGCCGGTCTCGGGCATGGCGACGCGGGAGCGTTCGGTGACGACGCGGACGGAGCCGTGGGCCGAGACGCCGACGCCGCCGCCCATCACGATGCCGTCCATGAGGGCCACGTACGGCTTGGGGTAGCGGGCGATCCGGGCGTTGAGCCGGTATTCGTCACGCCAGAAGTCCGCCGAGGCCGTGCCGCCGGCCTTGGCGTCGTCGTGGATGGCCCGGATGTCCCCGCCCGCGCACAACCCGCGCTCCCCGGCCCCGCGGATCAGGACCTGGTGGACGGCGGGGTCCTCCGCCCACGCGGCGAGCGCCTCGTCGATCCGCAACACCATGCGGTGGGTGAGGGAATTGAGGGCCCTGGGGCGGTTGAGGGTGACCACCCCGGTCCGGCCCTCGACGTGGAGCAGGACCGTGCTGTCGGTGCTGCCGGAGTTCCCGGCGGTGTCGTCTTCGCTCTTCACAACGATCAGTATGTCCGGGCGGCTTCCTGAGCGGCCGCGTCACGCACCAGCTGGTGGCGGACTACTGGCCGACGGCCGACGCCCACCCGGAGGCCGGCGCACCCGAGGTCGAATTCGCCGGGATCCGGCGGTCCATGCCGGAGCACCCGGTGCGGATCGGCCGCGGCAAACCGATCTTCCCGCCCGTCCACGTCAGCCGCGGGGGCGGGCCCGGTGGGCCCGCCAGGCGGCCAGGGCTTCGGCGCGGGCTCCGTCGGGATACCGGGCGTGCCAGTCGCGCAGGAACCGGTTGAACTCGAACTGGGCGTCGACCTCCCGGGGTTCGGCCGCCTGAGCGCGGGTGGCGTGCCAGTGGGCGACGGCCTCGGCGAGGGTGCGCCCCGCCTGCCGGGCGACGTACTCCCGCATGAAGGCGTCGAAGTGGAAGGCGGGACCGATCTCCCGCACGAAGTACTCCCGCAGCACCTGGCTGCACCGCTGCCCCTGCGGGATCACGGTCGAACCGTCCACGGGAGCGGCGAGCTGGCGTCCGGCACGGCGGGGCGCGGGGGCCGCCGGTGCGGGGAGACCGTCGAGCGCGGCGGCGATCCGGGCCGTGACGGCGGTCTTGCCGCCCCCGGCGGCCAGGCCCATCCGGCGCGCCAGCGCACTCAGTTCGGCCAGCGTCCAGTACCAGCGCAGCAGTTCCGCCCCGGTCAGCGCCACCGTCAGGGCCGGCCGGGACTCCCCTGCATTCGTACTCATGTTCCCATCGTAAGGGCGGGGGGCGGGTGGCGAACACGGCGGCGAATCCAGGGGTCCCACCCTCAGGTTCCCCTCGATGTCGCTTATCTTCAGACATGTCCAGTCCACTCGCCCCGACGGAGGCCCCATGACCGACGACCCGAACCGCCTCACCCTCGGCGGGGACACGGCCCTGGTCCTCATCGACCTCCAGACGGGCATCCTGGGCATGCCCATCGCCCGGCCCGCCCCCGAGATCCTCGCGAAGGGCATCGCGCTGGCCGGGGCGTTCCGCGCCCGCCGGCTGCCCGTGGTCCTGGTCAAGGTGGCCTGGTCCCCCGACGGCGGCGATATGCCCACCTCCAACGTGGACCGCCCGGGTCCGGCCGCCGCCCCGCCCCCGGCGTTCTCCGAGATCCCCGCGGAGCTCGCGGCCCTCGGCGACGCGGTCGTCACCAAACGGCACTGGGGCGCCTTCACCGGTACCGAACTCGACCTCCAGCTGCGCCGCCGCGGCATCCACCGCATCGTGCTGGCCGGCATCTCCACCAGCGCCGGGGTCGAGTCCACCGCCCGTACGGCGTGGGAGCTCAGCTACGACCTGGTCTTCGCGGAGGACGCCACCGCCGACACCGACCCCGACTCCCACGCCCACACCTTCGGCAAGATCTTCCCCCGCATCGGCAAGGTCAGCAGCACCGACGAGGTCATCGCGGCCCTGCGGTCCCCTTCATAGCCACGGTCAGCCGAAGGTGACGCGCACGCCGCCGATCGGGCGCCGAGTCCGGAGAGGGTTCACCCGTAACCGGGAGGACTCCCGTGGGTTAGCAGCGCGGAAGACGAGGGAGTCCGCATGGCACAGCAGCACACGAAGTCCCTGCGGCTGCGCCTCCGGTACCGGTTCGACCATCTGGTGGCAGGGGGGACCGCCGCGCTCATCGGCTGGCTCGCCCTGGCCTGCCTCGCCGTCGTGATCCCGGCGAGCACGGTGCTCGTCTGGGCCGACCGCGGCGCTCCGTCGACCCTCTCCGGCCGGCTCACGGCCGTGTGGGTCAGCGTCGGGCAGACACTCAAGATCGGCGGCGCGGTCGGCTCCCCCGTCTACGTGCTGGCCTCGGTGACGCTCGCCCTGGTCGCGTTGCTGTTCGTGTCGACGCTGGTCAGTCTGATCACCACCGGCATCAACCGGCGGATCATGGCGCTGCGCCGCGGGCACTCCACCGTGCTGGAGGCGGGGCACACCGTCGTCCTCGGCTGGTCCGATCAGATCTTCCCGGTGATCGGGGAGCTGGTGGCCGCCAACGCCAACCAGCGCAGGTCGGCCATCGCCGTCCTGGCCCCGATGGACAAGGTGGAGATGGAGGACGAGATCGCCACCTCCGTCACGAGGACCGGTACGACGAGGATCATCTGCCGCAGCGGCCGCACCACGGATCCCACGGTGCTGGCCCGGGTGAGCCCGCAGACCGCGAAGGCCGTGCTCGTCCTGCCGCCCGCCGGGGAGACGGGCGACGCCCACGTGGTGAAGACCCTGCTCGCCCTCGACGCGGCGGTCCCCGGACCTGGTGACGCGGTGGTGGTCGCCGCCGTCCGTGACACCCGCAACCACCTCACCGCCCGGCTGGCGGCGGGGCCCGGCGGGCGCGTCCTGTGCGTCGACGACATCATCGCGCGGCTCCTCGTACAGACCGCCCGCCAGCCCGGACTCTCGCTCGTCTACCAGGAGTTACTGGAATTCGCGGGCGACGAGTTCTACACCGCTGCCGCCGGGGGTCTCGCCGGACGCACCTTCGGCGAGACCCTGCTGGCGTTCACCACGTCCTCGGTGGTGGGCCTGCTGCGCGGTGACGGCGGCGTCGTCCTCAACCCGGACTCCGGTACGGCGATCGCCGCGGGCGACCGGATCGTCCTCATCTCCGAGGACGACCACACGGCCGTGCCGCAGGACGCGGCCGCCTGCGTCGAGGAGGACGCGATCGTGACGGCCCGCCCGAGGGCCCCGCTGCCCGAACGCCTGCTCCTCCTGGGCTGGAACCGGCGCGCCCCGCTCGTCCTGGAACAGCTCGACCAGTTCGTGAGCCCCGGCACCACCCTGGACGTGGTGGCCCTCAACGGCGAAACGACCCTGCACACCAGCCCCGAGGCCGCCGAGGTGCGCAGCCGCCTCGAAGTGTCCTTCCACGCCGGGGACATCACCGATCCCCAGGTCCTGGCGAAGCTGGACGTGCCGTCGTACGACAGCGTGATCGTCATCGGCGAGCCGGCGCCCGGGACGGAAGCGGCCACCGACACCGACACCGGGACGGACGACCGCACGCTGGTCACGCTGCTGCACCTGCGCGCGATCGGTGAGGCCGCACAGAGGGAACTCTCCCTCACCACCGAGATGTCGGACGACGGCAACCGACTGCTGGCCCCCGCCCGGGAGGGCGCCGACTTCATCGTCAGCGGCCGGCTCATCAGTCTCCTCATGACCCAGATCTCGGAGAGCCGCTACCTGGCCGATGTGTTCGAGGAGCTCTTCAGGGCGGAGGGGAACGAGCTCCACCTGAAGCCGGTCTCCGACTACGTCCGCACCGGCCGCGAGGTGGCGTTCGCCACCCTCGTCGAGTCGGCACGCCGCCGCGGTGAATGCGCGGTCGGCTACCGGCTGCGCGCCCGGTCCGCCACGGGCCCCGACTTCGGGGTGCGGCTCAATCCCGACAAGCGCGAGCGGGTCCGCTTCGGCGAGCACGACTGGCTGATCGTGCTCGCCGACAGCTGAGCGCCGCCGGCGGTGCCGGGCCGAGCGGTGCCGAGGGGGCCGAGGAGGCCGAGGGGGTTCTCCGCACGGCCGATCAGGGGGCCGAGTGGACTTCCAAGGCGGTCCGGACCGCGGATTCCAGGGCTCCTTCGATCCACGCCGGCTTGATGGAGGTGTGGCAGCCCGCGAAGTGCAGGTTCCCCTCGGCCTTGCGGACGTGGGGGAAGAGCTCGGTGTGCTGCCCGGGCAGCAGGACGGAGGCCTCGCCGTACGCGTACGGGTCGCGCATCCAGGACTGGGTGCGTCCGACGCCGGTGTAGAACACCTCGATCCGCTGCCCGAACACCTCCTGGACGCCGGCGAGCGCCCTCGGGTAGCGCTCCGCGTCGTCCAGGGAGTCCCACTTCAGGGCGTCGTCCGACCAGCTGTAGGAGGCGAGGACCACACCGCCCGGGCTGCCCTCGACGGGGTAGGAGGGCTGGAACATGAACCGGTTGGGGTTGTCGGTGGCCGAACCGCCGCCGATGACGTGGGCCGCCTCGGGCTGGTCGCGGGTGACGGCGCGGCAGGCGGCGTAGTGGGCGCGCTGGGCTTCGGAGATGTGGCCCTTGGGTACGGAGGGGTGGGCGCCCAGCAGGATCCCGTCGGCCGGGGTCCGCCCGACCTGGTAGTTCCGGTACAGACCGGGCTTCACGGCCTCCAGTTCGCGCTTCCAGTCGGCCTCGTCGAACTCCCACCACCGGCGGCTGAACTCCAGCAGCACCTTGGTGGCGGCGTCGTAGTGCAGTTCGGTGATCGCGCGCCGCTTGCCGTAGGAGAGGGCGGGGGCGATCGGGATGTGCCGCAGTCCGGAGAAGGGGACGGTGACGATGGCGGTGTCCCCGGTGAAGCTCTCGCGCCGCACGGCGCCGTCGCGGCCCTCGGAGACGGTGTCGACGGTGACCTTGCCCTCCCCGTGCGTGATCCGGGTGGCACGGCGGTCCAGCCGCACGACGTCCTCGACCCGGGCGTAGAGCGCGTCGGCCAAGGTGGCGGTGCCGCCGGGCAGTTCGAAGAAGGCGGTGTCGGGGCTGATCAGCGAGGCCCCGATGAAGCTGTGGATGAAGGCGAGGTGCAGCCGGGAGGTGAGGTTCTCGACGGTGCCGATCAGGTCGATCGTGCGCTCGTCGAGCCCCGCTTCCTCGGTCAGGTAGCGGTACATCGACATGTGCCCGTAGCGCTGGATGACGTGGGCCCAGCCCTCGACGAGCGCCTTGTCCTTCTTGCCCTCGATCTCCTTGCGCACGGGGGCGAAGGCATCGCGCACGATCTGGGCGGCGGGCAGGGACTCGTAGGCCGCGGGGACGCCGAAGGAGCGGTTGAGGGCCTGTGGGCTGCGCGCGTAGTCGGCGCGGCGGACCCGGATGCCGTTGACGAAGATCCACGTACGGTAGGCGGGGCGGCCGGAGCCGTCGACGTCGACCAGGTGGAAGCGCCGGCGCTTCAGGCCGAGGCTGTCGATCAGCCCGGTGACCAGCGGGTGGCTGTCGGGGATGCGCATGGCGCCGGCCTCGGCGTACTGCTTGGGGTCGGCGAAGGCGGCGTCGGACTTCTCGTGCCCGCCGGTGCGGAAGGTCTTGATCCGGCCGCCCACGCGGTTGCCGTTGGCCTCGATGACGGTGACCTGGTGGCCGGCCTCGCGCAGCAGGTGGGCGGCGGTGAGCCCGGCCGGCCCGGCGCCCACGATCAGCACCTTCTTGCGGCTGCGGGACCGGGGCAGGCCGGTCTTCAGGAGGACGTCCGCGTAACGGGGCACCAGGGGCTGGTCGTCCTCGTCCCGTACGAGGATCGCCCGGGCGATGGTCAGGCAGGTGTCCCAGTCGGGGCGCGCGGAGCCGGAGGGGGCGTTCGGGGTCCCGGCGTTCGCGGCGGCGACCGACAGCGCGCCGGCGCCCGCGACGGCGGCGGCTCCCGCGATGACGGTACGGCGGGAGGGGCGCCGGGCGGACGCGGGCGCGGACGGCGCGGACGCGCGTGCGCCGGTGCCGGGCGTGGGGTCGTCCGCGGGGTCGGGCGTGGGGGAAGAGTCCATGATCATGGGTCAACTCTCGTGGCCCGTCCCGTGCCCGGACGCCGAAAGCGGCCCGGGCGGGAAATGATCACTCGGACGTGCAGGGCGGTCAACCCCGCGCTGACGAACGGGGTTTCGTGCCGGGAACGGCGGCTCGGGACCGGTCAGCGGATCCCGCGCACCCGCTGGCTCGTGAGTTCGTACCGGGCCCCGACGACGGAGAGCCTCCCGGCCGCGACCCTGGCCGCCAGCTCGGGTTCGGCCCCCGGCCGCGACCGCACCAGGCGCACGTTCGCGGTGATCGCCGCGTCGATCCGGGCCGCTCCCCGGAGCGTACGGTCGATCGCGGGCTGCGGACGCCCTGCCGCACATACGGCGTCGCTTCCCGCATCGATCTCCACAACGCCTCCCACGTGGACATATGCCACCTCCTGGCATGCGCCGCCCGGCCTCCGACGGCCCGCACGCCGCGTCGCCCCGTCCATCGCGGGTACGCGAGAGCTGACCGAAAGGAGGCGAACGCTCCCGTGAGCATCAGCGGCAGGACCCCACAGCCCGTACGACCGATACCCAGGGACCGGCCCGACCAACAGGCCCGCAATTCGGACCCGCTGGACATCGACACCATGACTCGACACGCCCAGGACCGACCCGAGGACGGTCGGAGCACCGAAGCGGCGCGCCAGACCATGCGCTGATGTCCACCACTGATCACCACAACCGTCCGGGCCGCTACGGGCGCCGACGTCTGCGGCGGGCGGGGACCAGGGTGGCGGATATCCGCTTCCGTCGCACCGAGCTCAGGTGTCCACCGGTGGGGTCCCTTACCTCCTGCACCACGTGTCGGTGGCGGGATCGTACTGGACCAGCCCCCGTGCCTCGAACGCGCGCAACCATCCTTGCATCGGCCAGTTGCCCCACCGCTCCTTGTAGAGCGCGCCGTTGCGGAGGATGTCGTCGATGTGCTGGACCGGAGGGTGGTCGGTCGGATGGTGCTGGTGGTAGGCGGGGGCCCCGCCCACCCACCACAGGTCCACGTCGCGTTGGGCTGCGGTGGAAGCGAAGTCGGTGTCCTCGCCCCCGTAGCCGGTGTACGTCTCGTGGAAGCCGCCGATGCGCTTCCAGGTGCCGGCCGTGAGGGCGAACGACAACGACCAAAAGAGCTGGTGATCACCCCCGCGCAGAACCTCGCCGTCGGCAGGCGCCGGGCGGGCGGCGTGTGGCGGGGCCAGGTCGGCGAGCCCGTCGAGGGCGTAGCCGCCCGGGGGCGATGGCGGCAGGTAGACGACGGTGCCGCACAGCAGGACGTCGTCCTGGGCGACGCGTTCATAGCCGTCCAGGAGGGTGGGGCCGGGGATGCAGTCCGCGTCGAGGAAGACCAGCAGGTCCGCGCCGGCGGCGAGTGCTCGGGCTGCGCCGGCGTTGCGGGCAGCGGCCAGCGGCAGACGCCCGTCTTCCAGGAGGAGCATGATGACGTCCGCGGCCGGTTCCCGCCCCGCGGTGAGGTTCTCGATCGCCGGATCGGCCATGGACACGATCACATAGTGATCGGCTGGGCGGGCGCTTCGGGCAAGGCCGTCCTGCTGCATGAGCAAGTGCGGGTGCCTGCCCGCAGCGAGCGAGATCACCGCGGTGCGCACGCGAGCCGCCCGGGTGTTCTGAGAGCGAGCCCGGTCAGCAGGCACGCCGCCTGCTGGGCGCCGTCGCCGAGTGACCAGAGCTCCCAACGATCCTGCCGGGCCGCGGCCTCCGTCAGTAGGCCGGGCCATTCGTGCGGCTCGGGCCACGCGTCCCGTACGGTCGCCAGTTCCGCTCGTCGCAGCGCCCGGCCGGTGGCGTGTTGCTCTCCGTGGGGCCGGTCCTGGGGGATGACGATGGTGGGGACACGGGCGGCGGCGCACTCCGCGATGGCATTCTGTCCCGCGTGGGTGACGACCACGTCTGCTCGGCACAGCACCGGCCAGGGGTCTTCGATCCAGTCGGCTCCGGGTCCGCCGAGGAGGGTCCACGTCCAGCCCGGGGTGGCCCGGGCCGCTTCCCGGAGCTGTGCGCTGCTGAGGTCCGTGCCGCCGCCGCCCAGCATCACCACCACTTCCCTGCCGGAGGCATCGCAGCGGCTGCCGGGGGCGGGACGGGGACGGCCGTCGTAGCGGGAGATGCTTCCGGTGTGCAGGGTCTTGGCCTGCCAGTGAGGCGGCCAGCCCGGCTCGGGGCAGGACTGCGGCCAGGGCGCGAGGAGGGCGTCCGCGAGGTCGTAGGCGAGACGGTGGGCTTGGTCCCTCCGGTCGCCGCGCATGGCTGCCACGACGACCGGGGTCCCCATGAGGCGGGCCAGTGTGGCGGCCTCGACGGAAACGTCACTGACGAACAGCCGGGGCTCCTCCCGGCGGATCCACTCGGCGATGATCCCCATCCGCTCGCGGTGGCCCGCATGGTGGAGCGGCACCCAGTGCAACCGGCCCCCGGCCGTGGGGTCGGTGGGAGCGTCGACGGAGTCCGCGGGCAGAACGATCCACGGCCTTGTCCAGCTCGTGGGGCGGAGCAACGAGGACAGGACGGTGACCGGGCCCCGGATGTGGGCGGCGATGGCCAGGGCACGGTGCAGGTGGCCGCGTCCCTGGTGGTGGACGTAGTAGCCGATCACCGCATGACCTCTTCGTACAGGGCGGTGTAGGCGTCAGCCGTACGGTCGAGGGAGCAGAACCGTTCCGCCCGCCGGCGGGCGGCCCGCCTGTCGAGGCCCATGGCCACAGGGATGAGTCGCGCCAGGGCCTCCACGTCGCCGGCAGGAGCCAGTACACCGCAGTCCGCGGTGAGGATCTCCGCGAGGGCGCCCCTGTCGAATCCGCACACCGGTGTGCCACAGGCCAACGCCTCGGCCACCACCAGGCCGTACGGTTCGTCCCAGCTGGGCGTCACGAGCGCGGCTCCGGCCGCCCCCAGCAGCTCCACGAGCCGACGCCGGTCCAGATGGCCGACGTACTGCGCGTCGTCCCCGAGCAGGGGCTCGACCTGTTCCTCGAAGTACGGCCGGTCGGCGACCGGCCCCGCCAGTTTCAAGGGCACGCCGGAGGTCCGGGCGGCCTGGATCGCCAGATGGGGCCCCTTCTCGGGGACCAGGCGGCCTGACCACACCAGGCCGTCTCCGCCTGGACCCGGGCGCCAGAAGTCGGTGTCGATCCCGTTGTGCACGACACGCGCGGCGGGCACGGTGGCCCTCCACGCGGAGGCGGTGAATTCGCTGACGGCGGTGAAGGTCACCGGACAGGCCTCATGGGTCTGGATGGCGGACTCCAGCCACGGGGTGGGCGGGGTGTGGAGGGTGGTGATGACCGGCACGCGCAGGGCCGACGCCATCGCAACGGGGAGGTAGTGCAGGCTGTTGTTGTGCACGACGTCGAACCGGTGCTCACCGTGCCGCGCCAGGTCCAGCATCAGTCGGAGATACGCGTGGTGTTCCTGCATCCAAGTACTGCTGGGCATGCTGCTGTCCGAACGGGCTTCGGCGCTCAGTATCACCGTGCGCACGGGCAGCTCCCGCGCTCCGAGCGCCGGGTCGGAACCGGGTGCGGCGAACAGTTGGACGCGGTGACCACGGCGGTTGAGCGCGTGCGCGAGTGCCCAGGTGTGCGCTTCAAGGCCTCCTGCGAACGGCTCTGCGATCGGAAAACGCGCGGACGCGATGAGGGCGATCCGGAGGCTGCTGCTCACTGCAGGACGCTCGCGTACAGAGCGCGGTGGGCGGCGGCGAGTTCCGCCCGCTCCCGGGCGCGGTGCGTCGTCGTGGCCCGGGGCGCCGGCCGTTCCTCGTAAGCCGTCCGCACCGCCTCGCGCAGCGATTCCTCGTCCAGACCCCCTTGCTGGCTGTGTCCGTACGTCAGGCACGGGCGCTGCTCGGCATAGAAGCCGCAGTCGGGGGCGGCGACAGCGGTGCCCAGGTCGTGGCACGCCTCGAGCCAGCCGGAGTGGGTGCCGAAGAGGTACGGCAGCACCGACAGGTCCAGCGAGGCAAGGTACTCCCAGAGCTGCCCGTCGTCGAAGTAGTCGTGCACCGTGAGTTTGAGGAGGCCACGGTCCGCGAGTTCCTCCAGCGCCTGCATCACGTGCGGCGCGTGACCCGGAGCTGCGGGATCGGCCACCTCACGGTGGATGTTGACCAGCAGTTCGGCGTCAGGGAGTTCGCCGACCACGTCCGCGAGGACCCTTACGACGGGAAGGACGGACATGTTGGGGCGCAGGCTCTTGGCGTGCACTCCGACCCGGAACCGGTCGCTGGGGGGCCTGGCCCGGCCCAGGAGGGGCAGGTCCACCACGTGCGGATGGGGCAGGACGGTCGCCGTCCGATTCCAGCGGCTGCGGATGCTCTGGGCTGCTCCCGGCGTCAGGGTGATCAGCTGGTCGGCGGCGGGAACGACGACGTCGAGCGCGGCAGCGTGGGCGGCGGGATCCGGCTGGTGAGGGTTGCGCAGGTCATGCACGGTGTAGACCAGGGGCTTGCCATGCCGCTTCAGGGTGTCGACGAGGTCCGTGAGCTGCGCGGGGCTCTGCGCATCGAACCCGAAGTGCAGGTGGAAGACGTCGAAGTCCTCGTGGTGAGCACTCACCCACCGCGGGTCCAGCATGACCGGCGGCCACCATCGCTGCGACGTGCTGGGCGCGCCGTTGGGCCGAGGGTCCTTCAGACGCCTGACTCCGTCGGATACCGGCGCGGAGCAGTGCCGGACGTAGACGTGGCCCGCAGGCACCGAGGCGATTCGGATCTCGTGAGCTCGGGCGTCCGGCAGCGGATGTGCAGCCACGTCTGCTCCTCGGGTCGAACGGGCGGCGCAGGACGGAGCGTCCTGGCCGGTTCATTCTGTGCAACACGGGCCGGCCCCGCACCAGGAGCAGCCGAGGCCGGCCGGGCCGGGATGACGGTCCGCCCGGAGCGGACGGGCGGAGAAGATGTCGCGTCAGTCGTCCGCCAGCCGGGTGAGGAACCGCTCCGCGTAGTGGCCTGTGGCCCACCGCGATCCGTGCGCCTCGACGTCCGTGCTGCGCAGCACGTCGAGAACTGTCGACCCGTGCATGAGGACCAGCAACGCCCGATCCGTCAAGGGCACATGGGCAAGGAACTCCCGGACCCGCGTTTCGGCGTCCCCGGCGCCCGGTTCCGTCCTCGCGGCCCTTCCGGTGGGAGCCAGCGCACAGAGCGATGCGAGCACCGCGGCCGCCGGGTCGGACCGGCTGGAGCCGACGAACAGCAGGACGGTCCCGCTCTGGAAAAGAAACCCGTCGACCGCGTCCGCGTCCCGCAGCTCGATGAGGGTCATGCCGCCATGGTGGGGGCCGCTGCCGACGTTCCCGCGCCGGCGCGGCCGCTGTCGACGCCGTCACCCCGCAACGGAGTACGTCGCCGGAGGATCAGTCCTCGCGGAGCAACCTGAGGCTCGTGTCGACCGCATCCGGTACGGCCCGGCCCGCCTCGACACCCGGACCGCAGGTAGTGCGGGACGTCGCACGTCATGCATTCCCCAGGCGCCACCGCGGGGGCCCGAGGCTACGCGGAGCACGGGGCGGCATGTCAGCCGCGATCGCGGGCGGCCTCGTCCGCACGGCCGCCGGCGCCCAGCATGCCGGTGGCCTCGAAGGGAGCCGAGCGGGCGAGCCTCGGCAGCTCGGTCAGCGCGACACGGGTCACGACCGGCGGGAGGAAGGCCCGCACCGGCTGGACGGCCCGCAGCCAGGCGGGCACGTAGACGGAGGCCCTGCGGCGTTCGACGGCGGTGGCGAGACGCGCGGCCACGTAGTCGGCCGGGTAGACCTTGCGGGCGGGCCGGGGCATGTGGGCGCGAAGTTCGTGCAGGACCGCGTACTGGTCGGCGTCGCGGGTCATGTCGGTGTCGATCCAGTTGATGTAGGCGATGCCGACCCCGACTCCCTCGGGGGCGAGTTCGGCGCGCAGGGCGTGGGCGAAGGACTCGGCTCCTGCCTTGGAGGCGCAGTAGGCGCTCATGAGCGGCGCAGTGCCCATGGCGGCCAGCGAGGTGATCTGGAGGTAGTGGCCGCCCGTGGTGAGCAGCGCGGGGAGGAAGGAGCGGGCGGTCACGGCGCTGCCGATGAGGTTGACCTCGATGACGCGCCGCCACGTGGCCGGGTCGGAGTCGGCAAAGGGTCCGCCCTCGGCGACACCGGCGTTGGCGATCACCACGGAGGCGGGCCCGAGCCGGGCGGCCACGCGCGCCGCCGTGTCTGCCATCGCCGCGTCGTCGGTGACGTCGGCCTCCCACCAGGCGGCTTCGTGCTGCAGCGAACCGGCGACGCGGGCCAGCCGCTCCGGTTCCAGTCCCAGCAAGGCCACCGTCGCACCCCGTCGGTCGAGTTCCCGGGCCATGGCGGCTCCCAGGCCGCGCGCGGCGCCGGTCACCACGGCAACGCGGCCGTTCAGCGGCTTCCGCTGTGTCTCGTGTGCCATGCGTCCTCCCGGGTTGTGCGGCGCGCAGCTGCCCAGGGATCGGCCGGACCCTTGAGCAGCCGGGGCGCGTACCGGTGTCACTCCCTGTGGCTACCCCGGGAAGCTCCGCGGACACCTGCGAGGCCGCGCCGGGCCGCCAGCGGCGGAGCAGGATCGTACCTACGCTGGAAGTGGTTCTCCCCCTGGCGGAGAAGCGGGGGCCAGGAGCGCGACGTCGGAGAGGCGAGTACAGCCATGGCCAAGCAGCCGAAACCGTCCCAGCCGCGGCATGGAGAAGGGCCCAGCCCGCACCAGGGCACAGAGCAGCACGGCTGGTCGCCCGATGTCGACGCGACCCGTCAGCAGGACAACCCGAGCGCGCACCGCTCGTTCCATGCCGAGGAATACGCCCCCAAGAAGGGCCGCGGCCGCATGGTGTCCAAAGAAGAGGAGGGCAATCCGCACGGCAGGCCCGTGAAGAGCACGAGCGACCGCGGCGAGGAGCAGAGCAAGGGCGGACACCAGGACGGCATGCACGACACCGGCCCCAAGGGCCGATCCCGGCGCCCCAGCGGCACCCGGGACGCGTCGGCCGTCACCGGCGTCGACCCGCAGGACCCCCCTGGGAAAAGCCCGGCGCACTGACCACGCGGCCGCCGACCACCGGCGCCGGCGTACGGACCAGGTCGCTTCGTCATTCGGGCTAATCGCGCCACGCCTCCGTCTGGCACCGGATCGTCGGGGTACACGCCTGCGGGGCGGCAGCAGCCGCCTCCAGGCGGACCGACGATGAGGAAACGCTGTGGACGGGATCGTGCTGCTCAAGGAAGACCACAAGACGGTCGAGAAGCTCTTCAAGCGGTTCGAGAAGGCGGACGAGTCCGCGCACACCGAAAAGCGTGAGATCGCCGACCAGGTGATCGCGGAACTCACCACCCACACCTGGATCGAGGAGAAGATCTTCTACCCCGCTGCCCGGGAAGCCGCCCCGGACGCCAAGGACCACGTCCTGGAGAGCGTCGAGGAGCACCACGTCGTGCTGTGGATGCTGTCCGAGCTCAAGGGCCTCGACCCGGCGGACGAGCGCTTCGACGCCAAGATGTCCGTCCTGATGGAGAACGTGCGCCACCACGTCGAGGAGGAGGAAAAGGAGTGGTTCCCGGACGTCCGCAAGGCCATGGGCCGCAACCGCCTCAAGGAGCTGGGCGAGGAGATGGAAGCGGCCAAGAAGACGGCTCCGGACGAACCCCTCGCCGTCCCCAGCGCCGACCGGTAGACGTCACCGATCCCCCTCGTCCACCCGCCAGCCCGTCCGTGCCCCCGAGGCAGGAGAGATCCCCATGGCCGTTCGTCACCAGCTGATCCGCAGCTCCCCGCACGAGGTGTGGGCCGTCCTGGCCGACCCGGCCCGGTACGGGGAGTGGGTCGTGGGCCCCTCGGAGTCCACCCCCCTCGACGCGCACTGGCCCACCGTCGGATCGCGCCTGCGCTACACGGTGCGACTGGGCCCCTGGACGGTGGAGAGCGTGACCACCGTCCGCCACAACGAGCCCGGCAGGGAACTGGAGCTGGAGGCCCTGGCCAAGGGACTGGGCACCGCGCGGATCTTCCTCCAGCTCCGGCCCTGGGGCGAGGAAACGCTCGTGGTCTGCGACGAACACCCCCTGCGCGGCATCGGCGGCGCCCTGCACAACTCCGCGAGCGAGGCACTGCTGCAGATCCGCCACCGGGGCATGCTCGCCCGGCTGGCCAAGGTCGTGGAACGAGAACGCCCCGGAGCGCACCGTGCCTGATGCGGTGGTGATCGGCGCCGGCCCCAACGGCCTGGTGGCCGCGAACCTGCTGGTCGACGCGGGCTGGAGCGTCGAGGTCCTGGAGGCCCAGCCCGAGCCGGGCGGCGCCGTACGCAGCGACCGCGGCGTGCACCCCGACTACGTCTCGGACGTCTTCAGCGCCTTCTACCCCCTGGCCGCCGCCTCCCCCGTCCTCGCCGGACTCGACCTGGCCGCCCAGGGACTGCGGTGGAGTCACGCCCCGCGCGTCCTCGCCCACCCCCTCAGGGACGGCCGGTGCGCCGTTCTGGAGCGCCGGGTGGAGGAGACCTCGGCCGGGCTGGCCGGGTTCGCACCAGCCGACGGCGACGCCTGGCGGGCCCTGTACGACGCTTGGACCCGCATCGGGCCGGACCTGGTGAAGGCGCTGTTCACGCCGTTCCCGCCGGTACGGTCCGGGCTCCACCTCGCGGCGAAACTCCGCACCGCGGGAGGGCTGCGCCTCGCCCGGAAGCTGGCCCTGCCCGTGCGCCGCCTCGGCGAGGAGGAGTTCGCCGGGGACGGCGGCCGGCTGCTGCTGGCCGGCAACGCCCTGCACGCCGACCTGGCGCCCGAGGCCGCCGGGAGCGGGGGCTTCGGCTGGCTGATGTCGATGCTCGGCCAGAGCCACGGCTTCCCGGTCCCCGTCGGCGGCGCCGGCGCCCTCACCGAAGCCCTCGTGCGACGGCTGCGCAGCCGCGGCGGCGTCCTGCGCTGCGGGGAACGCGTCGCATCCGTCGTCGTCCGGGGCGGCGCCGCCGTTGGGGTCAGGACGGCGGGCGGGGAAACCGTCGGCGCGCGCCGGGCCGTGCTCGCCGACACATCGGCGCCGGCCCTGTACCGGGAGCTCGTCGGCGAGGAGCACCTGCCCGCCCGGCTCGTGCAGGACCTGGAACGCTTCCAGTGGGACTTCGCCACGTTCAAGGTCGACTGGGCACTGACCGGCCCGGTGCCCTGGACGGCGCCCCAGGCCTCCGGGGCGGGTACGGTCCACGTGGCCGACGGTGTCGACGGTCTGACCCGGTTCGCGGCCCAGATCGCCGTGGGACACGTCCCCGACGAGCCGTTCGCCCTGTTCGGCCAGATGACCACCGCGGACCCCAGCCGCTCGCCCACAGGCACCGAATCCGCCTGGGCCTACACCCACCTCCCGCAGCGCGTCGTCTCCGACGCGGGCCCCGACCGCATCACCGGCCGCTGGGACACCCGGGAGCAGGAGGCCATGGCCGACCGGGTCGAAGCGCAGGTGGAACGGTACGCACCGGGGTTCCGCGCGCTGATCGGGGCCCGCCGGATCCTGGCCCCCACCACCCTCCAGGCCCTGGACGAAAACCTGCACAACGGCGCCATCAACAACGGCACCACCGCCCTGCACCAACAGGCGGTCTTCCGCCCGACCCCCGGCACCGGCCGGCCCGAGACCCCCGTCCGGGGGCTCTACCTCGCCTCCGCAGCCGCCCATCCCGGCGGCGGCGTGCACGGCGCGCCGGGCGCGAACGCCGCCCGCGCGGCCCTGCGCGCGCACGGTCTGCGAACGCTCCTCCACCGCGCCCAGCGCGTCTGACAGAGCCGCCGCGGCCGGGGGTGCTCAGGCCGCCGGGCCGCCGGCTCCCCACCCGGGACCAGGCCGACCAGCGCCGGCAGCCCGCCTTCGGGCAGGGCCCGGCGTGACGGTCGGCAGGGGTCCCCTCCCGCGGGAGCCGTTGAACGAGTGCGCTCACCTCGCGCAGGTCACCCGTCTCCAGCACCGGAGTGATGCGTTGCATGAGGGTGCACAGCGCGTCGCCGCCGGAGCGCGGCCGGCCGTCCGGGTCGAGCAGCGTGCGGTCCAACCGTAGGGGGCCGCGTCGTCCATCCCGCCGGCGCGTCAGGCCGTCGCCGCGCTCTCGGCCCCGGCCCGCCGCGGCGGCCTGACGCGCCCGGGCGGCTCCGGCCACTCCCCCGCTCGACGCCCTTGGGGGCCGTCGGCCGTCCGCTTCGGCCGCGGCACCGCAAGGGGCGCCGGCGCGCCTATGGAGTCGGCTTCTTGCCGTGCCCCTGGCCGTGCCCGCCCCGGCCGTCCCGCTCGCCGCGCTCGGCCGTGCGGCGCTGGGCGTCGGTGTTGGGGCTCAGTGCGTCACCGGCCTCGCCGTCCTCGTTCCCGGGGGCGATGGCGTCCTCCGCTTCGCGGCGAGCCGCGCGGTCGCCGCTCTCCCCGGGCGCCTCGGAGGGTGGGGTCGGCTTGCGGTGTTCTTTCTCTGCCACGGTGATCCCTTTCGTTCGGGGTGTTCCTGTCGCGTTCGGTGCGCGCGGGCTGCCAAAGCCCCGCGCCGGACGCCGACACACGCGTACCCCGTGATCGGCACCGGCACGCGGTGGGGCCACCGACTGCTCCGCGTTTCCCCGCACCGTGCCACCCGCACGGCGCAGTCACCGGGACGGGGCCGCTGCAGGGACGCCGGCGATCGGCCGCCGACTACGCCTCCTACTGGTGTCGGCACTCGTCCATGGTCCGTGTCCTGTCTGCCCTGCCCAACGCGGACGCCGCTCTGGCGCCCGCCACGCCGGGCCGGACGCTAACGCGCCGCCCTGAGGACGAATCCGCTGTGCGGGCGGGTGGGGATTTTGGACAGCGGAATCGTCAGGTCCTGGTCGGGGACCTCGTAGTCAAGGCCGGCGAGCTGCGTGACGATGGTGGCCAGCACGGAGACGGTGACGTCCTCGCCGGGGCAGCGGTGGCCCCGGGCGGGGTCGCCTCCTCCCTGCGGAACGAGCTCGTCGGCGCCGGGTTCCCGGCCGACGAAGCGCTCCGGGTCGAAGCGGTACGGGGCGTCCCACAGGCGGGAGTCGTGGTTGTGGCCGTACAGGTCGAGCAGGACCAAGGTGTCCTTCGCGATGGTCTCGCCCCGCCAGGTCAGGTCGGTGGCGGCGATGCCGCCGACGAAGGGCGCGAAGGGGTAGAAGCGCCGCACCTCGTGGGCGAACGCCCGCGCGTACCGGCTGTCCGCGTCCTTGCGGAGCCCCTCCCTGTGGGCCGGCCAGCGGTGCAGGGCGTGGGCGGCGAAGGCGGCGAACCATGCGACGGCGACGGTGGGCCGGATGATGTTCAGCAGCTCGACGGCCGCCGTGTGCGGGTCGAGCAGCTGGCCGTCGGCGTCGCGGTGCCAGGCCACGACCTCCAGGGCGGTGCCGTTGTCGCTCACCAATTCCCCGCCCTCGCGGGTGGCGCGGACCAGGGCGGCGAGTGCCTCCTCCTGGCGTCGGCGGGCAGTGCGGGCGCGCCAGTGCCGGGGTCCCGGGGTGGCGAAGCCGTCGACCATGGCGGTGCAGTCCTCGCCCATCTGGCGGTCGGCCTCGTCGGACAGTTCGACGCCCGTCCACGCGCAGACGGCGCGGGCCAGGATCACCGCCACCTCGTCGAAGAGCACGACGTACCGGCCGTCCTCCCACTCGGTCGCGGCCTTGGACCACTGCTGGGCCACGTGCTCGGCCAGCGTGGCGACCCCCGCGGCGTCCTTGAGGAGTGCGAGGAACATGGCCTTGCGGACGCGGTGGTCGTCGCCGTCCAGGGTGTGCACGGCGCCCCGGCCGAAAAGGGTGTCGAGCACGGGTCCGGGCACGGCTGCGGTGCGCTTGACGTGTTCGTCGTAGAAGAAGCCGATGGCCTCCGGGCCGCGCAGGGCGATCACCGGGCGCCCCATCAGCCTGGTGCGCACCGGCTCGCCGTCCGTGGCGCGCATCCGGTCGGGCAGCCACGCGTAGCCGCGGGCGAGGAGGGAGAGAGTGCTGTCGGTCCAGGGGGCGGAAGCCGTCTTGAGTAGGGGCATACCGGTCGGCTACCCGCCCGTCCCGCCCGCACACCCGGCCCCCAGCCGACCCACCCCGTTGGCGGAGCGGCTCGTACGGGGCTTCGCCGGACGCGTGAGGCTCCGGCCGGTTCCCCGGTCAGAGGGCCTCGGCACCGCAGCCTGATCCGGCACCGGGCCGGCACCAGTTCAGGACGGCACCGGTCCGGGCCGGCACCGGTTCAGGTGGATCACAGTCGTGCAACCCACTCGTTCGGCTCCCCGCGTCACCGCCCTGGGCGGGAGCCGCCGCGCCGAGCATGCCTGCACGCACACCCGATGGCGCGGCGAGACGCCGTCAACGCAGTGCCCGGGGCCCAGTGCCCGGGGCCGTCAAGGAGTGAAGAGGATCTTGACGGCGCCGTCCCGCTTCTTCTGGAACATGTCGTACGCGTCCGGAGCCTCCTCCAGCGGCAGCCGGTGGGTGGCGAAGTCGTCCACACCCAGCGGGTCGCCGTCGATGAGGAGGGGCAAAATGTCGTCGACCCACCGGTGGACGTTGGCCTGGCCCATCCGCAGCTGGATCTGCTTGTCGAACATGGTCAGCAGGGGCAGCGGATCGGCCGCGCCGCCGTACACACCGGATACGGACACCGTGCCGCCCCGGCGGACGAGGTCGATGGCCGTGTGGAGCGCGGACAGGCGGTCGACCCCGGCGCGCTTCATCATGGCGGCGGCGAGGGCGTCCGGCAGGAGCGTGGTCATGCCCTGCACGGCGGCGGCGACGCGGCTGCCGTGGGCTTCCATGCCCACCGCGTCGATGACGGCGTCCGGTCCGCGTCCGTCGGTCAGCGACCGCACGGCGTCCACGAGGCCGTCGGGCCCGCATGTGCGCAGGTCCAGGGTGTGAACTCCGCGCCGGCGGGCGCGATCGAGGCGTTCGGGCACCAGGTCGATGCCGATGACCGTGCCGGCGCCCCGATGGGCCGCGATGCGGCAGCTCATGTCCCCGATGGGGCCCAATCCCAGGACCGCGACGCTGCCGCCCGGCGGGACGTCCGCGTACGCCACGGCCTGCCATGCCGTGGGCAGCACGTCGGACAGGTAGACGAAGCGGTCGTCGGCCGGCCCGTCGGGGACCTTGATGGGCAGGGCGTTCCCGAACGGGACGCGCAGGTACTCGGCCTGTCCGCCCGGGACCTGCCCGTAGAGCTTGGTGTACCCGAAGAGCGAGGCTCCGGTGCCATGCTCGTGGACCTGCGTCGTCTCGCACTGCGAGTGCAGGCCCTGCCCGCACATGAAGCAGGCACCGCACGAGACGTTGAACGGGACGACCACCCGGTCGCCCGGCTTGAGTTCCTTTACGTCCGGGCCGGCCTCTTCCACGACGCCCATGGGCTCGTGACCGAGGATGTCGCCCGCTTCGAGGAACGCACCGAGCACCTCGTAGAGGTGCAGGTCGGAGCCGCACAGGCCGGTGGTCGTAATCTTCACGATCACGTCGTCACGGTCCTGGATGACGGGATCGGGAACGGTGTCGACCCGTACGTCCCGCTTACCGTGCCATGTCAATGCCCTCATGATCTCTCCTCGTGGGTTCGTCCTCGGTGGTTCGTCCCCCCGGGAATTGCGTGCTGCCAGGCGCCTGCCCCGGGCGGCGCCGCCGAACCGGGACGGCCCGCGACGTGAGGCCGCCGGGGGTCACGAGCTGGTCAGGATCTGCGGGCAGAGATTCTTGGTCATGGTGTTGGTCCAGCGCATCTGCCGCAGTGTCTGCGGGTGGCAGGAGGCGGCGGGGCGGTGAGCCCCTGGTCGTGGGTGGCCTTGGCGCTCTGGGCGAGCATCTCCCAGTGGAGGGAGTTCCGGGCGGCGGCCACGTGGAGTTCGCGGAGGTCCGTCAGGAGGAGCAGGGCCGGCGGCCGCGGATCCGTCGGCGCGGGGGCCGAGTCCCGGCCGGTGTCGGCGGGGACGCCGTCGAGGGTGAGGCCGTGGGCGGCGCCGCCCACGGCCAGGCGCCGCACGTGTTCGAAGGACCATCCGGCCAGGTCGGTGGCGATGTGGTGCACCTCGTGTTCGGCGCGGTGGCGTCCGGCGACCGCGAGGAGCTCCTGCGCCAGGTCCTCCTCCTACCGGGGTCCCGACGTCCCGCGGGAGCGTGCGGCACTGGTCACCGGCGGACAAGGCGGCGTACCGGATGTCCCGGCCCGACGAGATCGAGGCCACGTACTCCGCGTCAACGCGGCCGCTCCGGGCCCGGTGTGGACGCCGCTCAACCCCATTGACGATGCCGGACCCGTCGGGATCGGGAAGCAGTCTCCGCCGGGTCGCCCGCCCACCCGGCGCGAATGGCCCCCGCGTGCGTCTTCCCGGCGTCCGACGAGGCGCGTTGCGTCCCCGGCAAGATCGTCGACGCCACCGGCGGGACCCCGTTGCCCTGACTGGCGGTCCCCTTGTGGAGCGGTTCGCCGGTGCCGGCGGCCCGGCGGGGTATACGGCGACCCATGGGTGACATCTCGGTGGGCACGTGTTCGTGGACGGATCCGGCGCTGGTCGCCAGCGGCTGGTACCCCGCCCGGCGGCGGGACGCGGAGGGGCGGCTGAGGCACTACGCCGCCCGCTTCCCGGTCGTGGAGGTCGACTCGACCTACTACGGGCTGCCGAGTTCCCGCAACAGCCGGCTGTGGATCGAACGGACCCCACCGGACTTCCGGTTCGACGTCAAGGCGTTCTCACTGCTCACCGGTCAGCCGACCCGGACGGCCGCCCTCCCCGCCGATCTGCGACCGGCAGGGAGCGGCCCCGCCTGGGTGCGGGCCGACGACGGACTCCGCAAGGAAGTGTGGGAGCGCTTCAGCGGGGCGCTCGCGCCCCTCCGCGAGGCCGGACGGCTCGGGACGCTTCTGTTCCAGTTCCCGGCCTCGCTCGCCCCAGGGGCGCGTGCCGAGGCGGCGGTGGAGGAGTGCGCCGAACGGGCGGTCGGCTGGCCGCTGGCCGTGGAGTTGCGCCATCCGGGGTGGTGGGCCGAGGAGCGGCGGACGGCCACCGCCGCCCTCCTGGACCGGCACGGAATGGCGGCCGTGGCCGTCGACACGGCCCAGGAACTGCCCACGTCCGTTCCTCCGGTCGCGTGCGTCACCTCCCCGGACCTCGCCGTGGTGCGTTTCCACGGGCGGAGCCCCGCGTGGGGTTCCAGCGGCCCCGGCGCCAAGGAGGCGAAGTACCGCCACACCTACACCGAGGCGGAGCTGGCCGAGTGGCTGCCGCGGCTGCGGGACATGGCAGAGCGGGCCGCCTCCGTCCACGTGCTGTTCAACAACTGCTGTGCCGACGCGTCCGTACAGGCGGCGGAGACGATGCGGCGGATGCTGGAGGGCGATGCGGCCTTCACCGTGCGTGGGCCTCGAGGTGTTCGGTGAGGGGAATGACCAAGTCGGGGACCTGGTCGGGCAGCCAGTGGCCGGCGCCGTCTTGGTCCTCCAGGCCGACCTCGCCGCCGGCCACTCCTGCTTCGCGAGTCCCCGCGAGGGCCGTCAGCCCGGCCTGACGCCCGACAAACGCATCCAGAGTCTTGTCGATTACCCACAACGACGGTTATCGGATCCCGCCTTCGGCGATTTTCGCAGAGACGACCTAACCGCCCGCCAGCACCGCGGGGGTGGGGCCGTCGGGGCGGACGGTAAGGCCGTACAGGGCCCGGGCGGGGAGCGAACGGAAGTGCGGGACGTGTGCGGGCAGCAGCCGCTCCAGGAGGACGGTCGACTCGCGGAGGGCGAACTGCAGGCCGAGGCAGGCCCGGGGCCCGATGCCGAAGGGGAGGTAGCTCCCCGGGTGGGCGGGGCGTCGGCCGGGGGTGGTGAAGCGCCCCGGATCGAACCGGGCGGGGTCCTCCCACAGTCCGGGGTCCCGGTGCGTGAGGTAGGGGCAGACGATGACGTCGGTTCCGGCCTCGACCTCGTACCCGGCGAGGACGTCGTCCTGCGCTGCGCAGCGCGGCAGGATCCACGCGGAGGGGTAGAAGCGCAGCGTTTCGTTGACGAGCGCCTGGACGGCCCGCCGACGCTCGGGTGACCCTTCGGCGCCCGCGGCGAGGGCCTGTTCCCGCGCCCGCGGGTTCCGGTCCAGCAGGAGGTAGAGCCAGGTCAGGGTGGTGGCGGTGGTCTCGTGACCGGCGACCAGCAGGGTGACCAGCTCGTCGCGGATCAGCCGGTCGGTGTACTCGGGGCGCGTTCCGGCCGCGTCCAGCAGGACGTGCAGGAGGCCGGGGCCGTCGGGTCCGGCCTCGCCCGCGCGGGCGGCTGCGATGGCGCGGCTCGCCACGGCGTCGATCGCGGCCAGCTCGGCGGAGACGGCCTGCCGGGCGGCGGCGCCGTCGGAGGGCAGCTGGGGCAGCGCGGTCACCACGGTGGGTACGGCGGCCAGTTCACGCTCGGTGGCCGGGTCGAGGGGGTGCCCGGTCAGGGAACGCCAGATGGTGTCCAGGGCGAAGCGGCGCATCTCCTCGCCGACGTCGAGGACCTCCCCGCTGCGGGCGTACGCGGCCCAGCGCGCCGCGGTGGTCCGGGCGGCGGTGGCGATCCGCTGCTCGTACCGGCGCATGCCCGGGCCGGTGAACTGCGACTGCAGGAGCTTGCGTTGCCGCTGCCACGCCTCGCCCGTCGCGGCCAGGACCCCGTCGCCGATCAGCAGCCGGGCGCGGTGCGAGCGCTTCACGTACCGGTCCGGGTGCAGCGCGAGTACGTGCTGCACGGCCTGGGCGCCGGTGACCAGCACGGTGGGGCGAGGCCCGAGCCGGAACGCGGCGACCCCGCCGAGCCGTTGGCGGGCCTGGGCGAAGAGGTCGATCAGCTCCCCTCCCCCGTCCCGCCACTCCCCGACGAGGCCGGGATCCAGCTCGGGGACCCGGCGGCCGGCGGAGGACGGACTCGGAAGGGGACCGGGGCGGGCGTGGGTGGCCACGGGCGTGCTCCTGTTCGGTGGCACCGGGTGCGGTCATCACGCACTGTAGGGGAGCCACCGCGCCGGGCGACACCCCGCCTCGGGCCGGGGAGCGGGTCCCACGCGGGGCGGGCGGAGGCCGAGGGAGGCCGAGGGAGGCCGAGGGAGGCCGACGGCCGGGGCAGCCGGCCGTACCGGGGCGCGTCGGCCCGCGCGCGGGCCCGGACCGCCGACCCTCACCACCGGGCCACGCACCCCGCCGGGCGGATTCTGGCCGAACTCCGCCGGAATCCGACTGCCGTTCGCCTGGCGTATGCGCCGCCGTCACGCCAGGCTCCCCGTCCGGTACCCCGGGCGCGCTCTGCTGAGGGCGCTCAACCACCCTCAACCGCAGAGGTCGTTCCCGCCATGGCAGAACTCAACCGCCGCCGCTTCCTGCAGCTCGCCGGCGGCGCCACCGCGCTGACGATGCTGAACGACAGCATCGCCCGCGCCGCCGCCATCCCCGCACAGGGCACCACCGGCACCATCGCCGACGTCGAGCACATCGTGGTGCTCATGCAGGAGAATCGTTCCTTCGACCACTACTTCGGCGCCCTGCGCGGCGTCCGCGGCTTCGGCGACCCGCGCCCGGTGACCCTGCCCAGCGGCAAGTCCGTCTTCCACCAGTCCGACGGCACGAAGGAGACGCTGCCCTTCCGCCCGCCGTCCGACGACCTCGGCATGGAGTTCCTCCAGGGCCTGAACCACGACTGGGCGGGCGGACAGAGCGCCTTCAACAAGGGCAAGTACGACAACTGGGTGCCCGCCAAGACGGCCACGACCATGGCCCACCTGACGCGCGAGGACATCCCCTTCCACTACGCCCTGGCGGACGCCTTCACCATCTGCGACGCGTACCACTGCTCGTTCATCGGCTCCACGGACCCCAACCGCTACTACCTCTGGTCGGGCCACACGGGCAACGACGGCAAGGGCGGCGGCCCGGTCCTCGACAACGCCGAGGCGGGCTACGGCTGGACCACCTACCCGGAGCGGCTGGAGACGGCCGGGATCTCCTGGAAGGTCTACCAGGACATCGGGGACGGCCTCGACGCCGCCGGCTCCTGGGGTTGGATCAACGACGCCTACCGCGGCAACTACGGCGACAACTCGCTGCTCTACTTCAACAACTACCGGAACGCCAAGCCGGGCGACGCCCTGTACGAGAAGGCCCGCACCGGTACGAACGCCAAGGCCGGCGAGGGCTACTTCGACCAGCTGCGCGCCGACGTCGCGGCCGGCACCCTCCCCCAGGTCTCCTGGATCGCCGCCCCCGAGGCCTTCAGCGAGCACTCCAACTGGCCGTCGAACTACGGCGCCTGGTACATCTCGCAGGTCCTGGACGCCCTCACCTCCAACCCGGACGTGTGGGCCCGTACCGCGCTGTTCATCACCTACGACGAGAACGACGGCTTCTTCGACCACGTCGTCCCGCCGTACGCCCCCGCCAGCGCCGCCCAGGGCCTCTCGACCACACCCACCGCCCTGGACGTCTTCCCCGGAAAGCCCGGCTACGTCGCCGGACCGTACGGCCTGGGCACGCGCGTGCCGATGCTCGTGGTCTCCCCCTGGAGCACCGGCGGCTACTCCTGCTCCGAGACCTTCGACCACACCTCCGTCATCCGCTTCATGGAGAAGCGCTTCGGAGTGACCGAGCCCAACATCTCGCCCTGGCGCCGCGCCGTCTGCGGTGACCTCACCTCCGCCTTCGACTTCGCCCGCAAGGACACCGGCACGGCCCCGCTGCCCGACACCGGCCCCTGGTTCCCGCAGGACCGCGAGCGCCACCCCGACTTCCGGGCCACCCCGCCGGCCGTGGGCGTCATGCCCCGCCAGGAGAAGGGCCTGCGTCCCACACGTGCGCTGAAGTACGCCCCGTACGTGGACGGCGCGGCGCTCGTCGCGGAGGGCAAGTTCCGGCTGACGTTCAGCGGCGGCCCGGACCTGGGCGCGCAGTTCTACGTCACCTCCGGCAACCGCAGCGACGCCCCCTGGACGTACACCACCGAGGCCGGCAAGTCGATCGGGGACACCTGGAACACCCAGTACTCGGCCGGGGTCACCGACCTGACCGTGCACGGCCCGAACGGTTTCCTGCGCGCCTTCCACAACCCCGGCACCACCCCCGGCCCCGAGGTCACCGCCCGCCACAACGCCGCCACCGGGAACCTGGACCTCACCGCCACCAACGCCGGGACGTCGACCGCCACCCTGACGGTCACCAACGCCTACGGCGGCGGGCCGAAGCGCCTGACGGTCGCCAAGGGCGCCACCGTCACGTACAGCGTCTCGCTGAAGAACACGCGGCGCTGGTACGACGTGACGGTCACCGCCTCGGAGACCCCGGACTTCGTCCGCCGCTTCGCGGGCAAGGTCGAAACGGGCGCGGCCGGCCTCTCGGACCCGGCCATCCTCACGGACCAGTCCTCCTGACCCACCGGCCGGCGTCCCCCCGCCCGGGACCCCGGCCGATCAGGGGCCGTTCCGTTATTCTCCGGACCGGCCCCTGACCCGTGCCCCGTGGGGCGGAGACAGGCATCGCCGCCAGGGCGACGGACGTGGCAGGCGGCGTCCGCGGCTGGGCCTAGGAGAGTTCCTTCCGCATCAGCGTGCACATCGTTTCGTAGCGGCGCAGCGATCCGTCAGGGGCTCGTTCGTCCCACGAGTCGGGCCGGCGGTCGTACGCGACATAACCCAGCCGCTGGTACAGCGCACGCGCCCGGGGGTTGCGTTCCTCCACGGCCAGCTCGGCCTGCCGCAGACCGCGGTTCCTGATCCGCAGTTCCGCGGCCTCGACGAGGAACGTGCCGATCCCGCACGACTGCAATGCGGGGTGGACTGCCAGCTGCCACAGCGTGCCGACGCCCGCCTTGACCTCGTAGTCGACGCCGCCCTTCGCCACCGGAATGTCGGTGGCGGGGCAGACCGCCAGGTAGTCGACCTCACCGGCCCGGGCACGCTCCAACTGCCGTGCGACGTCGGCCACATGATGGTCGGACCCTGCCCAACCGCACGACGCCAGGTCCGCATGCACCAGATCACGGGCCGACAGCTTCAGCACGACATCGATCATCTTCAGCACCTCCGGCCGGCCAGCATCCACGCCGACCACGCGCAAAGCAAGGTGTTTCCCCGGTGCACGCTCCCGGCTCACCGCCAACCCCGCCGCCCATTCCGCCTCAGTCTGCCGAACGCCTGGTGGCAGCGCGCGGCGATAGCCGCGGGCGCGGCAGCCGGTGGCCGCCTCCGCCCCCTCAGCTCCTCCGCGGGCCGCGGACGATCAACGACCCCCTGCCCCACAGCCGTCGAGCAGCAAGGCCGTGCCCAGCACGTCTGCGGCCGACCCGAACCCCGTGGGCCGTCGGCGGTCACGCCCCCGCGAACGGGGTCGTGGTCACGGGGGACGCCGTCGGGTCGTGCTGGAGCAGCGGATCAAGACCGCCCCCTGTGGACTGCCGACTACCGGGCCCACGGGCCGGCCACCATCGAGAGCGTGCCCCTCTCGACCGTTCCCAGTAGCACCCCTCGTGCGTCCGTGCCCGCGTCAGTCGATGGCCACCACGACCGGGCCGCCGGTCCGGTCGACGCGGGACGTCCACGCCGGGGGCAGTCGCAGTGAGCGGGACGGGGACGCCGGGCCCGCGATTCGTCGGCGCCACAGCGGGCGGCCGTCCTGGTGGACCGTCACCAGCGGGGCGGTCAGGGGCTCCCCGGAGCGCAGGAGGAGCGGCCGCGCGGCGGTGCCCGTGACCCGGTTCGGCGTCACCCACAGGAGCGGGGCCCGGACCTCCAGCGGGGGGCCGGGCTCCGGCCAGGGGGCGCCCGCCAGGTGGGCCAGTACCGGGGCCGCGGCGGCGGCGCCCTCCCCGGCCGCGGTGGCCGCGCGTTCGATGCCGTGGAGGGCGTTGCCGACCGCGAAGACGCCCGGGGTCGAGGTACGGAACGACGCGTCCACGCCGGGCCCCCGGGTGCCGGGGTCCAGGGGGATGCCGCCGCGGCGGGCCAGCTCGTGATCGGGGACCCAGTCGCCGGTGAAGACCACCGTGTCGCAGGCGAGGACCCCCGACCGGCCGTCCCGGTGGCGGACGGTCACACCGGTCAGCCGGCCCCGGCCGCGCAGTTCGCCCACCGTGGTCCGCGTGAGCAGCGGCACCCCCGGTACGGCGGCGGCGCGCGGGCTTTCCGTGACCATCGCCACCACGTCCGTACCCGCCCGGCGCAGCGTGCCCACCGCGTGCCGGGCCACCGGCTCGGCGCCCACGACCACGGCCCGCCGGCCGACGGGCAGGCCGTACCGGTGGACCGACTGGAACAGCTCGCCCGTGGTGAGCACGCCCTGCGGGCGGGAGCCCGGCACCAGGCGGGCGCTGCGGGGGCGCTCCCGGGCGCCGGTGGCGAGGATGACGGCCCGGGCCGTGATCCGCTCCAGGCCCGCCGGGCTCGTGGTCTCCAGGGACAGCGGTCCGGCCCAGCCGGTGGCGGTGACGCCGGTGCGGAGCGCGGCCCCGGCGGCGGCCGCCGCCCGCGCCGACCGCCGTGCGTACTCGGGACCGCTCAGCCAGGGGCGCGGCGGCCGGCCGAAGCCGCCGTGGTGGAGGTGGCGCGGCATTCCGCCCGGCTCCGGCTCGCGTTCCAGGACCTCGACCCGCCCGGCACCCGCCTGCGCCAGCCGAGCGGCCAGGGCCAGTCCGGCGGGCCCGGCGCCGACGACCAGTACGTCGACCAACACGTCCGGCACGTCGACCGTACGGTTCACCGGCGGGCCTCCTCGAACAGCGCGCGGACGGCGGCCCCGCAGTGGAAGCCCTGGCAGCGGCCGCCCCGGGCGCGCGTGCGCCGCCGCAGGCCGTCCACCGAACCGGGCGGGACGGTCCCGGCGAGCGCGTCGCGTATCTCCCCGCGGGTCACGCGCTCGCAGTGGCAGACGATCCGGCCGTACTCCGGGTCCGCCGCGATCATCGCCGCGTCGCGGTAGGGCCGGGGGAATGCCTCGCCGAGGTTCGGCATCCGCACCGGCTCCAGCTCCCGGGCGCCGGCCACCGGCAGACCGCCGTCGGCGAGCAGCTCCACCACGTGGGCGGCGATCGCCATCGAGGCGGTCAGCCCGGTGGACCGGATCCCGCCGACGGTCACGTACCGCTGCGCGGGATGCGCCCGGATCGCGTAGTCCTCCTGCCCGGTGGCCGCCCGCAGTCCGGCGTAGACGGCGGTGACCTCCTCCTCCAGGAGCGCCGGCAGGATCCGCCGGCCCTTCTCCCGCAGCCGCGCGAGCCCTTCGGCGGTGGATCCGGTGGCGGTCTTGTCGTCCAGGTCCTCGGCGGTCGGCCCGAGCATCACGTTCCCGTACACGGTCGGCGTCACCAGCACCCCCTTGCCGCGCGCGTCCGGCACCGGCAGCAGGATGTGGCGTACGAGGCCGCGGGCGAGTTCGTCGAAGACGATCAGCTGGCCGCGCCGGGGCGTCACGGTGAAGTCCGCGTGGCCGAGGAACCGGTCGATCTCGTCGGCGTACAGACCCGCCGCGTTGACCAGGTGCCGGGTGCGCAGCGGGCCCCGGCCGGTGGCCAGTACGTGCGGATCGCCCGGGGCGACCGACCGCACCGGGCAGTTGAGGTGCAGGTGGACGCCGGCGCGGACGGCCTGCGTCGCGTACGCGAGGGTGGTCGTCCAGGGACAGATGATCGACTCGTCGGGTACGTGGAGCGCGCCCAGCACGCCGGGCCCGAGCTCCGGTTCGCGGGCCCGCACCTCCGCGGCCGGGAGGATCCGGGCCGCGCGGTAGCCGTTGCGTACGGCCTTGTCGGCGAGCCCCGGCAGGGCGGCGAGCTGCTCCTCGTTCCAGGCGACGAGCAGCGCCCCGAGCGGTTCCACCGGGATGCCGCTGCCGGTGGCGTACGAGGCGAGCAGCCGCTGTCCCTCCCGGACGAGCCGGGACTCCAGGGAGCCGGGCACGGCGTCGAAACCGGTGTGCAGGATGGCGGTGTTGGCCTTGGATGTGCCGTTGCCGACGTCGTCGCCGGCGTCGACCAGGGCGATCCGCAGGGGGAGCCGGGCCAGTTCGCGGGCGATGGCCGAGCCCACGACGCCGGCGCCGACGACCGTCACGTCGTAGGCGGGGCCGCCCGGCAGCGGGCCCCGGGTGGTGACGGTGGCGCCGGGGATGCCGGGGGTGCCAGGGGCTCCGGGAGTGCCAGGGGCGCCCGGGATGACCGTCATGCCGACCCGTCGAGCAGGGCCGACACCGCCGTCCGGAACCGTGCGCGGCGCTCAGCGGCGTCGGCCGCGCCGGCCCTCGGCTCGTAGACGGCGGACGGTTTCCACTCCGGGACGGCTTCGTGCACGGTGAGCGAGGGGTCGAGGCCGAGCCGGGCGACCGCCCCGACGCCGAGCGCGGTGGCGTCCGGCAGCGCGGACACCTCGACGGGGATCCGCAGCAGATCGGCCTGTGCCTGCATGAGCAGCGCGGACCGGGTCAGCCCGCCGTCGACGCGCAGGGTGGCCAGGGGCGCGCCGAGGTCGGCGGCGACCGCGTCCGCGAGTTCCGCCACCTGGGCGGCTATGCCGTCGCACAGCGCGTGCACGAGGTGCCCGGCGGTGGTGTCGAGGCCGAGGCCGGTGACCGAACCGCGCAGGTCGCCGCGCCACCAGGGGGCGGCGAGCCCGGCGAGGGCGGGGACGAAGGTGACGCCGCCGGCGTCCGGGGCGCCCCCTCCGACGACGTCGATGTCCGCGGCGCCGGAGATGACCCCGAGGTCGGTGAGCCACCGCACGGCGGAGGCGGCCGTGTACACCTGTCCGTCCAGGCAGTAGCTGGTCTGCCCGCCGAGCCGCCAGGCGACGCAGCCGACCAGCCCCGAGGTGCTGCGCCGGGGCAGCGGGCCGGTCTGCGCGAGGAGGAACGCCCCCGTGCCGTAGGTGCACTTGGCGGTGCCGGGCTCGGTCACGCGCTGGGCGAGCAGCGCGGCCTGCTGGTCGACGAGCAGTCCCGTCAGCGGCAGCCGGGGCCCGAACGCGGTGGTGGCGGCGACGTGGGTGTCCGCGTCGACGACTTCCGGCAGTCGCTCGCCGGTGAGGCCGAACACGTCGAGTGCGGCCGGGGACCAGTCGACGGTGTCGAGGTCGAGCAGCTGGGTGCGGCCCGCGGTCGCCGCGTCGGTGACGAAGGCGCCGCCGGTGAGCCGGTGCACCAGCCACACGTCGCTGGTGGTCACGACTCCCCGCCGGGTCAGGCTGCGGCGTATCCAGGCCATCTTCGGCGCGGCGAAGTAGGGGTCGAGCGGCAGGCCCGTCCGCTCCCGCAACGACTCGGCGTGCGGGGCCAGTTCCGTGCACAGCTGCTCGGCCCGGCGGTCCTGCCAGACGATCGCGTCGGTCAGCGGCTCCCCGCTCGCCGGGTCCCAGGCGAGCACGGTCTCGCCCTGGTTGGCCAGGCCCACCGCCGCCACCGGCTCGCCGGCCGCCGCCAGGGCGGCCCGCCCCGCGTCGAGGACCGAGTCCAGCAGCTCGCGCGGGTCGACCTCCACGCGGCCGCCCGGCAGGTACCGGGGCCGTACGGGGGCGGAGGCGGAGGCGATGACGCCGCGTACGGGACAGATGACGAGGGCCTTGGTTCCCGACGTGCCCTGGTCCACAGCGAGCACCGGGCCCGTCATCACCACTCCGTCCCTGGATCGACATGCGTGTGATCGTCGCCCGGAAGCCTTCACCAGCGGACGTCGCCCGTCAAGATCCGTCCGTGCGGGCGGCGGTCGCCCGGCGGTCGAACTGACGTGAATTCATATGGCGTACGTGGCTTGATAGTTGCATTTGGAAGGTTGCATGACCCTAACGCTCACACTCGATCTATAGTGATCGCCGATCACCAGGCGCGAAGGCATGCGATGCGAGGACCGATGACCACGACCACCGCAAGACGCGCCCGTCCCGGCCACCCGTCGACCGGGACGAGGTGATGGCGGGCGGCGACTTCCGGCCCGTCTACCACCCCGCCGGCCACGACAACGAGCTGCGCGTCGCCGTACAGGACCTGCGCACCGGCCGCTGGGTGTCGATGGCCCAGTTACTGGACCGCACGGACGGCTGGGGGCTGTGGACCCAGCGCACCCAGGTGCTCGCCGCGGTCGCCGCCGGCTCGGACGTGGTCCAGGCCTGGCGCGCCGAGGAACCGCGCAGCGTCGCCGCCTCCGTCATGCACACCCGTGTCGTCGTCGAACGCGCCGTCCGCGCACACCGCGCACGGCACCCGCGCACGCGCGAGCTGTGGCGGGAGGCGTGGGAGGCCTGCCGTGACACCGCCGAGGCCAGCCCCGCCGACCCGGTGCCGTGGGTCTGCCTGCTCGCCCTCGCCTCCCTCGACGAACGCCGCTCGATGGACGAGCACCGGCTCCGGGCGCCCGCCGTGATGCTGCCCCCCGGCCCCTGGGGCATCCTCGCGCAGGCCGACAAGCGCGATCCGCACAACCGCGAGGCGTACCACCGGATGCTCCAGTTCGTCTGGGCGGGCACCCCCGGACCGCTCACCGAGGCCGCCAACTTCGTGCACTGGGCTGCCGGTTCGGCATCGCCCGGATCCGCCGTCCACCTCCTGCCGCTCTATCTGAGCATCGAGCGCTACCGCCGCGAGCGCGGCCAGGAGAGGGCGCTCGACCTGCACTGGGTCACCGAGGACTCCGTCCGTGACGCCGGCCACGCCCTGGACACCTGGTTCCGGTACGCCGACCTGCGCCGTGCCTCCCCGCTCGATCTGAACCACCTCGCCCACGCCCTGTGGGGAGCCAACCGGTTCGACGAGGCGGCCCAGGTCTTCGACGTGATCGACCGGTACTGGACCACGCTGCCGTGGGCCTACCGGACGCGCGATCCGGCCGACCAGGAACTGGCCGCGGAGGTCTTCCTGCAGGCCCGGTCCCGCAGCCTCGCCGGCCGGGACTGACCGCCGCTCCCCCGCTCACCCGCGGCCCCGCGGCCCCACCGACTCACCGCCCCCACCCCCCGCTCCCCGTCCCCGCGCTCCACGAACCCCTGGAGGTACCTCCCCATGTCCCGAACCGCGCCGACCGTCCGCCAGGACCGCAAGGCCCCGCCCCGGCAGGACGAGGAGGAACGACTGAGGGAACTGGGCTACCAGCCCGTCCTCGCCCGCCGGATGGGCGGCTTCGGCAACTTCGCGATCAGCTTCTCGGTCATCTCCGTCCTGTCCGGCTGCATGACCCTGTACGGCTTCGGCCTGGGCACCGGCGGTCCGGCCGTGATGATGTGGGGCTGGGTCGGCGTCGGCCTCTTCGTCCTCTGCGTGGGTCTCGCCCTCGCCGAGGTGACCAGCGCCTATCCCACCTCGGGGGCGCTCTACTACATGGCCGACCGGCTCGGCGGACGCCGCTGGGGCTGGTACACCGGCTGGCTCAACCTGCTCGGCCTGCTCGGCGCCATCGCCGGCATCGACTACGGCGCCGCCCTGTTCACCGGCGCCTTCCTCAACCTCCAGTTCGGCTTCGTGCCCACCGCCGGCTCGACCTTCCTGATCTTCCTGGCCATCCTGCTGCTGCACGCCGTGCTCAACCTCTTCGGCGTCCGCCTCGTCAGCGTGCTCAACTCCGTCAGCGTCTGGTGGCACCTGGCCGGCGTCGCCGTGATCGTCGGCGCCCTGGCCTTCGTACCCGACCACCACCAGTCGCCCTCGTTCGTCTTCACCGAGTTCGTCAACGACACCGGCTGGGCCAACCCGTTCTACGTCGCGGCGGTCGGCCTGCTGCTCGCCCAGTACACCTTCTCCGGGTACGACGCCTCCGCGCACCTCTCGGAGGAGACCTCCAACGCCTCCGTCTCCGCCGCCAAGGGCATCGTCCGGGCCATCTGGGTCTCCTGGATCGCCGGGTTCGCGCTGCTCGCCGGACTCACCTTCGCCATCCAGGACTACGCCGCCGTCCAGGGCAGCGCCACCGGTGTCCCGCCGGCCCAGATCTTCCTCGACGCCCTCGGCTCCGGAGGCGCCAGCGCCCTGCTCCTCGTCGTCATCGTCGCCCAGCTGTTCTGCGGCAACGCCGAGGTCGCCGCCGCCAGCCGGATGGTCTTCGCCTTCAGCCGCGACAACGCGCTCCCCGGCTCCGCCCTGTGGCGCAAGGTCAGCAGCCGGACACAGACCCCGGTCCCGGCCGTCTGGCTCTCCGTCGTCGTCGCGGGCGTCCTGGCCCTCCCCTCCCTCTACTCCGCCACCGCCTACGGGGCCGTGACCGCCATCAACGTCATCGGCATCACCCCGGCCTACGCCATCCCGATCTACCTGCGCCTGCGCGCCGGCAACCGCTTCCAGCCCGGCCCGTGGAGCCTGGGCCGCTGGAGCAAGCCGATCGGCTGGACCGCCGTCGTCTGGGTGGCCGTCGTCACCGTCCTGTTCTGCCTGCCGCAGAAGTCTCCGGTCACGATCGACTCGATGAACTACGCCGTGATCGCCCTCGCGGTGGTCCTGGTCCTCGCCAGCGCCTGGTGGTACGCCGCCCGCCGCTCGTACGGAACCCCGTCGGCCTACGGCAACGCCCGCGAACAGGCCGAGATCGCCGAGGGCATCGTCTGACCCCTCCCCCGCGCGCACTGCTCCAGGACAGGACCCAGGGGCCGTTCCGGATTCCTCCGGAACGGCCCCTTTCCTGTGACGGCCGGGCGCGCTTGCAAAGTGATGGCAGGGCAGGGGACTTCAGCGGGACGCGGCAACGTGATGAGGTGATCGTCGACCTGCCGCACGTGACCGGGTGAGGGGAAGCCGGTGCGCTGTACGCCCTGTCGATGTCCCACGTCACCCAGGCCGGGAAGGTCGCTCCCGTGACCGCGTACAAGCCCGGCTCGGGCGGCCTGCCGGCCAATGGCGTGGCCTTCGGGTACTCCGCTCGCCAGTGCCGTGACCCCTGGTGCGATGCCCACTGGGCCGGCAACCGGATCCAGGCGGCGTCGGCAGGGCCTGGTCCGGCACTCTCGGTGAGGGCCAACGGCAGCCCACGACGGGAGTGGAGCACCGGACACAAGAGAAAGCGCAGCCCCCCGGGGAGCGAGCGCGCCGCTTCCCGGGACTGTCCGCTGCCCGGACCGGTGGAGTCCGTCGGCAGCGTGCACGGCTCACCGCTGTTGATCTCCGGCGTCTGCCCTCACGGGCCCGGCCTCGACCCGCCAACTGGCCGGGGGCGGGGCCGTTTGGATCCGGCGATCTTGATCAGACGAGGAGGGATGCGCCGGGTCTGCCATCCCCGGCGCTGCTCCGGCCGTGTCGGTCGGGTGGCGAGAGGGACCGCGCGGAGGGGGGCGAAGCTCGTGACGAGTGAGGGAGGGGCCCGTATGACGGCATCGGGAGGGCGTCGACGCGACGGGGGTGTCCGCGTTGCGTCGTTGGGGCGGGACGTCGTGCTGGCGGTGGGTCTGGTGGGGATCTGCCTGGGCGGGGCGGCCGTCTTCGTCAAGGCGGCCGTGGAGACGGGCGGCGACGCACCGGTGCTGCCGATCGCCACCGTGCTCCTCCTGGCCGCCGGAGTGGCGCTGGCGCGGTGGAGCATCACTCCGAGCCTGCGCCGCACCACTGGGCGCCGGCCGGTTCCGCCCGGCCCGGTGTGGCCGGGCACGTCGGCACCCTGCGCTCCGCCGGAGGCCGAGTCGGAGGCCGCCCGCCTGCCCGAGGTCGACTCCGACGCCCTGGACCACGCGGGGGTGGACGCCGACGGCTTCGAGCACACGGTCGCCGCCCTGTGCGCTCGGGATGGCTGCCCCCAGGTGGAGGTGGTGGGCGGAGCAGGGGACTTGGGAGCCGACGTGATCGCCACGACGGCGGACGGACTGCGCGTGGTCATCCAGTGCAAGCACTACGGCGAGGGCAACCGGGTCGGTTCCCAGGACCTCCAGCGCTTCGGCGGCACCTGTTTCGCCGTCCACGAGGCCGATGTGGCCATCGTCGTGACCACCAGTGACTTCACCGCTCCGGCCACGGAGTACGCCGCCGCCTGCGACATCGTCTGCGTCGACGGGGACGGCCTGGCCGCGTGGACGGAGTCGCTGACGCCGCCTCCCTGGGACGCCGCCGCCGCGGTGCGGGCGGAGGAGTGACGGCTGCCAGGCGACCCGTGCAGCCGGGATGGTGAGCAGTGCACCCGGGGTGCCGGCCCGCTCCGGAGCGGGGCGCCATCGGGCCAGCGGCAGCCGGCCACGGGTGTGCCGTACGCGGCATCATGCTGACGGGCTCGGCCGCTACCCTTCCGCAATTCGTCGAGTGATCCCTGGCCGAGCCCTGGATCGACGCGCCGCGCCTACCGCTTGCGGGGTTATGACTCGCCCGTCCCGTCGGCAGGGCAGGCCGAAGCCCCTGGAGTCCGACGGGCCTGACAGGGGCTGATCAGCTGCACGGCGGCTTCACCGTGTGAATCGATGCGAGCGCGGTGAGCCACGTCGCCGGGTTCCAGGCTCAGCCGGAAGCGGCTGCGCTGGGTCCATGCCGCTGCGGGCCAGAAGGTGACTATTGGAGATCAGTGCTTGTTGCTGACCCTGGAGCCGACTCGACTCGCCCTCGGCGGGTGGGGGGCTCGCGGCTGCTGGCATGATCGTCTTCATGGGAAGCGGGTTCATGCAGGCAGGTCACGGGGTGCGGTGTGAATGGGGCCCTGTCGGCGCGGCTCGTCTCGCGGAAGACATCGCCTGTCTTGTCGTCGTTGACATCCTTTCGTTCACCACGTCGGTGACGGTCGCGGTGGAGGCGGGCGCTCAGGTCTTCCCCTATCGCTGGCGTGACGAGACTGCTGTGTTGTTCGCCGACCAGATGGACGCCAGGTTGGCGGTAGGGCGGAGTATGGCCACCGAGACCTCGCCGTGGTCGCTTTCGCCGGCGGCATTGCGACGTGCTCCTTTCACGCCTCGGCTGGTACTCCCCTCGCCCAACGGATCCACCATCGCCGCCTCTGCCGGCGGATCCACCGTCGTTGCTGCATCTCTGCGCAACTCAACGGCTGTCGGCGGATGGCTCGCGGATCAGGGCTATGGCACAGCTGAACGGCCTGTCGCAGTGATTGCCTCGGGCGAGCGCTGGCCCGATGGCAGTCTCAGGCCGGCGCTGGAGGATCTGCTCGGAGCTGGAGCTGTGATTGCTTCTCTGCGCCGACGTGGCAGAGACCAGCTCTCGCCGGAGGCAGCGGTGGCAGCGGCAGCCTTCGCGGGCGTCACGAACGTCGGCACCGTTGTCGCGGACAGCTGCTCGGGACGGGAACTCATCGACGGGGGCTACGCCGACGACGTCGCCATAGCGACGGAACTGGACGCTTCCAGCGTGGTCCCCGTCCTCATCAGCGGTGCCTTTACTGCCGCTGGATGACAGTCCTGGTAGCTCCCCTTTCGACGTAGCTCCCCTTTCGACGCTCTGCCAGAACGCGCCCGTCGTCAACGAGCACGAAGCGCGGGGTGTGGTACTTCGGGGCAACCTTGCCGCCGCGGGTCCGGCAGGTG
The DNA here is from genome assembly GCF_000720115.1 of Streptomyces sp. NRRL F-2580. Lineage (GTDB taxonomy): Bacteria > Actinomycetota > Actinomycetes > Streptomycetales > Streptomycetaceae > Streptomyces. Next base: position 61,053 of record NZ_JOIR01000014.1, read on the forward strand.
CTTCCGGCGGGCACCTCACAGGTCGGCCAGCCGAACTGCTCGACGCCGACCGCCCTCAGCGCCGGGCCTCCTGTCACTGAAGACCACGTCAGTCACCAGCTGACGCGGCTGGGGTCGGCTGGATAGTCCGGCAGGGCCACGGTGCTGCTGACTCTCTCGCCCAGCTTGAGCATGCCGTTCAGGAACGGGGAGCGCGAGAGCAAGGTGTTGCGGAGGCGCACGCCGGTGGCGGTGGCGGGGGCGAGGAACTTCCCGGTGCGGTCGCCTCCTGCCTGGCAGCGCTTGGCGTATTTGCGGAGCCTGCTCTCGTACCGGGTGAAGGCCGTCCGGTGCTCGCCCCGGGCTTGTGCCAGCTCGCCGGCCAGTACATAGGCGGCGACCGTCGCGGTTCCCGTGCCCATGCCGCCGATGGTGGCCCCGCAGGCGGCATCGCCGACGAGGCACACCCGCCGCTTGGACCAGGTGTCCACGTCCGCCCGGCTGATCGAATCGAAGTACAGGTCGGGGGCCTGATCAAGAGAGGCAAGGAGGCGGGGCACCTCCCAGCCGAGGCCGGAGAAGGCGTCGGCGATCAACTTCTTCTGCTGTTCGGGATCGTGCCGGTCGTACGACAACTCGGGCGAGGCGAAGACGAAGAAGGCTCCCGCCCGTGCCGGGTCCCGGTGGTCGGCGCCGACGGAGGCGAGCCGCCCCGGCGCGTTGTAGCCGACTGAGCCCTTTGTGGGCCCCGGGTGGCTGCCACTGGGCAGCTGCCATGTGGCGGCGTAGTAGCCGAGATGGCTGACGTAGTCCTGCTCCGGGCCGAAGGCGAGGCGGCGGACGTTGGAGTGCAGCCCGTCCGCCCCGATGACGAGGTCGAAGTCGCGTGAGGTGCCGCTTTGAAACTCGGCCCGCACGCGGGACGCGGTCTCGGTAAGGCCGGTGATCGAGTCGCCGAAGATGTACTCGGTGTAGGGGACGCTGTGCGCGTACAGCACCCGGGCCAGGTCTTCGCGGAGGACCTCTATCTCGCCGCCGGCGAACTCGGCGGGCAGATGCAGCAGCGTCCGACCGGCCTCGTCGACGAAACGCATCGGGCTGCCGCCGGTCTGGATGCGGTGCAGCTCCGGCAGCAGGCCCATGCGCTCCAGCACGGTCAGGTGTATCTCACCGCGGAAGTCAACGGCGTGACCGCCCTTGCGCAGGGCCGGGGCGAGCTCGACGACGGTGGGTTTGAAGCCGTGGCGCCCCAGCCAGTAGGCCAGCGCCGGGCCGGCGATGCTCGCGCCGGAGATGAGGACGTTCCTGTTCACGGGACACCTCTCACTAAAACTGTGTCCGATGGACACTGATGATTACTGTGTACCATAGACACAGTTGAATTGTTTCGACAAGGCAGGACCGGAGGGGACTTGAGCGACGAGCACGCCGAGGCGGTGCGGCTGCTGTGGGGCCCGCACCCGAAGCCCGCACGGGGCCCCAGGCCGACACTCGACTTGGCCCGCATTGCGCGGGCCGGCATCGATATCGCCGACTGCAACGGGTTGGCCGAGGTCTCCATGCAGCGGGTCGCGGCGCAACTGGGCGTCACCAAGATGGCGCTGTACCGGTACGTGCCGGGCAAGGCCGCGCTGGTCGCACTGATGGTCGACGGTGCGATCGGCCCCTACCCGGCGGCAGGAGAGGCGGCGCGTGGTGGCTGGCGGGAGCAGTTGGAGGACTGGGCCCGCCGGCTGCTCACTGTCTTTCGCCGACACCCCTGGGCGCTGGAGGCCACCATCGGGCCGCGGATCATGGGGCCCGGGGAGTTGTCCTGGATGGAGCGTGCCGTCACCGCGCTGGACGGTACGGGGCTGAGCGGTGCGGAGCGGATGGACACCGCAGTCCTGCTGACCGGCCACGTACGTGGCATCACCCAGCAAGCCCGCGCGGCGGGCCCCGCGGGCAACCCCGAGGCCCAGCTCGGCGTCATCCTCGGCGAGCTGATGCAGGCACACGGCGAGCAATTTCCCGCGCTCACTGCGGCCCTTGCCTCGGCAGCACGGTCCGAGGGGCAGGACCAGGCATGGGAGTTCGGCCTCCAGCGCATTCTGGACGGCTTGGCCGCACTTATCGACCGGCGCGCTCGATGACCGCGGTACGAGTTGTCCGGCTCCTGCTCGTCGGCGACCGGCTCCCGGTCGCCGCCGAGCAGCTGCTTTATCCCGCCCTCGACGGACTGCGTCGTCCAGTGCGAGGAGGCCGCTGGGCGCGTCGGGGGCGAGGTGTGCGGCGCGGCCTCCGGCGGCGGGGTCCAGGGTTCGACACGGCGCTGGCGGCCGGTGATCTGCCGGTCGGACTCGCATCGGTGGTTACGGCGGTCGAGTCGAGGTGCCGTGACACTGATGGGACCGGGCAGAGGTCGTCGCGGCGGCGCAGGCGGCCGGCCGGTGTGCACGGTGGTGGCGCCCGTGGGTGGTGGAGGACCCGCAGAAGCCGTGGGCCCGCCGGGTCGGTTCGCAGTTCCGTCTCGTCGTGGAGCACTTGGCGCTACGCGAACGGCGCCTGCTGCTCGTGAACGGGCCGCGCGGCTTGGAACCGGCGATGCTGTGGCTCGGCGAGAGCGGGCAGCCTCATTCGTTGTCGTCGTGGATGAGATGTTCTCCGCAGCGAACCGACGTTGCCGGCAGGGCAGTGCGGCCGATGAGGCGGAGGTGGCCGTGCGGATCGTGGCCACGGTCGCAGCGTCCCATGATCGCGGCTCACAGGCGAAGCGATGCGAGAGCCGGCACGAGGGGGTGCCCGTCCGATGGGTAGGTCAGGAGAGCCCTCCGGCTCGTCTCAAGTGATCGGTAATCGCATCCCGTGTCTTCATCAACCGCCGGGCGGGCTCGACCAAAGCAGAGCCGTCACGTGATCGCTCAACCTCAGCGAGCAGCCGGTAGAGGGGGGCGACCTCGTCCTCCAGCGACTGACGAGGGCGAAGGCGCTGCGCGGCCCCACGAGACGGGCCACTGTGCCCAGCCGCCGCACTTGACCTATGTGGCCGTCCACCACCGCGACAACCTCGTGCATGTCGACATCACGGCCTTCATCCAGCCGCTCAGCCGTCTGCCGGAGAGTACGTGCGATATCGGTGGCCGCCTGCAGAAGATCGGCGTATGACTGGAGCGACCTGGCCTCTTGCTCGGTGTGCCGGGCCCGCCGCCACTTGTTCCGCTCCAAGTACATGTTGCCTGCGAGCGTGAGGGCAACTCCCGCGAGTGCGGAGGCTACCGGGATTACTTGATTTGCTATGTCAGCCACGGAGCCCGAGTGTGCCACCCACGGGCATTGCGCGGCGGGCTTTGTCCGAGGTCACGAACAGGGCGACTCATCACACTGCCGGGGCTGAGTTGGTCATGACAGCCGGCGCCCTCGTACGTGAGCTTTCCTCCCGATGCCGGTGAGCACAGCCGCTGTCGGTGCCCGGCGGCCGCGCCCCCACGGCGTCAGGGCCGAGCCGGCGGGATGGATCTCCGACTCGTAGGGGGTCTCACTCCCCGATCGGCTTGTCGGGTCCGGCGCCCTGTCCGGGTGCGGGACCGCACCAACCTCACACGGCGACAGTCCGCCCGCCATGCACAGCTCAGACGTTCAGTGCTGCTCGCCGTAGAACGCGAGGCGGGGAGACGTGACCGTCGCGCATAACCGAGGCCTCTACGAGAACCGCGATATCGGCGGCCAGTGAGCGGTCGGCCCCGTCTTCCGTCAGCCAGCGGGCTGCGGCGACCGTGCCGTAGGTGGACCAACCGCCGATGAGCACGATGCGCTTGTTCGGGTTGAGTGGGTTCGTGGCTCTGACGATGTAGCCACAGTCCCGTGTGATTTCGCCGTCCGTGGCTTCTCCCTGGTACGCGGTGCCATCCCAGGTGATCTCTCCACCGCCGAGCTGGAAGGGCAGCGACTCCGCCATGGCGGCGAGGAGGCGGCGGGCAACCTCATTGTTCTTCGGGCCACCGAGGACGAGCAGGTCATGTTCCATCTCGCGACCTGGCAGATGGCCCGACAGCCAGACCTTCTCCAGATCAAGGTCCCGGTAGGCATGCGTCAGGGAAGGTACGAGCAGGGACAGAGCTCTGACCTGGCCCAGACCGGCCACAGGGCGCTGGTAACGGCCCGTGTCTATGTGGGCTGTGTCCAAGACGACGGAGAGCTCGGCCGCCCCTGAATAGCGCCATGTGCGGCGGGCTGGCAGCCGTCTGACCACGAGCCAACGCACCAGCCCGCCGAGGCCGGTGAGCACGGCAGCAACCGCCGCACTGAAGATCTGCGAGCCCACAGCCTCCGCAATGCTCTCCATGACCTTCGCTCCCCTCGCTCACTCAGACCCTGACGGTGGGAGGCGCCCAGCAGTCGCTTTACAGGATCATGTTCTGACGCAACATTAACTCACGCCTCCTGAAGGGAAGTTGCTGCTTCCCCGAGCCCGGTCTACCGGGCCGGCTCACGGCTCGTACCAGTGGCCCCGTCTTGCTGCATGCATGCGCGCCCATGGGGGGGAACAGCGAGGTCTCATCCCGCGCCGGCAGCAGCCCGGGCTGCTCGGCCATGGCGGCGCCGTGATCTCCTCGCGGCCCCCCGCCCCACGAATACGGGCTGACCCGGGACCAGCAGCAGGGCCTCCCCAGCATCATCTGAACCCCGCCGCTCACCGAAGGACCGAACTCACGCGGCCGGCTCCACGGCACCCACCTCCCCGATACCGAGTCCGGAGCTGCCCACCACCCGACGGGCTGACCTTCGTCCGAAAATGACCGGCGCCCAGCACTCGGCCGATGCGAACTCGGCAGCAGGCTTCAGCGGACGGGGTGCAGAACCGCTGTGTAGTTCTCTCCGCCGTACAAAGACTCATAGCGGATCTCGAGTGTGACGCGCCGGTTGATCAGGTCCTCGACGTCTGCGTGGCCGTGCGGGTCGTAGCCTGCGACGCTCAACAAATACTGTTCGTAGTCGGTGGCGAGTATTTCTCCCCGGTTGAAGGTCACAGCGGACGGGCTCACCGGCAGGCCCTCGCGGACGCGGTCAACACTGGATTCACACCAGGCACCGATCGTTTCGCCATCGACTGTCAGCAGGCTGTCGACGACGACCGCAGGGCCAAGCCCGGAGTTGATGAGCCGGATCCCCGCTCTTCCCCCTGCCGGCCAGCCCCGATGGAGTTGCAGTACCGGGCGTACCGAGTGCCGGTTGTGCTGGCGCATCGCGCGCGTTTGGTAGATCGACACGACCAGCGACGCGACAGCAATCACGACGGCACATATCGCTGTAACGGTCTCCGCCCTCATCCCATCCCCCCGGTAAAGTCTCGTTGCCCGGACGATAACGGAGCCGAGCACCGTCGTAGAGGGCGGTTTGTGAGTCTTCAGGTGGTTTAGTCGTCGCCTGATGGTGTGGGCGCGGACTGAATCCCGCGGCCCGCAGTCGTCGATCTGGTGATGTAATGAGGCGACTGAACCCAAGCCATACCCGAGTGGCTTATCGGACGGGCAGTGGGTGTTGATCGAGCCGGTGAGGGCCTGGGCGCGTTCGTGGCGCTCTCGCAGTGCGTTCACCAGGGGCGAGGTGAGCTGTCCGGCGGCCGAGCCGAGCAGTCCGGACAGTGCCAGGGCGGCGGCGACCTCACCGACACCGGCCTGCAGCTGCTGGGGCAGCATCTCCGCGAACTTCCCGGTCAGCCCGGACCGCTGGATGTACTCGTCCGGCTTGCCCGGGTGCACGTGTTCCTAGTAGTTCCGCAGCGCCACGTCGAAGGACGGCATCGGCCTGCCCAGGGCCCCGGCGAGCGCGAGGCGGATCGTCAGGATGACGCGCTCGAAGTCCGAGCCGGTCGACGCGGCCCTCGACAGGTCGATCCGGATGGGCAACACGATCGCTACCTGCGCCTACCCGACCTCGCCGACGACCAGTCCACAGCCATGGGCGCTCGCGTACACCGACTGTGCTTTGCACGGCGACCGGGCCAGCCACTTCCTCCAGTAAGGGGCCTGTGGCCGCAGTGGTTCCAGAACGCGCCCCACATGCGCGGCGACGAAGCTGACGGTCAGGACGCCCGGCCGAAGGCCAGCGTCGCGTTCGGGCAGCCGACGCGTACCGCAGCAGCGACTTCCGCTCGGCCTAGGTTCTGTTTCCTGGATCAGGTGCGGAGCCAGATCGTGAGGGCTGCGAGAGTGACTGTTCCGAGGTAGACGTAAGCGCGTTTGATGCCCCTATGGATGTCAAGCAGCGACTGTGACGGGTCCTGTCTGGTCAGCTGGAGGGTTCGCTGGGACGAGGTGTCGATGGATTTCTCGTGCGACGTAGCGTTTGAGGCAGCGGATGATCTCGCGCCGTGTTTTGCCCTCGGCTAGACGTCGTTGCAGGTAGTCGCGGGTGCGCTCGTCCCAGCGCAGACGACTGAGGACGATCCGGTAGAGGGCGGCGTTCGCCTGACGGTCGCCACCCCGGTTCAGCCTGCGTCGTTGTGTCTTCCCGGAGGATGCCTCGACCGGGCTGGTGCCGCATAAGGCGGCGAAGGACGCCTCGCTGACCAGTCGCTCCGGGTTGTCGCCGGCCGAGATGAGCAGGGCAGCGGCGCTGTCCGGGCCGACGCCGCGGACTTCCAGTAGTCCTGGCGTGCTGGCTTCGACGGCCTCGGCTATCCGCTTGTTGAGGTCGTCGATCTCCTCGGTCAGATGCTGGATGCGGCGGGCCAGCAACCTCAAGGTGTAACGGGCGGCCCCGGCCGGCCCGCTCGCGTGCTGGGTGTCGATATCGGCGCACCTCTTGAACAGGAGAGGGTTGCTCAGCCCGGCGAGCGACTCGCGGAGAGCGGAGTCAGCTGAGACCAGGACGCTCTTGAGCTGGTTGATCGTCTGGGTTCTGGACTTGATCGCGGAGCCCTTCGCCAGCTTGAACAGTCGGAGCATCTCGACCGGGCCGTCACCGGTCTTCGCCGCGGCGGTGGCTCGTCCGGTCAGCACGGCGCGGGCGGCAGCCTCTGCGTCGATGGCGTCGGTCTTGCCGTGCCGGCGTCGTGCGGCCTTGTCAGGCTGGTTGACCTCGGTCACCTCGATGCCCTCGGCGCGCAGGTGACGGGTCAGGGCGGCTCCGTAAGAGCCGGTGCACTCCACGCCGGCCCGCCGCAGCACGCCGAATGATCGTGCCCAGTCGAGTAGTTGCCGATAGCCGTCAGCGGTCGCGGGGAATTTGCGTCCGTCGAGACCAGTGCCGAGCACGGTGATGACGGCCGCGGCGTGGATGTCCTTGTGAGTGTCCACACCGAGCAGGACGTCCTCGGCGTCCGCCGGGACATGACACGGGGCGGTGGACTGCGTGATGCTGGTCAAGGTCGCCTGTCTCCTGATCGCCTCGGGAACCGGTGGCTGTCGCCGGGCCGGGGGCGGTCAAGACTGTGATGGTGCCTGTCGCGAAGGCCCCTATCGGGACACGTCCCCTGCCCGGCGGCAGCGAGTACCGCCCCGAGCAGTGGCCGACAGATCAAACGCAAGGCACCAGGGCCAGTCGTACCGCGAGTCAAGCCACCGCCCGGAGCGGCACCTGAACATCCTCACAGTCGTAGCGGGTGGCGACTGCCCGGAAGTTCTTGAGGCGGTTGATCGCCCGCTCGACGACGTTGCGTTTCTTGTACCTGTCCTTGTCGAACCCGGTGGGCCGTCCGCCGGCCGAGCCGCGTCGGCGGCGGTTGGCGTGCTGGTCCTTTGGCTCGGGAATGGTGTGCCGGATCTTGCGTTTCCGCAGGTAGCGGCGGTTGCTCCGGGAGCTGTATGCCTTGTCGGCGCTGACACTGTCGGGCCGGGTTCGGGGTCTGCCCGGCCCGATACAGGGCACGGATATCTTCTCCAGCACCGCCTCGAACTGCGGGCTGTCCCCGCACTGTCCGGCCGTGAGGACCAGCGAGAGCGGACGGCATCGACCGTCGGCGGACAGGTGAATCTTCGTGGTGAAACCGCCTCGCGAGCGCCCTAAGCACTCGCCTGCCTGACCACCTCCGCCAGGCGGGCAGACAGTCTCCGCAGCACTGGATCGCCCTGGTTTGCCCTGCGGTGGGCCCCCTTTTGTGAAGCAACCGGACGCGGGGCCTCTTCCCGAGCGCCGGCCGCGTGCTGGTGGGCCCGCGTCGTGGTGGAGTCCACCGACACCTCCCAGTCGATCCCGCCCCCGGCGTTCTCGGCAGCCTGCACCCGCGTCAGCAACAACTGCCAAGTGCCATCGGCCGACCAGCGACGATGCCGCTTATAGACCGTCAGCCAAGGACCGAACCGTTCCGGGAGATCCCGCCACGGCACACCAGTCCGCACCCGGAACAGCACCCCGTTGATGACCCTCCGGTGCTCGCTCCACCGGCCACCACGCGCCCCACCACGGGGCAGGAACGGCTCCAGCCGTTCCCCTCCGCGTTGGTCAGATCTCCCCGCCCCACCATGCTGACCAGCCTGAACCACACAGCATGATCACCTCAGGCGATCCAGGAAACAGGACCTAGCCCACCGGTGCTTGGTCGCCACGCACTCGCCAGGCTGACGTGCATTGAACTACCAGGTAGCGCAACCAGATGCACGGTCGTTCCATCCGTACGTGGTCAAATCCAAGGCCTCTCCGTAGAGGGAGCCGTAGGGGAGTACCAAACTCCAGGTCGGATCACCCCAGTTCATGGGGTCATAGATAGTTGCGACCTGGGTTCTGTACATCGCGAAGGAAGATATCACATCATTCCAGTCGAGTTCACCGAAGGCACCCCTCGAAACCTTCGAAAGGCGCGCATATCCACGATTCGGCGCGTTTGCAATAACCTCACCATCGAGCTTTATGTCCTCATACCATTTTGTCTCGATCAGGGCAGCCCTCACGTGCGCGACTCCCGGGAATTCACCTCCGCGGGAGAGGTTGAGGCTTCCCTTGTTTCGCTCGAAGTACAAAAGCTGCATCCAGTCCACCCAGGTGTCTCGGTCATCCAGGGCGAGCATGCAGTCAGAATCGGGCGTGGTGATGAAGTGCAGCCCTTTTCCATTGAATCGGGTGATGTCCTTCGGTTCATACTCAACGCCGCGAACGACGAACGGCACCTCCGGCACGACATGCTCGATCCGTGCGAGCGCTTCCGGCGGAGACTTCTTCCGCATTTTTCCGAAATCTATGGGCTCCAACTCACCCCTGTTTAGCAGCCTTCGCGCACCCCATCCGTCCCTCAACAGCACGATAGCTTCCTCCAGGGAGGAGACCCCGTCTTCCTTCAGTTTCAGCACTCCGTCCCGTATATCAGCGTCGCCCGCCACCATGGCAGCAAGGAGGGCCAGCGCATCCGTCTTTTCCAGGCCGTTCCCCATGATCACTCCACTGTTTGGGTGTGGGACAACGCAGCCGCGTGTCGACTCTGCCTCAGAACAAGCAGAGGATGGGCCCCTTCGAAAGCGATCGCCCCTTCCGGTCAGATGAGCACGAAGAAGCACCCGGCGGAAATCGACACAAGGATTGATCGGTCAACCACCGGCGTGACCTGCACGAAGACACGTGCGAACCAAATCGCATTACTCCGAATGGGTGACTCGGTCGAGCGCCCTACGCTGCTCGCACCATGCCCGGGCGTACCGAGGCGATCGGTGAGGCTGCGTGGGCGAGAACGGCGACGCCCAGCAGGGCCTCACTCGGCCGCGTGCTGGTGAGCGCGGACGACGGTGGAGTCGACGGAGACCACCCAATCGACGTCGCCATCAGTGTCGGTCTGAGCGAGCAGGGCGGTGAACACTTCCTCCCAGGCCCGTCGGTGGCCCACTTCCGCAGCCGGTTGTGGACGCCCTTCTTCCAGCCCAGTGCCGCGCCGATCCCGGACCCTGGATTCCAGTTCAGGCCAGGTTGGGTTCGCAGGTCCTAGTAACGGGCCCAACCGGTCGGCGTGACCAAGTCGACTGAGACTTCATTGGTGGGCTTGATCCGCTTTGACGGACATCTGAGAGGACAGTTCGTGACTCCTTGAGCAGTTAAGTCGCCGTGTCCGCCCGCATCGAGGACGGGGTATTGTTCGAGACCGTCGTGGTCGAGAACTCCCCGGATTGGCAGACGACATGGTGAGGGTCGAAGAGCTGGAGGCCGCGCTGCCTTCGATGACACGGTGGCGTGTGCCAGGCGAACGCAGCATGGACTGGGCCGCCCTCGAGGCGGGCCTCGGCACGGCGCTGCCCTCGGACTTCCGCTCTCTGGCGGAGGCGTACCCGACACTTGTCATCGATGATTTCCTCATGGTGTCCCTCCCGACGCCCGGCGCCGAGGCGCCATGGGCGTCCGCGTCCAGGGACGACGAGATCCTTCAGGATCTGTACGAGATGGGCGACACCGAGGACTACGTTCCCTACCCGCAGCCGGGGGGCCTGATCTCCTGGGCGTCGTCCAATTCGGGGGACACCTTCTACTGGAGGACGAGCCCTGCGGATCCGGACGCATGGCCGGTGGTCGTCCGCACGGACAACGCCGACTGGATCGAGTTCCCAGCGGGTGCCGTCGAGTTCCTGGCCGGCGTGTACGGGCGCACCATCGACGTGCCGGGGATGCCCAGGAACTTCCCCAGCGACGACCCGAAGGTGCTGGGCCTGAGCGACGGCATCGGCTGATCGGCAACTCAGAGGGCGCTATGTGAAGTTGGTGCCTGTGTTGCCCTTTCGCTTGAGGCGAGCGGCCTGGCCGCGGGTTCGCTGGGCGGCTATGGCCGCGGCTGGGTGAACAAGCCCTGCTCGGTCTCGACCAGGATTCCGCGTTCGACCAGCCGCTTGAGCTTCAGGCGGACGTTGTTGATGTTGTTGGGCTCGATCTCCACGTCCATCGCCTCGCACACCGCCCCCGCCCGCAGCGGGGCGTCGGCCGTGGCGAACACTGCCATGATCTGGTGGTAAGCCGGATGGTCCGGCAGGTTCGCGGTCGGCGGCGCGGGCGGCCGCGGATCGGGCAGCTCGAGCAGCGTCTTGCGGGTGATCCGGATCTCCTCGGTGACCCCGCCGAGCCCGTCGAGCAGCGCGGTCAGCTCGGCGATCTTGGTGCCCAGCTACGACACCCTGCGCCGGCTCTGGCAGGAGTGGTTCGGCCCCGGCGGCGCCCGGCGGCGCTACGCCAGGTCGGCCGATCTGCCGAAGTCCGACGGGCCCGGTGCGGAGTCGGTGGTGGAGCTCGTTGTCACAGACATGGGTGCCTTCCGTGGTCGGTTCGTGGTCCCCCAGCCCTCCGGGCGATAGCTCAAGCGAAGCCGTAGGGCTCATCGAGTGCGACGAAATCCCGTCCGAGGGCCCCGGTTCGGAGGGATCGGCGCATGCTGTGGCCGTAAGTCGTCGCCGCGTGCCGGGACGGGGCCCCGTCGACCGCCGGGGTGGCCGCTCGAGTTCCTGATCGGCTGGTGACGACCTGCCGGACCACCCGCGGACGCGTGATCACCACGAGACCCGCCCGGATGGCTGAAACACCCCCATACCGGGCCGACTTGGCGAGCGCGGTTGTTTGGCGAACGCCTAACCGAGTAGGCGTGCATCTGTGCGTCCGCCGTTTTCCGTCGTGGTCTAGTTACCTATGGTCCGTGCGTGGTGACACCGCGTACGGACCGTCCGCCGTCGACGCCGTCGCGCCACGCGGCGTCCCCCTCGACCCCAGGAGCACCATGACCCCGATCCTCTTCGTCTATGCCAAGGGCGGCCCTCCCCTGGAGTACGCCGTCCCGCGCATCGCCGCCCACGCCGAGGTGCACGTCCTGGCGCTCGCGCCGTTGCCCCGAACCACCGAGTCGGTGTGGAGGCCCGGGTGCGCGTCGGTCACGACGCTCCCGCCGGGCGAGGGGGTGGAACTGGTCGATCTGATCTGTTCCCACGCCCGCCGCGTCGGCGCCGAGGCGGTACTGACCCTGTCGGAGTACGCAGTGGTGGCCGTCGCCCACGCGAGCCTGCGGCTCGGTCTGCGCGGTGCCGGCGAGCGGGTCGCGGGGGCGCGGGACAAGCGTCTGATGCGCCGGATCTGGCGTGACGCCGGGGTGCCCGTACCGGGGTTCGCGGAGGTCCACGCGCCGCAGGACATCACGGCCGCCTTCGAGACCCTGAGGCCGCCGCTCCTCCTGAAGGCAGCCTGGAGCGCTGGTTCCACGGCCCACCTCACCGTGTGGAACGAGCAGCAGGCCGAGGCGGCCTGGAAGACCGGCCGTTCCGTCATGGAAGCCTCCTCCGCGCAGGGTTACTCGGAACTGCTCGCCGCGGACGAAGGGGTCAGCGACTTCCTGCTGGAGGAGATCGTGACCGGGGAGGCGTCCGATTGGTTCGACGGGGACGGGTGGGGCGACTACGTCAGCGTGGAGGGGATCGTCGCCGACGGCCGCTACCACCCGCTGTGCATCACCGGGCGGATGCCGACCATCGCGCCCTTCACCGAGCGGGCGAGCCTGGCTCCGGCCGCCCTCCCGGACGCGTTGCAGCACCGGATCGAGGAGGTGTCGCGCGCCGCCGTCGACGCGCTCGGACTCGATACCTGCGCCACCCACACCGAGATCAAACTCGGCGCGGACGGGGCCATGTGGCTGATCGAGACCGCCGCCCGCTTCGGTGGGGTGATGACCACCCGGCAGGTGGAGACCGTCTTCGGGTTCGACATGATCGGCATGCTGGTGCGCCAGTTGCTCGGCCGGGAGGTCGCCTACCCGGAGCGGATGCTGACCGAGGGCCAGGGCGCCGCCGGATCCCTCGTCGTCCTTGCCGTCGACGCCGAGGGCCGGCCCTGGACCGAACTCCCGGCCTGGGACTTCGAGGCGGTCGACTGGGCCTCCCTGGTCGCCCCGGGATCCCGCGTGGAGCCGGTGCGCGAACACAGTCTCGCGCCAGGCAGCCCGGTCCCGCGCTACGAGGAGGCGGGAGGGGCCAATTCCATGGCCGCGCTGTGCTTCCTCACCGCCGAGTCCGGGCCGGAGCTGCTGGCCGACTGCGGCCGCATCCTCGCGGCCCTGCCGGACGCCCTCACCGCCCCGTCCGCCGCCCTCGCGGCCGCCCACACCGCCCCCACCGCCCCCACCGCCACCCTCACCCCCGCCCCCACCGAGCCCTCCGCCCTGTCCACCGACCGCTCGACGCCCGGGAGCACCGCATGACGAACGCCGGAACCATCGCTGCCGCGCCGTCCCCCCGGGGCGCCGCCGTGGACACCCTGCTCACGCTCCCCCTGTTCGAGCAACTGGCCGGGGTGCTGGGCGGGCACCCGTACGTGAAGGTCGTCGTGGACCGCGACCAGGGCGTCTGGCACGTCCTCGACAGCTCCGTGCACTCCTTCCACGTCAACTACATAGCCACCGACATCCAGGGCCTGACCCTCGAACAGCTCGACGCCGAACTCGACCGCTTCAACCATGACGTCTACCAGGACCCCGCACGGCGCTTCCTGCTCGGCGTCCTGTCGCTGCACTCCCGGGGCGGCCCGGAGCGGGACGAGCCGTTCATGGTCCTGGAGACCACCGAGGCCGACACCATGGGCGCGGACCTGTTGATCGAGTTCCACGCCTTCGTACGGGCTCACCTCGATCCCGCGCTGGAGCTGCTGGTGAAGCCGGCCAACCACGGGCAGGAGCACGCCCTCGCGAAGGTGCCGGAGACCGTGGTGCCCCGTGCACGGGGTCACGCGCTCCTGGCGACCGCGCCCTTCGTGCCGTTGACGCTCGCCTCGGCCACCGGCCGGCTCCGCGCCTTCGCCTCGGGCGAGGAATACCTGGCCGCCCGCGCGGACCTGACCTGGTACGACATCGTCGCCATGCCGGTGGTCCCCGACGACATTCCGCGGCTCTCCGGTTTGATCAACGCCCAGCCCACCACTCCGCTGTCGCACACCAACATGCTGGCGGCCGGGTGGGGCATCCCCAACGCCATCGTCCGCGGAGTCCTCGACACGATCACCGACGAGAAGCTGGACGGTGCCTGGGTTCGCTACGAGGTCACCGCCGACGGGTTCGTCATCGAGCGCGCCGAGGAACCGTCGGACCTCGCCGAACCGACCTGGCACACGCAGCGGATCCGCCTCGACGCGCCGCACGTGACGGACGTACCGCTCGTGCCGCTGTCCGCGTTACGCGCCGGCGACCGCAACCGCTACGGCACCAAAGCGGCCAACCTCGGGGAACTGCACCACGTGCTGCGCCACGGATCGGGCCGGCTGACCGGCTACTACTCCGTGCCCCGCCCGCCCCGGGCCGACCTGCTCGGCCACCTGGCCGCCCGGCTGGGAATGCCCGAGGACGGTGATCTCGCCCAGTACGCGAGCGAGTTCCTGACCCAGTACGTCCAGGCGCCGGCGGGCATCGCCGTCCCCTTCTCCGTCCAGCAGCGCTTCCTGGACTCCTCACCGGCCGTGCAACAGAGCATCGGCAAACTGAAAATGGCCCTGGAACTGAACTCCATGGACGCCGTGGACACGGTCTGCCTCCAATTGCAGCACTTGGTGCGCACTCTCCCGGTGCCCGAGGACCTGGTGCGCGCCCTGGACACGCAGCTGGTGGAGCACCTGGCGGGCACGGGCCGCTTCGCCGTGCGGTCCTCCTCGAACGCCGAGGACCTGCCGGGCTTCTCCGCAGCCGGGATCTACGAGTCCCACACCAAGGTCACCGATCTGCCGGGGCTGCTGGACGCCATCCGCCAGGTGTGGGCGTCGTTGCTCTCCCCGCGCAGCGTGCGGCTGCGCCATCAGGCCGGCATCTCCCTGGACGACACCTACATGGGGGTGATCGTCCAGCGCTACGAGCCGTCCCCGCTCGGAGGCGTCATGGTCACCTGCAATCCGACCAACCGGGCCGACTTCCGCAACGTGTACCTCAATTGCGCGCACGGGTCCACGGCCGATGTCGTCGACGGCCGGACGATGCCCCTGCAGTACCTGTACAACACGGTCGAGGGCGGCGGCCGCACGATCTCGCTGGGCGCGGCCACCGAGGACCTGGCCCAGGACACGCGGGCCCAACTGGGGCGGCTGGCCCTGGCGGGCCGCCTGCTCCAGTCCCATTTCGCCACGGACTACACCTTCGCGGGGCCGCTCGACATCGAATGGCTGCTCGGGCCGGGAGGCGCGCTCCACATCCTCCAGTTGCGCCCGTACAGCGCCTGACCCGTCCGTACGCCCTCGCGTTCCGTCCCACCCGAAGGTCACCCATGCCCATCTCCCTGCGTACGCGCGTGAAACGCCGCGTGCATCCGCCCGCCGCGGTGCTCCGCGTGATCCGACTGAACAACGGGTTCCAGCTGTTGTTCAACCTGCTGTGGTGGATGCCGGTCTTCTACCAGTACCAGAAGCAGGCGGGCCTCTCGGACAGTCAGATCTTCGGCATCCAGAGCGTCTACTACGTGGCGTTCTGCCTGCTGGAAATACCCACCGGCTTCATCGCCGACCGCATCGGACAGCGTCGCTGTATGCAGCTGGGGGCGGCCGCGATGACCGCCGCGAACCTCCTGCCGGTCGCCTCGCCGTCCTTCGCGGGCTTCATGGCGCACTTCCTGGCCATCGCGGCCGCCCGCTCCCTGGTGTCCGGGGCCTCCAGCGCCTACCTGTACGAGTACCTGCACGAGCACGGCGCGGGCGAGCACTACGTACAGGCCGAGGGCACCGCCCGGGCGCTCGGCCTCTGGGCGAAGATCGCCTGTTGGCCGCTGGTCGGCGTCCTGATGCACGTCCGGCACGAGGCCCCTTACGTGCTGACCGCGCTCTCCACGCTCGGTTCGCTGGCCTGCGCCGCGGCCCTCCCGGCGATCGCGGCGCCCCGCGGGGGCGGCCAGCCGCCTGCGGAGCGCGTCGGGCTCCTCGATTCAGCCCGCCAGGCCGCGAAGGTGCTCGGAACGTCACGGTCCCTCGGCCCTTTGATGGTGCAGGGCGTGGCCGTGTTCACGCTCGCCCGCATCTGCCAGGTCAACCTCTTCCAACCGCTGCTCCTCGAAAAGGACCTCCCCGTCGCCGACCATGGTGCGGTGCTGTCGGCGATGACGGTCGCCGAGGCCGTTGGTTCGGCCAGAACCGGCTGGCTGCGGAGCAGACTGGCCGACGCCACCGTGGTGACCGTCCTCAGCGTGGTCATGGCAATCACGCTCGCGGCCACCACGCTGTCGGGGGGCCTGGGCACGATCCTGTGGCTGTGCGTGTTCGCCGCCGCGGCGGGCCTCGCGTACCCGGTGCAACGCAACCTGATCAACGCGGCCATCCCGCCGACCCCCTACCGGGCGACCCTGCTGTCGGTGGAGTCCATCATCGACCGGGGCGTGTGCGCGGTGGTGGCCCTGGCCGTCGGTGCCTACCTGGCCGCGAACCGGCTCGACGCGCTCCTCATACACGCGGCGGCGGGCACTTGTCTGCTGCTGCTCGTCGTGGGCGTCGTCCTGGGGCGGCTGCGTCGGGACGGCGTACGTCGGGCAGCCGGTCAGCCCTGATACGGCGGGACGGCCGCGCGCGGCGGCCAGACCTTACTGTCGAAGATGCCGAGGGTGTAGGCCCGAGCCACCAGGGCCGGACGCGAGTCCGCGTCGAGCGCGACGCGCAGCCGGCGCAGGTGGTAGTCCAGGGCCTGGCGCGACAGTCCCAGGTCGGTGGCGATGGCTCCGTTGGACCGGCCGCCCGCCACGAGGGAGAGGACCCGCAGTTGCACGGGGCTGACCTGGACGGGGGCGCCGAACTCGACGCTGCGCGGAGTCAGTACGGCCGAAACCCGGTCGGGAGCCCCCCGGCGCCTGACCACCGCGAGATCCGCGCGGAGCACCTTGCTCCCGCCGGAGGCCGTCCCGCAGATCGGGAAACACGTGCGCCGGGAGGCCTTGCCGGTGACCAGGTCCGCCCACGCGTGCCGCACCGCCCGGGGGTCCCCGCGCAAGTGCCCGATGGCGCGGCTGCCCTCCAGGGAGGCACGGTCACCCCCGAGTAGTTCCGCGACTCCTCCACTGACCCGCTGTACGCGGCCCCGCAGGTCCAGGGTCACGATCGCCAGGCCCGAACGCTCCCACAGGGCGTGGAGTTCCTCGGCGGCGGCGGCCTTGTCCTCCAGGGCCCGGGCCTGGTCGGTGACGTCCGTGTAGATGCCGCCCACGCGGGGGCCCCGGCCGAGGTCCAGGACGAACCGGTACCCGGTCACCTGCCGGGGCGTACCGTCGGGGTGCCGGAAGACGAGGGTGTGGCGTACGGGACGGCGCGACGACAGCACCTCGCGATCCAATGCCCGGAACATGGCGGCGTCGTCGGGGGCGTCGATCTCCTCGACCGTCCGGCCGACCACGGACTGCGGTTCCATGCCGTACGGGTGGGCGTAGGCGGCGTTCACCCACAGGTACCGGCCCTGTCCGTCGCGGATGAAGGCGGGCGCAGGGGCGTACGAGGCGAGGGCCTCGAACCACCGCGCCGATTCCGGGATTTCCTGGTTTCCGCCCGCGCCCCGGGCGAATTCCCCGCCCCCGCCGATCGCCGACCGTACCTGCCCGGTTTCGTTCTTCGCGTACATGCCTGTTTCTGTCTCTCGGGTTGCCGCTCACACTGCGGGCGGGAGGTCAACTTAACCCGTTTCGAGCTAAGTTGCCGTACCCGGAAAACGGAATGTCCGGTACCCCCTCCGGGGGGACGGGACGGCGCCTGAGGCCCGGTCGGCAGTCGGCCGCGACTTCGTCCTGTCGGCAGTCGTGGACCAGCTGCTCGCGGAGCACCACCCGGTGGTCATGGGGGCCGCCCGGCCTGGGGAAGCGAGGCGACGGGGCGACTCCCGTCGTACAGGTTCGGCGCTTCAGGCTGCCCGCCTGCCCCGTCGTCCGGCGGCGGACGCGATCGCCCGCGTCCGCCGACCGTTCGAGCATCAGCAGGTGGAGCGGCTGGAAATCTTTATGCCGGTGACGCTGTAGGCGTTGGCGAACACGGTGTCGAAATTCGGCGGCAGGCAGATCGATGTCCCGTCCTGGAGCCGTAGATAGGCCACGTCGTCGTTCCGGGTGTTCACGACGCGGTAGTGCGGACGGGACGACGGCGAGGCGTCCTATGCCGCGAAGAGCGGGCCCCGGGATGCCAGAGCAGCAGCCGGCAGGGGCTGTCCGGTGCACCTTGAGTCGGTCCGCCGCCGGGCGCTCGGCGCGGCGCCCACGGTAAGGCCTCTGATGCCAACCCCCACCATGCCCAACTGTCAACCTCTGATCACAACTGCGCCTGAAGCGATCAATAGGGGACTCATTTTCTTCATCGCTGCACAGGCAGAGGGGCATTTCCTATTCTGAAGCCCGGTATCACCGCCCGAGGGTGGGGGACTGGGGAGGGGGACTCCACATGTCCATGGGACGGCCGGCCGGCATTCCGCGCGGCCAGGAGCGGGTGGATGCGCATTTCGCGCGTGAATGGGCAGCTGTGCAGCAGCAGTTACTGACGTACGCCCGCTGGGCGACCGGCAGCCGGGAAGAGGCCGAGGACCTGGTTCAGGCCGTCGCCATGCGCGCCTGGCGCGGATTCGCGCACTTTCGTGGTGACGCCGCGTTCCTGACCTGGACGATGGCCATCGCCCGCCGGGAGGCCGCCCGTGCCGGCGCTCGACGGCAGCGGCTGAGGACACGCGAGGCACCGCTGCCCCTGGATCCTCCCTGGGCGGCGGAGGCGGCGGAGCCGGCGACGCCAGGACCCGCCGTCGGGCGCGCGGAGGGCGGCTGGCTGGCAGAAGCCGCCCGGGGCGCACACGCACGCGGTGAGGTCAATGCCACCGAACTCGCCGTGCTGCTGGCCCGATTACGTCGGCCGGACTCCACCTGGGCCCAGCTGGGCGACGAGCTGGGCCTCCCCGCCTCACGGTGCGCGGTGGCTCACTGCAGGGGCGTCGTCAAGTTCCGGGTGGCCCTCTTCCTCCACCATCCCGAACTGCTGGGCACGCCTGAGGAGCTGTCAGCTGCGGCGGAGCGGGCGGCACGCCGTACCCGGAGCGAACCGCTGACTCCCGACGAGGCCGACACGTTCCGCCAGATGGTCCTCGACCGCTCCCCCGGCCACCGGCCCCGGAATTGGGCGGCCCTGCTCCGGGGCGGCTGCGCGAAAGTCGCGGAAGAACTTTCCCGGGACCGGTAATGGCGTCCCGCCCACCGGGTCCAATGCGATGAAGGCCCGTGCTGCAGCGGGCCCATCAGATGCAGGAGGGGACAGTGGATCAGGCACCACCCCCGGAACCTCACACGGACATCCTGTCCGACATCCACGCCTGGCCGGCCGACGTAGAGGCGGACGTCCCCCACTACTTCGACACGTTGCCCGACGGCTCCGAAACCATCGTGTTCGGCGACGTCGGCACCTTCGCCGACCACGCCCACCAGCAGGGCGACAACCCTTACGGCTACCAGGGCACCTGTGGCCTGTGCTCCTGCGAGGGAGTGCTGCGCCAGTTCGGGCTCGACGTCACCGAGGCGGACGTCGTCCGGCACGCCGTCGAGAACGGTCTCTGCCAGACCGACGGAAGTCTCGCGGCCCGCGGTGGCACCACGCTGGAGCAACAGGCCCAGTTGCTCGGCGACTTCGGCGTTCCGGCCCACACCGAGCAGGCGACCTCACTAGAGGACTTGGCCTCACACCTGGAGGAGGGGCGTGGCGTGATCATCGCGGTCAACGCCGGTGTGCTGTGGGACGACGGGAACTACTACGAGGCAGGCCGCCCCAACCATGCCGCGTTGCCGATCGGCGCCGCCCGAGACCCGCTCAGCGGACGGCTCCAGGGCTTCTACCTCAACGACAGCGGCAGCGGAGAGGCCGCCCGCTTCGTGGATGCCGCGACGATGGCCGACGCCTGGCTGCACAGCGGCGGCAGCTGTGTGGTCACCGACCGCGTCCGCGTCACCGAGGCCACGCCCAGCGAAAGGATTGCGCAGTGAACACCCCGCACGTCCCGCAGACCCCCGGTCGCCCGTACGAGCAGATCCGCAAGGAGTTCGCCGAGCATCCGCTGCGGCGCTCCGAGGTGCCGGTGGAGCACTTCGTTTCGCCTCCCCTGCCCACCCTGCGCTGGGGCGTACCCGGCTTCGCCGTCTTCGCCTCGCCCGCACTGCGTCGCCCCCGGCAGCCTCTCCAGGTCGACACACCCGACCGGTGGTGGGCGCTTGCCGCTGGCGGCGGGGCCGTGTTGGTGTACGCGACGACGCGGGCCCTCCCGCTGGCCTCGGGGGCGTCGGGCGGGCCCGTGACCGTGGCCCCGACAGGCCGGCCGATCTCCGCACTGCGCGAGGACCAGCGGCTGCTGGAGAATCTCCTCGACCGTTGCCTGCCCGACTTCTTCGCAGCAAACAGTGGCGATCCCGGGGACCGCGCGGAGCTGGCGTCGATGCTGCCGCTGCTCCTGGCCCCCGAACTCACCCCATGGGCGCGGGACCTGACGCCCGATTTCTTCTCCTGGCTGGAGCGGTGATGTCCGACGACCGGACCGCAGGCACGAATCCCCCGCACGACAACGACCGGAAGGAGACCGCGGCAACGGAGCTGACAGCGTTGGTGGGCGACATCGAGCAGGCCGCGAACCGGCACAGCTGGCCCACGGTGGCGTGCGCCGCCGACAAGGTGCGGGCCGACCGCCCGGGCCTGCTGCTGGCCGTCTCCTCCGAGGCACTGGTCTCCGGGCTGGCCGAAGCGCTCCCGGCCGGACGGTCCGGTGCCGCGGCCCTGCCCACGGTGGCGCTGGCCGACCTGTACACAGATCCTCTGCGGTCCCTGCACGCGGACCGCGTGCTCCTGGCCATGGGGTGTGCCGAGCTGCTCGGCCCGGACGAGCTGGCCGCCGCCGCGGACCTGGCAACACGTCCCGCCGGCACCATCGCCGTCGTCCTAACCGGTGCCGAGGAACTGGCAGACTCTACCGACGTCGCGCTGGTGGAGGGCCGCTTCCTGCGGATGCTGGACGACGGGAGCGGAGCTCCTCCGGTCTCGGGGCTGCTCCTGTGGTCGGGGCCGCAAGCCACGCCCACCGCCGACGGAGGACTCGGCGAACGGCTGGCCGCCGACGCCTCCCGCCTCGCCTCCTTCGCCTCTCCTTCTCCCCCCTCCCCCGAGGACACAGCGTCCGGGACCACGCTGCTCGAAAGGGAGATCGCCCGCCTGCTCGACCTCGCTTCGGAGGTCGTGGCCGGTCGGCGGGACACGTCCCCCGACGACGGGGCCGGCAAGGCTGCGGCCGCCGCGGCCGCCCGTTCCCGCGCCTTGCTGGACGACGCGTACCGCGATCTGCAGCGCGTCCTCGACCACGAGGTCGAGGCCGGCTGCCAGGAGGTCGAGGCGGGGTTGCGCACCATGGAGCAGGATCTGCTCCGCGGGCTCGACCGCCACCTGACGCAGCACCGGGACCGCGTCCCCGACCGTGCCGGCGTCGACGCTCTGGTCTCCGAATACCTCGACCGGGGGATCGCCGCGTACGCCGCGACGGCCCGGGCTGCCGTCCGGGCCCGCGCCGCCAAGGCCGACCTGGCCCGCGTCGAGATGGAGCAGCGGATCGACGCCGCGTACGTCGCCCACGCGATGAGCCCCCCGGACAGGTCGGCCGGCGCCGCGCGGACGCCACTCGACGAGTCCGCGTGGGAGCCGCGGTCCGGCGCGTCGGCCCCTGGCCGGCCGTCCTCGGGCTCGGGAATGCCCGCCGGTGAGGTACTGGCCGGCAGCGTGCTGGGAGCGGCTACCGGGCTCTCCCTCGGCGCCATCGGCATCCTCCTGACGACGAGTGCCGGAGCCGCAGTGGGGGTGGCGGTACACCGCTACAGGACGGAACAGCGACTCGGCCACGCCGCACGCCATGGCAGCCGCGTGGTCCGCGACCGCGTGGACGAGCTGGCCGCTGCTGCGACGGGGGCGATGCGGGAGCTGGGCGGGGCCATGCGGACCGCGGCCGAGGCCGAGTACGCACGGACCGTCGCCGAGCTGGAAGCAAAGGCGCCGACGGTGGAAGCCGGGCCGCCGGCACCCCGCCGCGCCGAAGCCGGAAGCGCCACGACCGCCGCTGCCGAGCTGGCGGACCTGAAGGACAGGTTCGCCGCCCTGACGACACGGCGCTGATCCCCGCGCGGGCCGCCGGGAGGAGCCGGGACCCGCCGCGCAGAGGCATCGCCGGCAGACAAGCAGGTATCACCGGGCCGACCGTTCACGGGTCACCGCCCGGGACACAGGGAGGGAAGAAAGCCGTGTCCGAAACGTTCAGCTCGACCGGAAGCAGTGCCGCGCAGACCAGCGGCACGCAGACCAATGGCGCTCAGGCCAACGGCGCTCAGACCGGCAGCAAACTCGCCGACATGATGCGCCGCGGCGCGGAACAGGCGCGCGACGAGGCCGACCAGGCCATCGAGGGGCTGGCGAGGGTCGCCCGCGAACTGGAGATGCGGGAGACCGCGGGGCGCCTGTCCACCATCGCCTCCCAGCTCCGCTCCGACACCTTCAACCTGATGGTGATGGGCCGCTTCAAGACCGGGAAGTCGACGCTGCTCAACGCCCTGCTCGGCGGCACCACCGGACCCGTCGACCTGGGGGGCCAGAGTGGCCCGATGGTGGTCGACGACCTGCCGGCCACCGCCACGCTGACCGGTGTGTGCTATGCCGAGCAGCCCTACGTCACCCGGTGGGGGTTCGACGGATCCTCGGAGAAGTGGACGCTGGAACGATATCTGAGGGAGTCCACCCTGGACATCGACGAAGAGGAGACCTCGCGGCGCTTCCGTACCATCCGGGAGTTCGAAATGGGCTTCCCTTCCCGGCTCTGCCAGGCGGGTGTCGTCGTGTACGACTCACCCGGCCTGGACGAGCACCCCACCCGCACGAAGGTGACCCAGGAGGCCACGGCGCGGTGCGACGCCGCCGTCCTCGTCTACCGCAGCGACATCCTGATGGGCCACGGCGAGCTGATGAACGCGGGCGCTCTCGTCAAGGAAGGCACCCGTGTCTTCACGGTGGTCAACCTGTTCAACGGCCGGGCCGTGGACGAGCGGTTGCGTGGCTACGTGTGGAACAAATACATCCGCGACTACCAGGAAGGCCCTGCGTACACCGGCCAGGACCTGACGTCCCGTGACATCTATTTCGTGGACGCGGCCCAGGCCCGCTCCGGGGTCTACGAGGGGAAGCCGGAACTCGTCGAGCAGTCCGGCCTGGCCGCCCTGGAGCGGCGTCTCGGCGACTTCCTGCTGCGGGACCGCCACCACGTACACCTGACCAAGTACACGACGGTGGCAGCCGCTTCCGCGGAATCGGTGGAGCAGCACATCGCGCAGCGGATGCGTGCCGCGCGTACCGACCAGGTGCGGCTGCGCGAGACGTACACCGAGCTTCTGCCGACGATGGCGTCGATCAGGAACCGGCCGGCCCTGCTGCCCGCGCTCTTCAACCGCTACCGCACCGAGGCGGAAGCCGTGCTGGCCGTCAGCTTCGCCTCCCGGATCGCGTCGATGCGGGACGGACTGCCGGCCCACATCGATGCCGTCGAGGTGAAGATGAACCTCGCGCTGGGCGTGTTCCAGCAGAAGAAGGCCGCCGCCGTCATCGGTGAGGCCGTGCAGCAGTACGTGACCGACCAGCTCGCCGACTGGGCCGACGTCGAGGCGCAGCGCGTGCTGGAGCCCATCCTGGGCAACCTCGCGCATGACATCGAGGGTGAGATCGCCGCGATCGGTGACGGCTTCGGTGAACTGCATCTGCGGCTGACGGGTTGGGAGACGGAGCCGGAGCGGAAACCGCTGGTGGGAACGGCCGAGCGGGTTCTGTCGATGGTCGCGGGGTTCGCCCTGGGCGGGCTGGGCGGCGCGGTCGGCGGGGGTACGTCCGGATTCCGCGGCGCGCTCGGCGGGGCGGGCGGCGTCCTGGGGGCGGGCATGGTGCTCGGGCTGCTCGGGGTGAGCCCGGCCGCCCCGCTGGTGGTGCCGGTGCTGCTGGCCGCCTCGTTGCTCGGCGGCGCCGTCGGCGGAGGGATCAACTTGGAGAAGCGGCTCAAGAGGCGGCTCGCGACGGACTCGGACGGCCTGTTGCGGGATCTGCCCGGCCAGCTCGCGCCGCACCTGGGCGCTCGGGTGCGGGCCTCCTTCGAGGAACTGGAGGGGGTGGTCACCGCCGAGATCAACGGCGTGATCGGCGAGGAGGAGCAGCACATCCGGGCGATGGTCGAGGAGAACCAGCGGGATCAGCACGAACGCGACCTGCTGGTCGCACGTCTCGACGCGGTCCGGTCCACGGTCTCCGGGCACCTGCTGAAGCTCCAGAAGGCGATCAGCACGGCTCAGCAGATCTGACCTGGCCTGCCCTGCCGGGAGGCGCCCGCCGGCGCACCCATGCCGCACGGTGCGGCAGAACTGTCGCACGGACGCCTCCCGGTCGCCCCGTCCACCGCACCCCCTCCCCTGTACCCCTCCCCGCACCCGTCCCCGCACCCGTCCAGCACGGACGACGAAAGCGACAAGCCGTGAACCTTCCGTCCCCGCTCGATGCCGCTCTCGCCCGCCATCACGGTCAGCCCTACCGGGACTCGGTGGCCGATGTCCTCGCCCGGGCCGCCGCGGTGATGAACCGTCCGGCCGTCACCCTGGTCTTCGGTGGTCATTTCAGTGCGGGCAAGTCCAGCCTGCTCAACACGCTGCTGGGCCGCGCCCTGCTTCCGGTGAGCGACTACCCCGAGACGGGCATCGCCTGCATCATCAGTCCCGGCCCCGAAGACCGGGTCACGGTCTGCGACGGAGACGGGCGGCGCGAGGTGCCCGCCACCACCGAGGCCATCACGGAGGCCGTCACGCTCGTCGCCCCGGACGGGTCCTACCGCTTCGAGGTGGTGGGCGCCGCACGGACCGTCACCGTCGAACTCGCCCATTCCCCCCTGCCGGACGGCGGACGCTGGGTCGATTCCCCCGGCATCAACGACACACCGGCCATGACCCGTCGCGCGGCGGACATCGCCGCCCAGGGCGACTTCCTGCTGTGGGTCTTCAACTCGCGCCAGCCGATGGCCACCGTCGAGGAGGACTTCCTGCGCGAATACCGCGAACGTCACGGCGCCGAGTCACTGGCGCTGCTGGTCAACGTCTTCCTCGACGAAGACACGCCCGAGGAGTGGCAGCGCTACCTCGACACCCGCGCCCCAGCCCACCTCAAGCGCCTGGAGTACGCGCTGGACGGTGCGCTGCCGCCGGAAGTGGTGTTCGTCAGCGCCCGCGCCGCCGCCGCGCACCCGGACCATTTCGGGGGCCCCCAGGCCGGTGCCCTGGTGAGCCGGCTCACCGACCGGGCCACGGCGTCGGCCCTCGCCGCCCGCCGTGCCCGCGCGTCCCGGATCCTCGAGGCGGCCGCACAGGAAGCCGCCGAACGACTGGGCGCGGAACGTGCGCTGTTCCGGCAGCTGATGGTCGAGGCGGAGGTGGCCCGTACAGCCATCGACACCTCCCGGCGGCGGTTCCTCGACACCGTCGGCGGTGAAGTGGACCGGATGCTGGAGAGGGTGGCGGTGCACGCGCGGACCGCGGGAGACGAGATCGCCGCGGAGCTGGACCAGGGCCCGGTGCTGCGGGACGGCAGCTACGGAGACCGGCTCACCGAACGGCTGCGCACGGCGGCCCGACAGGAAGCCTCCGGCCTCGCGGAGGCCGTGGCCAGGACGGCCGAACTCAACCACCACAAGCCGCCGGGCACGCAGGGAACACGGCGGCTGCTGGACATCCTGGAGCCCGAGCGGGTGTTGGTCGAGGTCACGGGCCGACTGGCGGGAAAGCTCCCGGAGGCCCCCACCGACGGGCTCGGCTCCGCGGTCAGCAGCCGGGTGGGGACGATGATTCCGAAGCTGTCCTGGAAGGCCCTGCGGCACATCGACACGGCAGTCACCGTAGCCGCGGCCTCGGTGCAGGCCGCAAAACTTGCCACGGAGGCGGCCATGCCCGACCGGGCCAAGGTCAAGGCGGACGTCCGCGCGGCAGCGGTTCGGGCCGCCGAGCAGCTGTGTCAGCGGCGCCAGGCCGCGCTCGACGAGATCAGTGCGGGCTGCTGCCCGGTGGCAGCCGCGCCGGCCGATCCCGACCCCGCCCCGGTGGACTGCCTGGAGGCGGCACACCGGCTGCTGAGCCGAGAAGTGGAGCAGCTCGTTGCTGCGACCGGGGAAGCCACGGTGCGATGAGCGGATTCCTCGGCGTCGACGTGCAGCACAGCAGCACGGTACCGGCGCTGCTGGAAGGCGGTCGGCCCCTGCCTGTCGGCGATGGGCTGCGGGTGTGGATCCCCCATGCCTACGGCGAGGGTCTGGGGTGGGGAAGTGCGGCGGCCCAGCGTTCCCTGGCCTCGGGGCGTGCCACCGCGGACCGCCTGCTGGAGTGGCGGCGCGATCCGTGGGACGCCGAGTTCCTGACCGGACTGCGCGACCGGGTCGCGCGCTACCTGGGGCTCCCGGAGCGTGCGGGCCCGGCGCCCGGCTACCGGGTGGTGCTGTGTGCCGGACCCGGCACACCTGCCGACGCCGAAGAGTACGTGGAGGAGGCGGGACTGGGCGGCGCCCTGCGGGTCGGACCGGCCGAAGCGCTGCTGTGCCGACGTCTGGCCTCGCCCGGGCAGCCGCTGCCCACCGGTGCGCTGCTGGCCGTCGCGGTGGGCGAGCGATGGAGCGTACTCGCCCCCTTCCGTGCGATCCGGTCGGACGGCGGACCCCTCGTCCTCACGCGTACCGGACCGGACACCGTACTTGCGTACGGCGGGGGCGAATGGACGGAACTCCTCGTGGGTCAGGTGCTGGCGCGGTGCCGCGAGGACGCCCCGGCCGCCGATCTGCTGGCTCTGGCCGACGGCGTCCAGGAGTGCGCGGCCCGTCTCGCGCAGGCCGACGCCGTCGAGTGGCAGGGCGCCTACGCCGAAAGGCTGTTCGCCCCGCTGGTGGTGCGCGGGGCCGAACTGGCGGCGGACCCGGCCGTGGCCGACGGCCTGCACCTGCTCCGGCAGTCCGCCCGTGCGGCCGTGCCCCACCCTTCCTCGGTGGTGCTCGGCGGGCCGGGCGCCGTCTGGCCGGCGATGCGCTCCGCGCTCACCGATCCGGCGGCAGGGGCGTCGGTGTGGTGCGGCCCCGAGCCGGCGACCGATCTCGCGGCCGGCGCGGCCTGGTGGCCGCTGCTGCGTTCCTGTTTCGCGCCCGTGCCGTCTGCGGGGTACGCCGTTCACGCCGTCGGCGCCGTCCCCGCGATCCCCGCACAACCGGACCGCGGCCCCAACGCGGCCTCGTCCACCCCGTCCACCGACCGTTCAGGATCCGGGCCGTCGGGGCCGTTCTCCCCCGATTCCCGCTGCCCCGACCCTCTGGAGGTGCTCCCACCGTGGATGCGTCCATGACTCCCTCGAGCGGGCCGGAGGCCGACGCGGCGCTCCTCGCCGCCCCCGCCACCACCGGACCGCCGCGCGCCGTACGGGGAGGCGGCTCCGGATACGCCGAACCGGCGGACCATCGCCGACCCGACCAAGACGTGGCCGAACTCCTGCTCAGCCTGCTGGAACGCCGGTACCTGGGTGACTTCGACGCCGCCCGTTGGACCGTGGGAGGACCCGCGCGATCCGCACCGCGCCCGCTTCTGCACCAGGTCGAGGCCTTGGGCGCACCCGTCCCCGGTGAGGACTGGAACGCGGCTCTGCCCCACGTACTGAATTCCTGCCACAGCGGTGGACACGTACTGAGCGTGGCGGTGCACGGCACCGGTACCGTGCACCGCGTCCATTGGGGCGGACGACGGATCCCCGGGGTCTCGGCCGGCTCCACGGAGGACTTCCTGCACGGGCAGACCGGCACACTGCGTGCTCACGTCCCCGGCCTGCGGCTCGGCCCTGCCCACCAGCCCGACGAGGGTACGCACGCGGAGCTGACCGCGTTCCTGCGGACCGCCCCCGCGCTCGCCGTAGTCACCGGCATCCCCTCGCCTTCGTCCGGGCTCTCCCCTGCCGCGTTCCAGTCGCTGGACCGGCTCACCTCCGCCGTCGACGGGCGCTACGCCCTCGTGGTCGCCGCCGAGCCTCTGCCCGCCGCCGTTCTGGACGCCACGCTGGACCACTGCCGCCGGATCCGCAGCGAGATCCACGCGCTGGTCCGGCGTACGGTCAGCAGTACCGAGGGCAGCAGCAGTTCGACGTCCATGCCCCTCCCCCAGGCGGGTGCCGAGGCGCTGCCCGCGCTGCTGAGCAGGATCGCGGTGTTCTGCGCGCTGGCGGCGGCGGTCCCGCCGCTCGCCCCTGCTGCGGCGATGCTGCGCCCGCTGGGCCGGGTCGGCCCGCTGTCCGTCGCACTGGGCGGGCTTGCGAAATCGACGGCCGTACCGCAGAGCACCCCCTCGGGGACGACGGGCAGCAGCCGGTCGCTCGGCGAGAGCAGCGAGCTGCTCAACGGTGCCGCCGAAGCCTGTGAGCGGCTGCTCCAGCGCCATATCGATCGACTGGAGGCGGCCCGGTCACAGGGCTGGTGGCGTACTGCGGTCTACCTCGCGGCGGAGAGCGACGGCGTGCTGGAGTCGCTTTCCGGAGCGCTGCGCGGTATCTGCAGCGGCGAGAGCACGGCTCTGGACCCGCTGCGGGTGCTACGGCTGCCGCCCGCCCTGCTGCGCGAAGCCGTTCTGCAGGGGCAGGTCCTGGCCCTGACGCCCGCCGACGGCAGCACCGGTCACCCGCTCGGTCCCGCGTTCGACGCGCTGGCCACCAACATCACCTCCACCGAGCTGGCCGTTCTCCTCGCGCTGCCGCGCCGAGCCGTGCCCGGGCTGCCGATGCGCGAGAGCGCCGAGTTCGCGCTCGTCGCCCCCGAGGTGGAGCACCGTCCGGTGACGCTGGGCAGGCTGCTGGACAGCCGGGGCGGCGTGCACCAGTCGGTGGCAGTCTCCGCCGAAGACCTCAATCGGCATGTGTTCATCACCGGGATGACCGGCTACGGCAAGACCACTACGGCGAAGAACCTGCTGCTGGAGGCGTACACCGGCCTGGGCGTGCCGTTCCTGGTCATCGAACCGGCCAAGGCCGAGTACCGGCATCTGGCAGCGCATCCGGGCCTCCGTGGGCGCCTGCGCGTCTTCGGCATCGGGCCTCAGGCTCCGATGCCGCTGCGGCTCAACCCGTTCGAGCCTCTTCAGGGCACCCCGCTCTCACGCCACCTGGATCTCCTGAAAGCGGTGTTCAACGCCTCGTTCCCGATGTTCGCCGGCATGTCGTATGTGTTGGAGGACGCCATGATCGAGGTGTACACCGAGCGTGGCTGGGACCTTCAGTATTCCGTCAACGATCTTCTGGGGCGCCGCCCGTCGGCGGCCGACCGTGCTGCGCTGATCCCCTCGGTCGGTGACCTGTACGGGAAGATCGAAGAGGTGCTGGACCGTCGCTCGTACGGGCGTGAGGTCCATCAGAACATGGGAGCCGCCCTGCGGTCCCGACTCGGCAGCCTGCTCGTCGGCACCAAGGGCATGGCCCTGGACACCCGGCGCGGGGTGCCGGTGACCGAGCTGTTCGAGCGTCCGGCCGTGGTCGAGCTGCGCGGCCTGGGAGACGACGAGGAGAAGTCCTTCGTCATGGCCCTGTTGCTGTGCATGCTGTACGAGCATGCGGAGGCCCGGTCCGATACCGATGCCGCCCCGTCCGGCGTGGGACTGCGGCACCTGACCCTCATCGAGGAGGCACACCGGCTGCTGCGCGCCTCGCGCGGCCCGTCCGGCGGTGAGGTGGGGGATCCGCAGGCCAAGGCGGTGTCCATGTTCACCGACATGCTGGCCGAGATGCGCGCGTACGGCGAGGGCTTCGTCGTCGCCGACCAAGTGCCGGTCAAGCTGGCGCCGGATGTGGTGAAGAACTCCAACGTGAAGATCCTGCACCGGCTCGTGGCGGCCGACGACCGCGCGGTGGTGTCGGCGGCCGTGAACCTGACGGACCGGCAGAGCCGTCATCTGGGGCTGCTGCCGCCCGGGGTGGCGGTGGTACACGACGAGCGGATCGGATCGGCTGTACTCGTCGCCATGCGCGAGGCGGACGAGGTCGTGGCGGCGGGCGGCACGCAAGGGCCGGAGACCGACGACGGCCGCCCCGGTGCACCGGCCGAGGCCAACCGCCACTACCTCCACCGGCACGGAGGCTGCCGCCGTTGCCCGTCCCCCTGCACCCTGCTCCACCGGATCGACCGGCCGCCGGCCCGTCGATCGGCGGATGCCGCGTTGGCGCCGTTCTTCCAAGGGCTGGTATTCGGCCAGGCGGAGGAGTTGTGGGAGGCGTGGAGCGCCTGGAGGGCCGAGGCTCCGGCCGACGGCGAGGAAGCGTACTGCGCCTTCGCCCAGGCCGCGCAGCGCCATCTGGCCGCGCTCCCGCGGAGGGTCCCCGCCCGGGCCGTGGCCGCGGGACGCGGTGCGGCTCCTGCGGAGCCTGCCGCGTCCGAGA
The DNA here is from genome assembly GCF_000720115.1 of Streptomyces sp. NRRL F-2580. Taxonomy (GTDB): domain Bacteria; phylum Actinomycetota; class Actinomycetes; order Streptomycetales; family Streptomycetaceae; genus Streptomyces. Next base: position 91,401 of record NZ_JOIR01000014.1, read on the forward strand.
CGACCGGCGACGAGACCGGCCGTCATCTGCTGGCACGCGACCGGGCCGCGCGGGTCCTGGCGCAGCTGTGCGAGGACTGGCTGGCCGCCACGGAGCTGACCGCACACGCCGTGGCTCGCCTGGAACAGGCTCGTGCCGAGTTCGTGGCGCTGGTGGCGAGCCGGCCGGACCGGGAACTGCCCGGTTGCACGGACTGTCCCGCGCGCTGTCGCCCCTTCGCGCTTCTCGCCGACAGCCTCCCGGCCTACGCGGCGCAGGTCGCGGCCGCTGCGGACCGCCCCGTCCCGCTGGAGTCCCGCCTACTGCTGATCGACCGCCTCGCCGACGAGTACGCTCCGGCCGCCCGCGGGGCCATGGAAAAGGACCGTGCGGCACTGTTGTACTGCATGACGGTCACTGCCAACGCCTACGACCGCGGCCTCAGCGCGCCACCCCCCACGGAGGCCCTCGACGCCCTGCGTTCGGACCGGCCGGTGGTTCCGTAGGGGGAACTCCGGCGCCGCCGTAGCGGGATGTGACGCAATGAGGAGCCCGGCGTCGGCTCCGTCCCGCTGGTGGTGGTCCAGCGCGGCGGATTCGGGGAAGGCGCTGTCGCCGGGCGACGGACGCCGTCGAGGGCGCAGGCTCCTGCGGCAATCGCCGGACAGGTCACGGCGGCTGGCTCATACTCGAAGATGCGCCACGACACACAGGTGATGAGCCGGGAGGCCGCGGCGCAAGACGGTCCGCGGCAAGGCAGCGGGGGGATGACACACGCTCATGACGACTCCGGAAACCTCCAACACGGCCACATCCGGAAGTGCGTGGCAGCTCGGCAGGGAGGAACGCGGGCTCGCGCGCCGGCTGGCCCTGGGGGTGGTGAGTGAGGTGGCCGCCGGGGAGCTGCCCCTCTTCGAGCAGCGCGCCCAGAGCCACTTCCGGCCCCGGCTGTGGAGCCGCCGGCCCTTGTCACTCGATGTCGTCGGGCTGGCGGCCGAGGTCGTGACCCCCGCCGCCCTGTCGGCCGCGGCGGGGGTGGTCGGCGTGATGTCGGCCGAGCTGGTGAGCAGGATGACCTCGCGCGTCGCCGGCCGGGTGTCCCGCCGTTGGCGACGGTCCGAGCCGGAGGCCGGGCGGGTGGAGGCCACGCCGGCGCCGACCGCCGCGGAGCTGTCCCGCTGGCATGCGGCCGCGCTGGCGGCTGCCAGGCGCCACGTGTCCGAGCCGCTGGCCGAACAGATCGCCGACTCCGTGCTGGCGGAACTCACGAGGATGCTGGCCGCCGATGCGGCGGCGGGACCGTCCTCGCCGGATCCCACCGGGCTGCCGGCGCCCGAGGCCTCGGGCGCCGGCAGCCCGGACACCGCCGAAGCGGAGGGCACCGCGGCCCTGCCGCCCGGCGGGGACCATACGCCCCCGAGGGACGACACCGAACACGGCGACGGACACGGCGAAGGTCACGGGCACGGGCGCAGGTACGGAGACGATTCAGCGGCGAGGTGACCACGGCGTGATCGTACGAGCGCTCCTCTTCTGTGCCGCGCTGATGGCCGCAGCCATCACGATCGCCCTCCCGGCCACCACCGACAAGCGAGACCAGGCGGCACAAACTTTTGCCTACTGCGTTCCGGGGGCGATCAGGAAGTTCCAGCTGTCCCTGCCGATGACCCCCACGGAAGCAAGGATCCTTGCCCGTCAACCGGTCTGGCTGCCGGGACCGATGCCGGAGGAGTACAGGCCCGCCCTGAAGCGCTACGTGGACGAGCAGTGCCTCCCGCCGCCGCCGAACCTGCGCGGGTCCCGCGCAGGGCTGGCCCTGGGGGCGTTGGGAGCCGGCGGCCTCGTCCTGTACTGGCTCAGCCCCTACCAGCAGATCTTCTTCCGCCGTCTGACCCGCCTGCACCCCACGCCGCGCCACGGAAGGCCCCGCGGCCACCGTCCGGACCTGGCCGATGCCGTGTACCAGCATGCAGGTGAGGCCGGGGTTAGCGTCCACGGGGTGTGGCTGAACGCCTCCGACTACACGGGGAACGCGGTGGCCTTCGGGCACGTGCGGCAGCGGCACATCGAGCTCGCGAGCGGCATGGAGAAACTGTTCGACGAGGACCCCGGGACCTTCGAGGTCGTCATCCGGCATGAACTCGGCCACATCCGCCACCGGGACCTCGACGTCACCCACGGCGTGACCGCGCTGTGGGGTGCCTTCACCGTCCTGCTCGCCGCCACCTTCTGCTTCGCCGTGTCCGAGTACGCCGGTCAGGGTGAGTACCTCCTTCGGCTGTCGTTCCATCTCGCCCTGCTCGCCTACGTGCTCTATGCGGCCCGCAACACCTTTCTCCAGTCGCGCGAACTGCACGCCGACGCGTTCGCCGTTAGCGGTTCAACAGAATCGGGCACCGGGGAAGATCGCCGAAGGAAGCTCGACGAGTTCTTCGCCCGCTTGGCCGCGCAGCGTACCCCCACCGTCCGAGGGGCCCGCTTCGTGATCACCGGCACGACCCCTGCGGCGGCGGCCAGGAGGGAACTCGGCCTCGCCACCTGGCCGTTCGCAACCCATCCAGCACTCCAACGACGCAGGGCGGCGCTTCGGCATCCCGCCCTGGCAGGCGAACTCAACGCCTGGGAAGTGGCGTTGACGGGATGCATCGCCATGTTCGCCATCAACCTGCTGCTGGGAAACAGCTATGACGTCATGATGATCGCGTTTGACGTGGGATTCCTGGACGACGTCGTAGACCTCTCCCCGGTCTACCCCTGGCTCGCGATCCCCCTGCTCCTACCGGCCGGAGCCGTGCTGGGTCTCGGCATCCGGCACACGGTGGCCGCCTGGGGTGGCGCCCGCAACGGCCCGGCGCTGACACGCCGTCTGGCGCTCCTCACAGGGGGCCTGTGGTCGGGGCTGTGCGTCGGATGCATGGTTCATCCGACGCAGGAGTTCGGTCCGGACCGGTCCGAGCAGCTCAGCCTGATGTGGTGGCACCGGTTCACCGACGGAGTCGGGCTCGGCCTCGCGTTGACGGCGATACTCTCCGTCCTGGCCCTCGCACTGTTCGCCCTGGTCTGTGACACCGTCTGCCGTCCGCGGGTGGCGTCGTCCATGGTCGGCGCGTACGGCGCCCTCACCGCGCTGGCCTGGTTCCCGACGGCCCTTCCTGACGGGACCGCACCGTATCTCCACACTGCGGTGGTCGGCGTCGCCGTGCTGAGCGGCGCGGTGCTGCCGTTCCTGCTCCGCCGGCTTGGACGGCCCGTTCCCGTGGTGCCCTTCCCAGAGGGGCCGGTGACACGGGTCGAGGCTCCGGACACGACGAAACCACGGCTCCTGCTGGCTCATGCGATCACCGCCGCTGTCGCGGCCTGGGCCGTCGGCATCGCGGCGAAATACCTTGTGGACACTCCCGATTCGCCCCTCACGCTGGTGGCCTCGCTGGGGCTGATCTGCCACGTCGCCGCCCTCGCCGCAGCCGCCGCAGCCCCGCACGACGCCGAGTTCCGGCGCAGGGCCCGATGCGCCGCCGTCAGCCTGGCGGTCGGTGGCGGAGCGGCTGCCGTGCAATCGGCGTCCGTTCCCATAGTCCTGATACTGCTCGGGCCGGTGGCCGGCGTGATGGTGGCCGGCCGGACCTCCGCGGTGTCGCTCTACGCCCTACGCCACCGCAGAAGCCTGCCACGGCCACGGCGGGCATCGCGGGCCGGGCGCCGCTGCGACGAAGACGCGTAGAACGGGAACACCGAACCCGGTGTACGGGCGCCGCCGGACCCTGAAGATCAGGTCGAGCGGGCGGCCCGCCTCAGCCCTCGGGGTCGCGCAGGCCGACGCAGCCACGGCGCAACAGCAGACGCGGCAGCGGGAGCGGCGGGCGCCGGGGCGGGGCCAGCGGCGGGAGCGGCGGCCGGAGCGCGGGCGGCCTGCTCGGCCCAGCAGGGGGCGGGGCCCGGGTTTGCGCGCTCGACAAAGACTCGCCCCCTTGGTGCTTCGGCGGACCTGCTGTGTCGCGCAGTGCGTCGGCCGGATCGGTCGGCTATGGGACGTGCGATCCGTCGGCGGCGGTGATCCGGCGCCTCAACGACCTCGCCCCGGTCGACCCCCGCCCGGCGGGACCGGCACGCCGACCGCACTGGACCAGCCCTTAGGGTTTGCCCATGAGCTTGACAGCAGGTCACGAGGAAGGAGCCGTGCCCGGTCCGACGGCATCGGCGCGGGGCTGGCAGGCGCCGAGCGCGGTCGAGCGGGGGCTGTACGAGGCGAAGGCGCGCGGCGACTGGCCCGCGTACTACGACCTCGTCGCACGGGCCGACCTGTACATGCTGCAGTCGCGGGCGTACGTCGACGCGAACGGGAGCAACACCCGCTTCCACCCCTACTGGAACCCGCAGACCCAGACCGTGTGCCTGGCCGTCTACACCGGCGGCATGCTGCCGCCGCCCGTCGCCGACCCGGTCTACAACTGCTACGACCTGGGCTGGTTCGCGGAAGTCTGGAACCAGGACGACCCGCCCTACCTAGTCGTCAACCCCGGCAGCCCCTGCGAGGGCGTCCTGCCGGCCGGGCCGGAAGGCCGCGCCCTGTGGCAGCGTCACTCCGCACCGGTCGAACGGCCGGGGCTGGCCCCCGACGTCGTCCACACCCTGGAGGTGGGCGGCCCCCGCACCGGCCACGTCGCCTTCGGTCTCGCGGCCGGCGCGCACATCAACGTGCACAACGGGCGCTACTGGAACTCGATGGCCTACCACGGCTGCGGCTACCGCAACGAAAAGCGCACGCTGGAACGCTGGTGGGGCGTCACCACCCGCAGGGACTGGCAGGACACGCAGGAACAGCTGCTGCGCGCCGCAATGGTCAGCGGGGCCTGGGAGTCCGTCCTGCAACTTCGCCGCGCCATGGCCCTGGACTTCGCCGGGCCCGTCGATGTCGACCACTGGCGCCAGGCCGCGGTGAACGTGGTGCGCCAGCGCGCCGAGGCCGCCGCCGAACTCCGCCTGACCGCGGACGGCGTCACCCCGAGCCGCACCGTCACCGCCACTGAGCTGGAGGACCAAGTGACCGGCCTTCAAAGGCTGATCGGCCGCATCGCCCGCTACGAGGCGCGGTTCCGCGCCGACGGCCTGCTTCCCGAGGGGGGCTTCGTCCGCAGCGTCGAAGCCTGGGACTACGGCCGGGCCTCCGGCATGGCCCGCTGGGGACTCGCCGCCCGCCTGTGCTCCCTGCAGGAGGCGGAGGCCGCCGTGGTCCAGGCGGGCCGTCTCGTGCAGCTCAACTACCGCTCATGGGAAGACTTCTCGGCCGCCTACGCCCTGGGCCGCTGCCTCCACTTCGACGAGGAGGAGTTCGGCGAGTGGTACGAGACGGTCCTCACGACCCACCGTGCCCTGACCACGGACCCGGCCAGCCCGTGGCGCACGCTTCCCTGGACCTGAGAATCCCGCTTCAGCGCCACGGTTCGGCGCCGGCGAGCACCTCGTACACCTCCCCGTCGACGCCCGCCTCTCGGGCGACCCCGTGGCCCGGTGCGGATGATCGACCACGGCGGCGGACAGAACACGCAGTTCCCGCGCCTGCCAAGAGGCCGGGCCCCGGAGCGCTGTGCTGGGTACGAAGACCAAGCCGTCTGAGTATGTACGCCCATGCGTACGGCGCACTCCGGTCGGTGCAATGAGCTCATGACCGCGACTTCTCCCCCGAGGCCTCCGGCCGCGCGGCTCCTGACCCCGCCGTGGTGGCTGGCACCTGCCCTGTTCACCGTGGCAGCGGCACTGGGTGGCGCGTGGGGCTACCGCTCCTCCCCGATCGTTCATGCGTCGGCGTGGCTTGCCCTGCCGTACGTCGTTCCGGCGGCACTGGTGGCAGCCTCCTGGTGGCCGCCATCGCGCACAGGCGCAAAGGCCCGCGGCATGGTCCTGGGCGTGGTGGGCGTCTTCGTGGCCCTGGTGTACGCGCGCCTGGCGACCGTCGTGCTGTAGGCGGTGGCCTTCGTACTGTGGGCCTTTCAGGGCGGTGGCTGAGGCCGGGTGAACCGGCGCGTAGGTTTCTGCCAAGGCGTCCGGTGTGCAGCGCTGTGAGACGGCCCGTGCCTCGTCGCGGAGGCCGACGACCTGCACCATCTTCCGTGCCGCCCGAGCAGCGGATCACCGGCGCAGGCAAGAATGGAAGGAACGGGGGGTAGTGGAAATGGAATACCTGGTAGTCGTGGGGATCGGTCTCGCCTGGGGGCTCTTCCAGGCCTGGCGCGGCGGCGCATTCGGCGGCAGGCCCCCGCAACTTCAACAACGTTCCCGCTCGTGGAGGAACGACGGCGTCAGCTTCTCCTGTGGGAACGATGCGTCCTGCGGTGGCGGCTCCTCCTGCGGTGGCAGCGGAGGCGACTGATACCCAGCGACTCCCCGCACTCGCCCGAGCCGGCGTCAGTCGTGGCTGCGGGTGCCGCTGGCGAGCATGCCCGCCAGCGGGGCGCGGCGGCCGGTGTGGTGGTGGAGCGCGAACGGGCGGACCCGGGACGCAAGCGCGGACGGTGGCGTCAGTGGACGAGGGTCGCGTCCACGAGGCGGCCGGGCCTCGAGCCAAATGCCGAACACGACGGCCCCCGGCCCGCGTACGGATCTGAAGGGTGTTGCATACGGCTCAGTACTGGGCATTTCGCCTGCAGCGGCACGGCCGCGTCGCGGACAACCGTCAGGTGCGCGGTCCAGTCCGCGAGCGGTCCCGAAAGGTCGACGTCCGCCTCGCACCGCGGCCGGCCGCCGACCGTCGCCCAGTCCAGCGGTACTCGGCGGTGCTGCGCCATCCGCACGCGCACACCGCCCGGTACGCCTCCGCGCGCGGGCGGCGGGCCCGGCCGTCATACGCCGACCAGTGCGTGGCCGGCGGCACGTCAGAACCGCTCCCGACATCGAAATACAAGGGACCCGACTCACCTCGACGCGAGTGTGCGCCTGAGATCCGCTGTCAGCGGCGGCCAGTGGCCAGGATGACGAGGAACTGGCCGCCGCCCGCCTGGATGTCGGCGGTCACCGGCATCCCCGGTACCAGTCGGGAGAACCGGTCCACCAGCCAATCCGCCGCTTCGTGGGCGTCCTTCCTAGTCGGACAACGGCCCACCATCTCGCGGCCACCCTTGCGCTCCAGCCTCTCGGCAACGGCGATCAGCGGTGCGGGTTCGACTACGTACAGGCGCTCCGGCCAGGCGATGACCACCTTGACCGCACCCTTGCGGGTGTTGCACCCGCGGTGCGCGAGCCGCTCGGCCACCTTGGCCTTCCGGTCGGCGGTCCGGCTGTCGACACTGGGCCCCCGCGGGTCGTTCACCGACTCGTCGGGGTCGACCGGTTCGTCACACACCCAGCACCGCCAGCCGTCGCGCTCGGCCACATCATCAAGAAGACTCATTCGAGCAAACTAACCTGCCCGGCCGCCACCCGCGCACCAGGGCCCTGGCAAGGCCTCAACACCGGCCGGCCCCCGCCGACGGGCCTTGACCCCGGATCTTGGACACGTCTATGCGGCTTGGGCCAGGGTAGTTGCTGTTGGTTGGAAGTCGTTCTCGTAAGCAATCGGAGACCGCTGGCCGAGGCGGGAGTGCCGGCGGCGGGTGTTGTATCGGGTCAGCCAGCGGAAGGCGTCCAGTCGCGCTTCACGCTCGTTCGACCAGCCTTTGCGGCCCTTGAGTGTCTCCCTCTTGAAGGCGGCGTTGAAGCTTTCCGCAGCGGCGTTGTCCGCGCTGGACCCGATCGCGCCCATGCTCTGCCGGACCCCTGCTGACCTGCAGATTTCAGCGAAGGCCCTACTCGAATATTGGGAACCGTGATCGGTGTGCATCACCGCTGCGGTCAGGCTCCCGCGGGTCCGCTGGGCTGCCGCGAGGGCGGCGATGACGAGCTCGGTTCGCACGTGATCGGCGATCGCCCATCCGGCCAGCCGGCGTGAGGCGAGGTCGATGACGGTGGCGAGGTAGAGCGGCTTCGCGCCGCTGACCGGCAGGTATGTGATGTCGCCGCCGTACTTCGTGTTCACCGCGGCCGCGGTGAAGTCACGGCCGATCAGATCCGGCGCCTTCGGCGCCGCCTGGTCCGCGAGGGTGGTCCGGTGCCGACGCCGCAGACGGACTCCCTCGACTCCAATGGTCCGCATGATCCTGGCGACGCGCTTGTGGTTGATCCGTTCCCCCTCGTCGCGGAGTTCGGCCGTGATCCTGGGGGCTCCGTAGGTGCCGTCGGAGTCCTGGTGTCCTTGCGTATCCGGGCCGCGAGCCCAGCCTCGGCGATCTGCCTGGCCGCCCTTGCCGCTGCGGTGCGGCGCCAGTAGTAGAAGCTCGAGCGAGAGATACCCGGCATCGAACACAACCGCGTGACGCCGAACCGGCGCTGATGATCTTCAACGAACTGGCAGCGGTTCACCAGCGCGTCTCCCCTGCGAAATACCGGGCCGCCTTGCGGAGAATGTCGCGCTCTTCCTCCAGCTCGCGGATCCTCTTCCGCACCGCGGCCAGCTCCACCTGAACGGCGTCGCCGTCGGCCTGCGCGGCAGCCGGCGGCGAGGAGTGGGCGCCGGGCCGTCGCCCGTCGGCGGCCCGGATCCAGTTCCGCAGCGTCTCGGTGTTCACCCCGAGATCACCAGCGACCGACCTGATCGTCGCTCCTGGCCTCGACCGGTACAACGCGACCGCGTCCGCCTTGAACTCGGCGGGATAGTGCTTCATCCCCACGGGGACTCCGTTCTCCTGGACCATCAAGATCCAAGTCTCTCCGGCGTCCAAAATCCGGGGTCAAGGCCCGCCGTCGGCAAGACCATGACCATCGCCGACGGCGGCTACCCGGGCACCGGACTCGTCATGCCCCACCGCCGGCGCAAAGGCGAAGACCTGCCCGGCTGGAAGCAGGCCCACAACAAGTCCCACAAGCAAGTCCGAGCCCGCGTCGAGCACACCTTCGCTCGCATGAAGACCTGGAAGATCCTCCGCGACTGCCGCCTCAAAGGCGACGGCGTCCACCACGCCATGCTCGGCATAGCCCGCCTGCACAACCTCGCCCTCATCGGATAGCGACCGAACCCGACCACGACCACCCGGCCTCCGGCGACTCAGAGATCATTTACGGGACAAGCCTTAGTAGGACTCCGTTAGGTCTTCCGGTTCAGGCTGCTCGTGGGCGGGCATGTCGGATGTGTGGATACACGCGAAGTGGACGGTGTTCGGGCTGAGTTGGCGTTGTTTGTGGCTGACGTCTTTGTCGCTCTGAGGCGCAAGGACCAGCGGGTCAAGAGCGACTGTTACCTGCGTGGCCTGATGCTGGACGGCCGCCGCAAGTCGATCCAGGCCATGGCCGGTCGGCTGCCGGACGGCAACGAGCAGAACCTGCAGCAGTTCGTGAACCAGTCCACCTGGGATCCGGTGCCGGTGCAGCGTCGGATCTGTGAACGCATGCTGCCGCTCATCGCTCCGACGGCCTGGGTGATCGACGACGTGTCGCTGCCCAAAAACGGAAGAATGTCGGTCGGGGTGGCTCCGCAGTACTGCGGAGCCCTGGGCAAACGCGCCAACTGCCAAGTCGCGGTCAGCGTCCATGCCGCGACCGACACCGCCTCCTGCCCACTGCAGTGGAGGCTGTTCCTGCCTCGGTCATGGGAAGCGGACGACGACCGCAGGACGTCCACCCGCGTTCCGTCCGAGGTCACGCACCGCGAGAAATGGCGGCTGGCCCTGGACATGCTCGACACGCTGGCCGAGTGGGACATGAGGCCCCCGGTCGTGGTGGCGGACGCCGCCTACGGCACCAACGCACACTTCCGGGCCGCGCTCACCGACCGCGGAATCCACTACGTCTTGTCTGTCCGAGCGGACGTGAGTGCCCATCCGCTCGACGCGGAGCCCGAAGCACCGCCCCGCAACGGGCCGGTCGGCTGCTGGCCCCCTCGCTACCGATACCCCGCACCGTCGGTGGCGACCCTGGCCGCCGGTCTCGGGCCGAAGGCATTCACCACCGTCACTTGGCGGCAGGGCACCCGAGGCCGGCTGAAGTCCCGCTTCGCCGCCATGCGCGTCCGGCCCGCCGGCAAGGCCGTTGAGCGTCCGATCAAAGCCGCTGCTTCCTCCGGTCAAGGCTGGTGGGACGGGGTCCTGCCCGACTGCTGGCTGCTGGTCGAATGGCCGGAGCACGCGGAAGCCCCCAGCGACTACTGGCTCTCCAGCCTCTCGGCCGACACCCCGATCACCGAGCTGGTCCGTTTGGCCAAGGTCCGCTGGCGCATCGAGCACGACTATCGAGAACTCAAGCACGGCCTGGGCCTGGACCACTTCGAGGGACGGTCCTGGCCAGGATGGCACCACCACGTCACCCTCGTCACCGCCGCCCAGGCCTTCCTCACCGAACAACGACTGACCCCAAAAGTCCCAGGACCGGCCTCACTCTCTACCAGACCCTCGACACCCTCCAAGACATCTTGAGGTGCTGGACCGGTATCTGCACCGCCTGCCACCGGCCCCTCCCCAAAAGACCACACACCACCCCAAGATCAAGAACGACCTAACGGAGTCCTATTAGGCAGCCCATTGCAGCAGCTTGGTCACCCCATGACAGCCATGATCAGAAGCCCAACAGGGCACAGACAGAAACAACAGTCTCGACCCGGCTGACGCCCACCCGCTGCCACCAGCCCACCCCTTCACAGCGACGCCATCGACCTCCTCCGCCGTGTACTCCACAACCCCTCGGAGGCCATCGCCGAGCCCGTCGACGGCGACGGCCCACCGCTTCGTGCAGCGCCCGTCCGCTGACGTTGCCGTCAACTACTGCTGTCAGACCCGCCCAGCAAGCCCGAGAAGCCCCACCGGGGCTATGTCCGGTGGGACTTCCCGGCGTCGTCCAAATCTCTCGACGCGCACCCAGGAAATCGTACGAGATCTACGGAAAGTCCGGCAGTTGCTGCTGGTGGACCGAGGAGATAGCACTCTCCTGAATCTCAATTCTCCCGGCCCTTACTTGAGCCAGGAGCCATTCCCTCAGTTCGCCGTACTCGACTATTGACGGAATATCGACAGCCAGAAGATTCCCGAAAGCGTTCGCCAATTCCCAACGACATCCAGCACCCTGAAGCCCCCGACGTCGGCGCCCAGACGGTTCGCCGCGGAGTTCGCCGTGTTGTGATGGCTCGTCGGCTGACCGGCGCCTCCACCCCGTCCTGGCACGGCGCATGAGCGGCGACCCGCAGCAGACCCTCGGTGCCCTGCTGGCACGTCTGGAGGTCCGCGAGCGGCAGATTGCTGTGGAAGCGGAGGCTGCGCACGAGCAGATCGCGCAGCTGACCGCGCTGCTGGACGGACTCGCCCAGGCCGCCGAGCACATCACGATCACCCGCAAGACGCTCCTGGAGCTGCCCGACGAAACGGCTCCGGCACCGGCCACACCGACTCCGGCCCTGCCGGACGGCCCCGCGTACATCGGCGAGCCGGGCCGCCCGGCCGTACGGGTCTCCTCCGGGCCGTCGAGGACCTGCCCGCCCAGCCCGACGGCCTGGCGTACGGTCAGGTCGGCGGCGGTGACGGCGAAGTGCACCTGCCAGTGCGGCCACCCCGGTGCCGTGCCGCCGCACTCGTGGACGCGCTGTGACACCTCGTCGGCGCTGTCCACGGCGAAGTAGGTGGTCCACCCGGCGGCGGGGTGCTGCCGATACCGGCGACCTTGGCGTCGCCCAGGGTGGCGCGCACGTAGGCGCCCAGCCGCGCCGGCCTGAGGTGTACTCGTCGATCGGCCGGGAGTCCCCACAGTCACACGATCAGGCGACACGCAAACGGACATCAAGTCACATATCGCCCTCTCACGACTCGACCTCGGCTGTTTCCACCCGTCAGTAGCGCAGCCTCCTGGCCGACAGGGGAACCCACCAGGTCTCCACCCTCGACCGCGACGCCCGCCTGAGGCTGCGGCAGCCAGTCCCGGACTGCCACACCGGCTCAAGGGCCTCTCGTCGGCGTGGCCCTCGCGGGTGCCCTCTCCCCTTCGAATCAACGTCTCGCGGGAACGCAACACGATGGCCTTCCCCCGTTGGGGTACCGGTAAGAACCGTGTCACCAGCCGCCAACGGCGTGATCAGTCCATGGGCTGGGCAGGCTGCGATTCCCCGACCCGGACGAGGCAGCGGGCCGCGCCGTCGAGCGCTCGTGCCTCTTCCAGCGGACTCTGAACTCGACGTGCCAGCTCCAGCGCTCGCCGGCACGAGGCCAGTGCCACCTGCGGTCCGGCAGACGCGGCCAGTCCCGCACCCATGCTGTTCAGTACCTCGGCCTGCCCGAGCCGGTCGCCGACGTCCTCGTAGAGCGCCAAGGCCCGCAGCTGGAACCCGGCGGCCTGCCCATACTCCGAAATCAACAGCCACACGCCGCCCAGCGTGATCCGGCTACCCGACCACAGCACGCGGTCCGAGACCCGATGCGGAAGCGACGCCGGAGTGGACGGCAACCCTCCAGCGCGCCCGCCTAAATGCGCTCACCCACACTCTCTCACCCCCCGGTGACCACCCGCGGTGACTACCGGCCGTCAGGCGCTGCTTGACCTTGCCGCTGGCGGCAGGGTTGCACGATGACCGGCATGAACAGCACCGCACCGCAGAGCAACAGGGTCGTCGCCGTCACCGGAGCCGGCACCGGGATCGGGCGGGCCACCGCCCGCGCATTCGCCGCTGAGGGCGCCCACGTGGTCGCGATCGGCCGGCGGGCCGAGAACCTCAAGGAGACCGCGGCCGGGGACGACCGGATCACGCCGCTGGCCGCCGACATCACCGCCGAGGGCGAGCCGGATCGGATCATCCGGGCCGTGCTGGAGACACACGGCCGGCTGGACGTGCTGGTCAACAACGCAGGCATCGTGCGCAGCGGCGCCCTCGGCACGCTGACGCCGGAGGCGATCACGGTTCAGCTTGCCACCAACCTCGTCGCCCCCATCCTGCTGGCCCAGGTTGCACTGCCACTCCTGGAGGAGTCGGGCGGGGTGATCGTCAATGTCAGTACGTCGGTGGGGCAGCGGGCCTGGCCCGGCAGCTCGGTCTATGCGGCTACCAAGTCCGCTCTGGAGCTGCTGACCCGCAGCTGGGCGGTCGAGCTGGCACCCGCCGGGATCCGGGTGGTGGCGGTCGCGCCCGGCGCGATCGACACCCCCATCGGCGAGCACCAGGGCTTGACGCCGGAGCGGATGGCAGCGGTGCGGGAGTGGCAACTGGCGCACACTCCCTTGGCCCGGATCGGCCGCCCCGAGGAGGTGGCCTGGGCAGTGACCCAACTTGCCGCACCGGCCGCGTCGTTCGTCACCGGGGTGGTACTCCCGGTCGACGGCGGAGCGGTCGTGGCGTGATAGGAAGGGCCCGGGAGGTGGGACGGGTGCGGATCGGTGAGCTGGCCAGGGTGACCGGGACAACCGCCCGTGCGGTGCGGCACTACGAGCAGGCCGGGCTGATCTCCTCGCAGCGGGCTTCCAACGGCTACCGCATCTACGACGAAGGGGCGTTGGTGCGGGTTCGCAATATCCGCTACCTGCTGGCCGCCGGGCTCACCCTGGACGACGTGCGGGTGTTCCTCCCGTGCCTGGACGGCGATGTGGCCGCCGCACCGCCCTCGGACAAGGGCTTGCGGGTCGCGTTGGAACGGCTGGCGGTCCTCAACGAACGGATCGCTGCTCAGACCGAGGCCCGCGACCGGTTGGAAGCCGCGTTTCGACAGGCAACCGATGGCCGGATCCACCCAGCGGCCTGAACGGCCGCCTCGCCGCAGAAGCCGGGGCAACCCGGAGTCGCCGGGTCCGGCGCGGAGCCTCGTCAGCGGTTGGTCAAGTCCGCGGCCTCAGTGTGCCGGGACGACCACTGCGCATCCGCCCCGGTGACAACGACGGCCCTGCGGCCGGGCGGTCGCGTCCTGGTGTCCATGTGCTGTCGCCCCTGGGAACGTCCGGGGACACGCGGTGGAGCCGGAGCCGGACGCGGCCCGCACCAGCACGGGGTCAGCGAGCAGTGGATGCGGGCCCGGGAGACGCGGTCGGCGGCCCTGATGGAGGGGGATCCTTCCAAGCGGGGTGGTCCCCAACTGGTCCCCACTGGTTCCCGGCCGGTCCCCAAAAATGATCAAGGGGCCGTTTCAGATTGCTCTGAAACGGCCCCTGATCTGCGACTCTTTCGAGTCGGGACGACAGGATTTGAACCTGCGACCCCTTGACCCCCAGTCAAGTGCGCTACCAAGCTGCGCCACGTCCCGATGTGCCCGCGACCTGGGGTTTCCCCTGCTCGGTGGCACATGCAGAACATTACCCCACGCTGAGGGGTGTGCATGCACGGGTGACTCCCGGAGGGGAGGATGGGGAGGTGAACGCACGGGATCGGGATGTCGAAGGACGGGCGCGCAGTGCGCGGCCCCGGGATGGGCTGGGGCGGCCGTTGCCGTACGGGAAGGCCGGGGTGGAGCGGCAACCCGAGGGGGTGGTGCGCTCGCCCGGGGAGACCGTGCGGGAGGCGCAGCGGCTGCTGGATTCGGGCATGCCGTTCCACGCGCACGAGGTGTTCGAGGACGCCTGGAAGTCGGGGCCCGACGGTGCCGCCCCGCTCTGGCGGGGGCTGGCGCAGCTGGCGGTCGGGCTGACGCACGCCGCGCGCGGGAACGCGGTCGGCGGGGCGCGGCTGCTGCGGCGCGGCGCCGCCGGGATCGAGGGGCTGGCCGGAGGGCCGTACGGGATCGACGTGCCGGGGCTGGTGCGGTGGGCGCGGGAGCTGGCCGGGCGGGTGGAGGGCGGCGGGGCGGCGGTCGATCCCGTACGGGAGGCGCCGCGGCTAGCCGGCGGCGGGCTGGAGTAGGTCCCAGCGGTTGCCGTACAGGTCCTCGAAGACGGCGACGGAGCCGTACGACTCGTGGCGCGGCTCCTCCAGGAAGCGGACGCCCTCGGCGGTCATCCGGGCGTGGTCGCGCGCGAAGTCGTCGGTGTAGAGGAAGAAGCCGACGCGGCCACCGGTCTGGTCGCCGACCCGGGAGCGCTGGGACTCGTCCTTGGCGCGGGCCAGCAGCAGGGCGCTTTCGGTGGCGCCGGGCGGGCGGACCACGACCCAGCGGGAGCCGTCCGGGCGCGCGGTGTCCTCGGCGAGGTCGAAGCCGAGGGCGCGGGTGTAGAAGTCGATGGCCTCGTCGTAGTCGTTGACGACCAGGGCGGTGAGGGCGATGTGGGAGGGCATGACCCTATTGTGCGCCGAGGAGGACGACCTCCAGGGTGCGGGGGCCGTGGACGCCCTCCACCCGGTCCAGTTCGATGTCGCTGGTCGCCGAGGGGCCGGAGATCCAGGTCAGGGGGCGGGTGGGGTCGAGGCGGGCGAGGGCCTGCGGGACGGAGTCGACCAGCTGCTCGGGGACGCGGACCACGCAGACGTGGTGGTCGGGGATCAGGGTGATGCGGCGCCTGCCCTGGTCCGGGCCACCGTCCAGGACGATCGTGCCGGTCTCGGCGACGGCCAGGGCGCAGCCGGTCACCACGCTGTCGACGGCGTCCAGTTCGTACGGGGTGGACTCGGCGCGGTCCTGGACGAGGGCCGCGTCGGCGGCCGCGAGCCAGTGCGCGGGCAGGGCGGGCGGGACGAGGACGGTCCGGGCTCCGCGCGCGGCGAGCAGCCGGGCGAGGAGCGCCGGGAGGCCGGCCCCGTCGGTGCGGTGGACCTTCGCCCGGTACTCGGACAGGTGCGCGGCCAGCAGGTCGGCGCTCTCGGCCGGGGTGCGGTCACCGTGCACGTGGAGGTAGTCGCGCGGGATGTCCCCGAGGGGCTCCGCGCCGGAAGGCCGCTCCGGCTCCGGCAGTGCCCGGCGGATGCGGGCCAGGATGCGGTCCTTGCTGGTCACTGCGGGTTCCCCCGTTCTCGGGCCCACCAGTCGCGGAAGGATTCGGCGGGTACGGAGGGCAGCTCGCGGCTGTCGGTCCAGGCCCGCCCCGGTCCGGGGAGCCGGCGCGGCGCCAGCCGGCGGGCGCGGGCCAGCAGCCGCTCCCCCGCCCGTAGCGCGCCCGGATGGTCCAGGAGCAGCCGGGCGGCGCGCATGGCGGCCCGCTCGGCGGTGTGGCCGTGGGCCGGGCGGATCCGTACGCGGATGCCGTCCCGGGTCACCGGGCCGCCTTGGGCCACTCGTTCGCGCAGGTGGACGAGGACCTCGGGGATGTCGATGGCAACCGGGCAGACCTCGTAGCAGGCCCCGCACAGGGTGGACGCGTAGGGCAGCGAGGCGTCGATCGCGCTGCCCGTGCCGCGCAGTTGGGGGCTGAGGATGGCGCCGATGGGGCCCGGGTAGACGGAGCCGTAGGCGTGGCCGCCGGCGCGTTCGTAGACCGGGCAGACGTTGAGGCAGGCGGAGCAGCGGATGCAGCGCAGGGCCTGCCGGCCGGTCTCGTCGGCGAGGGTGTCGGTGCGGCCGTTGTCGAGGAGGACGAGGTGGAAGGCGGAGGGGCCGTCGCCGTTCGCCCCTCTCGAAGGGCCCAGCCCCGTCCACATCGTCGTGTACGGGTTCATCCGCTCGGCCGTCGAGGAGCGCGGCAGTGTCTGGAGGAAGATCTCCAGGTCCCGGAAGGTCGGGACGACCTTTTCGATGCCCACGACCGAGATCAGGGTCTCGGGCAGGGTCAGGCACATCCGGCCGTTGCCCTCGGACTCGAAGACGACCAACGTGCCCGTCTCGGCGACCATGAAGTTGGCGCCGGAGACGGCGACCTTGGCGCGCAGGAACTTCTCGCGCAGGTGCAGCCGCGCCGCCTCGGCGAGTTCCCGCGGGTCGTCGTCGAGCGGTTCGGGCGCGGGGCGTCCCCAGTTCCCCATCTCGGCGCGGAAGATGTCGCGGATCTCGGCCCGGTTGCGGTGGATCGCCGGGACCAGGATGTGGGAGGGGCGGTCGTGGCCGAGCTGCACGATGAGTTCGGCGAGGTCGGTCTCGTACGCGGCGATCCCGGCGGCCTCCAGGGCCTCGTTGAGCCCGATCTCCTGGGTGGCCATCGACTTGACCTTGACGATCTCCCGCTCGCCCGTGGCGCGGACGAGGTCCGTGACGATCCGGTTGGCCTCGTCCGCGTCGGCGGCCCAGTGGACGGTGCCGCCGGCGGCCGTCACCGCCGCCTCCAACTGCAGCAGGTAGCGGTCGAGATGGCGCAGCGTGTGGTCCTTGACGGCCTTGCCCGCGGCGCGCAGCCGGTCCCAGTCCGCCAGTTCGGCGACGGCCCGGGCCCGCTTGTCGCGGATGGTGTGCGTGGCGTTCCGGAGGTTGGCGCGCAGCACCTCGTCCCGTACGGCCTCGCGGGCCGCCCCGGGGAACGCGGGGAAGGCGGGCATGCCCAGGTGGACTCCGGTCACGACAGCGGCTCCTCCTCGGTCGCGGCCAGGATCTCCGCGAGGTGCACGGCCCGCAGCGGGGCGTCCGCGCGGCGCAGCAGCCCGTCGAGGTGGGCGAGGCAGGAGTTGTCCGCCCCGCACAGCACCTGCGCGCCTGTGGCCGCCGCGGCCGTGATCTTGTCGGTGCCCATCGCGGTGGACACGTCCGGGTTCTTGACGGCGAAGGTGCCGCCGAATCCGCAGCACTCCTCGGCGCCCGGCAGCTCGACCAGTTCCAGGCCCTTGACGGCGGCCAGCAGCCGGCGCGGCCGGTCCCCGAGTGCAAGACCACGCAGACCGTGACAGGAGGGGTGATAGGTGACGGTGTGTGGGAAGTACGCGCCCACGTCGGTCACCCCGAGCACGTCGACCAGGAACTCGGTCAGCTCGTAGACCCGCGGCGCCAGGGACCGCGCCGCCTCCGCCAGCGCGGTGCCGCGTCCCTCCGCCGCCGCCTTCCGGCCGATGCGCGGGTAGTGCTCGCGGATCATCGCGGCACAGGAGCCGGAGGGAGTGACCACGTACGGGTAGCCGGCGAAGGCCTCCGCGGTACGCCGGACGAGTGGTTCGGTCTCGTGCCGGTAGCCGGTGTTGTACTGCGGCTGCCCGCAGCAGCTCTGGGCCGCCGGGAAGTCCACTTCGACGCCGAGGCGCTCCAGCAGACGTACGACGGCGACGCCGGTCCGCGGGTACAGCGCGTCGTTGACGCAGGTGACGAACAGGGCGACGCGCATGACGGGCAGAATAGCCGGGTGAAGAAGTTCTCAGTGATCGGCATAGGCGCGGGCGACCCGGACCATCTGACCCTCCAGGCGGTCAGGGCGATCGGCGCGGCGGACGCATTCCTCATCCTGGAGAAGGGCGAGGAGAAGGCGGACCTGACCGGGCTGCGGCGGGCGATGCTCGACGCGCACGCCCGGCCCGGCCACCGGCTGGTGGAGGGCCGCGACCCGGACCGGGACCGGACCCCCGCCGACTACACGCCGACGGTGGACGGCTGGCGCAGCGCGCGCGCCGAGATCTTCGAGCGGTTCATCGCGGAGGATCTCGCGGAGGGCGAGACCGGGGCGTTCCTGGTGTGGGGCGACCCCTCCCTGTACGACTCCACCCTCGCGATCCTCGACGAGGTGCTGGAGCACGGCCGGGTGGCCTTCGAGCACGAGGTCGTGCCGGGCATCAGCAGCATCTCCGCGCTGCTGGCGCGGCACCGGACCAATCTGAACCGGGTCGGACGCCCGGTCCAGATCACCACCGGGCGCCGGCTCGCCGAGGGCTGGCCGGACGACGTGGACGACGTGGTCGTGATGCTGGACGCGCGGCACGCCTTCACCGCCCACCTGGACCAGGACCTCTACATCTACTGGGGGGCCTATGTGGGCACCCCGGACGAGATCCTGGTCTCGGGGAAGCTGGCGGAGGTCGCGGGGCGGATCGAGGAGCTGCGCACCGAGGCCCGCGCCCGCAAGGGCTGGATCATGGACACGTACCTGCTCAGGCGCGGCTGACGGCCCGCCCGAGGTACTCGGGCAGGGCGGCGGCGAGGCGGGCGTACTCCCCGGGCCGGTTGTAGATCTGCCCGCAGACGCGGATGCCGCCGCCGCCCTGCCGGGGCCAGATCAGCACGCGCACGCGCAGCCGTGCCGCGAGCTCCTCGCGCAGGGCGCGGGCGCCGTCCGGGGTCTCGGCGACGCCGGGCGGCAGCAGCAGGGCGCGCATGGCGAGGCCGTCGGTGTGCGGGAGGGGCGTGAGCCCGGGGATGTCGGCGAGCAGCGCCGCGCCGTGGGCGGCGAGGGCGCTGTTGTGGGCCCGGACCTTGGCCGCGTCGAGGCGTTCGATCAGGTCCAGTCCGTCGGGGGCGGCGAGCCAGCCGGTGTAGTCGGCGGTGGCGCGGTTCTCGACGGAGCGAGGGAAGCCGTGGTGGTCCTCCCAGGACGGTACGAGCGCGCGGACGCGGGGGCGGTGCTGCGGTGCGACGGCGAGGACCGCGCTGCCGGAAGGTGCGTAGCCCCACTTGTGGAGGTTGCCGAACCAGAAGTCGGCGCCGCCGGCGAGGGGGTGGGCGAGCATGCCGGGGGCGTGCGCGCCGTCGACGACGGTGGTGACCCCGCGCTCCCGCAGGTCGGCGAGGAGCCGGGGGGAGGCGATGATCCGGGCGGTGGGCGAGCTGATGTGGTCGAGCACGGCCACCCGCGTACGGGGCGTCAGCGCGGCCAGCACGGTCTCGCGTACGGCGTCCTCGTCGGGCAGGTGGGGATCGAGGGCGACGGTGGTGACCGGGGCGCGGCGGGCGGCGGCCGCGACGACGGTGCCGTAGCCGTGGTCGGTCACCAGGATCTCGTCGCCGTCGGCGAGCGGGACCGCGTCGAGGGCGAGGTTGGCGCCTTCGGTGGCGTTGGAGACGAACGCGAGCCCGTCGGGGTCGGCGGCCAAGTGCGCGGCGATCCGGGCGCGGGCCGCGGCGAGGCGGTCCGGGACGGAGAGGAAGAAGGCGTCGGGATCGGCGTGTGCCTCGGCGCGGAGCGCGGCCTGGGTCTCCTGGACGGGCAGGGGGACGGCTCCGAAGGAGCCGTGGTTCAGGTGGGCGACGCGGGGGTCCAGGCGGAACAGGGCGGGCCCGCCGGGGAACCCGGCGGGGTGCCCTGCGGGCGGCTCGGCGGGGGAAGGGGCTGAGCGGGTCGGCTCGGGCATGCGACCTCCGGGTGTGCGGCGCGGGTGCCGCCCGGATCATCTCCCGGCGGCCGCCGCGGCCGGTAGACCGCCACCGACGGGCCGCGCTGCCGCGCCGGCCCCGGGGGCTCCGCCCCAGACCCTCCCCCAGACTCCGTCCGGGGGGACCCCCATGCCTCAAACGCCGGCAGGGCTGAGATGCCGCCTACGGCTCGCGGCCGCTCGTCGCCGCGTAGTACTGGAGGTCCTGGACCTCCACCGTGGGGTCCACCCGGTACGGCAGGTCGACCTTCGCCGTGGCCTCGCCTTCGCGGACGGTCTGCGCCGAGGTGGTGCCCGCCTTCAGCGGCAGCAGCCGGGAGTGGATCCCGGCGGGCGCCTCGTGGCTGCCCCTCACGGATCCGACGGTCGTACGGACGACGGCGGGCCCGGAGAGGAAGCTGAGCACCTCCACCGCGTCCCGGGGCGGGGCGCTCCCCTTGCGCAGCGACATCACCAGTGACTGGTCGCCCGTCGGGTCGGCGTTCGCGAACTGGGTGCGCGCGGTGAGGTACAGGGTGTCCCGGACGATCTTCGGCCAGCTGCCCGTCTTGAACCGGGTCAGGTAGTACGAGCTCAGGTCCAGGTAGGCGTACCCGTTGTGCAGGGAGGGTGCGAACTGGCTGCCCTCCGAGTAGTCGTTCCAGGTGGTGAGCTGCACCCAGTCCGCGCCGTCCTCGATGGCGTGCGTCCAGGTGGAGCGGAGGGTGGCGGTGTTGCCGGCCTCGTCGTAGATGCCCTGGTTGGGGCGGGCGTCCTGGACCGACACGGGCTGCATCCAGATCTTGCCCATGCCGTGGGCCCGCTGCACGTCGCGCGTGGAGCTCTCCTGGCCGACGTAGCTGCGGCTGCCCCACTCGGAGAACCCATGGCTGATCGGGGCGAACTCGCCGCTGTGGGCGCCGAAGTCGAGGAAGAGCGGGACGAAGGCGGTACGGATGCCGTGTTCGGACTTGAGGGCCCCGATCACCTCGGTCCACCAGGCGACGTTCTTCGCCTCCGCCTTGAAGGGGGAGACGACGAGCCGGCCGTCGGGGAGCCGGTGCGCGGCGGGGGCGTCGGCGAGCGTGGCGATCGCCTTCGCGAGCTCGCGGGGGTCGTCGGTCTTCAGCGAGGTCATGTCCGGCATCAGCATGATCTTGAATGCCGGATCCACCGAACGGGCCGCGGCCATCAGCAGGTTGGAACGGTCCCAGTTCTTGCCGGACAGGGAGAGCAGGTCGAGGGTGAAGCCGTCGATGCCCGCCGCGCGGGCCGTGCGCACCTCCTGCTGGAGGTTGGCGTACTCCCAGTCGCCGCTCTTCGGCGCCACGGGCAGGGGCCGGTCGCGCAGCAGGCCGCCGTACTTGCCGTGCTTCCCGCTCTCGCCGTCGGGGTCGAGGTAGTTGCGGGTGTAGTAGTCGTTGTCCGCACTCGTGTTGTCGAGGGAGAGCGGGTACGGGGTGAAGTAGTGGGCGAACACCAGCTTCTTGCCCGCTTCGCCGGAGCGCAGGGCGGCCGGCTGCGGCATGTCGAAGGGCAGGGCGCCGGAGGGGCGCTCGACCCCGGTGTCCACGGCGCCCTTGGGGTTGCCCTTGGCGGCCGCGCCCTTGGTGGGGGCCGGGGTGCCGGCCGGTGGCGGGGTGGCCGGGCCGGTGGCGTCGGCCGTGGCGCCGCCGGCGGGATCGGTGGCCCGGGGGACGTCGGCGGGCGGGAGCGGACCGCCTTGTACGGACGTTCCGTTGAGGGGGTCCCAGGCGATGCCGGTGGCCGCGCAGACACCGACCAGGAAGAAGGCGGACAGCAGCAGGGCGAGCAGCGGTCTTCGCCCGCGGAAGACCGGCCGACGGCGGTGCGACGCGGGCCGGGGCGTGCCGGGCCCGTCGCCGGGCCCGCCGGCCGTGCCGGACGCGCGGGTCGGGCGCCGCCTCCCGCGGCCCCTCCCGTGCCCCGTCCCGTGCCCCGTTCGCCGGTCCGCTGTCATGCTGGTCCCTCCCGCGCATATGCCCCGAGCGGGGGCTGCACAGCAGTAGAGCCCATTACCGGCGTGCGGACAACCGTTCCCGAGTGCCCGGGCCCGGGCACCTACGTCACCCGGACCACCGGAACTACGCCGCCGTGCCGACGCGGGGCGACGCCGGCCGTCGGAGCGGGCGGTCGGGTCAGTCGGAGCGGGGGGCGGCGATG
The DNA here is from genome assembly GCF_000720115.1 of Streptomyces sp. NRRL F-2580. Taxonomy (GTDB): domain Bacteria; phylum Actinomycetota; class Actinomycetes; order Streptomycetales; family Streptomycetaceae; genus Streptomyces. The sequence continues at coordinate 113,608 of NZ_JOIR01000014.1, forward strand.
TCGGCGTTCTCCAGGATCCCGATGGCGTCCGGTACCAGGATCGCCACCGAGTGGTAGGAGCTGACCAGGTAGGACATGACCGACTTCTGGTCGATGCCCATGCAGCGGACGTTGAGGCCCGGTTCGATCTGCTCGGGGATCGCGGCCGGACGCAGGCCGATGACGCCTCCGTTGTCCTCACCGGTGCGCAGGGCCAGGATCGAGCTGGTGTGGCCGCCCACGACCGGGATCTTCCCGCACGGCAGCAGCGGGACCCCGCGCCAGGCGGGCACCTGTTTGCCGTGGACCTCCACGGTGTCGAGGGCGAGGCCGCGCTTGTTGCACTCGCGCAGGAAGGCGGCGACGGCCTTGGGGTGGGCGAGGAAGAAGGCGGTCCCCCGGCGCATGCTGAGCAGGTCGTCCATGTCGTCGGGGGTGGGCGGGCCGGACCAGGTGCTGATGCGCTGTCCGTAGTCGGCGTTGTGGAGGAGGCCGAAGTCCCGGTTGTTGAGCAGTTCGGACTCCTCGCGTTCGCGCATCGCCTGCACCGTCAGGCGCAGTTGCTGCTCGAACTGGTTCATCGGGTCGTTGTAGAGGTCGGCGACCCGGGTGTGGATCCGCAGCACGGTCTGGGCGAGGCTCAGCTCGTACTCGCGCGGCTGCAGCTCGTAGTCGGCGAAGGTGGCGGGCAGCACGGCCTCGCCCGCGTGGCCGGAGGCGAGCTCGATGTCGGCCTCGCCCCGCCGGTTGACGGGCCGCCTGCCGTTCTCGACGTACTGCTCCAGGTGGGTCCGCAGGCTGTCCGCGCGGCCCAGTACCTCCTGGAAGGCGCTCCATCGCAGCACCATGACGGTGCCCGCGGTGGCGGCCCGGACGGAGTACGTCCAGCGCGGGTCGGCCTGGCCGAGCGCGTCGTCGCCGAGCTGGTCCCCGTCGGCGACCACGCCGAGGAGTTCGCTGCCGCCGTACTTGCCCGACGCCCTCTTCTCGACGCGGCCGTGGGCGATGATGAACACCTCGGCGACGGGGGCGCCCGCCTCGACGAGGACGTCTCCGGCGCGCAGGTCGCGTTTGACGAAGCGCCGGGCCAGCTCCTCCAGTACGGCGGAGTCGGCGTAGCCCTTGAGGACGGGCAGCTCGGTGAGGGTCGGGGCAAGGATGCGTACGTCGTCCGCACCGGCCTGGACGAAGGAGACCCGGCCGCGCCCGACGGCGTGGGTCAGCCGGCGGTTGACGCGGTAGGTGCCGGCGCCCAGGTCCACCCAGGGCAGCATGCGCAGCAGCCAGCGCGAGCTGAGGCCCTGCATCTGGGGGACGGATTTGGTGGTCGTCGCGAGATTGCGGGCCGCGGCGGTGCTCAGGCTCAGCTGCCGTTCGTCTGCGGGGTCCAGGAGTGGCTGCGCCTCTGCGGTCATGCGGGGTTCCTCCCTGCGTCGTTCCACGCGGAGCGTGCTGCACGCTCACCGTGGGGCGCGGGGAGCCGGGCGCGGTAGCGGCGCCGGGCCGGGGGCTGTTGAAAATCCCCGGCGGTTGAAGGCCTGCACGTCTGTGCGAACTCGCGGGCGTGCGTACATCCGTGCAGGATTTCAACGCCGCCGGATCTTCAACGGGCGCACGGGGCGCCGGACCTACCGCGGTCGGGGGCCGTCCCCGCTCCATGGGTGGGTGTGCCGACCCGCAGGAGGAGCCATGACAGGAGGAGCCATGGACCGCGCCCCCGCTCACGCCCCGGGCCGACCCGGCGCCGCGTCCGCCGATCCGGCGGAGGTCCTGAGCCGGCTGCTCGGCGGCCGGAGCGGACTGGGGGCCGCTCCCCCGCGCGCCGATCCCGGCCCCGCCGGTATGGGCGCCCGTACGGGCGCCCATACCAGCAGGACCCATACCAGCAGGACCCATACCAGCAGGACCCGGACCGGCGGGACCCGCACCGAGGGGACCCGGACCGGCTCGGGGATCGTCATCCCGCCGCTGTACTGCCCCGACGCCGTGCGGGACGACCCGGCGCTGGCCGACGCGGTGAACGAGGAACTCGTCCGGTGGGCCGACGACGTCGGGATCTACGCCGGGCGCCTGGACATGCTGCGCTCGTGCCACTTCGGCCGGCTGATGATGCTCGCGCACCCGGACTGCGACGACCCCGGCCGGCTGCTCGCGGCCGCCCGGTGCGGGCTCTCCGAGTGGGCCGTCGACGACCACTGGGCCGATGACGGGGAGGACGCCGACCCGCGGCTGATCGGCCTGCGCACCGCCCTCGCGCACGCCGTGGTCGACCCGGTGCGGCTGCCGCCGCGCCACGAGCGGCAGTTCGAGGACCGGGTGGCCGCCGAACCCGTGCTGCGCGCCTTCCGCTCCGCCCTGAACCACCTCGCCGAGTTCGCCTCCCCCACCCAGGTGACCCGGCTGCGCTACCAGTTGGCGGTGATGTTCGTCGGGTACAACCACGAGGCCGAGTGGCGGACGTCCGCGCGCCGGCCGCCGGTGTGGGAGTACCTGCTGCACCGGTACGAGAACGGCTTCTTCCCCTGCATGGGCCTCACCGATCCGGTCGGCGGGTACGAGGTCCCCGCGCACGAGTTCGCGGACGCGCGGGTACGGCGCACGTACATGTACGCGGGGGTCGCCACCTGCCTGCTCAACGACCTGTACTCGATGGCCCGGGAGGATCCGGACGACACCAGTCTGCCCCGGCTGATCGCGGCCGAGGAGCACTGCTCGCTCCAGGAGGCGGTGAACCGGACGGCCGCGGTCCACGACGAGGTGATGCACGCCGTCGAGGCGGAGTCGGCCGCGCTGGCCGCTCTCGGCTCGCCCGCGCTCGGCCGTTTCCTGGAGGGGATCTGGAACTGGATGGGCGGGGCGAAGGAGTGGCACGCCACGAGCCCCCGCTACCACGGCCCCCCGAGCGGCGGCACGCCCTAGCGCCCGCCCCGCCCCAGGACCCGGCGCCCCGGTCGGTCACGCGGTCGGACTGCCGGGTGCGCGCAGGGTTCGGCGCACGGCGCCCCGGAGCCAGTGGTGGCCTCGGTCGGCCGCGTGTCGGGGGTGCCAGGCCATGCCGACGGTCACGGGCGGCAGCGCCAGGGGGATGTCGAGGAGGTGCAGTCCGAGGGCGATGGCGTCGCCGGTGAGGGGTGCGGGGGCGGCGCCGGGGAGTGCGGCGGGTACGAGGCAGACGATGTCGCTGCGCGCGGCGAGGGTCATGGCGGCCAGGTGGCCGGGGAGGACGACGCCGACCCGCCGGTGGAGGTCCTGCTCGGCCAGGGCGGTGTCGAGGGGGCCCGTGAACCGGCTGCGGCGGCTGACCGCGACGTGCTGGGCGGCGGCGTCGCCCGCACCCCGGACACCGCCTCCCCCACCGGCTTCGAGCAGTGGTGCGCTCGGACGCTCAAGCCCACCGTCCTCTCCTGAACCACCTGACACGCCGGACGACTCGCGAACCGCCGAACCGCCCCTCAGATCTTTCCGCTGACCACCCGGATCCGGTGGCCCAGCTGCCGTCCGAGGGCGGCGGTGAAGCGCGGGTGCAGGGGCGGCCAGTCGTCGAACTGGAAGCCGAGGGGGCCGAAGGCGAAGTAGTCGTCGGTCCAGTTCCAGTCCGCGAGCGGAGCGCGGTGGGCGCAGGCCGGGCAGTCGAGGTCGGCGGCGCCCGTGGTGTACCAGGCGTCGAGGGCCTCGCCGGGCCAGTCGGGGGCGGCGCTTCGGCAGTGGGGGCAGAGCGCGGAAGGGGCGTCGCCCTGGCCGGCGCAGAGGACCGTACGACCCACGACGACGCGCAGTTCGTCGCCGGGCTCCTCCTCCAGCCCCTCGATCCGGGCGCGCCGGTCCCAGTGCACCAGGTCGACGGCCTCCCGCCAGCGTGGACCGGCCAGGTACACCACCTCGCCCCGCCACGGCACCGGGCGGATGAACCCCTCCGCCTCCAGCCACCCCTTGCCGTGCTCGCCGCGGGCGGCCGCCTCCTCCGCCGAGGCGTCCAGGTCCACCACGGTCTGCCGGTAGGTCCCCATGGGCTCCTCCCCCTTCGCTCGGTGCGGCAGATCCGACCCTACGGGTGCGAAGGCGGTCCCACCGGGGCGGGCTGGAGCCTCCTCAGCCGAGCCCGCGGAGGCGGGTCAGCAGCGCCCGCGCGGTGCGGTTGCCGCCGACGGGCTGGAGGCGGCCGCGCAGCCGGCCCACGGCGTCGTCCACCCGCGCCGAGTCCAGCTGGGGCACCGCGTCCAGCATCTCGTGCCAGGTGGCGCAGGCCCGTTCCAGATGGCCCTGGTTCAGGTGGAGTTCGGCGAGCCGCGCCAGGGTGATGGCCCGGGCGCGGCGCTCGCCGGGGGGCCGGTGCCGCAGGGAGGTGCCGAGCGCGATGATCGCACCGCGCGCGTCGCCGAGGGCCGCCAGCGCCTCGGCCTGCTGGTGGGCGAGCGCCGCGTGATGGTAGTCGCCGATGGCGGCCCGCTGCCCGGCCGAGCGTTCCAGCAGCCGTTCCGCCTCGCCCAGCCGGGCCACCGCCGCCCGCCGGTCGCCGCAGCCGGCCTCGGCGACCGCCAACTGCCCGGTGACGAAGGCGGCCTGGAGGGTGGGCAGCCGTCCGACCTCGCGGGCGGCCGCCTCCGCCAGCTCCCACGCCTGTTTGCGGTGGCCCAGGTGGTGGGCCTGGACGCTCATGGCCCGCAGGACGGGCGCCCAGCACCGCGGGTCCCCCGCCTCCTGGCCGAGCCGCAGCCCCGCCCGGTAGTACGCCTGGGCCACGCCGTGCTGGTTGCCGTCGAAGCACAGGAAGCCGGCGGTGTACGCGAGCCGTGCGGCGCAGCCCAGCAGCCGGTGCCGCACCGCGGGCGCGGCGTCGGCGCGCAGCCAGGGCGCCACGGTGGTGGCGAGGTAGCGGGTCAGGGCCGGCCGGGCCAGGCCGCTGCCGAACATCATGTCGGCGTTGCGGAAGACCGGCAGCACGGCCTCGGCGGCCTCCACGTGGTGCTGCCCGATCCGCCCGGCCGGCCGGGCGGGCGGAGCGGGCGGAGCGGGCGTGTCCGGCCGCGGCCGGCCGGGGGGCCGCCAGGCGGAGGAGTAGACCGGGATCTCGCCCAGCAGCGCCGCCGCCTCGATGCCGGCGCCGGCGGCATCCGCGGCGCCCTCGCAGACCCCGGCGGCCACCGCCGAGAGGTCGGGCGCGAGGGCCTGCGCGCCGTGCGGGCCGGGGCGGGTGTGCTCGCGCGCCCGGGCGGCGCCGGCCGGCCGTGCGAGTCCGGTGTCGGCCGGGCTGACGCGCCGTCCGGTGCGCCGGCTGAGGGCCTCGGCGGCGAGGGCGACGACGTGCGCGGGAGGCCGGGTGCCGGCCAGCCAGTGGGAGATGGAGGTGCGGTCGTAACGCAGGGTGAGGCCGGCCTCGGCGGCGACGCCGTTGACGGCGCGTGCGAAGTCCTGCCCGCTCCAGCGCGCGTCGGTGAGGAGGGTGCGGAGTCGTCCGTTGGGTTCACGCATGGCCATCAGAACCGCCCAGCTCGTACACGTGTCCATCCATTCAACGCGGTCGGACATTCAACACGGTGGAGCCGGGACGGATGTACCGGGTGACGCCGTCCTGCCCCTAACTAGACGTGTGCGCCGGGTGGCTCACGGTCACACCGCGTGGCCCTGGCGTGCGGGAGCACAGCAGATCGCACGGAGCGGGACCGCCCCTTCCGGTCACTCCCGTACACCACCCCCCGCTCGGCCCCGGAGGGAGCACGGACCGGCAGGACACCCCACCGTCGCGCACGGCACCCGCGCCACTCCCAGGAAGACCGACCGAGAGGAAGGCCCGCCATGTCCGTCGACCCCAGCACCGAAGCGAACGCCGAGCACCTGACCGCCGCCGCCCGGCAGAGCCTGAGCACCGAGGCCGCCCGGAATCTGGCCACCACGACCAAGTCCGCGCCCCAGATGCAGGGGATCAGCTCGCGCTGGCTGCTGAGGATCCTGCCCTGGGTGCAGACCGGCGGCGGTACGTACCGGGTTAACCGCACCGTGAGCTACACCCTCGGCGACGGGCGGATCACCTTCGTGAAGACCGGGACCGAACTCCGTGTCATCCCGCCGATGCTGCGCGAGCTCGGCATGCTCCGGAACTTCCCCGACGACCAGGTGGTCAAGGCCATCGCCGACCGGTTCGTGAAGGAGGAGTTCCGCAAGGGCGACGTCATCGTGCGGCGCGGCGAGCCCGTCGACAAGATCTTCCTCATCGCCCACGGGCGGATCGAACGGCTCGGGACCGGTGCCTACGGGGACGAGGCGAGCCTGGACGTGCTGAGCGACGGCGACCACTTCGGCCACCACCCGCTGCCCGACGCCCGCTGGGAGTTCACCGCCCGGGCGCAGACGGACGTGGTGACGATGACCTTCAACCGGGGCGACTGGGACGCGGCGCTGAACGGTTCCGCCGCGCTGCGCCGGCACGCCGAGGCCTACCTGGAGGCCGAGCGGGTCGGCCGCCGGGGCAGCGACGCGGTGGACCTGTCCGCCGGTCACACGGGCGAGGTGATGCTGCCCGGCACGTACGTGGACTACGACCTGGACCCGCGCGAGTACGAGCTGAGCGTCGCGCAGACCGTGCTGCGGGTGCACTCCAGGGTCGCCGACCTCTACAACAAGCCGATGAACCAGTCGGAGCAGCAACTCCGGCTGACAGTAGAGGCATTGAGGGAGCGTCAGGAGAGCGAGCTGATCAACAACGCGGAGTTCGGGCTGCTGCACAACGCCGACTACGAGCAGCGCGTCTACGCCCGTACCGGCCCGCCCACCCCGGACGACATGGACGAGCTCCTCAGCCGGCGCCGCGGGTCGCAGTACTTCCTCGCTCACCCGCGCACGATCGCCGCCTTCGGCCGCGAGTGCAGCCGGCGCGGCCTGTACCCGGACAGCGTGGACTTCCAGGGCCACCGGGTCCCGTCCTGGCGGGGAGTGCCGCTGCTGCCCTGCAACAAGATCCCGGTGACGCCGGAGCGGACCAGCTCGATCCTCGTCCTGCGCACCGGGGAGGACAACGAGGGCGTCATCGGGCTGCACCCGGTGGCGCTGCCGGACGAGTACCAGCCGGGCCTGTCCGTGCGGTTCATGAACATCAACGAGCAGGCGATCATCTCCTACCTGGTCACCGCCTACTACTCCGCGGCGATCCTGGTGCCCGATGCCGTCGGGGTGCTGGAGAACGTGGAGATCTCCCGATTCGACGACTGAGGGGGCCTCGTCATGACCGCTCGCCAGGAGATCGACCCGCAGGAGAGTGCTTCGGGGCCGCCCTTCGAGCTGCCCGAGTTCTACCTCCCGCACCCCGCCCGCCTCAACCCCCATCTGGAGGAGGCCCGGACGCACACCCGCGCGTGGGCCGCGGAGCTGGGGATGCTGGACGGCTCGGGCGTGTGGGGCCCGGCCGACCTGGAGGCACACGACTACGCACTGCTGTGCGCCTACACCCACCCCGAGTGCGACGGCCCGATGCTCTCGCTCGTCACCGACTGGTACGTGTGGGTGTTCTTCTTCGACGACTGGTTCCTGGAGCGGTTCAAGCGCACCGGTGACCGGGCGGCGGGACGGGCCGCCCTGGAGCGGCTCACGCCGTTCATGCCCGCCGATCCGCGCGCCGCGATGCCCGAGCCCGCCAATCCGGTCGAGGCGGGCCTCGCCGACCTGTGGCGGCGTACGGTACCGGGCCACTCGGCGGACTGGATCGCACGCTTCACCCTCAGCACCCGCGATCTGCTCGACGAGTCGCTCTGGGAGCTCGACAACATCAACATCGGCAGGGTGTCGAACCCGATGGAGTACGTCGAGCAGCGCCGCAAGGTGGGCGGCGCGCCCTGGTCGGCGGGGATCGTCGAGCACGCGGTGGGCGTGGAGCTGCCCGCGTCGGTCTCCGGGGAGCGGGCGCTGCGCGTGCTGCGCGACTGCTTCGCCGACTCGGTCCACTTCCGCAACGACCTGTTCTCGTACGAGCGGGAGATCGGGAAGGAGGGGGAGCTGAGCAACGGGGTGCTGGTCCTGGAGCGGTTCTTCGGCTGTACCACCCAGGAGGCCGCCGACCAGCTGAACAACATGATCACCTCGCGGCTCCAGCAGTTCGAGAGCACCTTCTTCACCGAACTGCCCGTGCTCTTCGCCGAGAAGGGCCTCGGCCCGGACGGGATCCTCGCGGTCCTCACCTACGCACGCGGACTCCAGGACTGGCAGTCCGGCGGCCACGAGTGGCACATGCGCTCCAGCCGGTACACGAAGAGCCGGCCGGACCGCGCGGACGCGAGGCTGCCCGGGTGGCTGCCCGGCCCCTCCGGGCTGGGCACCACCGGCGCCAACGTGAAGGCGCTGCTGGGGCTGACCGGCGGCGCGCGGCGGGTGCGCCGGCACTCCAACGTCCCGCACCCGGTGGGGCCTTCGGTGATCCCGGAGTTCTACCTGCCGTACCGGAACGTGCTCAACCCGCACCTGGCGGGCGCCCGGGAGCGGCTCATCGAGTGGAACCGGGCGATGGGCATCCTGGACGAGGGCGTCTGGTGGGAGGAGAAGGCGCGCGGGTACGACTTCGCGCTGTGCTCGGCGGGCATCGACCCGACGTGCTCGGCGGAGACGCTGGACATCAGCGCGGGCTGGCTGAGCTGGGGCACGTACGCCGACGACAGTTTTCCGCTGCTCTTCGGCGCCACCCGGGCCCCGGCCGCCGCCCGGGCGCAGACGCGGCGGCTGCGCGCCTGCATGCCGCTCGACCTGTCCGCGCCGCCGGACCCGGCCAACGCGATGGAACGGGGGCTGGCCGACCTGTGGCGGCGCACGGCGGCGCCGATGGGGACGCGCGGCCGGGAGATGTTCCGCTCGGCCATGGACCAGGTGCTGGACAGCTGGCTGTGGGAGCTGGACAACCAGGCGGCCAACCGGGTCCCGGACCCGGTGGACTACCTGGAGATGCGCCGGGTCACCTTCGGGTCGCCGATGACGATCTCGCTCGCGCGGATGGCGCACGTGGACGTGGTTCCGGAGGAGGTGTACGGGAGTTCGGCCATGCAGTCGCTGCAGGCGGCGGCCTTCGACTACTCGGCCGTCATGAACGACGTGTACTCGTACCAGAAGGAGGCGGAGTACGAGGGGGAGCTGCACAACCTGCTGATCGTCGTGGAGAACTTCTTCGACTGCGACTACCCGACCGCGCTGCGGGTCGTGAACGACCTCATGACCGCGCGGATGAAGCAGTTCGAGCACGTGGTGGCCAACGAACTGCCCGTCATGTACGCGGACCACGGGCTGGACGCGGCGGCCCGCGCGGCCCTCGACCGCCACGTGGACGAGCTGAAGCGGTGGATCGCGGGGATCGCGGTCTGGCACGCGGAGACACGGCGCTACCGAGAGGAGGACCTGAAGCGCCACCACGCGCACCGCCCGGCCGTGGCGGCGGGCGCCGTGACGCCGAACCCGCCGGGCCGGGGCCGGCTGCTGCCGCCGGCACCGCACCACCCTGCGTGGGCCTGACCTGCGGGGTTGAAGACCCTCTCGCCGGAATGCGACATTCCCCTGGTCTTACGGCGCAAGTGGCGCATAATCGTCGTCACGCGGCTCGAATGAACCCTCTTGCCGCACTTGGTCACGCATGCAATGGGGGGCATCGTGCCGATGAGGGAATCCAGGTCCACCGGAACGCTTCCGGCGACCTCCGCCGAAATGTCCCGCCTGCTCACCGCCGTCCGACGGGGACGGGTGCTCACCGTGGCGGGAGGCCTGCGCGAGCCGCGGAGCCTGCTGGTGCGGGAGATCGCGCGCCGCCTCGCGTCCAACTTCTACGACGGAGTGGCCGTCGTCGCCATGGACCCGCTCCACGGCGGCTACGGCCTCCGCGAACTCACGGCGGAGCTGACGGCCGGGCCGAGGGCCGAGCCGGGCTGCTTACCCGGCACGCGCGCCCTCCCCTGCGGAACGGCGAACACCGCCTCGTGGCTGGCCGAACGGGACATGCTGCTCGTCCTGGACGGCGCGGAACAGCTCGGCCCGGACGCCCTGGCCTGGCTGCGGAACCTGCTGTCCGTGGCCCCGGGGCTGCGGATCCTGGCCGCCGGCCGCTCCCCGCTCGCGTTCGACCAGGAACGCATCCACCAGCTCTGACCCGCTCCGCGGGCCCCGGCGCGATCACCGGGCCCGGACACGGGTCCGCCCCGGCCGGGCGCGAGGCCGGCCGGGGCGGAACACGTACGACTGCCTGGGGCCGGGATCAGCCCAGGGTCGCGATCGCCTGGTTGAAGGTCGCGGACGGGCGCATGATCGCCGCGGCCTTCGTGGCGTCGGGCTGGTAGTACCCGCCGATGTCGGCCGGGGAGCCCTGCACCGCGATCAGCTCGCCGACGATCTTCTCCTCGGACTCGGCCAGCGTCTTGGCCAGCGGGTCGAAGGCCGCCGCCAGCTTCGGGTCGTCGGTCTGGCGCGCCAGCTCCTGCGCCCAGTACAGGGCGAGGTAGAAGTGGCTGCCGCGGTTGTCGATGCCGCCCAGCTTGCGGCTCGGCGACTTGTCCTCGTTGAGGAAGGTGCCGGTCGCCCGGTCCAGGGTGTCGGCCAGCACCTGGGCGCGGGCGTTGCCGGTGGTGGTGGCGAGGTGCTCGAAGGAGACGGCCAGCGCGAGGAACTCACCGAGGGAGTCCCAGCGCAGGTAGTTCTCCTTGACCAGCTGCTGGACGTGCTTCGGGGCGGAGCCGCCGGCGCCCGTCTCGAAGAGGCCGCCGCCGTTCATCAGCGGGACGACCGACAGCATCTTGGCGCTGGTGCCCAGCTCCAGGATCGGGAACAGGTCGGTCAGGTAGTCGCGCAGCACGTTGCCGGTCACCGAGATGGTGTCCTCGCCGCGGCGGATGCGCTCCAGGGAGTACGCGGTCGCCTTGACCGGGGAGAGGATCTCGATGGTCAGACCCTCGGTGTCGTGCTCGGCGAGGTACGTCTTGACCTTGGCGATCAGCTGCGCGTCGTGCGCGCGGTCCTCGTCCAGCCAGAAGACGGCCGGGACGCCGGTGGCGCGGGCGCGGGTGACGGCGAGCTTGACCCAGTCCTGGATCGGCAGGTCCTTGGTCTGGCAGGCGCGGAAGATGTCGCCGGCGGCGACCTCCTGCTCCAGGACCGTGTTGCCCGCGGCGTCGACGACGCGGACGGTGCCCGCGGTGGCGATCTCGAAGGTCTTGTCGTGGCTGCCGTACTCCTCGGCCTTCTGGGCCATGAGGCCGACGTTCGGCACCGAGCCCATCGTGGCCGGGTCGAAGGCGCCGTGGGCGCGGCAGTCGTCGACGACGACCTGGTAGACGCCGGCGTAGCTGCTGTCCGGGAGGACGGCGAGGGTGTCGGCCTCGGCGCCGTCCGGGCCCCACATGTGGCCGGAGGTGCGGATCATGGCCGGCATGGAGGCGTCGACGATGACGTCGGACGGCACGTGCAGGTTGGTGATGCCCTTGTCGGAGTCGACCATCGCCAGGGCCGGGCCCTCGGCGATCTCGGCGTCGACGGACGCCTTGATCGCGTCGCCGTCGGGCAGCGCGCCCAGGCCGTTGAGGATGGCGCCGAGGCCGTCGTTGGGCGACAGGCCGGCGGCGGCGAGGGTCTCGCCGTAGCGGGCGAAGGTCTTCGGGAGGAAGGCGCGGACCACGTGGCCGAAGATGATCGGGTCGGAGACCTTCATCATCGTGGCCTTGAGGTGCACGGAGAACAGCACGCCCTCGGCCTTGGCACGCTCGATCTGCTCGTTCAGGAAGGTGCGCAGGGCGTCGACGTGCAGCACGGACGCGTCCACGACCTCGCCGGCGAGGACCGGTACGGAGTCGCGCAGCACGGTGGTGGCGCCGTCGGCGGCGACGTGCTCGATGCGGAGCGTGCCGGCCTCGGCGATCACGGCGGACTTCTCGGTGGAGCGGAAGTCGTTCGCGCCCATGGTGGCGACGTTCGTCTTCGACTCGGGGGTCCAGGCGCCCATGCGGTGCGGGTGCGCCTTGGCGTAGTTCTTCACCGAGCCGGGGGCGCGGCGGTCGGAGTTGCCCTCGCGCAGGACCGGGTTGACGGCGCTGCCCTTGACCTTGTCGTAGCGGGCGCGGATCTCGCGCTCCTCGTCGGTCTTCGGGTCGTCCGGGTAGTCCGGGAGGGCGTAGCCCTGGCCCTGGAGCTCGGCGACCGCGGCCTTGAGCTGCGGGATCGACGCCGAGATGTTGGGCAGCTTGATGATGTTGGCCTCGGGGGTCTTCGCCAGCTCACCGAGCTCGTGGAGGGCGTCGGCGATCCGCTGGCTCTCCTCCAGGTACTCGGGGAAGCTGGCGATGATCCGACCGGCCAGGGAGATGTCACGGGTCTCGACATTCACACCGGCCGTCGACGCGTACGCCTGGATCACAGGCAGGAAGGAATACGTCGCGAGGGCCGGGGCCTCGTCAGTGTGCGTGTAGATGATGGTCGAGTCAGTCACCGGATGCTCCGCTCCACAGTCTGCGTCTCTCGTCTGCAACATTGCTCGACATCAAGATATCTCGTGATCGGGCCGGACTGGACAGCCCCCTGCCGCCAGTCCGGGAGACGCGTGTCACGCCCGTCCCCCCGGAACGGCGAAAGCGCCGTCCCGGCTGTTCCCAGCCGGGGCGGCGCTCAGCCGTGAAGGCCTACGGGCCAGGTCAGACCGTGACGGCCTTCGGGTTCGGGCCGTACTGGTTCGGCTGGTCGTTGCCGGCGGTGGCCAGCAGGACGATGAGCCAGATGAAGCCGACGAGCGGCACGAAGCTGATGAGGACCCACCAGCCGGACTTGTCGGTGTCGTGCAGGCGGCGCACGGTCACGGCGAGGTTCGGGAGGAAGGTGCCCAGCGCGTAGAGCGCGTACAGCCACGGGGAGGTGCCGATGACGGCGTCCAGGATCGAGACGACGATCAGCGCGGCCACGTTGAAGAGGAAGAACATCCAGTACTCCTGGCGGCGGGCGCGGCCGGAGAAGACGGTGTACTTCTTGAGAACGTCGACGTAGTAGTTCATGGGTCCCCCCAGAGGACGGTTGGTCGGCCCGTCCTGCTGGAGCAAGCCGGGGCAGAACTTATGCCCCCCTTACGTCACGGTCAAGCCAGTTGGCGCGAAGCCAAATCGGCTGGACCGGACGATTTCCGGCACCGATGATGCGACTGCGGAGCACAGGAGTGACCTCATGTCCTCGATAGTCCGAAAAATCCTCGCCGCGCGCCTACTTGACACCCCGACAGCCACCTCGATCGTTACCCACATCGTTACCGCACCGCGACACCGAGGCCCGGGCCCCGGGAGGAGAGCCCGGACCGGGCCCCGGCAGGCATCAGCCGATGTGGAACGAGTCCCCGTAGACCTTCCAGTCGAGCGGGGTGTTGAGGTTCAGGTTGCCCTTCTTGAGGAAGACCCGCTGGGCGGTGTCGACCCGACTGGTGTCGCTGTGCGCCTCCTCCTGCTTCATGGCCCAGACCCGGGCGTCGAGGAAGGCGTTGAGGTAGGCGGTCTCGTTGCCGCCCTGGGACGGGGGCTTGGCCTTGGACAGGGCGCGCTTGCGGATGTTGCGGAAGCTGGTGGGGTCGGTGCCGTCACCGTGCATGACGATGGCGTCGTAGTAGATGAACTGGCCGAGCACGCCGATCCCGTCGGACTTGCCCTGCTGCACGGACGGGTTGAAGTAGACCCGGTCGCGCTCGTGGTCCTGGGCCTTCTTGAACTCGGCGTCCTGGGCGGCCTTCGCCCAGTCCTTGGTGAAGTTGGGGTCGAGGCCGGCGTGCGAGTCCGTGCCGTCGACCCTGCGCAGGGCGGGCAGGTACTTGGCGAGGACGTTGCCCGGCTTGACCTGCGTGTAGTACTCGACGAGGTCGAGCATGTCGCCGGTGCCGGAACAGAAGCCGATGATGCCGGCCGTGTAGCCACGACCATCGTCTATGTCCTCTATGTACTTGTACTGCGCCTTCCAGTCCAGCGAGGAGTTCTCCGCACTGGAGACGATCTTCATGGCGATCTCCTTCTTCGCCGGATCGTCGAGTCCCGCGGCCGCTGCCGCCGCGGTCTCCGCCGTGAGGGCGGGGGCCGCAGGGGTTGCGGTGGCGTGGGCGGTGACGGGGACGGCGAGCAGGGCGCTGCCGAGCAGGGCGCCGATCGCGAGCATCTTGCGGTGGGGGGTGAACACAAGGCCTCCGTGGGGTAGTTGAGGCGTCCCGACTTCGTTAGGAAACTTTACTACCAGAGCTGATGACAGCTCAAGACCCGTGCGCCACACGGCGACCGCCCCGCTGTGTCAGCCCCGGCGGGCGAGACGCTCCGTCAGTTGCCGCTTGACGTCCGGCCGTTCGGGACGGGTGATGCTGTGGACCGCGCTGTCGCGGATCCACCCGTCGCGCATCACCATGTGGTGGCGCAGGGCTCCCTCGAGCGTCGCACCGAGCCCGGATATCGCCGCCCGCGACCTGCTGTTGCGTGCCGTGTTGATGGCCGTGAGCCGGGTCGAGCCGGCGATCCGGCCCGTCGCGAGGTCCACCGTCGCGTACGCTCCCGGGTCAGAGCCAGCCGTTGCGCCGGAAGCCGCGGTGAATGACGTAGCAGGCCACGGCCATGACGCCGAGGACGAGCGGATAGCCGTAGGTCCAGTGCAGTTCGGGCATGTGGTCGAAGTTCATGCCGTAGACCCCGCAGACCATGGTCGGGACGGCGACGATGGCCGCCCACGCCGTGATCTTGCGCATGTCCTCGTTCTGGGCGACGGTCACCTGCGCGAGGTGCGCCTGGAGGATGGAGTCGAGCAGGTTGTCGTAGGCGCCGATCTGCTCGGTGGCCCGGGTCAGGTGGTCGGCCACGTCCCGGAAGTACGCCCGGATCTCCGGCGGGATGACCGGTATCGGCTGCGTGGCCAGCTGCTCCAGGGGACGGCCCAGCGGCGCCACCGCCCGCCGCAGCTCCAGGAGTTCGCGCTTGAGCTGGTAGATCCGACCGGCGTCGCCGCGGCCCCCGTTCTCGCTGAACACCGCCGTCTCGACGGCGTCGATGTCGTTCTGCACGGCGTCCGTCACGGCCACGTAGTCGTCGACCACGTGGTCGGCCATGGCGTGCAGGACCGCCGCGGGCCCCTTGGCCAGCTGCTCCGGGGAGGCCTCCAGCTCCTCGCGGACCGGGCCGAGGGTGCCGCGGCCGCCGTGCCGGATGGTGATGACGAAGTCCTCGCCGGTGAAGGCCATCAGCTCGCCGGTGTCGACCACCTCGCTGGTCGCGGTCAGCTCCTCGTGCTCCACGTACCGCACGGTCTTGAAGACGGAGAACAGCGTGTGGTCGTACCGCTCCACCTTCGGGCGCTGGTGCGCGTTCACGGCGTCCTCGACCGCGAGGGGGTGCAGGCCGAAGAGCTCGGCGAGCCCGGCGAGTTCGGACTGAGACGGCTCGTGCAGGCCGATCCAGACGAAGCCGTCGCCCGCCTTGCGGACCCGGCGCAGCGCCTCCTCCACCTCGCCGCAGTCCTCCTGGCGCACGCCGTCGCGGTAGACGATGCAGTTGACCACCGCGCTGCCGAGCGGGGAGCGGGCCGGGTGGCTGAGGTCGACGGCGCGCCGGTAGCTGCGGCGCACGGCCCGGCGCAGGTTGCTGAACATGGACAAGGACGTACTCCCCTTCGGCGGATCACCGGCCAGTCTGCCATCGCCTCCGGGACGTCCCCCACCAGGGCTCAGAGGCGGTCGATGAACACGCTCGTCGACTTCACCCGCGCCGTGGCCCGGGCGCCCACCTCCAGCCCGAGCTCCTCCACCGCCTCGCGCGTCAGCAGCGAGACGACGCGGTGCGGCCCGGCCTGGATCTCCACCTGCGCGTCGACCGTGCCCAGCTTCACCCCGGTCACGATCCCCGGGAAGGCGTTGCGCGCCGAGGTGTACGGGGCGTCCTCGCCCTCGCCGGCCTCCTGCGCGGCCTCGACGCAGAACGCGGCCAGGTCCGGCCCGTCCACCATCCGCCGCGTGCCCTCCCGGCGGGTGGGGAACCGGTCCGCGTCCGCCCAGCGACGGGCCGTGTCGACGCTGACGCCGAGCAGCCGGGCCGCCTGTCCGATCGTGTAGGACTCCATGGCCCGCAGCTTAGAACCCTCGGTGTGCGGGGCTGCGCAGCGCCTCCCCGGCCGCCGCCGCGATCACCTGCGCCACCGTGGACAGGGCCGGTGAGTCGAGCTTCCACTGCTGCCAGTACAGCGGTACGTCCATCGGCCGCAGGGGCTCCAGCAGCACCAGCTCCCCCGTCCGCACCAGCGGGCCCGCCTGCTGCTCCGGCACCAGCCCCCACCCCAGTCCCGCGACCACGGCGTCCCGGAACCCCTCGGAGGTCGGAATGTAGTGCCGCACCGTTCCCGCCCCGGCCGCCGCGTCCCCCGTCAGCGACCGGACGAAGGCGTCCTGGAGGTCGTCCTTCCGGTCGAACACGATGGTCGGCGCCTCCCGCAGGTCCCGCTCCGGCGCCCCGGTCAGGTACCGGGCGGCGAACCCGGGGCTGGCCGTCGGCAGGTACCGCGCCAGGCCCAGCAGCCGTACGCTGCACCCCGCCACCGGGTCCGGCGAGGAGGTCACCGCCGCCATCACCTGCCCCTCCCGCAGCAGCGCCGTCGTGTGCGACTCGTCCTCGCGCTGCAGTTCGATGCAGACCGGCGGGTCCTGCGGGACCCGGGTCAGCGCCGGCAGGAACCAGGTGGCGAGGGAGTCCGCGTTCACCGCGATCGGCAGCCGCACCGGGCCCGTCCCGTCGGCCATGCCCAGCTCGGAGCGCGCGTCCCGCTCCAGCCGGGCCAGCTGCCGCGCGAAGCGGACCACCACCTCCCCCGATTCCGTCGCCCGCACCGGTTTCGTCCGCATGAGCAGGACCCGCCCGGTCCGCTGCTCCAGAGCCTTGACACGCTGGCTGACCGCGGAGGGGGTCACGTGCAGGGCGGCGGCCGCCGCGTCGAAGGTGCCCTCGTCCACCACCGCGAGCAGCGTGCGTACCTGGTCCAGAGGAAGCTCATCCATCACGAGTGCTAATGGTACGTAAAAATCATTAGCTGTACTGAACCGCCTGCGCTGCCTACGGTCGACGACATGACACACGGCACCCTCACCGCGGCCCTCGCCGGCTTCGGAACCGGCTTCTCCCTCATCGTCGCCATCGGCGCCCAGAACGCCTTCGTCCTGCGCCAGGGCGCGCGCCGCCACGCCGTCCTCGCCGTGGTCGCCATCTGCGCCCTCTCCGACGCGGCCCTCATCACCCTCGGCGTCGCCGGTGTCGGTGCCTTCGTCACCGCCTGGCCGGCCGCCCTGACCGCGGTCGGCCTGGCCGGGGGCGCCTTCCTGGTCTGTTACGGGGTCCTGGCCGCCCGCCGGGTGCTGCGTCCCGCCCCGGGCGCCGCCCTCACCGCGGAGGGGGCCGCCGCGGGATCCGCCCGCGGGGCCGTGCTGACCTGTCTGGCCATGACCTGGCTCAACCCGCACGTGTACCTCGACACCGTCCTGCTCGTCGGCTCCCTCGCCGCCGACCGCGGCGACCTGCGCTGGGCCTTCGGCATCGGGGCCGTCCTCGCCAGCCTGACCTGGTTCACCAGCCTGGGGTACGGGGCCCGGCTGCTGAGCGGCCTGCTCGCCCGGCCCTCGGCCTGGCGGATCATGGACGGGCTCGTCGCGGCGACCATGGTCACCATGGGCGGCCTGCTGCTGGCCCGCGCCTGAGCCGCATGTCGGCGCCGGGTCGTCGGCGGGAGCCCGGCATAGTGCTGCTGCCGACGCCCCGGCGCCCCGACGGCCGACGACCCACCACCGACCACCGACCACCGACGGCGCGACAGCCCGACCACCCGACGCCCAGGAGCCCTCCGTGCCCGACCGCCCCTCCCCCGACGCGGTGCGCGCGTACCACGCCGCCCGGCCGGCCCCGCTCGTGGCCGCCACCGGGATCGTGCTCGACACCCGCGGGCGGGTCCTCGTCCTGTCCCCCTCGGACGAGGCGGATCCGGAGCTCCCGGGCGGCACGGTCGCGGCCGCCGAGACCCCGGAGGCCGGGCTGGCCCGCGAGCTGCGGGAGGACCTCGACCTCCACCTGCCCGTCGGCCGGCTGCTGGCGGTCGACTCCCGGCCGCCCGGGGCCCTCGGCCGCGCCCTGGTCGTCCACGTCCACCTCGTCGGGCCGCTGATCCCGGAGGAGGCCGCGGCGCTCTCCTTCCGGGACGGCGGGGTCACCGAGGCGCGCTGGCTCCGGCCGGACGAGGCCTGCGAGGTCCTGCCGGCCCGCGTCGCGCCCCGGCTGCGCGCCGGCCTGGCCGCCCTGCACACCGGCTCCTTCGCCCACCTCGTCGACGGCGTGCCGCAGCCGGGTTCCCCGGCCGGCCTGGACCCGGCCCGGCGCCTAGCCCTGGAACACTCCGGCGCCCTCGACGCGGCCAGCCACCGGGCCAGCCGGCCCAAGGCCGTGACCGCCGCGAGCGTGGTGTTCACCGCCGCCGACGGCCGGGTCCTGCTGGTCCAGCCCGCGTACGGCCGCAGCGACCGCTGGAACCTGCCCGGCGGCGGCATCGACAGCGACCTCGGCGAGACCCCGCGCGCCGCCGCCCGGCGGGAGGTCCACGAGGAACTGGGCCTCGACCTCGCTCCGGGCCGGCTGCTCGCCGTGAACTGGTCGCACAAGCCCGGCCGTCCGGCACGCATCCGCTTCCTCTACGACGGCGGCGTCCTCGACGCCGCCGTCCTCGCCCGGATCCGCCTCGACCACACCGAACTCCTCCAGTGGCGCGCCGTCGCGCCCACTGAGCTGTCGGGCCTGGTCAAACCGGCCCTGCGGCGCCAGATCACCGCCTGCCTGACCGCCCGCGAGACGGGCACCGGCCCCCTGGAGCTGCACGCCGGCCGGCCCTGACGGGCGGGTCCCGCCCAGCGCGCCGGGCAGCGGCCGCCGGGTTACCGTCGGCGCCATGGACGGTGATCGCCGCACGTGGCGCCAGTGCCTGCTCGGCGGGGCGGTCTTCGCCGTGTGCATGGCCGGCACCACCCTGCCGACCCCCCTCTACGGCCTCTACCAGGAGAAGTTCGGGTTCTCCGAGCTGATGGTGACCGTGGTGTACGCCGTGTACGCCTTCGGGGTGATCGGTGTACTGCTGCTGGCGGGCAACGCCTCGGACGCCGTCGGCCGGCGCCCGGTGCTGCTGGCCGGCCTGGGCTTCGCGGCGGCCAGCGCCGTCTGCTTCCTGTGCGCCACCGGCATGGGCTGGCTGTACGCCGGACGGCTGCTGTCGGGGCTGTCCGCCGGGCTGTTCACCGGCGCGGCGACGGCGTACGTGATGGAGCTGGCCCCCCGCGGCGGCGCCTCGCGGGCCACCCTCGTCGCGACGGCAGCCAACATGGGCGGGCTGGGCTGCGGTCCGCTGCTTGCCGGGGTGCTCTCGCAGTACGCCCCCCGGCCCCTCTATCTGACGTTCGCCGTACATCTCGTCCTGGTGGTGGCCTCGGCCGGCGTCCTGCTGGGGCTTCCGGAGACCGTGACGGAGCTGCGGCCGCTGCGCACCGTACGACCGCAGCGGCCCGGCCTGCCGCCGCAGGTGCGGGCGGTGTTCGCGCCCGCGGCGACCGCCGCGTTCGTGGGCTTCGCCCTGTTCGGGGTGTTCACCTCGGTCAGCCCGGCGTTCCTCGCCCAGTCCCTGGACGTGCACAACCGCGCCGTGAGCGGGGCGGTCGTCGCCCTGGCCTTCTTCGCCTCGACCGCCGGACAGCTGGCGGTCGGCCGGGTCGGGGTGGGGCGCTCGCTCCCGCTGGGCTGCGCCGGGCTCCTCGCCGGGCTGGCCCTGCTCGCGGGCGCCCTGGTGTGGGACCTGCTGGCGCTGGTGGTGGCGAGCGCGCTCGTCGGCGGCGCCGGACAGGGCCTGGCGTTCCGCGGGGCGCTGTCCGCGGTGGCCGCGGCCTCGCCGCCGGACCGGCGCGCGGCGGTGATCTCGACGCTGTTCGTGGTGGCGTACGCGGGCATCTCGGTGCCGGTGATCGGCGTGGGGCTGCTGGCCGACCCGCTCGGCCTGGAGGGCGCCGGGCTGGTCTTCATCGCCTGCATGGCCGTGCTCGTCTCGGGCGCGGCCGCCTATCTGCTGCGCCGGCCGGTACGGGTGGGGAGCACGACAGGCCCGGCCTGACGGCCGGGCCTGACGGGGAAAGCGGGTGGAACGGTGTGCCGGGATCAGACCGCCGGGACCGGGTAGGTCGGGTACTCCACGCCGGACACGTGCTGGACCACGCGGATGACCTGGCAGGAGTAGCCGAACTCGTTGTCGTACCACAGGTAGAGGATGGCGTTGTCGCCGTCGACCTTGGTGGCACCGGCGTCCACGATCGACGCGTGGCGCGAGCCGACGAAGTCCATGGACACCGCGTCGGGGGCCGTGGTGAAGTCGATCTGGCGCTTGAGCGGCGAGTGCAGCGAGACGTCGCGGAGGTAGTCGAGGACTTCCTCGCGGGTGGTCTCGCGGCCCAGGCGCAGGCTGAGGATGGCGATCGAGACGTCCGGGACGGGGACCCGGATCGAGCTGCCGGTGATCGGCGCCTTGAGGTTGGGCAGCGCCTTGGCGACGGCGGAGGCGGCACCGGTCTCGGTGATCACCATGTTCAGCGGCGCGCTGCGGCCACGGCGGTCGGCCTTGTGGTAGTTGTCCAGCAGGTTCTGGTCGTTCGTGAACGAGTGGACGGTCTCCACGTGACCGCGCAGAACACCGTACTCGTCGTCCATGGCCTTCAGCGGCGGGACGATCGCGTTGGTGGTGCAGGAGGCGCAGGACAGGATCCGCTCGTCCGGCTTGATGGTGTCGTGGTTGACGCCGTGGACGATGTTCGGGACGTCGCCCTTGCCCGGGGCGGTCAGGACGACCTTGTCGATGCCGGGGCGCAGGTGGTTCGACAGGCCCTCGCGGTCCCGCCACTTGCCCGTGTTGTCGATGAGGATGGCGTCCTTGATGCCGTACGCCGTGTAATCGACCTCGGAGGGGTCGTTGGCGTAGATCACCTTGATGCTGTTGCCGTTGGCGATGATCGTGCTCGTCGCCTCGTCCACGGTGATGGTGCCCTGGAACTGGCCGTGGATGGAGTCGCGGCGCAGCAGGGAGGCGCGCTTGACCAGGTCCTGCTCGCCGCCGCCGCGGACGACGATGGCGCGCAGGCGCAGGCCGTTGCCGGAGCCGGCCTTCTCGATGAGCAGACGGGCGACGAGGCGGCCGATGCGGCCGAAGCCGTAGAGGACGACGTCGCGGCCGTCGCCGCGCTCGATCTTGTTCTCACCGGTGGCGCCGACGACGGCCGAGGCGGTGAACTCCTGCACCGACAGGCCGCGGTCGTCGGTCTTGTACGCCTCGGCGAGCAGGGCGATGTCGATCTGCGACGGGCCGAGGTCGAGGGTGGTGAGCGCCTGCAGGAACGGCAGCGTCTCGGTGACCGAGAGCTCCTCACCGGCGATCTGGCGGGCGAACCGGTGGGTCTTCAGAATGCTGACCACCGACTTGTTCACCAGGGAGCGGCTGTGGACCAGGACCGTGACGTCCCGCTCCCGGTGCAGCTTCCCGATGATCGGGATCATCGACTCCGCGATCTCCTCGCGGTTCTTCCAGCTGGTGAACGAGTCCTCATTGACAGTCACAGGATTATCTTTCGAGCTAGGCGGTGCTCATATGCTAACCCGACGCCGCTCCGGCCCCTCAGGCGGTACCCGCCGGGGCCGGGAACGTGCGTTATGTGGCGTAAAGGTGTCCCTGTTTGCGGTGGTTTGACCTCAGAAGGTATTGCGGCGGCGCATCCCCATCGGGCGGCCGTCCGGGCCGACCAGGAGGCGGTTCAGCGGAGCCGCGAGCAGCCGCTGCGCGGTGCGAGGTCCGGCGGGACGTAGCGGCGCAGCCGGCCCGGCGGCCGGGGACCGCGGCGGCCGCCCGCGTGCCAGGCGTCCAGCGCGGCGGCCGACGCGGCGAAGGCCTCGAACGCGGCCGCGGAATCGCACAGCGGGTCCGCCGCGTCCGGGGTTCCCGCCTCGGCTGCCGGGGCCGGCGCGTCCAGGTGCTCGCGCATGAGCCCCAGGCGCAGTTCGCGGGCGAAGGCACGCGCGCCGTCGCCGAGGCCGGCGGGGTCGCGCGGGAGCCGCGGGTCCGGGGTCTCGTCGTACACGGCGCAGCCGAGTTCGGAGTCGTGGGTCCACGAGCGGAGGTGACCTTGTCGGAGCCGACGGAGGCCCACACGTCGGTGATCATGGCCTCCACCGAGGACGAACCACTGCGCGCCGCCGAGCGGAGCGCACCCTTCGTCGCCTTCCCCGCCGTCGTCGCCCACATCACCGGCCCCCCGGCCATGTCCGTACCCCTGTTCTGGTCCGGCAGCGGCCTGCCCGTCGGCGTCCACTTCCTCGGCCGCGTCGGCGACGAGGGCAGCCCTCCTCCGCCTCGCGGGGCCCGCTCGAACAAGCCCGTCCCTGGGCCGACCGCCGCCCGGACCGACCCACCACTCCGACGTGGCACGATCCGGCCGCCGGGGCCAGCCTGGAGGAAGGACGCTCCCCGTAGCCCAGGGAATGGAGACGGCCATGACGGCGACGACGCGGGATGACACACCGGTCGTGATCGAAGGCGGAGGCGTCGAACTCCGTACGCAAGCGATCGGAGAAGACCTGTCCGTGGCCTTCGTCCGGTTTCCGCAGGGCACCGATATGAGGCCGGCCCTGACCGGCCTGCCCGACGGCCTCTGCGCCTGCCCCCACTGGGGCTACATGCTCAAAGGGCGGCTGAAGATGGTAACGAAGGACGGGGAGGACATCTACGAAGCGGGCCAGGCCTTCTACTGGCCGCCCGGGCACGCCCCCGTGGCACTCGAGGACTGCGAATACGTGGACTTCTCACCCACCGAAGCCTTCACCACCGTCATCGACCACATCAAGGCACAGGGCTGACCCCGACCCGCTCATGGTCCGCACCGGCCCCGTACGTCCAGGCCCGCGCACGAGCGGGAACGTCGGTTGGTACCCCGTCGCGGCCGGCTGGCACGGCGCGTACGTCACCGCGACCTCACCGCACGCGCTGACGCAGCCACCCGGGCGCCCAGCCTGCGGCCACGCCGGAGAGGGGGCGGCAGTCCGGCCGGTGCCCAACCAGAATCCGGCGCGTCCACCGCCGACGGAGCCCTCGGCCGCCATGCCGTGGTCAACGCATGAAACTCCCCCCGGCTTGCGCCACGGATACGGCAGCCTCCCCTCCCGGGCGTCACCCGCCACTGCCTGCGTGCGGCCAGCGAGGGGGCTACGGCCTGACTTCAGCGGTCGGACGTCTTCCCCGGCCGTTCCAGGCGCGTGCGGTGAGGGCGATCGAGCCGTCGGCCTCGGTGGGGACGCCGGCTCGCAGACGTTCACGCAACGCGTCCTGCCCCTTCCGCGGCAGTGAAGCGAGGTACGACGGGGCAGGCCCTTGCCCGCCCAGGAACGGGGCCCAGTAGTCGTCGAAATCCCTGAAGCGTGTGGGGATGTTGACCTCGTCGACCTCCACGTCCGCCAGGCCGGCCGCTCGCAGCGGTTCGTCCAACGGACCGGGCGCGCACAGGGGGAACCGGAGGGCCTCGTCCAGCTCCGACTGCCCTCGTCCAGGGAGACGGCGGCTTTCCAGAAGTAGCGGATGAGTAACTGGGCCCGGGAATCCGTGACGTGCTGCCGGGCGTACCGGACGTAGCCGTCCGACAGCTCGACTTCCACCACCCGCCGGGGGCCGGCCACGTCCAGGACCGCCCGTGTGACGGCACCCGTCCCGCAGCCGATGTCCCGCCAGTCACTGCCCTCCGCAGCGTCCAGGCGGCGGACGCACTCCACCGCCACCTGCCGGCTCCACCGCCCGATGTACGGCTCGTACGCTTCTCCTTCGCCCCACACCGGCGTTCACCCTCATCCCGAACGGCCGGCCGGGCGGGCCCGACACCTACCGCCTCAAGGCCCGGCATGCACGGGACCCCCCACCCGCTCGCAGCTCGGCCGGAGCACCAGGCAAGACGAGAGCCAATCGTTTCGCGACTCCTCCCTGCCGCGCCGACCGAGCCCTCGCTCCGCAAGGCTGCCATCGACCGCGATCCGGCCGGGGGTGGGCCGGTGGCTAGCGGCCGAGGAATCTTTCGACCACTGTCGCCAGTGTCTCCGGGCTCTCATCCGGGGCGAAGTGGCCGGCGTCGTTGAAAACCTCGAGTTCGGCGTTCGGATACCACTGCAGCCAGGTGGACCGCATGGTGTCGGGGCCCATCGCCGGGTCGTTCGCACCAGCCACGACAAGCACCGGGGTCGGATTTTTCTCGAGCCGCTCGTGGATGTCGGAGCCGCGAGTCCAGGATTCGAGGTAGGAGCGCAGGGCAGCCGGCGAGGAGCGTTCCGAGCCGCTCACCCTGGCGTCCAGCCATGGATCGCTGTGCCGACCGCCTGTGAGGACGTCAAAGATCGTCCTTCGGTTGCCGGAATTCTTCACGGCCCCGACGAACAGCTCCCACATCTCCCCTTCGAGCGGGAACCCGGACGCGGGTACCGGTGAGATGCCGACGATCGAGCGGACCCGCGAGGGGGCGTCCAGCAACATCAGCTGGGCGGCCTTGCCGCCCATGGAGTGACCGATGACCGAGAAGGTGTTCCAGCCGAGGTCGTCGGCCACGGCGAGGGCGTCCGCCGCGACCTCCTCCATCGTGTACGTGCCGGGGGTGTCCATCGCCTCGCCGTACCCACGGCAGTCCACAAACGCGTAACTGAACGCGCTCTCGTCCAGGTACCGCCGCAGAGGGCCGAAACTCGACCTGTCGCTGAGCCAGTGGTGGAGTGCGAGGACCCGCTCCGGGCCGTTGCCCTGTACCTCATACGGAATGACGTGTCCTGCTACACGGCCTGTCACCATGCTGGGTCTTGCCCTCCGGGCCGGGCCCGGAATCCCGTCGGCTTGTGGATTCGTTCCAACGGCGTAGCAGCGTGACGGGCGACCGAAGGCGTCGCAGGCCAGATGAATCCTGCTCGTCAGGTCCAGGTGGGCGCGGCCGCCTCCTTCTCGGAGTGGCACCAGCGTGGCGTCGAGCTCCAGGACAAGGCCGGGCAGCATGCGTACCGCGACCCGGGCGGCGGTGGTCCTCCGCTGTCAGCGAGCATCACGGCCAGATCGGAGTGGCGATCCGTCCCGGATCACGTCCGGGCCCACGAGCCGCCGCGGCCTGAGAGCGGTTGAGTACTCGGCGGTCAGCCAGGTGGCATCGCGGCGAGATCCGCAGCAACCGTGCCCCGGCATGGCCGGCCACCCCCGGAGCATCGGCACTGACACAGGCCTTGGAACGCAACCCCATCCGGCACCCTGCACGCAGAAAGTGCTCGGTCGGCCGTCTCTCGATCTGAAGGCGATCCCCATGCGCACCACCGCCGACCGCGGCCGCATCTACCGGAGGTGTGGCTGCCGGGATACCCACCGCCACCCGACCACATCCAGCACCTCCGCGAAGCCCTCAACCGGCTCGGCGCCCCCGCCCCCGACCGGCTTCCACCCCACCGCCGCCCAACCCCGAAGCGGGCGCGCGACCACACGGCGACCACCAGCACTCCGGGCACGGAAAAGGCCGCCCTCTCATTCATGAGAGAACGGCCTCCGACCTGCGTTTCCGCACAGTCGGGACGACAGGATTTGAACCTGCGACCCCTTGACCCCCAGATGGCTGGGTCGGAGGAAAAATCACGACATAGGCCTTAATCTCATGGCGTACAGCGTGTACATACGTACCTGCCGTGCGCCCGGCGGCGTGGGCGCTGATCCCCAACTGGTCCCCAAGGTAAGCCACCTGGCCCTCGACCCGCCCAGCCGTCTCAGACGGCTGGGCGGGGAGGGGACTGTCCGGAAAGAAACTGACACTCCCGCGCGATTGCCGGGGGCGATGCGTTCGGCGGAGTGGCACTATCGGGTGTGCTGGGTGAGGGCGAACAGAGCGCCGGTGGGATCGCGTAGGACCACGTCTCCGTTGGAGTCCTGGCGAACTTCGGTCGCACCGAGCTGTCGGGCCTGCTTGGCGTCGGTATCGGGTCTGTTGCTGGCGAAACTGACCAGCCAGAGTGATCGTTGTGCCGTTGGTTTCCCTGGCGGCGGGCTGGTGGCGGCGGTGGAGTTGCCCGGCAACCGGAACTCGGTGTGCTGGGGGTTGACGTTCCACTGCAGGGCCGGTCGGTAGAAGGCGGCGGCCTGCGCGGGGTGGTCGGTGAGCAGGCTGATGCCGGCGAAGGTGCCCGGTTCGCGGGCCAGCTGCATGCCGGTATGGGTGCCGGGTTGCCAGAGTGACAGTGGTGCGCCGACGGGGTCGAGGGTGACGGCGGCGTGGCCGAGCGTCCCGACCCGGGTGGGTGGCACGATGATCTGGGCGCCCAGATCCGTGAAGCGGGTGGCGGTGGCTTGGATGTCCGACACGGTGACGTTGATCGTCCAGTAGGGGGCGCCGGCGTCCTCGGCCGGCCCCAGGGCGGCGACGAGATGTCCGCGCAGCGTGCAGAGCCTGTAGCCGTTGGGGTCCGGTCGGGCGACGGTCCAACCGAACAGCGCGGTGTAGAACGCCGCCGTCGTATCCATGTCGGGGGTGCCGAGGTCGATCCAGCTCACGCTGTTCTCGGAGTGCCGCGTGACGTTCATCGAGATGACTTTCCGTTGAGGCCGCCTCGCCCCGACAGTGGAGCGAGGCGGCGTCCAGGGCTGACTCCGCGGCGACCTGCGGTGTCAGGTGTAGTAGGGCGAGTTCAGGTCGATGCTGGCGTCCTTGACGATGTCACCGTCGAACAGTCGTGTCGTTGCTGGGGCTCCGGCCCGGCGCGCTTCTTCGGCGAAGGGGCCCTGAGCGAAGGCCAGGGCGTTCTCGGCGCTGTCGAACTCGTAGAAACCACCGATGGTGTGGGTGCCGATCCCGGACAGCCACGTCTTGCGGATCAGGCCCGGTGCGGTCTTCAGGGCCGCATTGACCTGCTGCCAGTCGAACTGCTCGAACGGCACTGCCGCCTGGATCTCGGTGTAGAGAAACGTCTTGCCCATCAGGGACCTCCGGTGTCGGGGCCTGTCCAGCCCACGCTACTAGTACGTGCGTCCTAGTGAGGTGAGCATGGAATAGGATGGCCGTACTAGTCAAGGGGGTGCGATGGCCGCAGACACGAAGTCCCGCATGATCAGCGCAGCGATCGGACTGCTGCAACGCCGCGGCCTGGCCGCGATGTCCTTCACCGACGTCCTGGCCGAGAGCGGTGCCGCGCGCGGGGCGATCTACCACCACTTCCCGGGCGGCAAACACCAACTCGCGCTCGAAGCCGCTCGCCGCAACGCGGAGGACGTCCGCGGCCACCTGCACGCACTGCCGGCCCGCACGCCCCGCGACGTTGTGGAGGCGTTCCTCGGCAACGTCCGTCCCGTGGTGCAGGCGTCCGCCGCGGGGGGCGGATGCGCGGTCGCGGCGGTCACCATCGACGGCGGTGCGGCCATTGCCGACCAGAGCAGCCTGCGCACTGTCGCGGCCGAAGGGTTCACCGGCTGGACCGACGAGCTCGCCGGAAAACTCACCCACGCCGGAATAAGCCCGTCCCAGGCCTCCGATCTGGCCACCCTGATGATCGTCACACTCGAAGGCGCCCACATCCTCTGTCGCGCAGCGGGCAGCATCGCCCCTTTCGACAGAGCCGCCGCGGCCCTCCTCTCCACCCTCCCGAGCCCGGACTGACCTGGCGGCAGAGCACGACAACGTGGCGCGCTGTAACAATCACACTTCTGTCACGGCCTGAACAGGGCCGTGCGGGTTGGGTGTTGTTCTGACGCAACACTCTGACCGCACGGCCTTGTCCCCATCGTCTCTTCACCGGCCTCCAGCGCCGTCGACTCGGTTCGCTGATCGCGGAGTTGGCCGAGGCGTGGATGGCCGCCGGAGGAGGGCCGACTGCACGAGCGTCGAGGCCGCGGCCGGTTGCTTGCCGCCACTCGAGCATGTCGAGTGCGAGCTGCCATTCTCCACATGCCCGATGTCGCTGGGAATACCGCAGGGCGGCGGGCGACCTTGCTCTGGTCCGCCTTCACCGACCCGGGCGCGCGTCTCGGGCAGGAACAGCCGGCTCAGTGGTGACCGTCTCCTCCGTCGTCAACTCATCAGCTTCGCCTTCGTCGTGCATCCTGCCGACGACGTCAGGCACGCGCTGCCACTTCGGATGCAGGGTCCCGGCCGGGTCACGGCTGTCACAACCGATGTCATCGGACGCTTGCGAGGCGATCACGCCCTCCGCCCGGCGGCGCCTGCGGCGCCTTCGTCGAGCCAGCTCGGTCGCTCGGGCGGCCTCGGCAGATCGGGATCGGGATCGGTCCACTCGTTTCCCCAGGCGGCCAAGGCTGCGAGCACCGGCACCAAGGCGCATCCCTGTTCAGTGAGGAGGTACTCGAAGCGGGCGGGTTTGAGGCTGTACTGCGTGCGCCTGAGGACGCCTGCGGCAGTCAGCTCCGTCAGCCGTCGGGCGAGCGTGTTCTCGCTCATCCGCAACCGATCGCGGAATTCGTCGAACCGGCGGGCTCCGGCGAGGGCTTCACGCACCACCAGGAGCGCCCATCGTTCGCCGACCACGTCCAGTGCTCGGGCGGCGGGACAGTTGTCGAGGGCGAGGGTCGAGCGCATGTCCTCAGCTTAGCGGCTTCCATGTTGGAAGTGAACTGGTAGCCTCCCGTTACTTCCATGGTGGAAGCGACTGGGGAAAGGTGCTTCCAGATGCAGAGACTTCGTCAGGCCGGTATCGAGGTTGCCCATGGGGTGTTCCGTTTCGGAGACGGTCACGTCAACTGGTACGTCATCGAGCAGGAGGGCGCCCTGACCGTCGTGGACGGCGGTATGCCCAGCCACTGGCCCGCACTGATGGACTGGCTGACGAAGCGGGGGCAAGGTCTGGACGCCGTTCGGGCCATCGTGCTCACCCACGGACACGCCGATCACCTGGGCATCGTCCGCCGGCTCTCCGACGCCACCGGCCGGCCGGTGCACATACACCCGGACGACGAGGCGCTGGCCAAAGGCGCCCGACTCCACACCCCACCCCGCCGTATTCGGCGAAACCTGTGGAAGCCTCACGTCTTTGCACTCAACCTGAACTGGGCACGCGCGGGCCTGTTTACCGTCCCGCCGATCCTGCACGCCGAGTGCTACACCGATGGGCAGCGTCTCGACGTACCGGGATCGCCTCGGGCGATCCACACTCCCGGCCACAGTCCAGGGAGCAGCTGCCTGCTGCTCGCCGACCGAGACGTCCTGATCACGGGAGACGCCCTGGTGACCCTCGACGTCGTCACCGGCCGACGTGGCCTGGGAATCATGCCCGGCACCCTCAACGACGACCCCGAACAGGCATTGGACAGCCTGACCGCTCTGGCCGGAATCACAGCCACGACGCTGCTCCCCGGCCACGGCGAGCCCTACACGGAAGGCGTGCCCACAGCTCTCGCGGCGGCCCGTCGACACGGCATCGACTGGAGGACGCCGGCCGCAGGCGCACACGGCCACACCCATTGACCGCAGCCCGTCCGATCGAACGCACTCGGCGGTGCCGCGGTCGCCGTCGGCGGTTCCGATTGCTACTTGTCCCTGAAACCGGATTCAACCCTGGTGAGAGGCAGCACGGCAGGGCACGCGGTGGGTACGTCTGGTTCTGGGTGGGCTCTCTTTCTCCATGGTCGGTCACGACGGCGCCCTGCTGCTGCCCGGCGGACCAAGCTCCGGACCATTCCCGGACCAACGACGGGCTGCGTACCACCGCCGATCGCGGCCGCGCGGCAGTCACGACGCGGCCGAGGGGGCGCTGCGGAGGTTCCTGGAGGGCGAGGCCGGCGGGTTCAACGCCGACTCGAACCAGAGCGTCGCCGACTACCTGACCGTCTGGCTCGCCGCCAAGGCCCTCGTGCTCAAGCCGACCGCCATCGCCCGTTACCGGGACTACGTCCACAACGATCTCGTCCCGGCCTTCGGGACCCTGAAACTGGACGAGCTCGGACACCGGCACATCGCCGCGTTCGTCACCAGCGAGCTCGCCGCCGGCCGCGGCCAGACCACCCTCTACCGCTGCCTGGCCACCCTCTCCAGCGCCCTCGGCGCCGCCTTCCGCCAACACCGCCTCGCCCACAACCCCGCCAGCCCCTCGGCCCTTCACCGTCCACCGTCGCCAGAGCGGCGGAGCTGGACCGCGGACGAGGCCGTCCGCTTCCTCCAGCACTGCCATCAGGCAGACCCAGACATGGCCGACCTGTTCGAGTTCCTCATCAGCACCGGCATGCGCAAGGGAGAGGCCCTCGGTCTGCACCGGTACGACGTCCACCTGCCCGAACGGGTTCTCTACGTCCGCTGCGAAGCCGGCGTTCCCCGCATCACCGTCCACGACCTGCGACACCTCGGCGCCACCATCACCATCACCGCCGGCGTCCCGCTCACCGTGGTCTCCAAGACGCTGCGGCACTCCACCCTCGACCACCGCGAACATCTACAGCCACCTCACCCAACAAGCCGCCCGCGAAGCCGTCGACACCATCGACCACACACTCACCGGAGCCGAGAAGACCGGCCGCCGGACGGACCGGCCGGCGTGGCTGCAACCACCACGCGACCACATCCAGCGCCTCCACGAAGCCCTCCACCGGCTCCGCTCCCCCGCCCCGCCCGCGTTCAGCACTATGGCGGACAAGCCCCGAACCGGGCGTGCGACCACACTGCGACCACCAGGACTCCGGGCATGGAAAAGGCCGCCCTCTCACGGATGAGAGAACGGCCTCCGACCTGCATGAAGCATGGTCGGGACGACAGGATTTGAACCTGCGACCCCTTGACCCCCACCGGCTCCCATAGGTCGCCACAGGTGAGGCGCTCGGCACAGCGAACGGTGCAACAGCGTGCCGTCCGCGGCGCGGGACGGTCCAGGTGCGCGGCCGGTGAGCCGCGGCGCAGCCCCGCGTCAGGCCCCGGCCGCTCTGGCTCCCGCGATCACCTCGGGCCGCAGCAGGGCGGCGAGCCTCTCGGCCGGCAGCAGGCCCCTCTCCAGGACCAGCTCGGCCACACCCCGGCCACTGGCGAGGGCTTCCTTGGCGATGTCGGTGGCGGCCGTGTACCCGATGTGCGGGTTCAGGGCGGTCACCAGGCCGATGGAGTTCTCAACGGTGGCCCGCAGCTTCTCGGTGTTGGCGGTGATGCCGGCCACGCAGCGCTCGGCGAGGGTGAGGCAGGCCGCGCGCAGGTGGATGACGGACTTCGACAGCGAGTGCAGGATGACCGGCTCGAAGGCGTTGAGCTGGAGCTGTCCGGCTTCGGCGGCCATGGTGATGGTGATGTCGTTGCCGATCACCTCGAAGGCGACCTGGTTGACGACCTCCGGGATCACCGGGTTGACCTTGCCGGGCATGATGCTCGAGCCCGCCTGCACCGGCGGCAGGTTGATCTCGCCGAGTCCGGCGCGCGGCCCGGAGGACAGCAGGCGCAGATCGTTGCAGGTCTTGGACAGCTTGACGGCGACGCGCTTGAGGACGCCGGACATCTGGACGAAGGCGCCGCAGTCCTGGGTGGCTTCGACCAGGTCGGCCGCGGTGACCAGGGGCAGCCCGGTGATGTCGGCGAGGTGGCGACGGGCCGACTCGGCGTACCCGGCAGGGGCGTTGAGGCCGGTGCCGATGGCGGTGGCGCCGAGGTTGATCTCGTGGATGAGTCCGAGGGCCTCCGCGAGCCGGCTGCGGTCCTCGTCGAGCATGACCGCGAAGGCGGAGAACTCCTGCCCGAGGGTCATCGGTACGGCGTCCTGCAGCTGGGTGCGGCCCATCTTCAGCACGTCGTGGAACTCGGCGGCCCGGCGGGCGAAGGCGGCTTGCAGGACGGCCATGGCTTCGAGCAGGCCGCGCACCGCCGAGGCGGTCGCGATCCGAACGGCGGTCGGGTAGACGTCGTTGGTGGACTGGCCGAGGTTGACGTCCTCGTTGGGGTGCAGGTGCCGGTACTCGCCCCTGGCGTGGCCCAGCAGCTCCAGCGCCCGGTTGGCGATGACCTCGTTGGCGTTCATGTTGGTCGAGGTGCCGGCGCCGCCCTGGATGACATCGACGACGAACTGGTCGTGGAGCTTGCCGCCGCGTATCTCCTGGCAGGCGGCGACGATCACGGCTGCCTTCGCGGGCTCCAGCAGGCCGAGTTCCTCGTTGGCGAGGGCTGCGGCCTCCTTGACGGCAGCGAGGGCGTCGATCAGGTGCGGGTAGGCGGAGATGGGCGTCCCGGTGATGGGGAAGTTCTCGGTGGCGCGCAGGGTGTGGACGCCCCAGTAGGCGTCGGCGGGGACTTCGCGGTCTCCGAGCAGGTCGTGTTCGCTGCGGGTGGCGGCGGTCATGGGTGTGCGGCCCTCTTCCTGAGGTGGGTGGGTCAAGGTGGTGAAAGGGGATGGAGTCAGGCGGTGGCGGGGACGCTGGGCGGGTTCAGCGCCGCCACCGGCCGGATGCCGCCGACGGGCCGGCCGCCGCCGGTCATCGGCTCGCCCTCGAACCCGGCGAGCAGCCGCGGCTCGACTCCCGCCCGGGCGAGGGCTGCGGCCGTCACCGGGATGCGCGCCCGGTCCGCCCCGTCGGCGATCTTCACTGCAACGGCCCGGCCGTCGGGCAGCGCGGCCACCTGGACGCCCTCGAAGCCGTCCTTGGCCAGCAGCCCGGGCACCGCGCGCATCAGCTGGGCCGTGTCTCGCCCTGTGCCGGAGGCCATCTCCGGGTGGACGCGCAGCGCGTCCGCCACCCGGCGCCCGGCGGTGTCCGGACCGGCCGTGGCGATACGGGCGGCGGCGCGGGCCAGGCCGTGCAGGGACACTGCGAACAGCGGGGCTCCGCAGCCGTCGACGGTGACGTTCGCGATGTGCTGGCCGGTGAGTTCCTCGACGACCTCGGCGATCGCCCTCTGAAGCGGGTGGCCCGGGTCGAGGTAGCTCTCCAGGGGCCAGCCGGCCAGCTTGCACAGGTACAGCATCGCCGCGTGCTTGCCGGAACAGTTCTGGGCGAGCCGGGAAGGCCCGCGGCCCTCGCGCACCCAGGCATCCCGGACCGCCGAGGCGTACGGCACGTCGGGGACGTTGCGCAGGTCGTCCTCGGTGAGGCCGGCCAGTTCGAGGATCAGCCGGGTACCTGCGAGGTGGTGCTCCTCGCCGGAGTGGCTGCCCATCGAGAGGGAGAGCAGGGCGCCGTCGAGCGGCAGCCCGGCCCGCACCATGGCGAGGGCCTGGACCGGCTTGAGGGCTGAGCGCGGGTAGCAGGCGACCTCGATGTCTCCGATGCTCAACCGGACGTCGCCATTACCGCCGAGGACGACGACGGATCCGTAGTGGACTCCCTCGATCACGCCGCCCCGGGTGACGTGGGCGACGGGTGCATGCTGGGGCTCGCGCATCGCGGGCGCGTCCGCGAGGAGACTGCTGCGCATCACTGCCTCGTTTGGTGGTGGGTTGCTGCTGACCGGGGTGGCCGGCGGCAGGCCCGGCCCGGGGGGACGGGCCGCGCCCGCCGCCCGGCTCAGCCCTCGCTCTTCGCGGCGGCGCGCGCCACGCGGCCGCGGACGGCGTACCAGCCGGCGACCAGCGCCGCGGCGATCAGTGGCACGCACAGCACGGTGGTGCGCGCCGCTCCTCCGTCGGCGTACATGAGGACCAGGACGGAGGCGAGGAAGGCCAGTGTCAC
Source organism: Streptomyces sp. NRRL F-2580 (assembly GCF_000720115.1). Lineage (GTDB taxonomy): Bacteria > Actinomycetota > Actinomycetes > Streptomycetales > Streptomycetaceae > Streptomyces. The sequence goes on from NZ_JOIR01000014.1 coordinate 147,271, forward strand.
GAGTTCGGTCCACGGGGACCCGGGCAGGCGGTAGGAGGGACGGGTCAGTTCGCCGTCACGGGTCTTCCGCCAGAAGAAGAGGTGGCAGACCATGATCATGCCCCAGGTGGCGAGGATGCCGATGGCCGCGAGGTTGAGCACGATCTCGAACGCATCCGCCGGAACCACGAAGTTGAGCCCGACGCCGAGGACGCACATGCCGCTGGTGAGCAGGATGCCGCCGTAGGGCACCTGGGTGCGGCTGAGCCGGGCGGTGAAGCGCGGGGCGGAGCCATTGACGGCCATCGAGCGCAGGATGCGGCCCGTGGAGTAGAGGCCGGAGTTGAGCGAGGACATGGCCGCGGTGAGAACGACCAGATTCATGACGTCGCCGGCCGCCGGGATGCCGATGTGGGAGAGCACGGTCACGAACGGGCTCTGGCCGGCGCTGTAGCTGTTCCACGGCATCAGCATCGACAGCAGGACGACCGAGCCGACGTAGAAGAGGCCGACGCGCCACATGATCGAGTTGATCGCCTTCGGCATGATCTCCTCGGGATTCTCGGTCTCACCGGCCGCGACTCCGACCAGCTCGACGGAGGCGTAGGCGAAGACGACGCCCTGGATGATCAGCAGCATGGGCAGCAGGCCGTTGGGGAAGATCCCGCCGTTGTCGGTGATCAGGGACGGACCGGGCACGGCGTCGTCGATGGGGTGCCGGGTGACGAGGAAGAAGATCCCGATGGCCATGAAGACGACCAGCGCGCCGACCTTGACGATGGCGAACCAGAACTCCAGTTCGCCGAAGATCCGCACCGAGATGAGGTTCACGGTGAGGACCACGGCCAGGGCTATGAGCGCGATCACCCACTGCGGGACGTCGGAGAACAGGCGCCAGTAATGGGTGTAGGTGGCGACGGCGGTGATGTCGGCGATGCCGGTGGTCGCCCAGTTGAGGAAGTACATCCAGCCCGCGGTGTACGCGCCCTTCTCCCCGAGGAACTCCCGGGCGTACGAGACGAAGGCGCCGGAGGACGGCCGGTACATGACGAGCTCGCCGAGCGCGCGTACGACGAGGAACGCGAAGATCCCGCAGACGGCGTAGGCGACGAACAGTGAGGGGCCGGCGTCGGCGAGGCGTCCGCCCGCGCCGAGGAAGAGCCCGGTGCCGATCGCACCCCCGATGGCGATCATGTTGACGTGCCGGGGTGTCAAGGACTTGCTGTAGCCGGTGTCCCCGGCGTCCACGTGACGGGTCGTGGGGCGCTTCTCGTCTTTGAGGAACTGCTCGCTCACGCCTCGGGTCTGCCTTCCGTGGAGGTGGCCGCGCGCTGGGGGCGCACGATTTCTGTGAGGGTCGTCTCGACCCGCAGGAGGTGGTGGGACATGGCCTCCACCGCGTCGTGCTCGGAACCGTCGGCCAGCGCCTCGAGGATCGCCCGGTGCTCGCAGTTGGACTGCTCGCGTCGGCCGCCCAGTTCGTTGAGGAAGGTCGACTGACGCGCCAGTGCGTCGCGGATCTCCTCGATGACGCGGCGGAAGACGGGGTTGCGGGATGCCTCGGCCACCGCCAGGTGGAAGACGGTGTCCATCGCCACCCACGCGGTGGTGTCGGTCTCCTGCTCCATCCGGTCGAGCAGATGGCCCAGATGGTCCAGGTCCTCCGGGGTGCGGCGCAGCGCGGCGTACCCGGCGACCGGGATCTCGACGTGCCGGCGCACCTCCAGCAGGTCGCTGGCGACGTAGTCGCCGAAGGTGGGGTCCTCGACCGTGTTCGCCAGGACGAACGTGCCCTTGCCGCTCTTGGAGGCCGTCAGGCCGATGGCTTGGAGGGCTCGGAGCGCCTCCCGCAGCACGGGCCGGCTGACCTCCAGGGCCCGGCACAACTCGGCTTCGGAGGGAAGCTTGTCGCCCACGACGTACTCACCGCGCTCGATGGCGCTGCGCAGGTGGCCGAAGACCGCTTCCATCGCGCTGACGCGCCGCGGGGCCTGGCCACCTGTCTGGCTGTCTGACAGGTTCACGGTGTGATCTTGATGGGTGCGCCGGAGGGTGTCAAGACACCTGTGTCGGGAAAGTCCGGCCCGGCGAGTTTCGTACCGTGCGCACTTTCCGTCCTGCCACCGAAGCCGCCCGATCGGTGTCTGCGGCGGAACCGGCGGCATCCACCAGGGCGTGCACCACCGGCGTGTCGACACCCATCTCCGGATGCCACTGGACGCCCACGGCGAAGCGGTGCCGGGTGCTCTCGATCGCCTCGACGGTGCCGTCCGCCGCACGGGCTGCCACGATGAACCCGGAGCCGAGGCGATCCACGGCCTGATGATGATGCGTGGCGACCTCGCGGGTCCCCGGCAGGAGGGCGCCGATCCGGGTCCCCGGCGCGGTGGTGACGGTGTGGGCACAGAAGTGGCCCCGGCAGGGGTTGTGGCCGTGATGGCCCACCCTGTCGGGCAGTGAACGGAGCGTGAATCCACGCGAAATGCGCCAAGTTGACGGCGGCCGCACGCGCGTAGACCGGGTGATGACGCCAGGTCTCCCGGCGTGTCCGACTACCGGACGCGGTGGCTGAAAGTTAAACTATTGTGTGACGGGCGCCCTACGTTTGCGGTGGTTGACGTTCCAGCGAGAGGAAACCCCTCATGACCGCCGCCGACAGTGCGCCGCGAACGGCCCGCGTCCTCACCGGCTACCGCCCCGAGGACGGCTTCATGGCCGTGGAGCTGGACCCGCCTCCGGGCGAGTACGTATGGCACGACGAGCACGCCGAGCAGCAGGAGCAGCGCTACGGCCCGGGTGCGGGCTACCACCAGTGGCTGGCAGTGGACGCACGCGACGGCGCCGTATGGTTCGGCGACATCGACTGGCGGGCCCCGTCCGAAGACCTCGGCAGCCAGCTCCCCGGCCTCCCCCGCAGGGCACTCGGCGACGGGGCCGTCCCGGCCTCCGGAAGCATGGTGCAGCTGCTCGGCCACCTGACCCATGACGAACAGCGCGGCTGCTCCTGGCGCTTCTTCACCGCTGAGGAACTGCACGCGCTCGCTCTGCGCATACTCCCCGCCGTGCAGCGGCTCGTGGACTCCATCCACCGCATCGGACCGGACGACGAACTGGAGTGGTCGGCCGAGGCCGCCACCGCCTGGGACGACATCGAGCAGGCCGCGACCCACACCTTCGACCCCTCCGGCGATCTCCGCTGGCCCAGGCTGCGCACGACACCGATCCCTGCCTGGCGTGTCGAGGTCGGCGCGTTCCTCGCCATGAACCCCGGTCTGTGCGATCCCTCCTGGGGCCTGGCCACGGACGCGGAACTCGATGCCTACGCCGACTACAGTCCCGAGAGCGGCTATGGCGGTGTACCGGGGCGGATGTGCCGCGCCGCCGACCGGCAGATCGAGGACGGTTTCACTTTCTACGGCCACCGTGCCGCCCTGTACGCCTACCGCGCGCAGGCGTGCGGCGACCGTGTTCCGACAGACGCCCGCGTCTGGCTGGAGACGACAGAGGCGGGTCGGGGCACCTGGGAGGCGGCCAAGCCCCCCGGGGCCACCCTCGCCGACGTCCCCGACTGCGTGCTGGCGGCCTTGGCCGAAGGGTTCCAGAACTCCGCGCACGAGGAGGGTCTGGTCCTGACGGGCCTGGACGCCCATCTGCGCCGGTTGCGCGCCGAGGAACGCTCCGCCGTCGACCAGCAGCTCGTCCGCGAAGCCGAGGAAGCCGAACGCCTCGAGAACATGCTCAAGGACTTCCGCGCGGCACGGAACCGCACCGTGACACGGATCCTGGCCTGGTCCGATGGGCGCAGCGACGGGGAAATCGCCCGCCTGGCGTCCATGCCCGACGACTACGTCAGCGACTGGCGGGCCCGCCTGACCGACGAACAGACGACGGCCACACCCGCAACCTAAAGCATGTGCGGCGAAGACGGGGCACCCGCTCCGCAGCCTCACCCCGACCGGCTTCCACCCCACCGCCAGCCAACCCCAAAGCGGGCGTGCTACCACACTGCGACCACCAGCATTCCGGGCATGGAAAAGGCCGCCCTCTCATGGATGAGAGAACGGCCTCCGACCTGCTAAAAGCATGGTCGGGACGACAGGATTTGAACCTGCGACCCCTTGACCCCCAGTCAAGTGCGCTACCAAGCTGCGCCACGTCCCGATACCCGCTGACCTGGGGTTTCCCCTGGCCGAACGCGCATGAGAACGATACCGCATTTCAGCGGGTGGTCGCGCGCACCTTTTCCGCTACCGCTTCCACCGGTACCGCGTCGGCCACGTCCGCCGGTCCCGCGCCGTGCGGCGGGCCGCTTCTCAGCCCGACGTGCCGGTGAGCTCCGGATGGGCCGCGATCAGCCGGTTCGGGGCGGCCTGGAGCCAGGAGTCGGTCAGGATGGAGCGCAGCTCGCTCGCGTCCGCCAGGGCCTTCAGGCGGATCCGGATCCAGGCGTAGTTGTCGTCGTGGCCCGGACGCACGAAGAACTTCTCCGGCTCCGCCGCGATCAGCGCGGCGCGGTCCTCCTTGGGGCACTTCACCCCGATCGAGGTGTCGTCGTCGGCGAGCGCGACGAAGATCTTCCCGCCGACCCGGAAGGTCGGCATGCCCCAGGCGAGCTTCTCGCTGCTGTCCGGGAGCGACAGCGCGATCAGGCGGACGTCCTGCGCGGTCGTGGCCATCCCCGAGACTCCTCTCCAGCCACCGGTGAACCCTCGTCCGACGACCGTAGCCCCCGCCACCGACCCTCGCGCTCACGCCCGCCGGTCCGCCGCGCGGTCCTGCGCCCGGCCCGCCTGCGCCCCGTCCACCTGCGCCCCGTCCACCTGCGCCCCGTCCGCCTGCGCCCGGTCCGCCTGCGCCCGGTCCGCCTGCGCTCCGTCCGCCTGCGCCCGGTCCTCCCGTGCGTGCACCAGCGCCACCAGCTCCGCGGCCAGCGCCTTGACGGTGGCGAGCCCCGCCGTCCCCCACCGCCGCGGCACCACGTCCACCGCGCACACCGTGCCCAGGACGATCCCGCGCCGGTCCGTGAGGGGCGCGCCCAGGTACGAGCGCACCCCGCTCTCGTCGACGACCGCGTTGCCCGCGAAGCGCGCGAAGTCCCGTACGTCCTCCAGCACCAGCGCCCGCCGCCGGACCACCACGTAGGGGCAGTAGCCGTGGTCGCGGGCCAGGACCCGCGCCGGGTACCCGCCGGCCGGGGACTCGGCCGCGTGGTGCAGCCCGGCGAAGAACTGCCGTTCCTCGCCGATGAAGTTGACCCCGGAGTGCGGGGCTTCGAGCACGTCGGCGACCCGCCGCGCGAAGGCGTCCAGTTCGGCGTCCGTCCGCTCCCCCAGACCCAGCTCGCGCAGCCGGACGGCGCGCGCGGGTGCCTCCCGGTCCACCGGCGTGAGCAGCAGGTGTCCGGTCGATTCGTAGTACGTCATGGCGGTTCCCCCGACTCCGAAGACGAAGAGCTGACTGTGGCCGTGGCTGTGGCCCTGGCTGTGGCTGTGGCTGTGGCTGTGGACATGCAGAGGAGGTGGCGGACCAGGGCCGCCAGTGCGCCCGTACCCGAACTGGTCAGGCGCGCGTCGCACCGTACGACGGGCACCTCCGGCCCGAGCCCCACCGCTTCGCGGACCTCCTCGGGCGCGTAGCGGTGGCCGTCGTCGAACTCGTTGACGGCCACGATGAAGCCGATCCCGCGCCGCTCGAAGAAGTCCACGGCGGGGAAGCAGTCCTCGAGGCGGCGCGTGTCGGCGAGCACCACCGCCCCGAGCGCGCCCGCACACAGCTCCTCCCACAGGAACCAGAAGCGGTGCTGGCCCGGTGTGCCGAAGAGGTAGAGCACGTGGCGCTCGTCGAGGGTGATCCGGCCGAAGTCGAGGGCGACGGTCGTGGTGGTCTTCGCCTCGACGCGGTGCGTCGGGTCGGCGGCCGAGCTGAGGTCACTGAGCAGTTCCTCGGTGCTCAGCGGTTCGATCTCGCTGACCGCGCCCACGAAGGTGGTCTTGCCCGCGCCGAAACCCCCCGCGACCAGGATCTTCAGGGTCGCGGGGGCCGCAGCGGGGGCTTCACAGGCGTTTTCGCAGGCCATCGAGGACCGCCCTCAGGAGTGACTGGTCGGTGGCGGCGAACCCGTCGCCGCCGATGCCGGGGAATCGCGGTGCCTGCGCCATGACGGCCCCGTGTTCCATCAGATCGGACAGCAGCACCTTCACCACCGCGGCCGGCAACCTCAGCTGCCCGGCCACCTCGGCGACGGTGACCGCGGCCGCGCCGGCGCAGAGCCGTAGCACGAGGGTGTGCTCGGCCCCGAGCGGGATGCGCGGGCGCACGCCGGTCGCGGTCACCAGCGAGAGCAGGTCGAGCGCGACGCCGGGCCGGGTCCGCCCGCCGCTGGCGGTGTACGGGCGCATGACCCGGCCCGCCGAGTCGTCGAGCCACGGTGTGTCCCGCCCCTTCGCGTACGCCCCCGTGGCGCGGACCCTCATCGCTCCGGGTCGGCGGTGGGCCGCCGCGGCGGGGCCGCCAGGTACGGACGGACGCTCTTGACCAGCATCGCCATCTCGTAGCCGAGCACCCCGGCATCGGCCTCGCGGTCGGCGAGTACGGCCAGACAGGTCCCGGATCCGGCCGCGGAGACGAAGACGAGCGCGGTGTCGAGCTCGACGACGACCTGCCGTACCTCCGCGCCGGCGCCGAACCGGGAGCCCGCGCTGCGGCCCAGCGAGTACAGGCCGGAGGCGAGGGCCGCCAGGTGGTCGGCGCTGTCGGCGTCCAGGCCGTGCACGCAGGTGACGAGGCCGTCAGCGGTGAGGAGTACGGCGCTGCGCGTGTACGGCACGCGCTGCACCAGGCCGCTGAGCAGCCAGTCGAGGTCCGAGAGCCGGGTGCCGGTCTTCGTCGCCACTTCGCCGCCCATGGGGGTGTGCTCCTTGCTGAGGTGAGGTGTCGGGGTCATAGCTGGTTCTCCGACTGGGCGAGGCCGAAGCCCCGTTGGAAGGCGGCCATCAGGCCCGGATCGTGCAGTGGCTGCTCGGCGTCCGCAGGCGGCCGCGGTACGGGGGCCTCGCGCAGCTGCGGTGCCAGGTGCTGCTGCGCCCGCCGCCGGGGCAAAGCGGGCCGCTCCTCCCCGACCTCGGGCTCGCCGCCCCGCTGCAGGGGCAGCAACCCGGCCGCCTCCCCGCCGCGCGGCCCACCCCGCGCCCGCACAGCACCCCCGGCCCAGGTCTCACCCCCGGCGCCCGGAGCCGCTCCGTCTCGGGGCACGGGCCCGTCCGGGGCTTCGGCCCCCGGGCCCGTCACGGCCCCGGCCGAAGCCGGATCCTCCGCCATCGCCGAGGCGCCAGCCCCGGTCCCGTCGTCCGGCCCCGAGGGGGCGGGGGCCACGGGTCCGCCCCAAGGCTCGGCCGAGGCCGAATCCACACCGCCCGGAGCGGCTCCGTCCCGGGGCGGGGGCGGGGCCGCGGCCGGGGCCCCGGGCCCGGACCGGGCCCAAGGCTCGGCTGAAGCCGCATCCGCATCTCCCGGACCTGCTCCGCCCCAGGGCACGAGCCCCGGCCGGAGCCCGCCCGGGGTGTCAGCCCAAGGCTCGGCCACCGAGCCGGTCACGGCCGTGGAGGAAGCCGGGTCCTCCGCACCCGGCGCGGGCACGGCCATCGCCGAGGCGCCCGCCCAGGACTCGGCAGCAGCGGACGTCGGCGCAGACGCCAAGGGGGGCACGGCCCCTGTCCCGGGTCCGGCAGAAGCCGGAGACCCCGGTCCGGTCACGGCCGTGGCCGAAGCCGGGTCCCCCGCTCCCCGAACGGGGAGCCGAGCAGGTGCCGCAGGGGCCGAGGCCCCAGCCCCGTCACCGGCCGAGCCGTCAGCGGCCTCGGACCAGGCCGTGGGCTCGTCCCTGGCAACAGACCAGTGGCCGGTCTCCGGCACCGGCTCGGCGCCCGTCCCGGCCCCGGCCGAAACCGGGTCCCACGCTCCCCGAGTCGGGAACGGCGCGGGTGCGGCCCAGTCCTCGGCGGAGCCCGCCGTGCCTGTTGCCGCGACGGCCTCGGGCCACGCTGAGTGCCCGTCCCCGGGCACGGCCCGGGGCCAGGAACCGGCCTCCGGCGCGGGCATCGACGCGGCCTCGGCCCCGGCCGAAGCCGGGTCCCCCGCACCCCGCGCGGCCTCGGGCCAAGGCTCGGCACCCGGGTCGGGCACGGCCTCGGACGAAGCCTGATCCCCCGCACCCGGCGCGGGCATCGACGCGGGCTCGGCCCAGGCCTTGGCACCCGGGCCGGTCACGGCCGTGGCCGAAGCCGGATCCCCCGTACCCCGCGCCGGGAGCGGCGCGGCCTCGGGCCAGGGATCGGCCCCGGCCGGAGCCGGGTCCCCGGCATCCGGCGCGGGCTCGGACCAGGCCTCGGGGGCCGGCGCGGGCTTGGGCCGGGGGGGCGCCGCAGCGTCGGGCTCGGGGTCGCGTGGGGGTGGGACGGCCCGGGTGGGTGGGCCCGAGCGCGGTGCGGGAACCGCCAGGGGCGGCGGGCCCGGTGCGATGTCCGGGGCGGCCGGGGCGCGTTGTGGGGTCGCGGGCCAGGGCTGCGGCGCGGGAACCCGTTCCAGGCGGGGGGCCGACCGGGGCTCGCCCGTGCCCCACGAGGTCGGCCGGGAGCCGCCCGCCGCGTCGGCGGCGCTCGGCGCCTCCGCGCCCAGCAGCTCCTGCGGCAGCACCAGCACGGCGAGCACGCCGCCGTAGATGTTGGACTTGAGCTCGACGGCGATCCCGTGCCGGCGGGCCAGCGCCGACACGACGAACAGCCCGATCCGCCCGTCCGCGAGCAGGTGCCGGACGCTGATCTGGTCGGGGTCCCCGAGCAGGGCGTTCATCCGGTGCTGTTCCTCCACCGGCATGCCCAGCCCCCGGTCCTCCACCTCGACCGCGATCCCCGCGGTGACCCGCTCGGCGCGCAGCACGACATCGGTGTCGGGCGCGGAGAACACCGTGGCGTTCTCGACCAGTTCGGCCAGCAGGTGCACCACGTCCGCGACGGCGTGTCCGCGGACGCTGCCACCGGCCGGGGGCACGACCTTGACCCGGGTGTACTGCTCGACCTCCGCGACCGAGGAGCGGAGCACCTCGCTCAGGTCGATCGGCCGTGTCCACTGGCGGCGGGAGGCGGCCCCGCCCAGCACGGCGAGGTTCTCGGCGTGCCGGCGGATCCGGGTGGCGAGGTGGTCGACGTGGAAGAGCTCCTTGAGCAGGTCCGGGTCCTCGACCGTGTCCTCCAGCTCGTCGAGGAGCGCGATCTCCCGGTGCACGAGGGATTGCAGGCGACGCGCGAGGTTGACGAAGACCTCGACCGTGCGCTCGCTGTCGGACGGCGTGGCCGGTCCGGCCAGCCGTACGAGGGTCGCGTGCGCCTGTTCCCGGGCGCCCCGCAGCTCCTGCGAGAGCAGCCAGAACTCGTCCACGCCGGCCGGATCGCCCCCGACGAGCGGCCCGGTCGGCCCGCCCCGCACCGGGCGGGGCGGGGTCTCGCCCCGTTCCAGCAGGTCGGCGGCGGTACGCAGCTCCTGGCGGCCGCGCACGCTGGAGCGGCGCAGCGCCTCGCAGCGGTCCCGTACGGCCTTGGCCCCGCGCTGGGCTCCGAGCAGGGCCGCGGCGAGGGCCCCGACCACCAGCAGGGCACAGCCCGTGAGCACCGGCCAGAGCCGGGCGTCGCGGTCGCCCGCACCCCCGCCGAGCTGGAGGGTGAAGATCACCGCGGCGGCCCCGCTGAGCCCGGCGGCCAGCGTGGGCAGGACGGCGGCGCGCACCAGCTGGGGCCGTATCTGCCGGCCGGGACCGGTGACGGCGTGTCTCGACGGGGCGTGGCGGGCGGCGCGGAGTCCGGACATCGGCGTCCTCGGTACGTTCGGTACGTGGGGCCCGGCCCCCAGCGTTCCGGGGCCCGGTGTTGATCACCGGATACCCACGCTAGACCCCGCCGTCCCGCCCCGGAACGCCAGTTGGGGACTTCGAGGGGGTGCTTCCCGCTCCCGGTGGAGCGCTCGTACAACCGCCCGAATGCGCCGCCCGCCCCGCCGCCGCCGGGACGGGCGGCGGTGACGTCAGGACCCGACGGCCTCGGTCTCCTCGCGGGTCACGGCCCGCGGCCGCTCCTCCACGGTGACCGGGCTGGGGACCGCGGCCGGGGCGGTGACCGCGCCGCCCGCGACGAACGGCCGCCACCACGGCTGCGCCGGAGCCTCGTCGGCGCCCGGCTCGAACGGCTGGCCCGGGATCGGCAGAGCGATGGCCGCTCCGGCCCCCTCGGCCGCGGCCAGCGTGCCCTCGCCTGGCTCGTCCCACGAGTGCAGGGCCAGGTTGAAGGTGCCCCAGTGGATCGGCAGCATCGTTCCGTGCGGGGCGCCGCCCTGGAGGTCGAGGTGGGCGCGCATGCCCTCCTCGGGGGTCATGTGGATGTCGGGCCAGTACTCCGAATACGCGCCGATCTGGATCATCGTGGCGTCGAAGGGCCCGTGCTCGGCGCCGATCTCCTCGAAGCCGGAGAAGTAGCCGGTGTCCCCGCTGTGGTAGATCCGGTGCTCGTCGCCCGCGACGACCCAGGAGGCCCAGAGGGTGTGCTGCTGGTTGCGCAGGCCGCGGCCGCAGAAGTGCCGGGCGGGGGTGGCCGTGAGGGAGAGACCGGCGATCTTGGTGGTCTCGTTCCAGTCCAGCTCACGCAGCCGGTCGGGGGACACGCCCCAGCGCTCCAGGTGCGCGCCGACGCCGAGCGGGACGGCGAAGACCGTGTCCGTACCGGCCAGGGCCTTGATGGTGGGCAGGTCGAGGTGGTCGTAGTGGTCGTGCGAGATGACCACGACGTCGACGTCGCCCAGCGAGGCCAGCGGAACGGGCACGGGGTGCAGCCGCTTGGGACCGGCGAAGGGGAAGGGGGAACACCGCTCGCCCCACACCGGGTCGAACAGCACCCGGCGGCCGTCGATCTCCGCGAGCACGCTGGAGTGGCCCATCCAGGTCAGCCGCAGACCGCTCGCCGGCGGCTTCGCCAGCTCCGCGAGGGTGGTCGGGTACACGGGGATGGGCGCGGCGGGACCGCGCCGAACCCGCTGCTCCCGGTGGAAGTAGATCTTGGCGAACTCCGCCATCGAGCCCGCGGGCCTGTTCCGGGCACCGACCGGATTCTGGAAGACGCCGTCGGCGAAGTTCGGCGAGCGACGGATGCGCTCCAGCCGGGCACCGGACGGGTCCGCGCCGAAGGCTTCGGGCCGCAGGGCACGCAGCCGGGGACGCAGGGGACGGGAGCCGGTCAAAGCGCCTCCAGGGAGGATGGAGTAAGGGGTGGTCGTCTCTCTACGACCATCCCAACGCACACCGGCCCCGAAGGATTCCGCTGACCGCCCCCGTCCCTGTCCCGTCCCTGTCCCGTCCCTGTCCCGTCCCTGTCCCGTCCCTGCCCCCCTGCCGTCCCTTCTGTCCCCCCGTCCCCGTCCGCGTCCCGCCCGCGTTCGAACGGCTACAGCGGCAGCAGGTCGGGCCGCTTCGCCTCCACATGGTCCCCCGAGGACTCCCCACGCAGCCGCCGGCCGATCCACGGCACGAGGTGGTCGCGCGCCCACTGGATGTTGTCGCGGGTCACGTCCACCGAGCCGCGCGGCCGCTGCGGCGGCCACGGCTGGTCGGGGTCGGTCGGCACGTCCAGCCCGAGCACCTGCGCCGCGCGCAGCGCGACCCGTGTGTGCCCCTCGGGCGAGAGGTGCAGCCGGTCCGTGTCCCACGCCCGCCGGTCCTGTACGGACTTCAGCGACCACAGGTCGAGCACCGGGCAGTCGTAGCGGTCCGCGATGGCGCGCACGTGCGCGCTGTACGTCGCCACCTTGCCCCGGAGGTGCTTGAGGACCGGCACGCCCCGGGTGTCGAAGCCTGTCGTGATCATGACCTGGCCGACCGCGCCGGCGAGGTCGGCCACGGCCGCCTCGAACCGCTCCGCCACGTCGTCCGGGTCGCTGCCGGGCCGGATGATGTCGTTGCCGCCCGCGCAGAAGCTGACCAGGTCGGGCGCGAGGGCCTTGGCCCTCGGAAGCTGGTCGGCCACGATCTGGTCGAGGAGCTTTCCGCGCACCGCCAGATTCGCATAACGGAAGTCGTGCTCGTCGCGCTGATCGGCCAGGAGCACGGCGAGCCGGTCCGCCCAGCCGAGATGCGAATCCCCGGGTCCCGGGTCCCCCACGCCTTCGGTGAAGCTGTCCCCGATCGCCGCGTACGAGCCGATGGTCTTGAGTTTCGTCGTCGTCGCTGCCACGAGAACCCATCCTTCACTCCCGTAACCAACCTACGCCAACGTAATGAGGGGTTGACGGACCGTGATCTGTACCACGTGGAGGATAAGGAATAAGTACACGTGAGGCCGGGACCCCCCTCGGGCCCCGGCCTCACGTGTGTCCCTGCGCCGACGGCGGGTGCCGTCAGATACTCACGCCCTTCGAGCGGAGGTAGGCCAGCGGGTCGATGTCGGAGCCGTACGAGGGGCCCGTGCGGATCTCGAAGTGGAGGTGCGGGCCGGTGGAGTTGCCCGTGGAGCCGGAGAGGCCGAGGGTCTGCCCGGCGGTGACGCTCTGGCCGGAGGAGACGGACAGCTGGGACAGGTGGGCGTACTGGGAGTACTTGCCGTCCGCGTGCCGGATGACGACCTCGTTGCCGTACGAGCCGCCCCAGCCCGCGGAGACGACGGTGCCCGCGCCGACGGCCCTGACGGTGGTGCCGGAGCTCGCGATGAAGTCCACGCCGGTGTGGTAGCCGGAGGACCACATGCTGCCCGCGACCTTGTACTGGGTGGAGACGCCGGTGCTGCCGAGCGGGGCGACGAAGCCGGAGGCCGACTTCTGCGCGGCGGGCGCCCCGGCCTCGGAGTCCTGCTGCGCGGGGGCGGCCTTGGCGGCCGGCTTCGGTGCTGCCTTCGGCGCCGCCTCGGGGGCGGACTCCGGAGCGGCCTCGGCCTCCGCCTCGGGGGCGGCCTCGGGGGCGGCCTCGGGGGCGGGGGCGGCGTCCACCGGGTCCGCCTCACCCGGGCCGCCGAGGTGCAGCCTCAGGCCGGGGTGGATCAGCGACGGGTTGCTGCCGACCGCCTCGCGGTTGTCGGCGTACAGCCGCTCCCAGCCGCCGGAGAGGTGGCGCTCGGCGGCGATCTTGGAGAGGCAGTCGCCCGGCACGACCGTGTAGGCGCTCGGGGCGGCCTGCACGGCGGCGACGGGCGCGGCCTGCAGCGCGGCGGGGACCTGCGGGGCCACGGCGGGGGCCGCCGCGGTCGCCGCGGCCGGGGCGACGGCCGCCTGGGCGCCCGCGGCGCCCATCAGCGGCAGCGCGAGGGCCGCGCCACCGGTGCCTGCGACGGCGAAACCGCGCGATATCGAGAGGGACTTGGGACGGCGGTGCTTACCCTTTGCAGGCATGGCGAATTCCTCTCCGGCGCCTGCGAGGTGAGCTGTCGGGTTCGGACTGGAGATGTCCGGCCGTACATGTACTGGGCATGTACGTCTTCACCCCGAGCCGTCCCGTGCGAAAGGATCTCCGAAAAGATCTCCGGGACAGCGGCTTACCTGGTTCCCCCGCTCCTGCCGCGCGAATAGTCGGGTGCGGTTTCCGGGCGGCGGCAGGATTCGGCGATCCACCCGGATCGATCGCGAAGGTAAACCCTTGCGACGGCGGGGAACAAGCCATGAATTTCCTGACGGAATCACAGGAATGAGGAACCGGCGGAATTCTGGTCACCCTGCGTCCATTACCCGCCGTCAACAACCGCTCCGACGGGGCCATTCGGCATTCACGATCAGGCACTCACGGTCACCGTATGATCTGGCTCACGGAGACGCGCCCGATCTCGCCTCCGGATATGGCAAGTTGGCGCCAAACAGCTCAATTCGGACAGAATTCTCACCACGAAGCGGAGGAGTTCCCGTGACCCAGCAGATACAGGAGCCGGAGCTGACCGGAGTACGCAATTTCCGCGATGTAGGCGGATTGCCGACTTCTGATGGTCGAAGGGTCAGGACAGGACAACTGTTCCGAAGCGGACATCTCGCACATGCCACTGAAACCGATGCAGAGTTCCTCGCCTCGCTCGGCCTCCACACCGTCTTCGACTTCCGCAACGGCGCCGACCACGCGCTGGAGGGGCCGGACGTGGAACTGCCCGGGGTACGGAACGTGAACATCCCGCTCTCGGATCCGGCCGACGGCCGGGAGTTCTGGCGGCTGGTGCGCGAGGGCGACCTCGACCAGCTGCGCACGATCCTGGGCGACGGCAAGGCCGCGGCCCGGATGACGAACTCGTACCGCAGGATCATCGAGCAGCGCACCGCCGAGCACAGCCGGGTCGTGCACGCGCTCGCCGAGGACAGCGTCCCGGCCCTCCTGCACTGCGCGGCCGGCAAGGACCGGGCGGGTCTGTCGATCGCCGTCACCCTGCTCGCGCTCGGCGTCGAGCGCGAGGCGATCGTGGCGGACTACCTGGAGTCGAACGCCCCGCACCGCCGCTACCGGGTGCACCGCAGCAGCGCGTCCGACGAGGCCCGCTCCCCCGAGGTGATGGAGCTGCTCGCACCGCTCTTCGACGCCCGCGCCGAGTACCTGGTCGCCGCCTTCGAGACCATCGACGAGACCTGGGGCGGGGTGGACCCGTACCTGGCGGAGGGCCTCGGGCTGAAGCCCGAGACCCTCGGCCGGCTGCGTGAGCGACTGCTGGAATAGATCGCCCGGAGCGGGCCGTCAGCGCTGGGCGACGGCCTGCTTCACCAGCGTCCTGCCGAAGTCCCACATCAGCCCGGACCCGCCGTGCGCCTCGTCCATGACCGCGCGGAAGGCGCCGACGAACCGGTCGACGTCCCGCTCGTCCACGACCAGCGGCGGAATGAGCTTGATGACCTCCAGGTGGTCCCCGGAGACCTGGGTGAGGATCCGGTGCTTCTGGAGCAGCGGCACCACGACCATCTGGGCGAAGAGCCCCTTGCGGGCCGCCTGCAGCATCGTCCACCGGCTGCGCAGCCCCAGCGAGGACGGCCGGCCGAACTCGATGCCGATCATCAGCCCGCGCCCGCGCACCTCGTGCAGCAGCTCGTACTCGTCCACCATGGCCGCGAGCCGCCCGCGCAGCAGGTCCCCCGTCGCCCGGGCGTGCGCGACGAGCTCCTCGTCCTCCATGACCGACAGCACCGCCAGGCCGGCCGCCATCGCCTGCGCGTTGGACCCGAAGCTCGCGGAGTGCACGAGCACCCGGTCCATGGACGAGTAGACCTTCTTGAAGATCCAGTCCTTGCCCAGGGTGGCGCCGACCGGCACGTAGCCGCCCGACAGCGCCTTGGCCACGCACACCAGGTCCGGTTCCACGCCCGGCTCGTGCTGGTACGCGTAGAAGTCACCGGTACGTCCGAGGCCGGTCTGCACCTCGTCCGCGATCAGGAGCGCCTTGTGCCGGTGCAGCAGTTCCTGCGCGCCGAGCAGGAAGCCGGGCGGGGCCTCCAGGACCCCCTTGCCCTGGATGGGCTCGACGACGAAGGCGGCGACGTCGCCCTTGCGGAGCTCCCGCTCCAGGGCGCCCAGGTCCCCCAGGGCGATCTTGGTGTCGGGGAGGAGGGGGGCGAAGCCGTCGCGGAACCCGCCCTCCCCGTTCACCGACAAGGAGCCGGTGGTCAGCCCGTGGAAGGCGTGGTCGCAGTAGAGGATCCTGGGCCGCCCGGTGGCGAACCGGGCGAACTTCAGGGCCGTCTCCACCGCCTCGGTGCCGCTGTTGCCGAAGAAGACCCGGTCCAGGTGCGGGCTGTACGAGAGCAGCTTCTCGGCCAGCAGCCCGGGCAGCGGCTGGCAGTCGAAGCGGGTGAGGTCGGCGAGCTGCGCGTCCAGTACGTCGTGCAGGGCCCGGCGAACCACCGGGTGGTGGCGGCCCAGGCCCATCACCCCGAAGCCGGCCAGCATGTCGAGGTAGTCGTTGCCCTCGGCGTCCCAGAAGTGGGCGCCCTCGGCCCGCTCGTAGACCTTGTCGAAGCCGATGGTGTGGAGCATCCGGGGCAGTTGGTGGTTGAGGTGGCGGGCGTGCAGCTCGTACCGCTCCCCTCCGCGCGCGGCCAGCAGGGCGCCGAGGTCGAAGCCCTTGCCCCCGGCGCCCGCTCCTTCCTCCGCCGGGCTCACGCCGACGCGTCCCGGTTGCCGCCGATCGTCTCCCGGGCCGCCCGCAGGGATTCCTTGAGGGAGCCCATGGTGGCGAGGACGGCGGTGGGCTCGTAGCCGCAGTGCGCCATGCAGTTCGCGCAGCGCGGGTCCTTTCCGCGGCCGTACTTGCTCCAGTCGGTGTCGTTGATCAGCTCCCGGTACGTCGGCACGTAGCCGTCGCTCATCAGATAGCAGGGGCGCTGCCAGCCGAAGAGGGAGTAATTGGGAATGGCCCAGGCCGTGCAGGGGAAATCGACTTTCCCTTCCAGGAAGTCCAGGAAGAGCGGCGAGTGATTGAGCCGCCAGCGCCGCCGGTTGCCGCCCGCGAAGGCCTTCCTGAAGAGTTCCCTCGTCTGTTCGACGCCGAGGAAGTGTTCCTGGTCGGGGGCCTTTTCGTAGGCGTAGGCAGGGGAGATCATCATCTCGTCGACCTTGAGGTCGTCATTGAGGTAGTTGAGTACCTCGATGATCGTCTGCGGGGTGTCCGTGTTGAAGAAGGTGGAGTTGGTGGTCACCCGGAACCCGCGCCTCTTCGCCTCCTTGATGGCCGCGACCGCCTCGTCGAAGACTCCTTCCTTGGCCACGGACTCGTCGTGGCGCTCGCGCAGGCCGTCGATGTGCACGGCGAAGGCGAAATAGGGGGAAGGGGTGAACTTCTCGATCTTCTTGCGCAGGAGCATCGCGTTGGTGCAGAGGAATACGTACTTCCGCCTCGCCACCAACTGCCGGACGATCTCGTGGATCTGCGGGTGCATCAAGGGCTCGCCACCCGCGATGGACACCATCGGCGCGCCGGACTCCAGTACGGCACCGACCGCCTGGGCGACCGGCATGCGCTGCTTGAGCACCCCGGCCGGATGCTGGATCTTCCCGCACCCTTCACAGGCCAGGTTGCAGGCGTAGAGCGGTTCCAGCTCGACGATCAGCGGGAACTTCTCACGCTTGCGGAGCTTCTGTTCGAGAAGATAGGTCCCGACCCTGATGGACTGGCGCAGCGGCATGGCCATCTGGCTCACCTCCTGGGGAGCAGCAAAGAACGGTGCCATTCGTAAAACGCGGGCAGTACGGCACGCAGAACACGGAAGGCCGATATTCCCCCGCGAACCGTGCCGATACGGACGAGCTCATGCTCCGGAGCGTCCACGATCACCCGGACGGCCGCAACCGGGCGGCCGCGGCCCGGGGAAGGCCCGGCGCGGGTGGCGGTCCACAGGGTGGCCGCGGACTCCATGTCGACCGCGATGACGCCGGTGGCGCGCAGCTGCGCGCGCTCCTGGCCGCGGACGACGTGGTCGGATCCGGTCAGTGCGCCGACGTGCACGGTCCGGCCGGGTGCGGCCCGGGCCAGTGCCTCGGCGAGCAGGGCGGTGCCGGTGCAGGTGACGGCCCCCTGCCGGTCCCGGGTCTCCTCGGCGACGACCAGGTCGCCGGGGTGCATGCCGGGGACCAGCCCGGCGCAGAACCCGGTGGCGAGGACGGCGGCCCGGTCCATCCCGGGCCGGTCCAGGGCCCGGGCGACGGCCCGCTCGGCCGCGCGCGGGCCCATTCCGGTGCGCAGCAGGGAGTAGCTCCCGGCGGGGGCGCGGGCCGCCCCGGGCCCGGCGCTGCGCAGCGCCGCCTGCTCGATGCGCAGCGCGCAGGCGACCAGCAGCGGGTCGGGGTTCCCGGCCCCTTCCCCCCCGCTCCGCTGGGGTGCGGCGGACATCAAACGGCCCCGCCGGGGGCGAACGGTTCCCCGTACAGGTAGCGGCCGAGCGCGGTGAGCGGGAACACCTGCCGGTACAGGTGGTAGTTGATGGAGAAGTCCCAGGGGAAGCCGGTGCCGGTGAAGTGCGGCTCGTCCCAGGATCCGTCCTCCCGCTGCGTCTCCACCAGGTAGCCGATGCCCCGTTCGACGGCCTTGCCGTCCCGCTCGCCGGCCGACAGCAGGGCCATCAGCGCCCACGCGGTCTGCGAGGCGGTGGAGGCCCCCTTCCCGGCCCAGGACGGGTCCTTGTAGGAGCGCTGGTCCTCACCCCACCCGCCGTCCTCGTTCTGTACGGTCTCCAGCCAGCGCACGGCCCTGCGGACGGCGGGATGCCCCGGCGAGATGCCGGCCGCGACGAGCGCCGGGACCACCGAGCCGGTGCCGTAGACGTAGTTGGTGCCCCAGCGGCCGAACCAGGCGCCGTTCGCCTCCTGTTCGGCGAGCAGCCAGGCGATGCCGCGCCGGGTCCTGGCGTCGCCGGACCGGCCCTCGAAGGCGAGCATCTCCACGACGTGGGCGGTGACGTCGGCCGAGGGCGGGTCGATGACCTCGCCGAAGTCGCAGAAGGGCAGCCGGTTCGGGAAGGGGCTGGTGTTGTCGGCGTCGAAGGCGCCCCAGCCGCCGTCCTTCGACTGCATGCCGAGGTTCCAGGACACCCCGCGGGCGATGGCCCCCTCGACGCGGGCCGGGTCCGGGTGCTGGATCCGGCGCAGGGCGAGGACGACCTCGGCCGTGTCGTCGATGTCGGGATAGGTGTCGTTGTGGAACTCGAACGCCCAGCCGCCGGGGGCCAGCCCGGGCCGCCGCACGGCCCAGTCCCCGGTGCGGGTGATCTCCTCGCCGAGCATCCAGTCGGCGGCCTTGACCAACGCCGGGTGGCCGGGGTGCAGGCCCGCGTCGGCGAGGGCGATCGCGGCCAGGCAGGTGTCCCACACGGGGGACTGACAGGCCTCGATCATCCGGGCGCCGTCCTCGCGCCACACCGCGAAGCGGTCCAGGGACTCCAGTCCGGCGCGCATCACCGGGTGCCGGAGGTCGTATCCGAGCAGGTGCAGGGCGATGACGGAGTACACGGCGGGCGGCTGGATCCCGCCCCAGCAGCCGTCGTTCTCCTGCCGCTCGACGATCCAGCGGCCGGCGGAGGCCATCGCGGCCTTGCGCAGCCGGCGCGGGGCGAACCGCCGGTAGACGTGCAGGGCCTTGTCCATCCGCTGGAAGGCGCCCTCCCAAGTGGTGAGCGGGGCGGGGCGCTTGGCGGGGTTCGGCACCCGTGCGTCGGCGTGCAGCTCGTCGAGGGCGAAGGGGGCCGGGCGGACGGGGCGCAGCGCGGAGACCACGGTGAGCGGGACGATGGTCTGGCGCGCCCAGCAGCCGAAGTCGTAGATGTTCAGGGGCACCCAGGAGGGCAGGAACACCAGCTCGGGCGGGAGTTCGGGCAGGTGGTCCCAGTTCCACCAGCCGAAGAGGGCCAGCCAGATCCGGGTGAAGACGCGGGCGGCGGCGATCCCGCCGTGGGCGCGGATCCAGGCCGAGGCGCGGGCCATGTGCGGGGCGTCCGGGGCGTCCCCGGCGAGGCGCAGCGCGACGTAGGCCTCGATGGTGGCGGACAGTTCGGGCGGGCCGTCGTGGAAGGTGGCCCAGGTGCCGTCCTCCCGCTGCTCGCCGCGGATGAAGAGGGCGGCGGCCCGGGTGGTGGCCTCGTCCCGGATGCCGAGGAACTGCCGCAGCAGCAGGTCCTCGGCGTCCATGGTGACGTTGGTCTCCAGGTCGCCCTTCCACCAGCCCTCGGGGTCCTGGCGGTCCAGCAGGTGCCGGGTCGCCCGCGCGGTGGCCTCGTACACCCCGGGCGGGGCGCCGTCCGGCGGCTCGGGCAGGTCCGCGGCGGTCCGGGCCGTGCCCGCGCGGTCCGGTGCCGGGCCGGCGGGCGCATCCGCGAGCACGCTCACGCGGCCCCCGGGGCCGTCCGGTGGGCCGGCCTCCGGGCGGAAGCCGGGCGCCGCGTCGCCCGGTGCCCGCGCCGGGCCCGGCCGGTCCCCGACCGTGCCCACGCGGACCCGGCCGCCGCCCGCTCCGGGCATGCCCGGTGGGCCGTAGTCGGCGCGCGGGCCGGCGGCGCCGGGCGCGGCGCCGTACTCGGCCCGCGGGCCGGGCCCCGCCGCGCGGGGCGGCGCGGGGGGCCCCGCTTCGGCGGCCGGGCCGCGGGCGTGCCCCACGGAGGGGCCCGCCGGAAGGCCCGGGGTCGATTCGCTGCCAGCAGCAGCGCCCTGGGCGCTGCCGTCGGTCGTCGCTGTCATGGCTTCCCCTTAGAACAGTGTCCTCTGCTGTGCTGGGGTCTGCCGTCGGCCGGTGCGCCACGCTCAGGTGGCGGCGCCGGCCGGCGACTCGCGATTCATATCCGCTGTCGGGTGGCGATCACCTCTTGCGCACGACGACGAAGTCGGCGAGGTCCACGAGCTGTTCGCGCACGCGCTGCGGCATGTCGACGTCGTCGAGGGCCCGGATCGCGATGGCGTGCTGGCGGCGTGCCTCGTCGGCGGTCCACTGGCGGCCGCCGGCCTCCTCGATGAGCGCCGCCCGGGCCGCGAACTCCTCCTCCGAGAAGTTCTCGAAGTCGCTGGCCTTGGCGTCCGCGGCGAGCAGTTCGGCGAGCTGCTCGGAGGCCGGGCCGCCGGCGGCGAGGGCGGCGACCACCGGCAGGGACTTCTTGCGCTGGCGCAGGTCGCTCCAGGTCTGCTTGCCGGTGGCCTCCGGGTCGCCCCAGATGCCGAGCAGGTCGTCGACGGCCTGGAAGGCGAGGCCCAGGTGGTAGCCGTACTCCTCCAGCTTGTCGGCCGTACGGTCGTCCGCGCCGCCGAGCACCGCGCCGATGGAGACGGCGCAGGCGAGCAGCGCGCCGGTCTTGTTGCCCTCCATCTCCAGGCACTCCTCGACGCTGACGCGCTCGCGGTGCTCGTAGGAGATGTCCTGTGCCTGGCCGTCGATGAGCTTGCGGCTGGCGGTGGTCAGCCGGCGGGTCGCCCGGCCGGCCTCGACGGTGCCGAGCTCCAGCAGCACCTCGTTGGCGAGGGCGAAGAGGGCGTCGCCGACGAGGATCGCGAGGGCGGGTCCGTGCACCTTCCACACCGTGTCGCGGTGGCGGCGCTGCTCGTCGCCGTCCATCAGGTCGTCGTGCAGCAGCGAGAAGTTGTGCACGAGCTCGACGGCGACGGCGCCCGGGATGCCGACTTCGGCCGCGGCGCCCGCCGCCTCGGCGGAGAGCAGCGCGAGGGCGGGGCGCACGGCCTTGCCGCCGTCGCCGTCCGCCGCGTTGCCCTGGGCGTCGATCCAGCCGAAGTGGTAGGCGGCGACGGTGTCCATGGGCGCGGCGAGCCGGTCCACGGCGGCGCGGAGCACGGGGGTCGACAGTGTGCGGCCGCGCTCCAGGAGGGCGATCGTGTCCGCCTTCTCCGCGCCCCTTCCGGCCGTGCCCACACTGGCATCCGTGTTCTCGACGGCCGGATTCCCCGGGTTCACTGGCTCTCCTCTTGTTCCTGTACCTGCTGTGCCGGTGTTGCTGGTGGTGCTCGTCGTGCTCGTGGTGCTCGTCATGCCGCCTCCTGCAGAGGGTGGTCGCGGTGGCGGCCTAGCGCGGCGAGTGCGGCGTGCGCCGCGCTCATTCCGCTCCGGACGGCGCCCTCCATGGTCGCGGGCCAACCGGTGGCAGTCCACGCACCGGCCAGGTAGAGCCCCGGCGTGTCGGTGCGCGCCCCGGGGCGCAGCCGGCCGACCCCGGGGGCGGGGGCGAAGGTGGCCGTCCGCTCCCGGGTGACGAAGAAGTCCCGTACCTTGGCGCCCCGCGCGGCGGGGAGCAGCCGCTCCAGCTCGGGCAGGTACTTGGCGCGCAGGACCGAGACGGGCTCGTCGATGTCGTCCTGGGCCGCGGACTGGGAGAGCGCCAGGTACTGCCCGCCGTCGGGGAGTCCGGAGGACTCGGTGCGGTCGAAGACCCACTGCACCGGGGAGCCGAGTGCGGCGAAGAAGGGCTGCTTGAGCACCTTCCGCTCGTAGACGACGTGGACGTTGAGGATGGGCGCGGTGCCGATGTCGAGGAGCTTGTCGGGGTCGGCGAGGGCGCCGGCCGGCAGCAGTCCGTGCGCCTCGCGCTGCGGGACGGCCAGGACGACGACGGCGGCGTCGAGGGACTCGCCCTCGGTGTCGATCCGCCAGTTTCCTTCGGCGGTGCGGGAGATGCCGGTGACCCGGGTGC
The DNA here is from genome assembly GCF_000720115.1 of Streptomyces sp. NRRL F-2580. Lineage (GTDB taxonomy): Bacteria > Actinomycetota > Actinomycetes > Streptomycetales > Streptomycetaceae > Streptomyces. Next base: position 169,408 of record NZ_JOIR01000014.1, read on the forward strand.
GCAGCTCGGTGCGGACGCCGGCCGCGTCGAGGGCCTTGCGGGCGAGCCCGTCGTGCAGGTCGCCCAGCGGTACGTGGGCCCAGCCGATGTCGGCGGCGCCGTTCTCGGAGAGCAGGCCGGTCTTGAAGACCATGGCGGCCAGGCCCAGCGAGGACTGGTCGGCGGTGGCGTTGAGGGTGGCGATGCCGACGAGGTCCCACAGGGCCTCGATGGCGCGCGGGCTCTGGCCGTAGCGGCCGAGCCAGGTGGCGAAGTCCAGGCCGTCCAGGGCCGGGTCGGCGGGGTCGAGGCGGCGCAGCGCGAGGGCGGCGCGGCCGACGCTCGCACGCTCGGCGAGGGACAGGTGCGGGTAGCGGGCCAGCGACCCGGCCAGGTGCAGGGGCACGGGCAGGGCGCTGCGCCGCAGCCGTCCCAGGCGCGGGCCGCCGGGGTGGGCCACGTCGAGGACGGGTACGTCGAGCCGGTCCTGGAGGGGGGCGAGGGCGGCGCCTTCGACGCGGTCGAGGAACCACCGGTAGGCGGTGCAGCACCGCAGGTAGACGTGCTGGCCGTTGTCGACGTTGAGGTCGCCGCGCTTGAAGGAGAAGGCGAGCCCGCCGAGCCGGGGGCGGCCTTCGAGCAGGGTGACGCGGAGCCCGGCGTCGGCGAGTTCGAGGGCGGTGGTGACCCCGGCGAGGCCGCCGCCGACGACGACGGCGTGGTGCTCGGTGCCGGTCATGCGCCCTCCCCCGTGGTGCGGCGGCCCTCCGGGCCGGCCGGTCGGTCCTGAGCGGACGGGGCCGCCCCGCGTGCGGCGGCCCGCCCGGCACGGCCGGAGCCCGCGGGAAGAGACGCGCCAGCCGGCGCGGTGGTTGCCCGGGCGACGGCTCGGCCGGGACGGCCCGCCGGGCGCGGGCGCGGCGCGGCGGCGCCTGCCGGGTGCGCGCTCGGGAGCGTCGCCGGCGCGCCGGACGTGCCCGCGGTCGCGCCCGCGCGGCGCGCGGTGACGGAGGCCCGCGTGCGGTCGGCCCGTACGGCCCCGTGCGGCTCGGCCGCGCATGCCGGGAGTGCGCCCGGGGCCGTCGCCGGGGTCCGGGTGGTGGGAGCCATCAGGGCCGCCTCCGCGTGCTCTGGCGGGAGATGGTCCGTGCGTCGAGGCCGGACAGGCCGCGCACGGCGACGTACGCCTTCTCGTGGGGCGGCAGCGAGACGCGGCCCCGCAGCACCGCCTCCGGCTCCCGCTCGATGCGGTCGAGGAGGCGGCGGTAGATGCCGGCCATGGCGGCCACGCAGGCGCCGCTGCGCCGGTCGAGCATCGGAAGCAGCCGGTAGCCCTCGACGAACAGGGCGCGGGCGCGCCGGACTTCGTGGTGGACCAGCCCGGCGAAGTCGGAGCCGGCGGGCGCCCGGTCGCCGTGGAAGCCGTCCGAGCAGCCGAACTTGGCGAGGTCCTCGGCGGGCAGGTAGGTGCGTCCGTTGCCCGCGTCCTCGCGAACGTCGCGGAGGATGTTGGTGAGTTGCAGGGCGAGGCCGAGGGTGTCGGCGTACTCGGCGGCGCGCCCGGAGTCGGCCGCGCCCGCCGTGGTGCCGAAGACGCCGAGCGAGAGCCGGCCGATGGCCCCGGCCACGCAGCGGCAGTAGGCCTTGAGGTCGTCCCAGGTCTCGTAGGTCTCGCCACGGACGTCCATCAGGACGCCGTCGATGAGTTCGTCGAGGCCGCCGAGCGGGATCGGGAAGCGGCGGGCGGCGTGGGCGAGGGCGACGGCGACCGGGTCGGTGTCGTCCTCGTCGATCTCCTCGGCCAGGATCCGCCCGAGCAGGGCGCGGGTCTCCTCCAGCCGGACCAGCTTGGCCTCGGGCGCCAGCGTCCCGTCGCCGATGTCGTCGACGCGCCGGGAGAAGGCGTACAGCGCCGACATCGCCTGCCGTTTGTCGGTGGGCAGCAGCCGGATGCCGTACGCGAAATTGCGCGCCTGTGAACCGGTGACGGCCTCGCAGTAGCTGTAGGCCGCCGAAATCGGTGCGGACATCGCAGCCGGTGCGGACGCGTGTGTGGGGCCCTCCACGGTCGGGCTCACCCCTTTCTCGGCGCTGTGCGCAGGACGGCGGCAACCTCGCGGAGCAGGCCGCTCTTGGTGGGCTTGGGCGGGCCGGGGAGTACGTCGAAGCCGGCGGCCGTGACGGCTCGCAGGGCTGCGCGCCCTCCTCCCACGAAACCCGCGAGCAGCAGCCGGAGTCTGCCGTGCACGCTACCCACGAGCGGGGTGCCTTCATTCAGCAGCTCGCGGGCGCGCTCAGTTTCGAATGCGACCAGGGAGCGTACGGACGCGCCGGCGGACGGAGCCGCCAGGTCGGCCTCGCTCACGTGGAAGCGCCGCATGTCCTCGGCGGGCAGGTAGACGCGGTCGTTGCCGAGGTCCTCGGCGACGTCCTGGATGTGCTCGACGATCTGCAGGGCGGTGCAGACGGCGTCGGAGCGGCGGACGCGCTCGGGGGTGCTGGTGCCGGTAAGGGAGAGCACGAGGCGCCCCACCGGGTTGGCGGAGAGCTCGCAGTAGCCGACCAGGTCCCCGTAGGTCTCGTAGCGGGTGACCCGCTGGTCCTGGCGGTTGGCCTCGATGAGCCCGAGGAAGGGCTCGGGGGTGAGGCCGTGGGCACGGACCACGGGCTGGAGGGCGAGCAGCAGCGGGTGCCGCGGGGGGCCGTCCGTGCCGCCGAACACGCGACGCAGGTCTGCCTCGAAGGCGTCGAGCATGGCGAGCCGGTCGTCGGCCGCGGCCGGGTCGAGGCCGAGGAGTACGGCGTCGCGTCCGCCGGGTGCGAGATCGCCGTCGCCGATGTCGTCGACGAGGCGGGCGTACCCGTAGACGGCCGTCAGCCCGTCGCGCCAGGCGCGCGGGAGGAAGGCGGGGGCGACGGGGAAGTTCTCCGCGGCAGCCTTGTCGAGGGTGGCGCTCACGTGGACCGTGTCGGACAGGGGCCGGATGCCGTGCGCCGCGGTCACCGCCCGCCGCCCGGGGCGGGGACGGCCGTCGTGCGTGGGGGCCGGAGAATTCCCGTAGCCATTGCCGTCACATCTCCCGTTCTACACTGCCGACCCAATACATCCTATTTCGGACACGCCGCCGGGGGTTTCCCCGGGGCTGCCCCAGGGCCGTTCACCTGCGGGGAATCGTCCCCTCTTGCCGCGATTCAGGACCGCCTCAGCTTACGCTGTAGAACGCCGCGGAGGCCTCTGGGGTATTCGCTCCGGCGTCGAATGTCGCAGCGGAATGCGAAAGCACGCCGAAGGCCCCCACCACGCACGGCAGCGGGGGCCTTCGGAAGGAGCGGACGAGCGCCGCGCGGGGCGCCCTGCGACCCGGAGGTCAGCCGTTGGAGGCCTTCTCGTAGGCCGAGACGACTTCCTCAGTGGGCCCGTCCATCAGGAGCTCGCCCTTTTCCAGCCACAGCACCCGGTCACAGGTGTCGCGGATGGACTTGTTGTTGTGGCTCACGAGGAAGACCGTGCCGGCCTTCTCCCGCAGTTCGCGGATGCGGTTCTCCGAACGCACCTGGAAGCTGCGGTCACCGGTGGCCAGGGCCTCGTCGATCATCAGGACGTCGTGGTCCTTGGCCGCCGCGATGGAGAAGCGCAGTCGCGCCGCCATGCCGGAGGAGTAGGTGCGCATCGGCAGGGAAATGAAGTCGCCCTTCTCGTTGATGCCCGAGAAGTCGACGATGCCCTGGTAGCGCTCCTTGATCTGCTCGCGGCTCATGCCCATCGCGAGACCGCCGAGGACGATGTTGCGCTCACCGGTGAGGTCGTTCATCAGCGCCGCGTTGACACCCAGCAGCGAGGGCTGGCCGTCGGTGTAGACCTTGCCGGCCTCGCAGGGCAGCAGGCCCGCGATGGCGCGCAGCAGGGTCGACTTGCCGGAACCGTTGGAACCGATCAGGCCGATCGCCTCGCCGCGGTACGCCGTGAAGGAGACGCCGCGCACGGCGTGGACCCGGCGGACGCCCGGGGCGTCGCCCTTGCCCCGGCGGATTATCTTGCTCAGCGCCGCGGTGGCGCTGCCCTTGCCGGAGCTGCCGGTGTTGACCCGGTAGACGATGTGGACGTCGTCGGCGATGACGGTGGGGACGCGCCCCTTGGAGTTCTCAGCCACGGCCGTAACGCTCCTCAGCCTTCCAGAAGTACACGAATCCCCCGAGGCCGATCAGGGCCGCCCAGCCGACCGCGAACGCCCAGACGTGCGGCGGCAGGTTCTCCGCGCCGTAGCCGTCGATCAGCGCGAACCGGATCAGGTCCATGTAGATCGCCGCCGGGTTCCACTGGAGCACGTCGGCGATCCACTGGGGCTTGTCCTTGAGCATCGTGTTGATCGAGAACATGACGCCGGAGGCGTACATCCACGTCCGCGTGACGAACGGCATCAGCTGCGCGAGGTCGGGGGTCTTGGAGCCCGCTCGCGCGAAGACCATGGCGAGGCCGGTGTTGAAGACGAACTGCAGCACCAGCACCGGGACGACCAGCAGCCAGGACGGCTGCGGGAAGTTCCCGAAGCACATGACGATCACGACCACGACGATCATCGAGTACAGCAGCTGCTGGAGCTGCTGCATCGAGAAGGAGATCGGCAGGGAGGCGCGCGGGAAGTGCAGCGCGCGGACCAGGCCGAGGTTCCCGGGGATCGCCCGGACACCCGCCATCAGCGAGCTCTGGGTGAAGGTGAAGACGAAGATCCCGATCACCAGGAAGGGGATGTAGACCCCCGGCGGCATGCCGCGGTCCGCCTCGAGGATGAGCGCGAAGATCAGCCAGTAGACGAGCGCGTTCAGCAGGGGGGTCGCCACCTGCCAGACCTGGCCGAGCTTCGCCTGGCTGTACTGCGCGACCAGCTTGGCCCGCGAGAAGGCCATGATGAAGTGGCGCCGTCCCCAGAGCTGGCGCACGTACTCGCCCAGGCCGGGCCGGGCACCGCTGACGGAGAGGCCGTACTTCCTGGCGAGCTCCGCGGCGCTGAGCCCCGCGTCGTCGGACGGCGGCCTGCTCGTGGCGAGGGCGCCGTCGTGGGTTGTGTCACTCACAAGTTGAAACTTTCGTCTTCAAGATGCGGCCAGGTGGGCATCAGGCTGGTGGCGCGAGGCCCGTGATCGCGCCATGTTCCCAGACGCGGGCTGGTCAGATGACAGGTGGTCGGCCCAGGCGGGTCAACCGCCAGACCGTACGCCATCTCATGGGGCGGCGGGGTCCGCAGGGAGTGGTCCATCCCTCACGGAATCCGCCGAACCAGGCCTTGAGCGCCGGCGCCGAGGGCCTGCGTACGAGCGTCAGCAGGAGCCAGACGCCCAGGTAGACCGGGACCAGCGGAGCGGGCAGGTTGCGGCGGGCGAGCCACACCCGGTTACGGGCCACCATACGGTGGTAGACCGCGTGCCGGGAGGGGGCAGTGGTCGGGTGCAGCAGGACCATGTCCGCCCGGTAGTCGATCAGCCACCCGGCGTCGAGCGCCCGCCAGGCCAGATCGGTCTCTTCGTGCGCGTAGAAGAACTCTCCCGGCAACGCTCCGACCTGCTCGAACACCTTCGTGCGGACGGCGTTGGCGCCGCCCAGGAAGGTGGTCACGCGGGAGGAGCGCATCGGATCCGAGGCGCGCAGCCGCGGTACGTGCCGGCGCTGGGTCTCGCCGGTGTCCGGATCCGCGATCCGGAAGCTGACGATCCCGAGTCCGGGGTCCTCCGTGAAGGCCTGGCGGCACAGCTCGGCGGTGTCGGTGCGCTCCAGCAGCCCGTCGTCGTCCAGGAAGAGCAGCGCGTCCACCTCGCCGCCGCCGGGGCCGAAGGCCTCGATGCCGACGTTGCGGCCGCCGGGGATGCCCAGGTTCTCGGGCAGCGTGATGCTGCGCACACCCTCGGGCAGGCCGGTGACCTCGACGCCCTGGCCCACGACGACGACCTCGACGGGGTCGCCTTCCTGGCGGGCCACCGAGTCGAGGAGCGCCTTGAGCTCGTCGGGCCGGTTGCCCATGGTGATGATCACGGCGCCCAGCCGCATCGGGGCGGTCACTTGAGCCTGCTGGAGGCCAGGATCGACACCAGGTGCAGCACGGTCTGCAGCACCGCGATGCCGGCCAGGACGGCCACACCGACGCGGGACCAGTACAGGTCGCCGCGCATCTGGTCCAGGACGGCCAGCACCAGGATGAGCAGCGAGGCCTCGATGCCGAGGACCAGGCGGTGGAACTTGAGCGCGGCGGCGGCCCGGCGGGCGAGGGCCATGCCGGACGAGCGCGGCTCGGCCGCCGCGTCCTTGACCACCGGCTTGCCGGCCTGGTGGCGGGCGACGCCGACCAGGTCGGTCTCGGCCTTGATCAGGATCGCGCCGAGCGCCGCGAGGGTGCCCAGGAAGGCCCAGAGCCAGTCGATCCGCCCGGTGCCCCACGGGTCCGCCGCGCGCAGGCCGAAGCCCACGAGGACGGCCGCGTCGCACAGGTAGGCGCCGACGCGGTCCAGGTACACCCCGGAGAGCGAGAACTGCTTCTTCCAGCGCGCGACCTCGCCGTCGACGCAGTCGAGCAGCAGGTAGAGCTGGACCGCGACCACGCCGAGGACGGCGCCCAGGATGCCCGGCACCAGCAGGGCCGGGAGGGCGAGCACGCCGGCGAGGGTCATCACGTAGGTCAGCTGGTTCGGCGTGACCTTGGTGGTGACCAGGAGGCGGGTGATGCGCAGGGAGATCTCGCGCATGTAGAGGCGCCCGCCCCAGTGCTCGCCGCTGACCCGGTCCTTGACGCCCGCCGGGTGCACGACGGGCCGGAGTTCAGCTACGGATGGTCTTGGCATAGTCGGCGTAAGCGTCCCTGATCTCGGCGGCGGACAGGTTGAGGTGTTCCAGGATCGTGAAACGTCCCGGGCGGGTCTGGGGGGCGTACTCGACGGCCGTGACGAACTCGTCGACGCTGAAACCGATCTCCTCGGGCGCCACCGGCAGACCGTGCCGGCGCAGCACCTCGGTGAAGAGGCCGGACTGCTCGGCGGCCCCGCGCAGGTGCATCGCGAAGGCGGCGCCGATGCCGACCTGCTCGCCGTGGAGCGCGGAGCGCCCCGGGTGGAGCAGGTCGAAGGCGTGGCTGATCTCGTGGCAGGCGCCGGACGACGGGCGGGAGTCCCCGCTGATCGACATGGCGATGCCGGAGAGGACCAGGGCCTCGGAGAGCACGGTGAGGAACTCGTCGTCGCCGCAGCCGCCGGGGTGGCGCAGCACGGACTCGCCGGCGGTACGGGCCATGGCGGCGGCCAGGCCGTCGACGGGCTCGCCGGTGATCCGGTGCGAGAGCTCCCAGTCGGCGATCGCCGAGATGTTGGAGATGGCGTCGCCGATGCCGGCGCGGATGAACCGCACCGGTGCTTCCTTGATCACGTCGAGGTCGATGACCATGGCGATCGGGGTCGGGACGCCGTAGGAACCGCGGCCGTTGTCGTTGTCCAGGATGGACACCGGCGAGCAGATGCCGTCGTGGGAGAGGTTGGTGGCGACGGCCACCATGGGCAGGCCGACCCGCGCCGCGGCGTACTTCGCCACGTCGATGATCTTGCCGCCGCCCAGGCCCACGACGGCGTCGTAGCGGCGGCCCTTTATGTCGTCGGCCAGCTTGACCGCGGAGTCGATGGTGCCGTCGACGACCGCGTACCAGTCGGCGTGCGGCAGTACGGGCTCCAGCTTGGCGCGCAGCGCCACGCCGGAGCCTCCGCTGATCGCGATGGCCAGCTTGCCGGAAGCGGAGATCCGCTGGTCGGCCAGGAGGCCCGCCAGGTCGTCCATCGCCCCGCGACTGATGTCGACGACGACGGGCGAGGGGATGAGCCTCGTCAGTACTGGCATGCGATCGTCCGGCCCTTGGCGAGGTCGTCGTGGTTGTCGATCTCGACCCACTTGACGTCGCCGATCGGGGCCACGTCGATGGTGAAGCCGTCGTTGACGAGCTGCTGGTAGCCGTCCTCGTAGTAGAGGTCGGGGTCGCGCTCGAAGGTGGTCTTCAGGGCCTCGGCGAGCTGCTCGGCGGCCTCGGGCTCGATGAGGGTGACACCGATGTACTCGCCGGTGGCGTCGGAGGGCTCCATGAGCTTGGTGATCTTCTGGACGCCCTTGCCCTCGGCGGTGACGACCTTCATCTCCTCGTCGGCCAGGTTCTTGACCGTGTCGAGGGCGAGGATGATCTTCTGACCGTTGCCGCGGGCGGCGAGCAGGGTCTTCTCGACCGAGACCGGGTGGACGGTGTCGCCGTTGGCGAGGATCACGCCCTGCTTGAGGACGTCACGCGCGCACCAGAGGGAGTAGGCGTTGTTCCACTCCTCGGCCTTGTCGTTGTCGATCAGCGTGATCTTGACGCCGTACTTGGCCTCCAGGGCCTCCCGGCGCGCGTACACGGCTTCCTTGCGGTAGCCGACGACGATCGCGACCTCGGTCAGGCCGACCTCGGCGAAGTTGCCCAGCGTCAGGTCGAGGACCGTCAGGCTCTCCTCGTCACCCTCGGGGCCGACCGGCACGAGCGCCTTGGGCAGGGTGTCGGTGTAGGGACGCAGACGGCGTCCGGCACCGGCAGCGAGTACAAGGCCGATCATGCTGGTTCTCCTTCGTCATGTACGGCGGGTGCTCCGGAGGAGACCCAGAATCGGATGCTCTCGACGAGCACCACGAGTGCCACGAACACGGCCGCGGCCGTGAGCGCGACGGGGAAGTCCGCTTCGCGCGAGGCGAGGACGGCCGCCAGGACCGTGAGCAGCAGGACCCGGCCTTCGTGGCCGCCGATCGTCCGCACCAGCCAGTGCGGGGGCGCGCCGGTGCCGCCGCGGATGCGGTACACCGTGTCGTAGTGATGGTAGGCGACCGCCGCGATCAGGCCGAATGCCGCCGGAAGGGCTCCGGGGACGTCCGCCTTGGCGGCGAGCACGAGGACCGTGACGTACTCGGCGGCCCGGAACAGCGGCGGGATCAGCCAGTCCAGGGCGCCCTTGAGCGGCGCGGCGACGGCCAGCCCGGACGCCATGACGTAGATCACGGCGACGGCGATCAGCCGCGGGTCGCCGAACGGCAGCCAGAGGGCCGCTCCGATCATCAGCACCGCGCCCAGGGCCGCCACGTACACGGATCCGAAGGAACCGGCGCGGCCGCGCAGCAGCCGGCCCTGGAGCTCGGCGAGCGGGCCGGAGTCGGAGAGGTCGGCGAGGGCCTGGGCCGCGCGGTCGGTGCGGGTGGCCTTGCGGGTCAGGGAGCGCAGGACCCGGCCGGCGGTGGTGTAGAGCGCGCCGAAGGCGCAGCCGGCGAGGAGGGCGTAGAAGACGATCCGGGGGGTGGTGAGGGCGGTCAGCACCGCGATCATCGCCCAGCGCTCACCGATCGGAAGGATGATCATCCGCCGGACCCACACGGTCCAGCCGACGTTGTCGAGCTTGGCGGAGAGCGCCGCCGTGGGGCTGCCGGAAGGAGATGCACCAGCGGCGGTGGCGTCGTGGTTGGCCTCGTTGAAGGAGAAGTCCACGACGTGCCGGCAGGTCATGAGGATCATCGCGCCGACCGCCAGGGCCCAGACGTCGTCGCCGTTCCGGGCGGCGCCGAGCGCGAGGCCCGCGTAGAAGGAGTACTCCTTCGCGCGGTCGAAGGTGGCGTCGAGCCAGGCGCCCATCGTCGAGTACTGGAGCGAGTAACGGGCGAGCTGCCCGTCGGTGCAGTCCAGGACGAAGGAGACGAGGAGCAGTACGCCGGCCGCCACGTAGCCCCAGCGCTCGCCCGTGGCCGCGCAGCCGGCCGCGATCAGCGCGGTGATCAGCGAGGCGGTGGTGACCTGGTTCGGGGTGAGTCCGCGGCGCGCGCACCAGCGGGCGATGTGGCGCGAGTACGGGCTGATGAAGAAGGTGGTGAAGAAGCCGTCGCGGGACTTCACGGCGGTCCGCAGGCGGACGGCCTCGTCGTCGACGGCGGCGACGGCGGCGGTCGCCGCTTCCCGGTCCGCCGGACCGGCGGGGACCGTGGCGACGAGGGTGCCGAGCTCGGGGCGCTGGACGGCGGTCCCGGCGGCCTCGACCGAGGCGGCGAGCCGGTCCGCGTACGGGCCGGCGCCGTCGGCTCCGGCGCCGGTGGCGAGAGCGGCGGCCTTGTCGAGGGCGTCACGGGCGCCGGGCAGGACGGCGAGAGCGCCGGGGACGGCGCAGGCGTCGAAGCGCGGATCGGTCAGGGCGAGGCGCAGCGCGTGCACGTGCCCGACGAAGGCGCTGTCCACGACGGCCACCCGCTCGCCGGCGGGTACGGCGGCCAGTGCGGCGGCGGCGTCCTCGGGACCGGTGGCGGGGCGGACCTCGAAGCCGAGGGAGCGCAGCTCGTCCGAGAGCGGTGATCCGGGGACCGGCAGGCCGGTGAGGATGACGGTCGGCAGACGAACTCACTCCTTGTAACGGATTCCGGACGGTCGCCTGTGACGCGGCGGCACGTCGGCAGAGGCTATCGGATGAATGGAAGCAGGGGTTCATCACCCGTTTACGCCCCGACAAGCCGAATATCGCGGTCCCGGGCCGGGTCGCGATCATCATCGGTGATCACGGCGCGGTACCACAAACGGCCCTGATGTTACGGTGGACACGCCCCTGAACGAGTCGAGTGGAAAGAGGTGGGTTGATGACCGTCGTAGTGGTCGCGGCCATGCGCAGCGAACTCCGGTGCATCCCCCTTTCCCCTTTCCTCCGGGCATCCGGCCGGGCCTGATCACACAGCTGGGCCTCGTCGGCCGGAGCCCCCGTTCCAAGGGTTCACGTTGACCGACAACAGCACCTCCACCGACAGCGACGTTTTCACCGACGGCGACACCTTTACCGGCGACGCCCTCACCCGCGACGCCTTCACCGAGGCCTTCTTCGCCGTGCACCGCGGCCTGCCCCGGCAGGCTCCGGGCTCCGATGCGAGCACCCGCCGGCTGCTGTCCCTGTGCGGACCGCTGCCCGAGCGGCCGCGCGTCCTCGACCTGGGCTGCGGTCCGGGCCGCAGCGCCCTGCTGCTCGCCGCAGAGGCGGGCGGTGCCTCCGGCGCCGAGGTGACCGCCGTCGACCTGTACGCCCCCTTCCTCGAAGAGCTCCGCGGGGCCGCCGCGGCCCGCGGGCTCGCCGGCCGCGTCCGCACCGTCGAGGCGGACATGGGCGCACTCACCGGCGAGGACTTCGAGGACGGTTCCTTCGACCTCGTCTGGGCGGAGGGCTCCGCCTACATCCTCGGCTTCGACGCCGCGCTCGCGCGGTGGAAGCGGCTGCTCGCCCCGGGCGGCACCCTCGTCCTGACCGAATGCCAGTGGACGGTGCCCGAGCCGTCCACGGGCGCGCGTGCCTTCTGGGACCCGCACTACGCGCTGCGCACCACGGCCGGCAACCTCGCGGCCGCCCAGGCCGCCGGGTACCGGGTGCTCGGCGTGCACCACCTGCCCGACTCGGACTGGGCCGAGTACTACGAACCGCTCGCCGAGCGGGTCCGTGCCCTGTCCGGCGCCGGCGCCGACGCCCCGGCGATGGCGGCGGCCCTGGCCGGGACCCGCGAGGAGCTCGCCGTACGCGAGCGGCACGGGCACGAGTACGGCTACACGGGTTACGTCCTGCGCCCGGTGACGGCCGGGGACGGCGACGCCTGACCCACCCGCCCGGAGACCGCTGCCGACGTGGCCGCCGTACGGGAGTCCCCGTTCGGGGCCTGACGTCCGCGCGGCGCCAGGTGATGTCGCACGTGATGTGATCCGCCCCTCGTCGCCTAGCACGCGACGGGGGGCGGACATGCGCGGATCTCCGAAGTGGGGACAAGCCTCTTTTGTACGGCAGACTGAAGGCCGGAGTCCGAAGCGAAGGATGGGTATGCCGACCACACCAGCCACCGCCGCGAACAGCGCGTCCAACGGCACCGGTACTCAAGAACCGATCATGCTCGAACTGGTCGACGAGTCCGGCAACACCATCGGCACGGCGGAGAAGCTCTCCGCCCACCAGGCGCCCGGGCAGCTGCACCGGGCGTTCTCGGTGTTCCTCTTCGACGAGCAGGGCCGTCTGCTGCTCCAGCAGCGGGCCCTCGGGAAGTACCACTCCCCCGGCGTCTGGTCGAACACCTGTTGCGGTCACCCCTATCCCGGGGAGTCGCCGTTCGCGGCCGCGGCCCGGCGGACCCACGAGGAGCTGGGGCTGTCGCCCTCGCTGCTCGCGCAGGCGGGGACGGTGCGCTACAACCACCCGGACCCCGCTTCGGGCCTGGTGGAGCAGGAGTTCAATCACCTGTTCGTGGGACTCGCGCAGACCGCCGTGCGGCCGGATCCGGAGGAGGTCGAGGCCACTGCCTTCGTCACCGCCGAGGAGCTGGCCAAGCGGCACGCCGAGGTGCCGTTCTCGGCCTGGTTCATGACCGTGCTGGACGCGGCGCGGCCCGCGATCCGCGAGCTGACCGGCGACGCGGCCGGCTGGTAGCCCGGACGCCGTCCCGCCGAGGCCGTCCCGTTGTGGGCCGTACAGCCGTACGCCGTCCCGCTCGTCCGCCGCTCAGCCGGCGGCCGGCGGGGTGGCGAGCGGCAGGGCCGCCCAGATGACCTTGCCGCCGGTCGAGGTGTGCTCGACGTCGCAGACCCCGCCGGCCTCCAGCGTCACCTCCCGTACGAGGAGCAGACCCCGGCCGCCGGTCTGGCCGAAGTCGGCCTCCAGCGCCTTGGGCCGGTACGGGTGGTTGTCCTCGACCGCCACCCGTACCCACTCGCGGCCGATCGCGACCTCGACCGCGACCTCCGGCGAGAGCAGGGCGGCGTGCCGGACCGAGTTCGTCACCAGTTCGGAGACGATCAGGAGCAGGGAGTACACGAGGTCCTGGTGGGCCGGCACCCCTTGGCGCCCGAGCAGGTCCCGGACCGCCCGGCGGGCCTGCGGAACGGATTCTTCTACCGCGGGCGCCGTGAACCTCCACACGCCCTCGTACGCGAGGGGGTCGGCCGGAGCCTCCGGCTCCCCCTCCCTGGCTGGCGGGACACTCCCGCTGACATCCATCTTCCGTCCCCCGTCTTCACGCTCGATCGTCTCCACGCGTCAAGAGTGGGGAACGGGCAGGTCCGGGCCGGACTGCTGACCAGAAGTCAGCGTCATTCGGACACATTCTGACCACTGGCGTATGACAGAGTCAGTTGTTCGACTGTTCCTGATCTTCTGCCGGACACTTCGCGGCCGGCTCGCGGGCCCCGTCCACCGGGACCGTCCCCCGCGACTCCTCGTCTTCCCTGACCAAGCCCAGGATGCGGCGGACTCCCCTGCCCAGGGCGATCAGGCTCCGGCCGTCGAACAGGAGGGCGAGGGAGAAGAAGGTTCCGATCACGTACAGACTGTTGCCGGGCCGGTTGGAGAGGATCAGGACCCCCGGCAGGACCCCGAAGGCCCCTGCCCGCGGCCCCGGCCGGCCCCGATACGGTCTGCACGGTCTGTGCCCATGGACGCGCCACCTCCTCGCGCCCCCGGACGGACTCCCTTGATCATGGGTATGACCGCCCGGGATAGCATCCGGCGCATGGACGCAGACCTCGACGCCACCCTCCTGCACACGGTCGCCGACGGGGTCGCCACCGTCGTCATCTCGCACCCCGCCAAGCGCAACGCGATGACCGCCGCCATGTGGCGGGCGCTCCCCGACCTGCTGACGGCCCTCGCGGGCGACCCCGCGGTCCGGGCGCTCGTCCTGACCGGTGCCGGACCGACCTTCTGCGCGGGCGCCGACATCTCCTCGCTGACCGGGGACGAGGATCCGCGGGCCCTGGCCGTGACGGCGGAGGAGGCCCTGGCCGCCTTCCCGAAGCCGACGCTGGCGGCGATCCGCGGGTTCTGCGTGGGCGGCGGGAGCCAGCTGGCTGCGGCCTGCGACCTGCGCTTCGCGGAGGAGGGGGCGTCGTTCGGGGTGACCCCGGCGAAGCTGGGCATCGTCTACCCGGCCTCCTCCACCCGCAGGCTCGCCTCCCTGGTCGGCCCGGCCTGGGCCAAGTACCTCCTCTTCTCGGCGGAGTTGATCGGCGCGGACCAGGCGCTGCGCGCCGGGTTCCTGAACGAACTGCTGCCGGCCGGGCAGCTGGACAAGCGGGTCGCCGAGTTCACCCGGATCCTGGCCTCGCGCTCGCAGCTGACGCAGGCGGCGGCCAAGGAGTTCGCGGACGGCCGGACGGACCGGGACGGGCACTGGGACGCCCGGGCGGCGGCGAGCGACGACGCCGCGGAGGGCGTCGCCGCGTTCCTGGAGCGCCGGGCGCCCCGCTTCACCTGGACGCCGTGAGGCGCTGACGGCCCGGCCTACACCAGGGGGTTGTTCGCTCGCAGCCGGGCGACGAGCCCGGCGGGCGCCTTCTCCGGGGAACCGGCGTCGTAGGGCGGCTGGGGGTCGTACTCGGTCATCAGCTGGACGGTCTGGGCGACCTCGTCCCCGGCGATCCTGCCGAGCAGGGCGAGGCCCATGTCGATCCCGGAGGACACGCCGGCCGCGGTGACGTACTTCCCGTCGAAGACCACCCGCTCTCCGGTGGGCTCGGCCCCGAACTGCGGCAGCTGGTCGAGGTAGAGCCAGTGGCCTGCGGCCCGCCGCCCGTCGAGCAGGCCGGCCGCGGCGAGCAGCAGCGAGCCGGTGCAGACGGACGTGGTCCACGTGCTGGTGGCGTCGACGGCCCGCAGCCACTCCGTGACGGCGGGGTTCTTCATCTCCACCTCCGGGTGCGGCCCGCCGGGCACGAGCACGATGTCGGGCCGGGTGACCTCGTCGAGCGCCTTGTCGGCGACGAGCGCGAGCGAGCCGTTGTCCGTGCGCACGGGTCCGGGGCGCTCGGACACGAACACGACCTCGGCGCCCGGCAGCCGGCCGAGGGTGTCGAAGGGCCCGATGGCGTCGAGGGCGGTGAAGCGGTCGTAGAGCAGTACGGCGATCTGCATGGCTCCTCCGGAGCGGTCGATGTGTGTGGCGTTCTCTGGCTGTCGCATCGGCGCTAGCCGGCCCGGGGTGCGCCGAAGCGGCGGCGGTACTCCGTCGGGGGCTGGCCGAGCGTCCTCACGAAGGCGCGGCGCAGGGCCTCCGGGGTGCCGTACCCGCAGGCGCGGGCGACCTGGGCGATGCCCGCGGAGCCCACCTCCAGGAGGCGCCGGGCGTGTTCCACGCGCACCCGCTCCACGTACCGCCCCGGGGTCACCCCCGTCTCCGTCTGGAAGGCCCGCGCGAAGTGGCGCGGCGAGAGGCGGGCCCGCGCGGCGAGCGCCTCGACGCTGAGGTCGCCGTCCGGGTGCTCGGTGATCCACTGCTGCACGTCCCGCAGCGGCTCCCGCCGGGCCGTCTGGGCCGCCAGCTGCGCGCTGAACTGCGCCTGGTTGCCCGGCCTGTGCAGGAACACCACCAGGTGCCGGGCGATCGTCAGCGCGACGTCCTTCCCGTGGTCCTCCTCCACCAGCGCGAGCGCGAGGTCGATCCCGGCCGTGACCCCGGCCGAGGTGGCCACCGGTCCGTCCCGTACGTAGATGGGGTCGGGCTCCACCGCCACGGCCGGGTAGTCGCGCGCCATCTGCTCGCACACGTACCAGTGCGTCGTCGCCCGCCGCCCGTCCAGCAGCCCGGCTTCGGCCAGCAGCAGCCCGCCCGTGCACACGGACACCAGCCGCTCCGCGCCACCCCCGTGGGCGCGCAGCCAGTCGGTGAGCCGCGGCTCGAAGTCGCCCGTGTACCGGCCCCCGGGCACCAGCAGCGTGGTCCCGGCGCCCGGCCGGGCGCTCTCCAGGTCCGCGTCCGGCACCAGCGTCAGCCCGCTGCTGGTACGGACCGGCGCTCCAGCCGGAGACACCGTTCCGATCGTGTAGGCGGGCAGCGCCGGGAACCGGGCCACGGCGGCGAACACCTCCACCGGCCCGGTCACGTCCAGACTCTGCACCCCGTCGTAGAGGAGGACGAGCACGTTTCGCGACGACATGACCCCATGGTGTGACGCGGGCCCCGATGGCCGCAATGACGTGCTTCCCACCTATACGGCCATCCGGGGGGGTGCCGTCCGCCGGATAGGATCGGCACATCATGACTGCAACCCTCGTCGCCAAGAAGCTCACCGCCGCGCACGGTGAGCGCACGCTCTTCGCCGATCTCGACCTCGTCGTCGCCCCCGGCGACGTCATCGGCCTCGTCGGCGTGAACGGCGCCGGGAAGTCCACCCTGCTGCGCCTGCTCGCCGGGCTGGACACTCCCGAGACCGGGGAGCTGCGGCTCTCCCCGCCGACCGCCGCCGTCGGCCACCTCCCGCAGGAGCCGGAGCGCCGGCCCGCCGAGTCGGTCCGCGACTTCCTGGCGCGCCGTACGGGTGTGGCCGCCGCGCAGGCGGAGCTGGACGCGGCGACGCAGGGGCTGGTGGACGGGACGCCGGGCGCGGACGATGCGTACGCGACCGCGCTGGACCGGTGGCTGGACCTCGGCGGCGCCGATCTCGAGGAGCGGGCCGAGGAGGTCGCCGCCGAGCTCGGCCTCACGGTGGGCCTGGACCTGCCCATGACGGCGCTCTCGGGCGGTCAGGCGGCCCGCGCGGGCCTCGCCTCGCTGCTGCTGTCCCGCTACGACGTCTTCCTCCTCGACGAGCCCACCAACGACCTGGACCTGGACGGCCTGGAGCGGCTGGAGCGGTTCGTGAAGGGGCTGCGCGCGGGCACGGTCGTCATCAGCCACGACCGAGAGTTCCTGACCCGGACCGTCACCAAGGTCCTCGAACTGGACCTGGCCCAGCAGCAGATCAACCTCTACGGCGGCGGCTACGACGCGTACCTGGAGGAGCGCGAGCGCGCCCGCGACCACGCCCGCGAGGAGTTCGAGGAGTACGCGGGCAAGAAGTCGGCCCTGGAGGGCCGCGCCCAGATGCAGCGCAACTGGATGGACAAGGGCGTGCGCAACGCCCGCCGCAAGGCCTCCGACAACGACAAGATCGGCAAGAACCTGCGCGGCGAGTCCAGCGAGAAGCAGGCCGCCAAGGCCCGCCAGACGCAGCGGGCGATCGAGCGGCTGGAGGTCGTGGACGAGCCCCGCAAGGAGTGGGAGCTGCACATGGAGATCGCGGCGGCCCCGCGCTCCGGCTCGGTGGTGGCCACCCTGCGCGAAGCGGCCGTCAAGCGGGGCGACTTCACCTTCGGCCCGGCCAGCCTGCAGATCGACTGGGCGGACCGGGTGGCGATCACCGGGGCCAACGGCGCCGGCAAGTCCACCCTCCTCGCCGTCCTGCTGGGCCGGCTGGCCCCGGACTCGGGCTCCGCGACCCTCGGCTCCGGCGTCCTGGTCGGCGAGGTGGACCAGGCCCGCGGCCTGTTCCTCGGCGACGAGCCGCTGCTGGAGGCCTTCTGTGCGGCGGTCCCGGAGACCGAGCCGGCCGAAGTGCGTACCCTGCTGGCCAAGTTCGGCCTCAAGGCGGCCCACGTGCTGCGCCCGGCGGCCACCCTCTCCCCCGGCGAGCGCACCCGTGCCGCGCTGGCGCTGCTCCAGGGCCGCGGGGTGAACCTGCTGGTCCTGGACGAGCCCACCAACCACCTCGACCTCCCGGCGATCGAGCAGCTGGAGTCCGCCCTCGACGCCTACGAGGGCACCCTCCTCCTGGTCACCCACGACCGCCGCATGCTCGACGCGGTGCACGTGACCCGCCGCCTCCGGGTCGAGGACGGCAAGGTCACCGAGCTCTAGGCCGTCTCCGAGGTGACGGCCCGGGCCGACTGCCGGTGGTGTCACGCCGGGCGCAGCGTTCGCGGGCCTCGCGGACCGGAGCGGCGGCGGCCTCGTCCTCGGGCGGCAGCCAGGCGGCGAGCAGCTCGTCGGCCGTGTCCGGCTCCGCCCGGTAGCGCACCGGGGCGCCGCGCTCGCGGACCGGCAGGCCGACGAGTACGGCGTACGCTGCGGGCAGGCGGCCGGTGTCCGGCTTGCGGCTTGCGGCTTGCGGCTTGCGGCTTGCGGCTTGCGGCTTGCGGCCGACGCTGAAGGCGGCCCCGCTGCCGATGCCGCCCGGCGGGCCCGTGGACCGGCCCGGCAGGTCGCGGATGTGCTCGCCCGGCTCGTCCAGCGTCACATGGACGTCGAACACCGCGGCGAGGTCGAGGGGTTCCCCGAGGAATTCCTCATCGCCGGGGGCGAGGTCGCCCCACCGTTCCTCGGCGGGCGGCAGACCGGACCGCAGGGCCGCGCGGGCCCGCTCCACGGCGCGCTCACGTGTCCGCCGCGGCCGGGGGCCGGCGTCTGCGGGCCAGCTTCCGGGCCACGAAGGCGCGCGGGAGGTGCCGGACCGCCAGGGCGTACGCCTGGTAGCGGCGGCCGGTGATGCTGACCGGGCGGCGCAGGGCCAGGTCCTTCAGGGCCTGGGCGACCACGGCCTCCGGTTCCAGCCAGACCGCGTCGCGCAGCGCGCTGACGTCCATGCCGGCGCGCTCCTGGAACTCGGTGCGGGTGAAGCCGGGGACCACGGCCAGCACCCGGACCCCGTACGGCGCCATGTCCACCCGCAGCGACTCGCTGAACGCGGTGATCCAGGCCTTGGCGGCCCCGTACGTGCCGGTCGGCAGGAGCCCCGCGACCGAGGAGACGTTGAGGACCGCGCCCCGGCGGCGTTCGCGCAGGCCCGGCAGGACGGCGTGGGTGAGCCGCAGCGGGACCTTCACGAGCAGGTCGAGCATCCGCTCCTCGTCCTCGACCGGGCTGTACGGGAAGGGCGCGGGCAGTCCGAAGCCCGCGTTGTTGACCAGCATGTCCACGGGCCGGGACCGGTCGGCGAGCCGCTCGGCGACCGCCGCGCAGTCCCCCGCGTCCAGCAGGTCGGCGGGCAGCACCTCGCACTCGGTGCCGTACTCGCGGCCCAGTTGGGCGGCGACGGCTTCGAGCCGGTCCTTGTCGCGGGAGACGAGGACCAGGTCGCAGCCCTTGGCCGCGAAGCCGCGGGCGAAGGCCGCGCCCAGTCCGGCGCTGGCCCCGGTGATCAGTACGGTGGTTCCTGCGGTGGTCAAGACGGGTTCACTTCCTTGTGCTGACGGACGTGGTGCCGGCGGGAGAGGCGTAGGCCTGGGCCACGTCGACGAGGAACCGGGCCTCGTCCGCCAGGTCCCCGCCCTCCTGCGAGGTGTGGATCGAGGCGGGCAGCTCCAGCGCGGCGGCCTCGCCCGGCTGCCCGGGCCGTCCGTCGAGCTTCGCCTGCCGCGCCTCCTTCAGTACGCGGGCCAGCGCGGCCGCGCCGGCCCGCTGCTCGGGAATCCCCTGTCCGGCGGCCTGGCCGCGGGCCCTCTCCAGCGCGCCCGGGGCCACGTACTCCCCCAGGATCAGGATCGCGTCGCGCGTCTCGATGACCTTGCGGTAGACGAGCAGGTTGCGCGGGACCGGCGGCCACAGCAGCTCCACCACCCGGCCGGCGCGCGGCTTGTTCAGGGCCACGTGCGGGACCGCTTCGACCAGGTCGCGCCAGAGCGGCCACAGCCGCCAGGCGGTGGCGCTGTCGGCGGCGGTGCGGCGGAGGGTGAACAGGGTGGGCACGAGGATCGCGGCGGCGCGCAGCAGGCCGTGCAGGTTCATCAGCAGCGGGAGGGCGGGCATCGCCCAGGTGCTGCCGAACAGGGCCTTGAGCAGGTAGGCCAGCCAGAACAGTCCGGCGAGCGCGGTGCCGAGGCCGAACAGGCGCAGTCCGGCGGCAAGGCCCCGGCTCTCGGTGCGCCGGCTGTAGCGCCAGCACAGGGCCACGCAGACGGTGTTGGCGATGACGTGCGCGGAGATCAGGACCAGCCAGTACGCGAGGGAGGGCACCGGGTCGCCGACCGGCGGCATGGTGTGGGTGCCGTGGCCGGGGGCGGCAGCGTCCAGGGCCAGGAGTGCGCCCAGCCATGCCAGGGTGGCGATCCAGGAGCCGAGTTGGAGCCGGCGGCCGCGGGTGGCGGCGGCGACGAAGTAGAGCACGGCGCCCGCCGACAGTACGCCGATGAGGTTGCGGACGAGGCCGATGGTGTGAGCGTAGCCGGCGCCGCGGTTCATCGCGTAGGTGACGACGTCCGGGAGGTTCAGGGTCATCGCGGCGGCGGCGGTGGCGACGGCCAGCCACAGGCCGCGCTGCTGGGGGGAGCGCAGGGCGCCGGGGGCGCGGAGCAGGACCGCGGCCCACAGGCACACCACGCTGGGGACGGCGAGCCAGTCGCCGAAGGCGGTGAGGTCAGCTGCCATCGTTGCCCCGCTCGTAGCCCATGGCCGACTCCAGCCGGGCCAGGGTGCCGCGGTCCCGGCCGGCCCGGCGCGGGCCGGCGTTCGCCGTGCGGATGCGGATCATGCTGGCGAGCATCTCCGCCTCCTGCTCCTGGCGGGTGGTGTAGTTGGTGCGCCCGAGCACGGTGGGGGCCTCGCCGTCGGTCTCCTCGCCCTCCAACGAGTTGTGCCCGAAGAGGATGTGGCCGAGCTCGTGGAGGACGATGTGCTCCCGGTGCAACGGGGTGGTCTGCGCCTCGTAGAAGACGTAGTCGACGCTGGCCGTGCCCACCCACAGACCGCAGACCCCGGACTCCGCCGCCTCCTTCGGGAGCGGGTGGAGGCGGATGGGGCGGCCCCGCTGCTCGGCGATCCGGTTGACCAGCACGTCGAGGGAGAAGGGGTGGGTCAGATCCAGATGGCCGAGAATGTTCTCGCACCGTTTGCGAATGCTGAGTTGCCGGTGGGGCATGTGATCCCTCTTCGGACCCTTTCCGGGGCAGCGTCGGTAGGCGTGTATGGGCATGGGCATGACGTCCTGTGCCTTCAAGGCGGCCTCGGGGAATGCGGTCCTGAGGGGGAAACACGGAAGCCCGTCCGCCGGATGACGAACGGGCGTTCCACCATGCCTACAGATCTTGTACGCGAGTTGGCAAGACAAGTCCCCAGGTGGGGAAGCTATTCGGCCACCGCGTACGAGGACCCTGACGCGCCGGGTGGCTGCAAGCCGCCCTTGACGGCGCCTACCGCTTGCGGCGCTCCTCGGGGGCCGTGAGGCCCGCGCGGCGCAGCGCGTCCGCCATCGCGCTGTTCGCGGGTGCGGGGGCGCCACCGCCGCCCTGGCGCCGGCCCTGACCGGCCTGGCCCTGGCCTCCTTGACCCTGGCGCTGGCCCTGGCCGCCTTGGCCGCCCTGGCCGCGCTCGCCCTGGTTGCGGCCACCCTCTCGGGTGCCGCCGCCTGCGCCCCGCTGCTGCGGGGGACGGCCGCCGCCGGAGCCGCCGCCCCGCCGGTCCTCGCGCTGCCTGGGGGCGCCCGCGCCGCGCTCGGCCCCGGCCTCGTCCTCTAGGCGCAGGGTGAGCGAGATCCGCTTGCGCGGGATGTCCACGTCCATGACCTTCACGCGGACGATGTCGCCCGGCTTGACCACGTCCCGCGGGTCCTTGACGAAGTTCTTCGACAGCGCCGAGACGTGTGCCAGGCCGTCCTGGTGGACGCCGATGTCGATGAAGGCACCGAAGGCGGCCACATTGGTGACCACTCCCTCCAGGATCATCCCGGGGGCCAGGTCGCCGATCTTCTCCACGCCCTCCTTGAAGGTGGCCGTCTTGAAGGCGGGGCGCGGGTCGCGGCCCGGCTTCTCCAGCTCGCGCAGGATGTCGGTGACCGTGGGCAGGCCGAAGGCCTCGGTGACGAACTGCTCGGGGCGCAGGGAGCGCAGCACGGAGGTGTTGCCGATCAGGGCCGCCACCTCGCCGCCCGCCGTCTTGCCCATGGCCCGCACGACCGGGTAGGCCTCGGGGTGCACGGCCGAGCCGTCCAGCGGGTCGTCCCCGCCGCGGATGCGCAGGAAGCCCGCGCACTGCTCGTACGCCTTCGGGCCGAGGCGGGCCACGTCCTTGAGCCCCTTGCGGCTGCGGAAGGGGCCGTTGGCGTCGCGGTGGGCCACGATGTTCTCGGCGAGGCCGCCGCTGATGCCCGACACGCGCGAAAGCAGGGGCGCGGAGGCCGTGTTGACGTCCACGCCGACGCCGTTCACGCAGTCCTCGACGACCGCGTCGAGCGAGCGCGAGAGCTTCACCTCGGACAGGTCGTGCTGGTACTGGCCGACCCCGATCGACTTCGGGTCGATCTTGACCAGTTCGGCGAGCGGGTCCTGCAGGCGGCGGGCGATGGAGACGGCACCGCGCAGCGACACGTCCATGCCGGGGAGTTCCTGGGAGGCGAAGGCCGAGGCCGAGTACACGGAGGCGCCCGCCTCCGAGACCATCACCTTGGTGAGCTCCAGTTCGGGGTGGCGCGTGATGAGGTCCCCGGCGAGCTTGTCGGTCTCGCGGGAGGCGGTGCCGTTGCCGATGGCGACCAGCTCGACCGCGTGCTCCTTCGCGAGGCGGGCCAGCTTGGCGAGGGACTCGTCCCACTTGTTGGCGGGCACGTGCGGGTAGATCACGTCCGTGGCCACGACCTTGCCGGTGGCGTCCACGACGGCGACCTTCACGCCGGTACGGAAGCCCGGGTCCAGGCCGAGCGTGGCCCGGGTGCCGGCGGGCGCCGCGAGCAGCAGGTCGCGCAGGTTGGACGCGAAGACCCGTACGGCCTCGTCCTCGGCGGCCTGGCGCAGCCGCATCCGCAGGTCGATGCCGAGGTGCACCTGGATCTTCGTACGCCAGGCCCACCGGACGGTGTCGCCCAGCCACTTGTCGCCCGGCCGGCCGCGGTCCGCGACCCCGAAGCGGCGGGCGATCATGCCCTCGTACGTGGACGGGCCGGCGGTCGCCGCGTCTTCGGGGGCCTCGGGCTCCAGGTTGAGGTCGAGGACGTCCTCCTTCTCGCCGCGCAGCATGGCGAGGACGCGGTGCGAGGGCAGCGCGGTGAACGGCTCGGCGAAGTCGAAGTAGTCGGCGAACTTGGCGCCCGCCTCCTCCTTGCCCTCGCGGACCTTCGCGGCGAGCCGGCCGCGGCCCCACATGCGCTCGCGCAGTTCGCCGATCAGGTCGGCGTCCTCGCCGAACCGCTCGGTGAGGATGGCGCGGGCGCCTTCGAGGGCGGCTGCCGGGTCGGCGACGCCCTTGTCGGCGTCGACGAACGCGGCGGCCGCGGCGGCCGGTTCCACGGACGGGTCGGCCAGCAGGCCGTCCGCCAGCGGCTCCAGCCCGGCCTCGCGGGCGATCTGCGCCTTGGTGCGCCGCTTGGGCTTGAAGGGGAGGTAGATGTCCTCCAGCCGGGCCTTGGTGTCGGCCGCGTTGATCCGGGCCTCCAGCTCGGCGTCGAGCTTGCCCTGCTCCCGCACGGAGTCGAGGATCGCCGCGCGCCGGTCCTCCAGCTCGCGCAGATACCGCAGCCGCTCCTCGAGGGTGCGCAGCTGGGCGTCGTCGAGCATCTCCGTCGCTTCCTTGCGGTAGCGCGCGATGAACGGCACGGTGGAGCCGCCGTCGAGCAGCTCGACGGCGGCCTTCACCTGCCGCTCCCGTACGCCGAGCTCCTCGGCGATCCTGCCTTCGATGGACATCGTCACGATCGGGTCCCGCCTGCCTTCGTTTGCACTGGAAGGCTGCCAATTGTGGCAGGTGGCGGTGACGGACGGCGGGAGCCCTGTCCGTCAGCCCTTGCCCATGAGGTCCGCGGGGAAGGCCCCGGCGGTCACCGCCTTGATCACGAGGGCGCCGCCGAGCTCGGTCAGGCGGGCCACGCCGTCCTCGCCGAGGTGCTCGTACGGGGCGGCGTCGAGGCGGTCGGTGTCGTCCTCCAGCCGCTCGCGCAGGGCGACGCCCTGCGCGGTCAGCTCGCCGGCGGCGTCGAGCACGCCGCGCTCGCGCAGCCGGTCGGCCGCGGCGTCCAGGTCCTCCTGCCCCCAGCCGCGCATGCCCTTGAGCCACTTCGGGGTCATGCCCTTGCCGGTGGCGGTGTGGCTGACCAGTGCCTCGACCGGGTCCAGGCCCGCCAGGAGCAGGGCGGCGAGGTGGCCGTCGCCGCGGTGCTCGCGCAGCAGGGTGGTGGCGTGCCACAGCCGCAGGTGCGGCTCCTGCGGTACGGGGAGGTCGGCGTGGGCCGCGTAGAGGGTGCGGGCGTGCCGGGTGCAGCCCTCGGTGGCGCGCATCGCCAGGTCGGCGGCCTCGGCGAGTTCGGGCGAGGCTATGGCCTCGGCGCCGAGGAGCCGGCGCAGGGAGCCGTCGGCGGCCCGCAGCCGGGCGGCCAGGGCCTCCTCGGGGGTGGTGGTCTCCCAGACGGCGGGCAGGTGCCGGGCGACCAGGTCGTGGCGGTAGTTGTAGAAGGTGGCGGTGACCGCGCCCGCCCCGACGGCGCCCATCGCGGCCGACCGGTGGGCGAGGTTGACGGCTACCGGGTCGGTGACGCCGAGGGCGGCGAATTCCTTGGCGATCTCCGGCGAGAAGTACACGGTGGCGTGCAGCGGGTTGATCGCGGCGTGCCAGCAGCGACGGGCGGCGAGCAAGGGAAAGGTCATGCGCCGCACGCTACCGACTGTTCGGTACGCCGGGTAGGGCGACGGCCCGTGGTGCGCGTCTCACCACGTGGACGCCTCCCCCGCGTCCCCGGCCGGCCGCACCCCGGCGTCCGCGTCACCGCACATCGCCTGCCCGTACAGGGCCTTCAGCGCGTCGTCGACGGGGTGGTGCTGCGGCTCCCCGGGGCCGTCCGGCCCCTTCCACCTCTGGAGGTTGACCGCGACGGACATCTGTCGCCCGCCGTCGGCCCGGGTCAGGGAGATCGTGCCGGCGCCCCAGACCGTGCCGTCGTGGCCCCAGAAAGTGCCGCAGTCCCGGATGACGACCTTGTGCAGACCCAGGCCGTATTGGATCGTCGATCCGTCCAGGGCGACCACCGGGACCGTGCGCTGCATCTGGGCAAGCGAGGACCGGCTGACGATCTTCCCGTCGAGCAGCTTGGCGTAGAAGCGGTTGAGATCGTCCATGGTCGATACGAGGGCAGCCCCCGTCCCCGTCCAGGACATGTCGTAGACGCTGTAGTCGCGCGGCGGGTCGTTCAGGCCCCACAGGGCCTCGTACATCCGCGAGTGCGGTCCCTCGATGCGCGGCCCGGTGGGAAATCCGGTGTGCCGGAGCCCGGCGCGCTCGATGACGTTCCGGGTGATGTACTCCTCGGCCGTGGTACCGGTCACCTGCTCCAGGAGCTGGCCGAGGAGCAGGTAGTTGGTGTTGGAGTACACCCCCGGAGTGGCTCCGGGCTCGCTCGCGGGAGGCGCGTTGACGCCCATCGCGATCAGCTCGGCCGGGTGGAACCGCCTGAAGCGGTTGTCGTCCAGGCTCTTGGGCGACATGTCCTTCAGCGAAGGGAACGCCTCGCGGATGTAGTCGGGAAGGCCGCTGGTGTTGTTGAGCAGCATCCGGACCGTGATCTTCCTGCCGCGTTCCCCCGGTACCAGCTGCGGCAGGTGGTCGCCGATCGGCGCGTCGAGCCGGATCCGGCCCTGCTCGACCTGCTGCATGACCGCCGCGGCGGTGAAGGTCTTGGTGATGCTGCCGACGCGCTGGCGCATGTCGGGCCTGACGGGACGGCCGGTCCTGATGTCGGCGACCCCGGAGGCTCCGCGCCATGTCCGGCCGCCGTCGCGCACCTCGGCGTACACTCCCGGGACTCCCGCCTGGTGGACACCGTCCAGGGCGGACTCCAGCTCCGCGGGATCGAAAGCGGTCGACGGGCTCGCGGGAGCCGCCGACGCCGTGCCCGCACAGAGGCTCAGTGCGGCCATGCTCGCGCATACCGCCAGTCGGATCTTCAACACGTCCGTCCTTTCGTCATCGGTGAGTTGGTGTCCGCGGCTCATGCGGCGAGGGCGCGCCGCAGCGCCGCGGCGAGCTCGGCGTTCTGCCGCTGCGAGACCTCGGCGGACAGGATCGCCTGGGAGCCGTGGAAGGTGCCGGGCCACTGGTGCAGTTCCACGGACACGCCCGCCTGCAGGAGGCGCCGCGCGTAGTCGATGTCCTCGTCGCGGTTCGGGTCGAACTCCGCGGTGGCGATGTACGCGGGTGGCAGGCCGGACAGGTCGGCGGCCCGCGCCGGGGCCGCGTACGGGGTGGCGGGCCGGGAGCCCAGGTAGTGCCGCCAGGCCGCGGCGATCTGGTCGCGGTTGAACCAGGGGGTGTCGGTGAAGTTCCGCGCCGACCACGTCTCCTGGCGGTCGTCCAGTCCCGGCTGGTTGAGCAGTTGGAAGCGGATCGCGGGCCCCTGCTCGTCACGGGCCCGCAGCGCGGTCGCGGCGGCGAGGTTCGCACCGGCGCTGTGTCCGCCGACCGCGATCCGCGCCGGGTCGACGCCGAGTTCGTCCGCGTGCCCGGCCGTCCAGTCCAGTACGGCGTAGGCGTCGTCCAGGGCGGCCGGGAACGGGTGCTCGGGCGCCAGACGGTAGCCCACCGAGATCACCACCGCCCCGGAGAGGCCCGCGATCCGGGCGGCCCAGGGATGCTCGGTGTCCAGGTCGCCGAAGACCCCACCGCCGCCGTGCAGCCAGACGACGGCTCCTTGCGCCCGGTGCGGACGGTAGATCCGCACCGGCACGTCCGGGTCGGCGGACACCGTGCGGTCCTCGACCTCCATGTCCGAGGTGTCCGGCGCCGGCGCTGCGGCGGCGCGCTCGGCGAACTCCTTGCGTGCGGTGACCGGGTCGCTCAGGTCCAGCGGAGCGAGCAACGGGACGAATACTTCGAGTTCGGGATCCATGACGCCCATCCTCACGGCCCGCACCCGGGCGGGTCGTCCGCCGTCCGTCGCGCGTCCGGCCCCGATCGCGCGCCGAACGGCGCACCGGCCGCTGCCTATCCTTGCGCCATGGAGGCACTGGCCGTTCGGCTGTCGGGACTTGATTCGTACGCCGAGGGTGCGATCCGCGTCGTCGCGTTCTACGACACGCTGATGCGCCGGCGCGTGGACCTCCCGGCGCTCGCCCGGGCCTCGGCGGGCCTGGCCGAATGCGTGGCGGGGTTCCGGCTGCATGGCACGGGGCGGGTGGTCCGCGTCGCGCCCGACGGCGGACAGGTGTCCGCCCCGCCGCCCGCCGCGTCCTCCACGGCGCCGATCACCCTGGACGAGGAGGAGGTCGGCACGGTGTGGCTGGAGCGCCCCGGCCCGCCGAACCCGCTCGACGACGTGCTCCTGGACCGGCTCGCCCTCGCCGCGGCCGCGGTCGTCGAACGGTACGGCCCGGCCCCCACCACCATGGCCGACCCCGCGCTCGTCGAGCTGGCGATCAGCTCCGACGGCGACGAGGCGGGCCGGGCCCGGGCGCTGCGGCTGCTGGGTTTCGCCGCCGACCAGCCGGTCCGCGCCGTCGCCGTGCGGTCGCGGCTGCCGCTCGACCGGATCGGCGCCCTGGCGTGCCCGGCCCGCCCGGTGAAGGCGGCGACGGTCGGCGACGTGGGCGTCGTCCTGGCCGCCGCCGTCGACCCGGCCCGCTTTCCGGCGGACGTGCGCGCGGGCATCGGCGCCGCCGGCAGCCCCGACCGCTCCTGGCGGCAGGCCCGCACCGCCCTGCGCTTCACCACCGCGCGCGAACCCGTCGTCCGCCACGAGGACCTGGGCGCGCTGGCCCTGCTGGCCGACGTACCCCGGGCCGCGGCGCGCGCGAACACCGACGTGGCCGCGGTCGCCCGCGTGGCCGCCCACCCGGAGGACCTGGCGACGCTCGACGCCTACTGCGCCACCGGCTCCCTGCGCCGGGCCGCCGACCTCCTCCACCTCCACCACAGCAGCGTCGCCCGCCGGATCGACCAGATCGGGAAGGCCCTGGGCCTCGACCTGACCAACCCCACCGCCCTCCTGCGGGCCACCCTCGCCCTCACCACTTGGCGCCTGCTCGACGACTGAACCGCCCCCGCTCCGCGCCGGGCGGTGAAACCCGTTTGGTTTCCGGGGGCGCGGGTCGCGACGATGGACGACCGCCGTGCCGGTCCGGGACGGCGTCCCTGTGTGCCGTTCCCGGAGGCTCCCCGTATGACTGCCGTACCGACCGTCCGGCGCGTGTTCGGCGATGGGCCGTTCGCCGAGATCGGCAGGCCGAGGGCGGCCGTCGCCGACGACCGTTCGGACCTGGTCGCCGTGGGCGGTCACGTGGGCCGGCTGCAGTGGAACGGCCGCGGCAGCGGCGACCGGCGGTGGATCGAGCACCGGATCGGCGTGTACGAGCGGGACGGCCTGCGGTGCCGGCACCTGGTGCCGTCCCGCGAAGAGGTGAACTGCCTGGCCTTCCACCCCGTGCTGCCCCTGCTGGCCGTCGGCACCGGGGGGTACGACGGCGGCTACTCCTTCACGGGCGAACTGCTGCTGGTCCGCCTGGACACCGGTGAGGCCGTGTCCGTACTCCCGTACCCGCGCGAGGTGGTCCGCGTGGAATGGCAGAGCCCGACCGCACTGCGCCTCACCCTGGCGCCCTGCGACGACTGGCAGGACCCGGGCGCGCACCGGCAGGCGCACACCGCCGTGATCGAGCGCCCCGACTGGGCCCGTGTCGGGCACCAGGGCGTCGCCGCGGCGGAACTGAACGCCCCCGCGGCGGAGTTCGACCGCGCGGACCCCGGCCCGGACGCCCGCCGGATCCTCCGCGGCCTCGCGGCCCGGGCCGGCCGGGAGTGGACCCCGCGGACCCGGGTGGGCGCGGTCGAGGCTCTGCCGGACGGACGGGTCCTGGCGGCCCTGGACGGTGTCCTCGCCGAGGCGTGGCTCCCCTCGGGGGAACGGCAGTGGGCGGTCCCGGACGCGGAAGGCGGCCGCGGGCTGCTCCTCGTCCCGGACCGAGCCCCGGACGCGGTCCCCGGCGCGGCCTCGGTCCGGGCCTCGGTCTGGGCCAACGCGGAACGGCTGCGCCCGCCCCACCGCGCGGAGCACCCCGCTCCGCGGGTCGCCCGGCTCTCGGCCGACGACGGCAGCGTCCTGGAGACCGTGCCGGTGGACCACCCCGTGACCCTGGTCGCCGGCGGCGACCGTACGTTCCTGCGGCCGGTGGAGCAGTACCGGGGCGTTCCGTGGACCCTTCTCTCCCCGGGCCCCGACGGCCCGGTGGACGGCCCCTCGGGCACGGGCTTCCTCCACGACTTCCAGGTCCGCCACGCCACCCGGCCGTACCTGCTGGTGGGTTTCGACCCCCGCAGGCCGTACCACGACAAGTGGGTCACGACCGTCGGCCCGGACGGCACGCTCCGCCGGCTCTTCCCGCACGCGCCGGAGCCCGGGGGGCCGCACGCGAGCGGTCCGGCGGCCGAGACCGGGCAGTCCCTCGTGTACGCGGGCACGGGCGGCCGAAGTGACGAGTCGTACGTCGTGCGGCGCTCCCTGACCGACGGGAGCGTGCTGTGGCGGTACCGGGCCGACTCGCCCGCCACCGCCCTGGACACCGACGGGGAGCTGGTGCACGTCGCCCGGAACGACGCCACCCTGGTGACGCTGGACGCCGCCGACGGCTCGGTGCGCCGGCGTACGGAGCTGCGGGTCCACGGTCTCCCCACCGTCGCGCTGTCGCTGGTGGTGGCACCCGCACCCGCACCCGGCGGCGGACTGTACGCCGGGACCGCCGACGGACGGATCCTGCACCTCGTCCCCACCCCACCCGCACCCCGCCCATGACGGCGAAGGCCTTCCGCCGGTGCGTCAGGCCCGGTGCGTCAGGCCCGATTCGGCCGATCCCGCGCGCCCGGGACGGCTCCCGGGCGAGGCGCTGCCCGTCCTCGGCGCGCGTCCCGGCCTCGCTCGCCCGCGCTCCGGCGGGGCCGTGGGACGGCGGCTGCGCCGCAGGTCACGGGCCCCGGGCGGGGCCCGGGCGGGCCGCGCCGGGCCGTCGGCGGAGTGCGCCCGGCGCGCTGCGTCCCCGGCGCACACCCCGCCGTGTCCGCCCTACCGTGACGGCCGAATGGCGATCGTGTGACAGCAGGGGCCATGGACATGACGTGAGCGATCACGGGTGAATACGGTCGAGCCACAAGACCTGGAACCGACCTGCCTCCCCTACCACTTGGAGTCATTCGTGCACCGCAAAGTCATCGCCCCGAGCGTGCTCGCCGCTTCCCTGCTGCTGGTGATCCCGGCGTCGGCGGCGAGTGCCGGTCCGGGTGCCCCGGGTATCGGCGACCCCTATTACCCGGCCAGCGGCAACGGCGGATACGACGTGTCCCACTACGACCTGCGCCTGCAGTACCAGCCCAAGACGGACCTGCTCGAAGGCACCGCCACCCTCCTCGCCACCGCCAAGCAGGACCTGTCCCGCTTCAACCTCGACTTCGGCCTCCAGGTCAGCGAGATCCGCGTCAACGGCACCAAGGCGAAGTTCGCCACGTCCGGCTCCCACGAGCTGGAGGTCACCCCGGCGAAGCCGCTGGCCCGCAACACCCCGCTGACCGTCGTCGTCAAGTACGCCGGGAAGCCCTCCGAGTTCAAGGTGGACGGCTGGACGGCCTGGCAGCGCACGCCCGACGGCGGTGTGGCGGCGCAGGAGCCCGACTCGGCGGCCTGGTGGTTCCCGAGCAACGACCACCCGCTGGACAAGGCCACCTTCGACGTCTCCGTCAACGTCCCCGACGGCACCCAGGCCATCAGCAACGGCGTGCTCCAGTCGCAGACCTCGCGCCTCGGCTGGACCCGGTACAACTGGCGGTCCAACAAGCCGCAGGCCACCTACCTCGCCACCCTGGCCGTCGGCAAGTTCGACATCACCACCGACACGACCGCGAGCGGGCTGCCGATCGTCAACGCCTACAGCAAGGACCTCGGCGACAACGCGGGCGCGGCGCGCGCGAGCGTGGAGCGCACCGGCGAGGTCACCGAGTGGCTGGAGGGGGTCTTCGGCCCGTACCCCTTCAACGCGCTGGGCGGTTACGTGCCGAACGTGAACGCCGGCTACGCGCTGGAGACGCAGACCCGGCCGTTCTACGGCCCGCGCCAGTTCCAGAACGGCGCCAACGTCTCGGTGGTCGTGCACGAGCTGGCCCACCAGTGGTACGGCGACAGCGTGTCCGTCGAGGGCTGGAAGGACATCTGGATCAACGAGGGCTTCGCCCGCTACAGCCAGTGGCTGTGGTCGGAGAAGGAGGGCGAGGGCACCGCGCAGGAGCTCGCCGACTGGGCCTACGCCCTGCGCCCGGCCGAGGA
This sequence comes from Streptomyces sp. NRRL F-2580, assembly GCF_000720115.1. GTDB lineage: Bacteria > Actinomycetota > Actinomycetes > Streptomycetales > Streptomycetaceae > Streptomyces. Next base: position 200,445 of record NZ_JOIR01000014.1, read on the forward strand.
CGCGTTCTGGCAGGTCAAGCCGGGTGACCCGGGTCCGGAGAACCAGTTCCACGGGGCCGTCTACGACCGCGGCGGCATCGCCCTGCAGGCGCTGCGCAACGAGATCGGCGACGAGAAGTTCTTCCAGATCCTCAAGGGGTGGCCGACCGAGCGGGCCTACGGCAACGCCAAGGTCGGGGACTTCGTGCGCTACGCGGAGAAGGTCTCGGCCAAGCCGCTGGCCCAGCTGTTCGAGACCTGGCTCTACACCCCGGGCAAGCCCGACGCGTCGGCCCTGAACCCGGCGGCCGGCAAGCCCGCGGCCGGCCGCTCACAGCAGGCCGCTCCCGCGAAGCCGGCGAAGCCCGCCGCGGAGCCGAAGTCCTGGAAGAAGATCGCGGAGACGAACACGGTCCACACGCACGACGAGCACTGAGTCCCGTCAGCGGGCGGCGGCGCGCCATCGGGCTCGCGCCGCCCGCGCGATGGGCAGGTACCGCAGCCGCTCCGGCAGCAGCGGTACGAGGAGCCGCAGGGCCGTGCTGAACCCGCGGAGCCTGCGCTCCTGGGCCGGGCTCCACTCCAGCCCGAGGGCGGCCCGCGCCTCGGGCGGCATGTACCCGACGGTGACGAAGGCCCGCAGGTGCAGGAACGCCGCCCGCAGGGCGGGCCAGGTCAGCCGCAGCAGCAGGCGTACGGCCGGGGAACCGGCCTCGGGGCGGGGCAGCGGCACATCGGTGGCGATCAGCTCACGGGCGACCTTGGTGGGCTCTATCTCCTCGGCCAGCATCCGGCCCCAGTACGTCCAGTACTCCTCGACGCTCTGCGGCATGTCCCGGTCGTGGATGCCGAGGATCCGGCCCACCTGCAGCCACTCCCGGTAGAGCTGCCGCTCCTGGGCGGGGGTGAAGCGGCGCAGCAGGTAGCGCCCGGCGTACAGGTAGACGGGGAAGCCGGTGGCGTGCACCCAGGAGTAGCAGGCGGGGTCGAGGGAGTGGTAGCGGCGGCCGCGGGTGTCGGTGCCCTGGATCTCCTTGTGCAGGCGGCGGACCCGGCGGCCCTCCTCGGCGGCTTCCGCCCCGCCGTACACCCACAGCTGGACCGAGCGCAGCGAGCGCTCGCCGCGGCCCCAGGGGTCGGTGCGGAAGACGGAGTACTGGTCGACACCGGCCCCGATCGCGGGGTGGGCGACCTGCAGGGTGAAGGCGGCGGGCAGCATCAGCAGGGCCCGGACGTCGCCGGCGATGGTCCACAGCACCCCGCCCGGGGGCGGCGGCTCGGGGTCGGTGCGGGGGCGCGCGGGGCGGCTTTCGGACGCGTGGGCTGCCGTGCTTTCCATGTCACCAGTATGCGAGAGCCAGATGGCCCCGAGCCGGACAGAAAGTCGCTGCACGGGTGTTACCCAGAGGTAACCGCGACTGCTTGGATGACGGAGCCGATCTTCCCGCAGGAATGATGGAGTCCCCCATGCCGCAGAACTCCCCCCGTCGCCACCGTGCCGCCGCGGCGGCCGTAGCGGCGGTCGCCGCCGGCGCCCTGGCCGCCACCTCCGCGCCCGCCGCCTCGGCCGCGGAAGGCGCCGCCGCCCCGCGGCTCAGCGTCCTGTCGTACAACGTGTTCCTGATGAGCAAGAGCCTGTACCCGAACTGGGGCCAGGACCACCGGGCCGCGGAGATCCCCAAGGTCTCCTTCTACCAGGGCCACGACGTGGTCGTGCTCCAGGAGGCCTTCGACAACGGCGCGTCGGACGCGCTGAAGGCCAACTCGGCCGCGCAGTACCCGTACCAGACCCCGGTCGTCGGCCGCAGCAAGAGCGGCTGGGACGCCACGGGCGGCGCCTACTCCTCCACCACCCCGGAGGACGGCGGCGTCACGATCCTCAGCAAGTGGCCGATCGTCCGCAAGGAACAGGTGGTCTACAAGGACGCCTGCGGCGCCGACTGGTGGTCCAACAAGGGCTTCGCGTACGTGGTGCTGAACGTGAACGGCACGAAGGTGCACGTGGTCGGCACGCACGCCCAGTCCACCGACTCGGGCTGCGGCGCGGGCGAGGCGGCGGACATGCGCGCCCGCCAGTTCCGCGCGATCGACGCCTTCCTCGACGGGAAGAACATCCCGGCGAACGAGCAGGTCATCGTGGCGGGCGACCTGAACGTCGACTCGCGCACGCCCGAGTACGCCGCCCTGCTCGCCAACGCCGACCTGGCGGGCTCCGACACGCGCACGGGCCACCCGTACTCCTTCGACACCGCGCTGAACTCGATAGCGAACTACCGCTACCCGACCGACCCGCGCGAGGACCTCGACTACGTCCTCTACCGCAAGGGCAACGCCCGTCCCGCGGGCTGGGAGAACAACGTGGTCAAGGAGCAGTCGGCGCCCTGGACGGTCTCCAGCTGGGGAACCTCCTACACCTACACCAACCTCTCCGACCACTACCCGCTGATCGGCCGCTAGCTGCCGCGCACCGCACCCGGTCCGTCCCCCCGGGTGCGGTGCGTCGGCTCCACCGGTCACGGGGCCGCGTACGGCTCCTCGTACAGTCCGTCGATCAGTGCGCCGTACTTGTCGCGGATCACGCGGCGGCGGAGCTTGAGCGAGGGCGTGAGCTCTCCGCTGTCGGGCCCCCACTCCCCGGTCAGCAGCCGGTACCGCTTGATCTGCTCGGTCCGGTTGAGCCGGGCGTTGGCCGCCTCGACCGCGCGGGCGATCTCCTCCCGGACGGCCGGGTGCGCGGCGAGCCCGGCCGGGGAGGCGGCCTCGATGCCCCGGGCGGCGGCCCAGACCGGGGCCAGTTCGGGGTCCAGGACCAACAGGGCGACGAGGTACGACCGGCCGTCGCCGTGGACCAGGGCCTGGCCGATCAGGGGGTGCTCCTTGACCCTGTTCTCCACCAGCGCCGGCGAGACGTTCTTGCCGTTCGAGGTGATGATCAGTTCCTTCTTGCGGTCGGTCAGCCAGAGGAACCCGTCCTCGTCGAGCCGGCCCACGTCCCCGGTGGGGAACCAGCCCTCCTCGTCGGACGCGCTCTCCACCGTGCCGTCCGGCCGCAGATAGCCGCCGAAGACGGTCGCGCCGCGGGTGAGGATCTCCCCGTCCTCGGCGAGCCTCAGCTCCAGCCCCTCGATCGGGCGGCCCACCGAGCCGAGCCGGAAGCGGTCCGGGCTGTTGACCGTGCACACGCCCGCCGTCTCGGTGAGCCCCCAGGCGTCCATGATCGTGATGCCCCAGCCGGCCCAGAAGCGGACCACGTCGATCGGCATCGGCGCGGTGGCGCTGGCCGTCCAGACCAGCCGGTCCAGCCCGGCCAGCCGCAGCAGCGGGTCCAGCACCTGCTCCTTCGCCCGGGCGTACGACGCTTCGAGCGCGGCCGGGACCTCCTCGCCGCGCTCCCGGTGACCGGCCCGGGCGCGGGCCAGGTCGTTCGCGGCCTCGATGGCCGTGCGCTGTGGCTCGGGCAGCTGCGCGAGGACCGCGCGGACCGAGGCGGCGAGCTTCTCCCACACGCGGGGCACGCCGAAGAACTGCACCGGGTGCAGTTCGCGGACCGCCCCCGCCACGGCGGTGGGGTCGGCGCACAGCCGTACGTGCGCGGCCCGCAGCAGGGGCAGGTAGATGCCGAGGACCCGCTCGGCGATGTGCGCGAAGGGCAGGTAGCAGAGGTGCTCGGCGTGCTCGGGCAGGTCCACGTGCCGGTCGAGGCGGATCGCCTGGAGCATGAGGTTGCGGTGGGTCAGCCGCACGCCCTTGGGGTCGCCGGTGGTCCCGGAGGTGTAGACGACGGTCAGCGGGTCCTCGGGGCGCGTCTCCTGCCAGGCCTTCTCGAAGGCGTCCGCGCGGTGCAGCCGGGCCCCGCTCGCGTGCAGGGAGCCGTACGTGGAGTGCCCGCCCGCGTCGGCCGCCTCGGCCACGACGAGGCGCTCCAGCGGAACGGTCGCGTCGGCCAGCAGCGGCTCCCAGCGCAGGAGTTCGCGGGCGCCCTCGACGACGGCGACCCTGGCCCGGCTGTGGCGCGCGATGTGGGCGATCTGCTCGGGCGCGGAGGTCCCGTACACGGTGACGGGCACGGCGCCGAGGTGGACGAGGGCGAGGTCGCTGAGCCAGTGCTCGGGGCGGTTGCCCATCATCATCAGGACGTGCTCGCCGCGCTCGACCCCGAGGGCGGCGTATCCGGAGGCGAGGACGGCCACCTTGCGGCGGACCTCGCTCCAGGTGAGGGTCGCCCAGTCGGCGGAGCCGGGGCCGGCGCGCCACGAGAGGGCGGGCAGTTCCCCGTGCTCGGCGGCGTTGCGGGCCAGCAGGGCGGGGAGGGTGATCTCTTCGGGTCGTCCGGGCAGTCGCAGGTTCGTGGTCATGGGCAGCTCCTGGCCGTTTCACATCGTTGGTGCGACAGCAATACTGTTGAACCCAAGCTGTGGAGCAGAGAGCGAGGCGCAGACGATGGCCGACCAGGCAACCGAGCCGATGCTCACCGTCGACGAGCTGGCGGCCAGGGCGGGTGTCACCGTGCGCACCGTACGGTTCTACAGCACCCGCGGGCTTTTGCCCCCTCCCGTGATCGGCCCTCGTCGGGTGGGCCACTACGGGCCGGAGCACCTGTCCCGGCTGGCCCTGATCGAGGAGCTGCAGCACCAGGGCATGACCCTGTCCGCCATCGAGCGCTATCTGGACGCGCTGCCCGACGACCTGAGCGCCCACGACCTGGCGATCCACCGGGCGATGGTGGCCAGTTGGGCTCCGGACGCGGCCCGGGAGGTCTCGCGCGAGGAGCTGGAGAAGCGGGCCGGGCGGGCCCTGTCGGACACCGACGTGCGGCGGCTGACGGCGATGAACGTGCTCGCCTCCTCCGGTGACGGGTTCCGGGTGGACGTGGGGCTGCTGCGGCTGGGGGTCGCGCTGCTCGACGTGCCGATCGCGCACGAGACGATCCTGGCGGCGCGCAGGGTGCTGATGGAGCACGCCAGGTCGGCCGCGCACGAGCTGACGGCGCTGTTCCGGGACGAGGTGTGGGGCCCGTTCACGCGGGACGAGAGCGATCCGGAGCGGGTGGAGTCGATGAAGGCGCTGTCGGCGCACATGCAGCCGATGGTGGTCCAGGCCCTGGTGACGGCCTTCCAGCGGTCCCTGCGCGAGGAGTTGCGGGCGGCGTTCGCCTCCGGATCCGGGTAGGTTCAGGGCACATGGCAGTCATTCACCGCACCACGATGTCGCCCGGCAAACTCGAACTCCTCGCCGACTGGCTCCCGTCGCGGCCCTGGTACCGGGGCGCGAAGGGACCTGCCGCTCTCGCCAAGGCCGGCGGCTTCCGGCTCGACGACCCCGAGGGCGAGGTGGGCATCGAGTTCATGGTGGTCACCGACACCTCGGGAGACACGCCCGTCACCTACCAGGTCCCGCTCACCTACCGCGGAGCGCCCCTGGAGGGCGCGGGAGAGGGCCTGATCGGCACCTCCGAGCACGGGGTGCTGGGCCGCCGCTGGATCTACGACGGGGCCCACGACCCGGTCCTGGTCGAGCAGTTGCTCGCGCTGCTGGCGGGCCGCGGCGCGGCGCAGAACCAGAGCGAGAGCGGTGTTCCCGACCCGACGGTCGAGATCCGTTCCGAGGGGGCCGGGGTACCGGCGGGCCTGACCGGTCCCGGGCTCGTGACGGACACCGCCGACGGCACCGTCGTCACGGTGGGCCCGGTGGGGCTGGAGCGGCCCGTACTGTCCCTGACCATGGCCCGGGAGCTGCGTACGGGGCCCGCCCCCGCCGCGGACCGCGTCCGCGGGCGGGTGCTGGCCCGCTGGTCCGCCCCGGACGGCGCCGAGGCGCGTACGACGTTCGCCTTCCTCGCCGACTCCGGCCGGTAGGCGGTGGCCGCCCCGGGCCCGCTCGCGGGCGGGGCCGGGGCGGCCGGGATCAGTCGCCGTACGTCTCGCCGCGCTCGGCCTTCTCCACGAGGGAGGCGGGCGGGGTGAAGCGCTCGCCGTACTTCTCGGCGAGCTCGCGGGCGCGGGCGACGAAGCCCGGCAGACCGCCCTCGTAGCCGTTGATGTACTGGATCACGCCGCCGGTCCAGGCCGGGAAGCCGATGCCCATGACGGAGCCGATGTTGGCGTCGGCGATCGAGGTGAGGACGCCCTCGTCGAGGCAGCGGACGGTGTCCACGGCCTCGGAGAAGAGCATCCGCTCCTTCATGTCCTCGAAGGGGATCCCGGCGTCCGGCTTGGCGAAGTGCTCGCGCAGGCCCGGCCAGATGCCGGCGCGCTTGCCCGCCTCGTCGTACGTGTAGAAGCCGGCCCCGCCGCTGCGGCCCGGGCGGCCGAACTCGTCGACCATCCGGTCGATGACGGTGTCGGCGGGGTGCTCGGTCCAGGCCCGGCCCTCGGCCTCGAAGGCCTTGCGGGTCTCGTTGCGGATCTTGCGCGGCAGGGTGAGGGTGAGCTCGTCCATCAGCGAGAGCACCTTGGCCGGGTAGCCGGCCTGGGCGGCGGCCTGCTCGATCGAGGCGGGCTCGATGCCCTCGCCGACCATGGCCACGCCCTCGTTGATGAACTGGCCGATGACGCGCGAGGTGAAGAAGCCGCGCGAGTCGTTGACCACGATCGGGGTCTTGTTGATCTGGCGGACCAGGTCGAAGGCGCGGGCGATGGCCTCGTCGCCGGTCTGCTCCCCCTTGATGATCTCGACGAGCGGCATCTTGTCGACGGGCGAGAAGAAGTGCAGCCCGATGAAGTCGGCGGGCCGCTTCACGCCCTCCGCGAGGCCGGAGATCGGCAGGGTGGAGGTGTTGGAGCACAGCAGCGCGTCGGGCGCGACGACGCCCTGGATCTCCTGGAACACCTTGTGCTTGAGGGCGGTGTCCTCGAAGACGGCCTCGATGACGGCGTCGCAGCCCGCCAGGTCGGCGGCGTCCGCGGTCGGGGTGATCCGGGCGAGCAGCTCGGCGCGCTGGGCCTCGGTGCTCCGGCCGCGGGAGACGGCCTTGTCGAGGAGCTTCTCGGAGTACGCCTTGCCCTTGGCGGCGGCCTCGGCGCTGACGTCCTTCAGCACCACCTCGATGCCCGCGCGGGCGCAGGAGTACGCGATGCCCGCGCCCATCATGCCGGCGCCGAGGACGGCGACCTTGCGCACCGTGCGCGGCTCGATCCCCTGCGGACGGCTGCGGCCCGCGTTGACGGCCTGGAGGTCGAAGAAGAACGCCTGGATCATGTTCTTCGCGGTCTGGCCGGTGACGAGCTCGGTGAAGTAGCGGGCCTCGATGGTCAGCGCGGTCTCGAAGTCCACCTGGGCGCCCTCGACGGCGCAGGCCAGGATGTTGCGCGGGGCCGGGTACGGGGCCCCGTTCAGCTGCTTCTTCAGGTTGGCCGGGAAGGCCGGGAGGTTCGCGGCGAACCTCGGGTTGGACGGCGTACCGCCCGGGATCTTGTAGCCGGGTACGTCCCAGGGCTGCTTCGACTCGGGGTTCGCGTCGATGAAGGCGCGGGCCTTGGCGAGCATGTCCTCGGGGGTCTCGGCCAGTTCGTGGACCAGGCCGTTCTCCAGGGCGCGCTTCGGGTTGTACTGGGTGCCCTGGAGCAGCACCTTGAGCAGCGCGTCGGCGATGCCCATGAGGCGGACGGTGCGGGTGACGCCGCCGCCGGCCGGGAGGAGGCCGAGGGTGACCTCGGGCAGTCCGATCTTGGAGCCGGGGGCGTCGAGGGCCACGCGGTGGTGGGAGGCGAGGCAGATCTCGTAACCGCCGCCCAGGGCCGCGCCGTTGATGGCGGCGACAACGGGCTTGCCGAGGGTCTCGATGCGGCGCAGCGAGCGCTTGATCTCGGTCCCGGTGTCGAAGGCGAGCTGCGCGTGCTCGGGGCGCAGCCGGATCATGTCCTTGAGGTCGCCGCCAGCGAAGAAGGTCTTCTTGGCGGAGGTGAAGATGATGCCGCGGATGGAGTCCTTCTCGGCCTCGGCGCGGTCGGCGATCGCGGCGATGGAGTCCTTGAAGGCCTGGTTCATCGTGTTCGCGGACTGGTCCGGGTCGTCGAGGACGAGGGTGACGACGCCGGTCTCGTCCTGTTCCCAGCGGATCGTGGTGGACTCGCTCATGGTCACTGCTTTCGTGTCGGTCCGTGCGGAGGAGGGTCTGGGGACAGGACGGTTCAGAGTCGCTCGACGATGGTGGCGACGCCCATGCCGCCGCCGACGCAGAGGGTGACGAGGCCGTAGCGCTTGTCCTGGCGCTCCAGCTCGTCGACGATCGTGCCGAGGATCATCGCGCCGGTGGCGCCGAGCGGGTGGCCGAGCGCGATGGCGCCGCCGTTGACGTTGACCTTGTCGAGGGACAGGCCCATGTCCTTGACGAAGCGCAGCACGACGCCGGCGAACGCCTCGTTGATCTCGACCAGGTCGATGTCGTCGATGGTCAGGCCCGCCTTGGCGAGGGCCTTGCGGGTGGCGGGGGCGGGGCCGGTGAGCATGATGGTGGGCTCGGAGCCGGACACGGCGGCCGAGACGATCCGGGCGCGCGGGGTGAGGCCGTTGCGCTCGCCCGCCTCGCGGGAGCCGATCGCGACGAGGGAGGCGCCGTCGACGATGCCGGAGGAGTTGCCCGCGTGGTGGACGTGGTCGATCTTCTCGACCCAGTGGTACTTCTGCAGCGCGACGGCGTTGAAGCCGCCGAGCTCGCCGATGTCCGCGAAGGACGGCTTCAGCTTGGCGAGGGTGTCGGCGGTGGTGCCGGGGCGGACGAACTCGTCGTGGTCCAGGACGACCAGGCCGTTGCGGTCGGTGACCGGGACGACCGACTTCGCGAAGCGGCCGTCCTTGATCGCGGCGGCGGCGCGCTCCTGCGACAGGGCGGCGTACTCGTCCACGTCGCGCCGGGAGAATCCCTCGATGGTGGCGATCAGGTCGGCGCCGATGCCCTGCGGGACGAAGTTGACGTCCCAGTTCGTCATCGGGTCGTTGAACCAGGCGCCGCCGTCCGAGGCCATCGGGACGCGGGACATGGACTCCACGCCGCCCGCGAGGACCAGGTCCTCCCAGCCGGAACGGACTTTGGCGGCCGCCAGGTTGACAGCCTCCAGGCCGGAGGCGCAGAAGCGGTTCTCCTGTACGCCGGCCACGGTGTCCGGGAGGCCCGCGGCGATGGCCGCGATCCGGGCGATGTCGGAGCCCTGGTCGCCGACCGGGCCGACGACGCCGAGCACGATGTCGTCGATGGTGGCGGGGTCCAGGCCGGGGTTGCGCTCGCGCAGGGCGTCGATGAGTCCGACGACCAGATCGATCGGCTTGGTGCCGTGCAGGGAGCCATTGGCCTTGCCGCGGCCGCGCGGGGTGCGGATCGCGTCGTATACGTAAGCTTCGGTGCTCACTGGTCAAGCCTTTCGGAGTGTTCTGGGCGGAAGGGTTCCGGGGAGGTTCAGCCGAGGAGGGAACGGCCGATGATCTCTTTCATGATCTCGGTCGTGCCGCCGTAGATGGTCTGGATGCGGCCGTCGGTGAAGGCCCGCGCGACCCGGTACTCGGTCATGTATCCGTAGCCGCCGTGGAGTTGCAGACAGCGGTCGGCCACGCGCTTCTGCAGCTCGGTGGCCCACCACTTGGCCATCGAGGCGTGCACGTGGTCCAGTTCGCCGTTCGAGTGCTCGGTGATGCACCGGTCGAGGAAGGTCCGGGTGACCGCGACCTCGGTGGCCATCTCCGCGATCTCGAAGCGGATGTGCTGGAGCTTGGACAGCGGACGGCCGAAGGCCTCGCGCTCCTTCACGTACCGCGTGGTGATCTCCAGCAGGTGCTCGGCGGCCGCGATGCCGGCCATCGCGATGCCCATCCGCTCCTGCGCGAGATTCGTCATCAGGTGGACGAAGGCCCCGTTCAGCTCGCCGAGCAGGTTCCCCTTCGGGACGCGGACGTCGTGGAAGAACAGCTCGGCGGTGTCCTGGGACTTCTGGCCGATCTTGTCGAGGTTGCGGCCGCGCTCGAAGCCCTCCGCGCCGCGCTCGACGACCAGCAGCGACAGTCCGTGCGCCCCGCCCTCGGGGGTGGTCTTGGCGACCACGATCACCAGGTCGGCGAGGATGCCGTTGGAGATGAAGGTCTTGGAGCCGTTCAGCACCCAGTGGTCGCCGCGGTCCTCGGCGGTGGTCCGGATCCCCTGGAGGTCGGAGCCCGCCCCCGGCTCGGTCATCGCGATGGCGGTGATGGTCTCCCCGGAGCAGAATCCGGGCAGCCAGCGGCGCTTCTGCTCCTCGGTGGCGAGCGAGGTCAGGTACGGGCCGATGATGTCGTTGTGCAGGCCGATGGCCAGCCCCGGGGCGCCCGCGCGGGTGAACTCCTCCGCGATCACGGCGGCGTAGCGGAAGTCGGTGTTCCCGCCCCCGCCGTACTCCTCGGGGACGGCGAGGCCCAGCAGCCCCTGCCGGCCCGCGGCCCGCCAGGCCTCGCGGCTGACGATGCCGTCCTTCTCCCACTGCTCGTAGTGCGGCAGCACCTCCTTGGTGAGGAAGGTGCGCACGGTCTCGCGGAACGCCTCGTGGTCGGCGTCGAAGATCTGGCGTTTCATCGGTCGGCTCCCTAAAGCCAGTTCTTGACGGTTTCGATCAGCCGGGCCGGCTCGGGCCCGACGGGCGTGACGTTGAGCATGGTGACGCCCGCCTCCCGGAAGGCCTCGACGCGCTCGCGCACGTAGCCCTCGGGCCCGCACAGGGTCATCAGCTCGCAGAACTCGTCCGGTACGGCGGCGGCCGCGTCGCGCTTGCGTCCGGAGAGGTAGAGCTCCTGGATCTTCCGGGCCTCCTCCTCGTAGCCATAGGCCACGGCGAGGTCGTTGTAGAAGTTCTTGCCCACCGCGCCCATGCCGCCGACGTACAGGGCGATCTGCGGGCGCGCCATGTCCCGTACGGCGGCCGCGTCCTCGCCGATGGCGAGCAGGCCCCCGGCGACGGTCCGGAGCGGGCCGAGCTCCGGCGCCCGCTTGGCCGCGCCCTCGGCGAGGGGCCCGCCCCACACCGCGCCGGCCTTCTCCGGGATGAAGAGGGTCGGCAGCCAGCCGTCCGCGATCTCGGCGGTCATCCGCACGTTGGCCGGGCCGAGGGAGGCGATGTAGACGGGGATCGCGTCGCGCACCGGCCGGGTGAGGATCTTCAGGGGCTTGCCGAGCCCGCTGCCGCGCTCCGGGGGCAGCGGCATGTCGGTGATGCCGTGGTGGTCGATCGTCTCGCGGCGCCAGATCCTGCGGCAGAGCTCGACGGTCTCGCGGGTGCGGCCGAGCGGCTTGTCGTACGGCTTCCCGTGCCAGCCCTCGACGACCTGCGGGCCGGAGGCGCCGAGGCCGAGCAGGGCCCGGCCGCCGGAGAGCGCGTCCAGGCCGGCGGCGGTCTGGGCGATGAGGCCGGGGGTGCGCGAGTAGACGTTGAGGATGGCCGAGCCGATCTTCATGCGCTCGGTGCGGGCGGCCAGGTAGCCCATGATCGTCGGGGAGTCGAAGCCCCAGGCCTCGGCCACCCACACGGCGTCGAGCCCGGCGGCCTCCAGCTCGGCCGCCCGGTCCGCCGCCTGCCGCGGGTCACCGGCGTAGTCGAGCATCATCGACAGTTCCATCAGGCGTCCTTCGGGAGCAGGGCCGGTACGTCCCAGTCGGCGGCCACGGATTCGGTGTGCGCCCCCGGCCGGGCCGGGCCGCCGGTGACGGCGGCCGGGGTCGCGGAGAAGCGGGGCGCCGGCGCGGGCTGGGTGATCCCGCCGAAGTCGGTGAAGGTGCCGCGGGCGGCCAGGTGCGGGTGGTGCGGGGCCTCGCGCAGCGAGAGCACGGGCGCCACGCAGGCGTCGGTGCCCTCGAAGACCGCCGTCCACTCCTCGCGCGTACGGGTCCTGAAGCGTGCGGCGACCACCTCGCGCAGCTCGCCCCAGCGGGCGAGGTCCTTGCGGGCCGGGGCCCGGTCCGCGATGCCGAGGAGCTCCACGAAGGTGTCGTAGAACTGCTGCTCCAGCGCGCCGACCGCCATGTACCCGCCGTCGGAGGTCTCGTAGGTGCCGTAGAAGGGGCAGCCGCCGTCGAGCAGGTTGGCCCCGCGGCGGTCCTGCCAGCCGCCGGCCGCCATCATCCCGTGGATCATGGCGGTGAGGTGGGCGGTGCCGTCGACGATGGCCGCGTCGACGACCTGGCCGGTGCCGGTGGTCCGGGCGTGCTGGAGGGCGGCGAGGACGCCGATCACCAGGTAGAGCGAGCCGCCCGCGTAGTCCCCGACCAGGTTGGCGGGGACGGCCGGGGGCTCCCCCGGGTTGCCGATCATGCCGAGGGCGCCGGTGACGGCGATGTACGCGATGTCGTGCCCCGCGGTCTGCGCGAGCGGGCCCTGCTGGCCCCAGCCGGTCATCCGCCCGTAGACGAGCCTCGGGTTGCGGGCGTGGCAGTCGGCGGGGCCCACGCCGAGCCGCTCTGCGACCCCGGGGCGGAACCCCTCGACGAGGACGTCCGCCCGCTCGACCAGGTCCAGGACGCGGGCGGGCCCGTCGACGGACTTCAGGTCGACCAGGACGGAGCGCTTGCCGCGGTTGGTGAGGTCGTAGGCCGGATCGACCGCGAGCCCGCCGCCGCCGGGCCGGTCCACGCGTACGACGTCCGCGCCCAGGTCGGCCAGGAGCATGGCGGCGAACGGTCCGGGGCCGATGCCCGCCAGCTCGACCACGCGCAGCCCGGCGAGCGGGCCCCGCCCGCGCGCTTCCCCGCCGCCGTTGCCTGTCACTGCCATCGAGCCCCCAGCGTCTGACGTGTGGATGGTGTCCGTGGATGGTGTCCGTGGTGTGCGGCTGTGTGACACAACTGATGTAACACCGGTGATGCTAGGAACGTGTTCCACCGAGCACAAGCCCCCGGGCGGCGTTGGGCCGGTATCCGTCGGCGCCTGGTGTTTGGATCGGCGAAAGCGAGGCCAAGATGTAGCGCCACCCCCCTGATCAATCGCCGTGGGGCTGTGTACTCTGAACACGATTTCGAACTTGTTCAAGCGTTCAACCAGAAATAATGGGGGGCCGGTGCGCAGTCGCCGACTTGTAATTTCCGCTGCCGCAATCGCAGCAGGCGTTGGTCTCATCCCGGGCGTGGCGCACGCCGACCCGGCTCAGCCCGACGCTCACGGTGCGACCGTTCCCGACCTGGACCTGGGCAAGACCAAGGGTTCCAAGTCGAAGGGTCACGCCTTCACCAGCCCCGCCGAGCGCTCGGTCCGCAAGGCCCTGCCCGCCGCGAAGGCCGGGGCGGCCGCCGCCCCCCAGGCGCAGTCCGTCGCCGCCAACCCCGACCTCGCGGTCGGCGTGTACGCGTACGGCACCACGGCGCACGGGGTCGAGCTGGACACCGTCATCACGAGCGCCCCCAGCGCGCTCGAGGTCACCATCGCCTGGGGCGACGGCAAGACGGACGTGCTGAGCGCGTCCGGCGACACGACCCTGACCACGGACCACACCTACGCCGAGGTCGGCTCCTACACGGTCAAGGTCACCGTCAAGGACACCGCCAACGCCGTCTCGGCCGTGAACGAGGTCGCGTTCGTCACCCAGGGCTCCGACTTCACCCCGTACGCGCCCACCCGCCTGCTGGACACCCGCGACGGGACCGGCGCGGTCAAGGGCAAGGTCGCCCCGTACAGCTCGACCCGCGTGAAGGTCGGCGGCAACGGCACGATCCCCGCCGGGGTCACCGCCGTCGTCCTCAACATCACGGTGACCAACACCACGAGCGCCGGACACATCACGGCGTTCCCCGAGGGCACCGAGCGTCCGACCACCTCGAACGTCAACTTCAAGGCCGGCCAGACCGTCCCGAACCTGGTCATCGTGCCCGTCGGCAAGAGCGGCTACGTCGAGCTGGCGAACCGAGGCGGCCAGTCGGTCGACCTGATCGCGGACGTCACGGGCTACTTCAGCTCCACCCAGTCCAGCGGCTACACCCCGATCACCCCGTCCCGCTTCGTCGACACCCGCGAGGGCCTCGGCACGGTCAAGGGCCAGCTCGGCGGGCGCAAGACCTTCTCCACCCAGATCAGCGGCCTGCGCGGCGTGCCCCAGGGCATCACCGCCGTGGCGCTCAACGTGACGGTCACCAACCCGAAGGAGGCCGGCCACCTGTCGGTCTTCCCGGGCGGCGGCGCCACCCCGACCGCGTCCAACCTGAACTTCACCCCCGGTCAGACGATCGCCAACTCGGTGATCGTGCCCGTCGGTGCGGACGGCAAGATCAGCGTCTTCAACGGCGCCTGGGCGGGCACCGACGTCGTCGTCGACGTCGTGGGCTTCTACAGCAAGGACAGCACGAGCGCCTTCGTGCCGCTCGAGCCGGAGCGTCTGCTCGACACCCGCGACGCGGCGACCTGGGGCTGGGGCCCGCTGGGCGCCCGTAGCTACGTCTACATGCCGCTCTCGTACAACGCGCCGAGCATCACGGGCTTCGTGATGAACTCCACGGTCACCAACACGAACGGCGACGGGTTCCTCACGGTCACCCCGGACCCGAACTCGATGGACGACTACGACAACGGCGCCGACTTCTGGCCGACGCCGCCCAACTCCTCGAACCTGAACTGGACGAAGGGCGACACCGTCCCGAACCTGGTCCAGGCGAGCACCGGGAGCAACGGCATCGTCGACTTCTGGAACCAGGGCTGGGAGGACATCGACCTCGTCGTCGACCTCTTCGGCCTGTACCAGCAGGGCTGATCCACCGGCAGGTGGCTCTCGCAGCGCCCCGGGCGCGGCCGCAAGGCCGTTCCCGGGGCGCTGCGCGTATCAGGGGCGGTTCCCGCCACACCTGCCCGCGCGGACCGCGGGGCGTCACGCTAGCCTCGGCCACCGGCACGACCGACACCACCCGCACCGCCGACACACCGTCACACCGTCACACCGTCACACCGTCACACGGACACCCACCTGGGAGGAGCGCTCATGAACGCACGGGTCCCGCAGGACCGGCCGGAACGGGCCTACGACATCGTGCTCTTCGGCGCCACCGGGTTCGTGGGGGCGCTCACCGCCGAGTACCTGGCCGCCCACGCGCCCGCCGGCTGCCGGTGGGCCCTCGCCGGCCGGGACCTCGCGAAGCTGGGGCGGCTGCGCGAGCGGCTGGCCGCGATCGATCCGGCGTGCGCGGCGCTGCCGCTGCTGCGGGCGGACGCCGCCGACGCCGGGGCCCTGCGCGAGCTGGCCGCGTCCACGCGGGTGCTGGCCACGACCGTGGGACCGTACGTCTGGTACGGGGCCGACCTCGTGGCCGCCTGCGCCCGCACGGGCACGGACTACGTGGACCTCACCGGCGAGCCGGAGTTCGTGGACCGGATGTACGTGGAGCACGACGCGCGGGCCCGGGAGACCGGTGCGCGCCTCGTCCACGCCTGCGGCTTCGACTCGATCCCCGCCGACCTCGGGGCGTACTTCACGGTCCGGCAGCTGCCGGAGGGGGTGCCGCTGACGGTCGACGGGTTCGTCCGGTCCAACGCCCTCTTCTCCGGCGGGACCCTGGCTTCCGCGCTGACCGCGCTGTCCCGCGGCCCCCAGACCCTGGCGGCCGCCCGCCGGCGCCGGCTGCACGAGCCCCGGCTGCTGGGGCGGCGGGCCCGCGGGCCGGCGGGCGCGCCGCGGTTCAGCCGGGAGACCGGCACCTGGGCGCTGCCGCTGCCCACCCTCGACCCGCGGATCGTGGCCCGGTCGGCGGCCGCCCTGGAGCGGTACGGCCCGGACTTCCGCTACCGGCACTACGCCTCCGTCAAGCACCTCCCGGTCGCGGTCGGCGGTACGGCGGCGCTGGGCGCGACGGTGGCCCTGGCCCAGGTGCCGCCGGCCCGGCAGTGGCTGATGAACCGCTGGGAGCCGGGCTCCGGGCCGGACGCGGAACGGCGCGCGCGCAGCTGGTTCAGCCTGCGGTTCGTGGGCGAGGGCGGCGGCCGCCGGGTGCTCACCGAGGTGTCGGGCGGCGACCCGGGCTACGGCGAGACGGCGAAGATGCTGGCGGAGTCGGCGCTGTGCCTGGCCTACGACGCCCTGCCGGACGCCGCCGGACAGCTGACGACGGCCGTGGCGATGGGCGACGCCCTCGTCGACCGCCTGCGGAAGGCGGGGATCACCTTCCGGGTGGCCGACTCCCGCTGACGCGCGCGGTGGCCCGGCGGTGACTCAGGCGGTGGCCGCGCGCAGGGCGCGGCGGCACAGGGAGTCGGCGTGCCGGGTGGTCTCGGGGATCCGGAAGCGGGGGCTCAGGGCCAGGGCGTGCGCGCAGGCGTTGTCCAGCGAGACCCGGTGCCCGACGGAGACGTAGACCGGCTTGATCCCGTCCTGCGTCCGCAGCGCCCGCCCGACCTCGGCCCCGTCGGCCGCGAGCAGCGCGGCGGCGTCGCCCCGCCGGGCGCCCGGTTCCTCGTGGGTGAAGGTGAACGGGTTCTTCGCGACGCCGATCGTCGGGAGCCCGGTGACCACGCCGAGGTGGCAGGCGAGGCCGAAGCCGCGCGGGTGGGCGAGGCCGTAGCCGTCGCAGACGACGAGGCCGGGCCCGGTGGTCAGGGCGTCCAGGGCGGCCAGTACGGTCGGCAGCTCGCGGAAGGCCAGCAGCCCGGGCACGTACGGGAAGCTGACGTGCCCGACGGCGGTGGCCTCCTCCACGACCTCCAGGGTGGCGGCGTCGAGCACCACGGCCGCGGCGGCGACCAGGTCGCGCTCGTCGTCGTAGGCCACGTCCACCCCTGTGACCAGCCCGTGGCCGGGTGGCGGGCCGGGCTCGGTGAGCACGACCTGATGGCGCAGTTCGTCCTGTATCGCCCGGGCTTCGGCCTCATCGGCAGGGGTCTTCACACTCGTCATGATGGAGCGAGAGTAGCCTGACGATCATGTTCGTCATGGAGCTCACCTACACCGCACCCATCGAGGCCGTCGAGGAGGAGCTGGACGCCCACATCGCCTGGCTGGACGGCCACTACGCCGCGGGCGTCTTCCTCGCGTCGGGCCGCAAGGTCCCGCGCGACGGGGGCGTGATCCTGGCGGGCGGGGTGTCCCGGGCCGAGATCGAGAGCATCGCGGCCGAGGACCCCTTCACGGTGGCGGGCGTCTGCACCTACCGCATCACCGAGTTCCTCGCCACGAAGACCTCGGCGGACCTGGCCACGGTGCGGGAGAACCCGGTGGTCTAAGGGCTGTCCCGTAATCCCCGGTGGATCAGCGCACGGCGTCAGATGCGGTGTATCGCAAGGCGGAGGGGCGCCCCCATACTGGGCGTATTCGGGCGTTCCGACAACGCAGCGAGGTGCCGTAGCCGGCGTCGTGCGCCCGCCGGGGATTACGGGACAGCCCTGAGGCCGTCTCTTCCGGATCTCGTCGGCGCGGCGGTGCGGCTGCCGGCGCGACGGTGCGGCCGGTGGAGGGCGCGCCCGGTGGAGGGCGCGGCCGGTCAGCGGCGCTCCAGCCGCGCCACCCGGCCCTTCTCCCCCGCCGCCCAGCACCCGGTGTCCGCCGCGCAGTCGACCGTGTCGAAGGAGCCCGGCTCCAGCGGCCGCCAGCTGCGGCCGCCGTCCGTGGTCACGTCCGTGCCCGTCGGTCCCACCGCGAGGGCCGTCCCCCGGCCGTACGGGAACCAGGCCGCACCCGAGCGGTACGCCGGCGGCGGGGCCGCCGCCTGCCGCCAGCTGCGTCCCCCGTCGGAGGAGACGGCCGCGGCCTGCGGGGAGGCCTGCCCGGTGCGGTAGTCGCCGCCGACCGCGAGTCCCCTCGTACGGTCGCGGAAGGCGAGGGCGAAGACCCCGCGCGCCGGGTCGCCCGCCGGGACGGTGGATTCGGCGACCCGCCAGGTCAGACCGCGGTCCGCGGAATGCAGGACCCGCGCGTTCGCCCCGCCGCCGGTGGCCAGCCAGACGTCGCGCGGGCCCGCGCTGACCAGGCACTGGCCGCTCGCGGCGAAGCCCGCCTCGCCCGGCAGCGCCTCGGGCATCCCCGAGGCGGGCAGGACCCGCCAGTTCCGCCCGCCGTCGTCCGTGGACAGGATCCGGAACCTGCCGTCCACCGGATCGCTCATCGCCAGTCCGTGCCGGGCGTCGAAGAAGGTCAGGCAGTCGTAGAAGGCGCGCGGGTCGGGGTTGCGGAAGGTCTCGGTCCAGGTCGCGCCGCCGTCCTCGGTGCGCAGCACCCTGGAGGCTTCGCCCTCCCCGATGGACAGGGCCACCGCGCGCCGCGCGTCGAAGGCCTCGATGTCGCGCAGCTCCAGCCCCTCGGCGACCGCGCCGGGCGGCGAGACGTCCTGCCAGCTGCGGCCGCCGTCCACGGTGCGCAGCACGGTGCCCTGGGAACCGGCCACCCAGGCCGTGCTCCGGCTGACCGCCGCGAGCCCCCGGAAGCGTGCGGTCTTCCCGGTCTCCTTCAGCCCCCAGCCCGCGCCCCGTAAGTCCTGCGCCACCGGGGCCCCGGCGGATGGTTCGGAGGGCTCCCCCGCCGGGTTCCCCGGGGCCGTCCCGGCCTGAGCGGGGGCGGCCAGCGCCCCCACCACCAGGGCTGCCGCGCACAGGCCCGCTCCCACATCCAGAAGTCTCATGGCGCCGGAAGCTAACGCACCCCGGTTTCGCCGTCCAGAGTGCCTCCCCGGGTGCGCCGCGAGCCGGTGCGGGGTGCGCGGCGAGCCGGTGCGGGGTGCGCGGCGAGCCGGTGCGGGGTGCGCGGCGAGCCGGTGCGATCGCGGCGGACGGGACGGTGCGCAGCGTGTCCCGGGCCGTGCTTTGGGCCTGTGGAGTGAGCGGTAACCAGCCCTTCTGCGGCCCGTCCGGGTCCCGCCGGAACCACTGGCCGTCCTTCGGGCTGCTTCCCTCTCACGGTCACTCTGTGCGATCACACAGATGGGTTCAGGCCAATCGGTGACACAGCTCACGCAACTGCCCATGCACGGATTTGCCGATTCCGGCGTCTATCGGGTTGCCGGACTCCACCCCAAAGCCCGGCAGCAGATCCGCCGCAAGGGAGTGAGCCTTGATCACTGTCATCGAGCAGGCCGCACAGGCCCGTCTGGTCGCCACCGCGCCGAAGGTCGAGACCGTTCCCGTCACCCTCTGCTACGACCGTGCGGATCCGTTCGCCGTGCGGATGGCCTTCCCCGCCCCGGCGACGCTGGAGGGGATCGAGGTTTCGTGGACCTTCTCGCGCGAGCTGCTGGAGTCCGGGCTGGACCGCCCGTCGGGCCGCGGCGACGTACGGGTGCGCCCGTACGACGGTGACCGGACGACGATCGAGTTCCACGCGGCGGAGGGCGTCGCGATCGTGCTGATGCTGACGGCCGAGCTGCACCACTTCCTGGAGCGGGCGGCGACCCTGGTACCGCCGGGCCTGGAGCACCTGTACCTCGACATGGACCACAGCCTGGCCGAGCTGATGCGCGACACCTGCTGAACCCGGCCCGCCGGTTATTCGATTGCGGGCGGCTCCGGCCGCCCGTAGCTTCGTTGACGACACATTGCCGTCGAAACGGAGCAGGACATTGCTCTTCTGAGGTCCGAGACACCGACCACCGACCACCGTGACCCCCGTCGTCACCGGCTGAGCGTCGGCTGTCTCCCCGCGTTGCACGCACCACTCACGCAACCTGGAGGCCTCCATGAGCCACGCCCCTGCTTTCATCACCTGCTCCGCCCTGTCCTTCGACTGGCCCGACGGCACTCCCGTCTTCGACGGGTTCCAGCTCGCCGTCGGCCCCGGCCGCACCGGTCTGATCGGCCTGAACGGCTGTGGGAAGTCCACCCTGCTCAAGCTGATCGCCGGTGAACTGACCCCGTCGGGCGGGCAGTCGTCCGTCTCCGGCTCGGTCGGCTACCTTCCCCAGACGGTCACCCTCGACACCGCGCTGCGCGTGGACGAGGCGCTCGGCATCCGCGCCGTCCGCACCGCCCTCCACGCCATCGAGGCGGGCGAGGCCACCGAGGCGAACTTCACCGCGGTCGGCGACGACTGGGACGTGGAGGAGCGGGCGTTGGCCGCGCTCGACCAGCTCGGTCTCGCCGGGATCGCCCTGGACCGCACCGTCGGCGAGCTCTCGGGCGGCGAGTCCGTGCTGCTGCGGCTGGCCGCCCTGCTGCTCGCGCGGCCCGACGTCCTGCTGCTGGACGAGCCCACCAACAACCTGGACCTGCGGGCCCGGGGCCGGCTGTACGCGGCGGTCGAGTCCTGGTCCGGGGTGATGCTCGTGGTCAGCCACGACCGGGAACTGCTGGAACGGGTCGACCAGATCGCCGATCTGCGCGACGGCGAAGTCCGGTGGTACGGAGGGAACTTCACGGACTACGAGGAGATGCTCGCCGCCGAACAGGACGCGGCCGAGCGGATGGTCCGGGTCGCGGAGAACGACGTACAGCGACAGAAGCGCGAACTGGCCGACGCGCAGGTCAAATTGGCGCGCCGCAAGCGGTACGGCCAGAAGATGTTCGAGAACAAGCGCGAGCCGAAGATCGTGATGGGCGCGCGCAAACGGGCGGCGCAGGAGTCGGCCGGCAAGCACCGGATCATGCACACCGAGAAGCTGGCGCAGGCGAAGGAGCGGCTCGACCAGGCGGTGGAGGCGGTGCGCGACGACGACGAGATCCGGATCAAGCTGCCCGCCACCCAGGTCCCACCGGGACGCCGCGTGCTGACCCTGAGCGATCTGCGCCTGGTCCACGGGGCCCGCGTACCGGGCGAGTGGGAGCTGCGGGGGCCGGAGCGGATCGCCCTGGTGGGCCGCAACGGCTCGGGGAAGACCACGCTGCTGCGCACGGTCGCGGGGCAGCTCGCGCCCGAGTCCGGGGCGGCGGTGACGCATGTGACCACGCGGTTCCTGCCCCAGCGGCTGGACGTGCTCGACGAGAGCCGGTCGGTCGTGGAGAACGTGGCGCGGTTCGCCCCGCAGGCCACGAACAACCTGGTCCGGGCACGGCTCGCGCACTTCCTCTTCCGGGGCGCCCGGGCGGACCGGCCGGCCGGCACCCTGTCGGGCGGCGAACGGTTCCGGGCGGCGCTGGCGGCGCTGCTGCTGGCGGAGCCCGCCCCGCAGCTGCTCATGCTCGACGAGCCGACGAACAATCTCGACCTCGCGAGCGTGCGGCAGCTGACCGGGGCGCTGGAGTCCTACGAGGGCGCCCTGGTGGTGGCGAGCCACGACGTGCCGTTCCTGGAGTCGATCGGCATCACCCGGTGGCTGCTGCTGGACGGGGAACTGCGGCCGACCACGGCCGAGGAGGTCCGGGAGACCCTCTGGCACGGGTGAGCGAGCCCGTATCGCCGCCGCCCGCGGACGTCCGACGCGGCGGGCGGCGGCGAAGCGGAACCCGTTCCGGCCGTCAAGGGTAAAAGTTTCGATCCCCCTGACGGCGTCATTTTGCGTCCCCAGACGCCCCTCACACCCCCCGTAAACTGCACAGATAACTGGATGTAACTGGACATACACCTGCCCGGGGGTTGGCTGGCCTTGATGTCGCGTTTAACCTACGACTCCGTAGGCTACGGAACCGTAGGTAATTCGCTTTGCACCCAGGAGTACCCGTGACGATCACCTCTCCCCACCTCGGCAGCTCGGAGGCGTGGACCGACGCCAAGCTGCTGTTCGCGCTGGAAGAGGTGGTCGAAAAGGAGCTCAACCGCCATCTGAAGGTCACCAAGGACTGGATGCCCCACGAGTACGTCCCGTGGAGCGACGGCCGGAACTTCCCGGGCTTCTTCGAGGACGGCGAAGCCTGGGACCCGCAGCAGTCCAAGGTCACCGACATCGGCAAGATCGCGCTGGTCGTGAACCTGCTGACCGAGGACAACCTCCCCAGCTACCACCACGAGATCGCCAGCCTCTTCGGGCGCAACGGCGCCTGGGGCACCTGGGTGCACCGCTGGACGGCCGAGGAGGGCCGCCACGGCATCGTGATGCGCGACTACCTGCTGGCCTCGCGCGCCGTGGACCCGGACAAGCTGGAAGCGTTCCGCATGCAGCACATGTCGGAGGGGTTCGAGTCCGACAACCGCCACTCCATGCTCCACTCGGTGGCGTACGTGGCCTTCCAGGAGCTCGCCACCCGCATCTCGCACCGCAACACCGGCCACCAGTCCGGTGACCCGGTCTGCGACCGGATGCTGGCGCGCATCGCGCAGGACGAGAACCTGCACATGATCTTCTACCGCAACCTGCTGGGAGCGGCCTTCGAGCTCGCCCCGGACCTGACCATGGAGGCCGTGCGGGACGTCGTGGTCAACTTCCGGATGCCCGGACACGGCATGCCCGGCTTCGAGCGGATGGCCGCGCAGATGGCGATCGGCGGGGTCTACAACCTGCGGATCCACCACGACGACGTACTGAGCCCCGTGATCCGCTTCCTGAAGATCATGGACATCAACGGCCTCGGCCCCGAGGGCCAGAAGGCCCAGGAGGAGCTCGGCTTGTTCATGAACGGCCTGGACAGCGAGGCCCGCAAGTTCGACGAGCGCCTGGCCGCCCGCGCGGCCCGCATCGCGGCCCGCAAGGGCTGACCCCAGGCCTGACCGGTTTCCGCTCCCTCTGGCGAGTGACGCCGATTGCCCTGGCAGAGCATTGCTCTGCCAGGGTTTCGCGTCATGACCTCGCTCCAGGTGGACATCGACCAGCTGACCCGTCTGACGCGCGCCCTGGACTCCTCGCTGGTCTCCCTGCGGGAGGCACGGCGCGCGCTGGACCACGTACGGGCCGACCAGCTGGGCACGGCCGACCTCGACGCGGCGTGCGACGGCTTCCAGGAACGCTGGGCCCACGGCACGCGTGAGCTGACCAAGCGCGTCAAGACCGTACGGGAGGGCGTGGACCGCAGCGCCGCGCAGTACGCGGAGCTGGAGGAGGCCGT
The DNA here is from genome assembly GCF_000720115.1 of Streptomyces sp. NRRL F-2580. Taxonomy (GTDB): domain Bacteria; phylum Actinomycetota; class Actinomycetes; order Streptomycetales; family Streptomycetaceae; genus Streptomyces. Next base: position 223,241 of record NZ_JOIR01000014.1, read on the forward strand.
CCGCGCGGCCTTCCGCCGGGTGGCGGCCGCGCATGGCTGACCACGCGGCGCTGGGCTTCGACCCCGCGCCCGGTGATCCGGCCGCGGTCCTGGCGCTGACGAAGAAGCTCGGCGCGTCGGCGCAGTCCCTCGGGGAGGCCTCGCGCGTCGTGAAGGACCTCGTCTCCCACAGCGCGCAGTGGCAGGGCGAGGCCGCGACCGCCTTCCGCGCCTCCCTCTCGCAGGAGCTCCCCCGCTACCTGGGCGCGGCCCACACCTCCCTCGCGGAGGCCGCCCGCCGGCTCACCGGCTGGCACGACACCCTGGTCGCGCACCGCGCGCTGGCCGCCCGGTACGAGGCCCGGGCCGCCGCGGCCAAGACGGAGCAGGACCTCTCCGACGCCCGCCGCCTGGCCCGCGAACTCGCCGCCGAACACGCGGCGGCGGCGAGTCGCGTCGCCCGCACCCTGAACGCGGCGACGGACCGCCTGGCCCCGAAGGAACCGGGCCTGCTGTCCTCGATCTGGCACAAGATCACGGAAGACCCTGGCGACGCCTTGTCGAACGCGTCGGCGATCCTGGGCGCGATCGGTGCGGGCGTGGCACTGTTCTGCCCGCCCGCGGGCCTGGCGGTGATGCTGGTCGCGGGCGGCCTGTCCCTGGCGGCCCTGACCGTGCACCTGGCGGACCCGAAGTTCCGCAAACCGCTGCTGGACGGCGCCACGAAGGGCGAGTTCGACGCGGACTTCTGGAAGAGCGGCGTGACCCTCCTGGGCGACGCCGCCGGCACGGTCCCGGGCGTGGCCGCGGTCGCCTCGGGCGCCAAGGCCGGCACCCTCGCCGCCCGCGCGGCCATGACCGCCGCCCCCGAAGCCAGCGCCCTGACCGGCCTCAGCGCAGGCACCACCTCCTTCCGCAGCACGACATGGTCAACGGGCCTCGCCATGCAGGAAGTCGACAACCCATTGATCACTTGGACGGTCCGGAGCACGAACCCGACCGTCACCAAGTCCGTGGGCCTGGCCGCACCGACTCTCGGGGCGGTGACGGCGAGCGCCGGCTATCTATCGGACAGCGATTCCGTCGAGCACGCCTCGACCGCTGTGGATGGTGCCCGCGGGGTTTTGGACGACGGCCCTTCCGCCGCCGCGAAAACGGCCAGCGTATGGACGGCGATGAGGCCTTGATGAACGACGAGACGGTGCCACCGCTGTGGTTTCAGCTCCCACCCGGCTTCCACACCGTCAGCTCTGACGACAGGCACGCCCTGGAGTGCATGGCGGATGCTCTCGAGAGCGCGGAAGCAAGGACCGACGTCACACGGCTCATGGGTGGGCTGGACGGCCTCTCAGGCCATCACGTCGTGCACACGTCGATCGGCCTGCACCCTGACGACGTCCTCGGTGTGTCGACGTCCTTCTTCTCACTGACCGTTCGTCCTGCCCAACACCCGAACTCCGGTGTGGCCGTCGCGCAGACATCCCTGGCCATCTCTCGCTCCGCACTCTGGTGCGATGCGACGCGCACGGTCATCGAGCTGCCTTCGTCGCTGCCCTGCTACCTGGTCGCTGGACTGATTTCACTGCCCGGAGCGGACAACCGACTGTTTCAGGCCAGGGCGATCACCGCGCACGCACAAGGACGGCGCGTTCTCATCCTGGACCTGACCAGCGCTGCGATCGGCAACAGCGAGGCCTACACCAGCATTCTGGAGGCCATCACCTACACGATCGCCTTCTCCGACCCCGACCCGGACCCCGAAGCCAGTCCCCCGCCTCCGGCAGCCACATCACGCATTCTGGAGGTGCTGCTGTGACTGCCCCGGTCACCAAAGTAGCGTGGGACCACCCCCCGACGGCGGCCGGCTACAGGCGGTTGGCCTTCCGCCGTGGCGCCTGGCTGGTGGGTTTGACGTCCACCTTCGTCATCCTGTCGGCAGGCCTTCGACTACACGTGATCACCCGAGCGGTTTTCCCGCTCAGCGCCGTGATCATCATCATCGTCCCGTTCCTACCTGTGGTCGTCATCGCCTACTGCACCCGGCGGCGTGTCGCTTCCGTGCTCCAGGCGTACCCCTGGCGCGAGCTGCCCTGCCGGCACGTTGCGCAGCGTCCTTCGCTCATCGCGGTCGCCTTCGCACAGGACTTCTCGCCCGCGCTGCGCATGTTCCCCTTCCCTGTTCAACTCACAGACCGGGACGACGGAGGCAACGGAACGATCTGGTTCGCCGGGGACCCTCGCTTCGGAGGAGTCGCGTCGCCCGTGGGTGGGCACCGTCCGGTACGGGTCGTGTCCGACAGGGTGCCCGGCGAGGGGTGGGTCGGGGGCGATGACGAGCTGGCCCGGCGGGCCGGGTTGATGGGGCGAAACGGCAAAGGAACGCGGACCTGATCAGCGGCGGGGGCGGAGGGCGAGGCGCTCGGCTTCCGAGAGCCCGCCCCAGACGCCGAAGCGCTCGTCATTGGCCAAGGCGTACTCCAGGCACGCCGCCCGCCCCTCGCACGCCCCGCACAACCGCTTCGCGTCGCGCAGCGAAGAGCCCGGCTCCGGAAAGAAGAAGCCCGGACCCGTCTGGGCGCACAGGGCGAGTTCGTACCAGGCGGTGTCAGTGGCTGCTTCAGTGGTGTTCATCGACATGCCGCAGATACTGACCGCCACGGATGGACGTCCGATCAACGCCTGATCAACACCCCGGCGGATCTCCCCCTCCCCACTAAATGAACGACCGGGCGTTCGGTGGGATGGGCCCATGGCTGACGGACGCGTGGAGAGCGGCAACCAGACGCGGCCAATCGTTTCGTGGGGCCCGTGCGCGCGGAAGCGGCCGGTCTCGCCAAGGTGTGGTGGCTGTGCGGGGCCTGGCTCGACTACTCCGGGCGCCGCGTCTTCCCCGGGGGGTGCTTCTTCTACTCCGTCTCCGTGGAGTACGACGCGCGCCCCGGCCCCGTACGCGACGAGATCGCCGAGGCTCTGTCCGACTGGTCGCGTGACGTGGAGCGGGTGCTCGAAGAGGCGCGGCTCGCCGGCGGGTTCCGGAACGAGGCCGGGGCGGCGGACGTGCCGCAGCTCGCCTGCGAGGTGACCGCCCTGATGGAGCTGGCCAACGCGCGTTCCGTGCTGCACGGGGACCCGATGGCGTACGAGCGGGCCGGCCGGGGGATCCTTGGCCGGCTGCGTGCGGCGGCGGCCGCTCCGGACGAGCTCCCGGAACGGCCGCCCGCCTTCGGCTCACCTTCCTGACGCCGCCGCTCCTCACACCCGACGCGCCAAGGTTTCGGACATCACGAACTCGACCGCGCTCGCGATGACTTCGGGGTCGGCCAGGATGCGGCGATGGCCCAGGCCAGTGGTCTCGATCAGACGGGCCTGCGGGCCGTAGGCGTCGGCGAACGCGCGGGCCTGGGAGGGGGCGGCCACGTCGTCGTCCGTGTCGTGAACGAGCAGGATCGGCGCCCGCATGTCCGTGTGACGGCGGGCGCCCGTGAGGTCCGGGGCGCGGGGGCTCGCGGGTTTGCGGCCGTTACGTCCCGGCACCGGTGCCCCTGACCCGTTGCCGGACACTCCGACCTGCTGGTGCACGGCATCTCGGCGTACACCCACATGTGTTCACGCCGGTACAGGTGAACGTGCTCAGTTGAGGTCAGTTGTGGACGCAAGGAAGGATTTGACGGCGAGGTTGAAGAGCGCCGTGCTCTCGAGGTTGACCATGTGGCCTGCCGAGGCGAACCGTTGGTGCCTGGCATCGGGAACGGTGTAGGCGATGGCCTGGGTGTTCGACGAGATGTCACTGCTGTCGAGTTCTCCGTCGAGAACCAGGGTGGGGACGCCGATGGAGGTCAGCCGGTCCGCTGCTCCGATTTCTCTCGGTATCCCCGCCCCGAGCCCGCGGGCGTGCCGGACGACATTGGCGGACGCCGACGCATGCATCCGCTCGCGCAGTGTGCGGCTGACCTGGGACGGCTCTCGGTACGGCCCGTCCACCCACATCCGGAGAAAGTGCTCCACGAACCGCTGCGCTCCGCCGTCCGAGTCGCCCATCGCGGCCATCTGTAGTGCGGTGTGGTGCGCGACGTAGGGGTCGGCGAAGGGCCGGCCGCTGACCCCGGGCGAGGCAAGGACCAGCGCCGACACCGACTCCGGATGAACCAGCGCCGTATCGATGGCGGTCCGCGCCCCGAGGGAAAGCCCGATGAGCGTGGCGCACGGGACATCGAGGTGGGTGAGCAGGGCGTGTAGATCGTCATGGTGGGCGTAGTCCCCAGCCACGGTGGAGGAGCGCCCGTGGCCGCGGGCGTCGTAGCGGATGACGCGGTACCCCTGGCCCGCGAGCCACCAGAACTGTTCGTCCCACATGTTCAGGTCGAGCATGCCGCCGTGGAGCAGTACCACGGGGGGTCCTTCGCCGGCCGACTCGTAGAAGAGCCCGCCCGCCTCGACGGGCACGGTGGCGGCTGCGACGGCGTGTGTCCGCGCCTGCGTCATGGTGTGTCGTCTCCTCGATCCGTGGGGTGCGGCGGGGCATCCTGTGCGAGGTCCTTGAACTCCTCGCCAAGGCGACGGAGTACGTGCAGGGCCGTCGAGACATCACCGGCGGTGAGATCGGACAGTCGGCGCCGCAGTTCGGTTTCCTCGGCTTCCTGGATGTCCCTGATGGTGGCTTCCCCTTTCGGGGTGAGCCGGATCAGGCGCGAGCGCCGGTGCTCCGGGTTCGGGGCGCTCTCAGCCAGCCCCAAAGCTGTCGCATCGTTCACCAGACGCTGGACCGGCTGCCGGTCCAGGCCCAGCAGGCGGGCCAGTTGAGGAACCGTTCGGGGGCCGCCCCTGCGCAGTTCGTCCACCACCGCATGCTGCCCAGCTGTCATCCCCGTCCCCCTCAGCTCCCGCTCCACGGCACGCACGACCGTGCGGTGCAGCGGCCACAGGCTGCGGATCACCTCGTACAGCAGAGGCCCCAACGGGGGCTCATCCTTCGTGCGCTGACTGACACTCATGATGTCATCATGACAGCTTAGATGTCGATATGGCCACGGGTGAACCGCCCACTGCAGGGGCGATGGACGGAAAGGGTCACGGCCCATTCGGTCCACCCGGAAGCTCTTCCAACGCCCCTGACCAGCGGCGAAAGTAGTGATCGCCGGCAGGGAACACCGACCGGCTGGAGGAACCGAGAACGCATCACCGCGGGATGCAGACCGGTTCGGGCCACCCGAACGCTCCGACCAGCAAAGGACTCCTGCCATGATCCGCATCCGTATCGCCCTGGCCGCCCGCCGGACGTTCTCGGCGCAGATGCTCATAGCGGGACTGAAAGATGTCCATGGCCTCGTGGATCGAGCAGCCGAGGTGGTCGCGGAACAGCTTGATGCCTCGCACGATCAGGCCGCTGAGGATCTCATCGTCCGCGAAGGCAAGAGGGCCGGCCGTCCAGGGAGCGGACCCGGGATCTGAGCCGGGCCAATCGGTCAACGTGGCGAGCAAGCGGCCTTCCGAGAGGGCCACCGCCACGTCCGTGCCGCGAGCCGCCGGCTCCGTGAAGACAACCGGTGCCGTGTGGTCCAGGAGGAAGACGAAGTGCTGGGCGATCCGCTGCCGCCACTCATCGAGCTCCCCGTCGGCATCCAGCCGGAGGTTGGACTTGAAGGCTGCGTCGACGAAGACCGAGACGAGCGTTCCGAGGAAGTCGGTCTCCAGCAAGTCGTCCGCGTGGTCAATCAGGATCGCGTGGTCTTGCAAGGCACTTGCTCTGATCCAGAGTGATCAACGGCAGACAGATCGTTCTCAACGAACATGGTCCGCCCAGGTCGGCAGGCCGCCACCGACTCTCTTCGGTGGCCGCCGGTCAGGCGGGCTGCTGGCGCTCGGGCGCTCTCCGCGTCCTCACCCCGCCGACGATGAGCGCCAGTCCGAGGACGACGATGCCGAGGTAAGCGGGGGACGGAAGGTCGACGACCTTGTGCAACCAGCCCCACTCCGTGCCGAAGAAGGTCTGCGAAGTGAAGCTGACAAGCCCCTGGGCTCCTACGACGTAGCCGATGCTTTCGAGGGTGTATCCGATGGTTGTTCGCACGGATCAACCTTCTCGCGGCGGTGCCGCAAGATCGTCCTCCACAAGGCCGAAAACGCAGTAGGCCAAAGGATGCAGTCGTTCGCGCAGAGCCGCACGCTCGAGGCCGCCGTCGTCGACCGGCCCGAGGCCGGTGTCAGTCTTCGTGCTTGGCGCGGCTGGGTTGGACGCGTTTGGGTTCGCCCGGCATTTTCGGGTAGTCCGGGGGGTAGGGCATGTCGGCGAGGCCGTGCTCGTGTTCGTCGCGGGCCGCGAGTTCCAGTACGGGGTCCAGGGCGAAGGCGTGGTCGTCCATGTCCGCGTGCAGGTCGCCCAGTTCGGCGAAGCGGGCCGGCATCGTCACGATGTCGAAGTCGCGGGGCTCCGCGTCGTCGACCTCGTCCCAGCGCAGCGGTGCCGAGACCGGGGCGTGCGGGCGGGGGCGGATGGAGTAGGCGGAGGCGATCGTGCGGTCGCGGGCCGTCTGGTTGTAGTCGACGAAGATCCGCTCGCCGCGTTCCTCCTTCCACCAGGCCGTCGTGACCCTGCCCGGCATCCGGCGTTCCAGTTCCCGGCCGAGGGCGATGGCGCACCGGCGGACCTCGGTGAAGGTCCAGCGCGGGGCGATCGGCACGAAGACGTGCAGCCCGCGCCCGCCCGAGGTCTTGGGCCAGCCGCGCAGACCCAGTTCCTCCAGCAGGGCGCGCAGCTCGCGGGCGGCCGCCACCGCGTGGTGGTAGTCGGTGCCCGGCTGCGGGTCCAGGTCGATGCGCAGTTCGTCGGGGTGGTCGGTGTCCTCGCGGCGTACCGGCCAGGGGTGGAAGGTGAGGCAGCCCAGGTTGGCGGCCCACAGGACGGCGGCCGGCTCGGTCGGGCAGATCTCGTCGGCGGAGCGGCCGCTCGGGAAGGAGATGTGGGCGGTCGGGATCCAGTCGGGAAGGTTCTTCGGCGCCCTCTTCTGGAAGAAGGACTCGCCCTCCACCCCGTCCGGGAAGCGTTCCAGGGTCGTCGGCCGGTTGCGCAGGGCGCGCGTGATGCCGTCCGCGACCGCCAGGTAGTACTCGGCCACGTGCCGCTTGGTGAGGCCGCGCTCCGGGAAGTACACCTTGTCCGGGCTGGACAGCCGTACCGTCCGCCCGCCCGCGTCCAGCTCGATCGCATTACCGGCAGCACCCATGTGCGCCACGGTAGGCGGGCCCGCCCGTGCGCGCATACCGGGCGCGGCCGGACGTACCACCGCAGAATCGAAGGCATGGATCTGCCAGTGATGCCGCCCGTGAAACCGATGCTCGCCAAGTCCGTGGCGAAGATCCCACCCGGCATGCAGTACGAGGCCAAGTGGGACGGCTTCCGGGCCATCGTCCATCGCGACGGCGATGAGATCGAGCTCGGCAGCCGCACGGGCAAGACCCTGACCAGGTACTTTCCCGAGCTGGCAGAGGCGCTGAAGGCCAATCTGCCCGACCGTTGCGTCGTGGACGGCGAGATCGTGATCGTTCACGGCGGGCGGCTCGACTTCGACCGGCTGACCGAGCGGATCCATCCCGCGCAGTCCCGTGTCGCCCTGCTGGCCGAGACCACCCCCGCCAGCTTCGTCGCCTTCGACCTGCTCGCGCTCGGCGACGAGTCGCTCCTCGACACACCGCTCACCGACCGCCGTGCCGCCCTGGTCCGGTCACTCTCCACCGCTCGGCCCCCCGTTCATCTCGCGCCCGCGACCACCGATCCCGCGCTCGCGCAGGAGTGGTTCGAGCGGTTCGAGGGCGCCGGGCTCGACGGAGTGATCGCCAAACCGCTCGATCTCCCCTACCGGCCCGACGCCCGCCTCATGTACAAGATCAAGCACGAACGTACCGCCGACGTCGTCGTCGCGGGTTTCCGTTTCCACAAGAGCGGTCCGATTGTCGGATCGCTGCTCCTCGGCCTGTACGACGCCCACGGCACCCTCCAGCACGTGGGCGTCTGCGCCGCCTTCCCCATGAAGCGCCGCGCCGAGCTGGTGGAGGAACTCGAACCCCTGCGGATGCCGGATCCGGCCGGACATCCGTGGGCCGCCTGGGCTGAGGAGTCGGCCCACGAGAGCGCGCGGCTGCCGGGCGCGCAGAGCCGCTGGACCGGCAAGAAGGACCTGTCCTGGGTGCCGCTGCGCCCCGAGCGGGTCGTCGAGGTGAGGTACGACCACATGGAGGGCGACCGTTTCCGGCACACCGCGCAGTTCCACCGCTGGCGGGCGGACCGAACCCCGGAGAGCTGCACCTACGCCCAGTTGGAGGAGGTCGTCGGCTACGACCTCGCCGAAGTGCTCGGCCCGGCCGCCGGCACCACAGGCACCACAGGCACCACAGGCACTGCCGGTTCCTCCGATACCCATGGCACCGCCGGTTCCGGCGGCTGAGCGGCCCGACCCGCCCCCGCCGTCAGCTCCTCCCACTCCGTCCGGTCCGGCCCCGCGTCGTGCGGGGCGTAGTCCGGCCGCTCGGCCAGCCAGCGCGCCACCCGGGCCTTGACCTCCGGATCCGCGTACGCCCGCTCCGGCGGCTCGGCCAGGTGCCGCACCCTCGCCCGCGCCCGCATCACCTCGGGGTCCTCCAGCGCGCAGTCGAACAGCGCGGCCGCCTCGCGCGCCGTCCCCGTCCGCCCGGCCCGGGTCGCGAACCGCTCCCCGATGGCCGCGTCGGCGACCACCTGGAAGTCGAACCACGGTTTCAGCGTCCGCACCGCCCAGTCGTGGTGATCGACGGCGAACCGGGCCGATCCCGGGTCCCGGTGCGCCGTACGGGCCACCCGGCGCGCGGCCCACAGGGCGAGCGAGGTGCCCTGCCCCAGCGTCGGATTGGTGTGCGTGATCGAGTCGCCGACCGGCACCAGCCCGGTCACCACCGGACCGTGCTCGTCGACCAGCGCGCTCCACCGGTTGTCCAGGCTCGCCGTGGCCCGTACGTCCGACAGCGGCTCGGCCCCCAGGGCCAGCCAGGCCGCGCCGGGCGGGAAGGCACGGGCCGCCCGCTCGAAGACGGCGGGGTCGCGCAGCGCCGAGCGGGTGGTGTCCGAGGTGTGCACGAACAGCGTCACCGCGAACACCCGGTTGTCGGCCGGGAACACCGCGCACCCGGCGAAGGCGCCGCCGGTCACCGCCCAGGGCCGGCGCGGCCCCTCATCCATGCCCTCGGGCAGCCGGTACCAGCGGCAGAAGTACGCGAGCCCCGTGCGGTGCCGTTCCACGACGGGCGGCCGGCAACCCGCCTCCGCCAGCCTGCGCTCGACTCCCCCGCGCCGCCCGCCCGCGTCCACCACGAGGTCCCCCTCGTAATTCCCCGCCTCGGTGGTCACACCCGTCACCTGGATGCCCGGGTTCCCGGCCGGCCCCGGGACGGTGGTCAGGCCGGCGACCGGCTCCCCGTACCGGACGACGACGCCCGCCTCCGCGCGCAGGGCCGTCGTCAGCGCGCTCTCCAGCAGGATGCGCCGTGCCTGGAGCATGACGAGGTCCTCGTCGCCTGGGCGAGCGGGCGGCCGCTCCTCGAACCAGTCCAGCTCGTGCCGCTCCCGCGCACCGAGTCCGAGCATCTCCGCGTAGACGTCGGGCAGTTCGTCGCGCAGGACGCTGCGGGCGGCCCCGAGCAGCGCGTGCGGCTGGACGGCCTGCGGTACGGTCGGCCGGCGCCAGCCGAAGAAGTCGCGGTCGAGGGCCGTGCCCGGAGCGCGCGAATCGCGCTCGAAGAGCTCCGCCGTGTGTCCGTGCCGCGCCGCGAGCAGGGCCATGGCCAGGCCTCCTACCCCTCCGCCGATGACCAGTACATGTGCCATGGAGCGTCCCCCCGAACCATTGGACCGTCGGACCGTACGACGATCACACCGTCCAGAGCCTGCGCGGACGGACGGCGGCCGAAACCCGCACAGTTGTCCGATACGAGCCGTACGCGCCCGCCCGAGGGCCGGCCCGGCCCTGTTCAGCCGCTGACCAAGCCGGCCCCGGCCCCCGTACCCGCCGCCCCCGTACCCGCCGCCGCCGTACCCGCTCCCGTGCCCGCACGGTGGGCCGCCACGGCCCGGCGGGCCTCCTCCTCGATCAGGTCGGTGTTCACGGCGACGGCCGCCCGCACCCCCTGCGCCGCCGCGCCCGCGACCTGTTCCATCGGGGCGGTCACGTTGCCCGCCGCCCAGACCCCGCGCAGCGCGGTCGCGCCGGTCACCGGGTCCGACTCGACACAGGTGCCGATGGCGTGCCCGTCCCGCTCCACGACGGTGGTCGGCAGGCCCAGACTGGTCAGGACTCCCGAGCGGGCGGTGAACCGCGGGGCCACCACCAGGGCCGCGCACTCCACGCCGGAGCCGTCGGCCAGGGTCACCCCCGCCAGCCGGTCCTCCTCGACCGCGAGCCCGGTCACCTCTCCCTCGACGACCCGGACACCGAGGGCCGCCAGCAGCTCCCGCTCCGCGTCGGTGAGCCGCCAGGTGTGCGCCAGCAGGGTGGTCCGCTCGCTCCAGTGCCGCCAGAGCTGTGCCTGGTGCACCGCGACGGGTCCGTCGGCGAGCACCGCGACCGGCAGGTCCCGGACCTCCCAACCGTGGCAGTACGGGCAGTGCAGCACGTCCCGGCCCCAGCGCGCCCCGATCCCCGGCACCGCGGGGAGCTCGTCGACCAGGCCGGTGGCGACCAGCAGTCGCCGCGCCCGGACGGTCGAGCCGTCCCCGCAACGGACGAGGAAGCCCCCGTCGGGCAGCCGGTCCGCGGCGATGGCGGTGCCCGGCCTGATCTCGCCGCCGTAGCCGGCCACCTCGGCGCGCCCCCCGGCCAGCAGCGCGGCCGGGCTCTCCCCGTCCTGGCCGAGGTATCCGTGCAGGTGCGCGGCCGGAGCGTTGCGCGGGCTGCCGGAGTCGATCACCAGCACCGAACGGCGGGCCCGGACCAGCGTCAGCGCACCGGCGAGCCCGGCGGCCCCGCCTCCCACGACCACCACGTCGAACACGTCGTCCCCCACGTCGCCTGAATTCCTTGGTTCCCGTGCGTTGTCCATGCCTCCGAGGGTCCGCGCGCAGGCGCCCGCTTGACAAATGTTCTTGCCGAAGTGGCAAATGGAGCCATGGCCACCGAGGAGCAGGACGAGGAACTCGCCGGCGTGCTCACCGCCGTGGGCCCGCGCCTGCGCGCCCTGCGCCGGCAGCGCGGCACCACGCTGGCCCAGCTCAGCGAGACCACCGGGATCTCCCTCTCCACCCTCTCCCGGCTGGAGTCCGGACAGCGCAGGCCGACGCTGGAGCTGCTGCTTCCGCTGGCCAGGGCGCACCGGGTGGCGCTCGACGAGCTGGTCGGCGCCCCGGAGACCGGGGATCCCCGGGTCCGCCCGCGCCCCTTCGTCCGGCACGGCAGCACCTATGTGCCGCTGACCCGCAAGTTCAGCGGGGTGCACGCCTTCAAGCAGATCCTCCCGCCCCTCGAAAGCCCACCGCCCGAGCCGCCCGAACTCCAGGTCCACGAGGGCTACGAGTGGCTGTACGTGCTGTCCGGGCGCATCCGGCTGCTGCTCGGCGAGCACGACCTCGTCCTCGGCCCCGGCGAGGCCGCCGAGTTCGACACGCGCACCCCGCACGCCTTCTTCAACGCGGGGCCGCGGGCAGCGGAGTTCCTCAGTCTCTTCGGCCCCCAGGGCGAACGGATCCACGTCCGCGCCCGGCCCACCACTTCACCGGAAGGACGTCCATGACCACCACCGGAGAGCGCCCCGAGCGGGCCGTGCCGCAGCCCAACGCCGTCGTCGGCGTGGGGCTGGTCGTCATCGGCCCGGACGGGCGGGTGCTGCTCGGCCAGGCACACGACGGCCGCTGGGAACTGCCGGGCGGCAAGGTCGACCCCGGGGAGGGCTTCGAACAGGCCGCGGCACGGGAGCTCTCCGAGGAGACGGATCTGCGCGCGGCCCCCGAGGCGATCCGCGTCCTCTCCGTCCAGATCGACGCGAAGTCCGGCCTGACCCGGCTGACGGCGGCCGCCGTCACCACCTCGGCGGAGGGGGTCCCCGCCGTCACCGAGCCGCACAAGATCGCCCGCTGGCAGTGGTTCGCGCCGGCCGAGATCCCCGCGGCCCTGTACGCGCCGTCGGCGGCCGTGCTGCGCAGCTGGCGCCCGGACCTCGCGAGCCTGCCGCACGTCCCCTCGTACGACTACCCCACCACGAGCCCGGACCCGGCCCCGAGCGCGACTCCGAACACGGGCCCGGCCCCGAGCGCGACTCCGAACGCGGGCACGCGCCCGGCCGCGAGCGCCTGAGACCTCTCGAAGCGGCGCAGTCGGCCCGGCCTCAGGCCGTGAAGGTCGTCGCCACCGTCACGGCCGTCACGGCCACCATCGCGGCCTGTATGTCGCGGATGGCCGCCCGGACACTCTCGGCCGCCCACTGACCGGCGGCTATCTCCGCCGTCCTCGGGGCCACCGCGTCGCGGCGCCGGTCCGGGAACGCCAGCCGGTGCAGGCCCGTCGCGTGGATCAGCGCGATGAGGCCGGCCGTCCGCTCGTCCGGCTCGGTGCCCTCGATGACGACGGCGCGCAGCCGCTCCCGCAGTGCGCGCTCGGCTGCGCCGTCGGTCTCGGGGTAGCGCTTGTGCGGGAACATCCCGAGCACCTTGTGCACTTCCGCCGTCACCAGTCCCCGCTCGACCAGGCGGTCCACCGCGGCGCCGACCGCCTTGGTCTGGTCCCTGGTCAGCCAGTCCGTCACCCGGCGCTTGGCGCGTCCGCGCAGCCAGGCCTCCATCGACACGATCCGGCCGTCGAGCAGTTCTTCCCCGGTGGGCGTGGTGTCGTGCAGCTCCAGGTACTTGTCGGCCACCGACACCCGCTCGGCCATGACCAGTTCGAGCAGGATCGCGCCCGCGGCGGCCCAGCCCGCCGACTGGCGCCGGCGCGTCTCTCCGGACTCGTCGTCCAGGGAGAGCAGCACGATCTCCTCGGCCAGCGTGATTCCCATGTCCGCTCCCCCGTCCGCCGTACTCCACACGTGTCGTCGGGGAGGACGTCCGACAGCCGACGGAAGTTCCGATTCCGGTACGTATCCGACCGGCGCCCACTCCCGCCCCGCTACGTCCGCACCACCACCTTCGGCGCGAAGTTCCCCTCGCCCAGATCCTCGGCCAGCAGTCGCTTCGCGATCGCGTCCGCCGCCACCCGCAGTTCGGCGCTCCGCGGCCGCCCCTTGTCCTTCTCCAGCTGGTCGCCGAGCCACTCGGCCCACGCCGCCGAGATGATCGCGGCCTCCCGCTGCCCGGCCCGGGTGAGGGAGAAGAAGCTGCCCTCGCGGCTGAGGTAGCCCTCCTCCGTCATCCGGTCGAAGACCGGGAGGAGCACCTCCGGCGGCACCGACCGGCGCGCCGCGATCAGCCCGATGCTGGCGGTGCCGACCGTCCGGGTCATCAGCTCCACCTGCATCACCGTCCACGCGCCCGCGATGTCCAGCCGGGTGTCGGAGGCCCCGACGATCGCGCGCGCCGTGTCGGCTCCCATGTTCCGTACGAGTTTGCCGACCGCCAGCTCCAGCAGCTTGGCCGAATTCCCGCTGGCCGTGGCCGGGGAGGCGAATCCGTCGCCCATGTCCGTGGAGCCGGCCCGGGCACTGTCGCGCAGCTTGACCTGTTTGAGGAAGAGCCCGGCGACGAACCCGAAGACCGCCACCGGCACGGTCCAGAGGAACACCGTGTGCAGGGCCTCCGCGTACGCGTCGATGATCGGAGCCGCGGCCTCCGGACTGAGCCGGTGCACTCCTTCGGGGGTCGACGCGGCCTCGGCCAGCCGTGCCGGGTCCTGCCCGGTGATCCGCGCCGCCTCCGCGATCCCCGCCTTCAGTTCCGGCCCGAGGTGGTTCGCGTAGATCGTCCCGAAGACCGCCGTGCCGAAGGCGCTGCCGAGCGTACGGAAGAAGGTGACCCCGGAGGTGGCGGTGCCCAGGTCGGCGTAGTCGACGGTGTTCTGCACGGCGATCGTCAGGACCTGCATGGACAGGCCGATGCCCGTGCCGAGCACGAACATGTACAGCGATTCCAGCAGGGTGCTGGTCCCCGGTTGCATCCGCGACAGCAGGTACAGGCCGACTCCGGTGACCGCGTTGCCGACGATGGGGAAGATCCGGTACTGGCCGGTCTTGCTCACGACGTTGCCGCTGAAGACGGAGGCGATCAGCAGTCCGAAGACCATGGGCAGGGTCCGGACACCCGAGATGGTGGCCGAGTCCCCGTCGACGTACTGGAGGTAGGTGGGCAGGAAGGTCATCGCACCGAGCATCGCGAACCCGACGACGAAGCTCAGCACGGAGCACACGGCGAAGACCGGATTGCCGAAGAGCCGCATCGGCAGCATCGGTTCCGCGGCCCGCGTCTCGACGAGGCAGAACAGGGCCAGCGCGACGACGCCGAGCACGAACAGGCCGATGATCGTCGGCGAGGTCCAGGCGTACTCGTTCCCGCCCCAGCTGGTGGCCAGGATCAGCGCGCTCGCGCCGACCGCGACCAGCGCGATGCCCAGGTAGTCGATGACCGGCTTGCCCGAGGACTTCACCACCGGGATCGTCTTGGCGGCCGCGATGACCACGAGGACGGCGATCGGGACGTTCACGTAGAAGCACCACCGCCAGCTCAGCTGGTCGGTGAAGAACCCGCCGAGCAGCGGTCCGATCACGGTCGCGACGCCGAAGACGGCGCCGATCATGCCCTGGTACTTGCCGCGTTCGCGCAGCGGCACCACGTCGGCGATCAGCGCCATGGCGGTGACCATCAGGCCACCGGCTCCGACGCCCTGGACGCCGCGCCACACGATCAGGAACGTCATGTTGCCGGACAGGCCGCACAGGAAGGAGCCGCTGATGAAGACGATCGCGGAGATCTGGAAGATGAGCTTTCGGCCGTACAGGTCGCCGAACTTGCCCACCAGGACGGTCGACACGGTCTCGGCGAGCAGGTAGGAGGTCACCACCCACGACATGTGGTCCCCGCCGCCGAGGTCCCCCACGATCGTGGGCAGGGCGGTGCCGACGATCGTCTGGTCGAGCGCCGCGAGCAGCACTCCCAGCATGATCGTGCCGAAGATGATGTTGCGCTGCCGCCGGTCGAGCACGGGTGGCGCGGCGTCTACGGCAGGAGCAGTGGTCACCCTCGCACTCTCACAGCGCACCCGCCCCACCGCATGCGGCGCTGCGCCGTACGGGGGGCCCGGCGGCCTGCCGCGCCCGACCGCCGGCGCGGCCACGTCGGCGCGGGCAGGTCAGCGCCGGCAGGTCAGCGCAGGTACGCCAGCCCCGGGTGCTCCGCCGCGTACCCGTCGAGCAGCCGCCGCGCCACGGCCACGGAGTCCACCAGCGGGTGCAGCGCGAAGGCCTTGACCGCGGCCGCCCGGGACCCGCTCGCCGCGGCCGCCAGGACCTCCCGTTCGACCGCCTTGACGGCCGTCACGAGCCCCACCGCGTGCAGCGGCAGCTGTGCGACGCCGACCGGGTGGGCGCCGTTCGCGTCGACCAGGCAGGGCACCTCGATGACCGCCTCGGCGTCCAGGACCGACAGCGTCGAACCGTTGCGGACGTTCAGGATCAGGGTCGCCCGCTCGTCCCGGGCGATGGCCCGCATCAGCGCGAGCGCGACCTTCTCGTACCCGCCGGACTCCAGGTCGCTCTCGTCGCGCTCGCCGACGCCGGCCGCCTCGCGGTTCTCGGCCATGTACGTGGCCTCGCGCTCGGCCCGGGTCCGGTCCCAGGCGGCCAGCGCCGCCCCGGCCGGCTGCCCGTCCCGGCCGGCCTCGGCGTAGAAGCCGCGCTGCTGGTCGCGCAGGAAGGCCCCGCGGGTCTGCTCGGCCTCCTGATAGGCCCGTACGGTGTCACGGTTGAAGTAGTAGTAGTGCAGGTACTCGTTGGGGATCGCCCCGAGGGAGCGCAGCCACTCGGCCCCGAAGAGCCGGCCCTCCTCGAAGGACTCCAGGGCCTTGGTGTCGGCCAGCAGCCGGGGCAGTTCGTCGCGGCCGCCGATGCGCAGCCCGCGCACCCAGCCCAGGTGGTTGAGGCCGACGTAGTCGATCCAGGCCTCCTCCGGCCGGGCCCCGAGCAGCCGGGCGACGCGCCGGCCGAGTCCCACGGGGGAATCGCAGATGCCGATCACCCGCTCGCCGAGCTCCTCGGCCATGGCCTCGGTGACCAGTCCGGCCGGGTTGGTGAAGTTGATGACCCACGCCTCGGGGGCGACGCGGGCGATGCGGCGCGCGATCGCGCGGGCCACCGGCACGGTCCGCAGCCCGTACGCGATCCCGCCCGCGCCCACCGTCTCCTGGCCCAGCACCCCCTCGGCGAGGGCGATCCGCTCGTCCGCGGCGCGGCCTTCCAGGCCGCCGACGCGGATGGCCGAAAAGACGAAGTCCGCCCCGCGCAGGGCCTCGTCGAGGTCCCCGGTGGCCGTGACGGCCGGGGCGTCGGGTACGCCGGCGGCCTCGGCCTGGTCACGGAGGACGCGGGCCATGGCGGTGAGCCGCGCCGGGTCCTCGTCGTACAGCGTCACATGGGACACCCGGCCCTCGGCGTGGTCGCCGAGCAGCGCTCCGTAGACGAGCGGCACCCGGAAGCCGCCCCCGCCGAGGATCGTCAGCCGCACGTCCCTACCGCCCTTCGCCCGTGCCGGTGCAGCGGCCACCGCGGGTGCCGGTGGCCGTGGCAGCTCCCGTGGCCGGTCCCCGCACCACGATCGTGCCCGCGGCGGCTCCGGCGGCTCCCGTGCCACGATCGGTGACACGGAACCCGCTGCGCGCGCCCGCCGGCACCAGTCTGCCCCGGCCGGTCAGTCCTCCAGCGACGGCACGGCGCGCAGCCTGGCGCCCTGCTGGTGCGCGACTGCGCCACCGCCCCGTACGGGACCCACCGGGGCGCCCTGCGGCGCCGACAGGATCAGGGTGATCCGCGTCAGCCCCATCTCGTCCAGCATCCGGCTGGTCTCGGCCACCATCCGGCAGCGCACCAGCCCCCACTGCGGGTCGGGGTGGCGCACGGTGCGCACCGCCCCGTCCATCTCGGCGGCCTCGGCCCCGCGCATGCTCAGCCAGTGCGGCACCCCGTACCGGTACGCGGCCTCCATGAACGGGTCACGGGCCACCTCCTGGCGGATGCTGCGCAGCCCCTCGTCCTCGGGAGCGGCGGCCAGCGCGGCCGCGAACCGGGCCAGCAGCGGTACGCACCAGCCCGGTTCGTGGTCCTCCAGCACGCCCGCCGCGTCCGGGTGGAACAGCACGAAGCGCAGGAAGTTGTCGTCCGGCAGGGCCGTCGGGTGCGGTCGTACGGACTGGAAGAGCTGGTCGAAGGCAGAGTTGGTGAGTGCGACGTCCCACCGGTGGTCCACCAGGAAGCTCGGGTAGGGCACCGACTCCATGAGGGCCGCGTAGTCGCACAGGTAGTCGCGCTGCGCCGGGTCCTCGGGCAGCCGGTTCTCCTCGGCCGCCCGCCACGTGGGCGGCGGGTCGCGGTCGACCATGACGCGGAACAGCCAGAAGCACTGCCGCTCGCTCATCTCCAAGGCCTCGGCCAGGGCGAGCAGTTTGCGGTCCGTCCACTCCTTGACGAGGCCGCGTTCCCAGTTTCCGTACGCGCGCACGCTGATGCGCAGCCGGGCGGCGAGGTCCTCCTGGCTCAGCCCCAGCTCCTCGCGGCGCTGGCGCAAAATCTCCTTGCGCCGCTCCGACCGCACGACGCCTCGTGCGGACTCCTCGCCCGCAAGGCGCTCCTCACCGGTTCGGGCGAGGCCATCGGACGGGCCCACCGCTGCGAGATGTGGCACCGAGAGCTCCCCCTCCTCCGGTCTGGATCTTCATTTCCGTGTGGCGATCCTGCTACCGACTTCATTCGAGTGTCAACTATTGTGGCAATTCCAGCCTCTTGACAGCTCATTCCCGCCACAGCTGTGGCACGTTCTAGCCCTTACCGGCGAGAGCGGCTAGATTCCAGAAGCCGACCATGTGCCGTACCGACTTCGCGCGATCTAGGAGAACCACTGGTGACAGACGGCTTCCCGGCTCCCGTCGCGGTGGCCAACGCACCCCTGGCAGCCACCATCACGCGCGTCGCCGAACTCGCGGGCAAGATGGGCCGCGACCTGAACCAGGTCTTCGACCTGCGGCGGCTCTCGGAGGCCTCCGGCGTGCCCACGGACGTGGTCAGGACCCTCCTCGACGGCAGGCCGGCCGGCGAACCCGATCTGCAGACCCGGTTCCTCCAGCGGCTCGACCTGCTGCGGCGCACGCGCGTCAAACCGAACGGCCGCCGCTACACGCAGCAGGAGATCGCGGACGGCGCCGGCATGTCGCGGCAGCAGGCCGGGGCCCTGATCAACGGCGACCGCCGCCCCACCATGGAGCACTGCGACGCGATCCAGCGCTTCTTCGGGGTGCACGCCGGGTTCCTCACGGCGCACGATTCCGACGCCCTCACCGACGCACTCCAGCGGACCGAGCAACAGCTGCTGCAGGACTTCGCGGGGCGCGCGCGGGAAACCGTACCGGCCGCGGCCGCATCGACGGGCGATCCGCTGGCAAGACTCCTCCAGAACCACGGTGTACGGGGCATCGCCTGGCGCGCCGCCCAACTGCCCAGCGACAAGCACCGGGACAAGGTGACCGAATGGCTGGACATGCTCCTCGAAAGCGTCAAACCGAATGAATCCTGACCCAGTCGAAAGTCTGGGTCTGATCCTTGAGTCCTGATCCGGATCCGCGCCGACGGGGAGAACGGTGAGCATAGGCAGAGAGCAGCGGCGGTTGTGCGGGGAGCTGGTGGCCGGCATCCGGCTGACCGCCCCCGCAGAACCCGTGGAACTCTACGCTGCCCTCTGCGAGGGCATGAGCAGACACCGCGGCCGACGGGTGGACTTCCGGATGGCCTCGTTCCCCCCGCGGACGGCCAGCGGCCTGTGGCTCGACATGGCGGACCGCGACCTCGTGGTCATCGAGGAACGCACCGCGCCCGACCACCAGCTGGTCATCCTGGGCCACGAGCTGTGGCACATGAAGGCCGGCCACTGCAGCCACCACGTCGACGGCGCCGCCGTCGCCGCGCGGCTGCTGTCCGACGAGGCCGACATCGGCGAGACCGTCCGCCGTGTCGCCGCGCGCACGCGCGCCGACGTGCGGGAGGAGACCGAGGCCGAGACCTTCGGCTTACTGCTGGGAAGCCGGTGCCGGAACTGGCTGGCCGGATCGGCCGGTCACCGGGCTCCGGTCCAGCGCGACCAACTGGCGGGCCGCATCGAGGCATCGCTGGGCTACCGGGGGCACAGGAACGACCGTTGAACGGCGAGGACTACTACATACCCGCGGCGGCGATGGCGATCTCACTCGCCTTCAAGCTGCCGGCCCTGCGGCACAACTGGCGTGACCCGCTCCTGCGCTCGGTCGTCGCCCTGCTGACCCTGGCGGGTGCGGTGTTCTTCTTCGCCGCCCCGCCCACCATCGCGGCGGTCAACCGCTGGACCGGGATCGTCAACGTCTCGGCCCCCCTCGTGTACTGCCTGATCACCGCCTTCAGCGCCTCCTGCCTGGTCCTGATGGTCAACTGGCGAGGCGGGGAGCCGGAACAGACCCGACGCGTCTCGCGCCGCTGGATCAAGGGCTACAGCCTCGTCGTCGCGGCCCTGATCGTGCTGTTCGCCCTCGGCGACACCCCGGTGGAGCGGCTGCGCGACTTCGACACCTTCTACGCGAACACCCCGTACATCGGGATGATGATCGCCCTCTACCTGCTGGCCCACCACGTGGCCGCGGTGGTGATGGTGGTCCTGTGCTGGCGCTGGTCGCTACAGGTGCGCGGCTGGCTGCGCGTCGGCCTGATGATCATCGTCTCCGGCTACATCTTCAACCTCACCTACGACGCCACCAAGATCTCCGCGGTGGTCGCCCGCTGGCTGGGCCACAACCTCGACGACCTGAGCACCTACGTCGCCCCGCCGCTCGCCGCCCTGGGCGCGCTGATCAGCGCGATGGGCTTCGTGGTCCCCCTCGTCTGCCAGCGGCTGTCGGACCACTGGCAGACCTGGGCGACGTACCGCCGGCTCGGCGCGCTGTGGCAGGAGGTGCAGATCTCCGCGCCCAGCGGCACGCCCTCCGTCCAGATGGCCTGGTGGTCGGCGGCCGAGCTGCGGGTGATCCAGCGGGAGTCGGACATCCACGACGGCTTCCTGCACCTGGGCCCGTACTTCGACAAGGGCCTGCGCGACGACGCCTACGAGAGCGCCGTCGCCACCGGGGCCGACGAGGAGACCGCACGCGCGGTCGCCGACGCCGCCATGGTCGCGGCCGCCGTACGGGCCCGCTCCGCCGACCCCGAGGGCAAGATCATCGGCGAGGACGAGGAGACCCCGCTCGACACCCCCGACGTACCCCGCGACCTGCTGCGGATCTCCCACGCCCTGCGGCATTCACCGGTGGTGCAGGCGGTCCGTCAGCAGGTGGCGGTGTAACGGACGCCTCCCTGCGGGCTCAGCGGGCCGCGGTCACCGCCGTCTTCGGGAACAGGTCCTGGAACGGCCCCGCCGAGTCGATCCCGTCCCGCCCGTAGGGCGCGTCGAAGCTCCACACCATGAAGAGCAGGAACACGATCAGCGCGCTGAACAGTCCGGCGAGCAGCAACTCCCGCCCGGAGCGGCGGATCTGCAGGGTGAAGATCAGCCCGACCGTGACCACGCCGCCCACGAGCAGCCCGAACCACACCACGCCCGGCAGCGTGGACTCGGAGCTCTGGGTCCGCGAGTGGCGGGCGTCGTCGGCGGCCGCGATGTGGTCCAGCAGCGGCTGGTAGGCCTGCGCCTGCAGCTCGGTGGCCGGGCTCTGGTGGGTGACGTCGCCGCGCAGCTTGCCCAGCAGCTGGGCGCCCTCGGCCGACGCGCCCTCCCCGGAGGTCAGCAGCGGCCAGTCCACGGCGACGGTGTGGGTGACGTACGCGTCCACCTCGCCGCGGATCCGGTCGCGGACCGCGGCCGGATAGACGTCGGCGCGCTGGGTGACCTCGTACAGCGCCTGGGCCTCGCGGCGCACGCTGTCCTCCGCGGCGCCGCGCGCCTCCCAGACGCCCGCGATGGCCAGGCCCAGCACGATGGCGTAGACCACGCCCACCATCATCGTCATGTACTCGATGACGTCGGGGGTTTCGCTGGTGTCCTCGTCGTCCGCGGCCCGGCGGTGCCGGATCGTGGTGATGGCGAGGACGACGGCGCAGACGAGCGCCATGGCAATGGCCAGGACCAGCCATTCGGACACGTGGATTCTCCCGGTGTGGGTGGGGTGGGTGAGGCGGGTGAGGTGGGCTGAGTCGGGTGGGTCGGGTCGGCGGGGCGCGGCGGGGTCAGCCCCGGCTCTTGGAACGCGGACGCAGGGCGGCGGCGGCGAGCACGGCCGGCGTGGTGACGACGACCATGAGCATCACGGTCGACATCCCGTTCGGGCCGCGCCGCTCCAGCGCCACCGCGCGGTACGGACGCACGTGGAAGGCGCTCACGCGGGCGACGGCGGTCCCGGGCCGGGGCGGGGCGGGGGCGGGGGCGGGCGCCGCCGCGGTCTCCTCGGCGGGATCCGGCGCGGGCCCCGGCGGTTCCGCTTCCCCGGCCGCCGCCTCCGCGGAAGGCTCGGCCGGAGCCGGCGCGCCCGGCGGTCGCGCCGGTTCCGGCAGTCCGGGCCGCGCGGGCCGTCCGGGCCGCTCCGGGGCGGCGGTCGGCACGGGCGTCCGCCCCGGGTGGTGCACGGTCGGGCGGTCGGCGCCGGGCACGGCCGCCCGTACCGAGGGCCGCCCGGAAGGCTGCGCCAAGGGCCCCCTCGGCTGCGGCCCCTTCATCGGCACGCACAGGTCGACGCGGGCGGCGCGGCCGTGGCCGTCGTCCGCGACCGCCACGTGGCCGTGCAGCGGGCAGAGCGCCGCCACCAGCCCCGCCCCGGCGAAGTACTGCCAAGCGGTCACGCGCGTCCTCCCGAATTCCGCGGCCGATGCATGGTCACCGCTGAAGAAACGATCAAGGCCCCGGTTCGACACGCCGCGGACGGAACGGGAACCCGGACGCGGTCATCACGTCACCCGGTCGTGCGTCCGCGCGTGTGTGCGCCCGGCCCCGCCCCGCACCGGTGATGCGGCATGATGGCGCCATGGGGACCCAGGGGGAGAACGCCCGACTCATCGCCGGGCGTTACCGGCTGGACGCCAAGCTCGGCCGCGGCGGCATGGGCGTCGTGTGGCGCGCCACCGACCAGCTGCTCGGCCGGAGCGTCGCCGTCAAGGAGGTCTCACTCGATCCCGCGCTGTCCGAGGACGAGGCCCTGCTCCAGCGCGAGCGCACGCTCCGCGAGGCGCGCGCGGCCGCGCAGCTCAAGCACCCGCACATCATCGTGGTGCACGACATCGTCGAGGACGACGAACGCCCGTACATCGTCATGGAGCTGGTCGAGGGCGGCTCCCTCGCCGACCGGCTCTCCCGTACCGGCCCGGTGGACCCCGCGGAGGGCGCCCGGATCGGGATCGCCCTGCTCGGCGCCCTGCGCACGGCGCACGCCGCGGGTGTGCTGCACCGGGACATCAAGCCGGCGAACGTGCTGCTGGAGGCGCCGGGCGGCCGGCCCGTCCTCACGGACTTCGGTATCGCGCAGGTGGCGGGCGCGACGACGCTGACCTCGACGGGGGCCTTCGTCGGTTCCCCGGAGTACACCGCGCCCGAACGGATGTCCGCGCAGACGCCGGTGGGGCCCGAGTCCGACCTGTGGTCGCTGGGTGCCCTGCTGTGCGCGGCGGTGAGCGGCGCCTCCCCGTTCCGCCGGGACTCGCTCGGCGGGGTGCTGCACGCGGTGGTCTACGACGAGATCCGGCCGCCCGCCGCGTGCGGGCCGCTGCTGCCGGTGGTGCGGGGGCTGCTGGAGCGCGATCCCGCCGAGCGGCTCGGCGCGGAGCAGGCGGAACGGCTGTTGCGGGCGTACGCGGCGGCGCCCGAGTACACGCCGACGCAGGACGTGGCCAGGCCCGCCGCACCGGTACCCGTACCCGTACCGACGCTCGTACCGACACCACCGCCCGTACCGGTGCCGGCAGCGCCCCCGGCGCCGACGTCAGGGCCCGCGTCCGTGCCCGCGTCCGCGTCCGTGCCCGCGTCCGCGTCCGTGCCCGCGTCCGTGCCGGCGACGGCGCCCGTGACCGCCCCCGCTGCCGTGTCCCCGGCCGCCCCCTCCGCCACGAAGCGCCGCCCGGCTGCCGCGCTGATCGCCGGCCTGCTGGTGGCCGCGATCGCCGGCGCGGGCGTATCGGCCGCCGCCCTGCTCATGAACGACGACGACCGCCCGCGGCAGGCGTCCACGAGCGGGGGCGCGGGCGGCCGTGGCGCGGCCACGGACGCGGTCGCCTCCGCACCTCCCGCGCCCACCACCCCCGCACCCACCACCCCCACGCCCTCCCCCGGCGGCCCC
>NZ_JOIR01000015.1 GCF_000720115.1 Streptomyces sp. NRRL F-2580
GACTGGCTCCACACCTACAATCACCACCGCGGACACACCGCCCTCGCAGGCAAACCACCCGCCAACCGCGTCCCCAACCTCACTGGGCAATACACCTAGGCCCAGTCCGGGCGGTCTTCGTGGATCAGGCCGCGGGTCCCCCGGCTACCGCTGGGAGGTGCCCCCAGGTGCGGTGCATCGCAAGGCGGAGGAGCGCAGCTCGTACTTGGCCGCACTCGCGCGCTCCGACAACGCGGCGAGGTGCCGTGCCCGACCCCGCGGGCCCGCGAAGACCGCCCGGACAGGGCCTGGGTGGGACTAGTGCGAAACGCAGAGCTCGTTGCCCTCGGGGTCGGCGAGTGTTGTCCAGGTGCTGGGGCCCTGGTTGCCTTCGTGGAGGTGGCGGGCGCCCTTGGCGACGAGGCGTTCGACGACGGCGCGCGGGTCGTCGTCGCCGGTGCGGACGTCGAGGTGGACCCGGTTCTTGACCGTCTTGGGTTCGGGGATGAACTGGAAGAGGATGCGGGGTGCGCGCTGCAGGCCCTCCGGGTGGCGGATGCCCGTGCCCACCTTCCAGACGAGGACGCCGTGGTGGGTCGTGGTGTCCGCCTCGGTCGCCTGCCCTTCTTCGACCATGCGGCGGATGAACTTCTCGTCGCTGGGCTCCACTTCCCACCCCAGGGCGTCCGCCCACCAGTCGGCGAGCTCGTGCGGGTGGGCCGAGTCGATGGTCACCTGGAATGTGTATGCCATGCCGGGACCCTACTGAGGGGGTAGCGCGGCCGCCACCGGAACGGGTTCGCAGTACGAGGCCACGCCGGGCTGCCCGGCCGGGGCGGGGACGATGGGGCCGACGCCGGTGAGGGCGGTCGCGGCGGGCAGCCGAGGCCGGCCTTGCGCGGGGTGCGGCCCTCGCCGCTGCAGAGGTCGAGTCAGGACGGGGTGGCGGAACGGGCCGTGAGGTGGGCGACGGGGTCGAAGCCGAGCGCGCGGACATTGCTGTTGACGCCGGTGAGCCCGCCTTCACGGTTCATCGTGTTGTTCGCGACCACCGAGGTGCGTGCGCGGGCAGGAGGTGAGGCGTCGTCATCGGGCCGTTGTCCCCGGGCCGGGCGGGCGCCCGGAGCCCAGGCGGGCGTTGAGGTGGGAGGCGAGCAGCGCGGCGAAGGTCAGCAGCCAGGCGCCCACCGCGATCCAGAGGAGGACCTCACCCAGCGGGCGCAGCCAGCCGATGCCGGCCGGGCCGGCCACCGAGAGGCAGGCCACGGAGGTCATGCCGAGCGGGAAGACGGTGGCCCAGCGCCGGATGTCGTAGCGGGGCCGCAGGTGGCGCAGTTCGGCGGTGAGGAGGACGACGTACCAGACGAGGGACAGGGCAAGGACGGCCAGGGTGACGTTGAGGAGCACCGTGTGCGCCGAACCGGTCCACACGGGTGACGCCGTGAGCTTGGATCCGGCCAGGGCGGAGATGGAGAGCGCCCCGCCCGCGACCCAGTGGTCGCCCGCGCCGCCCACCACTTCGCGCAGGTCGAAGCGCAGGAAGGCGGCCACGTAGAGCACCAGCCCGAGGCAGAAGGCGACCAGCGCCGCCCGGGCCAGCCAGTCGTAGTCGCCGGCGTCGGCGAGGGCCGCCGCGAGGACGGCCAGGCCCTGGGTGGCCACGCAGCCGAGGAACGCCACCCCCGGCATCCGCCGCCTCCAGTGCCGTACGACGTTCAGCAGCAGCCCGGGCCAGAGCGCCGCGGCGAGCGCGAGCAGGGCGGCCGCCACGGTCTGCCATCCGAGCATGGAGAGCCGGGTGCCGATGACGGTGGTGGCGGCGACGGCAGTCAGCGCGGCCGGGGTGTCGGCCTCGGTGCGGAACCGCCCGCGGTCGCCCAGCAGCCGGGCCGTGAAGTCGGCGGCGAGCACGAGCCACAGGGCGACGGCGAGGACGAGGGCGACGAGCGAGGACGGCTCGTGTCCGGTCAGGTGCAGGCCGACGGAGATGATGCCCGCCGCCATGACGGCGGCTCCCGCCGCCGGCGGGAGTCCGATCCACCAGCCGCTGCCGGGAGGGATGCTCACCCCTCCAGCGGACCCCACCGCTCCGCGCGGCGCCAGCGGACGGGGCCGACCGGCTCGCAGCGCCCCTCCGGGCGGCGCAAACCTTCTGCACGGAAGATCAACAGAGTCTGCACGCGATGCACATGCAGGGGCGCGGCCCGCTCCTAGGCTGGGGGAAGGCGAGGACCTGCCGGTCCGTCACAGGGGAACGGACCGGCAGGTCCCGATCCCCGCCCTCGCCGGGCTCCGCCCCACACCCCGCTCCTCAAACACGCAGCCGGATGGTACAGCTCAAAGATCGGGGCTCCGCCCCGCACCCCGCGCCTCAAACGCCGGCGAGGCTGAATGGGTGCGGCGAGGCTGGATGGTGCGTCAGCACTGGATGGTGGGTCAGGGCTGAGGGATCGGGGCAGCCGCCGGTTGGGACGGGGGCGGGTGTGTGTCGGGGTGATCCCCGCAGGGCGTCGAACGCAAGGTGCCCAGACGCTCCGACCCCCCGACACGTTCGGCGCCCGAGGAGACGCCCCGGCGCGCGCCCGCCCCCGGCACAACCGGCCCCCACCCGACCCCGCCCGAGCGGCGCAGCCAACCCGCGGCGCAGCCAACCGCCCCCCACCCGCTCGGCCTCGGTGCAACCGGCCCGCCCGAAGCCCGGCCCGGCCCGGCCCGGCACGAGCGGCGCAGCCAACCCGCAGCCGACCCGCGCGCCATCGGTCCGGCCTCGCGGAGGCGGGGTAGCGTCGGATCCCCTCGGCCAGTGGCCGAAACTCGCGCTTGCAAGGCCACTTAGGCGTACCTAACCTTTGGCTCGCTCCGCTTGAGCATCGGCACGACTTCGGGACCCGTCCCCAACCGAAGGAGCCTCCCCCCGTGAACACACGTCTCCACCATGCCCAGCCCTACGCCGTCGGCCTGTTCCGGATCGTCATCGGACTGCTGTTCGCCTCCCACGGCGCCGCCTCGCTCTTCGGCGTCCTCGGCGGCGCCCACGGCGGCGGCACGGTCGCCACCGGCACCTGGCCGGGGTGGTACGCCGCCGCGATCCAGCTCGTCGCCGGCGCCCTGGTCCTGCTGGGCCTCGGCACCCGGTCGGCCGCCTTCGTCGCCTCCGGTTCGATGGCGTACGCCTACTTCACCGTGCACCAGCCCGGTGCGCTCTGGCCGCTGCAGAACGGCGGCGAGGCCTCCGCGATGTTCTGCTGGGCCTTCCTCCTGCTGGTCTTCACCGGTCCCGGCGCCCTCGCCGTGGACGGGCTGTTCGCCTCCCGCCCGGCCACGCCCTCCGGACGCCGCGACGAAGCCCGCACGGAGACCGTGACCGCCTGAGGAATCGTGCCTCCTCTCGGCCCGGCTTCACCGTCACCCGCTCCGGCGCCCGGGCCCCTCATCGGGGCGCCGCGACCAGCCCCATCTCGTAGGCCGTGATGACGAGTTGGACGCGGTCCCGGGCGCCGAGCTTGGTGAACAGCCGCGACACGTGCGATTTGGCCGTGGCGGCCGAGATGAACAGCTCCTCGGCTATCTCGCCGTTCGAGCGGCCCCGCCCCACCAGGGTCAGGACCTCCCGCTCGCGCTCGGTGATACCGGCCACGGACCGCAGGACCGGCTCCGCCGCCGGGGGCCCCGGCCGTCGGACGAAGTCCGCGATCAGCCGGCGCGTCACGCCCGGCGCGATCAGGGCGTCTCCGGCGGCGACGACCCTGATCGCCGCGAGGATCTCCTCCAGGGCCATGTCCTTCACGGCGAAGCCGCTCGCGCCGGCGCGCAGCGCCCCGTAGACGTGCTCGTCCTCGTCGAAGGTGGTCAGGACGAGGATCCTGACGGACTCGGTCCCGCCCGCGCCGGCGCCCTCGGTGATGAGCCGGGTGGCCTCGATGCCATCCATGCCGGGCATGCGGATGTCCATCACGACCACGTCGGGGCGCAGTTCCGCGGCGAGGCGCACCGCCTCCGAGCCCGTACCGGCCTCGCCGACGACCTCCAGGTCGGCGGTGTCCGCGATCAGCACGCGCAGGCCGGAGCGGACCAACGGCTGGTCGTCGACGAGCAGTACGCGGACCGGCCCCGCGGGAGCCCCGGTCATCGGGCCTCGCCCTCACCCTCGGCCACCGCGGCCGGCGCGCTGACCGGGGCCGACACCGGGACCGACACCGGCTGTGACACCGGCACCGCAACGGGCACCCCAACGGGCACCGCCACGGGCAGCTGCAGGGCCGCCTCGATCCGGAATCCACCGCCGGGACGGGGCCCGGCACTGAACCGGCCGTGCAGCAGACTCACCCGCTCGCGCATCCCGGTGATGCCGAATCCCGTGCTCCCGATGCCCTCGGGCGTTCCGCGCCCGTCGTCGACGACCTCCACGGTCAGCTCCTGTTCCCCGTATCCGATGGTGACCCGGCAGTGCCCGGTGCCGGCGTGGCGTACCACGTTGGTCAGCGCCTCCTGCACGATGCGGTACGCCGACAGGTCGATGTCGGAGGGGAGTTGGCACTCCTCCCCCTCCCGCCGTACGTCGACCCGTACTCCGGCGGCGGCGGTCGTGGCCACCAGGGATCCGAGCTCCGCGAGTCCGGGTGCGGGGCCGAGCGGTGCCTGCTCGCGGAGCCCGTCCGGCTGTGCCTGGCGGAGCGCGACCAGCGTACGCCGAAGGCCCGACAGGGTCTCGCGGCTGATGGTCTCGATGGCCCGCAGGGCGGCGCGGGCCTCGACCGGCTGTGTCTCGATGACCCGGCTGCCCACACCGGCCTGGATGGCGATCACGCCGACGCTGTGGGCGACCATGTCGTGCAACTCACGTGCGATGCGCAGCCGTTCCGCGGTCACGGCCTCGGAGACCTCCTTGGTCCGCAGTTCCACCGTGTGCTCCCGGCGCTCACGGAACCGCAGGCCGGTCATGCAGACGGCGCCCAGGGACAGGGAGCCGATCAGGCCGGTGCTCATCATGTCGTAGGGCCCGACCGACAGCAGTCCGACGGCCGGGAGCTCGACGGCGACCACCATGGCGGTGGCGATGAGCCCGTCCCGCCGGGAGCGGGTGGCGACGATGTAGCCGAGCACGAGGTCCGAGGCCATGAACACCAGGAACCGCCCCGGGCTGTGGTCCCTGGCGGCGCCCGCGACGAGCATGCCTCCGAGGAGGGTCAGGGTCAGCGCCAGCAGCGGCCGGCGCCGCAGCAGTCCGACGAGCGGGGTCACGGCCAGCAGCAGCACCGCCCCGAGGAGGGGCCCGGCCGCGTAGGGGACGCCGCCGATCAGCAGGCCCGGGACGAGGAGGTAGAGGACGGCTCCACCCCATGCCGCGAGGGCCGACGCCGGCTTCGGCCCGGGGCCGTCGGCGCGCTGTACGCGCCGCTCGGGGTCCTGCACACGCTCGTCGGCGAACTCGACGCTCTCGGCGCGCTTCGTGCTCTTCGCATTCCTGGGTGGGATATCCATGCCGCGACGGTAACCAGCGGGCCCGCGGGCGGACATCGGCCCCCGGGCTTACACCCCCGGGTGGAGGCGCCCCCGTCCTTGCCGCCGACGGCCCGATGTCCGCGGGCCGGGTCTCCCGGCAGGGTTGGCCAGGTGATCGAGGTCAAGGAACTCACCAAGATGTACGGCGGCCGGCCCGCCGTCGACCGCCTGTCCCTCACGGCCGGGCCGGGGACGGTCACGGCGGTGCTCGGCCCCGCCGGGTCCGGCAAGACCAGCGCGCTGCGGCTGATCCTGGGACTGGACTCCCCCACCGCGGGCACGGTCACCGTGTGCGGGGTCCCGCCGCGTGGCCGCCCGCGGAGCCCGCACCAGATCGGGGCGCTGCCCGAGCCGGCCGCCCTGCGCGGCCGGCGCACCGCGCGGGCGTTCCTTCGGGCGCTGGCCCGCGAGCACGGCATCGGGTCCGGCCGGGTGGCCGAAGTCCTGGCGGAGACGGGCCTGTCGCGGGAGCCGCGGCGGCGCGTGGCGACGTACTCCCCCGCGATGCGGCAGCGGCTGCGCATCGCCGTCGCGCTGCTCGGGGATCCGCCCGTGCTGCTGCTCGACGAGCCGCTGGCCGGTCTGGACGCCGAGGGGGTGCGGTGGGCCCGGCGGCTCCTGCGCACGCTGGCCGCGGAGGGCCGTACGGTCGCGATCACCGGCGAGCGCGCCGCGGAGGCGGCGGACACCGCCGACCGGATCGTCGTCCTCGGGCGGGGCCGGGTGGTCGCCGCGCAGTCCTCGGACGAGTTCGCCGCGCGGGGCGCCGCGGCCCGGGTCGTGGTGGGCACTCCGCACTGCGCCGAGCTGGCCACCGTACTGGCGGGTGAGGGCGCCACGGTCGTCCGGGCCCGCCTGTCGGGGGCCGGGCGGCTCGCCGTGACCGGCATGACGGCGGAACGAGTCGGCGCGCTCGCCACCGAGCACGGCATCGTGGTGCTCGAACTCGACACCCGCAGACCCTCGTTGGAAGAGGTGCTGGACGAGCTCGCCGCCGGCGCCCGAGGGTACGTCCGCCCCGGCGAGGACGCTCACGAGCCGGGTCCGGCCGGGCCGGGTCGGGAGATAGCCTGAGCGCGTGGACGAACTGGGCGGGGTGGAGATCGTCGGTTTCGCGGACGCCGAAGCGTTCGAGGGCTGGCTCGCCGAGCACCACACGCGGCACGAGGGCGTATGGATCAAGGTGGCCAAGAAGAAGTCCGGCATCCCGTCGGTCACCGATGACGAGTTGGTCGACATCGGGCTGTGCTACGGCTGGATCTCCGGCCAGCGGCGCGCCCTCGACGAGCTCCACTACCTGCAGCGCTACGTGCCGCGCCGCCCCAAGA
Source organism: Streptomyces sp. NRRL F-2580 (assembly GCF_000720115.1). Classification (GTDB taxonomy): domain Bacteria; phylum Actinomycetota; class Actinomycetes; order Streptomycetales; family Streptomycetaceae; genus Streptomyces. Next base: position 6,810 of record NZ_JOIR01000015.1, read on the forward strand.
GCCTGTGGTCCCGGGTGAACGTGGACAAGGTGGCGGCGCTGACGGCCGGGGGGCGGATGCGCGAGCCCGGGCTCGCCGAGGTGCGCAGGGCGCAGGCGGACGGGCGGTGGGCGAGTGCCTACGCGTCGCAGAGCACCGCGGTGGTGCCGCTCGACCTCGCGGCGGCCCTCGACGCGGATCCCGAAGCCCGGAAGGCGTTCGATGCGCTCGACAAGACCGGGCGCTACCAGCTGGTCCTGCCGTTGCTCCAGGCCCTCACGCCGGAGAGCCGGAAGGCCCGGCTCGGCAAGGCCCTGCGCACCCTGACCGCGGACCAGGCGGAATCCTCCGGGGGGAGGGGAAAGGCGTCAGGCCCGGCCTCCCCGGGGGGAAGCCAGGCCTGACGGAGACCGGAGCCGCAGGTCAGAGCCGCGGGTCAGGACTCCTGTCCGCGGGCCTTCTCGGCCCGCTCCGCGTTCTTCTCCTTGATCCGGACCGCTTCCTTGCGGACCTCGGCCTGGGTGGCGCGCTCCTTCTGCAGCCACTCGGGAGATTCCTGCTTCAGCGCTTCGATCTGCTCGGTGGTGAGGGGCTCGGTGACTCCTCCGCGGGCGAGGCCGGCGATGGACACGCCCAGCTTGGCCGCGACCACCGGCCGGGGGTGCGGACCGTTGCGGCGCAGCTCCTGCAGCCACTCGGGCGGATCGGCCTGGAGCGCACTCAATTCACTGCGCGAGACGACACCCTCCTGGAACTCGGCGGGGGTGGCCTCGAGGTACACGCCCAGCTTCTTCGCCGCGGTCGCGGGCTTCATCGTCTGGGTGTTCTGGTGCGACGTCATGGTGTCAAGAGTATCGAGCGTGTGCGCTACCTCCGACCACGCCGGGTAACCTGGCGGGGTGACAGGCTCGGAAGTACCCCATTCGTTCCGGCTCGCTTATGTCCCCGGGGTGACACCCAGCAAGTGGGTGCGGATCTGGAACGAGCGGCTGCCGGACGTCCCGCTGACCCTTGTCGCGGTGTCCCCCGGCGAGGCGTTCGGCGTACTGCGGGAGGGCGGCGCCGACGCGGGATTCGTCCGCCTGCCGGTCGACCGTACGGACCTCAGCGCGATCCCGCTGTACACCGAGACCACAGTGGTGGTCGTGCCCAAGGACCACCTGGTGGCAGCGGCCGAAGAGGTGTCCACCGAGGACCTGGCCGACGAGATCGTGCTGCATCCCCTCGACGACACCCTCGTGTGGGAGCAGCTGCCGGGACGGCCCGCGATCGAGCGTCCCGCGACGACGGCCGACGCGATCGAGCTGGTGGCGGCCGGGATCGGCGTCCTGGTCGTCCCGCAGTCGCTGGCCCGTCTGCACCACCGCAAGGACCTCACCTACCGGCCGGTCTCGGACGCGCCCGAGTCGCGCGTCGCGCTGTCGTGGCCGCAGGAGGAGACCACCGATCTGGTGGAGGAGTTCATCGGGATCGTCCGCGGCCGGACGGTGAACAGCACGCGCGGTCGCCCTCCGACGCCGCCGCAGCCGAAGGCGAAGCGCAAGCGCCCCGAGACGGGCTCCGGCTCGGGCTCGGGTGCCCAGAAGAAGACCACGTCCGGCAAGGCCACGGGCAAGAACCCGCGTGGTGGATCCGGCGGCGCCAAGGCTGCCAAGGGCGGCAAGAGCGGCAAGCCCCGCCGTCGGCCGTAGGACCGGCCAGGGCACGGGAGGACCGGCGAGGACCGGAACGGCCGGCGAGGGCACGGAAGGGCCAGCGGACCGGGAAAGGCGGGCAAGGGGACGGGGACCCGGACGGGCGGGCAAGGGCACGCTACGGCCGGCGAGGCCCGGCAGGGCTGCCACGGACCGTCGTCCGGTCTGATCCGAACGACAGGCCTGTGGCCCCGACGGCCTGGCTTCGGGGATCCGGATCGCCTCCCGGTGTATGCAGGTGGGATGGATCTCCGGCCGGCACGCCCCCCTCGCCACCGAGCCCTGCGGGTCAGCCACGCACAGCTGGCGGTCCCGTTCGCGCTGATCGCCATCGTGACGCTGGTCGACGTCGTCGCTCCGCCGGACGTTCACCTCGGGCCGTTCCTGGTCGCCGCACCGGCGGTGACGGCCTCGTTCGCGGGGCCCCGGATGACGGGCCTCGTCGGCCTGGTCGCCGTGCTGGCCCAGGTGGTCGTCGCCACGGCGCGCACCAGCCTGACCGATCTGAACCACACCTTCCAGATCATCGCGCTCGTCATGATCTCGGGGTTCGTGACCTTCTTCGCCCACCTGCGCGAGGTGCACGAGAAGGAGCTGATCCAGCTGCGCTCGGTGGCGGAGACCGCCCAGGAGGTGGTCCTGCGGCCGCTGCGCGACCGGATGGGACCGCTGAGCGTCGCCTCCGTGTACCTCGCGGCGGCGGCCGCGGCCCAGATCGGCGGCGACCTGTACGCGGCCGCCCGTACGGCCACGGGGACGCGGCTGATCATCGGTGACGTCCGCGGCAAGGGCCTGGAGGCGGTCGGGGACGCCGCGCTCGTACTCGGCGCCTTCCGGGCCGCAGCCCACCAGGAGGCCGAGCTGACGGGCCTGGTGAACTACCTGGAGGCGGCGGTCTCCCCCGACCTGGACGGCTCGGAGGACGACGGCCGCGACGGCGTTCCGGGCGAGGACGGCGAGAGCTTCGTGACCGCGGCCGTCCTGGACGTCCCCGACGTGGAACCGGTGCTGCACCTGGTCAGCTGCGGCCATCCGCCGCCGCTCCTCCTGCCCCGCGCCGGCGGGGTCGTACACCTGGAGGTGTCCCAGCCCGGGCCGCCCCTGGGGCTCGCCGGTCTCGTGGCCGCGCCCGTCACGGCGCAGACCTTCGCCTTCGCGGCGGGTGACGTCCTGCTCCTCTACACGGACGGCGTTCTGGAGGCACGTGACCGGGAGGGCGCCTTCTACCCCCTCGCGGAGCGCGTGGCCGCCTGCTCCGGCATGCACCCGCGGGCCCTGCTCGACCACCTGTGCCGGGACCTGCTCGCCCACGCGACCGGCAACACCCTGGGCGACGACGCCGCGATGGTGGCGATCGAACGACCCCTGTAGGGAGCGACGGCCCTTGTGGGAACGGGATCGGGGTTTGCCAGAATCGGATCATGCTGACCATCGGAACGATCGTCATGGGCGCCTCGGACGTGCGGCGCGCCACGGAATTCTGGAGCCGGGCCCTGGGCTACGTCCCGCGCGACGGCGAGGTGGACGAGGGCTGGACCGTCCTGGTGCCCCCGGACGGCGGCGGGCCCGGCCTGGCACTGGGCCGCAGCGTCACGCCCGTACAGGAACGCCCGCGGGTCCACCTCGACCTGTACGTGGCCGACGCGGCGGAGCAGGCGGCGGAGGTGGCGCGCCTGGTGGCGCTGGGTGCCCGGCACGTCGACTGGGACTCCTATCCCGAGGACCCCGATTTCATCGTGCTGGCCGACCCCGAGGGCAACCGCTTCTGCGTGATCGACACCACCCACGGCTGACCACAGCCCGAGCCCGAGGCGAAGGTGGGCCGCGGGCCTTGCGGAAGTGGCCTGCTCAGTCCCCGGCCGCGGACGAGCCGGCCTGAGGGAAGTCCCACGGAAGGGCCGAATGGCACCCCGGATGAGGCAAGTTGCGGCACCGTCAGGCAGGACCAGGCATGATCGAATTCCAGCTAGAGTAGGCATTTCAAGCCAACACCTTTTCCCTGGGGGATCCTTGCGCCTCAAGAGCAGCCTCGTCGCCACCGCCGCGGCTCTGGCCACCGTCGTCATTCCGCTCATCGCCAGCCCCGCGGCCGCGGCGTCCGGCACCGAGCAGACGGTCTCGACCAACTCGTACTACGGGCGGATGGTCATCGGCTGGCGGATCAACCCCTACCGTCTCGACCCGATCCAGATCGTCGCCCAGGACCGCGCGACCGACGGCTACGTCGTCGGCATCCGCCTCATCACCAACGGCGCGAGCGGCCACAAGGTCTGGAGCATGCGGACCGTGCCCAGCGGCCAGACGAGCGCCTCGTGGAGCACGTACCTGGAGGCCGGCTGGATCGACAACGCCTACTTCGAGGTCTGCAAGATCGGCGCCAGCAGCGGCGTGATCGCGAGCTGCGAGGCGTCGGGCGTGATGAACAACCCGTTCGACGACTCCTCCATGTAGGACGCACGACGAGGGGGTGTCACCCGCACGCGGGTGACACCCCCTTTCGCCTGTCTCCGACCTTCGGCCCGGGGCCGGTCAGTCCGTCGTGAACGAGACGAGACTGGCGCCAGCGGTCCGCAACGTCGCTTCCTCAGCCCCTGCTTACCCCTGCCTTAAGCGGAACCTAAGACTCACGAAGGGCGGGTCGAAACGAACGAATGTCCGTTTCGGTGCGGCTAGCGTGCTGCCGCATACCCCAACCCCCCCAGTAACACAGAGGCAGGCACGCGATGGGCAGCACAGTCGGGCACCGGCGCAGGACGAGCCGCAAGGCGAAGATCACGGGAGCGATCGTGGCGGCGGCCGTGATCGGAGGCGCGGCCTTCGCCTTCACCGGGACCGCCCAGGCGGCCTCCGTCGGCGCCGTGTACACGAAGTCCAGCTCCTGGAGCGGCGGTTACACCGGCCAGTACGTCATCACCAACCACACCGGCCAGGCGCAGTCGGACTGGACTCTCCAGTTCGACCTGCCGGCGGGTACGAAGGTCGACTCCCTGTGGAACGGCACCCACACCGTCTCCGGCCGGCGGGTCACCGTGAAGCCCGCGAGCTGGAACGGGGAACTCGCCGCCGGGGCCTCCGTCACCGTCGGCTTCGTGACCAGCGGGTCCGGCTCCCCCGGCGACCCGACCGGGTGCCTGATCAACGGCGTGAAGTGCTCCGTGGACCAGGGCGCGACGGCCCAGCCCAGCGGGCGGCCCACCGTCCGTCCCACCGTCACCGCGACCGTGCCCGCGACGCCCACCGCGCCCGCCACCTCCGCCGCGCCGACGAAGACCGCGGCGCCCTCCCCCACGCAGACCCCCACCGCCCCCGTCCCCGCGCCCGGCGGCAGCGGCGCGCGCTTCGCCCCGTACGTGGACACCTCCCTGTACCCCGCCTACGACCTGGTCGACACGGCGGCCAAGACCGGCGTGAAGGAGTTCCACCTCGCCTTCATCACCTCCGGCGGCGGCTGCGCGCCCCTGTGGGGCGGTGTCACGGACCTCGCGAGCGACAAGGTCGCCGCGCAGATCGGTGCGCTGCGCGCCAAGGGCGGCGACGTACGGGTGTCGTTCGGCGGGGCCGCCGGGCACGAACTGGCCCTGAACTGCGCCACCGTGGACGAGCTGGCGGCCGCGTACGGGAAGGTCGTCGACCAGTACCGGCTCACCAAGGTGGACTTCGACATCGAGGGCGCGGCCCTGCCGGACACCGCTGCCAACGCGCGCCGTGCGCAGGCCATCGCCCGGCTGCAGAAGTCCCACCCCGGCCTGGACGTCGCCTTCACCCTGCCCGTGATGCCCGAGGGGCTGACCCAGCCGGGTGTGGCGCTGCTGGCCGACGCCAAGAAGAACGGCGTGCGGGTCGACGCCGTCAACATCATGGCGATGGACTACGGGCCGGCGTACAGCGGGGACATGGGGCAGTACGCGATCCAGGCCGCGACGGCCACCCAGGCCCAGCTCAAGGGGGTGCTCGGGCTCTCCGACGCGGCGGCGTGGAAGGCCGTGGCCGTCACGCCGATGATCGGCGTGAACGACGTCACGAGCGAGATCTTCACCGTCGCGGACGCGACGCAGCTGGTGGAGTTCGCGGCGTCGAAGGGGATCGGCCGACTGGCCATGTGGTCCTCGACGCGCGACAAGCAGTGTGCGGCCGGCGCCGTCAACTACGCCGATGCCACGTGCAGTTCGATCCTCCAGCAGCCGCTGGCCTTCACCAAGGCGTTCGCCGCGCTCAAGTAGCCGCACCGAACGGCCCACGGGCCCGCCGCACATGACGTGCGGCGGGCCCGTCACTTGTTACGCGAGGATGCCCGCGCGGGTGGCGAGGTCGAGCGCCACCTCCGGCCGCGGCGCGGGGCGGCCTTCGGTGTGGCCGGGGGCCAGCAGGGCGGCCACGGCGTCCGCGTCGGCCTTGCGCTCCCGCGCCAGTGCCGCGAACCGGGCGACGGCCTCGGCCAGGCTCCGTGAGCGGTCGTACGGGGCGTCGTACGAGGCCACGGCGAGCTCGAGGAACTCCTTCTGCGAGCCGACCCAGGGGGCGGCCCCGTCCAGCCCGTCCTCCCTCAGCTCGTCGGGGTAGGGGATCCGGTGCCAGGCTCCGCCCTCCCACCAGTAGACGAAGCCGAAGAGGTTCCCCTTGGCGTCGTCCCTCAGCAGCTCCCAGGGCAGCCATGCGGGGCCGCCCGCCAGGAAGTCGATCTGCTCGCCGGCCGCATGGGTGTGGCTGCCGTCGGGGTCCTGGCCGCAGAACACGGCGCGTTCCCCGTCGAACAAGGTCAGGCGCCACCAGCCGCCCGCGCCGGTGGAGTGGCACCACAGGCCGTCGTCGTCGAGGGAGAATTCGGTGCTGGTCGAGCATGCGGCGTCGACCATGGCCATGGTCACCGCCCTCGCCCACAACAGCTCGGGGTGGTCGAGGTCTTCGGGCCGGCTCGGCGTGTGCATGGTGTGGTCTCCTCCCTGTGCCGGAGACAGCCTCGCACGCCGGGGCCGCCCTCCCGAGTGCGGGCAGCACCGCCTCACCGACAGCGGCGAGGCCGCCCTCTCCGCCGAGGCGCGGCGGATGGCCTCGGGCGCACAGACCGCGGCCCGCCGGATCGCCGCCCGCCGGGCCGGCCACGACCCCGTTCCCCCAGCGCCCGAATCCCCCGGGTGTGCCCCGTAGGGACACCGAGCGGATCCCGCCAACGCCGCCGCAGCCCCAACTCCCCGCCCCGCATGCCGGGTTACCGTCCACGCATGCCTTCGAACACACGGACTCCCGCCGCCGTTCCGCGCAGTCGCCGCGCCCTGCTGCGCACCGCCGTGGCGGGCACGGCGGCCGCCGGGGCGGGCCTGACCCTCGGCTCGGCCTTTCCGGCCTCCGCCGCCCCGCGGGACGCGGAGAGCGCCGGGCGCGTCACCACCCCCGCGCAGGCGCTGCGCAGGCTGGCGGCCGGCAACCAGCGCTGGCGCACGCAGCACCAGGAGCACCCGCACGAGTCCGCGTACCTGCGGCGCCGGCTCGTCGAGGGGCAGCAGCCGTTCGCCGTCGTGCTGGGCTGCGTGGATTCCCGGGTGCCGCCGGAGCTGGTGTTCGACCAGGGCCTGGGCGACCTGCTGACCGTACGGTCGGCGGCCGAGGTGCTCGACGAGGCGGTGCTGGGGAGCATCGCGTACGGGGTTCTGGAGCTGCGCGTACCGCTGGTGCTCGTCCTGGCCCACCAGTCGTGCGGAGCGGTGGCCGCGGCGGTCCACGCCGACGAGACGGGCGAGCCGCTTCCCGCCCACATCCGGTACCTGGCCGATCAGATACGGCCTTCCATCGATCACGGACAGCACGGTGACGCCCGCGTCGACGCGACGGTCAGCGCACACGTGCGGGAGGTCCGTCGCCGACTGGCGGCCGAGCCCGACCTCGCCGGGAAGGTCGCGGCGGGCGAACTGGCCGTGGTCGCCGCCCGCTACGAACTGCGCGACCAGCAGGTGCGCACCCTGTCGTGACGGCGGCGGTACGGACGGCTCATCCCGGCGCTGTCCGCGACCGGGATGAGCCGGCGTTCACGACCCTCAGGCGTTGACGCAGACGTTGCCGGCGGCCGGGTTGAGCGCACCGATCACGTTGACGCTGTTCCCGCACACGTTGATCGGAATGTGGATCGGGATCTGGACCACGTTGCCCGAGAGGAAGCCGGGCGAGCCGATCGCGACACCTTCCGCGTGGGCGTCCGCCGACGCCGAGGACGCACCGCCCATGACCGCCAGGCCCAGCACCAGGGCAAGGCCTGCACTCTTCAGAACACGCGACACGTGACATCTCCTTGTTACCGCACAGCGGTGCCGGAGCACCGCGCGGCCCCGAGGGGGACCACCCCCTTTCATTCGGCAGCTGACCGCCGCCCGACCTGGTTCAGGAGCCCGGTTCCCTCGAAGGGGTGCCCTCGCGGCCCCCGTTTGGGGGCATCGGAGCCCGGCGGCCGTGGTGCCGTTCGACGGAGCCCTGTTCGAGAGGGGCGGCGCAACGTGCCTCCGGGAACCGCCCCTTCGCTGCCGGTCTTCCCCGGCCGCGGGGTGAGAACCGACCACGGACGGTGATCCCGTCCCGCGCGCTGCGCGGGGGTGGCGGCCTTGCGTCGGGGAGCGGCGGAGCCGAGCCGCCCGTGCGGGGCGGGAGCCGCTGGGCGGGTACGCCGAGTTCCGCGACCCGCCACAGCACCCCCACGCCTCGGCGTCCGCCTGGCGCGGGGTGCCCTGCCCCGGCGTCCTGGACCACGGGAACGGGCCGCGGCGCGCCGGGGCCCGGCGCACCCGCCCGCGCGGAGCCGGTTCCCGGCAGCCGCCGCACGTGCGCGTACAGGTGCTCGGAGCGGCCCCGGTAGCGGTAGCGGACCACCGCCGGAAGACGTCGAGGGCTCTGGTGACCCCGCGCAGCCCCACCCCGATGCTCACGACGGCGGGCGGTTCGTCGAGTGGTACGGCGGCCACGGTCCCGGTCGGGATCCAGGAGCGGTCATCCGTCATGGGTGCAGGGGTACCAGACCACGTGAGTCGGCGGCACCGTGTACGCAGATCGATCGATACGATCGGTTCATACGCGTCTCTTGAGCGTGATTTCGCACGCATGCTAGAAACGGTCGTCAGGGCACCTCCCAGCTCTGGAGGCTCCATGTCCGCTCCACGGTCCCGCCGTTCCTTCCTGCGCCTCTCCGGAAACGTCGCCCTGGTGACCGGAATCCCCTCCGCCTTCACCCTCTCGACACCCGGTACCGCGTCCGCCGCGGGCGACGAGTTCGACCAACTCCGCGACAGGTGGCGCGAGATGGTGCTGGGCAGCGGGTTCGACCCGGCGGCCGCGCCGTTCGCCGGGAAGCTGGCCCTGCTGGGCAGCCAGGCCGCCGAGCAGCGCGCTGCCATGGCGGTCGCCGCCGGATCGCTCTGGCCCGACCTGCCCCTGACCCTCTCCGCCTCGGTCACCGCCAGTTACGCCCGGCTGGGGACGATGGCCCAGGCGTACGCGCAGCCCGGCACGGGACTCACGGGCGACAGCGGGCTGGCCGCCGACGTCATGACCGGGCTCGACCACCTCCACGAGCGGGTCTACAACCCCGCGAAGAGCCAGTTCGGCAACTGGTGGGACTTCCAGATCGGTTCACCGCAGCTGCTGCTGGACATCAGCACGGTCCTGTACGCGCGGCTCTCCCCCGCGCAGCTCGCCGGCTACCTCGCGGCGGTCGACCGCTTCGTCCCCGACTCCTCGGTCGCCCAGTACACTGGCACCAGCACCGGCGCCAACCGGGTGGACCTGTGCCGCTCACTGGTCCTGCGCGGCATCCTCGGCCGGAATCCCGCCAAGGTCGCGCTCGCCCGCGACGCCCTCTCCCCCGTCTTCCCCGTCGTCACCAGCGGGGACGGCTTCTACGCCGACGGGTCCTTCGTCCAGCACACCTACCTCTCCTACACCGGCTCCTACGGTGCGGTGCTGCTGGGCGGCCTGGCCGGGCTCTTCGTCCTGCTCAACGGTTCGACCTGGGCGGTCACCGACCCCGGCCGGCAGCTGGTCCTCGACTCGGTGGAGAAGTCCTTCGCCCCGTTCCTCTACAACGGCCTGATGATGGACGCGGTGTCCGGCCGCTCCACCAGCCGGGGCAGTCCGAGGACCAACTCCTACGGGTTCCAGGGCGGTGACCACGGCCGGGGCCACGACGTCCTCGCCTCCATAGCCCTGCTGGGGACCGCCGCGAGCAGCGCGGAGCGGCAGCGTTGGCGCGGGCTGGTGAAGGGCTGGGCGCAGCGGGACTACTACAGCCCGGTGCTCTCGGACACCGACCTCGGCCTCGCGGCACTGGCCCGGCTGGGGGCCGTACTGGACGACGGCGCCGTCACGGCGATCGCGGAGCCGACCGGGCACCGCCTCTTCCCCAGCATGGACCGGGCCGTCCACCGCCGGCCCGGCTGGGCGGCCTCGATCAGCATGGCCTCCAGGCGGATGGGCCTCTACGAGACGGGCAACGGGGAGAACCTCCGCGGCTGGCACGCCGGCGCGGGCATGCTCCAGTGGTGGGGGGGCCACGTACGGCAACGGCCAGTACACCGACGCCTTCTGGCCCACCGTCGACCCGTACCGGCTGCCGGGGACCACCGTGTCGAGGAAGCCGCTCGCCGACGCGGAGGGGGGTGCGTGGGGCCTGCCGCGGCCGGACGTGAACTGGGTCGGCGGCGCGACGGACGGGGAGTACGCCGCCGTCGGCCAGTTCGTGCGCGGACTGTCGAGCACGCTGTACGCCAAGAAGTCCTGGTTCTGTCTGGCCGATGCGATCGTCTGCCTGGCGGGGTCGGTGCGGGCCACCGACGGCGCCGCCGTCGAGACCGTGGTCGAGAACCGCAATCTGGGCGCCACCGGCTCCCAGGCCCTCACCGTGAACGGCGTCGTGCAGTCCACCGCCCTGGGCTGGTCGGCCACCCTCCCCGGCACCCGCTGGGCGCAGATCGCGGGCCACGGCGGGTACGTGTTCCCCGGCGGGGCCACGGTCAGGGCGCTGCGCGAGGCCCGGACGGGCTGCTGGCACGACATCAACACCGGCGGCACCACCGACCCGGTCACCCGCCGCTATCTGACCCTGTGGTTCGACCACGGTGTGGACCCGGCCGACGCCGCCTGCTCCCACATCCTGCTCCCGGGCGCCACCGTCGCCGCCACCGCGGCCCGGGCCGCCGACACCGGATGGCTCACGGTCCTCGCCAACGACAACGCCCAACAGGGCGTCCGGGTCGCCCCGCTGGGCGTCACCGCCGTGAACTTCTGGTTCGCCGGGTCGGTCGGCGCCCTCACCGCCGACGGTCCCGCGTGCGTCCTCGTACGGGAGCACGGCGACGGCCGGGCCACGCTGTGCGTCTCCGATCCGATGCGGATGCGGACCGCGCTGACCATCACGTGGCACAGGCCGGTGGCGTCCGTTCTCTCCCAGCCGGCCACGGTCACCTCCGCCACCACCGGCTCGGCCCTCACCCTCGTCTTCGGGGACCTCACCGCCCGGGCCGGAGCGACCCAGCGGATCGAGGTAGCGCTGGGCTGACGCCGCGGGTCAGCGCACGAGGGAGCGGAGCAACCGGGGTCCGCCTCGGTCAGCCGGTCCAGGACCAGGCGCCCGTCGGCCGCCGGGATCGGCAGCGCTGAGGGGACGACGAGGACGGAGCAGCCCGCGGCCTCGGCGGACGCCAGCCCGGTGGGGCTGTCCTTCACGGCGACGCAGGACCGGGGGTCGACGCCGAGGGCCCGGGCGGCGGCGAGGTACGGGTCGGGGTGCGGCTTGGACCGCGGGGTCTCGCCGTCCGCCACGGTGACGGCGAAGCGGTGCGGGCCGAGCGCCGACACGACCACGTCGACGACCGACCGGTGGGAGGCGGAGACGAGGCCGAGCGGGATGCCGTCGGCGGCGAGCGCGTCGAGGAGTTCCAGCGCGCCCGCCATGGGCCGGGGTCCGCGGGAGACCCGCTCGTGGAAACCCGCGAGGAGGACCCGCCCGATCTCCTCCACGGTGCCGCGGCCGGCGGTGACGGCGTGGAGGTGGCCGGCCGTGTCCAGAACCGAACGCCCCAGCACGGCCGGCTCGTCGGCCGCGGTGAGCGTGTGCCCCAGGGCCCGGGCCACGGCTTCGGCCGCCTGCCACCACAGCGGCTCGGTGTCGACGAGCGTTCCGTCCATGTCGAAGAGCACCGCCCGCAGGCCTTCGCCGGGGCGGGCGAAGGCATCGACGGGGGTGGTGGTGAAGGGACGGCCGTCGAGGGTCCAGTGCGAGTCGGGAGTGCGGCCGAGGGCGGCGTACACATGGGCGGCGACGTCCGCCAGGCGCAGCCGGCGGACGGGTGCTCCGGCGGTGACGTCCGGGCCGCAGCAGGCGACCCAGGCCGTCCGCTCCTCGCGGGAGCGGCCGCCGTGCCCGCCGGCGTCCCGGTGGCCGTGGTCGGTGACCACGATCACCGTCCAGGTCTCCCGCGCGTACGAGGGCCTGGCGCGGACCGCGGCGAGCAGCCGCCCGAGGCGTTCGTCCGCCCGCTCGACGGCCCGTAGGTACTCGGGGCCGCAGCCGCGCAGGTGGCCGGTCTCGTCCACCGCGCCGAGGTAGACGAAGGAGGCCTCCGGGTCGTCGGTCTCCAGTACGTGGACGGCCTCGGCGGTGATCTGGAGCAGGTCGAGGTGTACGCCGTCGATGCCGACGACCAGGACGCGGCGGCGGGGGCTGGGTCCTGGCACCTACTTCACCGCACCCGTCGTCATTCCGGAGCGCCAGAAGCGCTGGAGGCAGAGGAAGGCGATCACCAGCGGGACCACGGCGATGAGCGAGCCGGTGATCGCCAGCGAGTACATCTCCGGGCTCTCCGTCGTCGAGATGTTCCACATGTGGAGGCCGAGGCTGACGGGGTACAGGTCCTTGTCGTTCAGCATCACGAGGGCGCCGTAGAAGTTGTTCCAGCTCGCGGTGAAGGAGAAGAGGAAGAGCGTCGTGAACCCCGGGGCGAGCATCGGCAGTGCGATCGTGCGGAAGGTCCGCACCTCGCCCGCGCCGTCGACCCTGGCCGCCTCGATGACCTCGTAGGGGACGTAGCCCTCGGAGAAGACCCGGGCGAGGTAGACGCCGAACGGGTTGACCAGGGAGGGGATCAGCAGGGCCCAGTAGGTGTTGGTGAGCCCGGCCTCGGAGGCCAGCAGGTACGTGGGGAGGGTCAGGACCGCTCCCGGTACGAGCACGCCCGCGAGGACGACGCCGAAGAGCTTCTCCTTGCCGGCGAAGGCGTACTTGTCGAAGGCGTACCCCGCCGCGACCGATATGAGGGAGGAGAGGGCGGAGCCGACGACGGCGTACAGGACGGTGTTGAGCAGCCAGCGTCCGTAGATGCCGTCGTTGTGGGTGAAGACGTCGTGGATGTTGGAGAGGAGGTTGAACTCCCCGAAGGCGAAGCCGCTGGTGGCGAAGAGGTCACGGCGGTTCTTGGTGGCGGCGATCAGCAGCCAGGTGATCGGCATCAGCGTGTAGAGCGTCAGCATGATCAGCACCGTGTTGACGGCGGCCTTGGAGGCCCAGGCGCGGGGGGCGCCGGGCCCGGACCGGCGGGGGCGCCGGCGCGTGGGGGTGGGGCGGTCGGGCGGCGGGGCGCCGCGCTCGGCGGCGGCGCGGGGGTGGACGGTCTCCGTGGTCATGCTTCCTGCCACCGCTTCCCGATCCGGGTCACCGCGTAGGACAGCGCTCCGGCCACCAGGGCCAGCAGCAGCGACGCGGCGGCCGCGCTCGCGTAGTCCTGGTCGATGAACGCCTTGCTGACGATGTACATGGTGGGCGACCAGTCGTTGCCGAGGGCCTGCGCCTTGTCGGAGAGCAGCTTGGGCTCGGTGAAGAGCTGGACCGCTCCGACACAGGTGAACAAGACGGTCATGACCACCGAGGAGCGGATGATCGGGACCTTGATGCGCAGGGCGATGCGCCAGGCGCCGGCACCGTCGACCGTGGCGGCCTCGATGACCTCGCGGGGCACGGCCTGGAGCGCGGCGAAGAAGATCACCATGTTGTAGCCGGCCCACTGCCAGACGGCGATGTTGACCACCGACGAGAGGGAGTTGCCCGGTGAGAAGAAGTTCCAGCTGCCGCCCGCGCCGTCGATCCACTCGATCACCGGGCTGAGTCCGGGGGTGTAGAGGTAGATCCAGATGATCGCGGCGATCAGTCCCGGCACGGCGTGCGGCAGGAAAAGGGCGAGTTGGAAGAAGCGCTTGGCCCGGGCGTAGGCGGAGTCGACGAGGAGGGCCAGGGCCAGGGCGCCGCCGATCATCACCGGGATGTAGGCCACGCAGTACGCGGCGACGTTCAGGAAGGACGTGCGGAACGCCGGATCGGCCAGCACCCCCGAGTAGTTCGCCACGCCGGAGAAGGTCCGCTCGACGCCGCCGAACCCGAGCCCCGAGGACTGCTCCCGGTACAGGCTCATCCATCCCGCGTACCCGACCGGTGCCAGCGTGACGACGGTGAAGAGCGCGAAGAAGGGGGTGAGGAAGAGGGCGGCGGCGCCGCGTCGGCCGCGGCGGAGCGGGCGCGCGGGGCGTACGCGCAGGGGTGGCGGCGTACGCGGCGGGGTACTGGGGGGTGCTGCCACGGGAGGCTCCTTGGCGGGGTGCGGTGGCGCGGAGTTCGGGGCCTGGGAGGGGGTGGGCGGCGGATCGGGCGGGGCGCCCCCGGCCGGTTCACTTGGCGAGCTTGAGACCGCGGCTCTCGATCGCCGTACGGGCCGATTCCTGGGCCTTTGCCAGTCCGCCGGCCAGGCCGTGCTTGGCCGCCTCGTCCTTGAAGTCGGCGTTGACCTCGCCCCAGACCGGGCCCCAGGTCCACCCGGGGACGATCGTGCCGACCTGCTGACCGGTCAGCCCGTAGAGGTCCTGGCCGCCGAAGTAGGAGGTGTCGAAGGCCTTCGCGGCCACCGCCGCCATGGCCGGGTTCGCGGGCAGGGCGCTGCTCGGGTTCTTCAGCGCGCTGATCCGGGCTTCCATCGAGGCCGGGTCCGTGGTCACCCACTTGATGAACTCGGCGGCGGCCTTGGCGTGCTTGCTGCCCTTGGTCACGGCGAAGCTCGTGCCGCCGTACATGCCGCTGGCCGGGGTGCCGCCCCAGTGGGGGATGGGAGCGACGCCCCACTTCTCCTTGAGGTCGGGCATGGTGGAGACCATGCCGCCCGCGCTCCACGCGGCGCCCAGGACGCTGACGGTCGTGCCGTCGGCCTTGGACTTGTTCTCCTCGGGGGTGCCGGCGCCGTAGTTGAAGACCAGGTCGTCGTCGAGCATGCCCTGCCAGAACGCGGCGACCTTCTGCGAAGGCGCGTCGTTGATCTCGGGCTTCCAGGCGCCGTCGGCGATCTGGAACCACTTCGCGCCGGCCTGCCAGGACAGGGCCGCCTGCAGCGGGGCGTCCGTGGGGAAGGAGCCCATGCGCGCCTCGGGGTCGGCGGCCTTGATCCGCTCGGCGGCGGCGCGGTATTCGTCCCAGGTCTTCGGCACGGTCACGCCGTACTTCTCGAAGAGGTCCTTGCGGTAGAAGTAGACCTGCGGGGTGGCGTCGAAGGGGACCGACCAGGTCTTGCCGCCGAAGGTCACCAGGTTCTGGACTCCCGCCGGGAAGCTCTTCTCGACGAGTTCCCCGGACGAGGCGGTGAGGTCCTCCAGGTAGCCCTGGCTCGCGAACTCGGGGACCATGCTGTACTCGATGGTCGCCACGTCCGGCGCGTCGCCCGCCTTGATCGCGTTGCTGATCTTGCTGTAGCCGTCGGCGCCGCCGGGTATCTGGGAGAACCGCACCTGGACGTCGGTGTGCGTCTTGTTGAACGCGGCGGCCGCGGCCTCGGCGCCGCCGGTCCAGGTCCAGTACGTGAGGGTGACGGGCTTTCCGTCGTCCGCGGCGGCAGGCGAGTTGGTGGAACCGGCACCGCAGGCGGTGGTCAGCAGGGCGAGGGACACCGCTGCGGCCACCGCGCCGTAGGCACGCAAGGACTGAACCTTCATGTCAACTGCTCCTTGGCGAGTGGGCTGAACGGGGTGAATCATTCGCTCAGGCGTCTTGAACGTCAAGACCATCTGAACTATTGATCAATACGATCAGTTCGGCGTATCCGCAACGGCAGCCGCTGCCGGTCAGGCGGTCCGGTGGAGGTCCGCGCGGTGGACCGGGTGCGCGAACGGCAGCCCGGCGGCGTAGCGGGCGAACTCGTCGATGGCGGAATCCGCCATCCTGTGCAGTTCGTTGCCGAGGGAACCCGCGATGTGCGGGGTGAGCAGTACGTTCGGCAGGTCGTACAGCGGGGAGTCGGCCGGCAGGACCTCCGGCTCGGTGACGTCGACGACCCCGTGGAGCCGGCCGGAGGTCAACTCGTCGGTGAAAGCGGGCCCGTCGACCAGGGAGCCGCGAGCCGTGTTGATGAGCGTGGCGCCGTCGCGCATCAGCGCCAGCCGCCGGCGGTCGATCATCGACCGCGTCTCCGGCAGGGCGGGCGCGTGCAGGCTGACCACGTCGCAGATCCGGCAGAGTTCGTCGAGCCCGACGCGGCGGGCACCGATCTCCCTCGCCTGATGATCACTCAGATAAGGGTCGTGGACGACGAGTTCCAGATCGTACGGGCGCAGGAGCTCGATCACCCGGCGGCCGGTCCGGGAGGCGCCGACGATGCCGACGGTCCGGCGGTAGTTGCCCACGTCGCCGTAGCGCAGGTGCCAGTCGTGATGGGTGTCGCGGACGCGGCGGTAGTCCTCGCGCAGCTGGAGCACGCGTTTGTTGGAGAGGAGGACCATGGCGACGGTGTACTCGGCCACCGGAAGGGAGTTGGCCAGGGCGGCGGAGGAGACGACGACGCCCCGGTTCCAGCAGGCATCGGTGACCAGCTGTTTGACGGAGCCGGCCGCGTGCACGACGGCTTTGAGGCGGGGTGCGGCCGCCAGCGCCCCGGCGTCGACGGCGGGAGCGCCCCAGAAGGTGAGCAGGACCTCCGCCTCCGCCAGTGCCCGCGCGGCCTCGGGTTTTCCGAAGTCGTCGGCGATGAGATCCGGGTCGAGGTCGGCCACTTCGCCGAGCCGTCGGGCGGCGGCGTCGTCCAGCAGGCGGGGCCGGAGCTCGGGGGCCATCGCGAGCAGGGTCCGTGGGCGGCGAACAGGCATCTGGGACTCCTTGCGGCTGAGTGAGGCCGCGCCGACTCTATGAATCCAGATTCCGAGCGTCAAGATCTATCAATCGAATAGCTCCATACGCTCACAACGATCGCCAAAAATCGACGTACCCGATCGCCGCGCATTCGCCGTGGGGCAGCGGGGCAGGATGTCGCCCGTGACGGGCCCGGATCCGAGGCACGAGGAGGAGACCGCCATGTCGTCCACCCCTTCCGGCGAACCACACGGTACGGCCGCCTTGTTGGTCAATCCGCGCGGCGAGTACCTGCTCCACCTGCGCGACGCGAACAAGCCCCACATCTGCGACCCGGGGACGTGGAGCATCCCGGGCGGCGGCCGCGAGGGGAACGAGACCTCGCGGGAGGCGATCGCGCGGGAGCTGAAGGAGGAGACCGGCCTGACGGTCCCGCTGGAACCGTTCACGGTCGTCGACTGTCACGGACCCGGCGCCGCCGAAGGCCGGATCCAGGTCTACCTCGGCGCCTGGGACGGCGATGCCGACGCCCTGCCGCTCAGCGAAGGGATCATGCTGCGCTGGTTCGACGCCCGTACGACCGCGCACCTGACGATGTGCCCGTGGACGCAGCAGGTCATCGACCAGCACCGGGCGCTGGTGGACGGGACGGAACCGGGCCCGCGCCTGCGTACGTCGGCGGAGGTGCCCGCCGGTCAACCGGGCGGCGGGGCCCTCCTCACCATCGTCGGGGTCCACCTCTACCTGGAGCGGGACGGCCGGATCCTGCTCGGACTGCGCCACCCCGACTCGGCGTTCGGCGCTTCGCACCACCACTTCCTCGCCGGCCACTGCGAGCAGGAGTCCGCGGTCGCCTGCCTGATCCGCGAGGCGCGGGAGGAAGCCGGCCTGGTGCTGCGGGCCGAGGACATCGAGCTCACGCACGTCGTGCACCTGGTCGACCTCCCGGGCTCGCGGCCGCGCCTGCAACTGGTCTTCCGCGCGCACCGGTGGGAGGGGACGGTGGAGGTCCGCGAGCCGGAGAAGTGCGTCAGCTGGGGCTGGTGGCCGACCGACGCGCTGCCGGAGCCGATCGTGCCGTACGCCCGGGCGGCGGTCGAGGGCATCCGGGCGGGGCGGCTCTACACCGAGATGGGGTGGCTGTGACCGCCGGCGACCACCCGGGAGCGGTGGGCCGGTACACCCTCCCGGTGGATGTCCACCTGATCCTGCGCCGCGACGGCGAGCGGGGGCCTGAGGTCCTGCTGTCCCGACGGGCGGGCCCGGTCTACGCGGCCGGCATGTGGCACCTGCCCTCCGGGCACCTCGACGGCCCGCACGAGGACGTGGTCCAGGCCGTGGTCCGCGAAGCCCGGGAGGAGACGGGCGTCCTCATCGCCCTCGGGGACGTGGCCTCGGCGGTGACCGTCCATCACCGCGGCCCCCGCGGCCACGCCCGGCTCGGCCTGTTCTTCGAGGTCAGGCGCTGGACGGGCGCGCCGGGGGTGCGGGAGCCGGAGGTGTGCGACGCGATGGGCTGGTACCGGCTCGACGCCCTGCCGGAGCCGATCATCGCGTACTGCCGGGCCGGACTCGACGCGTACGCGGCAAGGCGGCCGGCGGCCGTCCACTTCCAACACCTCGGCGACCCGATCCCCTACCGCCCCGACGGCCCACGGCGCACCCGGCTCCTGGACGGGGTGGGCCCAGGGGGGTCCTGAGCCGTCACCGCAAGTCGGCGGGGACCTGTCGCTGGGACGGGGAAACCCGGACGGCCTCGCGCACCCGGGCGCGGGCGTCACGGACTCCCCACGTTGAATCGTGCGCCGGCCGCTAGCCGGCCGGGGTGTCCGGGTCGGCCACGAGGAAGACGTCGGACAGTGGGGCCGTGTCGGCGCCGGCGCTGACCAGCAGGTCGTACGTACCGGGAGGCAGTACGCCGATGTCGAAGCGCTGCCGCTCCCGGGGCACGGTGATCGGGCGGTCGACCACCGTCCGGCCCGTGGACCGCGGGGTCACCGACAGGCGGGCCGGGACCTCGGGCAGTTCGCTCTCGCCGAGGGCGCTGTTGGCTCCGATCTCGCAGACGACGGGCTCGTCGGCGAGGTAGAGGTCGTCGCCGAGGTAGCTGAACCAGGAGGTCACGGCGGCGCGCAGGTCGTCGATGCGCACGTCGTGCAGGGACTGGAGGATGCCCTTGACGTGGTCGAGCATCGCGTCCTGGTTCTGCAGGCTGCCGTGCTTCTGCGGGACGAAGGTGCGGGCGCCCTCCGTACCGGACAGCGCGGCGGAGAGCTTGGGCACGGTCCCGTCACCGCCCTCGTCAAGGTCTCCGCGGGCCAGCAGGGTCTCCACCCTGTGGTCGACGATCTGTGCGGACTGCCTGGTGGGCTGGTCCATGCCGACGATCGGGTGGTAGACCACCTGGTTCGACTCCCAGGCGGGGTTCCGCCGGTTGGCGGTCGCGGCGTCCTGCATCTCCTTGAAGAATTCGGTGACATGGCTGCTCCACTGCGGCTGCCAGCCGGGCAGCCCGGCCTCCGCCGGGACGACGGCGTCCTGGCCGTTCGCGCCGTACACGCACTTGTAGACGGGCACGAGCTGGTGCAGGCCGGTGAGGGAGCGCAGGAGCCGTGTGAGGTCGTGCTCGAAGGGGCCGATCCGTTTGCTGAAACCGTTGCAGAGGAACTCGACGGCGTTGAGCGAGCCGTAGTAGGGGGTTCCGAAGGTCACGATGGCCCGGGTGTCCTTCCAGCCGTCCAGCACCTCGACGTAGTAGCGCGAGACGAGTCCGCCCATCGAGTGCCCGATCAGGACGAGTTGGGCCGCCTCGTTGCCGCTGGACGCGCGCCAGTTCCGCAGCCAGCCGGCGCTCTGCTCGGCGAGCTTGCGGGCGGCGGCGCGGTTGTCGCGCCGCCAGTCGTACGGGAAGGGGAAGTAGTTCTCGCCCCGCTTGAGGTCGAACTGCGCCAGCAGGAAGCTCTCGATCGCCGTGTAGCCGTCGATCTTCCACAGGCCGGGCAGGGTGTGGAGATCGGGCACCAGCCGGTCGGCGACGACTCCGTCGCCGAGATCGTCCACGCGCCAGTCGTCCTCGCCCAGTTCGAGGGAGTCGAGTGAGCCGCCCAGGCTCGCCAGCGCGCCCAGTACGGCCGAGGGCGAGGGCGCCCACACGTCCTTGCCGTTCCTCTTCAGCACGCTCCCCGTGATGCCGGGGAGCAGTACGACGACGTCGGCCATCGGGATCCTGGTCATGCGGACCTCCTAGCTGCCCCCTGGTCGGTCGGACGGGGCGGGGCGGACGAACGGGTCGGTCGCGTCCCCGTAGTGCTGGTACGCGGCCCAGGCGCTCCATCGCTGCCCGTTCGGGGCGGTGTCCGGCGGCCGCTGCCCCACGGCCCGCTGGTCGTAGAGCCGCTTGCGGGCCGCCCGGACGGCGTCGCCCACCGTCGGCGGGGCCTCCCCGGAACCGCCCGTGAACAGGTGCGTGTAGAACTCCTCGGCGAAGGAGACCCCCTGGTCGTCGGGGATCCGCCAGGCCGCCCCGATGTAGTGCCCCACCCCCATGCGCAGGAACTCGTCGGCGAGGCTCGGCACCAGCGCGGCCTGCGGGTTGCCCCACGGGCTCTGGTCCGCCACGCCCGGCGGCGCGCCACGCGTGCCGGGACCGGTGGCGCTGCCGAGCCGGGCCGTGTAGCAGGCGTTGGCGACGACGATCCGGGGCGGCCGTTCGAGCAGGGCCAGTTCCTGGGCGGTCAGCAGGCCGTCCGCGAAGACCCAGCCGGTGCGCCGTCCCGTACCGGTGGGGTCGAAGTCGCTGTGGCCGCAGTAGTGGACGATGTGGTTGCCCCCGCACAGCAGGACGCGCAGCACGTCCAGGCGCCTCGCGGGGTCGATGCCCGGCTGCCGGGTGGAGTTCGCCGCGCCGACGAAGAGGGTGACCTTCGCTCCCAGGTTCTTGAGCCGGGTGGCGACGGCCAGGGCCTCGGTGCGGGCTCCCGGCAGCTGGAAGCCCTTCTCCGGGTCCCCCGGGTCGCCGATCACCAGGGCGCGCAGCGGTCCGTCCGAGAGCCCCTCGGCCATCACCCGCGAGTAGGGCGTGCGCAGCTGCCGGGACAGCTGGGTGCGGATCGCCAGGGGGTCGCGCTTCTCGCCGCCGGCCCGCTCGGTCCCGGCCAGGAACTCCCAGGGCACGGAAGCCGTGTCGCGGTCCAGTTCCAGCAGCACCGTCGCGTCGTCGGTGACCAGCCGCTGGAAGTCCGGAGGCACCACGAACCGCGAGAGCAGGTCCGGCAGTTCGCTCGCGTCCTCGACGGTCGGCTCCGTCAGCCGCTCCACGAGCTCGCGCAGCAGGTCCATGTCCACGGGGACGAGCCGTTCCGGTACGGTGGCCCGCCCGGTCAGCGCCGCCCAGCGCAGGCCGCCGACCCCCGACTGGACGGACATCCGGACGGGCACGGAGCCGGAGCCGGACCCTGATCCCTCCGGGTCGTCCAGGGCCCGTCCGACCGTCAAGGACAGGTCGGTGCGCTCCACTTCGGCCAGGTGGGCCAGCTGTTCGCGGATCTCCCGCCGGATGTCGGGGGCGAAGCCGGCCAGCACCGTGCGCAGGACTTCCTCCCGGTCCGTCGGGTCCGTCCCGTGCGGATCCCCGTCGTGGGCGGCGGACTCCTCGGACCGGGCGAGCGCGGTCAGCGCCGTCAGGGCGTACACCGCCGCGGAGGGCGCGAACAGCCGGCCGCCGCTCTCCTCGCGCAGCTCCGGGCCGATCCGCAACCGGGGCAGTTTCGCGGCGGCTCTGGTCAGCGCGAGGTGGAGCTGCTCCGCGCGCAGCCGGTCGACTTCCACGACGAACACCTCGGTGAGGCCGGGCACCGGCGCGGAGGTCGGCTGCGTCGGCGTCGGAGTCGATGTCGGCTGCGCCGGAGTCGGTTTCGCCGCCGCCGGAGCCGGAGCCGGAGTCGGCTGCGTCAGAGTCGGAGTCGGAGTCGGCTTCGCCGGGCCCGTGGCCGCCAGGACACCGGCGAAGCCCCCGACCAGGGCGCGGGCGGCCTGGTTGACGGTCAGATTGCCGGTGCCCGAGCCGACGAGCACGGTCGCCATGGTCCCGACATGGCCGAGCGCGACCGCCTCGCCCAGCAGCGACGCGTACATCTGGTGGGCGCGGCGTTCGGTGAGGGTGCCCATCGGCCCCATGCCGACGACGGCCGCCGACCGTACCGGTCCTCCGCCCTTGCAGGGGAAGTACGTGACCTCGCCCAACTGGGCGCCGAGCCAGCCGAGCTTGGTGTGCTCCGTGATGGTCCGGCGGGGGCCGACGGAGATGGCGCGGTCCAGTGCGAGTTCCGCCGCGGCGGGCGCTACCGACTGGTAGTGCCCGGTGACGTGCAGATCGGCGGGGACCTGTGCGAGGTCGCCCCAGACCACGGTGACGACGAGGACGGGACCGTCGGCGCCCGGTGGTTCCTCCGTGGCCGGGGCCGGCGCGGGTAGCCGTCCGGGAGGATTGGAGGCGGTCGGTACGTCCTCCAGCAGGTCAGCGATGCGTGCGGCGGCGGTGCTGCTCACCACGCTCCTCCTTCGAGTGCGCGACACCGGTCTCCCCAGCAGAATTATCCCACTGTTTCCGCGGCCGGACCTGGGGAGCCGGGGCGGGTGCGCGGCGAAAATCGCTTCGAGCGCGACGGCGGCAGCCCCTACCGTGACCTGGTGACGACTCAGGTGATCGTGTTGAACGGCGGGTCCAGCTCGGGCAAGTCCGGGATCCTCCGGTGTCTGCAGGCGGTCCTGCCCGAGCCGTGGCTCGCAGCCGCCGTCGACTCGCTGGTCGAGACGATGCCCGCCTCCCTGCGGACGTCGGACGCGGGAATCGAGTTCGCCGCGGACGGCGGCGTGCAGATCGGATCGGAGTTCCGGCGGCTCGAAGCGGCGTGGATGGCGGGAGTCGCCGCGATGGCCCGCGCGGGCGCCCCCGTCATCGTCGACGACGTCTTCCTCGGCGGAGCGGCGTCCCAGGAACGGTGGCGGAAGGCCCTCGACGGTCTGGACGTGCTGTGGGTCGGCGTCACGTGCGAGAGCGCGGTCGCCGCGGCTCGCGAGATCGCCCGCGGGGACCGGGCCCTGGGGATGGCGGCCTCCCAGGCCGAGCGGGTCCACCACGGCGTGGTGTACGACCTGGAGGTGGACACCACGCACACGGAGTCCCTGGACTGCGCCCGGGCCATCGCCGCCCGAATCACGTGACCGGCACCGCGATTACGGACCCGCGCGCCGCCCGACTCCATGACAGGTCAACGACTGCCCGGTGGTGACCGCCGCGGGCACCATCGGGCACGCGAGGGGCACCGGAGCGGGGCGGATGACTGAGGAGGCCACGACGCTCCATGCCGAGTTGAGCGCGCTGGAGCGGCGGCCCAGGGCGGTGCGTCGGGCCGACGGCCTGCCGTACTCGCGTCGCGAGACGGCCAAGGCGCTGCGCGCGCGGCCCGAGCCCGTGGACCTGAACAGCAGGCGCCTCAGCGGCTGGCTGCCCGACGATCCGGCCAAGGCCGTTGCCCCGATCCATGCGAACGCCGACGCCGTCTGGGCCCTGGTCTGCCTGTGGAGCGAGTGGGCCCGCGTGCCCCCGCACGAGCGCCCGTCCCGTCGGTATGTCAACGACCTCGTGGACGCCGCGCAACCGGAACGCCGTCCGCATCAGACCGTCGTGCCCACGCTGCCGCCGCGTCTGCGGGCCCTGCTGGAGCGGCAGAGCGCGCTGAGCGAAGACTGGCCCTACGTCCTGCACGAGGGGTCGGGCTCCCTGCTGCCGCTGTCGATGATCCACGTACGGCAGCACATCGACATCGGCACGGGCAGCGATGGCGACGGCGACACCGGCGGCGACCAACACCGCCGGGACGCGCGGTCGGCGCCCCGAGGCCGGCACCTGGACGCCCTCCTGTCCGACGATGCGGTCGGTCACCTCCTCCTGGAAGCAGGCCCCGGCGGCGGCAAATCGTCCCTGCTGGCCCGGCTGGCCGGGGACGTGTCGGATGCGCTCCTGCGCCGGGCCCACCCGGACCGGCCGCCCGTCATCCCCCTCTGGGCCACCGCTTCGGCGCTCTCCGCCCACCCGCACGGCGTCGAAGACGCCCTGGCCCGCCCCCTGTCGGACGACCACGGCGGCGAGGAGCCCGTCCGGTTCCACGAGACCGTCGCGGACCTCCTGCCCGCGGCCGGCCGGTGGCTGGTGCTCGTCGACAGCCCGGACGAGCTCCCCGATCCGAACGCCCGGGCCAACCTGGTCCACCGGCTCACGCGCATGGCCAGGGAGACGGCGGCCCAGAGCGCTGAGCGCGTACGGATCGTCATCACCAGCCGCCCCATGCAGGAGCCGGAGCGGAGGCTGCTGGAGATGGCCGGGTTCACCCCACACACCCTGGCTCCCTTCGACCACGACCAGCTCCGTGAACTGGCGGGGCGCTGGTTCGGCCAGCACGAGCACGGCGGCACCCTCGCGGCGGAGTTCCTGCGCCAGGTCGACCTCGCCCGGCTGCGGGACCTCGTCCGCGTACCGCTGCTCGCGGCCGTCGCCATCGCCCTGTACGAGGCGTGGCCCGACCGGGGCCCTTCCGTCGAACCAGTACGCCCTGTACGAGCAGTAGCGCCTGTACCTGACCGCGGCCAAGGCCCAGCACCGCGGATCCCGGCTCGGCCGACTGGCGACGCTGTCGCTCAGGAACCCCTCGGCCGCCGCGGCCGTCAGGTTCCTGGAGCAGAACTTCGACGATCTCCTACGCGAAGTGGGCCACGCGGCACGCGTGATGAAGGCGCCGGACCTGCACCAGCACGCGATCGACGGGCGGCCCCTCAGCCCGGAGGACCCGCTCGCCGAGCCCAACCTCCGGCCGATGCTCGACGCCACGGGCTGGCGGCTGACGACGTACGACGACGCGGCAGAGCACTTCCTCGCCCGGGCCGTCCTCGCGCGCTGACCGCCCCGGCGGC
Source organism: Streptomyces sp. NRRL F-2580 (assembly GCF_000720115.1). GTDB lineage: Bacteria > Actinomycetota > Actinomycetes > Streptomycetales > Streptomycetaceae > Streptomyces. The sequence continues at coordinate 31,578 of NZ_JOIR01000015.1, forward strand.
CTCGCCGTCCCCCGCGTCAGCGACGCTGCCGGGGCCTGCGTCAGGTGCCCTTCTTGGCCAGGAACCTTCGCAGCCGGGTGAGCGGCCAGGTGTTGACGACGTCGTCCGCGGTCAGCCAGCCGCGCTGCGCGGTCGCCACCCCGTAGCGCATGTACGGCAGATGCGTGGTGGCGTGCGCGTCGGAGTTCACTGCGAACTTCACGCCGTACCGCTTCGCGCGCAGGACGTCCTCGTCGCAGAGGTCGAGCCGTTCGGGGTGTGCGTTGACCTCCAGGGCGGTGCCCGCCCGCGCGCAGGCCTCGAAGACCGCGTCGAAGTCGGCGTCGATGCCCGGGCGTTTGCCGATGCGGCGGGTCGTGGGGTGGCCGATGACGGCGACGTGCGGGTTCTCGCAGGCGCGGATGAGGCGGCGGGTGAGTTCGCTCCTGCTCTGGTTGAAGTGGGAGTGCACGGAGGCCACGCAGATGTCGAACTCCGCGAGGAACTCGTCGGGCCAGTCCAGGGCGCCGTCCGGGCCGATGTTGAGCTCCGTGCCGTGCAGCAGCCGCATCTTGTGGTGGGCGCCGTCCAGTTCCCGTACGCGCTCGCGCTGGGCGAGGATCTTCTCGCTGGTCATGCGCTGCATGAAGAGGTTCGGGGCGTGGTCGGTCACCGCGTAGTACGCGTATCCGCGGGCGGCAGCGGCGGCGACCATGTCCTCCAGCGGGGCCAGGCCGTCGGTGAGGTCGGTGTGGGTGTGCAGGTCGCCGCGGATGTCCTTCTCCGTGAGGAGGTCCGGGAGTTCGCCGCGCAGCCCCGCCGCGATCTCGCCGCGGTCCTCGCGCAGGGTCGGGGGGATCCAGGGTAGTCCGAGCCTGACGTAGACCGCCTCCTCGGTCGCGGAGGTGAGGTTCTCGCCGCTCTCGGCGTCGAAGAGTCCGTACTCGGAGAGCTTGAGGCCCTGGCGCACCGCGAGTTCGCGGGTGCGGATGTTGTGCGCCTTGGATCCGGTGAAGTACTGGAGGCCCGCGCCCCAGGAGGCAGGGGGCAGGACACGCAGGTCGACCTGGAGGCCGGTGACGGTGCGTACGGAGGTCTTCTTCTGCCCGTGCGCGATGACCTCGGCCGTCTGCGGGAGGGCGGTGAGCGCCTCCATGAACGGAGCCGCCCGCCGGGCCGCCACCAGGATGTCGACGTCGCCGATGGTCTCCCTCATGCGGCGCAGGGACCCCGCGTACGTGCACCGGACGCAGCCGGGGACCTCCGAGAGTGCGGCGACCAGCTGCTCGGCGACGTCCATGGCCGCGCTGACGAGGATCCGCCCCTCGCCGGCCTTCTGCAGTACGGAGATGCCGTGCAGGATGTTGTCCTCGGTCCGCTCGCCGAAGCCCTTCAGGTCGCGCAGCCGTTCCTGGCCGATGGCCTCGACCAGCTGGTCCACGGAGCTGATGCCCAGCTCCTCGTAGAGCACCATGGCCTTGCGGGGCCCGAGCCCCGGAATCGCGACCAGCTCGCGCACTCCGGGCGGCACGGACGCCCGGGCTTCGTCGACCACGGTCATGCGGCCGGTCCGCAGGTACTCGATGATCTTGTCGGCGACCGATCTGCCGACGTGGGGGATCTCGCGCAGGCCCTTGGCGTCGAGCGTGGACACGTCCTCCGGGTGGCCCCCGACGGCCCGGGCGGCCTTCTCGTAGGCGCGTGCCTTGAAGGCTTCCCCGCCCCGGATCGCGATGAGGTCCGCATACTCCTGGAGCAGAGCCTCGACCTGGTCGTTGGCTCGGGCCATGCCACCAGGGTGCCCCGCGGACCGCGCCCGGGCCACCTCGGGCGGCCCCCACCCCGGCACGGGGCCAGAGCATGACGTGCTTGGCCTGGGTGTAGTCCAGGAGGCCGGACAGGGAGAGGTCGTGGGCGTAGACGGAGTGCTCGACCCCGCCGTGGGGCATCTCGGAGACGGTGGTGCCGTGGGTGTTCACCCAGGCGATGGCCGGCGTGGAGGGCGCGGGTGGCGCGCATCGCCCGGTCGCAGTCGGTGGTCCACCCGCTCGCGGCCAGGCCGAAGCGGACGGCGTTGGCCAGGTGCAGGGCTCCGGTCTCGTCGGCGAAGGGCTGGACGGTCACCACCGGGCCGAAGGTCTCCTCCTGCACGATCTCGCTTCTTCGCCGAGGCGATGACGCACTCCTTCGCCCGGACCGGCACGGACACCGGCAGCGACACCGGTACGGACCCGGCCGCGGTCGTCTGGCCCGCATCGTGCGCAGCATGCTGCCCACGGACGAGGAGCTCCGCCAGGACTGGAAGCTCTGGCAGGAGCTGTGGGTGCGCGCGCGGCGCGACGGCACGGCCCGGACCCTCGCCGTCGACCTGTACGACCAGCTGCACGCGTGGGTCGCCGGGACCGTGGAACGGGGCATTGTGTCGGGCGAGTTCACCGAGTGCGACGTCGCCGCGATCGGCACGCTGGTGCTGGCCCTGTGCGACGGCCTCGGCATCCGCCTGATGCTGGACGACCCCCGGGTCGACCTCGCCACCGCCCAGTCGACGGTCTGGCGGGCCATCGCGCCCGCCCTCGGGATCACGCCGGTGTTCCCGGAGGTCTGACGGCGCCGGACCGGCGGAATGTTCGGGGAATGTACGGGCGGCGGCGCGCCCGCCGGAACGCCGGGTCGACGGGGTTAGCATCGACGGTGTTTCCGCACGTGAGAGGCAGTGATGACGGGTTCGGAGTCCAAGGGCCTCGTGCTGATCGTCGAGGACGAGCGCCACATCTCCGACGTCCAGAGGCTCTACCTGTCGCGCGAGGGCTTCGGTGTCCACGTCGAGGCCGACGGGAGCGCCGGGCTCGCGGCCGCGCGGCGGATGCGTCCGGTGGCCATCGTGCTGGACATCGGCCTGCCGGGCATGGACGGCATCTCCTTCTGCCGGGCCCTGCGTGACGCGGGCGACTGGACGCCGGTGCTGCTGGTCACCGCGCGCGGTGAGGAGGCCGACCGGATCCTCGGCCTGGAGCTGGGCGCGGACGACTACCTGACCAAGCCGTTCTCGCCGCGCGAGCTGGTCGCACGGGTCAAGACCGTACTGCGCCGGGCGGCGGGTCCGCCCGTGCGGCCGGCCGAGAGCCTCGGCGGGCTCAGCGTGGACCCGGTCAGCCGGACCGTGCGCCGCGGCGGCGAGCCGGTGGAGCTCACCGCCACCGAGTTCAACCTGCTGGCGCACCTGCTGCGGCACGTGGGGCAGGTCTTCACCCGTGAGCAGCTGCTCGCCCAGGTGTGGGGCTACCCGGGCTACCGCGACACGCGGATGGTCGACGTCTTCGTCTCGCAGCTGCGCGCCAAGCTCGGCGACGCGAGCCCGATCCGTACGGTCCGGGGCGTCGGGTACAGCGCGATCGCTCCCCGTACGTGAACCGCCCCGGCCCCGGCCCCCGTCCGGGCCCCGGCCCCCGTCCCGGCCCCGCCCCCCGTCCCGGCTCCGGTATCCGCGGCTCCCTCGCGCGCAACATCGTGGTGCTGAGCACCGTGGTGGCGGCGCTCGCCGTGGCCCTCACCGGTCTGATCGCCTGGCAGACCGCCGCGCACGGCGCGGAGCAGCGCGAACGCGACCAGCTGGCACGTCAGGCGACGGTACTCAGCCGCCTGCCGGCCTTGTCCGAGGCGCTCTTCACGGGCGCCCAGGTCCTGGCGGGGCCGAACGGTGTTCAGCTCGCGGTCATCGCCCCGGACGGCGCGGTGAGCGGGACCGCCACCCCCGTGGACCGGGCGTCGAAATCGGCGCTGCTGGCCGGGAAGCCGGTCTCGACCACGGGCATCCTCGGCGGCGAGGAGGTGCTGCTGGTGGGGCGGCCCGGCGTACGCGGCGGCGCGGTCGTGCTGACCGAGCCGTACGCGGTGGTCGCCGAGAACACGAACCAGATCCGCCGCAACGTGGTCGTACCGCTGATCGTCGGCATGCTCGGCGCGGCGCTGGCCGGGGCTCTCCTGGCCCGGCGCATCGCCCGTCCGCTGGTGCGGGCCGCGCAGATCGCGCACCGGCTGGCCGCCGACGAACGCGGCGTACCGGCCCCCGTCGACGGGCCCCGGGAGACGGCGGACATCGGGCGGGCCCTCAACGTCCTGGACGAGGCGCTGGCCCACAGCGAGAACCGGCAGCGGGAGTTCCTGCTCTCCGTCTCCCACGACCTGCGGACCCCGCTGACGGCGTTGCAGGGATACGCCGAGGCGCTCGCCGACGGGCTGATCGAGCCGGAGCGGGTGCCCAAGGTCGGCGGCGTCCTGGCCGACGAGACCCGGCGCCTGGACCGGTTCCTGAGGGATCTGCTGGACCTGGCCCGGCTGGAGGCGGACGACTTCCGTATCGACAGGGCCCCCGCCGACCTGGGCGCGGTCGTCGCCGAGGCCGCCGCCTTCTGGACCGGCCCCTGTGCCCGCCACGGCGTCGGGCTCCGGCTGGAGCGGCCCGGGCGGCCCGTGGTCGTCGAGACGGACGCCTTCCGGGTCCGGCAGCTGATCGACGGCCTGGTGCAGAACGCCCTGCGGGTAACGCCCGAGGGCGCACCCCTGGTCCTCGCCGTGCGCGCCGCCCCGGACGGCGGGGCCGAACTGCAGGTCCGCGACGGCGGACCGGGCCTCACGGACGACGACGTGCGCATCGCCTTCGACCACGGCGCCCTGCACGAACGCTACCGGGGCAGCCGCCCGGTCGGCTCCGGCCTGGGGCTGGCCATCGCCCACCGGCTGACCGGCCGCCTCGGCGGCGCCATCCGCGTCGAGGGGCACGGGCCGGAGGGCGGCGCCTGCTTCACCGTCACCCTTCCGCCGGCGCCCGGGAGGGCGTGAGCGGGCGCGGCTCCTCTTCCCCGGCGGGCGCGCACGGGTGCCCGTACATTCCCGGAACCGGTGTCCGTACATTCCCCGAACCGGTGCCCGTACATTCCCCGAACAATGCGCCCACGGCCCCCTTACAGACGCCGCGCACCATGGGGCCCCATGAACACTCCATCGGCCGGGGGGCCGGGTCTCCTCCATCGGATCGGAAGCCGGTGTGCCCGGCACGCCTGGCGGGTCGTCGCCCTGTGGGTGGTGCTGCTGGTCGGTCTCGGGCCGGCGAACCGTGCGTGGGGCGGCTCCTTCGCGGACAGCTTCTCCCTGCCGGGTACCTCCACGCAGACCGGCGCCGACCTGCTCAAGGCCCACACCGCCGACTCCGGCGGCACGGCCGCCCCCATCGTGATCACCTCCGACCAGGGTTCGGTCACCGGTCACCGGGCCGCGATCGAAGCGTCGGTGGACGGCCTGCGCCGGCTGCCGGACGTCCTGTCGGTGGCCGACCCGCTCACCACGCCCGGGGCGCTCTCCGCGAACGGCGGGACCGCGCAGATCATCGTGCGCTTCGACGGCAACCCGGCGACCTTCGCCCCCTCCTACCTCGGCGGGGTCGACAGCGCCGTCGAACCACTGCGCTCGGACCACGTCACTGTCGAGTACGGGGCCCCGCTCGGCCGGCTGGCCGCGCCCGAGTCCGCCGACCACACCTCGGAGGCCATCGGTCTGGCCGTCGCCGTGCTCGTGCTGCTGATCGGCTTCGGCAGTGTCGCCGCCACCGGTCTGCCGCTGCTGACGGCCGTGCTCGGCCTGGCCGTCAGCCTGGCCGGTCTCGGACTGCTCGCCGGGTCCTTCGACTTCGCCCAGGCGTCCCCGACCCTGGCCGCGATGATGGGCCTCGGCGTCGGCATCGACTACGCGCTGTTCCTGGCCACCCGCTACCGGGCGCTGCTGCAGGCGGGCGCGGAGCCGGTCGAGGCGGTCGGGCGTACGGTCGCCACCAGCGGGCGTGCGGTGCTGGTGGCCGCCGCCACGGTCGCCATGGCCCTGGGCGGACTCTGCGTCTCCGGTGTGGGCTTCATCGGCACGCTGGGCGTCGCGGCCGGGATCAGCGTGGTCGTGGCGGCCGCCGCGACCGTGACGCTGACTCCGGCCCTGCTGGGTCTGCTCGGCAGCCGCATCGACCGCCTCCGCGTGCGCACGCCGGTCGCCGAACCCACCGGCGAGGGGGACGTCTGGCACCGCTGGGCGGTCCGGGTCAGCGGGCGCGCCTGGCTGTTCCTGGTCGGCGGTCTGCTCGTGCTCGGCGTCCTGGCCGTCCCGGTCGCCTCCATGCGGCTCGGGCACGTGGACGCCGGAGCGCAGTCCACCGGCAGGACCGACCGCCGGGCCTACGACCTGATCACCGAGGGCTTCGGCCCCGGCGCCAACGGCCCGCTCACCGTCGTGGCCCACCTCGACAGCCGGCAGGTCGCCGACGGGGCCCGGCGCCAGGACCTCGCCGCCTCGCTCCGGCGCGAACTGGCCGCCGTACCGGGCGTCGCCTCGGTGACGCCCCCGGTGCCCAGCCCGGACGACGTGCTGCTCGTCACCACGGTCACCCCGGCCACCGGACCGCAGGACGGGGCCACCGCCGACCTGATCCACACCTTGCAGGACGAGACGGTCCCGCGGGCACTGTCGGGCACGGGTGCCACGGGCTACGTGACCGGCACCGCCGCCGCCACCCAGACCTTCACCGACACCCTCACCGCCAAACTGCCCCTGACCATCGGTGTGGTCGTGGCCGCGGCCTTCCTGCTGCTGCTCACCGTCTTCCGCAGCCCGCTGATCGCGCTCAAGGCGGCCGTGCTCAACCTGTTCTCCATCGCCGCCGCGTACGGGGTGGTCGTCGCGGTCTTCCAGTGGGGCTGGGGCGGCGAGCTGTTCGGCGTCACCGAGAAGGTGCCCGTCGAGTCGTACGTGCCGATGATGATGTTCGCGATCGTCTTCGGGCTCTCCATGGACTACGAGGTCTTCCTGCTGTCCCGGATCCGCGAGGCGTGGCTGCACCGGGAGGACAACCACCTGGCCGTCGCCACCGGCCTCGCCGCAACGGCCCGCGTCATCACCTGCGCGGCCCTGATCATGACCAGCGTCTTCCTCGCCTTCCTGCTCTCCACGAACGTCGCGGTCAAGATGCTCGCCCTCGGCCTGGGCGTCAGCGTGATCATCGATGCCACGGTGGTCCGTCTGCTCCTGGTGCCGGCGTCCATGTACCTCTTCGGGCGGGCGAACTGGTGGCTCCCCGGCTGGCTGGACCGGCTCCTTCCGCATCTCGACCCGGAAGGCCCTGCCGCCGTGCCCGCCCCGTCGCCCGCGTCCGCCCCCACGCCCACGGCCGCGGTCCCGGCGGCAACCGATCGAGGAGACCGGCGATGAAGCAGCGCCTGCGGAAGGCCCGCGCGGCCCTGCGCCGCCACCTCGTCCTCACCGTCACCGCCGCGGTGGTCCTGTCGGCCGCCGTCGCCGCGGGCGCGGCCGAGTTCACCGCCCGCGCCGTGATCCGCGACCACGTCACGAGGGCGGCGCCCGGCCTCGGTGAGGACGCGGTGGTCGGCGTGGCCGACGACTGGGCCCTGTGGGACCTGGCGCGGGGGAGCATCCCCCGCCTCGACATCAGCAGCGACGACGCCAGGGTCGGGCGCCTCCCGCAGGTCCGCGTCCGCGCGCGGCTGGACGACGTCCGCCTCGGCGACGGCGGCTCCGTCGGCGCCACGCACGCCGAGGTGACCGCCTCCACGCAGTCCCTCGCCACCGCGATCCGGACCGCCGTGCCCGCCGTACAGGTGTCCGCGGTCACCACCGATCCGGCGCGCGGGACCGTCCTCGCCGCCGTCGGCCCGGGCGGCGCCGGACAGCTGACGCTGCGCCCCGTGCTGGCGGACGGCAAGGTCACCCTCGCCGTGGACGGGCTCACCGTGTTCGGCCGCGCCGTCCCCACCAGCCGGCTCGGCGTGGGCGACGGCGCCCTCGGCCCGCAGGCGGGTGCGCCGAAGGAGTACCCCCTCGGGCTCAAGGCCACGTCCGTACGCGTCCGGGCCGACGGCCTCCACGTAGGCCTGACGGGCGGCCCGGCCCCCCTGGTGGGTGCCTGACACCGACCGGATCGGGGGCCGGCCCGCGCGTCCGCTCGCGTACCGGGGGCGGCAGGCAATCCTGGGGCGACAGCCCTACGGACCCTGGAGCGCTGATGCGCGCATGAGCCACGATCCCCCCGACGCCCCCGGCTCCCGGCCGGCCGCCGTTCCCGGCAACGGGCCCGCCGTCTCCCGCCGGGAGTTCGACGCGCTCTTCGAGGAGGTCCGCACGTGGGGCCGGTGGGCGGCGGCCGACCGCGGCGCCTGGAACAGGGTGACGGCGGACCACGTGCGGCGGGCCGCCGCCCTGGTCCGGTCCGGGACGGTCGTCCCGATGGCCCGGCCCTGGGACACCCGGCCGGGCCCGGACAACGCGAAGCCCGCCCTGCACCACATGTCCGACCTCGGCGACGTGGAGGCCCCGGAGCCCTCCGTCTACAAGGACTTCCTGGCCGTGGACTACCACGGCAAGGGCGTCAGCCACCTCGACGCACTGTCACACATCGCCTACCGGGGGCAACTGTACGACGGCCGTGCGGCACGCGAGTCCGTCGACGCCGCGGGCGCCCGCTTCGGCGCGGTGTCGGCGCTCGGCCCGCTGGTCACCAGGGGCGTACTGGTCGACCTGCCGGCCGTCCTCGGGACCGCGTGGCTCGATCCCGGGCGGGCGGTGCACGCGCGGGACCTCATCGCCGCCGAGGAGGCGCTCGGTGTGACGATCGGGGACGGCGACGCGGTGCTGCTGCGCTCCGGCGCCTTCCGCCGCCGGCGGGAAGCGGGCCCCTGGGACCCCGGCGAAGCGAGCGCGGGCTGGCACGTGGACGCCGTGCCGCTGCTGGCCGAGCGCGCCATCGCGCTGCTCGGGGGCGACGGGGACAGCGACGTACGCCCGTCGCCCGTCGAGGGGCTGCACTCCCCCGTGCACACGCTCGCCGTCACCGCGATGGGAGTGCCGCTGCTGGACAACCTCGATCTGGAACCGCTGTCCGCCGCCTGCGCCGAAACGGGCCGGTACGCCTTCATGCTCGTCGTGACGCCGCTGAACGTGCCGGGCGGGACGGGTTCGCCCGTCAATCCTGTCGCGATCCTGTGAGGGCGAGCCCGAGGAATATACTCAAGTCTGACAATTCTGACATTCCGACATGGACACCGAGGGCCGAGGGTCGAGGGCTGAGGACCGTGGGCCGAGGGAAGTGGTGCAGATGGGGGTGGTGGAAGACCGCATCGGGCCGGTGCGTCCCCGTGACCGATTCCTGCACGGCGAGTCCATCGAGGGGAGCGTGAGGGGGCCGATCCTGCACTCGTGGCAGCGCAGCCGGCTGCTGGGCATCGCGCCCGACCAGTCCGAGCTTCCGTTCACGCAGGACTTCGACCCGGACGGCCGGCTCATCCGCGCCGCCCGGCCCGTACTGGACCGACTGGAGTCGGTCTTCGCGGGCAGCCAGATGAACATCAGCCTCGCCGACGGGTACGGCACCGTCCTCGAACGCCGTTTCGGCGAGAAGTCCATGGTCAAGCACCTCCCCCCGATCCAGACCGTCCCGGGCTTCGTCTTCGCCGAGCAGTTCGCCGGTACGAACGGCATCGGCCTCACCCTCGCGGAACGGCGGCTCTGCCAGGTCTTCGGCGCCGAGCACTTCGCCGAGCGGTCCCAGTCGAGCGCCTGTACGGCGATCCCGCTGCGCGACCAGCTCAGCGGGCACATCGAGGGCGTCCTGTGCCTCGGCTATCCCTACACCGACGCGGACCCGGCCCTGGTCCCCGTGGTGCGCAAGGCGGCCGAGGCCATCGAAAGGCGGCTGATGGAGCAGAGTTCGGCGCGGGAGCGCGGCCTGCTGCACGCCTACCTCGAGGCCGCGAGCCGGACCGGAGCCGAGGACCACAGCGGCAACGGACACGCGCTCGCCATGTCCGAGCTGCTCCAGAGCGAGCTGGAGCAGAGCGATCAGATGACGCTCAAGGAGAAGGCCACCGAGCTGATGTCCTCGGCCCAGTGGGCGGCCGCCGAGGTGTCCCTCTCCCGCGACCGGTGGGTCACGCTCGTCAGCCGCCCCGTGACGAGCCCCTCCGGGGTGGAGGGCATCGTGATCGAGGCGCTCCTCCCCGACGAGGACGAGCGGCACGCCCCCGCCCCCACCGGTCCGCCGCCCGGCCCCCTGTCCCGCGCCACGCCCCGTACGCCGACGAGGGCGGCCCGCGCGCCCGGCACGTCCGGCGGCACACCCGGCCCATCCGGCGCGACCGGGACAGCAGCCGCGGGCGGCTCCCCGGACGCCGCGGGCGGCACGGTCCGCGGGCTGGTGCTGGTGGGCGAGCCCGAGGTGGGCAAGTACGCCGTCGCCGCCCGGCGCCGCCTGGAGCTGCTGGCCGAGGCCAGCAACAGCATCGGCACCACCCTGGACGTGGAGCGCACCGCCTGGGAGCTCGCCGAGATAGCCGTCCCGCGGCTGGCCGACTTCGTCACCATCGACATGCCCGAGGCCGTCCTGCGCGGCGAGGAGTCCGCCCACCCCACCACCGGGATGCGGCGAACGGTGGTCCACGGAATCCGCGAGGACTGCCCCTTCTACCCGGTGGGCGAGCAGGTCAGCCTGCGCCCGACCACGCCCCACATGCGCTCCCTGATCACCGGTCAGCCCGTGCTGGAACCCGATCTGAAGGCCGCCTTCGGCTGGATCGCCCAGGACCCCGAGCACGCCGAGCTGCTCCTCGCGCACAACATCCACTCCCTCATCACCGTCCCCCTCTTCGCCCGCGGCGTCCTCCTGGGCATCGCGAGCTTCTACCGTTCGCAGGACCCGGCCCCCTACGGGGACGACGACCGTTCCCTGGCCAAGGAGCTCGCCGCCCGCGCCGCCCTCTGCATCGACAACGCCCGCCGCTACACCCGCGAACACACCCTCGCCCTGGCCCTGCAGCGCAGCCTGCTCCCGCGCGGCCTCCCCGACCAGGACGCCGTGGAGGTCGCCCACCGCTACCTGCCCGCGGAGTCCGGAGTGGGCGGCGACTGGTTCGACGTCATCCCCCTGTCCGGCACCCGCGTCGCCCTCCTCGTCGGCGACGTCGTCGGCCACGGACTGCACGCCGCCGCCACGATGGGCCGGCTGCGCACCGCCGCCCGCAACTTCGCCGAACTGGAACTCGCCCCCGACGAACTCCTCACCCACCTCGACAACCTGATGGTGCGCCTCGACCGCGAGGAAGGCGGGGACACCCCGGCCCTCGGCAGCGGCATCGTCGGCGCCACCTTCCTGTACGCGATCTACGACCCCACCTCGCAGCGGTGCACCATGGCCCGGGCCGGCCACCCGCCGCCCGCACTGGTCCACCCGGACGGCACCGTGACGCTCCTCGAACTGCCCGCAGGACCCCCGCTCGGCCTCGGCGGTCTGCCCTTCGAGTCGGTCGAGATGCGGCTCCCCGAACACAGCCAGCTCGTCCTCTACACCGACGGGCTCATCGAGGACCGCCACCGCCACATCGACGTGGCCCTGGACGAGCTCATCCGCGCGCTGGCCCACCCGGACCGCGCCCCCGAGGAGACCTGCCAGGCGGTGCTCGACGCCGTGGCGCCCGAGCACCCCGGCGACGACATCGCCCTCCTCGTCGCCCGCACCAACGCCGTGTCCCCCGACCGGATCGCCTCCTGGGACCTGGCCGCCGACCCGGCCCTGGTCGGCGAGGTCCGCGCCGCCGCCGTGAGCCAGCTGTGCCGGTGGGGGCTGGAGGAATCCGCGTTCGCCACGGAGCTGCTGCTCAGCGAGCTGGTCACCAACGCCGTCCGCTACGGCACCGCACCCATCCGGGTACGCCTCATCCTCGACCGCACCCTGATCTGCGAGGTGTACGACGCGAGCAGCACCGCCCCGCGCATGCGCCACGCCGCCAGCACCGACGAGGGCGGCCGCGGGCTGTTCCTCGTCGCCCAGCTCTCCCAGGCCTGGGGTACCCGCTACACCACCGAGGGCAAGGTCATCTGGGCCGAGTGCGCCCTGACCGCGGCGTGACGGCATCGCCCACGACGGGCACATCTTGATGGGTTCAATGCCGGACATACCGGCAAGATCGGCATAGAATCCCCCATGCAGTCGGGAAGAACTCGGAGGCCGACCCCCCGGAGAAGTCTGTGCATGACGCTCCCGACACCTCGATGAACCCGCCCCCTCCCCTCGGTGGCGAACCGCTCGTACGCATGCGCGGTCTCGGCAAGCGGTTCGGCGGCACGGTGGCGCTGGCCGCGGTCGACCTCGACATCCACCGGGGCAGCGTGCTCGCCCTGCTCGGCCCCAACGGCGCCGGCAAGTCCACCCTCATCAAGGTGCTCGCCGGGGTCCACCCCGCCGACGAGGGCGAGGTGACCGTGGCCGGCCACCCGCTCGGCTCCCACGCCGCCGCCCGGACCATGTCCTTCATCCATCAGGACCTCGGTCTCGTCGAGTGGATGACGGTGGCCGAGAACATCGCCCTGGGCGCCGGCTACCCGCGCCGGCGCGGACTGATCTCCTGGCGGCGCACCCGGGAACGCTGCGACGAGGCCCTGCGGATCGTCGCCGGACACCTGGACGCCGACGCCCGCATCGCCGACCTCGCCCCCGCCGAGCGCTCGCTCGTCGCCATCGCCCGCGCCCTGGCCACCGACGCCGAGCTCATCGTGCTCGACGAGCCGACCGCCACCCTCCCCGCCGCGGACTGCGCCCGGCTGTTCGCGGTCCTCCACGCCCTGCGCGACCGGGGGCACGGCATCCTCTACGTCAGCCACCGCCTCGACGAGGTGTACAAGGTCGCGGACACCTTCGCCGTCCTGCGCGACGGCCGCGTGGTCGAGCGCGGTCCCCTCGCCGGTTTCGGCCCCGCCCGGCTGGTGCGCGCCATCGTGGGCCACGAGCCGGCCGCCCACGCGCCGACCGCGCCCCGCTCCGCCGCCGGCCCGCCCCTGCTGAGCCTCGACCTCGTGCGGACCGCGTACGCCGGACCGGTCAGCCTGGACCTGCGGGCCGGCGAGATCCTCGGCATGGTGGGCCTGACGGGCGCCGGCCACATGGACCTGGGCCGCGCCCTCGCCGGCGCCCGGCCGATCCTCGGCGGACGGGTGCTGCTCGACGGCCGGCCCTACCGCCCGCGCCGGGTCTGCGCCGCCCTCGACTCCGGCGTCGGCTTCGTGGCGGGCAACCGTCAGGAGGAGGGCTGCGCCGCCGAACTGACCGTACGGGAGAACTTCCTCGCGAATCCCCGGGCGGCCGGTGTCCCGGCGCTGCGGTGGACCGGCCCCCGGCGCGAGCGCGCCGAGGCCACCGCCCTGATCGACCGCTTCTCGGTGCACCCCCGCGACAGCGAGGTGCCGATCGCCACCCTGTCCGGCGGCAACCAGCAGAAGGTGATGGTCGGCCGGTGGCTCCGCGGGAACCTGCGCCTGCTCGTCCTCGAAGAGCCGACCGCCAGTGTGGACGTCGGCGCCAAGGCCGTGATCCACCGGCTGCTCGACGACGCGCTGGCCTCGGGCCTCGCGGTCCTGCTCATCTCCACCGATTTCGAGGAGGTCGCGGACGTGTGCCACCGCGCGCTGGTGTTCGTCCGCGGGACCGTGAGCGCCGAACTGACCGGTGCGTCCCTCACCGTCACCGAACTCACCCGGACCGCCTCGGCCATGCCCCCGATCACCGGGACCGCGACGACCCGATGACCCCACCCCCCTCGCCCCGGTCGCTGCTGGGCCACCTTCGCGGGCACCTCGTCGGCGGCTACGGTCTCCCGGCCCTCGCCGTCCTGCTCTTCCTGGTCTTCTCCCTCACCCTGCCGGGCACCTTTCCCACCCGGGACAACATCTCCTCGATCCTCTCCAACCAGTCGATCCCCGCCCTCCTGGCGCTCGGCGCGACGGTCCCGATCGCCGCCGGCAAGTTCGACCTGTCGATCGGCTACGGTCTCGGCCTGGCGCACGTGCTGGTGATGCAGCTCATCGTCAACGGGGGCTGGCCCTGGCCCCTCGCCTGCCTCGTGGTGGTCCTCGGCGGGGCGGTGTCGGGCGCGGCCAACGGCCTCATCGTCGAGTTCGGGCAGATCGACTCCTTCATCGCCACGCTCGGCACCGGCAGCATCATGTACGCCTTCACCGGCTGGATCACCGACGGCGGCCGGATCGTCCCCGGCCCAGCCGGCCTGCCCGCCGCCTTCACCGGCCTCTACGATTCCCGGTTCCTCGGCCTGCCGGTTCCGGCCTTCTACGTCCTCGCCCTCACGGCCGTCCTCTGGGTGGTCCTGGAACGGCTGCCGCTCGGCCGGTACCTGTACGTCATCGGCTCCAACCCGCGCGCCGCCGACATCCTCGGCATCCCCACCCACCGGTACTCCGTCTGCGCCTTCACCGCGTCGGGTCTGATCGTCGGCTGCGCCGGGGTCCTCCTCGCGGCCCAGCAGCAGACCGGCAACCCCAGCGTCGGGCTGGAGTACCTGCTGCCCGCCTTCGTCGGCGCCCTCCTCGGTGCCACCACGATCAAACCCGGCCGCGCCAACGTCCTCGGCACCGTCGTGGCCGTCACCGTCCTCGCCATCGGCCTGGCGGGCATCGGCCAGCTCGGCGCCCAGTTCTGGGCCACGCCGCTGTTCAACGGCGGCACCCTGCTCATCGCCGTCGGCCTCGCCGGCTACTCCGCCCGCCGCCGGCTGCGCGCCGGCACCACGGCGGCCCGCCGGTCCCCCGCGGAGCCGTCGGCCGCACCACCGCAGGACAGCCACCCGTAGCAGACCTCGTACGCGCACCCGCGCCAGGAGCACCGTGTACCCGAACCGCAAGACCACCCCCACGGCCGCAGCCCTGCTGACGGCGGCCACGGTCCTCGTCGCCGGCTGCGGGAGCGGCCCGTCGACGGGAGCCGGGCCGTCCGAAACCGGGTGCCCCGCCACCCTCGCGAGGGCCGAGGCGGCCGTCCGGCAGGCCGAGAACTCCGACGCCGTCTGGCACGGTCCGACCAGCGGGCCCCCGGCGGCGTCCGGCAAGACCCTCGTCTACGTCGCGCAGACCATGACCAACCCCGGTGTCGCGGGCGTCGCGAAGGGCGTCGAGGAGGCCGCGAAGGCCATCGGCTGGAAGCTCCGGGTGATCGACGGGGACGGCACCCCCGCCGGCATCCAGGCGGCGCTCAGCCAGGCCATCACGCTCAAGCCCTCGGGCATCGTCATCGGCGGCTTCGACCCCCAGCTGACCTCGCAGCAGATGGCGGGGGCCGAGGCCGCGCACATCCCGGTCGTCGGCTGGCACGCGGTCGGATCGCCCGGCCCGAGCGAGCACCCCCGGCTCTTCACCAACGTCACCACGAAGGTGGAGGACGTGGCCGGGATCAGCGCGGACTGGATCATCGCCCGGTCCCGCGGCGACGCCGGAGTCGTCCTCTTCACCGACGACTCGATCCCCTTCGCCAAGAACAAGGCCGAGCTCATCCGCCAAGAGCTGGCCACCTGTTCCGGCGTACGCCTCCTGACGACCGAGAACATCCCCATCCCGGACGCCGCCAGCCGCACCCCGCAGGCGGTCTCCTCCCTCGTCTCCCGCTTCCAGGACGACTGGACCCACTCCGTCGCCATCAACGACCTGTACTTCGCGGACGCGGCCCCGGCCCTGCGCGCGGCCGGAAAGCCGGGGGCCGGAGCGCCCTTCAACATCGGCGCGGGCGACGGCGACCCGTCCGCCTTCCAGCGGATCAACAGCGAGCAGTTCCAGGCCGCCACCGTCCCCGAGCCGCTGTCCCAGCAGGGCTGGCAGATCGTCGACGAGTTCAACCGCGCCTTCGCCGGCCGGCCCGCCAGCGGCTACGTGGCCCCCGTCCACATCGCGACGGCCGACAACAGCGACGGCGCCACGTCCTGGGATCCGTCCGGCTACCGCGAGGGGTACCTCAGGATCTGGGGCAGGTGACGCACGCCCCCGGCAGTCGCCGGGGGCCGCCAGCGCCGCCTACTGGTACGGGTCGAAGGGGATGCCCGCCGGCTTGGCCTCGGCGAGGTGGGAGGCGAAGGAGTCGTCCCTCAGGCCGAAGTGCGCGCTGCCGAAATCGGCCTGGCTGAGCTTGTCGCGCAGGGTGGCGGGGTAGCCCGACCAGCCGACGAGCGTGGGGAACTGCCAGGTGCCGCGGTGGTTCTCGGGCGGCTCGTCGTTGGTGTTCGCCGCGCGGAAGCAGTGCGTGCCGACCCCGTCCTTGTGGTAGACGATCTTGGGGTGGGTGCCGTCCCAGCGGATCTGGTCGCGGGTGTGGACGTTGAAGTCGCCGTGGGCGGAGGTCGCGACGTACTTGGCCTCGTTGTTCTGGATCCACACCACCACGTGTTCCCAGTCGTGGCGGTGGCCCCCGAGGGAGATGCCGGCGAGGGCCTGGTCCTTCTCGAAGTAGAGCGCGTAGACCACGGCGCACCAGCCGTTGTTGCACTTCCAGCGGGAGTAGCCGTTGGTGTTCTGGAGGTCCGAGGCGTCCCGGCAGTTGCCGTTGAGGGCGCCGGTGGGTTTGAGTCCGCCGTTCAGTTCTCCGCTCGGGCCTATGGCGGGGGTCGGGTAACAGCCGTCGGTGTCGTAGTCGTAGGCGGGCTGGAAGGTCCGCTCGATCGCCTCGGCCTGGCCGGGCAGGGCCGGGGGCGGGGCGGCGAAGGCCACCTGGGGGATGCCGACGACCAGCGCGAGGGCTGCCCCGACGACCACGGTTGATCTCCGGATGTGACGGTTCGTCCGCAAAACGGGCTCCTGACCGGTCGGCTCGACGAGGGCGGGCGAAGCGCGGCCGCCTCCGGCCGACACGCCCGGAGCATCATTCGCGAACCGCGGGCGGCACGGCAAGAGCCCCAGCGACCCCTCTTTCCATCTTCGAGTCGACCTCAACATCAGCCTGCGCAAAGTGATGTGACTGGATGTCAGGACATGTGCGGTCCGCCGATCCGCGACCGCGCGGCCGCCCGCCTGCGCGAAAAGCGGGTGAGATCCCGGACTGCCCCCTGCTGAATGTGCGGTCTGGATGTGCGGTATGACGAACCCTGGCGTGAGCGTTGGGGCCGGGAGCGCGGCACGCCGCTCCGGTACGTCCTCGTGGAGGAGAGGGATCAGGGCCGGAGGGCTGGAACGACCCCTAAGCCCGCGGGTACGACCTGCTGGCGAAGTGCGCGGACGTGGCAGGGCTGTTCGCCGAACCGCCGGCGTGCGCTCCGCTCGGCCCGCTCCGCCACGCCGTCGACGGCAAGGACGGTGGGCGGATCGGCGACATGCTGATCGAGGAGCGCGTCGGCGAGCAGGGGCCTGCCTGGCACCACGCGCTGTCGGACGCCGTCGTCGTGGGCCGGCGGCCCTGCCCGTCGGACTCTTCACTCGTCGACGTCACCGTGGAGGCCGCAGTGGAGCGATCGCGGTGTTCGCCGAGCCGCCGTCGGACGAACGGCAGAAGCAGTCGCCTTCACCCTCTCCGCCGCCGAGGGATACATGCCGTACGGCTCCTGCGCGGCGGTTCCCCGGCTCTTCCAGCCCCGGAAGCGTCCGGAGCCGGTCGGGCTCGGGCTCATGTTTTTTTGCTTGCTGCGACCCCGACGCCCCTTCCTGTGGCGGGACCACGGCCCCACCCGGCTGGAGATCATCGCCGTCGACCGCGCGGGCCGCGCCATGACCGGTCGGACCGCCGAGCTGTCGGTCGTCGGGGCGCGGCCTTCCGCCGTCGGCGGCGGCCTGCTCGACGTCACCGTTTCCGGAGAGGTCGAGGAACAGCCCCGGCCCGAGCTCGAAGCCGTGTGGGCCTGCGCTGCGCGCTGGGAGAAGCACTCAGCGGTCCCGGCGCCTCCTACTCAGGTAGGGACGGTCAGCGCCCCACGGTGTTCATCAGGACGATGGCGATGAGGTTCAGGAAGATGACGGCGACGACGCCGCCGATCATGATCCAGGCTCTGCGTGATTCGTCCATGCGTAGGGGTCACCTCCCGGCTCGCTCGGCCGCACCCTCGCGGGAGGGTTTCGTCGGCCCTCCCGCCATGATGACCCCGTTCCGCGCGCGGCACAGATCGGGCACCCCGACCGGGTCGTGACCGGTCAGGCGACCCAGGTTCCGGTCATGCCGACGACCGCCGAGCCGTCCTGGTCGGCGAGCTTGTTGCCGGTGAAGTCGCGGGCCCACTGCGAGGTCTGGATGCGGAACGCGGGCCGCTCGACGGTCAGCGCCTCCATCACGGACTCGGCCGCGCCGGCCGGGGTCTGGGCGCCGTCCAGGAACTGGCCGACCGTGCGCTCGACGTAGTGGCGCAGCGCGTCGGCGTACGGGCCGGCCGCGGCGATCCGGCCTTCGATGTCGAGCCCGATGTTGTTGACGAACTCGGTGGCCACGGCGCCCGGCTCGATGACGGACACGCTCACGCCGACGGCGCCCGCGACGGGGGCCAGGCTCTCCATGTATCCCTCGACGGCGAACTTCGCGGCGCAGTAGGCCTCGTTGAAGGGCTGGCCGATGACGCCGCCGACGCTGGTGACCGTGATCAGGCGGCCGCCGGTGGCCCGCAGGTGCGGCAGCGCGGCCTTGGAGACGTTCAGCACGCCGAAGAAGTTGACCTCCATGACCTCGCGGACGTCGGCGACGGTTTCGAGTTCGAGGGTGCCCACGTGTCCGGCGCCGGCGTTGTTCACGACCGCGTCGAGGCGGCCGTAGTCGGCGATCACGCCGTTCACGACGGCGGTGACGGAGTCCTCGTCGACGACGTCGAGCCGGCGGATGTCGAGCTCGACGCCCGCCTCGGCGGCCGCTTTGCGCAGGGCGTCGGCCTTGCCGGTGTCACGCAGCGTGGCGACCGTACGCCAGCCTGCGCCGGCGGCGGCGATGGCGGCCGCCAGGCCGATACCGGAGGAGGTGCCGGTGATCAGGACGGTACGGAGGGAGGCGTCGGGGGTGGTGGGGAGGGTCGACATGACGGTCACCTTTCACGGAACGTGATTTATGTGCGTGCACACACACCATAGAGTTATGTGCGTGCGCACGCAACCTCTAGACTGCCGACATGCCGAAGAAGCTCACCGAAGTCGAGATGCCGGCGGCCGACTACGCCTTCTACGGGCTGGTCTGGGCCGGCACCACGATGACCGACCGCGTCGACCGCGCCCTCGTGAAGGCCCATGGCCTCCCCGTGTCCTGGTTCGAGGTCATGCTGTGGCTGGCGTCCAGCCCCGAGCCCGTGCCCGCTTCCGTCCTCGGCAACAGCACGCTGCTCAGCCGCAGCCAGGTCTCCCGGGTGGTGGACGCCCTGCAGACCCGGGGCCTGGTGACCCGCACGCCCTCGGCGCGTGACGCCCGCTCGGTGGAGGTCTCCCTCACGGAGGCCGGCCGCACGCTCTTCGCCGAGGCCGACGCCACCCGGCGGGAAGCCCTGGCCCCGGTCTTCACCCAGCTCCTCGACGAGCGGGACCTGGAGGCGCTGGGGACCGTGTGGCGCAAGCTCAAGGCCGAGAAGGGCCGCCTCCAGGACTGAGGGTGGCGGCGGCCGCGAAGAGGCGGGCGCAGCGCCGGGTCATGGCCTCCGGGGACTGCTCCGGGTGCTTGACCCACCAGCGCACGAGGGTGGCGACCAGGTCCCGCCAGACGTACTTGAGCGCGTCGGCGTCCAGCGGGTCGGTGGATCCGGCCGCGCGCAGCAGGTCGGCGGTGCCGCCGGCGGCGAGCCCGTCGATGACCGCCCGGTACTCCGAAGCCCGGCGGGCGGCCTCACCGCCCGCCGGCAGCGTGGTGTCGTACAGCACGAACCACGCCTCCCGCTGCCCCTCCAGGGCGGCGAAGATGCCGTGCAGCACGCGCAGCGGCGTGTGCGGCGCGGTCCCGTCCGGGCCCATCGCCGTCCGGATCGCGTCCAGCAGCCGGTCCCCGACCGGGACCAGGCAGGCGACGTACAGGTCCTCCTTGGTCCCGAGGTACTGGTGCAGCAGCGTCTTGGTGACGCCCACGCGCGCGGCGATCGCGGGAAGCGACGCGGCCGCGTAGCCATGCGTGCCGAACTCCTCTGCGGCGGCCTCCAGCATCTGCCGTCGGCGGTGCTCCCGCGGGACTCCTTTGGTGCCGGCCTTCGAAGACGGGGCGGGTGGGGTTGCCATGAGCGGATATTATCAGTAGGTAATTTACCGCTAGGTAAATTACCTCGATCCCTGGAGTGCCCCATGACCGGCACCACCGCGCAACCGACGTCCCGTGCCCGCTCCTGGTGGGGCTGGGGGTGGGCCGACGCCCATCCCGACGACGCCGAATGCGCCGCGATGGGCGCCCTCCTGCCCGGTACGCTCGCCCGCCCGCTGCCCGTACCCCGGGTGCGGGACCTGGGCATCGGGAGCTCCGCCGTTCAGCCTCCGCGGAGCCTCGCCCGACTGGTCACCGCCGATCCCGCGGACCGCGCCGCCCACGCCATGGGCAAGGCGTACCGCGACGTGATGCGCGCCCTGCGCGGGCGGCCCGGCCGCATCCCCGACCTCGTCGCCCGCCCCCTGGCCGACCAGGACGTGGCCGAGCTGCTGGACTGGGCCGGCGAGCGGCGGGTCGCCGTCGTCCCGTACGGCGGGGGCTCCTCGGTCACCGGGGGCGTGGAGTACCGCGGCGACGAGCACCGGGCGGTGCTGTCCCTCGATCTGACCGCCATGGGCCGCGTCCTGGAGGTCGACGCCGAGGGCCGGTCCGCCCGCATCCAGGCGGGCACCCTCGGGCCGAGCCTGGAGGACCAGCTGCGGCCGCACGGCCTCACCCTGCGGCACTTCCCGCAGAGCTTCGAGTTCTCCACCCTCGGGGGCTGGCTCGCCACCCGGGCCGGCGGCCACTACGCCACGGGCCGTACGCACATCGACGACTTCGTGCAGTCGATGCGCGTGGTCAGCCCGGCAGGCACCGGCGAATCCTGGCGGCTGCCCGCCTCCGGGGCCGGCCCCTCCCCCGACCGCCTGTTCCTGGGCTCCGAGGGGGCCCTCGGCATCATCACCGAGGCATGGGTCCGGGTGCAGGAACGCCCCCGCCACAAGGCCTCCGCCGCGGTCTCCTTCGCCGACTTCCACGACGCGCTCCGGGCGGTGCGCGCCCTCGCGCAGTGCGACCTCTCCCCCGCCAACTGCCGTCTGCTGGACGCCGGTGAGGCCGCGCTGTCGGGCGCGGCCCAGGACGGCTGCGCGGTGCTGGTGCTCGGTTTCGAGTCCGCGGACGAACCGGTGACCGGCCGACTAGAACGGGCCGTCGCCCTGGCCCGCTCGCACGGAGGCCGCGCCGAGGCGGCGAAAGGGTCCGGTGACGCGGCCGTGGGCGCCTGGCGTTCGGCCTTCCTGCGGATGCCCTACCTGCGCGACGGCCTGGCCAGGATGGGCGCCGTCGCGGAGACCTTCGAGACGGCCACCACCTGGGACCGGATCCCCGGCCTGATCGACGCGGTGCGCACCGAGGTCGGCGCGGCGGCGCTCAAGGCCACCGGACACCCCGCGACGGTCAACTGCCGTCTGACGCACGTGTATCCGGACGGCGCGGCCCCGTACTTCACCGTCCTCGCCGCCGGCCGGCCCGGCGACGAGGTCGCCCTGTGGGACGACCTCAAAGCCGTCGCGGGCGAGGTCCTGCACCGCCACCGGGCCACCATCACCCACCACCACGCCGTGGGCCGGGACCACCGCCCGGACTACGACCGCCAGCGGCCCGAGCCCTTCGCCCTCGCGCTGCGGGCCGCGAAGGGGGCGCTCGACCCGCACGGCATCCTCAACCCCGGCGTCCTCGTGGACTGACCGGACCCGTGGGCGGCGGTGGGGCCGGGTCCGCCGGGGGGCGGATCCGGCCCTCGGGCCGGCGTGCGCGGTCAGACGCGGTCGGCGGCGATCAGCATGTACTGGAAGGAACCGTCCTTGTAGGACTCGATGAACGCCTCCTCGATGCCGGTGACCAGCGAGGACGTGGCCCGCAGCTCCCAGTAGGGAAGCGTCTCGGGCGTCAGGTCGATGACGGCCTGCGGTACGAGACGGTTGTCGGCCATCGCGCGCAGGTACTCGCGGCGGGAGTGGATGTTGCACTCGAAGTGCGCGTTGATCTGCGAGACCCACTTCGAGGGCTGGCCGTACCGCGGGTTCCAGCAGCCGGTGATGGTCACGTAGCGGCCGCCGACCGCGAGGACGCGGGAGTGCTCGGCGAAGAGGTCGTGCAGGTCGACGTACATGCTCGACTCGTTGTTCCACGAGGCGGCGGCCCGCCCGGTCTCGAAGGGCGTGCTGAGCATGTTGCAGACGCGGGCGCGGACGTGGTCCTCGATGCCGAGTTCACGGGCGCGCCGGTTGGCGAAGTCGGCCTGCTTGGCCGACAGGGTGACGCCCTCGACCTTGCATCCGAAGCGCTGGTGGGCCATGACCATGGAGCCGCCGCGGCCGCAGCCGGCGTCGACGAGGGTGTCCTCGCGCCGGATGGGTCCGAGGTGGTTCAGGAGGACCTCGGCCTGCGCGGACTCCAGCCGGTGGAGCTCGGCGACCAGCTTCTTCTCGTACTCGCTGTCGCCGGCGTCGCCGAGGGCGGCGTGGTCGACGTCCCCGATTCCGTAGTGGTGGTGGTAAAGGCCGTCGACGTCGCCGAGCCGCAGGTTCACGGGCCTGGCCTCGTTGTTCCAGTAACGGGCGATGTCGCCCTGGTAGGGCGTCGCCGGGGAGGGAATGATCACGGAGGGGTCCGCGGATGTGGCGGTGGTGGTGAGATCGGTGCTAGTCACGGATAAGTCCGTCCTTACCAGAAGTCGGGCAGGCTGTAGCGATAGGTGTTGGTCTGGTGCCAGTAGTGGTTGCCGTCGACCCATACGGCCACGCCCCGCAGGAAGCGCGACACGCTCGGTACGGGACAGGCGGCCGCCAGGGCGGCGGCCTCGGCTTCGAACTCGTGCATGAGGTCGTTGTGGACCTCGACCGCCTTCAGGTAGGCCTCCTGCTCGGACATGTCCTCGCGTTCGGCGATCACCACGGGCAGGTTCAGGTGCCGGCCGGGGCCGGCGAGTTCCTTGGTGTAGGAGTACAGGTCGTTGACGATCGTGGTGGCGTTGCCCGCGAGCGCGATGACCCGCTGCATGGCGGTCTGAGCGTGGAGGTCCGCGGGCAGTTCGTAGCCGCCGACGGAGTCGGTGATGGTGGGGCAGGGGCGGAAGTTGTTGAACTGGCGCATCGCCAGGTACTCCCACACCTCGGGTACGTGGTCCGTCTGGGCCCACGCCGCCTCGGCGAGGTACCCCATGTGGAGACGGGCCATGTCGTGCCGGAACCGGTCGGCCTGGGAGGGGGTGGCCATCCGGAGGAAGTACTCCATGGCGGAGCGGTAGGCGCGGCGCGGCGCGTCCGAGTGGAGCGACTGCGCCCACTCCGGCTGGTACTCCTTCGTCGTGTGAAGGGGGTCGAGAGCGGTGTGCGCCAGCAGGAGGCGTCCGCCGAGGCCGATGGGCGAGCCGCCGTGGTCCTCGCAGTAGCAGTCGTCGACCGCGTTCTCGGCGACCATCAGCCGGGTGGCGAGCATCAGGTGCTCGATGCTGGGGGCGTCCGGATGGCAGGCGACCATGTAGCGCCCGACGGAGAATCCGTCGAACTCGCCCTCCCAGTCGTCGGGGTACAGGTCGACCTCGTCCACCGCCCAGTCCTTGATCCTGCGGCTGACCTCCTCCACCTGCGCGGGATCGGGCTCCGGGATCGGGTGGTGGTAGAGGCCGGGGATCGGATGGCCCGGCACCGGCTCCACGGGCGCCTCGGGCACCGCGGACGCGAGCGGCTCCTCGGGCCGGGCGGCCAGGTGCAGGCTCGCCGTGCCCAGCCCGCTGGGTCCGCGCAGGATCCGTTCCAGGGCCGGGCTCGCCTGCCGCGCGGCGGCGGCTCCGCCGTCGGATGCGGGTCCTGCCGCGGGCACGTGTACGGGCACATGGGCGGGCGCTCGTACGGGGACTTCCGCGGGCACGGTGGGCACCGCGGGCACGGCGCCGGCTGCCTCGGCCCCGGAGGCCATGGCGTTGGCGAAGAGGGGGGCCCCGAAACGGGCCGCGGCGGCAGGCAGGCTCGACTGCAGAGGGGAAGGCCCGGGCTCGGGCATCCGTGGCTCCTTGATGGGTGGGCGGGCTGTCCCGGACCGGGCACGCTCGGCCGGCCCGGGGCGATCCGGGCCGGCCCAGGGGGGCGTCGTGGGAGTCGGGGGTGGTGGTCGCGCTAGTCGCGCCTGCGGCCGATCTGCACGTTCTCCAGCACGCCGAGCGCGTCGGGCACCAGGATCGCGGCGGAGTAGTAGGCGGTGACCAGGTAGGAGATGATCGACTTCTCGTCGATGCCCATGAAGCGCACCGACAGGCCGGGTTCGTACTCCTCCGGCAGGCCGGTCTGGCGCAGGCCGATGACGCCCTGGTTGTCCTCGCCGGTTCGCATGACCAGCACCGAGCTGGTGTTCTCCTTGCTGATCGGGATCTTGTTGCAGGGCAGGATCGGGACCCCGCGCCAGGCCGGGACCTGCTGGCCGCCCACGTCGACGTGGTCCGGGTAGAGCCCGCGGGAGTTGAACTCGCGCCCGATGGCCGCGATCGTCCGGGGGTGGGCGAGGAAGAACTTCGAGCCGCGGCGACGGCAGAGCAGCTCGTCGAGGTCGTCCGGGGTGGGCGGGCCGGAGTGGGTCTGGATCCGCTGCTTGAAGGCGGCGTTGTGGAGCAGGCCGAACTCCCGGTTGTTGATCAGCTCGTGCTCCTGGCGCTCGCGCAGCGCCTCGATGGTGAGCCTGAGCTGCTCCTCCGTCTGGTTGTGCGGCCCGTTGTAGAGGTCGGCGACCCTGGTGTGGATCCGCAGTACGGTCTGCGCGATGGAGAGCTCGTACTCGCGGGGCTTGAGCTCGTAGTCGACGAAGGCACCGGGCAGTTCGGCCTCGCCCGTGTGGCCTGCCGACATCGCGATCTCGGCCTCGCCGTGCTTGTTCTGCCGCTGGTGCGGGAGCGAGCTGAACCGCTGGACGTGGGCCTGGAGGCCCGGCGCCCCGGACAGCACGGCGGCGAACTCGGCGCGGGACAGGGTGAGCAGGGTGCCGGGAGTATCGGCGGTGGCGGTGTAGTCCCACGTGGCGTCGGTGTCCAGCAGGGCGTTCTCACCGAACTGCTCGCCGTCGGCGAGTACGGCGACGGCGACCGCGTCGCCGTACTTGCCGACGGAGGTCTGGCGGATCCGGCCGTGGGCGATCAGGTGGATCTGGTCGGCGGGGGTGCCGCGCTCGACGAGCACCTCGCCGGTCCGGAAGTCGCGCTGGACGCACCGGCCGGCGATCGCGGCCAGCACCTCCTCGTCCTCGAAGCCGCGCAGCAGGGCCAGTTCGCCGAGCTCGCGGGGGATCACCCGGACGTCGCCGCCGTCCTGGATGAACTCGATGCGTCCGTCGCCGACGGTGTAGCTGAGCCGGCGGTTCACCCGGTAGGTGCCGCCCTTGGTCTCCACCCAGGGGAGCATCCGCAGCAGCCACCGGGAGGTGATCTCCTGCATCTGCGGGGCGGACTTGGTCGTGCTGGCAAGGTTTCGGGCGGCGGCCGTACTCAGGCTGGACTGCTGGGTCGGTTCCAGCTGCGCTTCCGGGCTCGTGTCAACGGTCATCGGTCCAGCTCTCCTTCGTAAGGGCGGCGATCGGCATACGTGCACGTCACCGGTGAAAGAGGAAAAAGAGGGGGAAATATTCGAGAATCCGTCCAGATCCCGGGGAACACTAACGGCGGGTACGACCGGCGGCCCCTGACACGCCGTCCTCATTACCTCGATGCAGTGGTCTTGACCCACACCACGTTTGCCCGGCCGACCGACAAGATCCAGCCGGGTCCAGCCCGCCGTCTGCGGGGTCGGGGCCGGGGCTCCAGGAGGCTGGTCGCGGAAACCCCGGCGGCACGGCCGGGCCACCGGGCGTTCGTGGACGTCCGCCCCGAGAAGAGCGAGCCCGATGCACGGGCGCAGGCCGTCGCCGGGTCCGCCGACGCCGCGGACGCGGCCGAGCTGATCGGCGTGCTCACCGCGTGGGGCGTCCCGCCCTCTCGCTTCGGCTGTCCCTGGGACAGCGACGACCCCAGGTAACCGAGGGGCCGCAGGCATGTCTGCCGCTCACGCGGCAGGGAGCTTTCCGGCCTCGCGGCCGTCGACGTACGTCGCCGCCACCTCGATGTCGCCGATGCGCGAGACGTCCACGCTGCGCGGGTCGTCGCCGAGTACGACCAGGTCGGCGCGTTTGCCCGGGGTGAGGCTGCCGGCCCGGTCCTCCCAGTGGCAGGCGTAGGCGCCGGCGACGGTGTACGCGTGCAGGGCCTCGTCCACGGTGATGCCCTCGTCCGGGCCGATCAGCCGGCCGGACGCGGACGCGCGCTCGACCATGAACTGGACGGCCCGCAGCGGGGAGCCGTCCGTCACCGGGCGGTCGGAGCTGCCGACCAGGGTGATGCCGTGGTCGAGGAATCCCCTGCCCCGGTAGAGCCAGGGCGCCCGCTCCGCGCCCGTGATCGCCGCGTAGTCGTCGCCGAAGCAGCGCAGGAAACTCGGTTGGACGACCGCGCTCACGCCCAGTCGGGCGATGCGCGGGAGCTGGTCGGGGCGGATCAGGCCGGCGTGCTCGATGCGGTGCCGGGCGCCGGGGCGGGGGCGCAGGCGCTGGGCGCGTTCCAGGGCGTCGAGGGCCACGTCGGCCGCGCGGTCGCCGATGGCGTGCACGGCGAGCTGCCAGCCGCCGAGGTGGCCGTCCACGATCGACTGGGCGAGCACCTCGGGGTCGTCCTGCAACTGGCCGGCGTGGTCCAGGCCTTCGTAGGGGGCGCTGAGGGCGGCGGTACGGGCCATCATGCCGCCGTCGGTGAAGATCTTGAGGGCGCCCACGGAGAGCCAGTCGTCGCCGAAGCCCGTGCGCAGGCCGAGGTCGAGGGCCTTGGGGATGCCGTCGGCCTCGTGCGCACCGGACGGCCGCAGCCGGTCGGCGGAGACCATCAGTTGGACCCGCAGCGGCAGCAGGCCCTTCTCGCGGGCGAGTTGGTAGGCGCCGAGCTCGACCGGGGTGTGGCCGAAGAGGGCGCCGCCGATGCCCGCCTCGGCGCAGGCGGTGATGCCCTCGGCCAGGCAGGTGCGGGCGGCGCGTCCGATGGACTCGGCGACCTCCTCCTGGGAGTACGGCAGCCTCAGGGCGCGGGCGGCGCCCATCGCGCCCTCGGCGAGGAAGCCGTTCTCGTGCGGGACGTCGGCGGCGAGCAGGTCCAGGACGGCGGTGTTGACGACGCAGCCGTGTCCGGAGTCGTGCAGCACGTACAGCTTGTGGCCCTGGCTGACGGTGTCCAGTTCGGCGGCCGTCAGGTGGCGCCCCAGCGCCCGCTGGTCGTAGCCGACGATGCTCACCCAGGCGCCGGGCGAGTTCTTCCGGGCGACGGCTTCCGCCACGACCGCGAGGGCGTCGTCGATCCGCGTGCAGCCCGCGATGCTGGTGGTGTTCTGGGTGAAGCCGGTCCAGGGCAGGTGCACGTGGGCGTCGATGAACCCGGGGAGCACCGTGGCGCCCTGGAGGTCGATCACCTCGCGCGCGGGCAGGGCGGCGACGGCCTCGTCCAGGCCGACGATCCGGCCCTGCCAGATGCCCAGTTGACGGGCGACCGGATGGTCCGGGTCCATGGTGAGGAAGCGGGCGTTGACGAGCTTGGTGCACAGCATGGGCGGTGTCGTCCCCCTGTGGGTGCCGGCCGGAGCGGGTCAGACCTCGATCGACCGTACGAGGGAACGGGGGCGCAGGTCGGTCCAGTTGGCCTCGATGAACTCCAGGCACGCCCCTCGGGTGTTCTCCTCGAAGACGGTCGTCCACCCGCCCGGCACCTCGGCGAAGGAGGGCCAGAGCGAGTGCTGGCCCTCGCCGTTCACCAGTACGAGGAAGCGGCCTTCGGCGTCGTCGAAGGGGTTGGTGCTCACGTCGGTACCTCCTGGGAACGTCGCAATTAGGTTAGGCTCGCCTAATTCCGAAGAGCTTAGTCTTTCCCCTTGCCGCTCACAAGGAGATCAGCATGTGCCTGACCGATCCCGTCTCCGGCCGCGGGGCCGGCACGGACCACTCCTTCGCCGCGTACGGACTGTCCGGCGAACCCGGCACCGAGGCGTTCTGGGCGGCAGCGGGGACACCCGCCTCCGTCCGTACGGACGACGGGAGTTGGGTGACCTTGTTCCTGTGGCGCGGCTCTCCGGCGACCATCGGGTTCGAGAGCTGGTCGGAGCCGGTGCCCCTGCGCCGGTGGGGCGGTACGGACTGCTGGTACGCCGAGGTCCCCATGCCCCCGCGGCTGCGCGTGAGCTACCAGTTCCTCGTCGACGGCACGGCGCACGCCGACCCCTTCAACCCGGCCGGCGCGGGCGGCGACCGGTCCGTCGCCGCGACCCCCGACGCTCCCGCCCAGCCGCACTGGCCCCTCATCGGCCCCTCGGACGTCCTGCCCCTCCCGCGCACCCGGCTCCGCTGGACCGGCGAACGGCTCGGCGGACGGCGCACCGTACGGGTCCACCCCGCGGGCGGTGGCGGACCGTTGGTCCTGCTGCTCGACGGGGACGACTGGCTGTACCTCCATCCGGCCGTGACCGCCTTCGACTCTGCCGTCACCGCCGGCGAGATGCCCCCCGTGACCCTGGTGTTCCTGCCGGTCCGGGACCGGGAGGCCGAGTTCGGGTGCCGGCGCGGGCTGTGGGAGGCGGTGCGGGACGAACTGCTGCCCCTGGTGGCGGAGACCGGTCTGCCCGCGGACCGGGACCGTCTGGTGGTCGCCGGGCAGAGCCTCGGCGGACTGAGCGCGCTGTACGCGGCGCTGGAGTTCCCGGACCTGGTGTCCCGGGTCGCCTGCCAGTCGGCTTCGTTCTGGTGGACGCCCGGCGCCCCGGACCCGGCGGACCCCTTGGGCGGCCCTGTCGGGGGCGCCCTCGCCGCGCGCCTGCGGGAGGGCCCCGATCTGTCCGGGCTGCGGATCGCCTTCGACGTGGGGGAACACGAAACCCGGATGCTGCCCCACTGCGAAGAGGTCGAGGCCCTGACCGAACGGGCCGGTGCGACCGTACGGGTGTCCCGCTCGGCGTCCGGCCACGACCGGGCGGGCTGGCGGCACGCCCTGCTCAGGGACGTCGCCTGGGCCCTCGGCTAGGCCGTCCCGCTCGGACCCCGCCGCTCAGCGGGCCACCGCCACGCAGTAGTCCTCGTCGGTGGCGAGGAGGTTGCGGTGGGTGTCCTCGGCGGTGATGACCCCGTCGTCCAGGACCAGGACGCGGTCGGCGGCGTCCAGGAGGGCGGGGCTGCCGGTGATCACCACGGTGGTGCGGCCCCGGCGCAGCTCCGCGATGTTGCGCGCGATGAGCTGCTCCGTGACCGCGTCCACGGCCGTCGTCGGATCGTGCAGGACGAGGATCTCGCTGTCGGCGGCGAGGGCGCGGGCCAGGGACAGCCGTTGGCGCTGTCCGCCGGAGAGGTTCGCGCCGCGGTCCCGGACCCCGTAGTCGAGCCCTTCGCGGTGGAGGGCGACGACGTCGGTCAGCATGGAGGCCTCGACCGCCTCGGAGAGCGTGCGGCTGGTGCCCGACGGGTCGATGTTCGTCCGGAGGGTGCCGGCGAAGATCTCCCCCTCGTACGGGTTCACCAGCATGTGCTCGCGGACCGCCTCGACCGACAGATCGGCGATGTCCTGCCCGCTGACCCGCACCACTCCCTCGTACGCGTCCGGCGGGACCTTGACGGCCAGGATCGAGGCGAGGTCGGCCGCGGCGCGCGGCTGGTAGACGGCGACCGCCACGAACTCGCCCGCCGGAACGCGGAACTTCAGCTCGCGCAGGGACCCGTACCGGACGCAGTCGATCTCCAGGTCCCCGCCCGCGGCCGGCCGCTCGGGCCCGGTGGCCGTCACCGGCGGGGCGGCCAGCACCAGTGCCATCCGCTCGGCCGAAGCGCGGGCCATCATCACGTACTTGGGCATGTCCGAGAACATCTTGAGCGGTTCCATGATGAACTGCGCCAGCCCGACGGCCATGACGAGTTCGCCGATGGTGATCCGGCCGTCGAAGGCCAGCCGGCCCGCCGTCAGGGTCACGGAGGCGGCGAGGACGGCGTTGAGGGCCGTGGCGGTGCCCGCGTACGCGCCGTTCGCGAGGGCCACGGTGACCGCCTGCTGCTTCGCCTCCGTGCTGACCTTCCGGTAGGACCGGAACGCGGCGTGGTTTCCGCCGAAACCGTGCAGCGGGCGCAGGCCGGTGATCAGGTCGGCGACCTTCGCGCCCGCCCGCGCGACCCGGGCCTGCTGTTCGCGGGTGCTGGAGCCGATCCGTTTGGACATCACGCTCAGGATCGACAGGATCGCGACGGTGCCCACGATCACCAGCAGGCCGAGCCGGAGGTCGGCCAGTCCCAGCGCGACCGCCGCGACCAGCACGGCGACCAGCGAACTGATCAGCAGCGGCACCACCTCGATGATGTCGGCGGTCTGGTCGGCGTCCTCGGTGGCGATGGTCAGCACCTCGCCGGACTTGAGGTCCACGTCCCTGGCCACCGGCTGGAGTCCGCAGTCCGCGACGCGCACCCGCCAGCGGTGCGCCTCGGTCGTGTTGGCCTTCTGCAGGATGCGCATGCCGAACCGCCACGACAGCGACACGGTCGTGATGATCACGGCCAGTACGGCGATCGCAGCGGCGAGCGCGCCGAGGCTGCGCTCCCCCCGCATCGTGTGCTCGACGATCAGGCCGAGCGCGATGGGGAAGGCGGTCTCACCGGCCTGGTAGAGGCCCATGAGGACGGTGCCCCAGGTCATGGCGCCGACGTTGCGGCGCAGTGCGGTGCGCAGGATGTCGGACCCCGCGTGGGGCCGCTGCGTGTCAGGAGTCTTCATCGAGGTGGCGGGCAATCGCTTCCGGGGTGCGCAGGGAGAACAGATCACGGATCGTGATCACTGGACCGTACTCGCGGCGGAGCAGCCCGATCAGCCGCACCGCCAGCATGGAGTGCCCTCCGAGGGACACGAAGTCGCTCACCGCGCTCACCTCGTCGTCGTCCAGGTCGAGTGCCTCCGCGAAGTACTCGCACACGACGGTCTCGGTCTCCGTCTCCGGGCCGCGCTCCCCCGCCGTCGTCAGCGCTCCGAGCGGCTTGGCCTCCGGCAGGGCCTTGGTGTCGGCCTTCCCGTTCACGGTCAGGGGGATGGCGTCGACCTGCGCGTAGTGGGTCGGACGCAGGAAGTCCGGCAGTGCGGCGCCCACTTCGGCGGCGACCGCGGCCAAGTCGCGTCCGTCCAGCACGAGGTAGGCGGCCAGCCGGTGGGCGCCGTCGACCTGCGGGTCGGGCTGGGCGACCGCGGCGGCGAACCGTACGGCCGGGTGCGCGGCGAACGCCGCCTCGACCTCGCCGGGTTCGACCCGGTGGCCCCGGATCTTGACCTGCTGGTCGGTGCGGCCGAGGTACACCAGGTTCCCGTCGGGCCGCCGCAGCACGAGGTCGCCGGTGCGGTACATCCTCTCGCCGGGGGCGCCGAACGGGCAGGCGACGAACCGGTCCGCGGTCTGGCCGGGCCGGCCGAGGTAGCCGCGGGCGATGCCGATGCCCGCCACGTACAGCTCACCGGGGACCCCGTCCGGCAGCGGGCGCAGCCACGGGTCCAGCACGTACACGTCGGTGTTGTCGATGGCCATGCCGACCACCGGGTCCTGGCATTCGAAGGTGCCGACGCCGAGCGTGTTGATGGTGTACTCGGTGGGGCCGTACAGGTTGTAGCCGACGGTGCCCTCGGTCTCGGCGAGGCGCTGCCACAGGGCCGGGGTGACGGCCTCGCCGCCCAGCAGCACCAGCGCCGGCCGCCGCGACGGGTTGTCGAGCAGGCCCTCGGCCACCAGCTGCTGGGCGTAGGTGGGGGTCACGTTGACGACGTCGATCCCGTGTTCGAGGCAGTACTCGGCCAGCCGGGGGGCGTCGCGGCGCAGTTCCTCGTCGCAGATGTGCACCTCGTGGCCGTCGGCGAGCCACAGCAGCTCCTCCCACGACATGTCGAAGGCGAAGGACACGGTGTGCGCGATGCGGAAGACCCGGTGGCCGTGCTCGGCCAGCACCGGCTCGAAGATCCGGCGCCGGTGGTTGATCAGCATGTTGGTGAGCCCGGCGTACTCGGTCACCACGCCCTTCGGGCGCCCGGTCGATCCGGAGGTGTAGATCGTGTACGCGGGGTGCCGCAGGCGGTCCGGGTCGTCCGGGGCGTACGTCACGAAGGGTTCGGCCTCGGGGAGGGGCCGGTCCAGTTCGATCAGGTCGCCGGTCAGCCGGGGGGACACGGCGCTGACGGTGAGGATGACATCGGGGCGGGCGTCCGCGACGATCGCCGCGATCCGCTCGTCCGGGTGGTCGAGCTCCAGCGGCACGTACGCGGCGCCGGTGCGCAGCACGGCGAACAGCGCCACGATCGAGTCGAGTGAGCGCGGGATCGCGAGGGCCACCGTCGTCTCGGGGCCGATGCCGCGGCGGGCGAGCACGCCCGCCACCTCGCGGCTGCGGTCCCGGAGGCCGGCGAAGGTCAGGGTCCGGCCGTGGGCGACGAGTGCGACCCGCCGCGGGTCACGGTCCGCCGCCCGGTCGAAGCGGTCGACGACGGTGTCCGTGCCGATGTCCGTGCGGTCGGCCGGGGCGGGCCGCGGCTCCAGGCCGGGCAGCGCGCCGAGCGGGCCGGTAGAGCGGGCCAGGCCGTCGAGCACGCGCAGGTAGTCGTCGAGGAGCCGGCGGGCGGCCTGCGTGTCGTGGTCGCGGTACTCCAGCTTGACCGTGAGCCGGTCGCCGGGCGTGACGACCCAGGTGAAGGGGTAGTGCGTGGAGTCGTCGGCGCGCACCGCGGTGATGCCGTGCCGGGCGTTCATCGCGGCGAAGGCATCCATGTCCAGGAAGTTCTGGAGCACGAACAGGTTGTCGAAGAGCGCGTCGTGGCCACTGGCCCGCTGGATCTCGCCGAGCCCGAGGTGCTCGTGCTCCATCGCCGCGACCCTGGCCGCCTGTACGGCCGACAGGTACGCGCCGGCCGTGTCGCCCGGCCGGGCCCGCGTCCACATGGGCACGGTGTTGAGGAGTACGCCGACGATGCCGGACAGGCCCTCGCCCTCGCGGCCGGAGACGGTCACGCCGAACACGGCGTCACCGCGGCCGGTGCGTGCGCCGAGGAGCAAGCCGAACGCGCCGGTCAGTACGGAGTTCAGCGTGACGCCGTGCGACCTGGCCGCCTCCCGCAGCAGTTCCGACTCCTCGGTGGAGAGCGTGTGCACGAGCGTGCGGGGCAGGTCGTCGACGAGGGCCGGAGCCGGTCCGGCGAGCAGCGTCGGGCCCGGGAGGCCGGTCAGGTGCTCCGCCCAGAAGCGTTCCGATACGGCCGCGTCCCTGGCGTCGAGCGCACGGGCGTAGTCCTCGAAGCTCGGCGCCGCCGGGGCCGGGGGCGTCAACTCGTCCGCGACGGCGGCCTCGTAGGCGTCGAAAAGGTCCCGCAGCACGATCTCGCGGGACCAGCCGTCCCACAGCAGCAGGTGGTAGCTCAGCAGGAGGCCGTCACGGCCGTTGGGCCGCCGCACCACGGTCAGCCGGATCAACGGCGGCTCACCCGGGTCGAATCCCGTGTCCCGGTCGCGGGCGAGCAGAGCCTCGACCTCCGCGTCCGTGGCGAGGTCGAGCGTGCGCACGCCGACCCGCCGGCCCGCGGCGAGGACCTGCACGGCGTTTCCGTCGTCGTCGGTGGTGAATCCGGCGCCCACCACCGGGTGCCTCGCGATCACCCACGCCATCGCCTCGGCCAGTGCGTCGGTGTCCAGGCGCCGGTCGAAGGCGAACCAGCTCTGCGCGACGTAGTGGCCGGCCGGGCCCGCCAGCTGGGCCTGGAAGAACAGACCGCGTTGGAGCGGGGTGACCGGCGCCGTGCGCTCGGCGGTCGTGGCGGCGTCCGCGATGCGTTCCACTGCCCGCCGCCAGTGCCCGGTGATCTCGTCGGGTACGCCCTCGGCGAGGGTGAAGGCCGCGTGCAGGCTGCCGGTGGCCGCGTCGGTCCAGGCGTTGACCTCCACGGCGTACGGGCTGCCCCGGTCCGCACCGGTGAGGTGCAGGGCCTGGGACTCGTCGCCCCGGCCGAGGTAGTTGAACAGCACCTGCGGGCGGGCGTCCAGCAGGGGGGCGGTCTGCGGGTTGAGGTACCTGAGCTGTCCGTACGCGACGTGCGCGTGCTCGTCCGGCTGCCGTTCGGCCACCTCGCGGGCCGCTGCCACGGGGTCGGTGTGCGCGCTGAGCCGTACGGGCGCGATGGAGGTGAACCAGCCGACCGTACGGGTGTAGTCGTGGTGGGGCAGCGCCGGGACCCGGCCGTGCCGCTCCAGCTCGACGGCGAGGTCGGTGGGCGTGGGCTGTACGTGGGTCAGTGCGGTGCGCAGCGCGCCGCACAGCAGCTCGGTGAGCCCGACGCCGAGTGCGGCGGGCGCGGTACGCGTGATGAGGTCGCTGACCTCGGGCGGGAGCACGACCGTGGTCTCGCGCGGCCCCTCGACGGCGGGCAGCAGCGGGGGCGCCTGGAGCGTGGTGATCCAGTGCCCGAGGTCGTCGGTCACGTGGGCGGACCGGGACGCGAGGGCCTGCGCGTACTCGGCGTAGGAGGTGGTCGGCGGCGCGAGGTCCGTGCCGCGCAGGGCGGCGGCCAGGTCGTCGAGGAGGACCAGCCAGGAAACCGCGTCGACGGCGAGGTGGTGCACGGTGACCACCAGGGTCCGGCTCGCCTCCAGCCAGGTGAAGGCGATGACCTTCCCGGCCTCGGGATCGAGCCGTCCGGCGGCCTCGTTCGCGGCGGCCGTGGCCGCGGTCGCCGGATCGGTCGTCGCATCGGTCGCCGGACCGGTCGTCGCATCGTTGGTCGCATCGGTGGCGCCGGTGGCGTCCGCCCGTACGACGGTGACCGCGCGGGCGGGTTCGGTGCGCAGGGCCCACACCCCGTGTTCGACGCGCAGCCGCAGCCGCAGGGCGGGGTGGGCCGCCACGACGGCCTCCGCGGCACGCCGGGCGTCGGCGAAGCCGGTGCCCTCGGCCGCCACGATTGCCCGGGCCTGGGCGAACCGGGCGAGGGAGCCACCCAGTTCGCGCTGGCGCAGGATGATCGGTGTGGGCGTCAGCGGCCCGTCCTCGCGGACGGCGGGTGCGGGTGCGGGTGCGGGTGCGGGTGCGGGCTCCGCGATCTGCGGGGTGCTCGCCGCCAAATGTTCGGCGAGGGCGCGGGGTGTCTTGAGCAGGAACACGTCCCGTGGCGCGATCGCGAGGCCGAGCCCCCTGGCCCGGTTGACCACGGTGATCGCGAGGATGCTGTCGCCCCCGGCCCGGAAGAAGTCGCAGTCACCGTCCACGGCGACACCGGGCAGCGTGTCGGTGAAGATGCCGACCAGCGCGGCGAGTGCCGAGCCGGTCGCGGCCACCGGGGTGTCGTGGTGCGCGGCCCGCTCGGCCAGGGCCTCGCGGTCCAGTTTGCCGTTGACCGTCAGCGGCAGGGCGTCGGCCGGGAGGAATAGGCCGGGCACCATGTGCGCGGGCAGCTTCGCGGACAGGAGACGGGTGAGGGCGGTCGCGTCGTCGGGGACGCGGCCCACGACGTGCGCGACGAGGTGGTCGCCGCTGTCCGCCACGGTCACGGCGACGTCGACCACGCCGTCGAGCTCCCTGATCGCGGACTCCACCTCGCCGAGCTCGATGCGGAAGCCCTTGAGCTGCACCTGGTCGTCGGCGCGGCCGGCGAACTCCAGCTCGCCGTCGAGGGTGCGGCGGGCCAGGTCGCCCGTGTGGTACATGCGGGAGCCGCCGCCCGCGAACGGGTCCGCCACGAACCGGCCCGCGGTGAGACCCGGCCGGCCCAGGTAGCCGAGTGACACCTGGTCGCCGGCGACGTAGATGGCACCCACCCGGCCCGGCGGCACGGGCCGGAGCCGGTCGTCGAGCAGGTAGGTGACCAGGCCGGGGATCGGGGCGCCGATCGGGCTGGCCTCGTCGCCGGGGCCGAAGTCCCCGTCGGTCAGGACCCGGTGGGTGACGTGAACGGTGGTCTCGGTGATGCCGTACATGTTGACCAGCTCGGGCG
This sequence comes from Streptomyces sp. NRRL F-2580, assembly GCF_000720115.1. Classification (GTDB taxonomy): domain Bacteria; phylum Actinomycetota; class Actinomycetes; order Streptomycetales; family Streptomycetaceae; genus Streptomyces. The sequence continues at coordinate 67,583 of NZ_JOIR01000015.1, forward strand.
TGGTGGTGCCGTGCCGCTCGACCCAGCCGCGCAGTCGGCCGAGGTCGAGCGCCTCGCCCCCGAAGACGATCCGGCGCAGTGCGGGGAGCGGCTCGCCGGCCTGCCGGTCGGCCTCGATGAACTGGTGGAAGGCCGAGGGGGTCTGGTTGAGCACGGTCACGGCGCGCTCGCGCACCAGCCGGTGGAAGTCCACCGGGGAGCGGGTCAGCGCGTAGTCGGGCACCAGCAGCTCGGCGCCGTGCGTGAGCGCGCCCCACAGCTCCCAGACCGCGAAGTCGAAGGAGTACGAGTGGAACTGGACCCACACGTCGTGCGGGCCGAAGTCCATGCCGGGCGGGGTGTTCGCGAGCAGGGTCACCACGCTGGAGTGCGGGACGACGACCCCCTTCGGCCTGCCGGTCGATCCGGACGTGTAGATCACGTACGCGGGATCGTGCCAGTCGACCTCGGCCGAGGGCGCGGCGGCTGGGGCAGCCTGCGGCGCCTCGTCCCCCTGCACGAGTACGCGGGCCGGCACGCCCGCGCGGTCCAGCAACCGTACGAAGCGGTTCCGCTGTTCACGGTTCACGAGCACGACCTGCGGTGCGGCGTCGGCGAGGACGTACTCCAGCCGTTCGTCCGGGTACGCGAGGTCGAGGGGTACGTACGCGCCGCCCGCGGTGACGATGGCGACCAGCGCGACGACCTGCTCCAGGGAGCGGGGCACGGCTACGGCGACCCGTTCGCCCGGACCGACGCCGGCCGCGCGCAGCACGGAGGCCAACTCGTCCTTGGCCGAGGCCAGTTCTCCGTAGGTCAGGGACCGGACTGCGCCGTCGAGGGCGCACTGGGTGACGGCGGCCCCGGCCGGGTCCCGGTGCGCGGCGGCGTCGAAGAGCGCGCCCAGGGTCGTGGGGGTGATCCGCTGCGGGCGCCGGGCGTCCTCGGGCGCCAGATCGTCGACCAGGTCGTCCGGGCGGGTGAGCAGACCGGTGAGGGTGTGGGTGAAGGTCCGCAGGATCGCGCGTGCGCTCGCCTCCCGCAGCAGCGCGCCGTCGTAGATGAGGTTGAAGCGCGGTCGGCCGTCGGGGGCGCGTTCCACGACGAGCGTCAACGGGTAGTGCGGGGCGCCTTCGTTGACGATGCCGGTGACGGCCAGGGTGTCGTCGGGTCCCCGCAGACCCGCCACGTCGGTCGCGACGTCGAAGACGACCAGGGTGTCGAAGAGCGGTCCGGCGCCGGCCTGGCGGCCGATGCGCGCCAGCGAGACGTGCTGGTGCGGCAGCACCGCGCTCTGGTGTTCCCGTACGGCGGCGAGCAGCTCGCGTGCCGTGGTGTGCGCGGCCCACCGGGCGCGCAGGGGAATGGTGTTGATGAACAGGCCCACCATGTCGGCGATGCCGGGCACGTCCGCGTCCCGCCCGGACACCGTGGAGCCGAACACGACGTCCCGGCCGTACGGTTGTGTGTCGCGCGAGTTCGTGGCGCGGGCGTCCGTGCCGTGCAGGACGCCGCCCAGCGTCACCGCCCAGGCACTGTGCACGGCCACGCTCAGCGGTACACCGGCCGACCGGACGGCCTCGTCGATGTCGTCCTCGGACTCCACGGCCGTGTCGGCGAACCGGTCGGACGGCGTGTGCCCCTCGGCGACCAGCGAGGGGCCGGGCAGCTCGGCGAGCTGCTCGCGCCACACGCGGTCGCTCTCGTCCTCGTCGCGCCCGGCGAGCCAGTGCACGTAGTCCGCGAAGCCGCCGAGCGGGTACACGGTGCCGGGTGCGTGGTACTCGGCCAGCAGGGCGCGGAGCATCGGGGGCACCGACCAGCCGTCGGCGATGATGTGGTGCACGGTCTGCACCAGGACGGTGCGGCCGGCGCCCGCGCGGATGAGCGTGTACCGCATCAGCGGGCCGGTGGCCAGGTCGAAGCCCGCGCGACGGTCCCGCTCGGCGAGGTCGCGGATCTCCTCGTCGGTGATGCCGGGGCGGTGCAGCGTGGTGAACGGGGCCCGCGCACCGCTTTCCAGTACGGCGACGACCCGGCCGTCGGCGAGGGCCGTGAACCGCGCGGCCAGGTTGGGGAAGAGCGTGAGCAGGCGGGTGGCGGCCGCCGCGAGCCGGGCGGGGTCCACCTCCCCCTCCAGCGTCAGCAGCTGCTGCTCCACGTAGCTGCCCGCGGAGTCGTCGTCGAAGACCGAGTGGAAGTACAGGCCCTCCTGGAGGGGGGTCAACGGCAGGACGTCCCGCAGGGACGGGCGGTCCAATTCGTCGACGTCGGCCTGGGTGAGCTCCACCAGGGCGAAGTCGCTGGGAGAGTGGCCGCCCTGGTCGAGTGCGGCCAGCCCGGCCAGGGCCTCCCGGAAGTACCGTCCGATGGTGGCGATGTCCTCGTCGGTGAACATCCCGTCGGGCCAGGAGATGGTGGTGGTCAGTTCGTACGCGCCGGCCGACGAGGCGGGTTCGGCGATCGCGTTGAATTCCAGGGCGCGCGGCAGCCGCATCCGCGGATCGCGCCGCTCCCCCAACTGGCTGGTGCGTAACGCAAGTTCCCAGTCCCCGCAGGCTCCTGCGTCGAAGCGGCCCAGGTAGTTGAACAGCACCTGGGGTGCGGGCGTGTCGGACCCGCTGCCGCCGTTCAGGTAGCGCAGGACCCCGTAGGAGAGGCCGTTGCCCGGTACCCGGGCGAGGTCCTCCTTGACCGCCTTGAGGGCGGCGGCCAGGTACGCGGGGGCGGTGAGGTCGGCCGCCGGTCCGGGGTCGACGGTCACCGGGAAGAGGGTGGTGAACCAGCCCACGGTCCGGGAGAGTTCGGGTTCGAAGCCGGCGGTCTGCGCCACGAGGTGCCCTTCGCGGCCGTGGCCCTCCAGTTCGATGTGCGCGAACGTCTGGTCCTGTCCGAGGTCGCGGCGCCACCGGGCGAGGGTGACGGCGAGCGCGGTGAGCAGTACGTCGTTGACGCCCGCGTGGAACCTGGCGGGGATCTCGCCCAGCAGGGCGGCCGTGACCTCGGGGCCGACCGAGACGGTCGTCACCCGCTCCCGCTCGACGGTGTCGGTCCCGGCCGGCGCCCGCCTGCCCAGCGGCGCGTCGGGCCCCGGCAGGGCGCGCCGGTAGTGGGCGCGGTCGGCGTCGAACGCCGTGCGCTCCAGCAACTGTGTCCACCGCCGGAACGAGGTTCCCACCGGGGGCAATTCGACGGGCGCGCCCGAGGCGTACCGCTGCCACGCCGTGGCGAGGTCTTCCCGCAGGATCCGCCAGGACACGCCGTCGATCACCACGTGGTGGACGACCACGACCAGCTGGCGTGCCGCCCGGCGCCAGACGGCCCGCAGCATCACGCCGTTGTCGGGGTCCAGCCCGGCGGTGGCGAGGGCGACGCACGCGTCGAGCGGCAGGTCGTCCCTCTCCTGCCACCCCGCCGCGGTCCCGCCTGGCTCCGGGATGTCGAAGCTCCAGCGGTCGCCGCGCACCAGCCTGGCGCGCAGCATGTCGTGCCGTGCGACGACGGCGGTGAGGATCTCGTCGAGGGCGTCGGCGGTCAGGTCGGCCGGGGTGTTCAGCACCACCGACTGGACGAAGCCGTCGATGGCGTCGGTGGTCTCGCCGAGCCATCGGAGGACGGGCGATCCGGCGACGGAACCGGTCGCGACGTCGCCGTGGTCCACGGCGGCCGCGCCCTCGCGGCTCGCCACCGCCGCGAGGGCGCCGATGACGCTGTTGGTGAAGATCTGCCGGGGTGTGACGTGCAGGCCCACGGTGCGCAGCGCGCTCAGCAGCGAGATGGCCAGGAGGCTGTCTCCGCCGAGCTGGAAGAAGTCCTGGTCGACACCGACCTCGTCCAGTCGCAGCAGCGCCGCGACCGCCGCGCACACCAGGCGTTCGTTCTCGGTGGCCGGCGCGGCGAGCGGGCCCGCCGCAAGGTCGGGTTCCGGCAGCGCGCCGCGGTCGAGCTTGCCGTTCGCGGTGAGCGGGAACTCCTTCATCACGACGATGTGGGTGGGCACCATGTACGCGACCAGGTGCGCGGCGGCCCACGCCTTGACCTCGTCCGCCCGCAGGTCCTCGCGGCCGGCGGCCGGGATCACGTACCCCACGAGGTAGGTGCCCCCGGCCGTGTTCTTCTTCGCGAGGACGCAGGTGTGGCGCACGTCGGGGTGTTCCGCGAGGCCGACCTCGACGTCCTCGATCTCCAGGCGCATGCCGCGGATCTTGATCTGGTTGTCGGCGCGGCCGAGGAAGTCCAGCGATCCGTCCGGGGCGAAGCGTGCGAGGTCGCCGGTCCGGTACAGCCGGGACCCGTCCCCGGCGAAGGGGTTGGCGACGAAGCGGGAGGCGGTCAGGCCCGGCGCCCCCACGTATCCGCGCCCCAGGAGGAACCCTCCGACGTACAGTTCGCCGCCGACCCCGACCGGGACCGGGCGCAGTTCTGCGTCCAGGACGTACAGCTGGGTGTTGGGGTTGGCCTTGCCGATCGACGTCGACAGGCGTTCCGCGGCGCCCCGGTAGATGACGTGCGAGACGCCGATCGTCGTCTCGGCCGGGCCGTAGCCGTGGTACATGGGTATGTCGAGCCGGGTGCGGAACCGTTCGTACAGCTCCGGGGTCAGCACCTCGCCGCCGCACCACACGTGCCGCAGGCTGTCGAGCCGGCCGGAGTCGCCCGCGATCTCCAGCAGCACGTCCAGCATGGACGACACGAGGTAGGTGAAGGTGACGCGCTGCTCGGCGATCACGCCGAGGAGGTGGTGCGGGTCGCGTTCGCCGCCGGGGCGCAGGACCACCAGCCGGCCGCCGGACACCAACGGCAGGAAGATCTCGTTGATGGAGATGTCGAAGGACAGCGGCGCCTTGAACAGCGCGGCGTCGTCGTGGCCGAAGCCCAGGATCTCGTCGACCTGCCACAGCAGGCGCTCGCTGATCGCTTCGTGCCGGATCATCGCGCCCTTGGGCCGGCCGGTCGAACCGGACGTGAAGATGACGTAGGCGAGCGCGTTGCCGGGGACGGTGATCCCGGTGCCGTCGCCCGGGTAGGAGCCGTACGTCCAGTCGCCGAGGTCGACGACCACGGCCGGAGGCTCGCCCGGGTCGTGCTCGCCCGGACCGGCCAGTCGCAGGACGACGCGGGCGTCGTCGATGACGACGGCCCGGCGCGCGGCGGGCCACTGCGGGTCGAGGGGGACGAACGCGGCCCCCGCCTGGAGCACGGCGAGCAGGCCGATCACCATCTCGGCGGAGCGGCTCAGGGAGATGCCGACGACCTGCTCGGCGGTGATGCCGCGTTCGATCAGGTGATGTGCCAACTGGCTTGATAATTCAGCTACGTGACCGTACGTCAGCGAGCGGCGCTCGTCGACGACGGCGACGGCGTGCGGTCGGGTCCGGGCTTGCTCGCGGAACAGCTCCACGATGGTCGGGCGGACCCGGTCGGCCCCGGTGTCGTTCCACTCGGCGAGGCTCGCGAGCCGCGCCGCCGCACTGGACGGGGCGATGCTGCCGAGGGACCGGTCCGGGAAGTCGGCCAGGTCGTCCAGCGCGAGCTGCGCGTCGGTCACCGCGACGCCTTCGGGGACGGCGATGCTCCGGCCGTCCGCGCCGACCTCCCAGCCGGGGGCCCCGGCACCGCCGTGGTCGGCCCAGCCGAGGACGTCGGCGAACAGGGTGCCGGGGGTGAGTTCCATGCCGTCCGGGCTGCTGCCCGTCGCCCAGTACGACAGCCCGATGGCGCACGCGTGGGCGATGGTCCGGTCGGAGTGGTCGCCTGTTCGGCGGCGCACCCCGGCCAGGCGCGTGGGAGAAAGCCGCACGAGACGAGCGGTCGGTTCCGTCATCGAAGACTCAACGCCCCTTCACAGTTCGTAAGTCGGCCCACCCGGATCAGGGTGGGCTAGCTGCCCTCGCGCCAGGCCCGCCACAGGCGCGCGTACCGGCCGCCCAGGGCCACCAGCTCGTCGTGCGTGCCGTGCTCGACGACGCGTCCCGCGTCCAGCACGGCGATCCGGTCCGCTGCCATCGCCTGCGTCAGCCGGTGCGCCACGAACAGCGTGGTCCGGCCGGCGCACGCGGCGAGCACCGCCCGTTCCAGCTCGGCCGCCCCCTCGCTGCCCGCTTCCGCCGTGGACTCGTCGAGCACCACCACCGGGGACCGGCCCAGCACCAGCCGGGCCAGGGCGATCTGGGCGACCTTGGTGACGTCCAGGCGCTCGCCGCCCTCGCCGACCAGGGTGTTCAGTCCGTCGGGCAGCGAGTCGACCCATGCGTCGGCGCCGACGGTGCGCAGGGCGTACGTCAGCTCGGCGTCGGTCGCCTCCGGCGCGGCCAGCCGCAGGTCGTCGGCGAGCGGGCCGGAGAACACGTGGGTCTCCTGCGTCAGGATGCTCACCAGGGCCCGCGCCCCGGCCTCGTCCAGACCGGCGAGGTCGGTCGGCCCGATGCGCACGGACCCGGCCTGGGGGGTCCCGATGCCCGCGATCAGCGCGGCCAGGGTCGACTTGCCGGCGCCCGTCGCCCCCACCAGCGCGAGCGAACCGCCGGCCGGAATCATCAGGTCGACGTCCCGGAGGACCGGCTCCGCGCTGTCGGGATAGCTGAACGTGAGCCCCTCCACCCGGACGGGGTACGGCGCGTCGACCGCCGCTGTGACGCCCGGCGCGCCGACCAGCCGGTCCTCCGCGCCCTCCCCCAGCACCCCGACCAGCCGGGTCAGGCTCGCGCCCGACTTCTGCGCCTCGTCGAAGGTGAACATGATGGAGCCCAGCGGGGTGAACAGCCGGTGGAACAGCAGCGGGGCCGCGGACACCTCGCCCAGGCTGGCGGCGTCGGCCTCCAGCAGGGCGTACCCCACCACGATGATCAGGACCAGTCCGATGAACTCTGCGCGGTTCTCCCGGCCGACGAACCGGCCGAAGAGCCGGAACACCTCGATGCCGAGTTCGCGCACCCGCCACGACTCGCTGGTGACCTTCTCGCGGACGGCTCCCTCCAGGCGGTACGCCCGGACCGTGTCGATCCCGTTGAGCCCGCTGATCAGGGCCTGTGCGCGGTCGGCCTGGACCGCGCGCTGCCTGCGGTAGAGCGGGGCGGACCGGGGCAGGTACCAGCGCAGGGCCAGCGCGTACGCGGGCAGTGCGCCGGCGCCCGCCAGGCCGAGCCGCCAGTCCAGGCCGAACATGCCGAGCGTGGCGATGACCACCAGCACGCCCGCCGAGAACACCGTGGGGACGGCCGTGCGGATGCCCCGGGACAGTACGGCGACGTCGTCGCCGACCCTGGACAGCACGTCTCCCCGGCCGACCTGCTCGATGCGTGCGCTCGGCATCCCCAGCACCGCCCGTACGGCGTCTTCGCGCAGTCGGGCGAGCAGATCCGCGCCGAGCCGCCCGACCAGGTAGGTCGACAGGGCGGTGGCCGCCGCGCCGAGCAGCGCGGCGGCGACCATCAGCACCCCCGTCGTGACCAGGATGGAGCGCGATTCGCCCGCCACCACCCCGTCCACGACCCGGCCGAGCAGCAGCAGCGGGAGTACCTGGAGCGCCGCCCCGGCCACCGTGGTGAGCACGGTGGCGGCCGTCAGCCAGGGCACCTCGCGGCAGTGCGCCGTGACCCAGCGGGTGGCCTCGCGTCCGCTCGTCGTGCGCAGGGTCGACGGGGCGACGCGCGTATCGGTGGTGCTCACACCTGACCGGCCGACTTGACGAGTTCGTCGATCGCGTACGGCAGGGACAGCAGGGTGCCCTGGGACATGGCCGCGCCGACCGCCGGCCCCTCGCTGTCCAGCAGGTACGACACCTTGCCGTTCTTGACCGCGGCCAGGTTGGCGAACAGCTCGAACTTCTTGAGTGCCTCCGTGTCGGCCTTGTCGTTGATGACGAAGATGCGGTCGACGTCGATGAGGTCCATTCGCTCGGGTGAGAGCGTGGTGTAGAACTTGCCGTCGGCGATCTTGTCGATCTCGGTCTGGTAGGCGAAGCCGGTGCCCGTGACCAGCCGTCCGCGGACGTCGGTGGAGGTGAACGGGGCCGCCGAGTCCTTGTACCAGGACAGCGCGACGGCGGTCCGGTTCGCGAACTCGGGGTGGGCCTTCTTGGCCGCGTCGAGCTTGTCCTGGATGCCCTTCACCAGCTCGGTGCCCTTGGACTCCTGGCCGAGCGCCTTGGCGATGTGGACCGCGTTGTCCTGCCAGGGGGCGCTGAACGGCTCCTTCTCGGCCTTGGTGCGGCCCACCGTCGGGGCGATCTTCGAGAGCTTGTCGTAGGCGGCCTGGTCGATCTCGGAGTAGACCGCGATGATCAGGTCCGGCCGGAGCGCGGCGATCTTCTCGTAGTTCGGGCCGGTGTCGCCGTTGCTCATGACGACCTCGGGACGGGTGTCGCCCCACTTGTCCTTCACCCACGGCCACTGGGTGTTGATGTCGGGGCTCGTGCCCGGCGGGTTCGGGTACTGGTCGACCATGCCGACCGGCTTGATGCCGAGCGCCAGGATGGTCTGGTCGTCGGTGTAGCCGACGGAGACGACCCGCCGGGGGGCCTTGGTGACCTTCGTGGATCCGAACGCGTGCTCCACGGTGACCGGGAAGGTACCGGCCGCGGCGGCCGAGGCGTCGTCGCCCTTGTCGTCAGCCGGGTCCTTCGAGTCGGAACCGCAGCCGGCCAGGAGGCCGGTGCCGAGGGCCGCGGCGGACAGTACCGCCGTCAGCCGGCCCCAGGAGTGGGTACGAGTCGTTCGCTGGAGGAGCATCCGCAATCCCTTGCTTTCGTGCTGTCCACTGCACCCCCGCCCGAGGGCAGGCAAACCGTATCGCGCTCAAGTGAGGCCAGCCTAGCCTTACTTGACACGGAATTATGTCCGATCTAGTCGAGTCGGCCGGGCTGGACATGGGTGCGGCCGATGGGCACGATGAGCGGCCGGTCCCCCACCGGATCCTCGATCACCTTGGCGCGCAGCCCGAAGGCCTCGTGCAGCAACTCGGCGGTGATCACGTCCCGTGGGTGCCCCTGCGCCAGGATCGCCCCGGCCCTCATCACGATGAGGTTGTCGCTGTAGCGCGTGGCCAGGTTGAGGTCGTGCAGCACCATGACCACGGTGCATCCCGACTCGTGCAGGTCGTCCACCAGGTCCAGTACGTCGATCGCGTGCGCCAGGTCCAGGAAGGTGGTCGGCTCGTCCAACAGGAGCAGGTCGGTGCCCTGAGCCAGCGTCATCGAGATCCAGACGCGCTGGCGCTGGCCGCCGGACAGCGCGTCCACCGGACGGTCCGCCAGGTCGGACACCCCGGTCATGGCCAGCGCCCGTTCCACGACGGCGGCGTCGTCCGACGACCACTGGCGCAGCCAGCTCTGGTGCGGATGGCGCCCCCGGGCGACCAGGTCGGCCACCGTGAGCCCGTCCGGCGCGACCGGCGCCTGCGGCAGCAGGCCGAGCTTCTTCGCCACGTCCCGGGTCCTGAGCGTGGCGATGTCCTCGCCGTCCAGGACGACCGAGCCCTTCGTCGGCTTGAGCAGCCGCGACAGGGTCCGCAACAGGGTCGACTTGCCACAGCCGTTGGAGCCGATGATCGTGGAGATCACCCCGGGCGGGATCGCCACGTGGAGGTCGTCGATGACGCTCCGGCCGCCGTACCCGACCGTGACCCCTCTGGCCGCCAGCCGTGAGGTCTCCTGACCCCCGGACGCGATCTCGGTGATGTGCGATACGGCCACGGCTCCCCCTGAACTGGACGTGCCTGCATACGAGTCGGTCAACGGAGGTTCGCCCGCACCAGGAGGTGGACCAGGAAGGGGCCGCCGATCGCGGCGGTGACCACGCCGACCGGAAGGGTGATCGGCAGGGCCGTACGCGCGATCAGGTCGGCGCCGGTCAGCAGCAGGGCCCCGAAGATGCCGGAGGCCGCCATCGGTGGTGTCGGGCACCTCAGCAGACGCATCGCCACCTGCGGCGCGACCAGGGCGACGAACGGGACCGGGCCCGCCGCGCTCACCGCCACGCCGGCCAGCAGGACCGCGCACAGCAGCAGGACCGCCCGGACGGCCGAGTACCGGACGCCCAGGCCCGCGGCCACCTCGTCGCCGAGGTGCATCGGTTTGAACTGGAACGCGGCGCACGCCACGACGACCATCAGCGCGAGCGTGCACCAGAGCGCCACCCGGATGTCGTCCCACGAGCGGTTGTCCAGCGAGCCGATCAGCCATGCCTGGGCCCGGGCCACGTCCCTGATGTCGGCTTGGACCAGCAGCCAGGTCGTGACGGCCTCCGTCACGGCGCTCACCGAGATGCCGATGAGGATGAGCCGGAAGCCGTCGATCCCGCGCCGCCAGGCCAGGAAGTACACGAGGAGCCCCGTACCGAGACCGCCCGCGAGCGCCGCCCCCGACAGTCCGACGGAGCCGACGACCGCCGCGGCGGTCCCGCCCGACACCGTCACCAGGAACACCGCGACCGCGCCGGCGCCCCCGGTGATGCCCAGGATGTCGGGGCTGGCCAGCGGATTGCGCGCGATCGACTGGGTGATCGCCCCGGACACCCCCAGCGCGACACCGACGACGCACCCGGCCAGGGCCCGCGGCATCCGCAGGTCCACGATCACGAACTCGTCGACCCGCTCGCCCCGGCCGAGGACCGTGGCGACCACCCGGGGCAGGCCGATGGGGAACTCCCCGACGCCGATGGACAGGCAGAACACCAGGAACGTCGCCGCCGCCAGCAGCAGGGTGGCGCACACCATCCACGGCCGCCATACGAACGACACCCGGCCGAGCCGGACCCCCGGCGCCACCGACGCCTTCACGGCCTCGACCTCCATCGCTTCCACTTCCACGTCGGCCCCGTTCACGCGCTCTTGAACTTTCCGCGCCACACCAGGGCCGCGAAGAACGGGGCACCGAGCAGGGCCACCACGACACCGGCGTCCAGCTCGCCCGGCCGCACCAGCAGCCGCCCCGCAATGTCGCAGACCAGGAGGACGATGGCACCGAGCAGACCCGCGTACGGCACCAGCCAGCGGTAGTCCGGCCCGGTCAGGTACCGGGCCACGTGAGCCACCATGAGGCCGAGGAAGGCGATGGGTCCGCAAGCCGCCGTCGCCGCTCCCGCCAGCAGCGTGATGGCGACGATGCCCACGGCCCGGGTCAGCGCGATGCCGACGCCCAGCCCGCGCGCCACGTCGTCGCCGAGGTTGAGCAGGTTGACGGCGGGCAGCGTGGTCAGGGCCAGCACCAGCCCGACGGCGATGAACGCGGTCACCGGCCAGATGACGTCGAATCCGACTCCGGCCACCGAGCCCGCGTTCCAGAAGCGCAGCGCGTTCAGCGAAGCCTTGTCCGACAGGGCGACCGCCGTGGTCATGGCGGCCAGGAACACGGTGATCCCCTGCCCGGCCAGGGCCAGAGTCAGCGGATTGCCGGCCCCGCGGCCGACGCTCGCCAGCCCGAACACGACGACACCGGCGACCGCCGCGCCCAGGAAGGCGAACCAGACGTACTGGAACGGGCCGGCGAAGCCGAACACGGCGATCACCGTCACCACCGCGAAGGAGGCGCCCGCATTCACCCCGAGCAGACCCGTGTCGGCGATCGGGTTGCGCGTGTACCCCTGGATCAAGGCCCCGCCGACCCCCAGGGCCACGCCCGCCACGACCGCGAGGACGGTCCGGGGCACTCGTACGGTCCGCACGATGAGCCTGATCTCGGTGAGTCGCCGGTCCGGGTCCGGCGCCCCCGTCAGCCCCTGCCACACATCGGCCGGGCTCAGCGCGCGGGCGCCGACTGCCAGCGACACCACCACCGCGGCCAGCAGGATCAACAGGAGCGCCAACGACCCCACAACCCGGCGCGTGCGGGCCTCCGTTGCGCCCTTGGGCGCGGGACGCTCCACTGTAGTCGTGCCCATGTCGCTCTACGTCATCCCTTCGCTCCACCGGCGAAACATCGTCGGCGGCACGCGCCACCGGGCGTCACATGTGCGGACCGGAACGGTCCGTGTATCGGCTAGCGGGCCGCACTGCCCGTCCCGTCGGCCACCGTCCGGACCTCGTCGGGATCGGACTTGAGGCCCCGGTCGAGGAGCGAGTCCAGGATCTCGCCGACCCTGACGCTGGTGTTGGACAGCAGGGACGAGGTGATGCCGTGCGTGTGCTCCGTACCGCCCTGCACGTAGATGCCGCAGCGCAGTGCGGGGTCGGTCGCGATGCGGTAGTCGCGCTCGACGCGGACACGCCCCTCGTCGTCGCGCAGGCAGCGGTCGGCGACCTCGCCGAGGAGGCCGAGCGGGTCGGCGGGGCGGTAGCCGGTGGCGAAGACGACCACGTCCGCGTCCAGGGGCGTCTCCTCGCCGGTGACCAGGGACCGCACGGTGGCGTGGACCCCGGCCGGCGTCTGCGTGACGCCGGTGAGCCGCGAGACGTTGAGGAAGCGCAGGCGCTCGGTGCCGAGGACCTTCTCCTGATACATCTGCCGGTACAGGTCGTCGATGAGATCGATGTCCACCACGGAGTAGTTGGTGTTGCGGTGGTAGTCCATCAGCTTGCGCTTGACGTTCTCGGGCGCGGTGAAGAACTCTCCGACCGCCTCCGGGTCGAAGATGCGGTTGGCGAAGCCGCTGTCGTCGGCGGGGCTGTACCCGTACCGGGAGAAGACGGCGCAGACCTCGGCCCCGGGGAAGCGGCGGTGCAGATAGGCGACGTTCTCGGCGGCGCTCTGTCCCGCGCCCACGACGACGAACCGGGAGGGGTCGGCGCCCCGGAGCCCCTCGACCTTCGTCAGGAGATCCGAGTTGTGCCAGATGCGGTCGGTGCGCTCCACGCCTTCCGGCATGAGGGGGCGTAATCCGGTGCCGATGACGAGGTTGCGGGCCCGGTGGAGCGCGAGCCCCTCCGTCGACCGGACCGTCACGTCGATGTGGTCCACCACTCCGTCGTGGACGACCGGTGTGACCCCCACGACCTCGTGCCCGTAGGACACCATGTCGTCGACCTTGGCCGCGGACCACTCCAGGTAGTCGTGGAACTCCACCCGCAGCGGGAAGAGGTTCTTGTGGTTGATGAAGTCGATCAGCCGCCCCTTGCTCTTCAGGTAGCACAGGAAGCTGAACTCGCTGGCCGGGTTCCGGAGCGTCACCAGGTCCTTCAGGAAGGACACCTGCATGGTCGCGTCGTCGATGAGCATGCCCCGGTGCCAGCCGAAGCGCGGCTGCTGTTCGAAGAAGTGAGTGGTGATCACCTCCGCCCTGCCGACGCGTGCGTTGTGCTCGCCGACCGCGATGGCCATGGCCACGTTGGACGGCCCGAAGCCGATTCCGATGAGGTCGTGGATCAGCGGGGGGTCGCCAGGACGAGCCTGTGCCATGTCACTCCCATCGTGCGAGGGCAGCCGCAGCGCCGGCGGGCGGGCGGCCTGTCGAGCATCGAAAAGGCGGGAAAACCGGGCACGCCGCCGGAGACGCGACCGAAACTTAGGTAAGGCTAAGATGATCCTTGAGAGCTGTCGATAGACAAATCGGGCGGCCAGGGTTGAGTGATCGTCAATTCGCGGCACAGCAGGCGCCGTTGCAGAGTTAGGCAAGCCTTGCTTTACTCGGCAGTGGCCAACCCCTGTCCCGGAGGAGGAACCCCATGCGGGTCGTCATGTTCGGTTACCAGACCTGGGGGCACCGCACCCTGCAAGCCCTCCTGGACTCCGAGCACGACGTGGTACTGGTGGTGACGCACCCGAAGAGCGAGCACGCCTACGAGAAGATCTGGAGCGACTCCGTCGCCGACCTCGCCGAAGAGCACGGGGTCCCGGTGCTGCTCCGCAACCGCCCGGACGACGACGAGCTGTTCCAGCGCCTCAAGGAGGCCGACCCGGACATCATCGTCGCCAACAACTGGCGTACGTGGCTGCCCCCGCGGGTCTTCGGGCTCCCCCGCCACGGCACGCTGAACGTGCACGACTCGCTGCTGCCGAAGTACGCCGGCTTCTCGCCCCTCATCTGGGCGCTGATCAACGGCGAGACGGAAGTGGGCGTCACCGCGCACATGATGAACGACGAACTCGACGCCGGGGACATCGTGCGGCAGGAGTCGGTACCGGTGGGGCCGACCGACACCGCCACCGACCTCTTCCACCGGACCGTCGACCTCATCGCACCGGTCACCGTCGGCGCCCTCGACCTCATCGCCTCCGGGCGGACGGAGTTCACGCGGCAGGACCGGAGCCGGGCGAGCTTCTTCCACAAGCGGTCCGTCGAGGACAGCCGCATCGACTGGACCTGGCCCGCGGAGGACCTGGACCGCCTGGTGCGCGCCCAGTCCGAGCCGTACCCCAGCGCCTTCACCTTCCACAAGGGCAGGCGGCTGGAGGTGCTGTCCGCCCGCGTGTCCCATGGCCTGTACGGGGGCACGCCCGGCCGGATCTTCTACCGCGAGGGCGGGGGCGTGGTGATCGTCGCGGGCGCCGACGCCCGGACCGGCCGCAACCACGGGCTGGCCATCACGCGCGTACGGACCGAGGACGGCCGGGAATTGCCCGCGGCCGAGTACTTCACCGCCATGGGCGGATACCTGATCGGCCGGCCCTGACCAGCCGGACCGGCCGGGCCGACTCGCGGTCCGGCCTTCGGCCCGGCTCATACCTCGAAGACCTCGAAGAGCTCCGAGACCTCGTTCACGCCGTCGTGCGGGGTGTGGGAAGGGTGAGGCGGGTGACGGGGTCCGCGGCCGGGAGGGCGATGGGCCGGGCACCGTCGTGGTCGTGCGTGACGTCCGCGAGCGGGCGGGTGTGTTCGGCCGCGCGGGCCATCCACGGCCAGATCCGGAACGGGGTGTCGGGAGTCGCCGGCGCCCGCTCGGTGCCGCTGATCCACGTCGTGAGGGTGAACCGGTGGTCGGCGAAGTGCCCGCTGGGGCAGGTGGACGGGACCACCTCGTGGAAGGCGCTGGCCGGGAAGAACACGATGGTGTCGTGCTCGGGTTCGATCGTGCGGTAGGTCTCCGCCGGCTGTGGGCCGCCCTGGTGGAACTGGGTGTCGTACAGCCGGAGTTGACCGCCGTCGAAGCCGCGGGGCCTGCGGTGGAGGTAGTACACCGCCGACACGGCCGTGCTGACGTCGCGGACCCGTGAGGCGTCGGTGTGCATGCCGTAGTGGCCCCCTTCGCCATGTGCCGTCAGGACCGTCAGGCTCTGCGTCAGCGCGGCCTGGTGACCGAGGACCTCCTGGACGAGCGGCAGGCAGTCGGCCAGGTGCCGGCTGAAGACGGAGCTGGTCATGGGGAGGACGAGGGAGCTGCGACCTTTGTGGGAGACCTGGCCCGACAGGGGGTCCAGGACCGTCCCCGCGTTGAAGTCGGGCTGCCGGGAGATCGCGTACGCGAGCAGGCCGGCGGCGCGTTCCGCGCCCAGGAAGTTCTCGAAGCGGCAGACCGGGGCCGGTATGACGGGGATCGTGGACCAACGGTCGGAGGGAGGCAAGTCCCGGGTGCTGATTTCCGTCGGCGTGGCCGGTTCCTTCGCGTATCCACTCATGGCCCGGACCGTAAGCGGAGTGGCCGGTGCCGTCGAAGGAGCACATGGGGGCGCACAGGAGTACGCCTCCCCCGGTCCCCTGTGCCGGCGCGCCCGGCCCGCCCGACCGGAGAGCGGTGCGCGCAGCCGGGATCACGGGAAGGGGCGAGGTGAGCCGATGAGGTGAGCACGATGTCCTCTTCACCGAGCGGTACCCGCGGGCCCTCTTCGACTTCAACCTCGGGGTGACCGCCCGAGGAGCCCGCGTCCGGCGGGTGGTTGAGTACGTCGCATGGATTCCGCGCGAGTGTTCCCGGCAGGTGGCGAGCCCGGCCCGACGGGTCGGCCGAGACCTTCCGGGACGAGGACGTGGCCTACGCGAACGCGATCTGGCAGGCGGGCGGTCAGGCCGAACTGCACGTGTGGCCCGGGGCCTTCCACGGCTTCGACGGCTTCGCCCCCCGAGCGGCCCTCAGCCGGGACGCCCGCCAGGCCCGTACCGCCTGGCTCCGGCGCCTCCTCGCCCGGCCCGGTGCCGATGGCGGGCCCACCGTCCGCTGAGCACTCACGACGGCGGGCCCGGGCACGGGGTCACGGGGCCGCCGTGGCGGCCGGGATGTCGACGCGGGCGGCCCTGCGGGCCGGCCAGAGCGAGGCGGCCAGGGCTCCCGCCAGGGCGACGAGCACACCGAGGGCGAGGCGCCCCCAGGGCAGGACCAGCGTGTAGCCCGCGACGCTCTCCTGGAGGGTGCGACCGAGCGCCCAGCCGAGGAAGACGCCCAGGACCGTGCCGAGCGTCGCGCCGAGCCCGCCGAGGACCAGGGCCTCCAAGCGGATCATCCGGCTCACGCCGGCGCGGTCCACACCGAGGGCGCGCAAGGTGCCGATCTCCTTGCGGCGTTCCAGGACGGACATCGCGAGGGTGTTGGCGATGCCCAGAGCGGCGATCGCCAGGGCCATGCTCAGCAGGGCGTAGAAGACGTCGAGCTGGTCGCCGATGGACCCGCTGTCCTGGGCCCGGATGCCCTCTTGATCGAGGACGGCCAGGGCGGGGTTGTCCCCGAGCGCGTGGGTGACGCCGGCGAGCGCGGTCCGGCCGGGTCCGCCGTCCAGGGCGACGAGGATCCCGGCGGTGTGCGGGGTGCGGTCGTGGCGGGCGACGAGGGAGTCGGGTGCGGTGATGCTGGGCAGCAGGTTGCTCTGCTCGTCCGCCCGGTAGACGGCGCCGATGGTGACGCTGTCCGGCCGGCCGTCCTGCCGCTGCAGGGGCAGGGTCTGGCCGACGTGCCAGCCGGCCGCCCTGGCCTTGAAGTCGGCCACGGCGATCTGCCCCTGGGCGAGACGGTCGAGGGAACCCTCGACCACGTCGTACCGCAGCAGGCGGCCGATGGTGGCGGGGTCGACGCCGGTCAGCACGGAGGGGGTGCCGGCCAGCAGGTACTCGGTGGACTGGTCGAGCGGGCTGACCGCGGCGCCGGGCAGCTTCCGGAGTGCGGCGGCGGTCTCGGCCGTCATCCGCATGCCGCCCTCGGCGGGCTTCACCAGGTAGTCGGCGGTGAAGTCGTGGGTGGTCGCCCGGTCCAGGTAGCGGGCGGCGGAGGCGCCGAGGACGGACAGGCCCGAGGCGAGGGTGAGGGCGATGGCGAGCGCGGCGGCCGTGGCGCCCGTACGGCGCGGGTCGCGCACGGTGTTGCGGGCGGCGAGGTCGCCGTACACCGGGTGGAGGCGGGTCAGCAGCGGCCGGACCAGGGCGACGAACGGCCGGGCCAGCAGCGGGATGAGGACGATCGTCCCGGTGAGGGTGAGCGCGGCGCCGACGCCGATGACGATCCGCGCGTCACGGTCCGTGCCGAGCGCCCCGTACGCCGCGGCGGCGACGCCGGTGACCAGCAGCGCGGCGCCGAGGCCGGTGCGCAGGGAGCCGGTGCGCGCCGGGGCCGTCGGCTCGGCCGCACTGAGCGCGGCGACCGGCGGGATGGCCATGGCCCGGCGGATGGGCAGCCATGCGGCGACCATGGGCAGGGCGGTGCCGACCAGCAGGGACGCGATGACGGTGCCCGGGGTGAGGACCAGCGGGCCGGCCGGGGCGTCGGCCGGGGCGAAGAGGGCCTGGAGCAGGGCGGCGGTCCCGGTGCCGGCGGCGAGGCCGGCCGCGGAGGCGACCGCGCCGACGAGGAGGGACTCGGTCAGCAGGATGCGGCGCACCTGCTTGCGCGAGGCGCCGACGGCCCGCATCAGGGCCAGCTCCCGGGTGCGCCGGGCGACGAGCATGGTGAAGGTGTTGGAGATGAGGAAGGTGGCGACGAACAGGGCGACCGCGGCGAAACCCAGCAGGATCTGGCTCATGGTGTCGCTGTCGTTGGTGGCGAGGTCGGCCTGGATCCGGGCGAGCTGGGCGCCGGTCGCCGCGCCGGCGCCCTGGGGCAGCACCGATTCGATCCGGCCGAGGAGTTGCGGTACGTCGGCGCCGGGTGCGGCCGTGACGTCCACGTTCTGGTAGAGGCCGGGCCGCAGGAAGAGCCGCTGCGCGGTGGCGTCGTCGAACAGCGTCAGGCTGCCGCCGGCGGGCAGCGTGGTCCCGTCCGTACGGAAGATGCCCCTGAGGGTGTAGGAGGCGGCGCCCTGGTGCGTGCCGACGCGTACGGTGTCGCCCACGCGGAAGCCGCCCTTCGCGGCGGTGGTCTCATCGAGGGCGATCGTGTCGCCGCCGGTCGGGCCGGACCCCTGGGTGAAGCGGTAGGCGGGGTCGGTGCCGTCCGCCCCCGGGGCGAAGTTGCCCGCCTTGTGGGAGGGGCCGTGACCGAGCAGCCGGCCGTCCCGGTCGGCGACGGCGGCGAAACCGGTGACGCGGCCCGCGGCGAGGGCGACGCCCTGGACCTTGGCCAGGGCGTGCACGGTGCCGGTGTCGATGCCGGGCGGCCCGTCGTCCTGGCGCTTCGCGCCGTCGAAGTCCTGGGGGAAGACGCTGACGGCGATGCGCTCGTAGCCGTCGGTCGCCCGGGCGGAGGCGGCCCGGTGGAGGCTGTCGCCGTAGACGAGGCTGCCGGAGACGAAGGTGACGCCGAGCATGACCGCGAACACGGTCATCAGCAGGCGGGCCTTGTGCGCGAACACGTTGCGCAGGGCGGTACGGAACATGGGGATGCGGATCCTGGGGAGGCGGGCTCGTCCGGTGCGAGCGAGCGGGCGGGCAGGCGGGCGGGCGGCTGGTGCGGTGCGGTACCGGGGGGCGGGAGGGGTCAGCTGGTGCGCGAGCGGGTGTCGAACTCCTTCATCCGGTCCAGCACCCGGTCCGGGGTGGGACGTCTCATCTCGTCGACCAGGCGACCGTCGGAGAGGAAGACCACGCGGTCGGCGTAGCCGGCGGCGACGGGGTCGTGGGTGACCATGACCACGGTCTGGCCCAGCTCGCGCACCGAGTCGCGCAGGAAGCCGAGGACTTCGGCCCCGGAGCGGGAGTCGAGATTGCCGGTGGGTTCGTCGCCGAAGACGATCGAGGGACGGGAGACCAGGGCGCGGGCCACCGCGACGCGCTGCTGCTGCCCCCCGGACAGCTGTCCGGGCCGGTGGTCGAGCCGCTGGGCCAGGCCGACCATGGAGACCACACGGTCCAGCCACTGCCGGTCGGGCCGGCGGCCGGCGATGGTCAGCGGCAGCGTGATGTTCTCCAGCGCGGTCAGCGTCGGCAGCAGGTTGAAGGCCTGGAAGACGAAGCCGATCCGGTCGCGGCGCAGCCGGGTGAGCTGCTGGTCGTCGAGGGTGCCCAGTTCGGTGGTGCCGATGCGGACGGAGCCCGAGCTGAAGGAGTCGAGCCCGGCGGCGCAGTGCAGCAGGGTGGACTTGCCGCAGCCGGAGGGGCCCATGATCGCGGTGAACTCGCCCTCCCCGAAGGCGATGCTGACCCGGTCCAGGGCGACGACGCGGGTGTCGCCGCTGCCGTAGACCTTCGACAGGTCGGTGGCGGCGGCCGCGGCCCCGGCCGGTGTGTGCGGCGGCTGCGGGGCAAAGGGGTCGGCGGTCACGGAGGACTCCTCTTCGGGTGCGGGAACGTGCACTTCGAAGGGTGTCCGGGGAACGTATCGGGGCCCGGACGGCCGTGTATCGGCCGCCGCTCCGCTCCGTATCGGTCGTGTGGGGACCGGCCGTCAGCAGGCAGGCCGTCAGGCGGGCAGGCGCAGGGTGGCGACCGCGCCGCCGTCCGGGGCGTTCTCGAAGCGCAGCTCGGCGCCGAGCAGCCGGGCCTGGCCCAGGGCGATGGTGAGGCCCAGGCCGTGGCCCGTGCCGCGCCCCGCGGCGCCCGTGTGGAAGCGGCGCGGGCCTTCGACGAGCAGGTCCCGGGGGAAGCCGGGGCCGTGGTCGCGGACGACGACCGCACGACCCTGGACGGTGACCCGCACCGGGGTGTTTCCGTGCCGGTGGGCGTTGACGACGAGGTTGCCGACGATCCGTTCGAGGCGGCGCGGGTCGGTCTCCACGGTCGCCCCTGCCGGCGCGGTCCCGGACCCGCGCGGGTCGGCGTCGGTGGCATCGGGGGGAGCGGTGACCACGATGTCCGTGTCGAGGCCGGTCCGCGCGACCGCCTCGGAGACGACCGCGCCGAGCGGGACACGGTCGCGGACCGGCCGTTCGGCGCCGGCGTCCAGCCGGGAGATCTCCAGGAGGTCCTCGACCAGGCCGCGCAGATCGCGCACCCGGGCCCGGAGCAGGTCCTCCGTCTCACCGCGGGGCAGCAGGTCGGCGGCGGCCAGCAGGCCGCCGACGGGGGTGCGGAGCTCGTGGGCCACGTCCGCGGTGAACTGGCGCTCGGTGCGCAGCCGTCGGCTGAGGCTGTCGGCCATGAGGTCGACGGTGGCGGCGATGTCGGCCACCTCGTCGCCGCCCTTGGTGGGCCCGGTCCGGGCGTCCAGGTCCCCGGCGGAGATCCGGCCCGCGGTCTCGGAGACCCGCCGCAGCCTACGGGCGAGCAGCCCGGCTCCGTAGACCGCCAGGGGCGCGGCCGCCGCGAGCGCGACCAGCGAGGCGAGTGCCATGCTCACGTCGAGCTGCCGCAGCTCGTGGAGCTCCGAGCTCATGTTGACCCGGACGGCGAGCACCGGACTGTCCGGGCCGGCGGTGCGTTGGGCGGCCCAGACGGTGGGCCCCACGTTGCCTTCGACGTGCCCGTCGTGAGCCACGTGCCGGACGCCGTCGGCGGGGCGGCGCAGTGCGGCGGGCAGCTCCGCCGGATCGAGCTCGGCACCGTCGATCAGCGTTCCGGTGCGCCGGTAGGTGGCCATGGCGGAGTACACGGTGTTGAAGGCCCGGGCTTCGGCCCGGCCGCGGATGTCCTGCGCGGTCCACAGGTGTACGAGGACGCCCACCGCGGCCACGACGAGGAAGGCCGTGGCCGCGGCCAGCGCGGCGATCTTCCAGCGCAGGGACACGCGGGCCGGCCGCGGCCGGTGGAACGGTCGCACCGGCCTCAGCGCCTGAGCTTGTAGCCGAAGCCGCGGACCGTCTCGATCCGGTCCCGGCCGAGTTTCCTGCGCAGCCGCTGCACGCACAGGTCCACGACGCGGCTGTCGCCGTCCCAGCCGTAGTCCCACACCTCCCGCAGCAGGGTGTGGCGTTCCAGCACGATGCCGGGGTGGGCGGCGAACACCAGCAGCAGCTTCAGTTCGGTCGGGGTCAGCGCCACCGGGCTTCCGGAGACGAAGACCTCCAGGCCACCGGTGTCGAGGGTCAGGTCTCCGAAGACCAGCGACTCCCCCTCGGCCGGGGACCGCCCGTCCGAGGGGGAGTCGCCGGCCGTCCGGCCGGGATCCGGGGCGGGCGGCGCGGGTGCGTAGGTCGCCCGCCGCAGCAGCGAACGGATGCGGGCCACGAGCACGTAGGTGTCGACGGGCTTGACCACGTAGTCGTCCGCGCCGGCCTCGAGACCGGCGACGACGTCGAGTCCGTCGCCGCGGGCGGACATCATCAGGACCGGCACCAGGCTGGTCTCGCGGACCCGGCGGCACAGGCCGATACCGTCCAGACCCGGCAGCATCACGTCCAGGATCAGCAGGTCGAAGCTCTCCTCACGGAAGAGCTCCAGCCCCGCCAGCCCGTCGGCAGCGGTCTCCATCCCGTAGCCGTAGCGCTCGAGGGCGACGGTGAAGGACCGGCGCATCAGGTCGTCGTCCTCCACCAGCAGCACGCGAACCGGGCGCGGAGAGGCCGGGGCCGGGGCCGGGGCCGGTGCGGGGGCCGGGGGCGGGGCGGACGAGGACACGCGCGGATGACTCCTTGTTCGGACGGTCACGGAACACGGGACCTGAAAGGAACGATATGGCAGACATCGGGCGTGGCCGCCCGCCCACGGCCCGGCGCACGCGTTCGATGGACGACCAAGCGCTCCCTGATACGTGCCCGATACAAACCGTGCCGCCCCGGGGTCGCCGCCTCGCTCAGCCCGCAGCGTCGAGCAGCAGCTTCGCGGCGACCGTCGCCCCGTCGGTACGGATCGTGGCGGCGACGGCGGCAGCCCGCGCGCGGGTCTGCGGCGTCAGGGCCGCCTCGAGCGCGAGCGACAGGGACCCGGTGGTCGGGGTGGGGCCGTCGTGCGCGGTCCCGATGCCCAGGTCGGCGACCCGGCCTCCCCAGTACGGCGCGTCTCCCCCCTGGGGCAGGACCACCTGGGGCGTACCGGCCCCGGTGGCGGTCGTCGTGGTGCCCGCGCTGCCGTGGTGCACGACGGCGGCCGCCCGGCGGAACAGTGCCTGCTGGTTGACCTCGCCGACGAGGAAGCAGTCGTCCTGGTCGTCGACGAGGTCCAGGCCGGCCCAGCCGCGGGAGAGGACCACGCGCCTGCCCTGCGCGCGGACCGCGTCGACGGCCACCCGTGCGAAGTCCTGCGGGGCGCCGACGGGCGTGCTGCCCAGGCCGACGTACACCGGTGCCGTGCCGGCGTCCAGGAACGCCTCCAGGCCGGCGGGGAGCGGGCGTTCGTCGGGCCGGATCCAGGCGCCGGTCTGCACCACGTCGGGGTCCGTCGGCTGCCGCGGGTCCAGGACCGGGTCGGTGGCCAGCCACGGCCGGTCCGTGAACGCGTAGTCGCGGACGCCGTCCACCGGCGGCAGCCCGAACGCCGCCCGCCGGCCGTTCAGCTCCTCGCCGAACATCTCGTCCGCGATCCGCGCGTCCAGCTCCCACAGCGCCCGGTTGTCGCTCGCCTCCGGCGGCAACGGCCGGCCCCGCCGGGCGGGCGGCCGCCGGTGGGGCGACGGGAGGGCGACCGGCTGGTGGCTCGCGTGCACGTAGCGGATCCCCAACTTCTCCGCCACGGACCGCGCACCGGTCACCGCCGGCAGCGGGCCCGTCGCCACCAGCACGTCACAGCCCACGGCCGCAGCGGCGACCGTCTCGAACTGCGCGCCCATCAGCTCGGCCACGCGCTGCGCCAGCCCCACCGCCGAACCCGGCGTCACCGTGCTCACCACCGGACGCACCGGCTGCCCGGCGGGCACCGTCTCCACGCCGACCCCGGCCAGCCGCTGCACGAACTCCGCGTCCGGCGGCGCGCACACCCGCACCCCCGCGCCGAGCTCCCGCAACGCCACCGCGAGACCCGCCATCGGCTCGACACTCCCGCGCGACCCGTACGTCGACAACAACACACGCAATGTGAACAACCCCGACTTCCGCGATTCCGGCTTGGATCGGTGATTCTGCGGGACGACAGGGGTCTTGCCGCAAGGCCCCCTGTGCGCTATATGTTGAGAGTGGCGAGGAGCGCGAGTTCCTTGCCTTTTGCTTTGGGGCGGGCGGCGCCGCACCGCGCGCAGGGGCCGTGAAGATGACTGGACCCGCCCGGACGCGATACGAAGTCCCCCGTGAACGAAAAGATCCAGTCCGAGACCGTCCGCGTCTTCATAGCGCTCGCCCCGCCCGACGACGCGAAGGAAGAGCTGGCCGAGCGGCTGCGGCCCGCGTACGCCGCGTATCCGGGCATGCGCTGGAACCGCATCGAGGACTGGCACATCACCCTGGCCTTCCTCGGCGAGCTCCCCGTCGCCGCCGTCCCGCTCCTCAAGGAGCCGCTCGCGGACCTCGCCGCGGCCCGGCGGCCCCTGAAGCTGGCCCTGCGGGGCGGCGGGCACTTCGACGAACGGGTCCTGTGGACCGGGAT
The DNA here is from genome assembly GCF_000720115.1 of Streptomyces sp. NRRL F-2580. Taxonomy (GTDB): domain Bacteria; phylum Actinomycetota; class Actinomycetes; order Streptomycetales; family Streptomycetaceae; genus Streptomyces. The sequence goes on from NZ_JOIR01000015.1 coordinate 91,177, forward strand.
CGACGGAGAGCTCGAAGGGCTGCACCTCCTCGCCACCGATGTGCGCGCGGCGGTCCGCGCCCGCGGCATCGACTTCCAGGAGCGGCCGCTGCGCCCCCACCTGACCCTGGCCCGCTCCCGCCGCAACGACCGCACCAGCGCGGTGGAAGCCGCGGCCGGGCTGGCCGCGTTCACCGGCCGGCCGTGGCAGACCCGGCAGCTCCACCTGGTCGGCAGCAACACCGGCCGCGGCCCCGGACCCATCCACTACCGCGACATCCAGGCCTGGAGCTTCGACGGCGCGGAGTGAAACCTGCGGCGACGGAACCATATTGATCACCTTTGGCGTCTTTGTCGCCACGTGATCGTCAAACGGAAGAGGAGAGCCGACGTGGAGCAGACCCGTCGAGCGGTACTGACTCTGGGAGCGGGGGCGGCGCTGGCCGCGGCCCTGCCGGCGGGGGTGGCGCACGCGGCGTCGCACGGCGGGGGCGGCGGGGAGGGCGAGGTCGTCCGGCAGCTGCGCGCGCTGGAGCGCGAGTACGGCGCGCGGCTGGGGGCGTACGCCCTGGACACGGCCACCGGCAGGACGGTGCTGTACCGCGCCGACGAGCTGTTCCCCATGTGCTCGCTGTTCAAGACGATGGCAGCGGCGGCCGTGATGCGGGACCTGGACCGTGACGGCGAGTTCCTCGCCCGGCGCGTCCACTACACCCTGGACGACGTCACGGCCGCGGGCGGCGGCTCGGTGACGGAGCGGCCCGAGAACATCGCCGGTGGGCTGACGGTGGCCGAGCTGTGCTCGGCGGCCATCGCCCAGAGCGACAACGCCGCCGCGAACCTGCTGCTCCGCGAGCTGGGCGGCCCCACCGCGGTCACCGACTTCTGCCGTTCCGTGGGTGACCGTACGACGCGGCTCGACCGGTGGGAGCCCGCGCTGAACTCGGCCGAGCCGTCACGGGTGACCGACACGACCAGCCCGCGGGCCATCGGGCGGACGTACGGGCGGCTCGTGCTCGGCGATGCCCTGGCCCCGCGGCACCGGGAGCTCCTGACGCGCTGGCTGCTGGCCAACACGACGAGCGGTGACCGGTTCCGGGCCGGCCTGCCCGTCGACTGGGTGATCGGGGACAAGACGGGCTCCGGGTCGTACGGGACCAGCAACAACGTGGGCATCGCCTGGCCGCCGGGACGGCCGCCCGTGGTCCTGTCCGTCCTGACCACCAGGCCCGAGGCTTCCGCGCCGCGTGCCGACGCGCTGGTCGCGAAGGCCGCCAGGACACTGGCGGCGGCGCTCACCTGACGGCCCGGCACATCCCGTTCACCGCACTAGGCTTGCCGCCGTGGACCTCTTCTCGGACTCCTGGGCGGCGTTGCGCACGGCGGTGGCCGACCTGCGTGACGAGGACTTCGCACGGCCGTCCGGATGCGCCGGGTGGCTCGTGCGGGACCTCGTGTGCCATCTCGTCATCGATGCCCAGGACGTGCTGATCACCCTCGTCACCCCCGCCGGGACGCAACCGACCCGCGACGCGGTGACCTACTGGAACCTCGTCGAGCCCCCGACCGGCGAGGACCCCCTCGACGCGCTGACCGTCCGTCTCGCCGCCGCGTACGGGGAGCCGTGGCTGCTCAAGTTCCACCTCGACGACGTCGGTTCCGCCGCGGGCCGCGCCGCCGCACTCGCGGATCCCACGGTCCCCGTCGCCACCCGGGACGAGGTGCTCACCACGGGCGACTACCTCACCGCGTACGTGCTGGAGTGGACCCTGCACCACCTCGACCTGATCGCGTACCTCCCGGGCGCGGCGGAGCCGCCCGCCGAGGGGCTCGCCCGGTCGCGCGAGCTGCTGGAGAAGATCGCCGGCGCCGCCTTCCCCGCGACGTTCTCCGACAAGGACGCCCTGCTGATCGGCACCGGGCGGCGGGCCCCGACCGGAGCGCAGGAGGGTGAACTGCGAAGGTCTGCCACACCGCTCCCGCTCCCCCTCGTCCTCGGCTGACCGGGATCCGCCGGCCCCGCGCCGATATTCGGTGGGACTCACGGCCGGGTCTCTGTGACAATCCGCCCTGATGATCACCACCGTCGAACAGCTGCTGTCCGTACTCGACTCCCTCCCGCACCAGGCCCGCCTGCGGCAGACCGCCGTCACCGCGCACGCGCTGGCGGCCCGCGGCGAGCTCCGGCCGCTGCTCACCGCACTCGACCGGCTCGGCCCGTACGAACGGCGGCTCGGCGCGCTCGCCGCGCTGGCCGGGGCGGACACCTACCACCTCGCCGTGCGCCTGGCCGACCCCGACCCGATCGTCCGCCGCTACGCCCTGCGCGCCGCCCGCGCCTCGGCCGTGCCCGACCGGGCCGTCGAGGCCGCCTACGACAACGCCCCCGCCGTGGTCCGCGCCGACCTCGCCCGGCTGCTGCGCGACGGCGGCCGGCCCGCCCTGGCCGAGCGCCTGCTGCTGCGGCTGCGGACCGAGCGCGGCGACCGGGACGCGGCCCTGCTCCTGCCGGGCTGCTCAGCGGAGTTCACCGCGCGGATGCTGCCCGAGCTCGCCGGCGCCGTCGCGTTCGAGGGCTGGAGCCTGCTGGCCCGCCGTCACCCGGCGGCCGTGCTCGACCAGGCCGAGCGCGACCTCGCCGCGCTGACCCCGCGGCTGCGCGGCGGCTGGTGGCCGCAGCACGCCAACGGGATCGCGGCGGCCCTTCCCGCCGCTCCCGCCCGGGTGCTGGACCTCCTCGAACGCTACGGACCCGGGGACCTGCCCGACCCGCTGCACGACCGGCTCGCCGACCTCGTCGACGCGGACGCCGAGCGGACGGCCCGCTGGCTCGCCGACCCAGGCCGGCAGAGCTTCCGCTGGGAGCGCACCCCGAACCCGTCGGTGCTGCGCAGACTGGTCGCGGCCGCACCGCCGTCCCTGCACCGGCTCGCCGCCCGCTGGGCCCACCGGGGCGCCTACGTCACCATGCTGCGGGCCGTACCGCCCGCGGACCGGGTGGCCTTCCACGAGGCGGTCGCCGCCGCCGGCCACCGCCAGGCCTCGGGCACCCCCGATGCCGTACTGGCGCTGTTCCCGGCGGCCGAACGGCACGCCAGAGCACGGGCGGACGTCGCGCGGGGCCGTGCCGAACGGTGGTCCGAGTTCGAGGTGTGGCCCACCCTCGCCATGCTCCCGCCGGCCGAGGCCCGGCCGGAGCTCCTCGCCGCCACCGGCTCCGGCGACGCCGACGACCGGGCGTTCGCCTGGCGGCAGGTGACGGCCAACGCCGAGTACGCGGCTGATCCGGCGGAAGTGGCCGCCGTACTGGACCTGGCCGCGCGCCGGCTGCGCAACGAACGGGACCCGGTGCGCCGGTCCGTCCTGGAGGCCTTCGCCGCCCTGTCCGCGCCGCTGCTCGCGGCGGCCCTCACCGGCCCCGCGGGCCGCGCCGGCCGCGACGACCTGCGACGGCTCTGCCTGGACGCCCTGCGCGCCCGCGACTGCGCGCCGGCCACCCGGACCGCCGTCCACACCCTCGCCGTCGCCCTCCTCAACTCCTCGGCCGACGAGGAGCTCCTGGGCCTCGCGGTGCACCTGCTGGGGGCGCTCACGGCCCGCACCGGCGCACTCGTTCCCGCCGTCCGGCTGGACCGGGCACTGCGCCGCGGCCGCGAACGCGCCGTGCTCGACGCCGTACGGCCCTGGCTGGACACCGCGGCCGGGCGGGGCGATCACACACCGCTGCTCGCCCTGGTCGAGGCGTTCGGCACCCGGGCACGCCGGATACCCGAGCTCCAGGACCGCCTCGCCGACGCTCTGCGCGACTGCCCCGACGGCGCGTTCGCCGGGCTGGCCGCGGCCTGGCTGGCGGACCCCGCGGCCCGGGCCGGGCGGGTCGCCGTACTCCTGGAACGGGAGCCCACCGCGGCGGCGCTCGGCCCCGTACTCGACGTGCTCGCCGCCGACCGCACCGACCTGCTGGACCACGCCCTGGCCGACCCGCCGCCCGCCGGCCGCTTCCCGGCCCCCGGCACGGCCCGCGCGCTGCCCCGCTTCCGCCGTGCGGACCGGTGGCTGCCCCGCCAGCAGCGGGCCGCCGTCCACCTGGCCGAGACGGCCCTCGCCGACCCCGGCCGGTCGCTGGACGAGCGCGCCGCGCTGCTGCGCGCGGCGGCCACGGTCCCGGGGTACGGGTGGGACCTCGTCCGGCGGTACGGCGGCGCGGACGAAGCGGGTTCGGACCCCGCCGCGTCGGCGGACCCCGCCGCGCTGGCCGCCGCGGCCGTCGCCGACGGCCCGGACTCCGCGCTGCGCCTGCTGCTCGACAGCGCCGGCCACGACGACGCGGCCGCGGTCTGGGCCGTCGCCGACCAGGTGGCGCTCCGGGCCCGCCCGGCCGCCCTCGCCGCCCTGCTGCACGACCTGCTCACCCGGGAACGCGGGGTGAAACTCACCGTCCGCAAGTCGGCCGCGCGACTGGCGACCCGCCACCTTCCGCCGGCCGAGGCCGCGCGGCTGCTGGCCCGGGCGGCGCTCGACGCCTCCGCGCACCCGGACCTGCGGACCGCGGTCGTCGCCCTGGCCACCGCCCTGCTCCCCGCCGAGGCGGCCTGGTCGCTGCTGGAGTCCGCCGTCGCCGACGGCCCGGAAGGCGCCCGCCGCGCCGTGCTGCGCGGCCCGGCCGAGGTGGCTCCCGCGCACCGGTCCCGTTACGGCCGGCTGGTCACCGGTCTGCTCGCCACCGCCGACGACTTCACGACCCAGAGCGTGCTCTGGGCCCTGGAGGAATGGGCCGCGTACGCGCCCACGGTCAGCGGGACGCTCGCGGACATGGTCGCCGACCTGACCTGCTCCCTCATCTGGGAGGCGGCCGGCAAGTCCCTGCTGTGCATCGCCGGATCGGAGCAACCCCCTCCGTCGGGCGGAGCGGCCCCCGGCAGCGCGCTCCACGACGCGGTGGCCCGGCTGCTGGCCGCGATGGCGTCCGGCGATTCGGGGAACGGCGCACCGGAGGACGGCGATCCGGTGGGTGGCGATCCGGTGGGCGCCGGCGCCGACGGTCCCGACCTGCCCGCCCGCCATCGGCTGCAGCACCTCCTCGCCTCGTCGGCCGTCACGGTGCCCCAGCGGTTGTGCGGCCCGCTCGCCCGGCAGTTGGCCGTCGAACCCACGCTGACCGGCCTGCGCGTCTCCCTGCTCGTCCGGGCCGTCGACCCGGCCGCGCCGGAGGCCGAACTGACCGCCGCAAGCCGCGAGCTGAGCGCCGCCGTCGCGGACCGCCCCGCGCTGGCGGGCCGCTGCGCCGAGCAGCTGCTCCGGCGGCACCAGTACGGCTCCCGCAACATGGCGCACCCGGAACAGGCGCTGGGGACCGTACGCACCCTGTCCGACGGCACCGGCACCGACGGGCTGTTCGCCGTGTCCCTCGCCGCCGCGCTCGGCCCCGGCCTGGACTGGCCGGGGCCCTGGAGAGCCGCCGTCCGTGTCCTGCGCCGCCACCGGGACGCGGAGGTCCGCGAGGCCGCCGACGCCATCGACCTCACCGCCGACTGACGCCCGCGCCCGGCCGCCTGCTCGTTCCGATTCCGCCACGGGGCGACGGCGCCCTCGTCTACGGTGGGCCCATGAGGCTGCTGCTGACCTCCGACACCCATGTGCCCGCGCGGGCCCGCTACCTGCCGGAGGCGCTGCTGACGGCCGTGGACGAAGCCGACGTGGTGGTCCACGCCGGGGACTGGACCGACGAGGCCACGCTCGATGTGCTGGAGTCGAGGTCGCGGCGCCTGCTCGCCGTGTACGGCAACAACGACGGGCCCGCCCTGCGCCGCAGACTGCCCGAGATCGCCCGCGCCGAACTCGGCGGCCTGCGCTTCGCGGTCGTCCACGAGACCGGTCCGGCCGACGGGCGCGAGCGGCGTTGCGCGGCACGCTTCCCCGACGCGGACGTCCTGGTGTTCGGCCACAGCCACATCCCGTGGGACTCCACGGCCCCGACCGGGCTCCGGCTGCTCAACCCGGGCTCTCCGACGGACCGTCGGAGGCAGCCCCACCACACGTTCCTGACCCTCACGGTCGCGGACGGCGCCCTGCACGACGTCGTTCTGCACCGGCTGGCCGGACGGTCCTGAACCCGCGGGGTGCCGCATCCAGGCCGATGCCGCACCCCTGCGCTGCACAACGCGCGTACCAGGCCGGGCGAGTTGGGGCGATTGTCCGGCTCGTCCCTGTGTTGGCCCTGCGGGTTTCCTTAGGGGAACCTGAAGAACCCCTCCAGCGGGCTCTTTTCGCTGGTCGGCGACCTAGGCTCAGCCGGACTCCCCCTCCTCCCCTTCTCCTGTGAGGTGTAACCGTCATGAGCCGCAGCCACACTCCCGAAACGCCGTCCCGCGCCGAGGCGCGACGGAAGAGGACGGTGCGCACCCGCATCGTCCTGTCCGTCACCGCGGCGGCCGCGGCGGTGGCGGTCGGGGTCGCCGTGGCCGACTCCGACGGTGAGGCCGGCAGGGACAAGCGGGCCGACGGCGTCGCCGGTCAGGCGGCCGGGACCGCGGGGACCGGTGACGGCGTGGGGACGGCACCCTCCCCTGCCGCCCCCACGCCCACCGCCGACGCCACGGCCACGGCGAGCCCGAGCCCGTCCGGCACGCCGGACGCCGGCGCCTCCGAATCCGCCGCGCCGAAGCCCGACTCGGAGGAGAGCAGTGCCCCGGCGAAGCCGGCCACGACCCGGGCCACCGACCCGACGCGCAAGCCCTCCACGACCACGGGCGGCGGTTCGGGGGGCTCGGGGGGCTCCGGCACCGTCAACGGCGATGCCGAGTCCGCGGTCCTCGCCCTCGTCAACAAGGAGCGGTCCGCCGCCGGGTGCGGCGCGCTGACCATGAACGCCAAGCTGAGCGCCGCCGCACGGACGTACAGCGACACCATGGCCCGCAGCGGCGTCATGTCGCACACCGGCCCCGACGGGTCCACCATGACCAGCCGGGTGGAGGCCGCCGGATACGGATGGTCCCGCCTGGGCGAGAACATAGCCCGGGGTCAGGCCGACCCCGACGCGGTCATGAAGGCGTGGATGAACAGCTCCGGCCACCGGGCCAACATCCTCAACTGCTCCTTCAAGGAGATCGGCATCGGTGTCCACAAGGGCGACGGCGGCCCGTGGTGGACGCAGGACTTCGGCACTCCGAAGTAGCGGGACCCGGGCCGACACGGCCCCGCTGCCCAATGAACCAGCCACCCCCCAGCCACCCCCCACGTCCACGTCCTCCGACCCCTCCCACGGGTCGGAGGACGTCGGCGTTCGCCGGCCCGCCCGGCGGGCCCGCACGCGGGGTTCCGGGGCTTCTCGGGGGGAGGGGGTGACGGGCCGGCCGGCGGGTCGGCCACTATGGGGCCGTGCCCCGGATTCCGCGTTACCTGTTCATATGGCTGTCGTGCACCGCCACCAGCGTGACCGCCGTGCTCGCCACGGTGCAGTTCGTGGTGGGCTCGACCAGGCACACGCCCCCGGTCGCGCGGTCCGCCCCGGTGGTCATCGACACCCCGCCGGCCTGGGAGGCGGGCAGCCCCGCGCCGAGCGAACCCTCCGCCTCCGCGTCCGCGAGCCCCTCCCCCACCCTGACGCAGCGACCGACCCCCTCGGCGGCGACCCCCGCCAAGGCCTCGCCGGGCACCCCCCGGACCACCGCGCCGAAGACCTCCGTGGACTGCGAGGAGGGCGGAGCGGGCCTGCACACCGTCCCCTCGCAGGGCGGCAAGGTCACGGTGCGGTACGGGAGCCGGGGCGTGTGCCTCATCTCCGCGATCCCCAGCCGCGGGTTCAAGGCCACCACCACGCAGACCTCGGACGACACCCTCACCGTCACGTTCTCCGGCGCCGACCACCGGTCGGTGGTCACGGCGACGATCGCCCCGTCGGCGAAGGCGAGCGTCCGCGAATCGTCGTTCTGACGCCGGCCCCTTTTACGCGTTTCACGCCTTGTACGCCCTCATGCACGGCGCTCCGGCGAAGCGGAAGGTGAGCGCTTCCTTAGGGCAACCTCAAGATCGTGCCGAGGCGGTTCCACAGGCCCGGCCGGGGCCTATGCTCGCGTCAGCCGAGCGGCCCTCGGCGCCGGGGAACCGCACCCGGCGAACCCCCGGGCCGTCGGTTCCGCCGCGCCGGAAGGCATTCGGTCCTTCCCGCAGTCCGCATCGTGCCTTGGGGTGTCTTCGCCATGAGTTCTCGCCTGCTCCGACCCGTCCGCGCCGACCGCCGTACGACGGCCCCCCGGTCCGCCGCGCCCCTGGGGACGCGACTGCCGCTGGTCGCCGTCGCCGTGGTCGCGGCGGGGCTGACCGCCGCCTGCGGGCCGTCCTCCCAGCCCGTCGGTTCCGCGGCGCCGGCCAAGGCCGGACAGTCCTCGGAGGCCGCCCTCCCCTCCGCGTCGGAGTCGGCCACCGCGTCCCCCGAGGCCTCCGCGTCCGCCTCCGCCTCGCCGTCCGCCTCCGCCTCCGCGTCCCCCTCGCGCGCCGCGACCGCGTCGGCCACCCCCTCCCGGACGCCTTCCAAGCCGGCCCGTACGTCCGCCGCGCCCGAACCGGCCCGCGTACCCGGCCCCGGCTACGACAGTTCGGCCGACGCGCAGAAGCAGATAGAGGCGGCTCTGCGGGCGGCCAAGGCCGACGGGCGGGCGGTGCTGCTCGACTTCGGCGCGAACTGGTGCGGCAACTGCAAGGCCGCCGACAAGGTGTTCGCCCAGCCGCAGACCACGGCGATCCTCGGAGCCTCGTACCGCCTCGTCAAGGTGGACATCGGCGGCAACAGCTCCGCCAACTCGGCCCTCCTGCGCAAGTACAGCCCGTCGGGCGGCACGTACACGATGCCCGTGCTGGTCGTCGTCTCCCCGTCCGGCACGGTGCGCACCGACACCCACGTCACGGGCAACCCGTCCCTGACCGCGGACGGCATCAACGCCTTCCTGCGCAAGTGGGCGTCTTGAGACGACCGGTCCGCAGGGCCGTGCTCGTGCCGGCCGGCGCGGGCCTCGCGGTGGCGGCCGGTCTGCTCCTCGCCGGTCTCCTGACGGACGACGGAGGCGCCAAGGCGGCACCGGGCGGCCGGGCCGGCGGGATCAGCGCCGCCGCCGGGGCGAGGGTCCTGGACCCCGGCGCCCGGCGGGACGCGCCCGCGCTGGCCGGCGACGACCTGGACGGGAGGCCGGCCGGCCTCGCCGGGCTCCGCGGGCACGTCGTCGTCCTCAACGTCTGGGGCTCCTGGTGCGGGCCCTGCCGGGCCGAGGCCGAGGACCTGGCACGGCTCAGCCGGGAGATCCCGGCCGAGGAGGTCCGGTTCCTCGGGATCAACACGCGGGACCCGGACCGGGCCGCGGCCCGTTCGTTCGTACGCGAGCACGGCCTGCGCTTCCCCAGCCTGCACGACCCCGCCGGCGAACTCCTGCTCCGCTTCCCTCCCGAGCTGCTGAACCCCCAGGCGGTCCCCTCGACGCTCGTGATCGACCGCCGCGGACGCGTCGCCGTCGCCATCGGGGGCGCCGTCACCGACGAGCAGTTGCGGCCCCTGCTCGCGCGCGTGGTGGAGGAGGAGTCGTGACGGGGCCGGCGGCCGTGTTCCGGACGCTCGCCGTCGCGGACGCGCCCTCCCTGGTGAACGGCACGCTGGCGATCGCGGCCCCCGTGGCGTTCGTCGCGGGACTCGTCTCCTTCCTCTCGCCGTGCGTGCTGCCGCTCGTACCCGGCTACCTCAGCTACGTGACCAGCCTGTCGGTCGCCGACTTGGCGCAAGCGCGCGGCGGGCGCCGCAGTCGCATGGCGACCGGGGCGCTGCTGTTCGTCCTCGGCTTCACCGCGGTGCTCGTCTCCGGCGGCGCCCTGTTCGGCTACTTCGGCCGTACCCTCCTGGCGCACCAGGAGACGGTCACCCGGGTGCTCGGCGTCTTCACGGTGCTCATGGGGCTGTCGTTCATGGGGTTCCTGCCGGGGTTCACCCAGCGGGAGTTCCGCAGCCACCGGCGCCCCGCGCTCGGACTGGCCGGGGCGCCCGTGCTGGGGGCGGTGTTCGCGGTCGGCTGGACGCCGTGCATCGGCCCGACGCTGGCCGCCGTGCAGGCGCTCGCGTGGACGGAGGCGAGCGCGGTCCGCGGCGCCCTGCTGATGGTGGCGTACTGCCTCGGGCTGGGCCTGCCGTTCCTGCTCGCGGCGCTGGCGTTCCGGCGCGCCCTGGGCGCGTTCGGCCTGGTCAAGCGCCACTACCCGTGGGTGCTGCGGATCGGCGGCGGCATGCTCGTGCTCGTCGGCGTACTGCTGGCCACCGGGGTGTGGAACGACCTGGTGTACCGGCTGCAGTTGTGGAGCGCGAACTTCAGCACGGCCCTCTAGAGCCGCCGTTCGCCCCGAAGACAGCCCCGAAGAACCGATTCGATCCCGTGATACGCGACACAGAAGTGCAGAGACACCCATGAACCTTTCCGTACATGTCAGCCGTTCCCGGAAGGTCCGCGTCGCGGCCGCCGTCGTCTGGCTGGCCGCGCTCGCGGCCTGCGGCCAGCAGCCGGGCGAGGGCTCCGACGCGGGCGCCAAGGCCGCCGCACCGACGACGCGCTTCACCGAGAACGGGGTCACCGTCACGCTCTCGGTGTCCGACTGGCGGGCCTCGAAGGGCACCGTCACCGCGGTGTTCACCCCCGAGCGCAGAGGGTTCCACCTCTACAGCATCGACCTGCCGGCCACCGGCATCGAGGACGTGGGCCGACCGACCGCGATGACCGTGTCCGGCGTCCTCAAGGCGGAGGGCAGGCTGACGGCCGCCGAGGACGTACGGTCCATCAGCGTGCCCGGTGTCGACGCCCCGGTCCCCGTCTACCCCGACGGGCCCGTCACCACCACGCTCCCGGTCAGCGCCGACGGGAACGGGGACGCGACCCTGCTGCTCGGCTACGCGAGCTGCAGCTCCCAGGACGGCTGCACCATCCCGGTCTCCGACCGTCCCGTGCGCCTGCGCGTCACCGGCGACGGCCCGGCCTTCGACGCCCCTTAGGGTCTGTCCTCCCTGACCGAGCCCCTAAGGTGTGCCCATGCCGAGCGTCCTGGTCGTCGAAGACGACCCCAGCATCCGCCAGTCACTGATCGAGGTCCTGGCGGAGCACGGGTATGCCGTGCGCAGCGCGGGCGACGGGTTCGGCGCGCTGCGCGAGGTCACCCAGTCGCCCGTCGACGCGGTGGTCCTCGACCTGGGACTGCCCGATCTGGACGGAGGAGACGCGTTGCGGATGATCCGCGGCATATCCTCCGTGCCGGTGCTGGTGGCCACCGCCCGCGACGACGAGACGGAAATCATCAAGCTCCTCAACGCGGGCGCCGACGACTACCTGGTCAAGCCCTTCTCCGGCGGCCAGCTCGTCGCACGGCTCTCCGCCGTCCTGCGGCGCACGAGCCACGTCCCGCCGGCCGGTGCCCCGGCAGGCGCACCGGTGACACCGGCCGCCGAACCGCTGCGCCCCACCACCGTGGGCGAACTGGCCGTGGACCCGGGCGCGCGCACCGCGTACCTGGCCGGCCGGGAGCTCCGCCTCACCCGCCGGGAGTTCGACCTCCTGGCGTTCCTCGCCCACCACACCGGCCAGGTCGTCTCCAAGCGCCGCCTGCTGACCGAGGTGTGGCGCGAGCCGTACGTGGACGACCAGACCGTCGACGTGCACCTGTCGTCCCTGCGCCGCAAACTGGGCGAACGGGCGGCGGCCCCGCGCTACCTCCTGACCGTCCGCGGCGTCGGCATCAAACTGGTGGCCCCGCGTTGAGACGCTCACTGGCCGGAGTGGCCCTCGCGGTGACCTCCATGGTCGCCCTGTCCTTCCTCATACCGCTGGCCGCACTGGTGATGTCGCTGGTCAAGGAACAGGGCGTCACCGCGGCCGAGCAGCGGGCCGCCGCCCTGGCACCCGTCCTCGCGCTGACCACGGACCCGGCGGCCCTGCGGGAGTCCGCCGCGAGCCTGGACGCGGCCGACCACCTGGTCGTCCATCTGCCGGACACCGGGCCGCTCGGCCGTTCCAAGGCGCCGGCCGCACTGCTCGAACGGGCCCAGCGGGGCCGCGAGTCCATCTCGCAGGAGGTTCCGCACGGCTGGATCTGCCTGCAGCCGGTGGTGCTCCCCGGCGAGCAGGTCGCCGTCATCGAGAACTTCGTTCCCGAGGAGGAACTGACCCGGGGGGTCAAGGAGTCCTGGGCGGTCATGCTCTTCCTCGCCGTGGGACTGATCGGCGGCTCCGTGCTGGTCGCCGACCGCCTCGGCGCGAAGGTCGTCAGGTCCTCGAAGCGGCTCGCGCAGGCCTCGCGCGCACTCGGCCAGGGCGACCTGGACACCCGTGTGGACCCGATGGGCCCCAAGGAACTGCGCGAGGCGGGCGTGGCCTTCAACGCGATGGCCCACCGGATGACCGAACTGCTCGCCGTGGAACGCGAACTCGTCGCCGACCTGTCCCACCGGCTGCGCACCCCGCTGACCGCCCTGCACCTGGCCTCGGAGCGGATGGCCGGCACCCCGGAATCGGCCAGGGTCGAGGCCGCGGTCGGCGAATTGGAGACGGAGCTCCAGGCCATCATCGCCACGGCGCGCACCCCGCTCGCCGTGGGACCCATGGGCCAGGGCATGCTCGGCGCGGAACCCTCCACGGGCGACCGCGCCGCCGGCAACGGCGCTCCCGGTCCCCGCTGCGAGGCGGCCGACGTCGTACGCCGCCGCACGGCCTTCTGGGCGGTCCTGGCGGAGCAGCAGCAGCGGCCCTGCTGCCTCGACCTCACGCAGGAACCCACGGGCGTGGGCCTCTCCGAGGACGACGTGGCCGCCGTGGTGGACGCGCTCATCGGCAACATCTTCCGCCACACCCCGTCCGGGACCCCGTTCGGCGTCCACGTCGTGCGCACGGCCCACGCGGTGGAGCTGGTCGTGGAGGACGGCGGGCCCGGCATCCCGGATCCGGACCGGGCCCTGTCCCGTGGGAGCAGCACCGGTTCCACCGGGCTTGGGCTGGACATCGCGCAGCGGGCCGCGAGCGCCACGGGCGGCTCGATGCGCATCTCCCGCGGCCCCCTGGGGGGCGCGCACATCACGGTGACGTTCGCACTGGCCACGCCGTCGCGGACGGGCCGGGGGCCCCGCCTCTCCCGCCGCCGGCCGACCTGGCGGGCGACCCGCCGGCCCCGGACGTCAGGCTGAGGACGGCCTCGGTGGCGGGACGGGCGACAGCCCGCGGGTCAGGAACGGGTCCAGTAGGCGCAGCCCTCCCCGGAGCCCGGCTCGGGGAGCCGGCTGCGGGTCTCGAAGCCGTCCGGGCGGCCGTGGCACACGGCCTCCCGTGACACCACGGAGCCCCTCGGAATCGGTGCGCCCCGCGAAGAGGCCGGCGGGTGTGAGCTCCTCGGGTATCTCCCCGGCCGTCGTCCACGCCTCGCCTCGCGCAGGAGAGGCGGAAGGCCGCGAGGAACTCGGGGTCCCACTGCGGTGCGTACGTGAGCGTCAGGGCCCGCGCCCCTCGGGATGCCTTCGTGGCGGGCGAAGCGAACCGCGCCTGGCCGGCGGCGTCCAGGCCCCGGTCGGAGTGGGCGAAGGCCCAGCCGTCTCCCGCCGCGCCGAACCGGGCGACCGTCCGGCCCGTTCCCCGCGGGCAGGGCATCGGCGCGCCCGCGGCGGCTACGCGCGCCTGCCGGCCCGTTCCGGCAGGCGCGCGGACAGCACCCGGCCCAGGTCCAGCACGCTCAGGCCGAACATCAGGACGCCCAGCGGGACATGGACCGACGGCACGCGCGCGATGCCGAGCACCACCTGCACCGAGGCGAGTACGAGGAAACCGGACGCGTACAGGATCGGGCGGGGCGAACCGCCGCCCGGCCGCCACGCGAGGACCGCGGCGAGCACGTACAGCATCGACGCGCCGTACATCACGCGCGCTCCGACGCCGTGCAGCACCTCACCGTGGGACGAGGACAGCAGCAGTCCCGCCGTGGCTGCCTGGAAGAAGATGCCCGCCGTCTGCAGGGCTATCGCGACCTGCTGGAACGTGACCCTGCCCGGTGCTGCCGTCATCTGTGTGGCCATGGCGCGGTCCCCTCGTCTGCCTCGCGGCGGTGGATCGGTAGTGTCTCGTCCGTCCGACGACGCGGGCCCCCGAAGTGTGAGGCCAAGCGTGGTCCTCACACTCCGGTGCGGTGTTTCGTCGAAGAGTCGGGAGCCGAAGCGGACGAGACGAACCAGGGAGCGGTCACGAGCATGAGCACCCCATCCGAGGCAGGGCACGACCGGTGGGAGCCGGACCTGAGCGCGGTCGTCGGCGAACGGCGCCAGCTGATCAACCTGGCCTACCGGCTGCTGGGTTCGCTGGCCGAGGCCGAGGACGCCGTGCAGGAGACGTACACCCGCTGGTACGCGATGTCGCGGCAGCAGCAGGCGGCCATCGAGTCGCCCGGCGCCTGGCTGACGACGGTGGCCGGCCGCATCTGCCTCGACGTGCTCGGCTCGGCACGGGCCCGGCGCGAGCGCTACGTCGGCGCGTGGATACCCGAGCCGCTGCCCGACCGTACCGAGTGGTTCAGCGGGCGGGCGGGCGACGGCAGCGGCGAGCCGGACGACCCCGCCGACCGGATCACCCTGGACGAGTCGGTGAACATGGCTTTCCTCGTCGTACTGGAGTCGATGACGCCGGCCGAACGCGTGGCGTTCATCCTCCACGACGTGTTCCGCTACCCCTTCCCCGAGGTCGCCGGGATCGTCGGCCGCACGCCCGCGGCCTGCCGCCAACTGGCCTCCTCGGCCCGCCGACGGATGCGCGCCGCGCAGGCGCCGACGCCTGCGACGGCCGGACAGGCCGGCCTGGTACGGGACTTCAAGAAGGCGTGGGAAGCCAAGGACATCAAGGCGCTCGTCGGCCTGCTCGACCCCGATGCCACGATGACCGCCGACGGCGGCGGCCTGGTCGGCACCGTCCTGCGCCCGGTCGAGGGCGGCGAGCGGATCGCCGAGTACCTGATCCACATCGCCGACAAGGCCCCCGGACTGACCCTCCTGGAACGGACGGTCAACGGCCGGCCCGGCCTGGTCGCCCAGCACTCCGGCATCACCGTGACCGTGGCGGCGTTCAGCCTCACCGACGACCGCGTCACCCGCATCTGGGCCGTCCGCAACCCGGAGAAGCTCCGCCCGTGGACCGAGATCACCCAGAACTGACCTTCACCCCGGCGCGGTTCGGCTCCGTCGATCCCTGAGCCTGCCGACGCGTAGCAGTTGGCAGGCGCCAGCGGGACCACGCGGGCCACGCCGAGCCCGGGGAGGACCCACCTACCTGGGCTGCCGGGAGGCGGGCCGCCGCCTCGGCGAAGTACAGGACTGCATGACGCGTGGCAGTCTGGTCAGGGCATCTCGTCGGGGTCGCAGCTGGCCCGGCGCAGCCCGATCGTGCGGAGGGCCCGCAGCAGGGCTTCCGCGTCTCCCTCGCGCACGATGTGGACGGCCCCCTCGACCGCCAGGCCGGACACCGCCGGGGGCATGCGGGCCGCCGCCGTGCGCAGCACCACTCCGCTCGGCGGGTCCAGGGCGCGCACCCCGTGGAAAACGCGGCGGACGCCCGGGTCGGCGTCGAGGCTGTCGAGCCCGGCCGACAGGGACAGGACCGTGATGTCGGGCAGGAGGACGCGGGCGTGCGCGAGCGCGACGGCGGGATCGTGGGCGTGCGATACGACCCGGAAGTGCGGGTTGCGCTGGATCCCCGACCGCAGCAGCTCCAGCTGCTCGCCGTCGGGCACCCCGACCACCAACACCGTCATCACCTGTTCCATCCTGCGCCCCGGCACGGCGCGAGGCACCCCGGGGCGCGGAACGGAACGAGGGATCCGGCTGCGGCGGGTTCCGGCCGGTCAGTGCCGCCGACGGCACCCGCAGAGCGGCGGAAGATCGACTTCACGGCGCAGGATCCCCGTCAGCCGGGGCTCGGCGCCCTTCAGGTGTTCAGGAGCCGGTTGAAGAACGACCGGTAGTGCTGCAGCGCCAGCCGCAGGTCCTCGGTCGCGACCTGCTCGCCCTGGCCCCACTGCCCCTCCAGTCCCTGCTTGTGGTCGGAGAAGGTGCGGGCGAGGGTCTGCATCACCTCGGCGACGAGGGCGTCCGCCGACCTGACCGCCTCCTGCGGGTCGTCGACGAACCGGCCCTGGATCTCGTTCCATGCCTTGCGGTAGTCGGCGGTGTCCTGGGCGCCGAGCAGCGGCTCGTCAGCGGTCCCTGCACCCCCTGCGCCCCCGGCGGCCCCTGCCCCGCCGGTCCCCTCCGGGGTCCGGTCCGTCAGGCCCTCGTCGCCGTTCTCGCGGGTCCCGGGCTCATCGGCGGCATCATCGGCGGCCGTGTCCATGGTGGCCTCCCCCGGGTACAGCGGCGCCGTCCGCCCGTCAGCCGTGCCGACGTCCGTGTCGGCATCCCGGTCTGCGTCCCTGTCGGCGTCCGCTGCCGGCACCGGACGGGCTATGTCTTCCGTCGTGAGGCCGGCCTCGCCGGCCTGTTCCTCGTTGCTTCCGTGGTTGCGCATCTCACCGGCTCCTCTGGTCGGTCAGGAGGTCGTCGAACAGGGCGCGGTAGTGGACCATCGCCCCGCGGAGTTCCTCGGTCGTCGTCCGCTGGTCGGTGCTGCGCACCTTGACGTCGTGGGCGGCCCGGTAGTGCTCCAGGGTGCGGCCGTGTTCGACCGAGAGGTCGCGCAGCCGGCCGCGGTAGTCGTCCGTCGGGTACCCCCGCTCGCGCATGAGGCGCGACACCAGTTCGTCGGCCTCCTCCACGGAGTCTTCCGGCCGGTCCACGAAATGCTCCTGGACGGTGCTCCATTCGGACGCGTACAGGTCCCGGCGTTCGACGGGCAGTTCCTTGATCTCGAGCTGGTCGTGGCGTTGCTCGCGCTCGCGCAGCTCGCGCTCGGCGGCCATGCGGCCGCCCTCCGCCTCGACCGTGCGGTCGTATTCGGGTCCGAACCTGTTCTGCAGGTGCCGTCGTCGCGCCATCATCCACAGTGCGACCGTGAGCGCGATCACGACGATCGCTGCGACCACGATGACGGCGATGAGTGTGCTGGTTGACATGTTCGGCCTCCATTCCGGGGCCTCGTCGGCTTCATTGACGCGGCTGCCCCTGTCACCGCCGGGCAAACCCGCGCCGTGCGGCCAAGCGGGGTGCGTGTGGTTCGAGCGACGACGGGCCGGGTAGCCGCTCAGCGGTGATGAGAGGAGTGCCCATGCCCCAGACCGGGCTCGATGCCTTCACCGGCGTACTCGACGGCCCGATGTACGTGGTCACGGTCGCGGCCGGCGGCGAGCGCGCGGGATGCCTGGTGGGGTTCGCCTCCCAGTGCTCGATCCGCCCGCCGCGCTTCGTGGTGTGGCTGTCCACGGTCAATCGCACCTACCGCGTGGCGCGCGGAGCCACGTACCTCACCGTGCACGTGCTGCGCCGGGACCAGCACGGCCTGGCGGAGCTGTTCGGCGGCGAGACCGGCGACCGGGTGGACAAACTCGCGCAGGTCTCCTGGTGGCCCAGCGGTCACGGCAGTCCGGTGCTGGCGGACGTGCGCACCTGGTTCGTCGGCAGGATCGAGGGGCAGATCGAGGGCGGCGACCATGTGGGTTTCCTGCTGGCACCGGTCGAGGAGGGCCCGCCGGAGGACGGGGATGGGACCGGGATCGGGGACGGGGGCGCTGCCGACGGGTTCGAGGCCGGGCTGCTGCGCTACAGCGACGCCGATGACATCTCTCCGGGCCACCCCGCGTGACGGCCGCACAGGCTCACGGCCGAGGACCCACTGCTCACCGCCGGCGCTCGGCGAAGGGGCTGCTGTCGAGGTGCGCGAGCAGGTCGGCGGGGTGCCGGTAGACGGCGCTGGCCCCGGCCTCCTCCAGGTCCCCCCGCGGGATGCCGCCGCACAGCAGACCCACGCCCGCGACGTCGGCCCGGGAGGCCGCCCGCATGTCCCAGACCGTGTCGCCGACGAACACGGCGTCGCTTGCGGCGGCGTCGGCGAGGCCGAGGGCGTGGTGCACCTGATCGGGTGCGGGCTTGCCCTCGCTCACGTCCTCCGAGCTCGCCGTCGCGGTGATGGCGTCGTCCGCCCCGACGGCCCTTCTGAGCGCGTCGAGCTCGGCGTCCTTCGCCGAGGTCACGAGCACGACCCGCCAGCCCCGGCGGTCCAGCTCGCGCAGCAGCTCGGCCGCCGCGTCCAACGGGGGCAGCCTGTCGAAGTACGTGCCGTAGAGGGTGGTGTGCGCGGCACTGAGCGCGTCGTCCTCGCCCGTGTCCCGGTCCTCGCCCAGCAGGTGCGCGAGGAGGTCCTCGCCGGGCAGTCCGATCGCGCGGTGGATGTCGTGCATCGCGACGTCGTGGCCCGCCTGCCGGAGGGCCTCCCACCAGCAGACGACGTGCAGGTGATTGGTGTCGGCGAGGGTGCCGTCGACGTCGAACAGTGCGGCACGGTTCATGTCCGCCTCCCGTGGGGCTCGGCAGCCGGGACCGCTCGGACCGGCAGGGGCGAACGCAACGCGCTGCGCCCCTGGTCCCAGGCCTCCCGGATGTGGACCGCGAGGCGGTCCTCCAGCAGTACGGTCGCCGCGCACCCGAAGGCGACGTCCGCCTCGAGGCCGGGCTCGTCGGCGAGGAGGCCTGCGACGACCTCGTGGCGTACGACCTGTTCGTGGACGGCGTCGGCCTCCACGTGTTCGGCGTAGAAGTGCTCGGCGGCGGGTCCCGCCCCGCAGCGCCGCATGGCCTTGGCCAGGCGCCTGGACCCGGGCGACGAGGTGATCTCGACGCACGCGAAGTGGCCGATGAGCGCGCCGCGCGAGGCCCGGTGGAGACCGAGGAGTGACATGAGGTTGACGGTCGCGAGCAGGGGCGCGGGGGCGCGGTCCAGGTAGTGGCCGTACGAAGGATCCAGGCCGAGGTCGGTCATCAGGGCCGCGAAGAGCTCCGCGTGGATGCGGTCGGCGCGGCCGGCGCCGAACTCGTCGTACTCGATGGCGACCATGGCGGCCTTGGCCCGTCCGGTGAGCCGGGGGATGACCCAGGCGTGCGGGTCCGCCTCCTTGAGGTGGTAGAGGGAGCGCAGGGCGGCGTACTCGCGCAACTGCCAGAGCTCTCCCTCCGTTTCGAGGTGGTGGCTGAGGCTGCCGGAGAGGTCGACGGGCTCGACGAGCAGCGGGGCGAAGGCCGCTTCGACCGTTCGGGGGGCGTCGGAGAGGTCGGTGCGCAGGGCGTGGAGGAAGCGGGTTTCGAGGGCTCCGCGCAGGCGCAGCAGGTCCGGATCCCATTCGCGTTCGTCGTCCACGCCGTCGAAGCCGCGGTAGTGCAGTTCGTAGAGGAGGTAGAGCGCGAGCTGGAGGTCCTCACCCCACGGGTCGGCCTTCAGTACGGAGCCGGTGGCGTACGCGGGCGGGCCGCCGGACCGCAGGGCCTCGGCCACCGCCGAGGACAGCGGGCCCCGCCCCTCGGCCAGGCGGGGGCCGGCGGCGGGAGCCTGCGTGCCGGGGCTGGGAGGGGACATCAGGGTCATCACGGGGTCCTGTCCTCGGGCGGCGGCGGGTCGGCCCGCTCGCGACGTCGGTGGCTGGTGTCGCACCAGGGGTACGTACGGCTGCGGCGGCAGGTGCAGACCGCGACCATGAAGCGGTCCGAGCGGGCGACCCTCCCGTCGGCCAGGACGATCTCGACCGGCCCCTCGACGAGGACCGGGCCCTCGGGATCCACGGACACCCGGCGTGGGGCCGGGCGGGGGTCCGGGCCGGGGGCGCTCTCAGAGGTTCCGGGCACGGATGACCACCAGCTCTTCCCACTCGTCGGCCTCGCCGGCCAGTCCCTGACCTTGCAGCCAGGCCCGTCGTGAACGCAGGACCGGCCCCCACGGCACGGAAGCCCTGGCCGTGACCTCCGCCGCCAGCCCCGCGCCGGCCAACCGGTCCACGGTCGCCTCGGCTCCGCACATGCCCGAGTGCACCAGGAGCAGCACACCGCCGGGTCGCAGCAGGTCAGGGGCGCTCGCGCAGATCCGGTCGATGACGCCGCGCCCGTCCGGGCCGGCGTCCCAGGCCCGCTCCGGCCCGTGCGACGGGAGCCGGGCCCCCGGCGCGGGGACGTACGGCGGATTCGCGACGACCAGGTCGTAGCGGCGCCCGGCGGTGCGGGCGGCGAAGTCGCCGTGCAGGACGCGCAAGGGCAGGCGCCGACGCCACGCGTTCAGCCGCGCCGTGAGCACGGCGGGCCAGGAGACGTCGACCGCCGTGACGCGGGCTCCCCTGCCGGCGGCGTGCAGGGCCAGTGCGCCGGTGCCGGTGCCGATCTCCAGGGCGTCGGTCCGCGGCCCGAGCTCCTCGTGGGCGAGCGCCTCCGCGAGGAGGCAGGTGTCCGCCTGCGGCCGGTAGACACCCGGCAACGCGAACAGGCCGAGCGGCAGGGTGCCCGAGGTGAGAGCCGTACTGGACACCGCGTTACCTCCGGGGTCGATCGCGGCTCCGGCAGTGGCGGACCGCGTAACGGATGGGACTGTGCGGCTGCCCCGTCAGACGGTCCCCATCCGGAATCGCGTCGATCTTCGGAGGATCACACGGAAACAGAGTCGGAACGGGAACGGCCGGTGACCGTGCGGCGCGCCCACCGGCCCGGTTCGGACCGCGGCTCACGGCCCGGCGCCACGGCCGGGTCTACCGTGGAAGGGTCCCGTCCCACCCGAGCGGCAGATGAGGCTGACAGCTGTGTCGACGTCGAGCCACGAGATCTTCGGTGCCCCGTGCTGGGTCAGCCTGCTGGCCCGCGATCTCGGGTCCGCCCAGCGGTTCTACGGTGCCGTGCTCGGCTGGGAATTCCGTCCCACGCACCTGGGGCACGGCATGATGGTCGCCTTCCGCGACGGGGCTCCCGTCGCGGGTGTGGGCGCGCTCGGCGGGAGCGCCGACGCGCCGGTGCTGTGGACGCCGTACTTCGCCGTCGACGATGCCGACGTGGCCGCCTCGCGGATCCGCGAACGCGGCGCCACCATGGCGGTCGGCCCCCTGGCCTTCGGCACCGGGCGGGCCGCCCTCGCGGCGGACCCCGCCGGGGCTGTGTTCGGCTTCTGGCAGGGCGAGGTCGTCCCCGACTGGTCCGTCGGCCGGGGGAGCGCCCCTGCCTGGCTGGAACTGCGGACCCGCGACGCGTTCGCCGCGGCCATCTTCTACGGGGAGGTGCTCGACTGGGGCAGCGAGCGGCCGTCCTGCTGCACGGTCTCCTACGAGCACGCCCACGTCGTCCTGCGCCACGGCCGCGACACCGTCGCCCGCATCAGCGGCGGCGCGCTCGAAGCGGCGCCCGACCCCGAGGTGCGCCCCCGATGGCACGTCCACTTCCGCGTGCCGGACCTCGAAGCCGCCGTCGAAGCCGCCTCCCGCCTGGGCGGCCGGACCGCCTCCCCCGTGCAGACGTCCAGCATGAGCCGTTGGGTCGTCCTCGCCGATCCCGAAGGGGCGCTCTTCACCGTGGTGGCGCCCCAGGACACGCTCACCTGACCAGCCCGGCCGGCGGCCGGAGTCGTGGCACGGCGCCGCGCTTCCAGGACGGAACCTGACCTGTTCACCTGGTCCCGTCCTACGGTCGTCCCGTCGGCACACGCCGTCACACGCCGTCACGCGTCAGCACACAGCTCGCGCCAGCAGGAACCGGCGGAGAGGACCTTCCGATGAAGCACACCGCGCCCGAGGGATACACCAGCGTCGCGCCGTGGGTCGTCACCGACGACACCGGCGCGCTGCTCGACTTCATCGCCGCCGCCTTCGACGGCGAGGAGATCGCCCGCGTGCCACTTGAGGACGGCACCGTCGGCCACGGCGAGATCCGCGTCGGCGACACGGTCGTACTGGCCTTCGACCGCAGGCCCGACTGGCCGGTGATGCCCTCCCTCCTGCGCGTCTACGTCCCCGACGCCGACGCCGCCATGGCCGCCGCGGTGGCGCAGGGGGCGACGGTCGTCACCGAGGCCATCGACAGTGCTTGGGGCGACCGCGGCGGGCGGGTGCGCGACCCGTTCGGCAACATCTGGTGGGTGACGAGCCGGGTCGAGGACGTCGCACCGGACCGGGTCTGGCAGCGGATGTCCGAGCCGAAGTACGCCGAGTCGATGCGCATCGCCCAGGAGACCCTCGACGCCGAACTCGGCGGGCGGGAGGCCGGGGTGGCCGGCGCCCGCCGACACCCGTCTCCCTGATCCGCCCCGTTTCCCGGGCCTTCAGTGCCGGCGTGCGCAGGTCCAGGCCCCCATGCCCTGGATCCTGGCGAGTCTGCGCGCCGTCGCGATCTGCTCCGCCTTCGTGGCGAGGTCGGCGCGCGACGCGTACTTGCGGCCTCCGGCGGCCTTCCAGCTCGACTGGGTGAACTGCAGTCCGCCGTAATGGCCGTTGCCGGTGTTCGCCCGCCAGTTCCCACCGGACTCACATCGGGCGATGGCGTCCCAGTCGGCTTTCGGTCTGGAGTGGACAGCGGCGGCGTGAGCCCCGGACACGTCCAACAGGGCCACGGTCAACAAGACCGCTGAAGCGAGCAGTTGGCCGAGCATGCGCCGGCTGCGCCGGTCCTTCCGGTGACACGACATCAGTCCTCCTTCGCTGTTGGGGCGGACCTGCCGCGAACAGCGGGCGGGCCCGCGTACGACCGCCTTCGGGTCGTGGCCACAGCAGAGCACGGACCGACGCGCTTCCCGCGGCACTTGCGGTCCACGAGGGGAAGACGCCACCCGAACGGACGCTCTACGACCCCTCGCGCAGGCCCGCCGGGGCCCTGGGGTGGCGCTCCACCCGGCCGATCGCCCGCGCCGCGGATGCGGCTTCGTGTTGCTCCAGTGGGCTGACGTGGCGCTCCCGAAGTGCCACGATGGTCCGTGCTTCAACAGTGTGCCTGTCGGGACGCGGTGAGAGTAGTGACCGCGTCCCGGTGGCAGCCCTACCCCACGAAAGGGCGGACACCCCATGCGCGTCACACCTCTCGTATCGTCCTTAGGCAGCGAGCAGGGCTCGGCCACGGACGACATACGGCTCTACTACAGCCACAAGACACAGGAGATCCTCCAGAAGTACGGCCCGGGTCCCCGCGTCCACTTCCACGTGGGGCTGTACCCGGACGGCCCGCCGGACACCACCGTCTCCCAGAACATGCTCAAACAGCGCATGCTCGACGCCCAGGAGCGGATCGTCGAGCACGCGGCCCGCACCTGGGGCGCGTACGAGGCACCTCCCCGGCGGCTGCTGGACATCGGCTGCGGCCTGGGCGGGACGTCGCTGTACTGGGCGCAGGAGCACGGGGCATCGGTCACCAGCCTCACCGTCGCCGGGGAACACATCCCGATCGTCCGGCACTTCGCCCGGCACGCCGGTGTCGGCGGGCGGGTCCATCCCGTACTGGCGGACGTGCACGACCTGGACGAGACCCGTGCGTACGACGCCGTCTACGCCAACGAGAGCAGCGGCTACACCGACCGTGCGCGGCTCTTCGACGTCGTCGCCAAGGCACTGCAGCCGGGTGGATGGTTCGGGATCCAGGAACACTTCATGGGCCGCTCCGAGTGGCGCGAGTTCATCGACGACTACTACAGAACGCGGCTGGGGGTGCGCGGGGAATACCTGGCCGCGGCCGAGGCGGCCGGCTTCGAACTCGTACACGAGGAGGACGTGACGGACTCGGTGGCGGAGTTCTGGGTGCAGTCCATGGCGTGGAACACCGCCGAACTCGACCGCCTCCGGTCGGGCGCCCACGTCCAGCCCGGCGCGTGGACCCGCGAACGGCTCGAACAGTCGACGCTCGCACACAGCAGGTTCTTCCGGCTCTGGCGTGACCACGCGGTGCAGACCAGATTGCTGCGCTTCCGGTTGGGGGGTGGCCGATGACGGCGTCGTCCGCACCGGCGCCGCGGCCCTCGCTCCTCGGTACGGGCCTGCCGCCGTTCTACTGCCCCCTGGAGCGCGACCTCCTCCATCCCGAGGCGAAGCAGGTGGAGGCCCGCGCGACCGAGTGGCTGGACGCCTTCGGCCTGTACCCCGATCCGGTCGAGCGCGCGTGGGGACTCGCCACCCACAGCGCCGACTTCTCCTGCCGCATCATTCCCGACGGGAACGTGGAGGCGCTCCTGCTGTTCACCGAGTGGAACTACTGGGCCAACGCCGTGGACGACTGGCAGGATTCGGGTTCCGACGAGGTGGGGACCGGCGCCGTCGTCGAACACGGGGCGCGGCTGCTGCGGACCATCGAGGACCCCGGGGCGTCGGTGCTGCCCGAGGGACCCATGACCCGCGCGCTCCTGGACCTGGTGGGCCGCACCCATGCCCTGCTCACCCCCTACGAGTTGCGCCGGTTCGTCGAGGGGACGCGTGACTGGCTGCTCGGGGCGGCCTGGCGCGCCGCCCAGGCCGAGGCGGGGACCATGCCGGGGCTGAACGACTTCGTCGCCATGGGGCCGTTGGCGAACGGTACGCGTTTCTCCCTGACCTGGTCCGATGTCGCACGCGGGGACCGGCTGCCGGCGGACGTGCTCTGCTCCCCCGCCCTGACGGCGTTGACGGACGCGGCGGGGTTCGTCGTCAGCGCGGACAACGACCTGTTCTCCTACGACAAGGACGACCATCTGGTGCCGCGCGAGGTGAACCTCGTCAACGTCCTGGCCCACCAGGAGAACTGCTCCCCCGCCGAGGCGGTGCCGCTCGCGGTGGCCCTGCGCGACCGGGTGATGGTCCTCTTCACCAGGCTGCGGGCGCAGTTGGAAAGCAGTGCGGACACAGCGGGTGGCGTGGACGGGGAACTGCGCCGTCACCTGGCCGCGTTGGGTCACTACATGGCCGGCTCCATCGCGTGGCAGAGCAGCGCCCCCCGGTACGCGAGCCCCCGCAATCGGCACGAACTGCCGCTCGCGGAGGCCCGGCTCGCACTCCAGTACGCCGATGCCCCCAGCGTCGACGCAACCGAGCCGCCGGATCTGCCGGCCCTCGCCTCCTGGTGGCGGCGCGTACGCGACTGAGCACGGTCGGGGCCCCGGCCGGTTCGGCCGGGGCCCTCGGCGCGGACGGCCTGCCTCAGCGGCGGCCGAACAGCCGGCGCCACCAGCTGACGCCACGGCGACGGCGGCCGCCGACCGTGGGCGCCGCCGTCGGCTGCGGCGGGATGAGCGCGTGGACGGGGTGCCCGGCCGGCTGCTCCTCCTCGGGCTGCGGGATCGGCACGGAGCGCGGGGCGAACCGTACCGGCAGCGAGAGCAGGTGGCGTGACATGAGGGTGCCCCGCCATTGGAGCTCGCTCGCGTCGACGGCCAGCTGGAGGTCGGGCAGCCGGTCCAGCAGGACCTCGATGCCCGTGTCCGCGATGGCGCGCCCGATGTCCTGGCCCGGGCACTCGTGCGGTCCGCTGCTGAAGGCCAGGTGGGAGCGGTTGCCGTGGACGGAGACATGGGGGTCCGGCCGGATCTGCGGGTCGGCGTTGCCCGCCGCCAGGCCGAGGAGGATCATGTCGCCGGCCTTCACCTGCTGACCGCCGAGCAGGGTGTCACCGGTGGCCCAGCGCCCGATGATCGTGTTGATCGGCGGGTCGTCCCACAGGACCTGTTCCAGGGCGTCGGGCAGGGTCATGTGGCCCCCGGAGAGGCTGGCCCGGAAGCGGGGGTCGGTCAGTACGGTCCGCAGCGTGTTGGCGATCAGGTTGGCGGTGGTCTCGTAGGCCGCGATCAGCACGACGCGCAGGTGCATCAGCACCTCGGTGTCGCTCAGGTTCGCGGGGTGCTCGATCAGCCAGGAGGCCAGGTCGCGGGCGGGCCGGGCCTTGCGCTCCACGACCAGGTTTTCCAGCGTGGCGGTGACGTAGCGGTCGCTCTGGAGGGCGGTCTCGGTGCCCTGGAGCATGTCGCGTGCCGCGTTGACCAGCAGGGGTCCGTGTTCGTCGGGGGCCCCGATGAGCTGCGTCATGACCAGCATGGGGAGCTGGTCGGAGAAGGCCGACACCAGGTCGGCGTACCCCTCGGCCGCGATCTGGTCGACCAGCTGGTTGGCGAAGCGGGTCACGTAGCGGCGGATGCCGCGCTTGTCGAAGCGCTCCAGGGACTCCACGACGGCCGAGCGCAGCCGCTCGTGAACGGGTCCGTCGGTGAAGTTGCACACCGGCACCCAGGAGACCATGGGGCCGAGCGGCGTGTCGGCCGGGACCCGGCCCTCTCTCATGTCGCGCCAGCCCCGGGGGTCGCGGGCGAAGCGCGAGGACGTGCGCGCCACGTCCAGGTTCTCCCGGTGGCCGAGGACCAGCCAGGCCGGGAGGTCCCCGCTCACCAGTACGGGGGCCACCGCGCCGTGTTCGGCCCGCAGCTTCTCGTACAGCGCGAGGGGGTCGGCCTCGGCCTCCGCTCCGTGGAGCCGGTACAGGCCGCCCGCCGTCGCCGCCGCGGCGTGGGCGGGGCACTCGGGCGGGGGTGTGGGGGTGGTGCTCACATTGCCTCCTGGGTGGCTGCCTGGGAGTGCAGGTAGCGCATGAGGGTCAGCAGGACGTCGCGGGACGAGTCCCGCCGTCTGGCGTCGCAGACGAGGATCGGGACGGCGGGGGGCAGATCGAGGGCCTGGCGCAGTTCCTCCACCGGATGCTCGGGCGCGCCGGGGAAGGAGTTGACGGCCACGACGAAGGGGACGCCCCGCTCCTCCAGCCGTCCGATGACGTCGAAGCTGATCTCCAGCCGTCGGGTGTCGAGGAGTACGACCGCTCCGAGCGCGCCCTCGAAGAGTCCGCGCCACAGGAACCAGAAGCGCTCCTGACCGGGTGTTCCGAACAGGTACAGGACGAGTTCGTCGTTGATGCTGATGCGGCCGAAGTCCATGGCCACGGTGGTGGTGATCTTGCGGGCCACGCCCCAGGTGTCGTCGACACCGACGCCGGCCCGGGTCATGGTCTCCTCGGTCGTCAGCGGCTTGATCTCGCTGACCGCACCGACCATCGTCGTCTTGCCCACGCCGAAGCCGCCGACGATGACGACTTTCACGGCGGCCGCGGCCGTCTGCGGGAGTACGTCCGCCTCGCACGGCCCGGCGGGCAGGTCAGAGTTTCTGAAGTCCATCGATCACTGCCTCGATCAGAGCAAGGTCGGGTAGCTGCGCGGCGGGAACGGGCGGACGGACGTACACGCGCTGAACGGCCATCAGGTCTCCGACCAGCACGGTGACGACGCTCACGGGCAGGCCCGCGTACGCGGCGATCTCGGCCACCGACAGCGGTGACTGGCACATCCGGAGGATGGCCGCCTGCTCGGGCTGCATCTCGGGCCGGGCGTGCCCTTTGGCCACGACTAAGGTCACGAGGTCCAGATGGACGGCAGTGGAAGGTCCACTGCGTCCGCCGGTGATGACGTACAGCCGTTCGGGGCTGCCGTCCTCCCAGCTTGTGGGCGGCTCATTCACGCGGGCTGCCCGTCATGTCGGGGCGGGCTGCTCAGGTGGTCCCCCATTCGGGTCACCAGGTTGCGCATCTGCGCGCCCATCAGGCCCGCGTCCACGCCCTCGTCGGCGAGGACCGCGAGGTACGAACCGTCGCCGGCGGCCATCAGGTAGAAGAACCCGCCGTCCATCTCGATCACGACCAGGCGCATCCTGCCCTCGGAGCGGGGCAGTTCAGCGGCCACCGCTCCGGCGAGGCTCTGCAGGCCCGCGCAGGCCGCCGCCAGGCGGTCGGCCGTGTCGGTCTCGGCCCCGTACTGCGCCACGCAGAGCCCGTCCGCGGACAGGACGATCACGTGTCGCGTCTGTGGCACTCCGGCGGCCAGGTCCTTGAGCATCCAGTCCATGCTGCTGATTCGCTGAGTCATCACTGCTTACGCCCCCTTGGTCGCTGAACCCGACGCGCCCTCGGCGCCCGGCGCGTCGTGGCCGGGCGCGCCGGACAGTCCGCTGTGGAAGGCCTCCAGCCACATTCCGGGGCCCTGGCCGTCCGCCGGCTGCGGCTCCGCGGCCGGCCGGACGTCGAAGGTGGTGGCACGGTCCTTCCGGCGTCGCTGCGGCAGGCCGGTCGCGGTGCGTCCGGTGTCCGGCTGGCCGCCTGCGGCGGCGGGCGCCGGCCTGTGCGCCGGGGCCGGCGCCTGCCGGGGCGCGGACACACCGGCCGACGAGCGGTCGAAGGGGTGCTCGCGCGGGGTGGCGGCCACGGCCCTGGGCCCCGAGGAGGAGCCGATGCCGTGGGCGAGACCCGTCGCCGAGGACGCCGTGGTGATCAGGTGCTGCGGCACGATGACCACGGCGCGCACGCCGCCGTACGCGGACGAGCGCAGGGAGACCTGGAACCCGTACGCCTGTGCCAGTCGGCCGACCACCGCGAGGCCCAGCCTCGGCGTCTCGCCCAGGTCGTTGAGGTCGATCCCGGACTGCGCCTGTGCGAGCATCTTCTCGGCGCGTCCACGGGCCTCCTCGCTCATGCTGAGGCCGCCGTCCTCGATCTCCACGGCGATGCCCGACTGCACCTCGACGGCCGTGAGGTGGACCCGGGTGTGCGGCGGCGAGTACCGGGTGGCGTTGTCCAGCAGCTCCGCCAGGGTGTGGATCAGCGGCTCCACGATCGGGCCGACGACGGCGACCTCGGAGACCGAGTGGAGCTCCACCCGCTGGTAGTCGATGATCCGCGACATCGCGCCGCGCATCACGCTGTACAGGGTGACGGCCCTGCTCCACTGGCGGCCGGGGCGCGCGCCGCCGAGGACCGAGATGGAGTCGGCGAGGCGGCCGATGAGGGCGGTGCCGTGGTCCAGTCGCAGGAGGTCGCCGAACACGTCGGGGTTGCTGCCGTGCCGGTCCTCCATCTCGCGCATCTCGTGGGCCTGCTGGTGGACGATCGCCTGCACGCGGCGGGCGACGTTCACGAAGGCCCGCTGCGCCGAGTCGCGCAGGCTCTCCTCGTTGTCGACGGCGTCGATGACGTGGGACAGCACGGCCTGCAGAGCGGCGCGGAAGCCCGGGGTCAGCGCCTCGTCGTTGCCCCAGCGGTCGCCCTGGCCACCGCGCCCTCCCAGGGCCGTCAGCACCTCCTCGGCCAGCTCGCCCCTGCGCAGTCGCTCGATGGCCTCGGGCAGCACCACCTGGGACAGGCGGGCCGCCTCGGTCTCCTGCCGGGACAGCGCGTGCCGCATGGCCGCGACCTGGGCGCGCTCGGCGGCGAGCGCGCGGCCACGCCGTAACGCTTCGACGAACACCGCCGCGGTGCACACGGCGGCCACGGCGATCAGGGCGGTGCCGACCGGTGCTGTGGAGGAGGCGAGTGCGCCGACCAGGCAGGCGGCGGCCACGAACGCGATCGTGGGCATCATCCGGCTTGCTCTCCCCTCCACGTGGGCGCTTTCGGGGGGAATCTCTCTTTGCTCCATCGGCGTCCTCGAACTATCGAAAAAAAAGGGGGACCTTCTGACCGGTGGGCGGGAGCATAACTACGCCCAAGTTCCCGCACGTGCGGTTTCGTTGGAGTTCATCGGACCGGAGGAACCGATATGCGCCAAGGTCAGCGCCGAATTCCGGCGCCGACGGGGTCCCCTCCGCGGCGCGTGGCGGTGTAGCGGGAGGTCGGCGGGGTGCCGAACTCGTTCGCGGCGTGTGAACGGGTGCTCACCCCTCCGATCGCTTCCGGCCGCACCCCCTTGCCAGCAGTGGCGCCCCGGCCGGAAATGCGCTAGGTCATCTCCGGGGCGCGCGGTGCGGGGTCGACTGCCCCACACTGGTGGCCAGGCACCCCACACGGCTGGTGCCGTCGGGATCCCGGTGGACAGGAGGCGCAGCATGGTCATCAGTCACCGCATCGCCGAGGACACCCTGCACGTGCGGATCCTGCAGGAGCTGGACGTCACCAACCGGTCCGCGGCCGCCCTGCAGATCGAGTCCCTCGTCCACGCGCACCGCCCCTCCCGGGTCACGGTCGAGCTGCCGACCGACGCGCCCTCCCCCATGACCTTCAGCGCGCTGGCCCGCGCACAGCGGATGTGCCAGAGCCTCGGCATCCCCCTCACCGCGACCGGGCCCGGCGAGCACGCACCCCCGCTGCCCCTCGGCCCCGGCCCCGGTGCCGGCGCGGGCCGGCCCCGGTCACTGGAACACGGCGCGCGCCACGACCACTGACCGGGGCCGGTCCCCCCTCGAGGTCCTCGAACCGGTCCGGACAGCTCCCCGGCCAAGGCCTAGTTGAACGGCTCCAGTGTCATGAAGGCCTCCTGCGGGTTGCCGTCGTGCACCAGCGACTCGTGGGCTCCCACGTCGTCGAAGGCGAAGCCGTACGCCTTGCCGTCGGCCATCTGTGCGTGGATGACGCGGGAGTAGTGGTTGGTGACGGCGTCACGGTAGAAGCCGGCGCCGTTCACGTCGGGTTGGTTGGGGTTGGTCAGGAGCGTCGACCGGTTGAAGCCCGCGCACAGGGTGCGGGAGATCGGGCCGCGGACGAGGTCGTTGGGTGCGTCCAGGAGCTTGTAGCAGCCGAAGATGCTGTCGGAGTCCGGTTTCTGGAAGCTGGTGACCACCGCTCCCGAGGCGTCCGTGAAGTTCATGACGTTGCCCGACACCCGGCCGTGGTACTTGGTGTTCGGCTGGTTCGCGAACGGGGTCACGGTGAGCGTGGACGAGCTGTACTTGTTCCAGACCCGGTTGACGTAGTCGTTCATGACGGTGGCCGGGATCCCGCCCGCCTCGATGCCGTGACCGGGCGAGAGCGCGCGCAGCGGTGTGCCGTCGGGGCGGTTCTGGATCAGTCCGCCCCAGCCTGCCGCCCGCAGCTGGCCGAAGACGGCGTCGTAGCCCCCGGGCCGCAGCCTCCCGGTGTTCCTGACCGTGCCGTCCGCCGCCTTCACGCCCACCGCGTACGGAGCCGAGAACATGTCGACCTGGGTGCTGTTGATCCACAGGCCGGCGTCGTTCAGCGTGTACTCGGACCAGTTGAACAGGATGTTGCGGTTGGGGTCGGAGGGGTTCTGCACGGCGGGCTGCACCAGGCCGCCGGTGGCGAGCTTGAAGACGATCTTCTGTCCGATGGAGAAGTAGACGCGTCCGGAGAACTTGGGCATCCGGATCGTCCTGGTCTGCCCGTTGGCCGGGCCCGGGATCGACGCGTCGGGCGCCGGCGTGGGGGGATTGCCTCCCGCCGGCCACGGGTGGAAGGTGCCGTTGGCGTCGGCCCAGCCCTGCCGGCCCGTCGCGAGCTCGGTGCCCAGGTTGTAGACGTAGACCGGCTCGCCGCGACCCGAGGTGTTCTTGATCGTGAGCGGGATGGTCGCCGGTACGGCCTCCGCGGACGGCGACGGACCGAGAACCATCACGCCGGCGGCGACGACCAGGGCCGAGACAGCGGACGCGATCACTTTCGATAGGCGGAACACATTCTTCCTCCTGACGGCTGTTGACGACTATTGATGTCTGAGAGCGCTCTCAGAATCGAGCTGTGTTCAATTTCTGTCAATGAAACTGACACAGCCCGGACCGACACCGCCCGGAGGGAGAGGCGCTCCGGCTCAGACCACGGTCACCCGGGCGAGGGCCCAGGAGGTGTGGTCGAACGCCGTGTTGGCGTTGGCGTCCTCGACGACCAGGTGCAGCAGCTTCACCCCGCGCACGTCGAGGTCCACCCGCACGGGACCGCCCGCACCGGTCAGCTTGCCGCTGGTGAACAGCACCTTCCCGTCGCCCCTCACCGAGGCCTTCGTCGCGGCGGTGGCGGCCTGGTTCTTCGAGAAGTCGTCGATGCCGACGAGCGCGGTGAAACGGTCCGCCGTTCCGCCGAGGTGGTAGACGATCTCGGACGGTGCGTGGACGCCGAGCCCCTTCGCGTAGGTCACTCCGCCGAACGAGATCGGCGTGCCGTCCCCGGCCGCGTTGCGCCCGTTGGAGCGGTCACGTTCCACCGGGCCCCAGCCGTTGGTGGCCGACACCCACGCCAGATCGCTCAGATAGGCGTCGGCGACCGGCGCCGGCGGCACCGTGGAGACCCGTTCCGTGGCGGAGTAGCGCAGGGGTCCTGTCGCCGACTCCGCGGTGCCGTCGACGGTCAGCGGCCACTGCGTGCCTGCGGCGGCCGTCGCCGGCGGGGTGACCTTCCAGGTCGTCGTCAGTGCGGCACCGGCGGCCAGCGGGTCCTGACCGGTCGCGGTGGTCGCCCGGACCTGCCAGCCGGCCGGGGCGCGCAGCGCGAGGAGCGCGCGGGTCCAGGGCTTGCCGGAGCCGTTGCCCAGGCTCGCGCGACGCCGCCCCTCCCAAGCCCTCGTACTCCGAACAGCTCAAAGACGGCATGGACTACCTGGAGATCGCGGAAACCCACCTGGCCGGGGGCGTCCTCAAGGGAACGGCGGGCCTCGCCAACTTCGTCCGCGTAGTCACCCCGTTCGACCTGTACAACCTCACCCACCCCGCCGAGTACCGGACCAACCTCAACTCGACGGTCGCCGGCCTGCTCGTGGCGGTCAACGACCCCATAGGCACGGGCAAGCAGATGCTCGACGACTTCATGAAGGACCCCACCGAAGGCGTCGGCAAATTCCTCCCGGAACTCGCCGGCACCAAGGGCCTCGGCGCCGGGAAGAAGGCCGGCACGGCCGCGAAGCACCTGGACGACCTGGACGGCGCGGGCGGCAAGGAGACGGACGGGAAAGGACCGCACCACGGCGAGCGGCCCGACCCGGACAAGGCCAGTGAGGGCACCGACCCCGTCGACCTCGCCACCGGCCGGATGTACCTCCCGCAGACGGACGTGGTCCTGCCCGGCACGTTCCCGTTCGCGTTCACGCGCCGTGCGGAGTCCGGCTACCGGGCGGGCCGCTGGTTCGGCCCCACCTGGTCCTCCACGATCGACCAGCACTTGGAGATCGACGCCAAGGGCGTCGTCCTGGTCTCCGAGGACGGCCTCCTCGTCGGCTATCCGCATCCCGCGCCCGGTGTGCCCGTACTGCCGGTGTCGGCGTCGGGCCCGCGCCACCCGCTGGCACGCACCCCTGACGGCGACTGGACGCTGACGGACCCGCTGACGGGCGCCGTCCGCCGCTTCGTCCCGCCGGCCGACGGCGCCGAGAACGGCATCGCGCCGATCGCCCAGTTCGAGGATCCGAACGGCAACCACGTCGTCTTCGAGTACGACGAGCACGGCACGCCGCTGGGTCTCACCCACTCGGGCGGCTACCGGCTGCACTTCGGGACCGAAGGCGGCCGGATTACGGCCCTGCACCTGTCCGGCGGCGGCCGCGTCCTCGCGTACGGCTACACCGACGGGAACCTGACCGAGGTCACCAACTCCTCCGGTCTGCCTCTGCGGTTCACCTACGACGACCGCGCCCGCATCACCTCCTGGACGGATACGAACGAGCGCCGCTATGAGTACGCCTACGACGACCTCGACCGGTGTGTCGCCGAGGCCGGCGAGGCGGGCCACATCGCCCTCACCTTCCGCTACGACGACGTGGACCCGCAGACCCGCCACCGGGTGACGCGTGTGACCACCGCCGCAGGTCATACCCGCCAGTACCTGATCGACGACCGGTACCGGGTGGTGGCCGAGACCGACCCGCTCGGCGCGGTCACCCGGTACCAGTACGACAGCGGCGGCCGGCGGACCGCGCTCACCGATCCGCTCGGCCACACCACCCGCAGCACCTTCGACGACACGGGCCGCATGGTCTCCTACGTCCGGCCCGACGGCCGGGAGGCCCGCGCCGAGTACAACGACCTCGGCCGGCCGGTCAAGGTCGTCGCCGTGGACGGATCGGTCGTCCACCAGACCTACGACGAGCGCGGAAACCGCACCGCGGTCAGCCGCCCCGACGGGACGGTCACCCACTTCGGCTACGACGAGAGCGGCCACCTCACCACCGTCACCGACCCCCGCGGGGCGGTCACGCGGATCCGCACCGACCGGGCCGGGCTGCCGCTCGCCGTCACCGACCGGCTCGGCGCCACCACCACGTACGAGCGGGACGCCTTCGGGCGGGTCACGGCGGTCACCGACCCCCTGGGAGCGGTCACCCGCATGGAATGGACGGTGGAGGGCAAGCCGCTGCACCGGACGGACCCGGACGGCCGGCGCCGCTCGTGGACGTATGACGGCGAGGGGAACTGCCTGACCCGTAGGGACGGCCCCGACGGCGGCGGGGTGCACTTCGAGTACACCCACTTCGACCTGCTCGCCGCCCGGACCGACGCGGACGGCGCGCGCCACGCATACACGTACGACGCCGAGCTGCGGCTGACCGGGGTCCGCAACCCGCAGGGCATGACCTGGGAGTACACCTACGACCCGGCGGGCCGGCTCATCCGGGAGACCGACTTCGACGGCCGTGTGCTCGACTACGCCTACGACCCGGCGGGCCGGCTCGTCACCCGCACCGACGCCCTCGGGCAGCGGATCACGTACGAGCGCGACGCCTTGGGGCACACCGTCCGCAAGGACGCGGGCGGCACGGTGACGACGTACGAGTACGACGTCTTCGACCGGCTCGCCGTCGCGGTGTGCGGGGACAGCGTGCTGACCCGGCTGCGGGACCGGGCGGGCCGCATCCTCCAGGAGACGGTCGACGGCCGCACCCTCACCTACACCTACGACGCCATGGGGCGCCGCACCGGCCGGACCACCCCCACGGGCGCCGTCGCCGCCTGGGCGTACGACGCCGCAGGCCGCTACGACGCCCTGACCACGTCCGGCCGCCGGATCGGCTTCACGCACGACGCGGCGGGCCAGGAGCTCAGCCGTACCTACGGCGACGCCGTCACCCTCGACCAGGCGTGGGACGAGACCGGCCGGCTGGTGGAGCAGCGGCTCACGGGCGCAGGACAGGGGGTGGTGCAGCGCCGCGGCTACACCTACCGGTCCGACGGGGTCCTGACCGGCGTCGACGATCTGTTGGCCGGCCCGCGCAGCTTCGACCTCGACCCGCGCGGCCGGGTGACGGCGGTGCACGCCGGTAACTGGACCGAGCGCTACGCCTACGACGACGTGGGCAACCAGACCTCCGCGTACTGGCCCGGCGCCCATCCCGGAGGCGGGGAAGCCACCGGACCGCGCACCTACGAGGGCACCCGGCTGATCGGCGCGGGCCGGGTCCGCCACGAGTACGACGTCCTCGGCCGGGTCGTGCTCCGCCAGAAGGCCCGGCTCTCGCGCAAGCCCGACACCTGGCGCTACGAGTGGGACGCCGAGGACCGAATCACGGCCGTCACCACCCCGGACGGGACGCGCTGGCGGTACACGTACGACCCGCTGGGACGGCGGACGGCGAAGGAACGGATGACGCCCGACGGCCTGGAGGTGGCCCAGCGCACGGTCTTCACCTGGGACGGCACCGTGCTGTGCGAGCAGCGGACCGCCGCCGCGGCGCAGGAGGCCGGCGGGATCGCCGTGACCTGGGACCACCGCGGCCTGCAGCCGCTCGCGCAGACGGAGCGGATCCTGGGCGCCAGCCAGGAGGTGGTGGACGAGCGGTTCTACGCCATCGTCACCGACCTGGTGGGCGCACCCGCCGAACTCGTCGACGAGCGCGGCGGACTGGCCTGGCGCAGCCGCTCCACACTGTGGGGATCCACGGCCTGGAACCGGGACGCCACGGCCTACACGCCGCTGCGCTTCCCCGGCCAGTACTTCGACGCCGAATCAGGCCTGCACCACAACTACTTCCGCACGTACGACCCCGAGACCGCCCGCTACCTGAGCCCGGACCCGCTGGGCCTGGCGGCGGCCCCCAACCCGGTGGCGTACGTCGCCAACCCCCACGGGTGGTGCGACCCCTTCGGGCTGGCCCCGTACTCGGACAGCACCCGGGCGGCGCAGGGCGTCGACCACCAGCTCAACGAGGCGGAGAGCGGCAAGGACAACCACTACCTGCAGGGCATCGGGAAAGACGAGGTGAAACTGGAGAAGTACCTGCGGGGCCATCTGCAATCGCCGGCCAACTACGTCGACAGCGACACGGGGGCGCGGATCATCATCGACAAGACCCTGGACCCGTCCAGGCCGGTGGCCATCATCCGCCAGGACCATATGATCCACGCGTACCACATCGAGCCGGAGGACCTCTCCAACTACATCACTCCGCGGGACGGCAAGGACACCGCGAAGTGGCGGACCCCGAAGGGGGACGAAGTGAATGAGTAGCCGCAGCGGTATCCCCCGCGATCCTGCACCCGGCTGGCCGGGCTACCGCGCCGAGCCGTCCTACGACCCCGGCCAGAGCCGGGTCTTCCCGGCCCCGCTGCCGGCGGAGCTGCGGGCGCTCGGCAACGACGTCCGGGCGGCCGACTGGCCGGTGCGGCTCGCCTTCCGCAACTCCCGGACCGAGCTGCTCGACACGCTCTGCCGCTGGCAGACCCTGCGCGCGCTGGCGTACGTGCACCTGCTGGCCGCCCGCACGGGGGACGAGCGGCTGCCGGCCGACCTGAGGGTGGTTCCCGACCCGGAGGCGGTCGGCAATCCGGGCCTGCCCGCGCTGCTGGCGAGGCTGGAGCATGCCGCCGCCGGCCTCCCGGCGGACCTGCTGGACGCGGTCGTCTGCGACAGCGGCGGGCTGCTCGCCGACAATCGGTTCGCGGCATCGGTGCTGGCCGCCGGGCTCACCGCCGATTCCCGGCCGGGGGACCCGGACGAGGCGGTCTCCCGCGCCGTGGTGCTCACCAGCTACTGGTACGAGGTCCCCGGGCTGCGCGGCGCGCTGGCCCTGGCGTGGAGCGCGAACCTGTTCGTCCGCTCCTGGCTGGGGTGGTCCCAGCGGTTCGTGTACGGCGACCCGGCGGGAGGCATCGGCATCACCTCCGACCCCCGCCCGCCCCGCCCGGCGGCGTCCGCCCTCCCGAAGTGGGCGGAGCCCCTGCTGGACCGCATCGAGCAGGGTCCGGGGGCAGCCTCGTGACCTGGGCCGACTTCGTCGTGAACGACAAGCCCTTCGCGCCGTACACGACGAGGCTGGCCCACTCGCACTCGGGCTGCCGGAGCTGGTGCGGCTGTGCCTCGTGGCGCCGTGGTGGCGGGACGCTCCCGGGCGGACGGCCGAAGAACTTCTGGCGGTCGCCGACGAGTACCGGGA
The DNA here is from genome assembly GCF_000720115.1 of Streptomyces sp. NRRL F-2580. Lineage (GTDB taxonomy): Bacteria > Actinomycetota > Actinomycetes > Streptomycetales > Streptomycetaceae > Streptomyces. The sequence continues at coordinate 128,205 of NZ_JOIR01000015.1, forward strand.
GCACCTGCCCGACCTCGACCGGCGACGCGACCGCGCGGCCCGGGCCCTCGGTCTCGACCCGGCCGGCCTGCCATCCGAGGCGGCGGCCCTGGCCCGGCTCATGGAGCTCTCTGGGGGACCGGTGGCCGCGGCCTGTCTCGTCGTCGGGTACGAAGGCGAACCGCTCGATCCCCTCTTCGATCCAAGCCCCACCCGCCCCTGACCGACCGGCCACCGGACCCTGTCGTGCCTGTGTCTGAGCCGCTCATGATGAGTGAGGATTGGGTTCGTTGAGGCATGCCCCCACGGCTACTTGGGGTCATCGCTGTCCCAGGGGTAGACGAACTGGTGGGGACTGAGTTGCCACTGGGTTAGGACGTCTACTAGCTCAGACTCGTCGGGCGCCTCCGCGGAGGCGACGAGGACTGCCCCAATGTCGTAGTCGAAGCCGTCGATGAGTTCGCTGGCGTACTCCCAGTGCTCAAGCCGGAAGGTGCGGTCCGTGTCGTTGTGGACCCAGCCTTGCGCGCGTGCCTCGGAGTCGCGGGGGGTCTGCCTGGGAGTGATGTCCACGAATGCGCGGCGGTCTGTCCGCGTTGCTGGGACCTCCGCCACCAGTCTCCTCCCGAGGCGGAGTCCGGTCAGCTTGCCTGTGGGCCACTTTGAGGCGTCGTTCACGAGGCTCTATTCTCGCTTGTCCTGGCGTCGGTCTCTGGAGATCTTCTTCTGGACGATCCTGCGGGTCATGAGGGTGATGGCGGCCCAGACACCTCAGGCGGGTAGGAAGTCGAGTTCATCGCGCTGGGTCCGTGTGCAGCCTGTCGATCTGTTCGAACGGATGAGAGGGCTGAGGGTGGACTCGCAACGGCAGCAGGTGGGCATGCAGCTGCCTGAGGGGTCCTGGTGGGACTGGGACGTCATCGCCTGGGATGCAGCTGAGCTTCGGCTCGCGGCCGGGCATGACCTCACCTACTACCACGGCTTGGAGCTCGTCTTCGGTGATCCGACCCTCGTCAGTTGCCCGGCGAAGTTCCTCGATCCGGTCTTCCGTGCGCCAACAAGCGAGGAAGTCGCGAGAGTCACCCGCCAGATCGGCGAAGAATCGCCTGTTCTCGTTGCCTTCGAGGCGGACGCGGGCGGGCTGGAACCCGTCTCCTGTCTCATCGCCGCGGAACGGTTCGAGGTCGTGCACGAAACGGTTCTGCGGTACTGGCGCGCCGATGCAGCTCCTGGTCAGCGGTTTGCGTCGTGGGTGCGGCCGCCGGCGCCGCAGGGGAGCTACTGAGGTTTTCAGGGTGGGGTCGGTGGGTTGATGGTTAGGCCGGTGGCGGTGAGGCAGCCGTCGATGAGGTGGGGTCGGAGCTGGATTCTGCGTAACTCGCGGCGGAGTGTGCGGTCGAGGTCGTCAGGGGTGTCGAAGGCCGTGTTGGCCATCGCTCTGCGCACCAGTGACCAGACGGCCTCGACGGGGTTCAAGTCGGGCGCATAGGGCGGGAGACGGACGGTGGTGAGCCAGTCATGCTCGTCCTCGTACTGTTTCAGCCCGACGGCCAGATGGGTGTTGAGATTGTCCCAGACCACCACGATCGGGCCGTCGAGCTGGATGTGTGCCCGCACCAACAGGTCGCGGTAGTCCTTCCAGGAGAAACTCTTGCGTGCGCCCTTGAGCAGGAGATGGCCGCGGGGCCGGTGGATGAGGCGGCTCTTCTCGCCGGGTTTGTAGCAGCACAGCGCGGCGACCGAGGTCCGGCGGCGGGACCTGCCACGGACGCGGATGACGGGGGTCTGCCCGCGTCGGCCCCAGGTGCGGGCACGGGGCGGAGTCATCGAGAAGCCGGCTTCGTCCTCGAAGACGATCCAGGCCCCGGACGCCGCCGCGAGGCTTTTACCCGCGGCCACACCTCCTTCTTCCACAGCTCTACCGCGTGCTCGTCACGTTCGACGGCTCTGCGAGCGGGAGCCTGCCAGGACCAGCCGTGCCGCTTCAGCAGCCGCCACACCGTCGCCACCGACAGGCTCACCCGAAGATGCCGGCAGATCAACGTCTGGACCCGAGCCAGGGTCCAGCGTTCGTCTTCATAGCCGTGCCGTGCGCCGACGGGCCGCGGGCACGGCTGCCGTGCGTGCCCGAGCCTTCCCACGCGGGCACCCCCGGCGATCAGGCCTTCCAGCAGGGCGGTGAAGACACCGGCGTCGCGCCAGACGCGGAAGCGGCCGTAGACGGTGGCCCACGGGCCGAACTCGGCAGGCATCTCCCGCCACTGGGCACTGGACCTGAACCGCCAGATCACCCCTCGAACTGCTCCCGCAACCGCCGGGTACGGGCCGTACCTACCGATCGGCAGGTACGGCTCGATGAACTTCCACTGGGCATTGGTGAGTTGCCTGCGTGTCACGACCACAGTCCTACCGGGTTCCACCCCGCGAAGAGGCAGAAGCCAGGAGTTGATCACGCCATCACACAGGCCCTAGCAGGCTGGCGGGGTGACCGGCGGTGAGCGAATACCGGGTACTTCGTACGGGCGGCCGTCGGTAGGTTCGCGGCATGGTCTACAAGTTTGGTCCTAACGAGCAATGCCTGCGGCGCTGCCAGGCGGTAATCCCAGTAATCCTGCGGGCGGCCGATGAGGTCACCAGCCAAGGAGTGCGGGTGCTGGTCGAGCACCGAGACGTCGTTCGCCCGCTCATGGGCTGGTGGCAGTTCACCAATCGCACTGCCAAGGCCATGGTCTCGCTGTACGACCAGGGCTACACCGTGGAGGCCGCGCCCCTGATGCGCAACCTCCTGGGGCACGCCTACGCCATGAACTGGCTCGCCGACACCGGAGTGCCGGCCGTCGTCGCGCTCTCCGCGTACTGGAGCGAGCACCAGCGGAAGTTCGCCAAGAACGTCGACGCGACCTGGAACCTGCCGGAACCCGTGACGGTGGCACCGGCTGAACCGCTCGTATTCGCCAACGCCGAGAGCGAGCGCATGCACAAGAAGCTGCTCGGCGAGCTGAGCAACTTCGACACCCTGCTCGTGGCCTACGGGACGCCCGACGTGTATCCCGTCTACCGACATCAGTCCGCCTACTCTCACACCATCGGCGCGACCGCCGACGCGTTCCTGGTCGTCGACGACGGCAAACTGAAATTCACCACCGAGCCCAAGGGCGGCGAGGCGGACATCACCGCGGAGCGTCTCTGGATCCCCGTGGCCCTGCTCCAGGCCGCAGCGGCAATCAGCCCGCTGCTCGTGGGAAATCCGATGAAGCCAACCATCGACAAAGCGCTCGGAGATCTTGGCCTGCCTCGGACGCTGCTGAACCTCCAACGCGCCCGCCCGCTGTAGCGGACGTGAGGGGCTGCCGCGCCGCCAGCGCAGGCTCTTGGAGGTGGGACGGACCTTGACCTGGGTGATCGGGGCAGCGAGTACGGTCGGGAGCACCGGGTGCGGTCCTGGCCAGCAGAGGCCGCGACACGGGCGTGCCCCGGCTCCTCAGACGGCTGGCCCTTCGCCGCGACCGCAGCCTCCGCCCCGACCTCGAACAGGCTCCTCTTCACCCCGGCTGTCGCGGGTCAAAGAGGTGTCGTTTTACGAAAGGGGCTTGCCCACGGCCACTGACCTGTGGAAATGGAAGATCACCGAGTTCGGGGGGTCCCACCTCCGGTCACACCTGCGGTCCCCCGCCTAGGCAGTGTCTTCAAAGGGGCTTTAGCCAGAGGAACAGGGACGCGATGGTGACGGCTGCCTGGTAGGACTCGCGGGTTTTGTCATAGCGAGTGGCGA
>NZ_JOIR01000016.1 GCF_000720115.1 Streptomyces sp. NRRL F-2580
AGCGCCCCGGCCCCCGGCACTGCCCCAGCCCCCGGCACTGCCCCGGCCCCCGGCACGGCCCCGGCTCCCGATGCCGCCCCGGCCCCGCCCGCGGCAGCCACCGGCGGCAGCCCCTGGCAGCTCGCACGGCGCGAGCTCCGCCGCCGCCCCGCCGTCCGCGTCAGCCTCTGCGTCGTCCTCCTCTTCGTCCTGATGGCCGCGACCGCCCCCTGGCTGGGAGCCCTCGGCGGCTGGTCCCCGGAAGAGTTCGACAAGTCCGCCATCGACCCCTATCTCGGCGGCCAGCCCCTCGGCTCCTTCGGCGGGATCAGCCCCGAGCACTGGCTGGGCGTCGAACCCGTCACCGGCCGCGACCTGTTCGCCCGCGTGGTCCACGGCGCGCAGGTCTCCCTGCTCATCGCCTTCGCCGCCACCGCCGTCGTCGTCGTCGCCGGTACCGCCGCCGGAATCGCCGCCGGCTACTTCGGCGGCCGCACCGACGCGGTCCTGTCCCGGCTCATGGACCTCACCATGTCCTTCCCCTCGCTGATCTTCATGATCGCGATGCTGTCCGTGGCCAAGGACGTCAACCGGATCGTCCTCATGACCTCCGTCATCGGGGTCTTCGGCTGGCCCGGCGTCGCCCGCGTCGTCCGCGGCCAGACCCTCTCCCTCAAGCACCGCGAGTACGTCGACGCCGCCCGCGTGGGCGGCGCCGGCCCCTGGCGGATCCTGACCCGCGACATCCTCCCGGGCGTCTCCGGCCCGGTCATCGCCTACACCACCCTGCTCATCCCCGGGATGATCAGCACCGAGGCCGCCCTGAGCTACCTCGGCGTCGGAGTCCGCCCACCCACCCCCTCCTGGGGCCAGATGATCGCCGAGTCCGTCGCCTACTACGAGACCGACCCCATGTACTTCGTCATCCCCAGCGTCTTCCTCTTCCTCGCCGTCCTCGCCTTCACCCTGCTCGGCGACGCGCTGCGCGACATCCTCGACCCGAGGGGCGGCCGCACGTGATCGCCTACCTCGCCCGCCGGCTGCTCGCCCTCGCCGGGGTGCTCCTCGCCATCGCCGCCGTCACCTTCCTCATCTTCCACGTCCTGCCCGCCGACCCGGCCGCGGCCGCCTGCGGCAAGACCTGCAGCGCCGAGCGCCTGGCCGACGTACGGACGTACCTGGGCCTCGACCAGCCCCTGTGGCGGCAGTTCGCCGACTTCCTGACCGGCATCTTCACCGGCCGCACCCTCGGCACCGGCCAGTACGCCGTCGCCTGCGACTTCCCGTGCCTGGGCTACTCGTACGAGAACTCCCTGCCCGTGTGGGACCTGCTCATGGACCGGCTCCCGGTCTCCGCCTCCCTCGCCGTCGGCGCGGCCGCGCTGTGGCTGGTCCTGGGGCTGGGCGCCGGGGTCACCGCCGCCCTGCGCAAGGACACCGCCACCGACAAGGCTCTGATGGTCGGGGCGGTCGCCGCCGCCTCGCTGCCCGTGTACTTCACCTCGGTGATGCTCATCTACGGGGTCATCCGCATCGCCGGCCTCCTGCCCTACCCCACCTACCAGGCCTTCACCGACGACCCGCTCGCCTGGGCGTCGAACCTGCTCCTGCCCTGGACCGCGCTCGCCCTGCTGTACGCCGCCATGTACGCACGCCAGAGCCGGGGCTCGATGATCGAGGCGATGGCCGAGCCCTACATCCGCACCGCCCGCGCCAAGGGCATGCCCGAACGGACCGTCGTCGTCAAACACGGGCTGCGCTCCGGGATGACCCCGATCCTCACCATCTTCGGCATGGACCTGGGCGGCCTGCTCGCCGGGGCCGTCATCACCGAGTCCATCTTCGGGCTCCCGGGCATCGGGCGGCTGTTCTACGGCGCCCTCGTCAACTCCGACCAGCCCGTGGTCCTCGGAGTCACGCTGCTCGCCGCCTTCTTCATCGTCGTCGCCAACCTCCTGGTCGACGTCCTGTACGCCGTCATCGACCCGAGAGTGAGGTACTGATGACCGCTCCGCTCCTCGAAGTACGCGACCTGCGCGTCACGTTCACCACCGAGCGCGGGACCGTACGGGCCGTCGACTCGATCGGTTTCACCGTCGAGGCGGGACGCACCCTCGGCATCGTCGGCGAGTCGGGCTCGGGCAAGTCCGTCACCTCGCTCGCCGTCATGGGCCTGCACCGGGGCACGGTCGAGGTGGGCGGCTCCGTGCGGCTGTCGGGACAGGAGCTGACCACCCTGTCCGAGCGGGAGCTCTCCCGCGTCCGCGGCCGCCGGATCGCCATGATCTTCCAGGACCCGCTCTCCAGCCTGCACCCCTACTACACGGTCGGCGAGCAGATCGCCGAGCACTTCCGGGTGCACTTCAAGGCCGGCCGGGCCGCCGCGCGCAAACGCGCCGTCGACATGCTCGGCGAGGTCGGCATCCCGGAACCGGCCCGGCGCGCACGGGAGTACCCGCACCAGTTCTCCGGCGGCATGCGGCAGCGGGCGATGATCGCCATGGCCCTGGCCTGCGAGCCCGACCTGCTGATCGCCGACGAACCGACCACCGCCCTGGACGTCACCGTGCAGGCGCAGATCCTGGAACTGATCGCCCGGATCCAGCAGGAGCGCGGACTCGGCGTCGTGATGATCACCCACGACCTGGGCGTCGTCGCCCGCGTCGCCCACGAGGTACTGGTCATGTACGGCGGCCGGGCCGCCGAACAGGCCCCGGCCGACGAACTGTTCGCCGACCCCGCCCACCCCTACACCCGGGGCCTGCTCGACTCGCTGCCCCGCCTCGACAGTGCGGACGACGAGCCGCTGCCCTTCATCCCCGGCTCCCCGCCGTCCCTGCTCGCACCGGCTTCCGGCTGCGCCTACGCCCCGCGCTGTCCCCGGGCGGCCGCGCGCTGCACCGACGTACGGCCCGAGCCGGAGGCGTACGGGGACGGACCGGAGCGGACGGTCGCCTGCCACTTCGCCGGAGCCCCGACCCGTACCGCCGAGGAGGCGGCCCGATGACCGAGACCGCCGCACACGAGAGCGACGCACAGGAGACGGCCGTCCGAGAGAGCGCCCCCGCCCTGCTGTCCGTACAGGACCTCACCATGACCTTCCCCGGCAGACGATCCGTGACCGGGCGCCGGGGGGCGCCCGTGCGCGCCGTCGACGGGGTGTCCTTCGACCTGGCGGCCGGCCAGACCCTCGGCCTGGTCGGGGAGTCGGGCTGCGGGAAGTCCACCACCGGACGGATGCTGGTACGGCTGCTGGAACCCACCTCGGGCCGGATCGCCTTCGAGGGCAAGGACATCAGCCGCCTCTCCCCGTCCGGCATGCGCCCGCTGCGCAAGCACATCCAGATGGTCTTCCAGGACCCGCACTCCTCGCTGAACCCGCGCCAGACCGTGGCCCGGATCATCTCCGACCCGCTGCTGGTACAGGGCTGGAGCGCGAGCGACGCCCGCCGCCGCGCCGCCGAGCTGATGGAGCTCGTCGGGCTGATCCCCGAGCACATCGACCGCTACCCGCACGAGTTCTCCGGCGGCCAGGCCCAGCGCATCGGCATCGCCCGCTCGCTGTCCACCAGCCCCCGGCTGATCGTCGCCGACGAGCCGGTCTCCGCGCTGGACGTCTCCGTACAGGCCCAGATCGTCAACCTGATGGAGCGGCTGCGCGCCGAACTGGGCCTCGCCTACGTGTTCATCGCCCACGACCTGTCGGTGGTCAAACGGGTCAGCGACCGGGTCGCCGTCATGTACCTCGGCCGGATCGTCGAGATCGGGGACAAGAAGTCCCTCTACGAGAACCCGCAGCACCCGTACACCCGGGCGCTGCTGTCCGCCGTCCCGCTGCCCGACCCGGCGGCGGAACGGCGGCGGGAGCGGATCGTGCTGCTCGGCGACCCGCCGAGCCCGGCCGCTCCACCCCCCGGCTGCACCTTCCACCCCCGCTGCCCCAAGGCACAGCCGATCTGCCGCACCGAACGCCCACTGCTCCAACCCGCCGTCTCCCGCGAGGTGGCCTGCCACTTCCCCGGCGACTGACGGGGACCCGGGGAAGGGGAGGGGCCCCGGAGACAAAGGCGTCTCCAGGGCCCCTCCCGCTGTCCGCGGCCGTACTCGGCCCGGTTCGCGTCAGCCCAGTTCGCGGCGGAAGAACTCCAGTTCCAGGGCCATCAGCTTCTCGCGGGTGCCGCCCGGGGTCATGTGGGTGATGCCCGGCAGGGCCAGGAGCTGGTGGGGGCGGCCCGCGTCGGTCAGGGCCTGGGAGAGGCGCAGGGTGTGGGAGGGGTGGACGTTGTCGTCGGCCAGGCCCGTGATGAGCAGCAGCGGGCGGGAGAGCCCGGGGGCGTCGGGGATGAGGGAGTCGCGCTCGTAGACGTCCGGGTGCTCCTGTGGGAGGCCGAGGTACCGCTCCGTGTACGCGGTGTCGTACTGCCGGAAGTCCGTCGGCGCGGCGCCGGCCGCCGCCGCGTGGAAGACGTCCGGGCGGCGCAGCACCGCCATGGCCGCGAGGTAGCCGCCGTACGACCAGCCGCGCACCCCCACCCGGCCGAGGTCGAGTTCGCCGTGGCGGGCCGCGAGCGCGTGGAGGGCCGCGACCTGGTCGTCGAGGGTGACCTCGGAGAAGCCGCGGTACATCGCCTGGGCGTAGGCGGGGGAGACGTGCGGGGTCCCGCGGTTGTCGACGGTCACCACCGCGAAGCCCTGGTCGGCCCACCACTGGCGGAGCTGCCAGCGGCGCGGGTCGACGGTGATGTCCTGCATGCCGGGACCGCCGTAGCTGTCCATCAGGACGGGCAGCTTCCGGCCGGGCACGTGGTCGCGGGGCAGCACGACGGCGGTGGGGATGCCGTGCTCGGTGACCCGCTCCAGGAGGGGCACCGTCCGGTAGGGCAGCGGCTGCGACAGGTCGGCGGGGGTGAACTCCCGCCCGTCGGGGGTGCGCAGGGTGCGCCGGACCCCGTCGGCACCGGCCGAGGTCAGCAGCAGGATCCCGGCCGAGGCCTGGACGCTGTGCACGCCGGGTCCGTCGGCCACCGGGGTCAGCTCGCCGGTGGCCGGGTCCAGCAGCAGCACCTGCTGCTCGGCGGGGTCGCGCAGACCGGCCTCGATCAGCAGCCGGTCCTGGTGGACCCCGGCCACGCGGCGGACCTGGATCCCGTCCCCGGTGAGCAGCCGGCCGTCCACCGCGAGGGCCCGGGCGGCGCCGCCCTCGGTGTCGGCGGCGGTCAGCATCCGCCCGTCGGCGAGCCGGGCCGGGGTGCCGGGGAGGTCCGGGTCCACCCACCGGGGGTGCGTGGTGCGGGACAGTTCGGTGGTACGGCCGGTGGCCGGGTCGGCGGAGAGCAGCAGCACGTTCTGCTGGAGCCGGTCCTGGACGGTCAGCAGGATCTCCCCGGCGGACTCCCAGCCCGCGTCGGATACGTAGGGGTAGGTCGCGGCGTCCCAGTCGAGCCGAACCCGGGCCGGGCCGCCGGCCTCGCCTGAGCCTTCGCCCTCGCCCTCGCGCAGCACCCACAGCTGGACGTCGGCATTGGGCCCGCCCGCCTCGGGGTAGGCGAAGTCCTCGGCCGGCAGCTCGGGGTGCGCCGGGTCGGCGAAGTACCGCCGCTGGAGGGCGGACTCGTCGACCCGGGCGGCCAGCAGGGTGACCCCGTCCGGGGACCACCAGTGGCCGCGGGAGCGGCCCAGCTCTTCGGCGGCGGCGAACTCGGCGAGGCCCCAGCGGGCCCCGTCGGCCGGGCTGACCCGGCCCCCCGGGGCGACGTACAGGGCGTCGTCGGCCGCGTACGCGGTGCGCGAGCCGTCGGCGTTGGGCCGCGGGTCCACGACGGGTCCGGCGGCCGGGATCTCCTCGGGCTTCCCGTCTCCGGTGGCGGTGACCCCGTAGAGCCGCCCGTACAGCGCGAAGACGGCGCGCCGGCCGTCCCCGGAGAGGGCGTACGAGCCGATCCCCGCGGCGACGAGCCGGATCCGCTCGCGCAGTCGGCGCTCGGCGTCCGGGAGGGCCCCCGGCTCGGGGCACAGCTCGCGCGGATCGGCAAGCCGGGTCTCGGCGCCGGTGGCGGTGTCGAGCACCCAGAGGCTGTCGAAGGCGTCGGTGGGGCCGGTGGAGCGGAGGAACCAGAGAAGCCGGCCGTCGTCCCCGAAGGAGAACGCGCGCGGGGCTCCGTAGGAGAAGCGGGCCGTGCTCGCGGAGAGCCTGAGGAAGTCATCCATGATCGTAGTGTGACATGTGCAATGTCACTACCACTAGGCCGTTCGAGTGGTGACCCCAGGGGCGCGGGCTTAGCGTCGAAAGGGTGGACCCGAACGCAACGCCGAGCAGCAGCGGGACCGATGGCAAGGTCCGAGGAAGCGGCAACGGACTCGCCCTGTTCGTCATCGCCTCCTGTCAGCTCATGGTGGTGCTCGACATCACGATCGTGAACATCGCGCTGCCCCACATCCAGACCGCGCTCGGCTTCTCCACCGAAAGCCTTTCCTGGGTCGTCAACGCCTACACCCTCGCCTTCGGCGGCCTGCTGCTCCTCGGTGGCCGCACCGGCGACATCCTCGGCCGCAAACGGGTCTTCATCTTCGGCGTCCTGCTGTTCGGCCTGGCCTCCTTCCTGGGCGGACTCGCCCAGAACGAGGGTCAGTTGATGGCGGCCCGCGCCCTCCAAGGCGTCGGCGGCGCCATCGCCTCCCCGACCTCCCTCGCGCTGATCACCACCACCTTCCGCGAAGGCCCCGCACGCAACCGGGCCTTCGGCGTGTTCGCCGGCGTCTCGGCGGCCGGCGGCGCGATCGGCCTGCTCGCGGGCGGCATCCTCGTCGAATGGCTCGACTGGCGCTGGGTGCTCTTCGTCAACGTCCCCATCGCCGTCCTGATCGCGGTACTGGCCACGAAGGTCCTGCACGAGTCCGAACGCCATCCCGGACACTTCGACTTCGCCGGTGCGCTGCTGTCCACCCTGGGCATGGTCGCCCTGGTCTACGGCTTCATCCGGGCCTCCCAGGAGGGCTGGCGCGACCCGGTGACCCTCGGCTCCTTCGGCGCCGCCGTGGTCCTGCTGACCCTGTTCATCCTGAACGAGCGGCGCTCGCCCCAGCCCATTACCCCGCTGCACATGTTCGCCGACCGCAACCGGGCCGGGACCTACGGGATCATGCTCATGCTCGCCTGCGCGATCTTCGGCATGTTCTTCTTCCTGACCCTCTTCGTGCAGATCGTGCTCGGCTTCAGCCCGGTCCAGGCCGGTCTCGCCTTCCTCCCGGTCAGCGTGATGGTCGCGTTGGGCGCCGGGCTCACCTCGCAGCTGCTCCCGAAGTTCGGGCCCAAACCGTTCATGGTCGGCGGCGCCCTGTCCTCGGCGGCCGGGCTCGGCTGGCTGACGCAGACGGACGTCCACTCGACGTACCTGGGCAGCATCCTGGGCCCGATGCTGCTCTTCGCCCTCGGCATGGGCCTGCAGTTCGTGTCGCTGACCCTGATGGCCCTGTCCAACGTCCCCGACCGGGAGTCGGGAGCCGCGTCCGGACTGCTCAACACGATGCAGCAGGTGGGCGGGTCCCTCGGCCTGTCGATCCTGGTGACGGTCTTCGGCACGGCGAGCCGCAACGAGGCGAAGGACCAAGTGGCCGGCTTCCTCAGCACGGCCACCCCCGCACAGCGGGCGGCCTTCCAACAGACCGGCCAGGTCCCGAAGCCGTGGAGCGACCAGATCCTCACCTCCGGCATCAGCGCGGCCTTCGTCGTGGCGGCGATGTTCACCCTGGTCGGCGCGGCGATCGCGCTGTTCGCCATCCAGGTGCGCCCCTCGGACCTCGAACGCCTCCAGGGCAACCACACCCCGGCGGCGGACCGCACCTAGACCGCCCCTGCGGGGATCCCGGCGGGGCCGCCGGGTTCACACCGCGGTGACCCCGGCGCCGGTGACGCGGGCCGCGAAGGCGTCCAGGTTGCCCGACATGCGGGCGAGGCGCTCGTCCAGGGTCAGGGACTCCTCGTGGCCTCCGGTCCGCAGCTTCGGCTGCCGCTTGCCGCGTACGTACAGGGAGCAGGCGAGGTCGGCGCAGATGTAGGTGCCGACCGTGTTGCCCTCGCGGCCGCGGGCGCCCGCCAGGGGCGCGGCGAGCAGGGTGACCCCCGAGGACGCGTGACCCGTCAGGCAGATCTGGCACAGGCTGGACTTCACCGCGCTGGTACGGCCCACGGACGGTACGCGCAGGGAGATCCCCAGCGGCCCCGCCTCCCGCGGCAGCACGAGGTGGGCCCGCAGCGGCGCACCCGGATCCACCCATCCCAGGAAGTCCAGGTCTTCCCAGGGCAGTTCGGCGAAGTCGAGCGGCAGGCGCAGCCGCGCGGCCTCGCCCTTGGTGCAGTTCACGAAGGACGCACGGATCTGTTTCTCACTGAGTGGTTCCACGGGCATCGACCTTATGGCCCGGTCTGACCGATCGCACCTCAATATCCGGAGCCATCCGGTGCCGTACCGGTGGCTGGAGCTTCTGCGCGAGCGCGTCGCGCAGCCGGGTGGCATCGGCCCGGGTGTCCATCCGCAGGGTCAGCCAGGACCCGTCGGCGAAGGCCGGGTCCACCCGCAGCGCGTCCAGTGGAAGCCGTGCAGGGCCAGGGCGAAGCGGCCCGCCTCGCTCTCCCAGCCGCCCCGCAGCGCCGGGCCGTGGAAGAGCCGGCCGAACGGACGGCCGATCCGTTCGAACGGGTCAAGCAGCTCGGCCCCGGCCCCGGGCAGGTCGTCGGGGAGCGCGCTCAGGAACCAGAAGGCGAAGAAGCCGCCGTCGATCCGGCGCCGCAGCGGCTTCGGGGTGGGCGAGCCGGGCAGCATCGCGCGCGGCGGGCGCCGTACCTACGGTGACAATCTATCCGGAATGTCCTCGTCCATCCCGCCATGATGGCCGGACGGCCGCTACCCCACCATGCGACGGACCCGGCAGCGAGCCGGGCCGTCCGCCCGCAGGGTGATCCCGGCCCCGACCGGGATCTCGGTGTCCACGGCCTCGAACTCGTACGCCCGCAGGATCATCGCCAGCGCGACCACCGACTCCAGCATCGAGAAGTGCTGCCCGATGCAGGCGCGCGGACCGCCGCCGAAGGGGAACCACGCGTAGCGCGGCCGCGCCGCCTCCGCCTCCGGCGTGAAGCGCTCGGGGTCGAAGCGGTCCGGGTCCGGCCAGTGCTCCGGGTGGCGGTGCGTCACCCAGGGCGCCACGATCACGTCCGCGCCCGCGGGGACCGTGTGCTCCCCGATCCTCGTGTCGACGACGGCCCTGCGGCCGATGACGGGCGCGGCCGGGTACAGGCGCATGGCCTCCTTCAGCACCCGGGTGAGGTACGGGAGCCGGTCCAGGTCGGCGGCCTCGGGCGTACGGTCGCCCAGCACGCGGGAGATCTCCTCGCGGGCCCGGCTCTGCTCCTCGGGATGGCGCGCCAGCAGGTGCAGGGCGAAGCAGAGGGAGGTGGCGGTCGTCTCGTGCCCGGCGAGCAGGAAGATCAGCACTTGGTCGCGCAGCTCGGCGGCGTCGAACTCCCCGTCGTCCGAACTCCTCGCGGCGGCGAGCAGCGTCAGCAGGTCGTCGCCGCCGTCCTGGCCGCCGCCGTCCTGGCCGGCGGCGTCCGCGCCGGGCCCGCCCCGCCGCTCAGCGATGATCTTGTCGCACACTCCGTAGAGCTCGTCCATCGCGGCGGCCGCCCGCCTGTTGCCCGGGGTGGGCCAGTGCCGCGGGACGTTGGCGGGGGAGTAGCCGCGGCGCAGCACGTAGTCCGTGATGACCGGAAAGCACCGGGCCACGACGTCGGCGGTGGCCTCGACGTCGGCACCGAAGAGGATCCGGGCCACGGCGCGCAGAGCCAGGTGCGTCATCTCGTCGGAGACGTCGACGACGCCGTCCAGGGCCTCCTCCCACGCGGCGATGACCGATGTGGTCTCGGCGGCGACGGCCCCGGCGTAGCCGTCGACCCGGCGCCGGGTGAAGAGCGGCTGCACCAGCCGTCGCTGACGCAGGTAGTCCTCGTCCTGGCTGGTCAGCAGCCCGTTGCCGAAGGAGTCCCGGACCTCCTGGTAGAAGGCGTTGTCCTTGCGGAAGTTGGCCGAGTCGGAGGCGAGCACCTGCTGGGCGCCCTCGGGTGAGAAGACGCAGTACAGCTCGGCCCGCATCCCGGGCGGGCCGGCCGTGACCCGTACGAGGTCTCCGTGCCGGTGCTGCGCCCGCAGATAGGTGCCGAGGGAGTCCGACTTCAGGTCGAAGAGCGACCCGAGCAGCGGGACCCCGACGAGTTCGGGAACCTCCGCCCCCGCACCGGCCCTTGTGTCCGCACCACCCGCCATGCCCACTCCCTCGTCCGGTACCGGAGGCCCGATTCTGCCGGTCTCCCGGCACGTATGGCCAGGATCCCCGCCCCTTCCGGCCGAATACCGATGCCCCTGGGACCTCGGGCGGTCCACAAGGTGATCAGCACGCGGTGCGTGACGCGAGATCACCTACCCTGGCGAACGCCCGTCAGTTCCGGCCAACGCCCGCCAATGCCCCTCTCGTTGAAGGAGTTCCCGATGTCCGTCGTCGTCACCGCCGTGATCCACCCGAAGCCCGGGCTGCTGGAGGAAGCCCTGGCCACGTACGCCCGCCACATCGATGCCGTCCACGCCGAACCCGGCTGCGAGCTCTACGCGCTGCACACCGACGGGACCTCGATCGTGATCATCGAGAAGTGGGCCGGCCAGGCGGAGCTCGACGCACACGCGAACGGCGAGGTGATGGCGAAGCTCGGACCCGAACTCAACGCCCTGCGTGACCAGCCCGCCGACGTAACGATCCTCCAGCCCCGCCCGGCAGGAACCGCGCGGGGCGCCCTGTAGTCGGCCGCGAGGTCAGAGACGCCAGCGCTTCTGGCCCGGGCCCTTGCAGGTGTAGAGCTTGCCGTTCGTCTTGCCGATCCCGGTCGCTCCGGACGTCGAGCAGTAGGCGCCCGGGGTGACGGTGCCCGAGCTCGCGCCGCCCGTACTCGATCCGCCGGACGAGCTGTCGTCGTCGTCCGTGGGGGGCGTGGGCGTGGACTTCGGGTGGAGATCGGTGTTCTGCTCGGCCGGACACCGCGTGCCGGGCGCGACGAGGTGCACGCTCGTGTTCGCGTACTGCGGAAGGAGCTTCGTGCCCTCCTCGGGGCTCTGGAAGCAGGCGACCCAGTCCGCGTGGGCGGCGGGAAGCTCGACGTCGTTGTACGCGCTGAACGCGGTGAGTTCCTTGTCGATCAGGTCCTCGACGGCCTTTTCCGCCTCCCCGAAAGGGCTTGCCCACGACGGCGGGCATCAGCGAATCCACACTCTTCGTCGGCGTGGGTGGCCAGGTGAAGAAGGTCGTCGCAACGGTCCTGGCGGGCCTCTGGTTCCTGACCCCGTTCCTGGGCGATTCACCGAAGAAGTCCGGCGCCGATGCCAAGCCGCAGTCGGCCGCCACCCAGCCTGTCGCCGCCGCTGCCACGCCGCCGGCCGCCGCATCGACGCCGGCGAGCGTATAGAAGATTGAAACTTGTACCGAGCAGTACGGGAGATGAGGCCGAAGAAGTCTTGGTCGCGGCCCGGCCGGGAAACGCCTTGAGTCTCCAGTGACTGGAGACCGCAGAGTAGGGGACATGGACGCCACGACCCTCTACTCCATCGGCGAGCTCTCCCGGCGGACGGGCCTGCCCGTGCGGACCATCCGGTTCTACTCCGATGCCGGGGTGGTGGCGCCGACCACTCGAACCCCCGCCGGCTACCGGCTCTACGACCTCGACGCACTGCTTCGTCTGGAACTCCTGCGCACCCTGCGCGAGCTGGGCATGGACCTGGCCACGGTCCAACGGGTACTGGACCGGGAGCTCTCCGTGGCGGACGTCGCCGCGGCGCACGCCGACGCCACGGACGTCCAGATCCGGGCGCTGCGACTGCGCCGGAGCGTGCTGCGAGCCGTGGCCGCAGGCGGGTCCAGCCCTGAGGAGATCACGCTCATGCACAGGCTCACGCAGTTGTCCGGCGAGGAACGCCGACGGTTGACCGACGATTTCGTCGAGGGCACCTTCGGGACCCTCGGGACTCTCAGGCCCCTCGGGACCTTCGGCACGGCGGACGCCGAACCCGCCGCGGCGGCCATGGTCCGCGCGGCCCTTCCCGACCTCCCCGACGATCCGTCCGGCGAGCAGGTCGCCGCGTGGGTGGAACTCGCCGAGCTGGTCGGCGACGAGGACTTCCGCGCCCGGATGCGCCGGACGGCCGGCCGGCAGGCCGCCGGGCGCCCGCTCGACATCGAAAGCGCGGCCGGCGACGAACTGATGGAGTTCGCGCGCCAGACGGTCATGGAGGCGATGGAGTCGGGCATCGACCCGCGGAGCGACAGGGGCGCGCCCGTCATCGACGACCTCGTGCACCGTTTCGCCGAGGTGTTCGCACGCACCCCTGACAGGGACTTCCGGGACTGGATGGCCCGGCAGTTCGAAGAGGCCCACGATCCCCGGGTGGACCGGTACTGGCGGCTGGTGTGGATCGTCAACGGCTGGCAGGTCGTACCGAACCTGATCCCGGTGTACCCCTGGCTCATCCAGGCCCTGCGCACCTGATCAGGCCCGGCTTTCGGACTTTCGTGCCGAGCGCGCCCACTGCCACACCGTGTGCGCTACGAGAGCCACGGCAGTGAGGACAACGATCACGCGAATCGTGCTCCAGGTGACTTCGACGAAATGTCCCGCAGAGTCCGCTTCCACCTTCAGGCGGGCAGAGGTCTCGACGAAGGCGATGAGCGGAACAAGGAGGCGGAACGGAAGTCCGCCGATTCCGGGGATCCGTGCCAGATTCCCGAAAAGACCCAACGGGGCTCCGAAAACAAAAGCGCAAATTCCCCAGCTCAGAATTCCTGAAGATATGCCCTCGCTGCTCATTCCGTCGGATGTCATGCCGATCGGAGCGGCGGGGCTCAGGGATTTGAGCAGGTAGTAGACGGCCACGCCGACGGCCAAGGCCGTAGAGGCCAGCCAGGCCGACTCCGTCTTCGACGCTCGGGTGTATCCGATCAGGAAGGCGAAGCACGCCCACGACCATCCCGCGGAGAACACGAGGTTCACGACGTGGAGAACCGGGCCGTCGAATGTGCCCGCGAGCGCACCGAGCGTGCCGATCACCCCACCCGCTCCGAGAACCGACAGCACGGACATGGTGCGAGTGCGCGGAAGATTCACTTGTGTTCCCTGTCTGCGGTCAGCGGCAAGGGGGGGGCAAGGAGGGCACGGGAGGCAAGGGGGGTGATCGCCCCGGGCCGTCGGCGGGGTCCTCCGCGGGGGCGGAGACACCGGCGACGGCCCAGGGGAAAGGGGAGGCGTTCTGACCTGCGGCTTGCTCAGATGTCGCGGAAGATCTCGATCTGGGCGCCGACCGAGTTGAGGCGCTCGGCGAGTTCCTCGTAGCCGCGGTTGATCACGTAGACGTTGCGCAGGACCGAGGTGCCCTCCGCGGCCATCATCGCGAGGAGGACGACCACCGCCGGGCGGAGCGCCGGGGGGCACATCATTTCCGCGGCGCGCCAGCGGGTGGGGCCCTCCACCAGGACGCGGTGGGGGTCCAGGAGTTGGAGGCGGCCGCCGAGGCGGTTGAGGTCGGTCAGGTAGATGGCGCGGTTGTCGTACACCCAGTCGTGGATCAGGGTCTGGCCCTGCGCGACGGCGGCGATGGCCGCGAAGAACGGGACGTTGTCGATGTTCAGCCCGGGGAACGGCATCGGGTGGATCTTGTCGATCGGGGCTTCGAGCTTGGACGGGCGGACGGTGAGGTCCACGAGGCGGGTGCGGCCGTTGTCCGCGACGTACTCCGCCGAGCGGTCGTGGTCGAGGCCCATCTCCTCCAGCACCGCGAGCTCGATCTCCATGAACTCGATTGGCACCCGGCGGATGGTCAGCTCCGACTCCGTGACGACCGCCGCGGCGAGCAGGCTCATCGCCTCGACCGGGTCCTCGGAGGGGGAGTAGTCCACGTCCACGTCGATGTTCGGGACGCCGTGGACGGTGAGGGTGGTGGTGCCGACGCCCTCGACCTTGACGCCCAGCGCCTCCAGGAAGAAGCAGAGGTCCTGGACCATGTAGTTGGAGGAGGCGTTGCGGATGACGGTGACGCCGTCGTGCCGGGCGGCGGCCAGCAGCGCGTTCTCGGTGACCGTGTCCCCGCGCTCGGTCAGGACGATCGGGCGGTCAGGGGAGACCCCGGCCTCGACCTTCGCGTGGTAGATGCCCTCGGTCGCGGTGATGTCCAGGCCGAAGCGGCGCAGGGCGATCATGTGCGGCTCGATGGTGCGGGTGCCGAGGTCGCAGCCGCCGGCGTACGGGAGGCGGAAGCTGTCCATCCGGTGCAGCAGCGGGCCCAGGAACATGATGATGCTCCGGGTCCGGCGCGCCGCGTCGGCGTCCATGGCCTCCAGGTCGAGGCGGGCCGGCGGGACCAGCTCCAGGTCCACGCCGTCGTTGATCCAGCGGGTGCGGACACCGATGGAGTTGAGCACCTCCAGGAGGCGGTAGACCTCCTCGATGCGGGCCACCCGCCTCAGCACCGTACGGCCCTTGTTGAGGAGCGAGCCGCAGAGCAGTGCGACGCACGCGTTCTTGCTCGTCTTGACGTCGATGGCGCCCGACAGCCGGCGGCCGCCGACCACTCGCAGGTGCATCGGGCCGGCGTAGCCGAGGGAGACGATCTCGCTGTCGAGCGCTTCGCCGATGCGGGCGATCATCTCAAGGCTGATGTTCTGGTTGCCGCGCTCGATCCGGTTCACGGCACTCTGGCTGGTGCCGAGTGCTTCGGCGAGCTGACTCTGTGTCCAGCCCCGGTGTTGACGGGCGTCACGGATGAGCTTGCCGATGCGTACGAGGTAGTCGTCTGCCATGGGGGCACGTTATCTCAGATATGAGATGACTCCCGCGCTGGGTATGCCGGATGGGTGTGTCAGATGGGCGATTTGGGGGTTATTGGCCGTCAGGTCCCATAGTGGCTTCGCATGCGTGTGATGCCTCGACGGTCCGGCCGGGCAGACGGGTGAGCGTATCTCCGCCGCGGCCGCCCCCGTGTGGGGAGTGGGGTCGGTGGGCGGGGGTGGGCCGCGGCGGCCCGAAGCGCCTCGCCGACGGCGGGTCGGCAGCGGGTGGGAGGCGGGTCGGAGGCAGGCCGGGAGGCGGGTCGGCGGCGGGGCGGAGGCAGATCGGGGCCGGTCCGCGGGTGCGCGCCTCGTCCCCGGACCCCGACATGTACTAGAGTTATCTCGACATCGAGATATCTGCCGAAGGCGTACCGCAGCCGCCCCCGCTGGTAAGGGTTACCTAACTTAGCCCTACCTTAGCGGATTGGCCAAGGGGCGTGGCGGCAGGATGCGGTTATACGCGCGAATTCATGCATGAAGGAGACTGTCGTGTCGGCGAACAGCTTCGACGCCCGCAGCACGCTGCAGGTGGGCGACGAGTCGTACGAGATCTTCAAGCTGGACAAGGTCGAGGGCTCCGCCCGCCTTCCCTACAGCCTGAAGGTCCTGCTGGAGAACCTGCTCCGTACCGAGGACGGCGCGAACATCACCGCCGACCACATCCGGTCGCTCGGGAACTGGGACTCGCAGGCCCAGCCCAGCGAGGAGATCCAGTTCACGCCGGCCCGCGTGATCATGCAGGACTTCACCGGCGTCCCCTGCGTCGTGGACCTCGCCACCATGCGTGAGGCCGTCAAGGCCCTCGGCGGTGACCCGTCGAAGATCAACCCGCTGGCCCCGGCCGAGCTGGTCATCGACCACTCGGTCATCGCCGACAAGTTCGGCACCAAGGACGCGTTCGCCCAGAACGTGGAGCTGGAGTACGGCCGCAACAAGGAGCGCTACCAGTTCCTGCGCTGGGGCCAGACCGCCTTCGACGAGTTCAAGGTCGTCCCCCCGGGCACCGGCATCGTCCACCAGGTCAACATCGAGCACCTGGCCCGCACGGTCATGGTCCGAAACGGCCAGGCGTACCCCGACACCCTCGTCGGCACCGACTCGCACACCACCATGGTCAACGGCCTCGGCGTGCTGGGCTGGGGCGTCGGCGGCATCGAGGCCGAGGCCGCGATGCTCGGCCAGCCGGTCTCCATGCTGATCCCGCGCGTCGTGGGCTTCAAGCTGACCGGCGAGCTGCCCACCGGCACCACCGCCACCGACCTGGTGCTCACCATCACCGAGATGCTGCGCAAGCACGGTGTCGTCGGCAAGTTCGTCGAGTTCTACGGTGAGGGCGTCGCCGCCACCTCCCTCGCGAACCGCGCCACCATCGGCAACATGTCGCCGGAGTTCGGCTCCACCGCCGCGATCTTCCCGATCGACGACGAGACCCTGAAGTACCTGCGCCTGACCGGCCGCGACGCCCAGCAGGTCGCGCTGGTCGAGGCGTACGCCAAGGAGCAGGGCCTGTGGCTGGACCCGGCCGCCGAGCCGGACTTCTCCGAGAAGCTGGAGCTCGACCTCTCCACGGTCGTCCCCTCCATCGCCGGCCCGAAGCGCCCGCAGGACCGCATCGTCCTGGCCAACGCCGCCGAGCAGTTCGCCCAGGACGTGCGCAACTACGTCGACGACGTGGACGAGGCGGGCAAGGAGTCCTTCCCGGCCTCCGACGCCCCGGCGAACCACCCGAACGGCGCCCCGTCGAAGCCGACCCCGGTCACTCTGGCCGACGGCACCTCCTTCGAGATCGACCACGGCGCCGTCACCGTCGCCGCGATCACCTCCTGCACCAACACCTCGAACCCCTACGTCATGGTCGCCGCGGCGCTCGTGGCCAAGAAGGCGGTCGAGAAGGGCCTGACCCGCAAGCCGTGGGTCAAGACCACCCTGGCCCCGGGCTCGAAGGTCGTCACCGACTACTTCGACAAGGCCGGCCTGACCCCGTACCTCGACAAGATGGGCTTCAACCTCGTCGGGTACGGCTGCACCACCTGCATCGGCAACTCCGGTCCGCTGGACGAGGAGATCTCGAAGGCGATCAACGAGCACGACCTCGCGGTCACCTCGGTGCTCTCCGGCAACCGCAACTTCGAGGGCCGGATCAACCCCGACGTCAAGATGAACTACCTGGCCTCCCCGCCGCTGGTCGTCGCGTACGCCATCGCGGGCTCCATGAAGGTGGACATCACCAAGGACGCCATCGGCGTCGACACCGAGGGCAAGCCGGTCTTCCTCCAGGACATCTGGCCCTCCGAGGCCGAGGTCAACGACGTCGTGGCGAACGCCATCGGCGAGGACATGTTCAACAAGTCCTACCAGGACGTCTTCGCGGGCGACGCCCAGTGGCAGGCGCTGTCGATCCCGACCGGCAACACGTTCGAGTGGGACCCGCAGTCCACCTACGTCCGCAAGCCCCCTTACTTCGAGGGCATGACGATGGAGACCACCCCGGTCTCCGACATCGCCGGCGCCCGCGTGCTGGCGAAGCTGGGCGACTCGGTCACCACCGACCACATCTCCCCGGCCGGTGCGATCAAGGCCGACACCCCGGCCGGCAAGTACCTCACCGAGCACGGCGTCGAGCGCCGCGACTTCAACTCGTACGGTTCCCGCCGCGGCAACCACGAGGTCATGATCCGCGGTACCTTCGCCAACATCCGCCTGCGCAACCAGATCGCGCCGGGCACCGAGGGCGGCTTCACCCGCGACTTCACCGTCGACGGCGCGCCGGTCGCGTTCATCTACGACGCCTCCCAGAACTACCAGGCCGCCGGCATCCCGCTGGTCATCCTGGCCGGCAAGGAGTACGGCTCCGGCTCGTCCCGCGACTGGGCCGCCAAGGGCACCGCGCTCCTCGGCGTCAAGGCCGTCATCGCCGAGTCCTACGAGCGCATCCACCGCTCCAACCTGATCGGCATGGGCGTCCTGCCCCTGCAGTTCCCCGAGGGCGCCACGGCCGCCTCCCTGGGCCTCACCGGCGAGGAGACCTTCGCCTTCACCGGTGTGGAGGAGCTGAACAACGGCACCACCCCGCGCACCGTCAAGGTCACCACCGACACCGGTGTGGAGTTCGACGCGGTCGTCCGCATCGACACGCCGGGTGAGGCGGACTACTACCGCAACGGCGGCATCATGCAGTACGTGCTCCGGAACCTCATCCGAGGCTGAGCACCGTAGCGGCACCAAAGGGCCGTATCCCCGTTAAGGGGGTACGGCCCTTCCGCCTTTTCCGGCCGGGGCCAGGTTTCGGGGAGGTCTCAACTCGGAAAAGCTGACAGGCAACCGTGTGCATGATCTTGCTCACACGAGCGGAAGTGGACTATACCTGTGCGCGTCCGGATCGTCGCGGCACTGAGCGGCGCCGGACCGGGGGATGGCGGGGACCTGCGGTGATGTCCGTATGCGCGGTGCCGTCGTGATTTCCGGCCTCCTTCACACTTCTGACGAAGGCGAGGACATGAGCATGGGATCCACTGGTGAGGGCCTCGGCCGCCGTGACCTGATCAAGCGCTCCGCAGCGCTGGGACTGATCTCGGTGCCCACGATGAGCTTCCTGTCCGCCTGCGCCTCCGGCGGTGAGGGCACGACGAAGGGGCCGGACAAGGCCGCGGTGACCAAGGAGAACCCCTTCGGCGTCGCCAAGGGCGGCAAGCTCGACGTCGTCGTCTTCAAGGGCGGGTTCGGCGACGACTACGCGAAGGCCTGGGAGGCCGCCTTCGACAAGAAGTGGGGCACCACCAGCTCCCACCTCGGCACCCAGGAGATCACCGGCAAGCTCCAGACGCGCTTCAACGGCGGGAACCCGCCGGACGTCGTCGACGACTCCGGTGCCCAGAAGATCAAGCTGGACGTGCTCTTCAAGAGCAACCAGCTCGCCGACCTCACCCCGGTGCTCGACGCGCCCGCGCTCGACGACCCGAGCAAGAAGGTCCGCGACCTGCTGATCGCCGGCACCGTCGAACAGGGCACGCAGGGCGGCAAGTTCGTCTCCCTGAACTACGTCTACACCGTCTTCGGCTTCTGGTACTCCGGCAAGCTCTTCAAGGAGAAGGGCTGGGCGCCGCCCAAGACCTGGGACGAGTTCCTCGCGGTCTGCGCGAAGGCCAAGGAGGCCGGCATCGGCGGACTCGCCCACCAGGGCAAGTTCCCGTACTACATCAACGTCGTCATCATGGACCTGATCGCCAAGAAGGGCGGTCTGGAGGCCATGAAGGCGATCGACAACCTGGAGCCGAACGCCTTCGAGGGCAGCGCGGCCGCCCTCGCCGCCGTCGAGGCGGTCTACGAGGTGGTCGAGAAGGACCTGCTGCTGCCGGGCACCAACGGCCTCACCCACACCGAGTCCCAGACCGCGTGGAACCAGTACAAGGCGGCCTTCATCCCCTCCGGCTCCTGGCTGGAGAACGAGCAGCTCAAGCAGACGCCCGACGACTTCGACATGCAGTTCCTGCCGGTCCCGCTGCTGGCCGACAGCAAGCTGCCCTTCGAGGCCATCCGGGCCGGCGCCGGCGAGCCCTTCATCGTTCCGGAGAAGGCGGCCAACAAGGCCGCCGGCCTGGAGTTCATCCGTTCGATGCTCTCCCGCGAGTGGTCGACGATCTTCGCCCAGCAGGCCAACTCGCTCACCGTGGTCAAGGACGGCGTGGACCCGGGCGTCAAGCTGCGGCCGGGCACCCAGTCCGCGGTGACCGCCCTCAAGGCGGCGGGGACGAACACCTTCAATTACCTTTACCCCGACTGGTACAGCGAGATGGACACGGCCATCCAGGACGCGTCCAATGAACTGATGGCCAAGCGGATTCAGCCGAAGGAGTGGATCAAGCGGGCTCAGGCTGCGGTAAACAAGGCGGCGCAGGACCCGAACGCCAAGAACAACCGTCGCAGCTGATCGCGCGCCCCACCGGTCACCGGCACACCAGGGACGGACACCATGAGCCAAGTAGCCCAGGGCAGGGGACGGAGCGGCTTCATCGCCGGCTTCCTCCTCGCACCCCTCGCGCTGTACCTGACCTTCGTCATCTGGCCGTACGTACAGACGTTCGGCTACTCCTTCACCAACTGGACGGGCCAGTCGCCGACCTTCGACTTCGTCGGGGTGGACAACTACACGGCCCTGATGGAGGACGAGGTCTTCCGCGGCGCCCTGTGGCACAACCTGCTGCTCCTGGTGTTCGTCCCGACGGTCACCATCCTGCTCGCCCTCTTCTTCGCCTTCATGGTGAACGCGGGCGGGCGGGGCGGGGCCGGCGGCGTGCAGGGGGTGCGGGGATCGGGCTTCTACAAGATCGTCTACTTCTTCCCGCAGGTGCTCTCCCTCGCCATCCTCGCGGTGCTCTTCGGGGCCGTGTACCGCACCGACGAGGGCGGCCTGCTCAACGGCGTCCTCATCAAGCTCGGCCTGGTCGACAGGCTGCACCCCGTCGAATGGCTCAACGAGCCGAGGCTCGTGCTCTGGTGCCTGCTCCTCGTGGTCGTCTGGCACGGAGTCGGCTTCTACCTCGTGCTCTTCTCGGCGGCCATGCAGTCCGTACCCAAGGACATCTACGAGGCCGCCCTGCTCGACGGGGCGGGGCGCGCCCAGACCTTCTTCAAGGTCACGCTGCCCCTGCTGTGGGACTCCGTACAGACCTCCGCGGTCTACCTGGGCATCGCCGCGATGGACATGTTCGTCCTCGTGTCCACCATGACCTCCGGCCAGTTCGGCGGCGGACCCGACCACCACAGCGAGGTCATGGCCACGGTGCTGATGAGGAACTTCCTCTACTTCGGCAAGAGCGGCTACGCCTGCGCCATGGGCGTGGTCATGCTCGTCCTCACCATGATCCTTTCCGTCATCACGCTGCGCGCCACCCGCCGCGAGCGCATCGAGTTCTGAGCGGGAGACCCTCATGACCACAGTGATCAAGGCTCCGGGCGAAAAGGCCGCGGAGGGGTCCGGGGAAGCCGGCCCTGGCGGGGAACGGGGCGGAAAGGGCTCCGAGGGCACGGTCCTCAACGTCTTCTCCCACGGCTTCCTCGCCGTCTGGGCCATACTGATCGTCCTGCCCCTGATCTGGCTGGCGCTCGGCTCTTTCAAGACCGACGCGCAGATCGGCGGCTCGGCCCTCAGCTGGCCCGCCAACTGGAACGTCGACGCCTTCGGCCGGGCCTGGGACAAGGGCATCGGCGACTACTTCGCCAACACGCTGATCGTGATGGCGTTCTCGGTCCCGCTGACGATGCTGCTCGGCTCGATGGCGGCGTACGTACTGGCCCGCTACCCCTTCCCGGGGAACCGGTTCATCTACTACTTCTTCGTCAGCGGGGCGATGTTCCCCGTCTTCCTCGCGCTGGTCCCGCTGTTCTTCATGGTCAAGCGCTTCGACATGCTGAACACGTACCAGGGCCTGATCCTCGTGTACGTCGCCTACTCGATGCCGTTCACCGTCTTCTTCATGCACTCGTTCTTCCGCACGCTGCCGACGGCGGTGCACGAGGCGGCGGTGATCGACGGGGCCTCCGACACCCGGATCTTCTTCCAGGTGATGGTGCCGATGGCCAAGCCGGGCCTGATCAGCGTCGGGATATTCAACATCCTGGGCCAGTGGAACCAGTACATCCTGCCCTCCGTGCTGATGCAGCCCCAGACCGGATCGGACCCCGAGCGCTACCTGCTGACCCAGGGTCTGATCCAGCTCCAGCAACAGCAGGGCTACGAGACCGACCTGCCGGTGCTGTTCGCCGGCGTGACGATCGCGATGCTCCCGATGCTGGTGGTCTACCTCTCCTTCCAGCGCCAGATCCAGGCCGGCCTGACCTCCGCCACCCTGAAGTAGGTCACGCGGGGACCACCGACCAGCCGACCGCCGAGACCGAAGGGTCGAGCGAGAGGGTGCTGACCGCCTCCTCCGGCGCCCGGGCCCCTCGCCCTCGGCGGTCAGCAGCCGGTGCCGGACGTGGGCCTCCTGCGCCTCCAGGCACACCGCCTCGAAGCCGAAGGCCGCTCAGAGCCAGGTGCCGAACGTGCGGATGTACCAGGTCTTCACCAGCTGGGTGAGCGTGCAGTACGCGAGCAGCACGCCGATCAGCCACGGGAAGTAGCTCGCCGGCAGGGCCACGAAGCCGAGCGCGGGAGCCAGCGGGGAGAAGGGCAGCCACAGTCCGGTCAGCACCGCGAGGACCGTCGTCACCATCACCGGCCAGGAGGCGCGGGACTGGATGAAGGGGATCTTCCGGGTACGGATCATGTGGACGACCAGGGTCTGCGAGAGCAGGCCCTCGATGAACCAGCCGGACTGGAAGAGGGACTGGCTCGCCTCGCTGCCGGCCCCGAAGACGTGCCACATGATCAGGAACATCGAGATGTCGAAGACCGAGCTGACCGGGCCGATGGCGATCATGAAGCGGCCGATGCCCTTGGCGTCCCAGTTGCGGGGCTTGCGCAGGTACTCCTCGTCCATCCGGTCCCACGGGGTCGCCAGCTGCGAGATGTCGTAGACCAGGTTCTGGACCAGCAGCATGATCGCGAGCATCGGCTGGAAGGGGATGAAGGCGCTGGCCACCAGCACCGACAAGACGTTGCCGAAGTTCGACGACGCCGTCATCTTGATGTACTTGATCGTGTTGCCGAAGGTGGTGCGGCCCTGGACGACGCCCTGCTCCAGGACGGTCAGGTCCTTCTCCAGCAGGATGACGTCCGCCGACTCCTTGGCGATGTCGACGGCGGTGTCCACCGAGATGCCGACGTCGGCGTCGCGCAGCGCGGCGATGCCGTCGCCGAGGAAGCCGACTGTGGGGCCGTCGGCCTGCAGCGCCCGGACGATGCGGGCCTTCTGGACCGGGTTGACCTTGGCGAAGACCGTCGTACGGGCGGCCAGCGCGCGCAGCCCCGCCTCGTCGAGGCCGTCGACCTCGCCGCCGAGCACCACGTGCCCGACCTCGATGCCGACGTCGGCGCACACCCGGGCGGCCACGAGGTCGTTGTCGCCGGTGACCACCTTGACGGCGACGCCCTTGTCGGCCAGGCCCTGCAGGGCGCGCCCGGCGTCGGCCTTCGGCGGGTCGAGGAAGGCGAGGAAGCCGACCAGGGTCGGTCCGTCCTCGTCGGCGACCGTGTAGGTGTCGCGCGGAGTGCCGACGGTGCGGGTGGCGACGGCGAGGACCCGCAGGCCCCGGCGGTTGTTGTCCTCCGCGATCCGGGTGACGTGCCACCACGCTGGTCCCGGGGCGCGCCTCGGCGACGGCCGTGGGGGAGCCCGGAGGAGCGCGCCCGGCGGAGCTGCCGGGAGGCGCGGAAGGAAGAGAATGGAAAGAAACGCGACCGCGCACGGGACAGCGGTGATCCGCGGCCGTGCGCACTCGGGCGGGCGTCAGCTGATCAACAGGTCAGCCGAGGGGAGCGCGGCAAGGACTTCGATCGGGACTCATCCCGAACACCTCCTCGCGTAGCGCTGTCACGACAGGCGCCCGATCCGGCCGGAAAGGCCGCAGAGGACCGGCGCCTCCGCGACCGTAGCACGATCAGGGGGCCGGTTCCCTCCCCCTATCGGCCAGTACGGCCGTTTCGTGCCGTGTCAGCCTCTTGACGTGTGGATGCGCAAAGGCTCGACTTAAGGTTCACAAGTTGGAGAGACGCCGGGGTCTCGAAGCGCGAAACCGCGACGTGTCCCGGCCGGGGGGCGACGGCTTGCCGTCGCTTATGGGCAGGAGTGGATGAGTCGTGCAGACTCCCGGATCGCAGTCCTCGCTGCATCGCGCGAATCTCGAACGGGTCGTGCGGGCGGTGCGGCTCGCGGGATCGCTGACCCAGGCGGAGATCGCCCGCACCACCGGACTGTCGGCGGCCACGGTCTCCAACATCGTCCGGGAACTGAAGGACGGCGGGACCGTCGAGGTCACCGACACCTCGGCGGGGGGCCGGCGCGCGCGCAGCGTCTCGCTCAGCGGTGACGCGGGGATCGTCATCGGCGTCGACTTCGGCCACACCCACCTGCGGGTGGCGGTGGGGAACCTGGCCCATCAGGTGCTGGCCGAGGAGTCCGAGCCGCTGGACGTCGACGCCTCCTGGACGGACGGCTTCAACCGGGCGGAGGCCCTGGTCGGGCGGCTGATCGCGGGCATCGGGGTCGGGCTGGAGAAGGTCATCGGCGTCGGTCTCGGCGTGCCCGGCCCGATCGACGTGGAGTCCGGGACCCTGGGCTCGACCGCGATCCTGCCGGGCTGGGCGGGCATCAACCCCCGCCAGGAGCTCTCACAGCGCCTCGGCGTGCCGGTGTACGTGGACAACGACGCGAACCTCGGAGCCCTCGGTGAGCTCGTTTGGGGGAGTGGGCGGGGAGTAAAGGACCTGGCCTACATCAAGGTGGCCAGCGGCGTCGGCGCCGGCCTGGTCATCAACGGTCAGATCTACCGCGGACCGGGGGGCACCGCGGGCGAGATCGGGCACATCACGCTGGACGAATCGGGCCCGGTCTGCCGCTGCGGCAACCGCGGCTGCCTGGAGACCTTCACCGCCGCCCGGTACGTCCTGCCGCTGCTCCAGGGCACGCACGGACCGGAGTTGACGATGGAGCGGGTGGTCGAACTGGCCCGGGACGGGGACCCGGGCTGCCGCCGCGTGATCACGGACGTGGGCCGCCACATCGGCAGCGGCGTGGCCAGTCTGTGCAACCTCCTGAACCCCAGCCGCGTGGTGCTGGGCGGCTCGCTCGCCGAGGCCGGTGAACTGGTCCTGGCCCCCATCCGTGAATCAGTGGGGAGGTACGCGATTCCCAGCGCGGCACGGCAACTGTCGGTGCTGACCGGGTCCCTGGGGGGGCGGGCCGAGGTGCTGGGCGCGCTGGCGCTCGTACTCAGCGAGATGGGCGATTCGACACTTTTGTCAGACCATGGAAGTGGAGTGCGAGCTCCCGCCGTCTTGCCTTCAGGTAGATAACGGATGGCACCGTTGTCATCTCGTTAAGGATTCACTCCTTGACGGCAAAACGCGGCCGGGGTTGACTCACATCCACCTCGGCCGCAGTGCTGCGGCCTCGTCAGGGAGGTTCAAGTAATGAACACGCGTATGCGCAGAGCCGCCGTTGCTGTTGCCGCCGGTGCCATGGCCGTTTCGCTCGCCGCTTGCGGCAGTGCGAAGGAAGCCGGCGACACGACGAAGGAGTCCTCCGGCGCTGCCAAGGGCGACGCGATCACGGTCGGCCTGCTCCTGCCGGAGAACCAGACCGCGCGTTACGAGAAGTTCGACAAGCCGCTGATCGAGAAGAAGGTCGCCGAGCTCACCGGCGGCAAGGGCAAGGTCGTCTACGCCAACGCCAAGCAGGACGCGACCACGCAGAACTCCCAGGTCGACACGATGATCACCAACAAGGTGGACGTCCTGATCGTCGACGCGGTGGACTCCAAGGCCATCGCCGGCTCGGTCAAGAAGGCGAAGGACGCCGGCATCCCGGTCATCGCCTACGACCGCCTGGCCGAGGGCCCGATCGACGCGTACACCTCCTTCGACAACGAAGAGGTCGGCAAGGTCCAGGGCAAGGCGCTGCTGGAGGCGCTGGGCGACAAGGCCAAGGACGGCCAGATCGTCATGATGAACGGCTCGGTCACCGACCCGAACGCCAAGCTCTTCAAGTCCGGTGCGCACTCCGTCCTCGACGGCAAGGTGAACGTCGGCAAGGAGTACGACACCGTCGAGTGGAAGCCGGAGAACGCCAACACCAACATGGCGGCCGCGCTCTCCGCGCTCGGCAAGGACAAGGTCATCGGCGTCTACTCCGCCAACGACGGCATGGCGGGCGGCATCATCACCGCCCTCAAGGCCGCCGGCGTCTCCCCCCTGCCGCCGGTCACCGGCCAGGACGCCGAACTCGCCGGTGTGCAGCGCATCGTCGCGGGCGAGCAGTTCATGAGCGTCTACAAGCCGTACGCCCCCGAGGCCGAGGCCGCCGCGAAGATGGCCGTCGCCCTCGCCAAGGGCGAGAAGCTCGACGGAGTCACCACCTCCACCGTCGACAGCCCGACCACCAAGGGCGTCGCGTCCGTGCTGATCCCGGTCGTCTCGCTGACCAAGGCCAACATCAACGACACGGTCGTCAAGGACGGCGTCTACTCGGCCGCCGAGATCTGCACCGACAAGTACGCGGCGGCCTGCGCCGCGGCCGGCCTGAAGTAGCGGCCCCCCGTCGCCTCCTCGCGAGGCGGCCCCCGTGCCTGACCGGCGCCCCGCCCACCTCATCCCCGCCACGCGGCGGGGCGCCGGGCAGAAACGATCCTCCCCCCATTCGCCCCGCTCCTGCTCTTTTGCACGACATCCCCGCCGGTCAGGCGGCGAAGGAGATGGTTCATGTGTCCGCTGCGCCCGTGCTGGCGTTGCGAGGGGTCTCGAAGCGGTTCGGCGCCGTTCAGGCCCTGACCGACGTAGAACTCGAGATCCACTCCGGTGAAGTGGTCGCCCTCGTCGGCGACAACGGTGCCGGAAAGTCCACGCTGGTCAAGACGATCGCCGGCGTGCACCCCATCGATGAAGGTGTCATCGAGTGGGAGGGCCGTCCGGTCTCCATCGGCAAGCCCCATGACGCCCAGAACCTGGGCATCGCGACGGTCTACCAGGACCTGGCGCTGTGCGACAACATCGATGTCGTCGGCAACCTCTTCCTCGGTCGCGAGCTCAAGCGCTACGGCGTCCTCGACGAGGTGGAGATGGAGCGGCGCGCCCGCGAGCTCCTGACCACCCTGTCCATCCGGATCCCCAGCGTCCGTATCCCCATCGCCTCGCTCTCCG
Organism: Streptomyces sp. NRRL F-2580; assembly: GCF_000720115.1. Classification (GTDB taxonomy): domain Bacteria; phylum Actinomycetota; class Actinomycetes; order Streptomycetales; family Streptomycetaceae; genus Streptomyces. The sequence continues at coordinate 26,690 of NZ_JOIR01000016.1, forward strand.
GCGGTCAGCGCCAGACCGTGGCGATCGCCCGTTCCATGCTGGGCGAGCCCCAGCTCGTCATCCTCGACGAGCCCACCGCCGCGCTCGGCGTCGAGCAGACCGCACAGGTGCTCGACCTGGTGGAGCGGCTGCGCGAGCGTGGCCACGCCGTCATCCTCATCAGCCACAACATGGCCGATGTGAAGGCCGTCGCCGACAAGGTGGCGGTCCTGCGGCTCGGCCGCAACAACGGTGTCTTCAACGTCGCCGACACCTCGCAGGAAGAGATCATCTCCGCCATCACCGGTGCCACGGACAACGCCGTGACCCGCCGGGCGGCCCGCACCTCGGAGGCCGGCAAGTGAGCACCCAGAACCCCGCCACCGATCCACTGGGCAAGGGCCCCGCCGGTCAGGAGCACATCGACCCGGTCAACCCGGCGGCGGCCCACGACGCGATCCCGGCCGTGGACCCCCGCCTCCTCGTCAGGGAGCAGGGTCTCGCCGGATACGTGGGCGAGTTCAAGCGCAAGATGAAGGCCGGCGACCTGGGTTCCCTCCCGGTCGTCATCGGCCTGATCATCATCTGGTCCATCTTCCAGGGGCTGAACTCGAACTTCCTCTCCCCGGAGAACCTCAGCAACATCGCGATCACGATGACCGGCACCGGCATGATCGCCATCGGCATCATCTTCGTGCTGCTGCTCGGCGAGATCGACCTCTCGGTCGGCTCGGTCAGCGGCGTCTCGGGCGCGATCGTCGCCGTCCTCGCCGTCACCCACGGCGTGAACGAATGGCTGGCGATCCTCGCGGCCGTGGCGGGCGGCGCCGTGATCGGCTCCATCCACGGCTTCTTCTTCGCCAGGATCGGCGCCCCGGCCTTCGCCGTCACCCTGTCGGGCCTGCTCTTCTGGCTGGGTGCGATGCTGCAGATCCTCGGCAGCAACGGCACGATCAACATCGACTCCGACGGCGTGGTCGGCCAGCTGACCACGTACTTCTTCTCGGACGTGGCCGTCGCCTACGGGCTGGCCGCGCTCGCGGTGGCCGGCTACTTCCTCGCGGCCTTCTTCGACGCGAAGCGCCGCGAGGCCGCCGGGATGCCCTCCCGGCCGCTCGTTGAGATCCTGCTGCGCACCGGCCTGCTCGCGCTGTGCACCTTCGGTCCCGCCGTGCTGTTCAACCAGTACAAGGGCCTGCCGCTCGCGGTGGTGCTCTTCCTGCTGGCGCTGGTCGTCACGGACTTCCTGCTGCGCCGCACGACGTTCGGGCGAAACGTTTTCGCACTGGGTGGCAGCGTCGAGGCCTCCCGCCGAGCGGGCATCAACGTCACCCGGATCCGGATCACGGTCTTCGCGATCTCCGGCACCTTCGCCGCCATCGGCGGTCTGTTCTGGGCCTCCAAGATCGCGGCGGCCAACCAGAGCGCCGGCGCCGGCGACCTGCTGATGAACGTGATCGCGGCGGCCGTCATCGGCGGCACCAGCCTCTTCGGCGGCCGGGGCCGGACCTGGAACGCCCTCCTCGGCGTCATGGTCATCGTCTCGATCCAGTACGGTCTGGCACTGGAAGGCATCGCGACGCCGATCCAGTACATGATCACCGGTGCGGTGCTGCTGACCACCGTGGTGATCGACTCGGTCTCGCGCAAGACCCAGAAGACGGCCGGACGCGCCTGACGGCGCGACCGACTGCGCGCCGGAGCGGCATCCGGCGGTAAGACCGGTCACAGTGCCCGGCGCCACTCACGTGGCGCCGGGCATCCGTGCGTACATGCGCGGGTACTCCTGTGCGGATATACGCCCGTATGTGACGTGTGGCCGCGTGGTGGTGCGTACATGTATGACAAAGCTGTGACTCCGCCGGTACGGCCCGATGACCGCGCCGCGCAGCGGAACATTAGACTCGACAGACCAGCAAGCAACTGCAAGGAGGCACGGGTGCTGCTGACCCGCATCAAGGGACCGCGCGATCTGGACCGGCTCAGCCAGGAGGAGCTCGACCAGCTCGCCGCAGAGATCAGGTCCTTCCTCGTCGACGCCGTCTCCAAGACCGGCGGGCACCTCGGCCCCAACCTCGGCGTGGTCGAACTGACGATCGCCCTGCACCGGGTCTTCGAATCGCCCAAGGACAAGGTCCTCTTCGACACCGGCCACCAGGCCTACGTCCACAAGCTGCTCACGGGTCGCCAGGACTTCGGCAACCTGCGCTCCAAGGGCGGCCTGTCCGGCTACCCCTCGCGCGCCGAGTCAGACCACGACGTGATCGAGAACTCGCACGCCTCCACCGTGCTGGGCTGGGCCGACGGCCTCGCCAAGGCCAACGAGGTGCTCGGCCGCGAGGACCACCACGTCGCCGCCGTCATCGGCGACGGCGCGCTGACCGGCGGCATGGCCTGGGAGGCGCTGAACAACATCGCCGCCGCCAAGGACCGCCCGCTCGTCATCGTCGTCAACGACAACGAGCGCTCGTACGGCCCCACCATCGGCGGCCTCGCGAACCACCTGGCCACCCTGCGCACCACGGACGGCTACGAGCGCTTCCTGGCCCGCGGCAAGGAGATCCTGGAGCGCACCCCGGTCGTGGGGAAGCCGCTCTTCGAGACCCTGCACGGCGCCAAGAAGGGCCTCAAGGACTTCATCGCCCCGCAGGGCATGTTCGAGGACCTGGGCCTGAAGTACATCGGCCCCATCGACGGCCACGACATCGAGGCCCTGGAGTCGGCCCTGCAGCGCGCCAAGCGCTTCAGCGGCCCGGTCATCGTGCACTGCCTCACCCAGAAGGGCCGCGGCTACACCCACGCGGAGCAGGACGAGGCCGACCGTTTCCACGGCATCGGTCCGATCCACCCGGACACCGGCCTGCCCGTCAGCACCGACGCCGCCAGCTGGACCTCCGTCTTCGCCGACGAGATGGTCAAGCTCGGCACGGAGCGCAAGGACATCGTCGGCATCACCGCGGCCATGCTCCAGCCGGTCGGCCTGAAGAAGTTCGCGGACGCCTTCCCGGACCGGATCTACGACGTCGGCATCGCCGAGCAGCACGGCGCCACTTCGGCGGCGGGCCTCGCCACCGGCGGCGCCCACCCGGTCTTCGCGGTGTACGCCACCTTCCTCAACCGCGCCTTCGACCAGGTTCTGATGGACGTGGCCCTGCACAAGTGCGGGGTCACCTTCGTCCTGGACCGGGCCGGTGTCACCGGCACCGACGGCGCCTCCCACAACGGTATGTGGGACATGTCGATCATGCAGGTCGTGCCCGGTCTGCGACTGGCCGCCCCGCGTGACGCCGAGCAGCTGCGCGCCCAACTGCGCGAGGCCGTCGAGGTCAAGGACGCGCCGACCGTCGTCCGCTACTCCAAGGGCGTCGTCGGCCCGGCCGTCCCGGCCGTCGGCAAGGTCGGCGGCATGGACGTGCTGCGCGCTCCCGGCGCCGACGTCACCCGACCGGACGTACTGATCGTCTCGGTCGGCGCGCTCGCCCCGATGTGCCTGGAGATCGCCGACCTGCTCGACAAGCAGGGCATCACCTCGACCGTGGTCGACCCGCGCTGGGTCAAGCCCGTGGACGAGGCGCTGGCCCCGCTGGCCGACCGCCACCGCGTGGTCGTCACCGTCGAGGACAACGGCCGCACCGGTGGTGTGGGCTCCGCCGTCTCGCAGGCCCTGCGGGACGCGGGCGTCGACGTACCGCTGCGCGACTTCGGCATCCCGCAGCGCTTCCTCGACCACGCCTCCCGCAAGGAGGTCATGGCCGAGATCGGGCTGACCGCCCCGGACATCGCACGGCAGGTCACGGGCCTGGTGGCGAAGCTGGACGGGCGCTACGACAGCGAGCCGGCCGCCGCCGTCGACTAGGTCGGGTACCGGCCACTAGATCGCCGCGCGGTTGCACGTCACGGGCCGGGAGATCACCCTTGGAGGGGTGGGCCTCCCGGCCCGTTCGCGTGCGTCGACACCTGTTTCGGAGGTGCGTCGGTGAGTAGGGATATGAACAGCCCCTTCCGCACCAAGACGGTGGAGCAGTCCATCCGTGACACGGAGGAGCCGGAACACGCGCTCCGGAAGTCGCTCTCCGCCTGGGACCTGACGGTTTTCGGTGTGGGTGTCATCATCGGCACCGGCATCTTCGTCCTCACGGGCATCGCGGCCCGCAACAACGCCGGACCGGCCACCGCCCTGGCCTTCGTGGCGGCGGGCATCGTCTGTGCTCTCGCGGCGCTCTGCTACGCCGAGTTCGCGTCCACCGTGCCGGTGGCCGGATCCGCGTACACCTTCTCGTACGCCTCGATCGGTGAGCTGCCCGCCTGGATCATCGGCTGGGACCTGGTACTGGAGTTCGCCCTCGGCACCGCCGTCGTCGCGGTCGGCTGGTCCGGGTACGTGCGCCACCTGATGCACACCAACCTGGGCTGGGACCTGCCCAGGGCGCTGGAGGGGCCGGACGCGGGAGGAAGCTTCGACCTGCTGGCCTTCCTGCTGATCCTGGTCCTGACGGCGATCCTGGTCGTCGGGACGAAGCTCTCGGCGCGGATCACCGCGATCGTCGTCGCCATCAAGGTCATCGTGGTCCTGCTGGTCATCATCGCCGGCCTGTTCTTCATCAAGGCCGACAACTACTCGCCGTTCATCCCTCCGGCCCAGCCGCAGGAGGCGGGCGGCGGCTGGCACGCGCCACTGGTCCAGGTGCTCTTCGGCTACGCGCCCACCAACTTCGGCGTCATGGGCATCTTCACCGCGGCCTCCCTCATCTTCTTCGCCTTCATCGGCTTCGACGTCGTGGCCACGGCGGCCGAGGAGACCAAGAACCCCCAGCGGGACATGCCGCGCGGCATCCTCGGCTCGCTGCTGGTCTGCACCGTGCTCTACGTCGCCGTGACGCTGGTGGTCACCGGCATGCAGAAGTACTCGGAGATGTCACCGACCGCGCCACTGGCCGAAGCCTTCAAATCGGTGAACCAGCCCTTCTTCTCCGGTGCCATCAGTCTCGGTGCGGCCGTCGGCCTGATCACCGTCAGCATGATCCTGCTGCTCGGCCAGACCCGCGTGTTCTTCGCGATGAGCCGTGACGGACTGCTGCCGCGCGTCTTCTCCGTCACCCACCCCAAGTACCGCACCCCTTACCGGGCGACGCTCCTGCTCGGCGGGGTCATCGCCGTCGTCGCCGGCTTCACCAGCCTGGAGAAGCTCGCGGAACTGGTGAACATCGGCACCCTGTTCGCCTTCGTGCTCGTCGCCCTCGGCGTGATCATCCTGCGCAAGACCCGCCCCGACCTGCACCGGTCCTTCCGCACCCCGTGGGTGCCGGTGATCCCGATCCTGTCGATCGCGGCCTCGCTCTGGCTGATGCTCAACCTGCCGGTCGAGACCTGGGCCCGCTTCGGCATCTGGATGGCGATCGGCATCGTCGTCTACTTCCTCTACGGACGCTCACACAGCCGCCTCGGCCAGGTCGGCGCCGACGCGAAGTTCTAGCGCGGGGAAACACGAAGCCGGCCGTACGGGTCACCCGTACGGCCGGCTCGTGCGTGCGCGGGCCCGTCAGCCCTTGGCGGGGGAGTCCTTCGCCGAGGCGGGGACCTTCTGGTCGTTGCGCAGGGCCTCCCACAGCTGGGTCGCCTGCGGCTCGGCCACGACCACGCGGTTCGGGTCGACCTTGTCGTAGGCGACCGGCAGCATGATCGTCTCCATCGTGTCCGGGTTCACGCCCTTCATGCTCTGCGCGAAGTCGGACAGCGCGGTGAGGGAGGCGAGATCGGAGTCGGTGGTCAGCGACTTGGTCCCGGCGTCCGCGAGCTTGTACAGCCGGGCCGGGTTGCCGAGGGCGTCCTGCTTCTTGATCTCCGACAGCATCGCCAGCATGAACTGCTGTTGCAGGCCTATGCGCCCGAGGTCGCTGCCGTCGCCGTAGCCGTAGCGGGTACGGACGAACTTGAGCGAGTCGGTGCCGTTCAGCCGGTGCGTGCCCGCGTCCAGCTTCAGACCGCCCTTGGCGCCGCTCATCGGCTTGTCGAGGGTGACGGTGACCCCGCCCAGCGCGTCCACCAGGCCCTTGAAGCCGGCGAAGTCCACCTCGACGAAGTGGTCCACGCGTACCCCGGACAGCTGCTCCACGGTGTTGACCACACAGGCCGGACCGGCGAGCGAGTAGACGGAGTTGAACATGACCCGCTTCGCGGACGGCACGGTCTTGCCGTCGCGGTCCTTGCACTCGGGCCGGGTGATGAGGGTGTCGCGGGGGATGCTCACCGCGGTCGCCTTGGCCCGGCCCTCGGGTATGTGCACCAGCATCGCGGTGTCCGAGCGGGCGCCGCTGACGTCGCCGTGGTCGAGGTCGGCATTGGCTCCGGCGCGCGAATCGGAGCCGAGCACCAGGATGTTCTGCGCGTTCGCGACCACCTTCGGGGGGCGGTTGTCCCCGATCGCCTGATCCAGGTCGACGCTGTCGATGTTGCCGTTGAGATGGCTGTACGTCCACCAGCCGGCCCCGGCCGCGCCCAGGATCAGCACGGCGACCAGCAGCAGGGTGATCCGCAGAATGCGGCGTCGGCGGCGCCTGGGCCGCGCGTGCGTTTCCGTCATGGGGGTGAATCTTAGACAGATATTCGAACGGCCGAAGCCCGCCCCCCGAAGGGGGCGGGCCGGGCCGTGGAATGGCCGTCCGCGACCCGGACTAGGCCGGGACGCTCGCCAGGCCGGGGGCGAGGAACTTCTTGCCGTTCACGCGCTCCGAGACGCCTTCACGGTCCAGGTACGGCGTGATGCCGCCCAGGTGGAAGGGCCAGCCGGCACCGGTGATGAGGCAGAGGTCGATGTCCTGGGCCTCGGCCACGACACCCTCCTCCAGCATCAGGCCGATCTCCTGCGCCACCGCGTCCAGGACGCGGTCGCGCACCTGCTCCTCGGTCAGGACGGAGTCGCCCTGCACCAGGAGGGCGGCGACCTCGGGGTCCAGCTCCGGCTTGCCGGAGTCGTACACGTAGAAGCCGCGCTTGCCGGCCTTGACGACCGCCGCGAGGTTCGGGGAGACGGTGAAGCGCTCCGGGAAGGCGCGGTTCAGGGTCTCGGAGACGTGCAGACCGATCGCCGGGCCCACGAGCTCCAGCAGCACCAGCGGGGACATCGGCAGGCCGAGCGGCTCGATGGCCTTCTCCGCCGTGACCACCGGGGTGCCCTCGTCGATGACGTTCTGGATCTCGCCCATGAAGCGGGTCAGGATGCGGTTCACGACGAACGCCGGGGCGTCCTTGGTGAGGACCGCGGTCTTCTTCAGCTTCTTGGCGACGCCGAAGGCCGTGGCCAGCGAGGCGTCGTCGGTCTGCTCACCGCGGACGATCTCCAGCAGCGGGAGGATCGCGACCGGGTTGAAGAAGTGGAAGCCGACCACGCGCTCCGGGTGGCGGAGCTTGGAGGCCATCTCCGACACCGACAGCGAGGAGGTGTTGGTGGCGAGGATCGCGTGCGCCGGGGCGACCGCCTCGACCTCCGCGAACACCTTCTGCTTGACGGACATCTCCTCGAACACGGCCTCGATGATGAAGTCCGCGTCCGCGAAGCCCTCGGCCTTGTCGAGCACACCGGTCACCAGGGCGGTCAGGCGGTTGGCCTTGTCCTGGTTGATGCGGCCCTTGCCGAGCAGCTTCTGGATCTCGGCGTGGACGTAGCCCACACCCTTGTCCACGCGCTCCTGGTCGATGTCGGTGAGGACCACCGGCACCTCCAGGCGGCGCAGGAACAGCAGCGCCAGCTGCGAGGCCATCAGGCCCGCGCCGACGACGCCGACCTTCGTGACCGGACGGGCCAGGGACTTGTCCGGGGCACCGGCCGGGCGCTTGGCGCGCTTCTGGACCAGGTTGAAGGCGTAGATGCCCGAGCGCAGTTCGCCGCCCATGATGAGGTCGGCCAGAGCCGTGTCCTCGGCGTCGAAGCCGGCCTGGAGGTCGCCGTCCTTGGCCGCGGCGATGATGTCCAGCGCGCGGTAGGCGGCGGGAGCGGCGCCGTGCACCTTGGAGTCCGCGATGAAGCGGCCCTTGGCGACGGCCGCGTCCCAGGCCTCGCCGCGGTCGACCTCGGCGCGGACGACCTCGGTGGTGCCGTTCAGGACGTTCGCGGTCCACAGGAGCGACTGCTCCAGGAAGTCCGCGCCCTCGAACAGGGCGTCCGCGATGCCCAGGTCGAAGACCTGCTTGCCGCGCAGCTGCTTGTTCTGGTTGAGCGAGTTCTCGATGATCACCGAGACCGCGCGCTCGGCGCCGATCAGGTTCGGGAGCAGGGCGCAGCCGCCCCAGCCCGGGACCAGACCGAGGAAGACCTCGGGGAGCGAGAAGGCGGGGATGGCCTTCGAGACGGTGCGGTAGGTGCAGTGCAGGCCGACCTCGACGCCGCCGCCCATGGCCGCGCCGTTGTAGTACGCGAAGGTCGGGACCGCGAGGGCCGACAGTCGCTTGAAGACGTCGTGGCCGCCCTTGCCGATGGCGAGCGCCTCGTCGTGGTTCTTCAGCAGCTCGACGCCCTTGAGGTCGGCGCCGACCGCGAAGATGAACGGCTTGCCGGTGATGCCCGCACCGACGATGGAGCCCGCGAGGGCCTCCTGCTCGACCTGGTCGATCGCCGCGTTCAGGTTGGCGAGGGACTGCGGGCCGAAGGTGGTCGGCTTGGTGTGGTCGAAGCCGTTGTCCAGCGTGATGAGCGCGAAGCGCCCGGCGCCGAACGGCAGGTCCAGGTGGCGGACGTGCGCGGACGTGACGACCTCGTCCGGGAACAGCTCGGCCGCGCCCTTCAGGAGCTCAGTGGTGGTGCTCACTTGGCGTCTCCCTCGGCGGTGAAGTGCGGGTTCTCCCAGATGACCGTGGCGCCCATGCCGAAGCCGACGCACATGGTGGTCAGGCCGTAGCGGACGTGCGGCTGCTCCTCGAACTGACGGGCCAGCTGCGTCATCAGGCGCACGCCGGAGGAGGCGAGCGGGTGACCGAAGGCGATGGCGCCGCCGTACTGGTTGACGCGGGCGTCGTCGTCGGCGATGCCGTAGTGCTCCAGGAAGGCGAGCACCTGCACGGCGAACGCCTCGTTGATCTCGAACAGGCCGATGTCCTCGATGGACAGGCCGGCCTGGGCGAGGGCCTTCTCGGTGGCCGGGATCGGGCCGTAGCCCATGACCTCCGGCTCGACACCGGCGAAGGAGTACGAGACGAGGCGCATCTTGACCGGGAGGTTGTTCTCGCGGGCGAAGTCCTCGGACGCGATGATCGCGGCGGTGGCACCGTCGTTGAGACCGGCGGCGTTGCCCGCGGTGACCCGGCCGTGCGTACGGAACGGGGTCTTCAGGCCGGCCAGGTTCTCCAGCGTGGTGCCCGGGCGCATCGGCTCGTCGGTGGTGACCAGGCCCCAGCCCGTCTCACCGGCCGCCTCGTTGGTGTTGCGCACCGAGATCGGGACCAGGTCCTGCTGGATCTTGCCGTCGGCGTACGCCTTGGCGGCCTTCTCCTGCGAGCGCACGGCGTACTCGTCGGCGCGGAGCTTGGTGATCGTCGGGTACCGGTCGTGCAGGTTCTCGGCGGTCATGCCCATGAACAGGGCGGACTCGTCGACCAGCTTCTCGGAGACGAAGCGCGGGTTCGGGTCCACGCCCTCGCCCATGGGGTGGCGGCCCATGTGCTCGACACCGCCGGCGAGGGCGACGTCGTACGCACCGAAGGCCACACCGCCCGCGACGGCGGTCACGGCGGTCAGCGCGCCGGCGCACATGCGGTCGATGGAGTAGCCCGGGACGGACTGCGGGAGGCCCGCGAGGATGCCGGCCGTACGGCCCAGCGTGAGGCCCTGGTCGCCGATCTGCGTGGTCGCGGCGATGGCGACCTCGTCGATCTTCTTGGGGTCCAGGTCCGGGTTGCGGCGCAGCAGCTCCCGGATCGCCTTCACGACGAGGTCGTCGGCGCGGGTCTCGTGGTAGATGCCCTTCGGGCCCGCCTTGCCGAACGGGGTGCGGACGCCGTCGACGAAGACGACGTCCCTGACGGTACGAGGCACGTTGGCTCTCCTCCAGGTGCGGGTGTGCACTGCTGCGCGGGGGCGGCCCATCACTGAGCGCCCGCTCACCCGGCCATGCTACTTGTCGGTAACCGACGTGCACACCCCCTCCCCGAACAGCGGCGAAGGTCACACTCCGCACCCCGCGCGCGCCCCCTCCTCGCGCCCGTCCGATCGGAGCGCCCCGGGCTACCCGAACGGGTCGAACACCCGGTCCGGGCGGCCCTGTCGATGCACCGGGCGCACGCGCGTGCGGATCCTGGCCGGGTACGGGGCGCCCGCCCCCTACCCGGCCGACCTGAACGGAGACCCCCGCCATGCTGATCAAGGCGGTCGACCACGAGGTCAAGCACGCCTCCACACTCCCCGTCAACGAGGGCGAGGTGATCAAACTCTTCGTCCGGGAGCGCGACGGCACGAAGAATCCCACCCAGCGCACGGCCGTCCTGATGCTGCACGGTCGCAGCGTCCCCGTGCTGCCCGGCGCGGACCTGGGCACCGGCGAGTACAACTGGATGCAGTTCCTCGCCAAGGCGGGCTTCGACGTCTTCGCCATGGACCTCCAGGGCCACGGCCGCTCGCCGCGTCCGGCGGTCATGAACGAGCCGTGCAACACCGCTGCCGCCCAGCAGACGAAGCTCCTGCTCGACGGTCACCCGCTGGCGGCCCCCTGCACCCCGTCGTACGCCAAGCACCTCGGCGACTCGGCGAGCGACTGGGCCGAGGTCCACAGTGTCGTCGAATACATCAAGGCCGAGCGTGGTGTGGAGAAGGTCGCCCTCTTCGGCTGGTCCGCCGCCGCGGTGGCGCTCGGCCCGTACGCCATCCAGTACCCGGACAACGTCTCCAGCCTGTTCCTGCTGGCCCCGGTCTTCCGGCCGGACGGACCCACGAGCAAGCCCGGCACCAAGTGGGACCGGCCGGATGCGCTGCCCCCTCCGCCCTCCCTGTGGACCTTCCCGATGAACATCGCCGGCCGGGACGGTTTCGAAGACGCCTGGGACAAGGAACTCGGCTGCGGCGACGAGCAGCGTGAGGAGGGCATGGTCGAGACGGTGTGGGCGGCGATCATGGAGAGTGACGTGGTGGGCCGCAACTGGGGGCCGCCGGTGTCCGGCGTCCCCTCGGGCGTGCTGCGCTTCCGCAACGCCTTCTGGTGGGGCTGGAACAAGGCCGGCGCCAAGGTGGACAACATCCTCGGCCACAAGGTGCCGGTGCTCATCGTCGTCGGCGAGCACGACAAGACGGTGAACAGCGCTCCGGGCACCGTTCCCTTCCTCTCGGTCACCGAGCTCTACAAGGCCATCCCGGGTCCGAAGAAGATGCACTTCGAGGTCGCCTGCGCGGGCCACCAGATCCCCTGGGAGCGGGTGGTCAAGCACGTCCACCACCTGTCCCGGAAGTGGCTCAAGCACACGGAGATCGACGGCCACACGAAGGGGACCTTCTTCATGGACACGGACGGCGACTACACCGAGCAACCGCTCTGATCCGGCTGTGCCCCGGTCCGTGCGTCGCGGACCGGGGGCACGGCGGGCGACCTCCTACGCGATCGCGGTCAGGGCCGTGACCAGGACCGGCGTCACCTGTTCGATCTGCCAGGCGCGGGCGCCGTAGCCGGCCAGGGCCTGCGCCACCGTGTCCGCGTCGAGCCGCTGCGGCGGTTCCCAGCACAGCCGGCGGACCGTGTCGGGGGTGATCAGGTTCTCCTGGGGCAGGTTGAGGGCCTCCGCCAGCGCTGAGACGGCGGTACGGGCCGCCGACAGCCGGGCCGCGGCCGCCGGGTCCTTGTCCACCCAGGAGCGCGGCGGCGGCGGACCGGCCGGGGTCGCCCCCGGCTGCGGCAGCTCGCTCTCGGGCAGGGCCTTCGCCCGGTCCACGGCGGCCATCCACTGGTCCAGCTGGCGGCGGCCCATCCGCTGCCCGTAGCCGGGCAGCGCGGACAGGGTGTGCACGTTCGCGGGCAGGGCCAGCGCGGCCTCGACGATCGCGGCGTCGCCCAGCACCTTGCCGGGCGACACGTCGCGCCGCTGCGCGATCCGGTCCCGGGACTCCCACAGCTCCCGTACGACCGCCATCTGACGGCGCCGGCGCACCTTGTGCATGCCGGACGTACGGCGCCACGGGTCCTTGCGGGGCGGCGCGGGCGGGGCGGAGGCGATGGCGTCGAACTCCTGGTGGGCCCACTCCAGCTTGCCCTGCCGGTCCAGCTCCTTCTCCAGCGCGTCCCGCAGGTCCACCAGCAGCTCCACGTCCAGTGCGGCGTAGCGCAGCCACGGCTCGGGAAGCGGACGGGTGGACCAGTCGACGGCGGAGTGGCCCTTCTCCAGCGCGTAGCCGAGCACGCTCTCGACCATCGCGCCGAGTCCGACCCGGGGGAAGCCGGCCAGGCGGCCGGCCAGCTCGGTGTCGAAGAGGGAGGTGGGCACCATGCCTATTTCGCGCAGGCAGGGCAGGTCCTGGGTGGCGGCGTGCAGGATCCACTCGGTGCCGGACAGGGCCTCGCCCAGCGAGGACAGGTCGGGGCAGCCCACCGGGTCGATCAGCGCGGACCCCGCACCCTCGCGGCGCAGCTGCACCAGGTAGGCGCGCTGGCCGTAGCGGTATCCGGAGGCTCGCTCGGCGTCGACGGCGACGGGGCCGGTGCCCGCGGCGAAGGCCGCGACCACTTCGGCGAGGGCGTCCGCGTCGGCGACCACCGGCGGGATCCCCTCACGGGGCTCCAGCAACGGGATCGGCAGCCCACCGGGCGGAACAACGACGTCGTCCGGGGGGCCGCCCCCGGTGGTGGTGCGCAGGTCTGCTGCGGTCTCTTGGGCGTCGGTCACCGGTCAAGGGTATCCGTGTATACGACGCGCCCGTCGCCGGAACGTTCCGTCGACGGGCGCGAGCAGTACGCGGGGAGTTTTCCGGGGGTATCCCGGGAGGTTCCCCCGGACCGGGTCCGGGGGACGGTATCCGGGGGCTCCGCCCCGCGCTCAGTGGATGATCCCGGTGCGCAGCGCGACGGCGACCATTCCGGCGCGGTCACCGGTGCCCAGCTTGCGGGCGATGCGGGCGAGGTGGGACTTGACGGTCAGGGCGGACAGGCCCATCGAGACGCCGATGGCCTTGTTGGACTGGCCCTCCGCGACGAGGCGCAGGACCTCGACCTCGCGGCCGGAGAGCTCGCGGTAGCCGCCCGGGTGGCTCGGGGCACCCGGGGGGCGGCGGTGCATACGGGCGGCCGCGGCGCCGATGGGGGCGGCGCCGGGGCGGGTGGGGAGCCCGATGTTGGTCCGCGTACCGGTGACGACGTAGCCCTTCACTCCGCCCGCGAGGGCGTTGCGCACGGCGCCGATGTCGTCGGCGGCGGACAGGGCCAGACCGTTGGGCCAGCCGGCGGCGCGGGTCTCGGAGAGCAGGGTGAGACCGGAACCGTCGGGCAGGTGTACGTCGGCCACGCAGATGTCGCGCGGGCTGCCGACGCGGGGGCGGGCCTCCGCGATGGACGACGCCTCGATCACGTCACGGACTCCGAGGGCCCACAGATGGCGGGTCACGGTGGAGCGGACGCGCGGGTCGGCCACGACGACCATGGCCGTCGGCTTGTTCGGGCGGTAGGCGACCAGGCTTGCGGGCTGCTCGAGAAGAACGGACACCTAGGCCTCCTGGGGGAGTGGCGGGACGGCCGGCTCGGGGAAGGAAGCCGGTGCGAACCGTACGGATGGTCACTGACTCCTTCGGCACGTCACCCGCCCGGCTTTAGGGAATGATCACGATTTGGTGAGTAACAATTCGGGCAATTCGGACGCACGATCGATCATCGGGTGATCAGAAGCCCGCATCGGATGCCGCCTTCCGACACGCCGTTGCGGGCCTCGACCGGTCGTTCCGGTGTCTCCCGGCGTCCGCGGGGGCGGCCGTACGGCCCTACGGCTGCGGGTGGTGCGGACCGCGCCGCTGTGGCAGGGAGACGACCCCCGTGGCGGTGTCCGTCGGACCCACCGGCGGCAGCCCCGCGATCTGGCACAGCAGCTCGCACCACGCCGCCAGGTGCGCCGAGGTGTCCGGCACCCCGCCCACGCCCTCGCGGGGCGTCCACGAGGCTCTGATCTCGATCTGCGTGGCCGGGCGCCGCTCCGCGAGCCCGCCGAAGTAGTGCGAGCCCGCCATGGTCACGGTTCCGCTCGCCTCCCCGTACGTCAGCCCGCGCGCGTCCAGCGCACCCGTCAGCCAGGACCAGCAGACCTCGGGGAGGAGCGGGTCCGCGGCCATCTCGGGCTCCAGCTCGGCCCGTACGAGCGTCACCAGCCGGAAGGTCCCGTGCCAGGCGTCGTGCCCGGCCGGATCGTGGAGCAGGATCAGCCGGCCGTCGGCGAGGTCGTCCTCACCGTCGACCACCGCGGCCTCCAGCGCGTAGGCGTGCGGGGCCAGTCTCTGGGGCGGTTTCGTCGGGTCGATCTCGATGCCGGCACGCAGCCGCGCCTTCTTCAAGCCGTCGACCGCCCGGCGGAACGGGAGCGGGACGGAGCTCTCCTTCGCGCTGTCCACACCGTCAGCGCCATCTGAAAATCGTCCCTGAGCCGCAGCCATGCGGGGAAGACTAGGCGGTATGTGCGGCCGTACGGCGCAGGGACACCCGCGCCGGGTCGGGCACTTCTTCATACGTGCGAAGATTTGGGTCGTGAGCGCCAACGAACGCCCGACGGGCCAGCCGAGTCAGACGTACGATTCCGCCTTCCTGAAGGCGTGCCGACGCGAGCCGGTGCCGCACACCCCGGTGTGGTTCATGCGGCAGGCCGGGCGCTCCCTCCCGGAGTACCGCAAGGTGCGCGAGGGCACGGCCATGCTGGAGTCCTGCATGCGCCCCGACCTGGTCACCGAGATCACCCTGCAGCCGGTGCGGCGCCACAACGTCGACGCGGCGATCTTCTTCTCGGACATCGTGGTCCCGCTGAAGGCCATCGGCGTCGACCTGGACATCAAGCCGGGCGTCGGCCCGGTCGTCGCCCAGCCGATCCGCCGTCGCGAGGACCTCGCACAGCTGCGCGATCTCACCCCCGAGGACGTCTCCTACGTCACCGAGGCGATCGGCATGCTCACGAGTGAACTGGGCGCCACGCCGTTGATCGGTTTCGCGGGCGCGCCTTTCACCCTCGCGAGCTACCTCGTCGAGGGCGGCCCCTCGAAGAACCACGAGCACACCAAGGCCCTCATGTACGGGGACCCGGAGCTGTGGGCCGACCTGCTGGACCGCCTCGCGGAGATCACCTCCGCCTTCCTGAAGGTCCAGATCGAGGCCGGCGCCTCCGCCGTCCAGCTCTTCGACTCCTGGGTCGGCGCGCTCGCCCCGGCGGACTACCGCCGCTCGGTGATGCCCGCGTCGGCGAAGGTCCTGGAGTCCGTCGCCTCGTACGGGGTCCCGCGGATCCACTTCGGCGTGGGCACGGGCGAGCTCCTCGGCCTCATGGGCGAGGCCGGCGCCGACGTCATGGGCGTCGACTACCGGGTCGCGCTGGACGAGGCCGTCCGCCGCGTGGGTCCCGGCAAGGCGCTCCAGGGCAACCTGGACCCGGCGGTGCTCTTCTCCACGACGGAGGCCGTCGAGGCCAAGACGGACGAGGTCCTCGCGGCCGCGGCCGGACTGGAGGGCCACGTCTTCAACCTGGGCCACGGCGTCCTCCCGACGACCGACCCGGACGCCCTGACCCGCCTGGTGGACTACGTCCACACCAAGACGGCCCGCTGAGCGGAAAACCGCACCCGAGCAAGATCGAGACGTCGGTACCGTGCCGTGCATGACATGGCACGGACCGGCGTTTCGCACATCCGACGGAGCCGAGGGCTAGACCCCCGCCGAGCGGACCGCGGAGACGGCCTTGCGGGCCGCCACCAGGACGGGGTCCCAGACGGGGGAGAAGGGCGGGGCGTAGCCCAGGTCGAGGGCGACGATCTGGTCCACCGTCATGCCCGCCGTGAGGGCGACCGCCGCGATGTCCACGCGTTTCGCGGACCCCGCGCCGCCGACGATCTGGACGCCCAGCAGGCGGCCCGTGCGGCGTTCCGCCAGCATCTTCACCGTCATCTCCGCCGCGCCCGGGTAGTAGCCCGCGGTCGTGGTGGAGGTGATCGTGGCCGTCACGAAGCGCAGGCCCGCCTCCAGGGCGTCCCGCTCGCGCAGTCCCGTACGGGCGATCTCCAGGTCGCAGACCTTGCTGACCGCCGTGCCGACGACCCCCGGGAACGTCGCGTAGCCGCCGCCCACGTTCGAGCCTATGACCTGACCGTGCTTGTTGGCGTGCGTGCCCAGCGGGATGTGCCGGGTGCGGCCCGCGACCAGGTCCAGGACCTCCACGCAGTCGCCGCCCGACCAGATGTCCTCGTGGCCCCGCACCCGCATCGAGAGGTCCGTGAGGATGCCGCCCGACGGGCCGAGCTGCAGGCCGGCGGCGCGGGCGAGGGCCGTACGGGGCTCCACGCCGATGCCGAGCACGACCACGTCCGCCTCGTACTCCTCGCCCGCGGCCGTGGCCACCGCACGGGCCCGGCCCTGCTCGTCCGTGAGGATCTTCGTGACCTCGGCGCCGGAGACCGTACGGATCCCCATGCGGTTCATCGCGCTGTGCACCAGGCCGCCCATGTCCGGGTCCAGCGTGGCCATCGGCTGCGCGCCCCGGTGCAGCACGGTCACCTCGTAGCCCCGCTCCACCAGGGCCTCCGCCATCTCCACGCCGATGTAGCCCGCGCCGACCACGACCGCCCGGCGGCCCGGGGTGCGCTCCAGCGACCGCATCAGGCGCTGGCCGTCGTCCAGGGTCTGGATCCCGTGGACCCCGTGCGCGCCGATGCCGGGGAGCCGGGGGCGGACGGGACGGGCGCCCGTGGCCAGGACGAGCTTGTCGTAGCCCGTCCAGGATTCGGATCCGCTGTCCAGATCGCGGGCGCGGACCCGGGATCCGGACAGGTCCAGCTCAACGACCTCCGTGCGGGTGCGCAGGTCGATGCCGCGCGCGCGGTGCTCCTCGGGGGTGCGGGCGATCAGGTCGTCGCGCTCGGCGACCCGGCCGCCGACCCAGTACGGGATGCCGCACGCGGAGTACGAGGTGAAGTGCCCGCGCTCGAAGGCGACGATCTCCAGCTCCTCCGGGCCCTTGAGCCTGCGGGCCTGTGACGCGGCGGACATCCCCGCCGCGTCACCGCCGACCACCACCAGTCGTTCCGTCGCCATCGTCCGTACCGCCCCTTCACCCCGACATCGGATGGTGACACGCTACGGCCGAACACGCGTTCAGTCCTGCACGTTCGTGTCCGCGTCTGCCTCGGGGTCCGAAGCCGGCGTCCGGGGCGCGGGGACCTGGGCCGCGGTCGCGGTCCGCTGCGAGACCGGGGCCGTGACCGGGGCCGTGCTCGGGGCCGGGGCCGTGACCGGGGCCGTGCTCGGGGCCGGGGCCGTGCGCGGGGCCGACGCCGTGCGCGGGGCCGACGCCGTGACCGGGGCCGCCTTCGGGCGGGCCGGGCGCCGCCGCCGGTACAGCCGGACCAGCAGCGCCACGACGGCCGCCGTCAGCGCGAACGGGAGCAGCGCGCCCACCGCCACCGTCAGATACCGCACGATCTTGGTGAAGACCTCCCAACCGCCCTTCAGGGCGCCCAGGAAGGTGGGCTCCTTCTCCTTCTTCTTGTCCGCGGCCGCCGGCTTCGGCGCGGGCTCCGAGACCTCCAGCGTGATGGTGCCCATCGAGGTCTGGTCCTTCAGCGCCGCCTGCTGCGCCTGCAGCGACTCCAGGTCGGACTGACGCCGGCTCAGCTCGCTCTCCAGCATCACCACCTCGCTCAGCGCCGTGGCCTTGCCCATCATCTCCCGCACCCGGGCCACGCTGGCCTGCTGCGACGCGACGCGGCTGCCGATATCGGCGACCTTCTCGGTGACGTCCTGCGCGTCGACCTTGCGGTGCAGGAGCCTCCCTCTGCCCTCCATGGCGCCGAGCACCGCGTCGTAGCGCTCGCCGGGCACCCGCAGGGTCACCGTCGAGGTCATCCGGCCGTCCTCGCCGCGCCGGGTGGACTCGTTGCCGACGTAGCCGCCCGCCCCGTCGGCCGCCGCGCGGGCCGCGGCGAGGGCCTTCTGGGCGTCCGTCGTCTCGATGCCGAGCGTCGCCGTGCGGATCACGTTCGGGCGGACCGCGGCCGCCGGCGGGGCGTTCTTGTCGCCCGGAGCCGCGGACGGGGCCGGAGCCGCCGCGGCGCCCTTCGCCCCCTCCGGGGCCTTGCCGTCCTGGGCGGGCGCCGGCGCGACCGCCGCCCGGTCGGCCGAGGACGTCTTGCCCCCGCCGTCGGCGCCGCAGCCGGTGAGCGCGAGCGCCCCGGTCAGGGAGAGGGCGGCCAGGGCCGCCGCGGAACGGTGTCTGTGTGGAGCACGCATCGTGCAAACCCCCGGAGATCGACTGGTGTTGCCGTTTCGACGCTCGGAGTCCCGTCGCGGGTTTCGCTCACACGGTCCCGGGCCGGTCCCGATGCGGTCACGGTCCGGCCTCGGAGATCGGTCTGAGACGATGTGTCCATGCACGAAGCGGACATGCGTACGGATCGGCCGGGCCGACCGGGCTCCCCCGGCCACGTCGTCGTCATCGGCGGCGGCATCGCGGGCCTCGCGGCGGCCCACCGGCTGCTCGCCGAAGGCGCCCGCGTCACGCTGCTGGAGGCCGGACCGCGCCTCGGCGGCAAGCTGTACGCCGGCGAGCTCGCCGGGGCCCGCGTCGACCTCGGCGCCGAATCCATGCTCGCCCGTCGCCCCGAAGGCGTGGACCTCGCCCGGGCCGTGGGCCTCGGCGAAGCCGTCCAGCCCCCCGCCACCGCCACCGCCCACCTGTGGACCCGCGGCGCGCTCCGGCCGATGCCGCGCGGGCACGTCATGGGGGTCCCGGGCGACCCGGGGCCGCTCGCCGCCTCCGGCGTGCTCTCCGCGGAGGGCCTGGCCCGCATCGAGGCCGAACGCGAACTGCCGCCCGCCGAGATCGGCGAGGACGTCGCCGTCGGCGCGTACGTCGCCGCCCGGCTCGGCCACGAGGTCGTCGACCGGCTGGTGGAGCCGCTGCTCGGCGGGGTCTACGCGGGCGACGCCTACCGCATCTCCATGCGGGCCGCCGTCCCCCAGCTCTTCGAGGCCGCCCGGACGCACGCCCTGCTGTCCGACGGCGTACGGGAACTGCAGCGCAGGGCCGCGGCCCAGCCCCAGCAGGCCGGTCCGGTCTTCGCCGGCATCGACGGCGGCATCGGACGGCTCCCGCTCGCCGTGGCCGAGGCCTGCCGCGCGGCCGGAGCGCGGATCGTCACCGGCGCCCCCGTCACCGAGGTCATGCGTACGGCTGAAGGCTGGCGGATCGTGGTCGGCGCCGGGACCGCGGGGACCGCCGGGACGATCGAAGCCGACGGTGTGGTCCTGGCCACCCCGGCCGGGCCCGCCGCCCGCCTGCTCGACGGGCTAGCGCCCACCGCGGCGGCCGAGCTGCGCGGGGTCGAATACGCCTCGATGGCCCTGGTCACCATGGCCTTCCGCCGCTCCGACCTGCCGGCCGCCGTCGCCGACGGTGGCGCCAGCGGGTTCCTCGTACCGCCCGTGGACGGCCGGACCATCAAGGCCTCCACCTTCTCCAGCAACAAGTGGGCCTGGGCCGGGGCGGATCCCGAGCTCTTCCTGCTGCGCACCTCGGTGGGCCGGTACGCCGACGAGGCCGACCTGGGGCGCGAGGACGGCGAGCTGGTCGACGTCTCCCTCGCCGACCTCGGCGAGGCCGTGGGCCTCGCGGCCCGGCCGGTCGCCTCCACCGTGACCCGCTGGGACGGCGGGCTGCCCCAGTACCCGGTCGGCCACCTCGACCGCGTCGCCCGGATCCGCGGCGCCGTCGCCGCCCTGCCGGGCCTCGCGGTGTGCGGCGCGCTCTACGACGGGGTGGGCATCCCGGCCTGCATCGCCGGGGCCGGCCGGGCCGCGGAGGCGGTGCTCGCCTCCCTCGGTGCGCGTACGGCACCCCTGGCGCCGACCACTGATCAGCGCACGGGACAATAGGAACATGACTGCACCAGAGAAGATTCCCAACGCGGGGAAGAAGGCGAAGGACCTCAACGAGGTCATCCGCTACACCCTGTGGTCCGTCTTCAAGCTGAAGGACGTCCTGCCCGAGAACCGCGCCGGTTTCGCCGACGAGGTCCAGGAGCTGTTCGACCAGCTGGCCGCCAAGGACATCACCGTCCGCGGCACCTATGACGTCTCCGGCCTGCGCGCCGACGCCGACATCATGATCTGGTGGCACGCGGAGACCGCGGACGAGCTGCAGACCGCGTACAACCTGTTCCGCCGCACGAAGCTGGGCCGCGCGCTGGAGCCGGTGTGGTCGAACATGGCCCTGCACCGCCCGGCCGAGTTCAACAAGTCGCACATCCCGGCCTTCCTGGCCGACGAGGTCGCGCGCGACTACGTCAGCGTGTACCCCTTCGTGCGCAGTTACGACTGGTACCTGCTGCCGGACGAGGACCGTCGCCGCATGCTCGCCGACCACGGCAAGATGGCCCGCGGCTACCCCGACGTCCGCGCCAACACCGTCGCCTCCTTCTCGCTGGGCGACTACGAGTGGATGCTGGCCTTCGAGGCGGACGAGCTGTACCGCATCGTCGACCTCATGCGTCACCTGCGCGCCTCCGAGGCCCGTATGCACGTCCGGGAAGAGGTGCCCTTCTACACCGGACGCCGCAAGTCCGTCGCCGATCTGGTGGCCGGGCTCGCCTGATACCTCCCCTGGGGGGAAGGACCGGAGGACGACCACACCGTCAGGTGAGTTCCTCCGGTGGATCGGGAGGCCCTGCCCCCGAAACGACGCAGCCGGAGATCCCGCCCGGAAGTTCAGACGACTGGCGGCAGCAGCGCCCTGCGGGCGCTCGCTGCCCGGTCGTCCAGCGACACCGGTGCGGGCTCCGGATGCGGCGCGCACGTGACGCGCCATCCCGGGATGGCGCCCGTCAGCAGATACCGCTCCACGTGACGGTCCACGCAGTCGTTGCGTCCGCCGACAACTCCGTGCGAGCCGGACCCCGCCTCCGTCACCAGCCCGGCCCCGGCGCCGAGCCGCCGCTGGAGCTCCAGCGCTCCCGGGTACGGGGTCGCCCCGTCCCGCTCCGCCGCGACCACCAGCGTCCGCGGCAGCCCGACCGGCCCCTCGACCGCCACCGGCCGCTGCCGCCGGGCCACCGGCCAGGAAGCGCACGGCAGGTTCAGGAAGGCATTGGCCCAGGTCTCGAAGGGGGCCGTGCGGGCCAGCTCGGTGTTGTCGCGGTCCCAGGTCTCCCAGTCCGCGGGCCAGGGGGCGTCGTTGCACAGCACCGCCGTGTAGACGGCCGTCGCGTTCTCCGCCGCGGCCGCCCCGGCCGGGTCCGGAGCGGCCTGGGCGGCCAGTTGCGCCGGATCGCCGCGCAGGAAGGCCGCCAGGGCCGACGCCCGCTGCGGCCAGACGTCGTCGTAGTACGCGGCCTGGAGGTAGGCGGCGCGGAGTTCGCCGGTGCCGACCCGCCCGCCGGCGGGCTTGCGGGCCACCGCGTCCCGGACCCGCTCGAAGCTCGCCTGCACGGCCGCCGGGGTGGCGCCGAGGCGGTACGTGCCGTGGTGCCGGGCGGCCCAGGCGCGGAAGTCGTACCAGCGGCGCTCGAAGCCGGCCGCCTGGGCGAGGTTGTTGCGGTACCAGACGCGGCGCGGGTCGGGATCGACCGCCGAGTCCAGGACCATCCGGCGGACGTGGCCCGGGTGGAGGGTGGCGTAGACGGCGCCGAGGTAGGTGCCGTACGAGGCGCCCAGGAAGGTCAGCCGGTCCTCGCCGAGCGCGGCGCGCAGGACGTGCAGGTCGCGGGCGTTGTTCAGGGTCGAGTAGTACGGCAGGGCCGCGCCGGCCCGCTGCGCGCAGCCGCGGGCGTAGGCCCGGGCGGCCCCGGCGCGCTGCCTCTTGTACGCGGGGGAGGGCTCGGCCGGCTCCTGGGTGGGGCCCGTGGCGCGGGCGGCGGGATCCTGGCAGGACAGCGGGGCGGAGCGGCCGACACCGCGCGGGGCGTAGCCGACGAGGTCGTAGGCGGCGGCGATCCGCTGCCACTCGGGCAGTTCGGCGACGAGCGGGAAGTGCATCCCGGAGGCTCCGGGGCCGCCGGGGTGGTGGACGAGCGCGCCCTGGCGGACGGCTCCGCGGGCGGGGGTGGCGGCGACCCGGCTGACGGTGAGGGAGATCTGCGGGCCGTGGGGGCGGGCGTAGTCCAGCGGTACGCGCAGCTCGGCGCAGCGGACCGGGCCGGACAGCCCCTCGACGGCGGGGCAGGCGCGGAAGTCGAGGCGGGCGGTGGCGGCGCGGCGGGCGGCGAGCGCGGCTCCGGCCGACTCGGCGTCGGCGGTGGCGGTGGCGGCGGCTTTGGCCGACTCGGCCCCGGCGGCCCCGACGGCCGGTGTGCACAGGGCGAGGGAGAGCGCCGCCGCGGCGGCGCCGTGGCGCGCGAGTCGCGTCCGCATGACGGGGGCCTGCCTCTCATCGTATGAAGTGATGAGAGGCCGGGCCGTGTCCGTTGTAAAGGATCACCGGCGGGTGTCCGCCGTGGCCCCCCTCGGCCCATCAGGAACTGCTGCTGGAACAGCTCGAACTCGAACTGCTGGAACAGCTGGAGCCCGAACTGCTCGAACAACTGGAACCGGAGGAGCTGCCGCAGCTCGAACCGCTGCCGCCGGAGCAGCCGGAGCCGCTGCCCCCGCAGCCGCTGCCGGCGGAACCGCAGCCACCGCCCGAGGCCCCGCAGCCCGAGCCCCCGCTCCCGCCGTCGCTCGCGGCGCACCAGACCACCGGCAGCAGCATGTCCGAGGAATGGGACGACGAGCCGTGGGTGTGGGTGTGGTGGGAGCGGGCGCCCGACTGCGCGGCGGCCAGCCGGGTGCCGCGGGCGGCGGGCACCAGCTGCTGCCGCAGGTACGGGTCGCGCAGGCCGCGCAGCCCGAACAGGGCGGTCTGGACGTGCGGGGTCCGGTCGTTCACGTACGCGGAACGCAGCGCCCGCAGCGCCCGCAGCCCCGCCCCGGTGATCCGGCTTCTGGCCCGGACCGAGCCGATCACGCCCACGACGATGCCGATCACCAGCACCGGCAGCACCTTCACGATGAACGGCACCTGGGCGCCGCTGTCGAGGGCGAGCCCCACGAAGGTCAGCACCAGCGACACCGGGATCAGGAGCGCGCACACGACGGTCTGGACCAGCCCCCAGCGGCGCCGGCTCCGCCCGGATCCGGGCGGGCGGACCAGCCCGCGGTCGGCCAGCGCGTCCCCGATCTCCTGGACGGCCGGGTCGCACATGGCGGCGTAGCGCACCTGGTAGAGCCAGCCCGAGGGAGCTCCCGCGTAGGCCTGGAGCACGGCGCGCTCGGCCGGGTCGGTGGCCCGCGCCCCGGGACGCACCTGGACGATGCCCGGACCGCCGACCACGAGGCGGCCGTCGCCGAGCATCGAGACGAGCGCGGCGTCCACGACGGTGGCGGGCCCGCCCACCACGAAGGCGGCCTCGGACAGGTCGTGGAGAGCGGCCGCGGGTCCCGCCGTGGCGGGGCGGCCCCTGCGCACCCCGCGCAGCAGCAGGAAGGAGGAGACGGCGACGGCGGTCCAGAGCGCCACGGCGAGGAGGTTCATGCCGCCCTCCCCGCGAGGGCGCGGGCCCAGCGGACGACCCGGCGGGGCGGCCGCACCCCGGCCCGTTCCCGCCACCAGGCGGTGAGCCGGCGCCGGGCGGCCGGATCGGCCGGCAGGTCCTGGATCAGCAGGTGTTCGGCGAAGTCCAGCGCGTCCCGCCGGTATCCGGCGGTCATCGGGCGGCCCTTGGCGTACGCGAGGAAGGCCTCGCGGTACGGGCCGCTGCCGCCCAGGAGCCCGGGCAGCTCCGGAGCCACCTTGGCCACCACGTCGGCCCGCTTGGCGGCCAGCGCCCGGGCCTGCACCCGGACGCGCCCGCGGTCGAAGCCCTCGGGTACGGGGGTCCCGGCCACCAGCGCCGACAGCAGCGCGGCCTGCCCGAGCGCGACCCGGGTCCGGACCGGCTCGGTGGCGACGGGGAGCCCGGGCCCGGCGGCGGCCTCCGGTGCGGCCTCCTGCCGGGCGGCGGCTTCGCGCACACCCTCTTGCCGGGCGGCGGCTTCGCGCACGCCCTCCTGCCCGGCGGCGGCCTCCGATACGGCTGCGGCTTCCGGCGCGGGCTCCGCCCGGAGCCCCGCTGCGGGGCCGGCCGTCACCACCGCCCGGATCGCCTCCAGTTCGCCCGCGAGCTCCGCCTCCGGCGGGAAGTCGTCGTCCCGCTCCAGCAGCACGCCCGGCGGGTCCACCCGCGAGCGGAGCGCGGCGAGCAGGTCGAGGACCACCGGCGGCACCGGGTGCGCGTGCGTGTCGTGCCAGACGCCGCCCCGCTCGACCCCGCCCGCCACGTGCACGTACGCCAGCGCCTCCAACGGGATCGCGTCCAGGACGGCCGCCGGGTCCTCGCCCCGGTTGACCCGGTTGGTGTGCAGGTTGGCCACGTCGATGAGCAGCCGGACACCGGTCCGCTCGACCAGCTCCGTGAGGAACTGCCCCTCGGTCAGCTCCTCGCCCGGCCACGAGAACAGCGCCGCGATGTTCTCCAGCGCCAGCGGTACGGGCAGCGCGTCCTGCGCGATCCGTACGTTCTCGCACAGCACGTCCAGCGCGTCGCGCGTGCGCGGCACCGGCAGCAGGTGCCCGGCCTCCAGCACCGGCGAGGAGGTCCGTACGAAGGCGATGTGCTCGGTGACGAGCGGCGCCCCCAGCGCCACCGCCCGCTCGCCGAGCGCCGCGAGCTTCGCCGGGTCCGGCCGGTCGGCGCCGCCGAGGCCGAGCGAGACCCCGTGCGGCACGACGCTCGTGCCGCGCTCGCGCAGCCGCAGCAGTGCCTCGGGCAGGTGCCCCGAGCAGATGTTCTCGGCCACCACCTCGACCCAGTCGAGGCCGGGCAGCCGCTCGACGGCGTCCGCGATCTCCGGCCGCCAGCCGATGCCCACCCCCAGGTGTGCCATGGGCTTCATGTCCCCTCGCCCCCTCTCAACGCATCGTGTGCCGATGTCATGGCCCCGGCGCGGTCGCGCCAACCGCAGCGGGGGACGTTCAGAGCAACATTTGAGGTTCCCGCGAACGCGCAGGGTCTTCGGGGCGACGCCGTCAGAGCCGGGCGCGCAGCGCCGGATGGTCGGCGACCACCGTCGCGCTGCCCGGCGCGATCTCGGTGAACCCGGCGTCGCGGACCACCGGCAGCCCGGTCCCGGTCAGTTCCGCCCACCGCTCGCGCGCGGCCGTCCGTACGGCCAGCCGGAAGCCGGCGTCCCGCCAGGCGGCCCGCTCCGCGCCGGTCAGCTCCCACCACGCCAGCTGCGCCGCGTGCCCGGCCTGCGCCATCGCCTTGCCGGCCGACATGTCGAGGCCGGGGTTGAGCCACAGCACCGGCAGCTCCGGGTCCTCGACCGCGGCCACCGGCTCCGGATCGTCCAGATCGGTACCCGACACCTGGAGCTTCGCGAGCTCCTTGGGCCAGCCGTCCAGGGGCACCGGCGGGAAGACCCGTACCTCCGAGGTGTCACCGTGCACCGTGACGCCCGGCAGGGTCTGCGCCTTGCGCCACTCCGCCCCGCGGGCGCGCCGGACCACCTTGCGGATCCGCGCGTCCTGCCAGTCGCGGACCGCCTCGGCCCACTCGCCCTCGCCCTGCGCCCGCTCGTCGGTGAGCAGGACCAGCACCGCGCGGGCCGCCGTCTCCAGGGCGTCGGTCCGGGCCGGCGGCTCGGCCTTCTCGATCCGGACCACCAGCGGCAGGACGAACTGCGGGGCCTCGTCGCGCAGGGCGTGCTCCTGCCGGAACGGGCTGTCCGCGCCGACCGCGGGCACGTCGGAGATGTCGTTCGTGTGCTGGCTGCTCATCCCGCCAAGGATGCCAGGCTCCACCTCAAGGAGGATGTCCCGGGTGCTCGCCGCGGGTGAGGATCGACGGCATGAAGAGTGATCTTTTCGCGTCCGAGAACCTGGCCCAGGCCGCCGTCACCCCCGGCATGAGCCTGCAGAACGCCAAGTCCGTCAAGTACAACGTCAACGGTGAAATGCTGGCCCGTCAGGGCTCGATGGTCGCCTTCCGCGGCAACCTCCAGTTCGAGCGCAAGGGCCAGGGCATAGGCGGCATGCTCAAGCGCGCCGTGACGGGCGAGGGCTTGGCGCTCATGTCCGTACGCGGCCAGGGCGAGGCCTGGTTCGCCCACCAGGCGGCCAACTGCTTCATCATCGACTTCGAGCCGGGCGACGCCCTCACCGTCAACGGCCGCAACGTGCTCTGTTTCGACCCCACCCTGTCCTACGAGATCAAGATGGTGAAGGGCGCCGGCATGACCGGCGGCGGCCTCTTCAACAGCGTCTTCACCGGCACCGGCAAGCTCGCCGTGATCTGCGACGGCAACCCGATCATCATCCCGGTCACCGCCCAGGCCCCGGTCTACGTCGACACGGACGCGGTCGTCGGCTGGAGCGCCCAGCTGGAGACCGGCCTGCACCGCTCCCAGTCGGTCGGCTCGATGATCCGCGGCGGCTCCGGCGAGGCCGTCCAGCTGATGCTGCGCGGCGAGGGCTTCGTCATCGTCCGCCCGAGCGAGGTCACCGAGACGGCGGCCGCGCACTGAACCTCACCGGTGTGGGCCGGCGTTACGGGCGGACCCGTCCCTGGGTGCTGCGCGGGGTCTCGCTGGAGCTGCCGCCCGGAGCCCTCGTACGGATCGAGGGCGGCAACGGCGGCGGCAAGTCCACCCTGCTGCGGCTCGTCGCCGGGATCGACACGCCGACCGAGGGGCGCGTCGACGGCCGCCCGCGCCGCACGGCCTACGTACCCGAGCGCTTCCCGGCGGCGCTGCCGCTCACGGCCGTCTCCTACCTGACCCACCTGGGCCGGGTGCACGGGCTCGGGCGGACCGTGGCGGCCCGGCGGGCGGAGCACTGGATGGACCGGTTCGGGGCCGCCGGGCACGCCCGCACCCCGATGGCCGAACTGTCCAAGGGGACCAGCCAGAAGGTGGCCGTCGCCCAGGCCCTGCTCGCCGAGCCGGATCTCCTCGTCCTCGACGAAGCCTGGACCGGGCTGGACGCCGCGGCCCGCGCAGAGCTGGACCTCGCCGTCGCCGAACGCACCGCCTCCGGAGCCACTGTGGTGTTCGTCGACCACGACCCGGGCCGGCTCGCGGGCGCCCCCGACGCGCACCACCGGGTCGAGGGGGCCGCGCTGGTTCCCGTTCCCCGGTCAGGGCCGGCGGGGCCCCGCGTACGGATCCGCGCCGCCGGGACGCCCGGCGGCCCGCTGCCGCCGGGGCTCGACGGGCGTCCCGGCCCCGACGGCGCCGTGGTGCTGACCGTGGACGGCGCCCGCTCCGACGAGGTCCTGCGCGTCCTGCTCACCGCCCGGCCGCCCTGGCACGTCCGCGCCGTGGAGGAACTGCCGTGACCGCTCTGCTCCGCTACCAGGGCGCCCTGCTGCTGCGCTCCCAGCGCTGGCTCGCCCCCTTCGCCCTGTACGCCGCCTTCGTGGCCGTCGGGATCCGGCCGGGCGACCCGGTACTGGACTCCCTCGGCTACGCGGCCGTGGGCCTGGTCCCGCTCACGGCCTGGCTGGTCCGGATCTGCGTCGGCAACGAGCCGGCCGCGGCCCGCGACGTCACGGCCGCCGCAGCCGGTCCGGTACGGGTGCACGCGGCGGCCCTGCTCACCGCCCTCGCCGGGGCGCTGCTCACCGGCGCGGCGGGCGCGGCCGTGGCGCTGCTGCTCGGTGACGGGACCGGGCCCGACCCCGCCCGGACCGCCCTTTCGGGCGGCCTGACGGTGGCGGTGTGCGCGCTGACCGGCGCCGCCGTGGGGGCGCTGTGCAGCAGGCCGCTGGTGCGGCGCCGCGGCTACGGGGTCCTGGCCGCGGCCCTCGGCTCCCTGCTGGCCCTGGTCCTCGCGCCCTCCCCGGCCCGCGGTGCGCTGTCCGCCCTGGTCGCGGGGGCGCGCTCGGGCTGCGCACCGCTGCCCCTCGCGGCCTTCGCGGGGGCGCTGCTGCTGGCGGGCGCGGCGGGTGCGGCGGCCTGCCTCGCCGCCGCGCGGAACGCCTAGAACGGGTCCGCGAAGCCCGGGCCGGCCCCGGCGCGGCCGGCTCGGCGGCCACCGGGCAGATGGCTGCCCGGCCGCCGCCATTCGTAGGTTCTCGCAGTTCCAAAGAGTGATGACTCATGGCTTCCGGTGACCATTCCGTCGGGTGCGGGGATGCCCGTTCCCGTAGAAGTGGCCACGCTGCATGCAGCGGAGGGCCTCCCTCCAGGAAAGGAAGCACATGAAGAAGCTGGCTTGGGCCGCGCGGGGCATGTCGGTCGTATCGGGAGCGGTACTGCTCGGGGCGCTCATGGTCCCGTCCGCGGTCGCCGACGACGGCCCGGGGACCGCGGATCCCAGCAGTTCCATGGCTGCGGGCAAGAAGTGCGGCGCCCGCGACGTCAGCTCTGCCGCTCCGGACTACGTCAACTTCCCGGACGGCGTGATCTTCCGTGTCGCGAGCGACGCGCAAGGACACGCGTTCCTCAACGACAGCCGGAACCCGGGCGTGTGGATCAACCTGGGCCTCCTCGACAACGCGCCGGACTGCGTCATCGGCACCGCGACCTCGGTCACCGAGAGCAACCCGGGTCTGCTCTACATCACGTTGCTGACCCGCGACGGGGCACAGCACCAGGCCGTGTGCACCAGCGACAGCACGCCTTTCGCGCCGTCGACCATCGTGGCGGCGTGCGGCACCGGGTTCTCGCCCCTGCCGAACACCCCCGTCAAGCGGTAGGTCAGGACTCTGAGGGGTGCCGTGCCGACAGGCGGCACGGTACCCCTCAGCCCACCTCGGCGGGTGAGGAACCGCCCGGGACGAGGAGGTGGGGCTCGCCCGTGCCGTCCGCCCGGGCCGACCAGATGTCGCTCGCGCGGCCGTCCTGTCCCGGCAGGGCGTAGGCGAGGGTCGAGTCGTCCAGCCAGGCGGCCTGGTCGTCGACGCTGCGGGGTTCGGCCGAGGGGTGCTCGCGCATCGTCGCGAGGTCGAGGACGTACAGCCGCCAGGGCGTCCGGGGGTCGTCGGAGACCTTCTTCTTGAAGGCGGCGCGCGTGCCGTCCGGTGACAGCGAGGGGCATTCGGCGTTCTCCCGCAGTGCCTTCGCCGACCAGGCGCGCAGGTCTCCCTCGACCAGGTGGGTGGTGCCCCGGGTGGAGACGGTGGCGTAGAAACGGTTGTCGTCGGCGGCGAAGGTGACGCCCCAGTAGTTGACGTCGGAGTCGTGGTGCCGGGCCCCGCCGAGGGTCAACGGGATCTGCTCGATCGACTTGACCAGATAGCCGGTGCGCAGGTCCAGGATCGCCGTCCGGGTGGAGAACGCGGTGGTGGCGTAGGAGTCGCCGGTCGTGAAGGTCGTCCACGACAGGAGCTGCCCGGAGGCGGAGACGCGGGCCCGGTTGGGGATGCCGGGCACGGTCACCCGGCGGATCTCGCGCAGCCGCCGGTCGAGTACGAGGGCATCGGTGCGGGGCGGGACCCCGGGCAGCTTGCGCAGACACAGGGCGTGCTCGCCGGCGGCGTGGAAGCGGTCGCAGGAAGGGCCGCCCGTCACCCGCGGCAGGCCCGGGCCGCCCTGGCGCGCGACCCGTCCGCCGGCCGAGTCCCGGAAGTAGAGGCCGGGTTCCGCGAGGGTGAAGGAGGCGTCGGCCCGCTGCCCGGGCGGCCGTTCCCGGTGCCGCGCGTGCAGGACGTAGCCCAGTGAGCCTCCCGCCAGCAGCAGGACCGCG
The DNA here is from genome assembly GCF_000720115.1 of Streptomyces sp. NRRL F-2580. GTDB lineage: Bacteria > Actinomycetota > Actinomycetes > Streptomycetales > Streptomycetaceae > Streptomyces. The sequence continues at coordinate 56,567 of NZ_JOIR01000016.1, forward strand.
GCGATGACGAAGGTCAGGCGCAGCCGTCGGGACGGGGGGTTCACGGTGCCTCCGGGGTGGTCGGGGGAGCGGCGGGCAGGATGCGCGAGGCGGCCACGAGCGCCCCGGTCAGCGCGAGGACGGCCGCCCACAGGGCGGGCCGCTGTCCCCAGAGGGTCCAGACCGCCCCGAACCCGGCGGCGCCGAGCAGCCGGGCCAGTGCCTGGCCGGTCTGCAGCAGCGCGAGTCCGCCCGCCCGGCCCTGCGCGGGCAGCGCCGGCGCGGCCAGTGCCATGAGGACGCCGTCCGTGCCGGCGTAGAAGATCCCCAGCAGGGCCAGGACGGCGATGACGGTCGGCCAGGAGACGGGCGCCAGCAGCACGGCGTACGCGCAGAGCAGGGCGCCGTGCCCGAGCAGGAAGGCCGGCCGTCGTCCGGACCGGTCGGCGAACCGGCCCGCGGGGACGGCGAGCAGGAGGTAGACGGCGGCGGCGCCGAGCGGCAGCAGCGCGAACAGGGCGGGCGGCAGGTCGAGACCGCGCAGGAGCAGCAGGTAGAGGAAGGCGTCGCCGACGGTGGTGGCGCCGAGCAGGGCCGCGGCGTACAGGACGCGGCGGAAGACGGGGTCGCGCAGGGCCGCGGTCCTGGGCGGGCGTGCGGGTCCGGGCACGGCGGTGGCCGCGGCCGGGACGTACAGGACGAGCAGGAGCACTCCGAGCAGGCCGGCGCAGAAGCTGACGGCGAACACCGCGTCGTAGGCGTCGGCGGTCGCCCACAGCACGGCGAACGCGGCGAGCGGCCCGAGGAGGGCGCCCGTGGTGTCCATGGCACGGTGCACGCCGAAGGACCGGCCGAGCGCCTCCGGGGGCCCGCTGAGCGAGATCAGGGCGTCGCGCGGGGCGGTGCGGATGCCCTTGCCGAGGCGGTCGGCGGCGAGCGCGGCGGCGATCCCGGCGGTGGCGCCCCCGGCGAGGAGCAGCCCGAGCCGGGACAGCGCGGAGAGCAGGTAGCCGGCGCCGGCGACCCGCTTGTGACGGCCGCGACGGTCGGCGAGCCGGCCGCCGAGCAGCCGCACGAGGGCGGTGGCCCCGTTGAACATCCCGTCCAGGAAGCCGAACTGGAGGGGAGTCAGGCCCAGGTCCAGGACGAGGTAGAGCGGCAGCACCGCCGTGACCATCTCCGAGGAGACGTCGGTGACGAGGCTGACCGTGCCGAGCGCGAGGACGACCGAGGGGACGCGCCGCCCGGCCCCCGGTGTACGGGGCGGCGCGTCCGGGCGGCCGTGGGCGGCCAGGTACATCAGTGGCAGCTGTACTTCGGGCTGATGTCCTTGACCTGGCCGTCGGTGGCCACGTAGGTCCATCCGTAGCCGGAGTCGGTGAAGTCGAGCTTCACCACGCCGTACGGTCCGCTGATCCGCTTCTGGCTGTTGGGCTGGATCTCCTCGATCGGGTAGGGCTCGGCGCCGCCCATCCCGCCGACGATCTCCACGATCCCGTCGGCGGTCGCCCGGCCCTCGGGGTCCTGCGGGGCGAACCGCTCGTAGTGGTGGTCGTGGCCGCCCAGGACGAGGTCTGCCTTCGCGGCGTACAGGATCTTCCAGACCGGTTTGGAGACCGGGTCGTTGCCGTGCCCGCCGGAGGAGAACAGCGGGTGGTGCCAGTAGGCGGCGACGCACCGCTTGGCGTTGGCGGCGAGATCGGCCTTGAGCCAGTCGATCTGGGCGGCCTGGTCGAAGGAGTTGGAGTCGAGGGCGATGAAGTGCCAGTTGCCCTCGTCGTAGCTGTACCAGCTCTTGCCCTGCGGGAAGGCGATGCTCCCGAAGTACGACTTGTACCCGGCGAGCGGGCCGGCCGGGTCGTAGGTCTCGTGGTTGCCCGGCACGGGGCGGGTCTTGGCCTTGAAGGCGCCCCAGCTCTTGTCGTAGTAGGCGCGGAAGTCGGAGAGCCGGGCGTCGTCGTACTGGTTGTCGCCCATCGTCAGATAGAACTTCGGGTCGATCTGCCGGGCGAGCGCGGCGGTCCTGGGGTGTGCGCAGCCGCTGTCGGAGGACGTGCACTGCGCGGCGATGTCACCGGCGGCGACGACCGTGAAGGCGCCGCCCGGTGGCGGACCGCCCTCGACGGTGCCGTACACCTCGGCTTCGAAGAGCGAGTAGCCGTACGAGGTACCGCGCGCGGTGCCCTGGACGCGCAGGTACCGGCCCTTCCCGGACAGGCCGGTCCAGTCGTCGACGCCGCCGTTGCCCGCGGCCTCGGTGGCCAGCGGGGTCCAGGCGGCGCCGTCGGTGGAGAGCTCGACGCGGTACGCCTTGGCGTAGGCGGCCTCCCAGGTGAGCCGTACCCGCGAGACGGTGGCCCCGGGGCCGAGGTCGACCCGGATCCACTGCGGGTCCTTGCCCTCGGTGCTGGCCCAGCGGGTGGCCGGGTCGCCGTCGAAGGCGTTCTTCGCGCCCAGCGACGAGGTCTCGGTGGAGGACGCGGTGGCGGGCCTCCCGCGGGATATGAGGGGATCGGCGGCGGCCCCGGCACGGTCGGGCCAGGCCAGGAGCAGCCCGCAGACGAGCGCGAGTGCGGTGACGCCGGAGAGGAGGAGGGTGCGGAGTCTGCCGCGTAACAGAGGCGGCCGGTCGGAGGTGTTCGGGCGCATGCCTGGAACTCCCTGCTTCGAGGGGCGGTGAGAGCTGGGCACTGGCGGGCGGCGCGGTCCCCTGCCCGGGGGCGGGCAGGGGGCGGCACCGCGGCGGCCGGGTCAGAGCTCTCGCTGAGCGCGTCATGCCCGTGGGGGTGGGCACCGCGCCGAGCCGCCGCCCGGGACCTTAACAGGAAGGAAAGTTTCCTACCAGTGCACCGGCAGCAGTTTTCCGGAGGCTGTTCGCAGCCGGGTTCCCCGCCCGCCGCCGGTAGGCTCGTACGCATGGACCAGCCGAACGGGACGCCGTCGTACTGCCCCGCCCCCGCCGCCCCGGCCGGGCGGGTGGACGGGCCGCCGTACGCGGACTGCCTGGAGTGCGGCAAGCCCACCGAGTACGGGGTCGCGACGCCGGGCGTAGTGCTCTGCCCGGTGTGCGAGTGGCAGGACGCGCAGCGCACCGCCTGCTCCGGCTGAAGGGCCGGTCATTCCCCGTTCGGTCACTTCCCGATGAGTTCGGAGACCTTCACGAAGCGGTAGCCGCGCTTGCGCAGCTCCGGGACGATCTTCCGGATGGCCTCCTCGGTGACCGGGGCGGCGCTGCGCGTGCAGTGCATGACCACCACGGAGCCGGGCTTCACCCCGGTGAGCACCTGTTCGGCCACCGCGTCGGGGTCCTTCGCGAAGGCGTCCCCGCTGACCACGTCCCACTGGACGGCCGTGACCTTGGCCGTGGACAGGGCCCGCAGCGCCTGGTCGTCGTAACAGCCGCCGGGGAAGCGGAAGTACGGGACGGTGTTGACGGCCCCCGCCTGCCGGAAGGCGGCGAAGGCCCGGTCGACGTCGGCGCGGGCAGCGGCGGCGTCGAGCGCCGGCAGCCCGTAGCAGGGGGACTTGAAGGCGTGGTGGCTGTACGAGTGGTTGGCGATCTCGAAGTTCGGGTCGGTGCCGATGGACTTCGCCTGGTCCGGGTACTCCTCGGCCCAGCGGCCCGTCATGAAGATCGTCGAGGGGGCCTTGAGCGTGCGCAGGGTCGAGATCAGCTGCGGGTTGTCGAAGTGTTCCCCGTCCGCGGCGCGCGGCCCCTGGTCGGAGGTCATGTCGGCGTCGAAGGTCAGCGCCACGGTCTTGTCCGTCCGCTGCGCCGCCCGCTCGAAGACCGGGGTCAGGCCGTTCGGGCCGGGGGCCAGGGTCGGGGCCTTGGCGGGCGCGCCGGCCTGCGGGGCGCCGGCCTGCGGGCTGGGGGGCGCGCTGTTCGGCGGGGACGCGGTGGGCGCGCCGGAGGCCGAGGCGGCGGGAGTGCCCAGGCGGGCTTCGCGGCCGGCGTCCGGCGCGGTGCCGCCCCCGCAGCCCGCGAGGGCGGCACCCAGGACCGCCGTGGCAGCCGTGGCGGCTACTTTTCGTACGGAAATGGTCACGTACGCAAACTATATGACTATCCGACAAGCGAGCTGCGCGACAGGCGGTCGCCCAGGGATGCGGTCATGTAGTCATACGAACTGGGGGTCAGTGCCAGGGGCCCGTCACCGCGAAGGTGGTGCCCGGGGTGTACGCGTTGACGTACATCGTCCGCCCGTCGGGGGAGAAGGTGACCCCGGCGAACTCCCCCCACTCCGGGGCCCCCGGCCGCCCGATGTCCTGGGCGTTGCGGGCCACCGGATAGACCTCGCCGCCCGCCGTCACGCCGAAGACGTACTGGGCGCCGCCGCCGTCCTCGCACACCATCAGGCCGCCGTCCGGCGCCAGGCAGATGTTGTCGGGGGAGTCCCCGGGCAGCGCGATGTCGGCCGCCGGGCCGAAGAGCACGTCCAGCCGCAGCCGGGCCCGGCGCGGATCGTAGAACCACACCTGCCCGTGGTGGTCGGCGGACGCGCCCTCGCCGGTGCGGGCGAAGCTGGACACGAAGTGGACGCCGTCGCCGCCCCAGTAGCAGCCCTCCAGCTTCTGCGCGTGGGTGATCCCGCCCGGCCCGAAGTCCTGCAGCCGGACCGGGGTCGAGGCCGCCGAGGGGTCCGGTACGGGCACCCATTCCACCGGGAACTCCGCCCCGGGCTCGTCCACCACCGCGAGGTCCGCGATCCCCGGTACGCGCAGGGCCTCCAGGGCGCCTCCCGCCCGCAGCGAGCCGAGCCCCCCGAGCGGCCGCGCCGGCAGGAAGCGGTAGAACAGCCCGAACGGCTTGACGAAGGCGTCCTCGGTCTCGTAGACGACCCCGCGGTACGGGTCCACGGCGACGGCCTCGTGCGCGAAGCGGCCCATCGCGGTGAGCGGGACCGCGCCCGAGCGGTGCGGGTCGCCGGGGTCCACCTCGAAGACGTAGCCGTGGTCGCGGGCGTAGCCGGAGGTGCCCGCGCGGTCCTCGGTCTCCTCGCAGCTCAGCCAGGTGTTCCAGGGGGTGCGGCCGCCCGCGCAGTTGACGGCGGTGCCGGCGAGGGCGACCCGCTCGCCGGTGACCGTCCCGGCCGCGTCCAGTTCCAGGGCCGTGCAGCCGCCCAGGGCCTCGGGGTCGTACGTCAGCCCGGGGACCGCGGGGACGCGCAGGGCGGCGGTGGTGCGGTTCTCGTGGTTGCGGACCAGCCGCACGCGGCCGCCGCCGGCGTCGAAGGCGGCCATGCCGTCGCAGTTGGCCGGTACGGTGCCCTCGCCGGAGCGCAGCGGACCGCCCGCCCGCGAGAGCACCCGGTAGCCGAACCCCGCGGGCAGGTCGAGCAGCCCGCGCGGGTCGGGGAGCAAGGGCCCGTACCCGCGCCCGGCGCGGGCGGCCAGGGCGGCGGGGGAGCCGCCGGCGAACAGCGCGCCGAGCGTCCCGCTGAAGGCGATCGCGCCGGCGGCGAGCAGGCTGCGTCGGGTGACGGACATCGGCGGCTCCGGGCGGTGTTCGGCAGCGGTGGTCGCAGGCGGTGGTCGCAGGCGGTGTTCGGCAATGGTGTGCAGGAAGGGCGTCGGGGACGGTGTCAGGGGCGGGTGGTGCCCGGAAGGCAGGTCACCGCCGGGTTGAAGGTCTGGAACAGCCCACCGGGATTGTCCTTCCAGAGCCACAGCTGCAGGGCGTAGTGGACCGGCTGGCCCGGGAAGTTGCCGGGCTTGGGGCCCTTGAAGGGGACGCCGAACAGCGTGGGGCGGTCCTCGTCCGTGGTCAGCTTCTGGTCGCGGTCGTAGACCAGCCACTGGACTCCGACGAGGCGCTTGCCGCCGCGCCCGTCGTCCTCGTAGTACAGCGCGGCGGGCTTCGCGGGGTCGAGGGAGTTGTCGTACGCGTGGTTGAAGTGCGGGTAGCCGAGTGCGCCCGTTCCCCCCGCCTTGTCGACGACGCAGTACTTGTCCGGCTTGTAGCCGGCCGCCACTCCGTTGGCGTGCACCTGGTACTTGGCGGTCGCCTTGTACACGAGGGCCCGGTCGGCCACGGCCCGGCCGGCGCCACCGTCGGCGCCGGCGCCGGGACGGGGCGGAACGCCGGACGCGGCGGGGGCAGCGGCGACGGCCGCCAGGGCGAGCGAGGCGGCTGCGGTGAGGGCCAGGGCGAGACTGCGGGCCATGGGCGGGCTCCTTGCGGCGGGCTGGCAAGAGACCCACTACCCCTTCCCCGGGCCGCCCCGCCCGCCACACACGCGGCCCCGGACGGCCGACCGCCGATCGGCTGAGGGCCGGCCGGACCCCGCACGCGGACGACCCCGTACCCGGCCCCGCGGGCCTCACCCGAACGGGAACGGCGCCGTTTCGCGACGCACCCGCACGGGGAACCGGTGTGTCCGCGGAAGACGAGCGCGAGTGCGACGGAGGGTGCGGAACATGGCGCAGCAGGATGCGGCACCGAACGGCGGCGGAGAGCTGCGGGACATCGTCTCGGCCGTGTCCAGGGGCGCGCCGGAGTACCGGCAGTGCCCCCACCCGATGTACGCGGCCCTGCGCGAGCAGGCGCCGGTGTGCCGGCTGACGCCGCCGCACGGGGTCGACACGTACCTCATCACGCGGCACGACGACGCCCGCGACGCGCTGTCGGACCCGCGCTTCAGCAAGAACATGCGCGGCGCCATCGACACCTACCACGCCGTGTACGGGAGCTTCTTCGACGCGCTCGACGACAACGTGCTCTTCTCGGACCCGCCCCGGCACACGCGGCTGCGCCGCATCCTGCGCAGCGCCTTCACCCCCCGGCGGGTTGAGCAAATGCGCCCCCGGATCACCGAGATCGCCGAGGACATCCTCGGCGAGTGCCGGAAGGCCGGCACGGTCGACCTGATGGCCGCGTTCGCGTTCCCGCTGCCCATCGCGGTCCTGTGCGAACTGATGGGCATCCCGCAGGAGGACCGCCCGGAGATCCTGGAGCAGTTCGCCGTGGTGACGCGCTCCCGGTTCGACCCCGGCAAGAAGGCGGAGCTGAAGGCGGCCGGGGAGCGGCTGCAGCGCCGGCTGGAGCAGCTCATCGCGGACACCCGCGAGCACCCGTCGGACTCCTTCCTCAGCGACCTCGTCCAGGCGGAGGAGCGGCTGGAGGACCCCGAACTGGTCGCGTCGCTGTGGGTGCTGTTCTTCGCCGGCCACAAGACCACCGCGTACCAGATCGGGAACTCCGTCCTCAACCTGCTGCTCCGCCCCGACCAGGCGGCGAAGCTCCGCGAGGACCCCCGGCTGATCCCGGGGGCGGTCGAGGAGATGCTGCGCTTCGAGGGTTCGGTGGAGACGTCGACCTTCCGGTACGCGGCGCAGGACGCCCGGATCCGGGACACGCTGATCCCCGAGGGCTCCCTGGTGCAGATCGCGCTCTCCTCGGCCAACCGGGACCCCGAGAAGTTCGACTCCCCGGACGAGCTGGACGTGACGCGCGAGGGACTCCAGGGGACGCACCTGGGCTTCGGACACGGCACCCACTACTGCCTGGGGGCGCCGCTGGCGCGGCTCGAACTCGAGATCGCGTTCGCCTGCCTCCTGCGGGAGTTCCCGGCCATGGAGCTCGCGGACGCGGAGGAGACCAAGGGGGCGTGGCTCAAGGGCCCGGTGGCGGCGTTCCGGGGGCTCGAACACCTCCGGATCGTCCTGGAGCCCTCGCGCCCGGACGGAGATCCCGGCGAGCCGACCCTGGCCTCCGTGGCCTCCGGAAAGTAGCCCAGACCCGATGGACGGTGGATCGGCATGACGGATTCCGTGAGTACCCCCGCGCTGCGCCTCCTGGGCACGCCGGCGGACGAACTGCGCGTCGCCGCGGTGGGCACCAGCGAGGTCATCCGCGTCGGGCAGAACCCCTCCGCAGCGGGCCCGGACGCGGCGCGCGCGGTCCATTCGAAGATCGACATGCATCACCACTACTGCGCGCCGCAATGGCGCGAGTGGGCCGTGCACCACGGGCTGATCACGCAGGACCAGCTGCCCCCGTGGACGCGCCTCGGCATCGCGGACGCGATCCGGTTCATGGACGGGGCGGGCATCACGACCGCCGTCCTCAAGCCGATGCTGCCGGCCCGCTACCGGTCGTCGGCGCAGCTGCGCGAGGCCGTCAACATCACTCTGCAGTCGATGATCGAGGTGACGACCTCGCATCCGGGCAGGTTCTCGTACTACGTGCCCCTGTTCCTGGACGACCCGGAGGCCTCGTCGTGGGCCGTGCGCCGCGGCCTCGGGCAGCTCGGCGCCGTGGGGGTCAACGTGACGGCCAACTACGGGGGCGTCTACCTCGGGGATCGCGCCTACGACCGGGTGTTCCACGAGCTGAACGAGTTCTCCGCCGTGGTGGACACCCACCCGCACAACCTGCCCGGCTGCCCGCCCGGCGCGTCGAGCGTCCCGGGCATTCCGAACTTCATGTGCGACTTCCTGCTGGACACCACGCGGGCCGCCGTCAACATGATCAGCAACCGGACGCTGGACCGCTTCCCGGACGTCTCCGTGGTCCTGCCGCACGCCGGCGGCTTCCTCCCGTACATCGTCACGCGCCTGCAGGCCCTCGGCCGGTTCTGCGAACCGCGCGTGGAACCCGCCGCCGTCCGCGACCACCTGAGCCGCTTCTACTACGACACGGCAGGCCCCATGGCGCCCGCGGCGACCCTGCTGGAGCACGTGCCGGCCGATCACGTCCTCTTCGGCACGGACTGGCCCGCCGCGCCCGCCGACACGGTCACGGACCTGGCGCTGCCCGCTCTCGAAGCGGACCCGTCCTTCACCCCGGAGCAGCTGCAGGGCATCTACCACGGCAACGCGATGCGCCTGATCCCGCAGCTGGCGAACGCCTGACGGGGGTGCGGGCCGCACGGCGCGGCCCGCACCCCCGTCAGGGCGGGGGCGGGAAAGCTCAGACGAGCTTGGCGTCCAGGGTGATCGTCGTACCGGTCAGGGCCTGGCTGACCGGACAGTTCTTCTTGGCTTCCTCGGCCGCGGCGGTGAAGGCGTCGGCGTCCAGGCCCGGCACCTCGCCCTCGGTGGTGAGGTGGATGCCCGTGATGCCCTTGCCGGGAACGAAGGTGACGGCGGCCGAAGTGGTCAGCTTGGCCGGCGGGTTGCCCGCCTTCGCCAGGCCGTTCGAGAAGGCCATGTTGAAGCAGCTGGAGTGCGCGGCGGCGATGAGCTCCTCCGGGCTGGTCCGCCCGTTCGCCGCCTCGTCGGTGCGCGCGGGCCAGGAGACCGGGTAGCTGCCGAGGCCGGACGAGTCGAGGGTGACGACGCCCTTGCCCTCGAACAGGTCGCCCTCCCAGACGGCGTGGGCGTTGCGTGTGGCGGCCATGGTGGATCCCTTCGTAGATGGGGGAACGGCCGGGCGCCCGGAGGAGCCCGGCATCCCCAAACCTACTGGGACACCAGGGGTTTCGCGTCGCGCGCCAGCGCGGTGAGCCGCGATATGGCGCGGAAGTACTTCTTCCGGTAGCCGCCGTTCAGCATGTCGTCGCTGAAGAGCCGGTCGAAGGGGACCCCGGAGGCCAGGACCGGGATCTCGCGGTCGTACAGCCGGTCGGCCAGTACCACCAGCCGCAGCGCCGTCGACTGGTCGGGCACCGGGCCCACGTCGGTCAGGCAGACGGCCGTGATCCCGTCGGTCAGCGCGCCGTAGCGGCTGGGGTGCACCCGGGCCAGGTGCTCCAGCAGGCCGGGGAAGTCGTCCAGGCTCGCGCCGTCGGTCGCGTACGCGGCCTTGGCGACCTGCTCGTCGGAGAACGGGGCGGGAGCCTCCGGCAGGCCGCGGTGGCGGTAGTCCTGGCCGTCGATCCGCAGCGGCCGGAAGTGCGCCGACAGCCCCTGGATCTCGCGCAGGAAGTCGGCGGCGGCGAAGCGCCCCTCGCCGAGCTTGCCGGGCAGCGTGTTGGAGGTGGCGGCCAGCGCCACGCCCTGTTCGACGAGGCGGCTGAGCAGCGAGGACACCAGCACGGTGTCGCCCGGGTCGTCCAGCTCGAACTCGTCGATGCACAGCAGCCGGTGCCCGCCCAGGGTCTGCACGGTCTGCTGGAAGCCGAGCGCGCCGACCAGGTTGGTCAGCTCCACGAAGGTGCCGAAGGCCTTGAGCGCGGGCTCGGCCGGGGTGGCGTGCCACAGGGAGGCGAGCAGGTGGGTCTTGCCGACGCCGTACCCGCCGTCGAGGTAGACCCCGCGCGGGCCGGCGGGGACCGCGGGCTTCTTGGAGAACCAGCGCTTCTTGCCGGCGCCGCTCGCGTGCGCGCCGCCCAGACCGGCGGCGAAGCCGCTCAGCACGGTGACGGCCTCGGACTGGCTCGGCTGGGTCGGGTCCGGGTCGTACGTGTCGAAGCGGACCGAGTCGAAGCGCGGCGGCGGCACCATCTCGGCCACCAGCCGTTCGGCGGGCACCCGCGGCTCGCGCGCGCACAGGGCCTGGGGCCCCGCGTCGGCTATCGGAGGCCGGCCGGAGGTGTAACCGGAGGTGGAGAGTGATGTCGACACAGCCCTTAACTCTACGGGGCGTGGCACACTGCCCGGATGCGACGCCTGTTCCCTGTGACCGATCAGACACCAGCCCCGCCCCAGGACCGGGCCGACCGGGAGTGGTCGCTCGACGAGCTCGCGGAGGCCTACGCGTACCCCGTCCTGGGGACGGACGGGCACTGGCTGCGGGCGAACATGGTCTCCACCCTGGACGGGGCGGCCCAGCACGACGGCCGCTCCCAGCCGATCTCCGGCGAGACCGACATGAGGATCTTCGGCACCCTGCGGGCTCTGGCCGACGTGGTCGTCGTCGGGGCGGAAACGGTTCGCCAGGAGGGCTACCGCCCGGCCCGGGCCCGGGAGGCCTTCGCCGCCCGCCGGGCGGCCGCCGGACAGGGCCCGGCCCCCGCGATCGCCGTGGTCACCGCGCGCATGGACCTGGACTTCTCGCTCCCCCTGTTCACCTCCCCGCTGGTGCCGACCCTGGTGGTCACCGGTGCCACCGCGCCCGCCGACCGGGTGGCCGAGGCGCTCAAGGCCGGGGCCGAGGTCGTGGTGGCCGGCGACGGCGCGGCCGTGGACCCGGCCCGCGCGGTACGGGAGCTGGCCGAGCGGGGGCTGCGCCGCCAGCTGACCGAGGGCGGGCCCCGGCTGCTGGGCCAGTTCGTGGCCGCCGACGCCCTGGACGAGCTGTGCCTGACGATCTCGCCGATGCTCGCGGCCGGTGACGCCCAGCGGATCGCCGGAGGACCCTCCGTCACGGTTCCGCACCGGCTCGCGCCCGCCTCCGTACTGGAAGAGGCCGGGTTCCTCTTCACGAGCTACCGTCGGATCTGACAAGGGGCGGAGTTTGGCGTTCCGCTTTGCTTCCGCTGGGCACATAACTGGGCAGACATGTCTGCGCAGGGCCCCGTGCGACAGCGGGGCAGGATGGTTTCCGCAGGGGCAGGCCAGCCGGCCTCGGCCCATGAAGGAGAGGGCGTCCGTGTTCACGAGCGTATTGATGATCGAGCAGCCGCTGACCACGGTGGACGTGGACTTCGTCACCACCCTGCACGGGGACGACCCGGTCTCCTTCGTCGTCCTCATGCGACCCCGGGGCGACCAGGACCGACTGCTGCGCGCCATCGACGACGTCGCGCTCGGTGAGCTCCCCGAGGCCATCCACGAGGGTGACGAACCCGAGGGCGAGGCCGCCCGCGGCCCGGCGGCACACGCCCTCGCGCACTCCCTGAACGCCCTGCGGCAGAAGGGCGCCAACGCCACCGGTCAGATCATCGGGGACCACCCGCTGGACAAGCTGAAGGCCGTCGTGGACGAGACCGGCGCCGACGAGGTGATCGTCCTGACCGCCCCGCACTTCGTGGAGGAGTTCTTCCACCGGGACTGGGCCTCCCGCGCCCGGCACAAGGTCGGCGTTCCGGTGCTCAAGCTCTTCGCCCACAACGAATAGGCTTGGCCCGTCAGAGCTTGACAGCACCACCCCTCGATCCTGGAGCGACCTGAATGAAGCCCGGCCTGCCGACCGCCATGGAACGGCCCCACTTCATCGGCATCGGCGGCGCCGGGATGTCCGGCATCGCGAAGATCCTGGCCCAGCGCGGAGCGCGGGTCGCCGGCAGCGACTCCCGCGACTCCGAGACCGCCCAGGCCCTGCGCGCCCACGGCGCCACCGTCCACATCGGGCACGCGGCCGGCCACCTCGCCGCCGACTCCACCTGCGTGGTCGTCTCCAGCGCCATCCGCGCCGACAACCCCGAGCTGGCCCGCGCCGCCGAGCTCGGCATCCCCGTCGTGCACCGCTCCGACGCCCTCGCCGCCCTGATGGACGGGCTGCGCCCGATCGCCGTCGCCGGCACGCACGGCAAGACCACCACCACCTCGATGCTGGCGGTGTCCCTCTCGGCCCTGGGCCTGGACCCCTCCTACGCCATCGGCGGCGACCTGGACGCCCCCGGCTCCAACGCCCACCACGGCGAGGGCGACATCTTCGTGGCCGAGGCGGACGAGAGCGACCGCACCTTCCACAAGTACAGCCCGCAGGTCGCGATCATCCTCAACGCGGAGCTCGACCACCACGCGAACTACGCGTCGATCGAGGAGATCTACGAGTCCTTCGAGACCTTCGTCGCCAAGGTCGTGCCCGGCGGCACCCTGGTCGTCGCCCACGGGCAGGAGGGCGCCGCCGAGATCGCCCGCCGCGTCGCGGGCCGGGAGGGCCTCACCGTCGTCACGTACGGCGAGGAGGAGGACGCCGACGTCCGGATCACCAAGATCACCCCGCGCGGCCTGACCAGCGAGGTCACCGTGGTCCTGGACGGCCGGATGCTCACCTTCACCGTCTCCGTGCCCGGCCGCCACTACGCGCACAACGCCGTCGCGGCCCTCGCAGCCGGCGTGGCCCTCGGCATCCCGGCGCACAACCTGGCCTCCGCCCTCGGCAAGTACACCGGCGTCAAGCGCCGCCTCCAGCTCAAGGGCGAGGCCGCCGGCGTCCAGGTCATCGACTCCTACGCGCACCACCCCACCGAGATGACCGCCGACCTGGAGGCCATCCGCGGAGCCGCCGGGGACTCCCGGATCCTGGTCGTCTTCCAGCCGCACCTCTTCTCCCGCACCCAGGAGCTGGGCAAGGAGATGGGCCAGGCGCTGGCCCTGGCCGACGCCTCCGTGGTCCTGGACATCTACCCGGCCCGCGAGGACCCGATCCCCGGCATCACCAGCGAGCTGATCATCGCGGCCGCCCGGTCCGCGGGCGCCGACGTCACCGCCGAGCACGACAAGGCGGCCGTCGCCGACGTCATCGCGGGAATGGCCAAGCCCGGCGATCTCGTTCTCACCATGGGCGCGGGAGACGTCACGGACCTCGGTCCGGCCATCCTCGCCCGGCTGTCGAGCTGAAGGTACGAGGGAGCGGGAGAGTCATGTCCTACGAGGTAGAGAAGACGGACGAGCAGTGGCAGGCGGAGCTGACCCCGTCCGAGTACCAGGTGCTGCGCCTCGCGGGCACCGAGCCAGCCTTCCGCGGTGAGTACACCGACACCAAGACGGAGGGGGCCTACTCCTGCCGCGGCTGCGGGGCCGAGCTGTTCCGCTCCTCGGAGAAGTTCGAGTCGCACTGCGGCTGGCCGTCCTTCTTCGACCCGAAGGACACCGACGCGGTCGAGCTGATCGCCGACACCTCGCACGGCATGGTCCGTACCGAGGTCCGCTGTGCGAAGTGCGGCTCCCACCTGGGCCACGTCTTCGAGGGCGAGGGGTACCCCACCCCCACCGACCAGCGGTACTGCATCAACAGCATCTCCCTGCGCCTGACCCCCTCCACCGACGAGGGCTGACACCGCGGGACCCCGCCGGGCCCCCACCGACCCCGTACGGGGTCGGTGGGGGCCCGCGCGCGTTCCGGTTGCCGGTCCGCCCGCGGCGGGCGGGCGCTCGCGCGGCTGGCCGGAAGGGGTCCTTCGTGATGTCGAGGACATCGCAGTTCGATTCCGATCCGGTCTCTGGCCTGCGGTGATCCGAAGGCGATAGCACGGTTGGGCAGTGAAGACACCTATCCGTTTTCTCCATGTGTCTGGTTATGATCGGCACCCTCACATCCCGCCGCAGCCGGACCGGTTGTGGCCGTCCCCTCCCCAGGACCGTGCCGTCCGGCTGCTCGGCAACCCCCGACATCCCCCTGCCGCCCCCGCTCCCGAGGACCGATGTCTCCCATAGAACCCGAAGGCGTACGAGGGCAGTCGACGACGCGTCGGTGGCGCCACGTGCGCCTGCGCACCCTGCTGATCTGGCTGGCGGTCGTCCCCACTCTGGCGATGGGCACTCAGGTCACCCTGAGCGCACAGCGGTTGCTGGCCCAGTCGGAACAGCTGCGGGCCGACGTGCAGGCCGCCGAGCGGATCGGCGCACCGCTGTACACGCTCATGGTCGACATGCAGGCGGAGCGGACGGCGACCGCCGCCCAGTGGGCGGGCAACGACGGGGCCGAGGGCGAACTGCGCGCCCGGCGCGGGGCCACGGACCTGGCCGCCGCCGAGTTCCGCCGGCTGGCGGACGATCCGTCGAGGTCCTTCGCCGAAGTGACCAAGCAGCTCGACAAACTGGCCGCGTACCGCCAGCGCGCGGACACCCGCAGCGGCGCCGCCGACAGCACGCTGGCCTACTACTCCGAGGTGATCGGCAAGGTCATCCAGGTGTACCAGCAGGAGTTCAGCCACGCGGAGGACGCCGAACTCGCGCAGGCGAGCCGGCCCGTGGTGGCGATGCTCCAGGCCACCGAGATGGTGGCGCGCGAGGACACCGTCCTGGCCCTGGCCGGGCCCTCCGGGGAGCTGAGCTTCGTCGGCTACGACCAGTTCGTCAGTTCCCTGGGCGCCCAGCGGTACCTGCACGAGGCGTTGATCGTGCCGCACCTCGCGGAGGGGGACGAGCGGTTCTACGAGCGGGTCGTCGGCTCCGCGGACTGGCAGACGAAGACGCGCATCGAGAACGCCGTCCTCTCCGGGCACAAGGACACCGTCTCGGGCATCAGGGTGCCCGCCGAGGTCGCCGGCTGGTCCTCCGCGCACGCCAACTTCTCCGTGCAGATGACCACGCTCAACATCGACCTGGCGCGCTCGGTGCTCGCCCGCGGCGAGGCCAAGGCCGCGGAGCTGCAGACTGAGGTGGCCTGGCTGATCGGGGGAAGCGGCGGCGGGCTGCTGGCCGTTGTCATCGTGGTCGTGTTCACCACCCGGTCGGTGCTCCGCCGGCTGCACGAGCTGCACGTACGCACGGTGACCGTGGCCGAGGAGACCCTCCCCGACGTCGTGGCCCGGCTCCAGCGCGGACAGAACGTGGACGCCGCGGCCCTGCCGGCCGTGAGCGGGGACCGGGACGAGGTCGGACGCATCAGCGACGCCTTCGCCCGGGCCGTCGCCGTGTCGGTCGACGGGCACCGGCAGCTCGCCGCCGAACGCCACGGGTTCGGCCTGTTCGCCTCCGGCATCGCCTCGCGCACCGGAAACCTGGTCAGCCGCCAGCTGAGCCTCACCGAGGACCTCCAGGACACCTTCGGCCACGACGAGGCACTGCTCGCCCAGTTGATGCGGTCCGACCAGCTGACGGTCGGCATGCGGCGGCAGATCGAGAACCTCCTCATCCTGGCGGGCGGCGAGGTCCCCGACCCGCACACCGAGCCCATGCGCGTCGCTGACCTGCTGCGCGAAGCCGCCGCGGAGGTCGAGGACTTCCGGCGCATCGAGCGGCAGGCCCTGGACGAGACCAGCGTGGAACCGAGCGCGATCAGCCAGATCAGTCACCTGCTGGCCGAGCTGCTGGACAACGCCACCCGGTTCTCCCCGCCGAAGGCGAAGGTGGTCATCCGCGCCGAACTGGTCGCGGACGGACTGTCGGTCGAGATCGAGGACCGCGGACCGCGGGTGAGCCCCGAGCGCTACGAGGAGATGAACGGGCGCCTGCACCAGGCCCCGCCGTACTCCGTCCTGGCGCAGAACGCGCACCGGCTCGGCCTCTTCGTCGTCGGCCACCTCGCCGACCAGCTCGGGGCGACCGTCACCCTGCGCCGCTCGGTGTACGGGGGGACCTGCGCCGTGGTGGTCCTCCCCGGGGAGCTGCTGCTGGCGACCGAGGCGGAGACCCCGCGCGAGCCCGCCCGGCGCGAACCCGCGCCCCGGGCCCTGGCCCAGCCCGCGCCCGAGCCGGAGCCCGCGGTCGAGCCCGGGCCGGAACCCGCGGCCGAGCCGGAGCAGGTGGCCGAACCCGAGCCGGTCCTGCTCACGGGCGCGGGCCTGCCCAGCCGCCGTACGAAGACGCCCGCGCCCGGTCCCGTGGCCGCACTGGCGGTCCGGCCGGCTCCGGCGGACGCCCCCGCGCGGCCCGCCCTCCCCGAGCGCGTCCCGCAGACCCACATCGCAGACCAGCTGCGCGCGCCCCGCGCGCCGGAAACACCCGTGCGGCCGGACACCGAGACACCCGAAGAGGTGGCCGACGCCTGGGCGGACTACGAACAGGGGACCCAGACAGTGGAAGAAGAGCTCCGACGGGATCAGCCATGACCATCTCCTCGAACACCACCGCATCCAACGACGCGATCTACAGCGTCCTGGACAACAACCTGAGCAGGATCGCGGGCATCCAGGGCGCCGTGCTCCTGTCCAACGACGGCATCCGGCTCAGCGCCTACCTACTGGACCAGCCCCAGGCCGAGCGCATGGCGGCCGCGGCCTCCGGCATCGCCTCCACGATGAAGGCGATATCGCGGGAGATCGACGGCGGCGGCGTCATCCGCCAGCTCGTCGAGATGGACGACCGGTACCTCTGCATCGTCGGGTGCGGGGAGGGCAGCACGCTGATCGTGGTGACCTCCCGCAAGGCCCGCCTCGGCGAGCTGGGCGGCGAGGCCGTACGCACGGCTCAGGCGCTCGGCGAGTGGCTGGGCACCCCCGACCGCGGTCAGGTGCCGTCCTCGTAATGCCGCAGGACGAGTCGCAGCCCGCGAGCCGCCGCCGTACGCGGCTGTACGCCCTGACCGACGGACGTACGGACGCTTCGCAGACCGTCCTCACCATGGACACCACCATCACGGCGGCGGTCGCCGACGACGCGCTCGGCGGGCTGCCCACCGAGTGGCAGGAGATCCTCGCCATGTGCGCGCCGCCGGGCGGGCGGGCGGTCGCCGAGATAGCGGCGCGGATGCACATCCGTCTCACCCCGATGACGGTGCTCCTCGGGGAACTCGCCGACCGCGGGCTGATCGACCACCGGCCGCCGCTGGCGGCCACCGACACCACCGACGTCAACCTGCTCATGAGAATCAGGGACAACCTTGCCCGGATATGACATGCCCGCCTCCGGGGAACCCGACCCGGTCAAGATCCTTATCGCCGGCGGGTTCGGGGTCGGCAAGACGACCCTGGTGGAGACGATCTCCGAGATCGAGCCGCTGCGGACGGAGGAGCGGCTGACGGCCGCGGGCGTCGGGGTCGACGACCTCGACGGCATCGAGTCCAAGACGGTCACCACGGTGGCGATGGACTTCGGCCGGATCACCCTCACCGATGCCGGGGTCGTCCTGTACCTCTTCGGCACGCCCGGCCAGGAACGCTTCTGGTTCATGTGGGACGACCTGCTGAACGGGGCCCTCGGGGCGATCGTGCTGGTCGACACGCGGCGCCTCGACCGCAGCTTCCCGGCCGTCGACTTCTTCGAGAGCCGCGGACTGCCCTTCGTGGTCGGCGCGAACTGCTTCCACGGCGAACAGCCGTACACCGCGCAGGAGATCGCGGCGGCCCTGCACCTGCGCGATCCGCGAACGCCCGTCCTCATGCTCGACGCCCGCTCCCGTGACGACGTCCGCGCCTCCCTGCTCGCGCTGCTCGACCGGCTCATCGTCACGGCGCGGGAACCGGCGGCCGCCGACGGCTGACGGGAGGGCCGCGAGGGGCTGTTGTGTTGCGGGGAGTTGCCCTACCCTCCCACCAGCGCGGCCGCGGCGGACGGAGGAACGCCGTCCGTTCTCCAGGTGTACGGCACCGCGTCACGAGGGGATCCCCGGCCGGTACCCCGGGGCCGCTGTCCTTGGGGCGCCCCTCGACTCCCCCCTCACCCGCAGAGGTCGTCACGCCATGGCAGAACTCAACCGTCGCAGGTTCCTGCAGATAGCCGGCGGCACCGCTGCCCTCACGATGCTGAACGACAGCATCGCGCGGGCCGCCGCCATCCCGGCGCAGGGCACCACCGGCACGATCCAGGACATCGAGCACGTCGTCGTCCTGATGCAGGAGAACCGGTCCTTCGACCACTACTTCGGCGCGATGAAGGGCGTCCGGGGCTTCGGCGACCCGCGCCCCGTCCTCCAGGACAACGGCAAGTCGGTCTTCTTCCAGTCCGACGGGACCAAGGACGTCCTGCCCTTCCACCCGCAGGTCGCCGACCTCGGGATGCAGTTCCTGGAGGGGCTGAACCACGACTGGGCAGGCGGCCACCAGGCGTACAACAACGGCAAGTACGACAAGTGGATCCCGGCCAAGACGGCCACCACCATGTCGTACATGACCCGGAACGACATCCCGTTCCACTACGCCCTCGCCGACGCCTTCACGGTGTGCGACGCCTACCACTGCTCCTTCATCGGCGCCACGGACCCGAACCGCTACTACATGTGGACGGGCTACACGGGCAACGACGGCGTGGGCGGCGGCCCGGTCCTCGGCAACCAGGAGGCCGGGTACGGCTGGAAGACGTACCCCGAGCGACTGGAGTCCGCCGGGGTCTCCTGGAAGGTCTACCAGGACGTCGGCGACGGCCTGAACGCGGCCGGCTCCTGGGGCTGGATCAACGACGCCTTCCGCGGCAACTACGGCGACAACTCGCTGCTGTACTTCAACGCCTACCGGGGCGCCCAGCCCGGCAGCGCCCTGTACGAGAAGGCGCGCACCGGCACGAACGTCAAGGCGGGCGACGGCTACTTCGACCGGCTGCGCGCGGACGTCGTGGGCGGCACCCTGCCCTCCGTCTCGTGGATCGCCGCCCCCGAGGCCTTCAGCGAGCACGCCAACTGGCCGACGAACTTCGGTGCCTGGTACATCTCGCAGGTCCTGGACGCGCTGACGGCGAACCCGGCGGTGTGGGCGAAGACCGCCCTCTTCATCACCTACGACGAGAACGACGGGTTCTTCGACCACGTGGTCCCGCCGTACCCGCCCGCCTCCTCGGCCTGGGGCCTGTCCACGGCCGACGTGTCCAAGGACCTGTACGTCGGTGGCGGCGGCTACGCGGCCGGACCGTACGGCCTCGGTCCGCGCGTGCCGATGATCGTGGTCTCCCCGTGGAGCAAGGGCGGCTACGTCTGCTCCGAGACCTTCGACCACACCTCCGTGATCCGCTTCATGGAGAAGCGCTTCGGCGTGCAGGAGCCCAACATCTCCCCGTGGCGCCGCGCCGTCTGCGGTGACCTGACCTCGGCCTTCGACTTCACCCGCGCCGACGCCGCGCCCGCCGCCCTGCCCTCCACGGCCGGGTACGTCCCGCCGGACAAGAACCGCCACCCGTCCTACCATCCGACCCCGCCGGCCACGGGCACCCTGCCCAAGCAGGAGGCCGGCTCCAAGCCGACCCGCGCCCTGGGCTACAGCCCGTACGTGGACGGCGCCCGCACCGTCTCCACGGGCAAGTTCACCCTCACCTTCTCCTCCGGCCCGACCCTCGGCGCCCACTTCCACAGCACCTCGGGCAACCGGACCGACGGCCCCTGGCCCTACACGGTCGAGGCGGGCAAGACCCTCTCGGACACCTGGTCCACCAGCAGCTCCACCGGCAACCAGGTCAACCTGACGGTCTGGGGCCCCAACGGCTTCCTGCGCACCTGGAAGGGCCCGGCGAAGAAGGCCGGCCCCGAGGCCACGGCCCGCCACGTCGCCGGCACCGGCAACCTGGCCCTGACCCTCACCAACTCCGGTACCGCAGCCGTCAACCTGACGGTGACCAACGCCTACGGCGGCGCCCCGCAGGTCGTCAGGGTCGCGGCCGGCGGCACCGTCGCCCACACGGTGGACCTCGGTGCCACGGGCCGTTGGTACGACGTGAACGTCGTCTCCGACGCCGACGCCAGCTTCCTCCGCCGCTTCGCGGGCCACGTGGAGACGGGCGCCCCGGGCGTCTCCGACCCGGCGATCAAGACCGTCTGACGCGGTCCTCCGGCGTGCGAAGCAGCCGCCGTTCCAGGACCGGGAGGTCTTCGGGGCGGCGGCTGCGGGCGTACCGGAGCAGCAGGTCGCGGGCGGTGTCCGGGACGCGGCGCCGCTTCGGGTGGCGGGTGGTGAACTCCTCGCTCGCGAAGAACCGCACGGCGCCCTCCAGCCCGGTGCGGTCCGTCTCCCGCACCGCCCAGGCGAGTTCCTCCGTCGGCCTCCCGGCCAGCAGCCGGACGGGGGCCCGTTCCGCGAGGAGCCACGCCGCGTCGCGCGGCTCCTCCCGTACGGCGCCCAGCCAGCCGAACACCACGGCCGGCGGCACCCCGTGCGGCGGGGGCGGCTCCTCCTCGCCCGCGGCCAGGGCCCGGGCGAACTCCCGCAGCCCCTCGGGCGCCGCGGCTGCCCACCGCTCCCGGTGACGGGCCGGGATACCGTCGGGGGAAAGCGGGTCGAGCAGGCGGCTCGACTCGGGAGTGGGGTGCGCCGTTCCCTGGGCGTCGGAGCAGGCGCACTCGATCAGGTCCCATCCCGCCTCGGCGGCGCGTTCCCGGCCGAGCCGCCGGACGGCCCGGACCTCGTCGATCTCGGCGGGAGCGGTGATCTCGTAGCTGCGCGGATGGTGGGGGTGCCGGGCCCCGTCCGGACGGGAGAAGTCCCCCATGACCAGCGGCTCCGGGCGCGATGTCGGCTTCACGGTGTGATCGTAGACCCGGTGGGCAGAACGTACGGGTCCGTTTTCGTCGGCCCCGTCACCGAGGGAGAACGCATGGCCATCGCCCACCGCAGGATCGGTACCGGACCCGTTCGCGTCATCGTGCTGCACGACTGGTTCGGCACCTCGGCCAACTGGGGCTCCGTACTGGACCACCTGGACCCCGAGGGGTTCTCGTACGCCTTCCTCGACTACCGGGGCTACGGCGAACGCCGGGACGTGACGGGCCGCCACACCCTCGGCGAGATCGCCGACGACGTCCTCGAACTCGCCGACCAGCTCGGCTGGGACACCTTCTCCCTGCTCGGCCACTCCATGGGCGGCAAGGCGGCCCAGCAGGTCCTCGTGCGCGCCCCCGAGCGGATCGAGAAGCTCGTCGGGATCAACCCGGTCCCGGCCGCGCCGTACGCGATGGACGACGCCACCCACACCCTCTTCTTCGGCGCCGCCGAGAGCCCCGAGAACCGGCGCGCCATCCTCGACCTCGTCACCGGCAACCGGGCGAGCCGGCGCTGGATCGACCGGATGGTCGCCCACTCCCTGGAGGTCTCCCGCCCGGAGGCCTTCGCCGACTACCTCGCGAGCTGGCAGTCCCTGGACCTGTCCGACGCCGTCAAGGGCAACACGGTGCCGGTGCTCGTCCTGGTCGGCGAGTACGACCTCGCGCTCACCGCCGATGTGATGCGCGCCACCTGGCAGGTCTGGTACCCGAACTGCCGCATCCGCACCCTCCCCGGCGCCGGCCACTACCCGCCGCACGAGACCCCCGTGGCCTTCGTCACCGAGGTCGAGGCCTACCTGCGCGACTAGCCGCAGCCGGAGCCGCCGCCGTACGCCGGACGTCCGGCGTCGGACCTCGGACGCAAAAAACCCCCGGGGTACGAGGAGACCTCGTACCCCGGGGGATCAGGGTGAGTGACGGGACTTGAACCCGCGGCCACCTGGACCACAACCAGGTGCTCTACCAACTGAGCTACACCCACCACGAAGGGCGGCGGACCACCCGTCGACGTGCATGCACAGCATAGCCGATCTGCGGGGTGGTCCCGCGACGCGTTATCCGGCCGAGCGGCTGGCGCCCAGCGTGGCGGCGAGCCGGGCCGTGACCCCGTCCCGGCGGCCGGCGGCGTGCGCGACGGCCGCCGCGGCCAGGGCCCGGACGATCGGGTGCGGCCGCGAGCCGTCCCCGTGCAGCTCCGGCTGGAACAGCGTGGCCAGGAAGAACGGGTGTCCGGGCAGCTCGGCGATGCGGGCCTGGCCCTCCTCGTCGTGCCCCGACAGCCGCAGCCCGTGGGCGGTCAGCGTCGGCAGGTGCCGGGGCGCGGGTCCGTAGTTGCAGTGGTAGCGCTCCATCGACCGCTCCGCGCCGAGCGCGGCCTCGGCGAGCGAGCCGGGCTCGGCCCGTACGAGGCCCTCGTGCCCGACGAGCGAACAGGCGAGCGGCGCGATCAGCGGGTCCGCCGCCCCCGGGTCGTTCTCGGCGTGCGCCACGGAGGTCAGCCCGCAGACCGTCCGGGCGTACTCCAGCAGGGTGTGCTGGAAGCCGCCGCAGGTCCCGAGGAAGGGGATGCCCTCCTCGCGGGCCACCCGGATCGCGGCCAGCGCCCCGGCCTCGCTCGCGTACGGGCTCCCGGGCAGCACCCACACGGCGTCGAAGCGGGCCAGGGTCCCGGCGGCCGCCTCGGCCTCGGCATCGCCGGTGGGGATCCAGTAGGCGTCGAGTACGAGTCCGTCGCGGGAGGCCAGGGCGTCCAGCAGGAGCGGGATCCGGGTGTGGGACTTCACGTGCGGGGAGCGGTCGCCGACGAGCGCGATCCGCGCCGCCGGTGTGGGCTGCGGGGCCGGCGGGGTCTGCGTCGGGTGCGGGGTCTGTGCGGTCTGTGCCGTGGTCATGTGGATCATCCTGCGGCCGGCTCCCCGTTCAGCGCCAACGATTGTTCCTGCACCCTCCATCAGTGATCCTGATGACCATGGACCCGCACCTGCTCCGTACGTTCGTCGCCGTGGCCCGGCTCGCCTCCTTCTCCGCCGCCGCCCGCGAGCTCGGCTACACCCAGTCAGCCGTCTCCCAGCACATCGCCGCGCTCGAAGGGGACCTCCGGGCCGAGCTGCTCACCCGCCGGCCCGTCGCGCCGACCCCGGCCGGGACGCGGCTGCTGGAGCACGCCGGGCCCCTGCTCCTGCGGCTCGACGCCGCCCGCGCCGACGTGCTCCGGCTGACCGCCGCCCCGCCCGGCCGGGTCACGCTCGCCGCCTCCCCGCTCGCCGTCGGGCCCCGGCTGCTCGCGGCCCTGCCCGCCACCGGGGTCACCCTGCGGGTGCTGCCCCCGGCCGAGGTACCCGCGGCCGTCGCCACCGGGGGCTGCGACCTCGGCCTCGTCGACGGCCCGGCCGCGCCCAGCGACCCGCTGCGGCTGCCCGACGTGGCCCCCCTCACCGTGACCGGGGTGGCGCAGGAGGAGCTGGCCGTGCTGCTGCCCGCCGGGCACCCCTTCGCCGGGCGGGCCGCCGTCCGGCTGGACGACCTCGCCGACGCCCGCTGGCTCGACGCCCCCGGCGTGGGGCTGCCGCTCACCGCCGCCCGCGCCTCCGTCCGCTACGACGGCACCGACCTGCACGCCCTCTGCGCCCTCGCCGCGGCCGGGCACGGCCTCGCGCTGCTTCCGCGCCGGGTCGCCGAGGCCGCCGGCGCGGGGGTCGCCGTGCCGCTGTCCGCTCCGCGCCTGGTGCACCGTACGGAACTCCTCACGCCCGGCACCCCGACCGGCGCGGCCGCTGCCCTCGCCGCCCGGCTCACGGCAGGATCACCCGTATGACACGTGACGCCGCATTCAAAGACCCGGCACCCTTCACGGCCGACGACTACGCCGCCCGGATGGCCGCCGCGGCGCGGACCGCCGCCGACGCCGGACTGGCCGGCCTGCTGATCGCCCCCGGGCCCGACCTCACGCACCTCACCGGATACCGGCCCACCGCAGAGACCGAGCGGCTGACCCTGCTCGTGCTTGCCGCCGGACAGGACCCGGTACTCGTCGTCCCCGCACTGGAGGCCCCCGACGCGGCCAAGGCCGCGGGCGCCGCCGCGCTGACCCTGCGGGACTGGACCGACGGGACGAACCCGTACTCCGTGACCGCCCCGCTGCTGGATCCGGCCGGCCGGTTCGGGGTCAGCGACAACACCTGGGCCCTCCACCTCCTCGGCCTCCAGCGGGAGTTGCCGAAGACCTCCCACACGCCGCTCACCGACTGCCTGCCCATGCTGCGCGCCGTGAAGGACGAACGGGAACTGGAGCGCCTCGCCGCGGCGGGGGCCGCCGCCGACGCCGCGTACGCGCAGATCCTCCACCTGCCCTTCGCCGACCGCCGGGAGACGGACGTCGCCGCCGACCTGGCCGCCCTGCTGCGCGCCCACGGCCACTCCCAGGTCGACTTCACCGTCGTCGGCTCCGGCCCCAACGGGGCCAACCCGCACCACGAGGCCGGCGACCGGGTCATCCGCCGCGGCGACATGGTGGTCCTCGACTTCGGCGGCCTGCGGTTCGGCTACGGCTCCGACATCTCCCGCACCGTGCACGTGGGCGAGCCCACCGCCGAGGAGCAGCGCGTCCACGACATCGTGCGCGAGGCCCAGCAGGCGGGCGTGGCGGCGGTCCGCCCCGGGGTCTCCTGCCAGGAGGTGGACCGGGCGGCCCGCGCGGTGATCACCGAGTTCGGGTACGGGGACCGCTTCATCCACCGCACCGGCCACGGCATCGGCGTCACCACCCACGAGCCGCCGTACATGGTCGAGGGCGAGGAACAGCCCCTGGTCCCCGGGATGTGCTTCTCCGTGGAGCCGGGCGTCTACCTGCCCGGCCGGTTCGGCGTCCGCATCGAGGACATCGTGACCGTCACCGAGGAGGGCGGGCGACGGCTCAACAACGCCCCGCGCGAGCTGGCCGTCGTCGAGTAGCCCGCCCGGCGGGCGCGGCGACCGCCGCCTCACGGACCCAGCACGACCGCCGATTCGCCGGGGACGTGGATCCGGCCGTCGGGGCCGGGGCGTTCGAGGGGCTCCCACGCCGCCAGCACCCGCACCCCGTTGCGGCCCAGCGCGATCGTCAACGGCTCCGGGGAGAGGTTCACGGCCACCCGTACGTCGCCCCGCCGGAAGGTGAGCCAGCGCCGCTCCTCGTCGTGGGCGACCCGGACCGACGCCAGGTCCGGGTCGCGCAGGTCCGGGTGGCCGCGGCGGAGCGCGACCAGGGTGCGGTACCACTCCAGCAGGCGGGCGTGGGCGGCCTGTTCGGGCTCCGACCAGTCCAGGCAGGAGCGCTCGCGGGTCGCCGGGTCCTGAGGGTCGGGGATCTCTCCCCCAGCTACCGCTGGGGGGACCCCCACCGCCTTCCAGCCGTGCGCCGCGAACTCCCGGCGCCTGCCGGTCCGTACGGCCTCGGCCAGCTCCGGATCGGGGTGGTCGGTGAAGTACTGCCAGGGGGTGCGCGCCCCCCACTCCTCGCCCATGAACAGCATCGGCACGAACGGTCCGGTCAGCGCCACCGCCGCGGCGCACGCCAGCAGGCCGGGGGAGAGGGAGGCGGCGAGCCGGTCGCCCTGCGCCCGGTTGCCGATCTGGTCGTGTGTCTGCGTGTAGCCGAGGAAGCGGTGCGCGGGGGTCCGGCGGCGGTCCACCGGGCGGCCGTGGGTGCGGCCGCGGAAGGAGGACCAGGTCCCGTCGTGGAAGAAGGCCCGGGTCAGGGTCTTGGCGAGGGCGGCGAGCGGGGCCTCGGCGAAGTCCCCGTAGTACGCCTGGGATTCACCGGTCAGCGCACAGTGCAGGGCGTGGTGGAAGTCGTCGTTCCACTGGGCGTGCAGGCCCAGTCCGCCGGCCGCGCGCGGGGTGGTGGTGCGCGGGTCGCACTGGTCGGACTCGGCGATCAGGAACAGCGGCCGGCCGGTGTCCGCGGCCAGCCCGTCGACGGCCGCGGACAGCTCCTCCAGGAAGGTCAGCGCGCGCCCGTCGGCCAGCGCGTGCACGGCGTCGAGCCGCAGTCCGTCGATCCCGTAGTCGCGCAGCCAGGCCAGCGCGCTGCCCACGAGGTAGGCGCGCACCTCGTCGGAGCCGGGCGCGTCCAGGTTCACCGCCGCCCCCCAGGGCGTGTGGTGGGTGTCGGTGAAGTACGGGCCGAAGGCGGGCAGGTGGTTGCCGGAGGGGCCGAGGTGGTTGTGGACCACGTCCAGCACCACGCCCAGCCCGGCGGCGTGGGCCGCCTCCACGAACCGGACCAGCCCGGCCGGGCCGCCGTACGGCTCGTGCACCGCCCACGGCGCGACTCCGTCGTAGCCCCAGCCGTGCCGGCCGGGGAAGGAGCAGACCGGCATCAGCTCCACGTGCGTGACGCCGAGCGTGCTGAGGTGCCCGAGGCGGGCGGCGGCCGCGTCGAAGGTGCCCTCGGGCGTGAAGGTGCCGATGTGCAGCTCGTACAGGACCGCGTCCTGGAGCCGGGTGTGCGGCGGCGGGACCGGCGGGCCCGCCGCCTGGACCAGCGCCTCGAAGTCGACCACCGCGGACAGGCCGTCGGGGCCGTCGGGCAGCCGCCGGCCGCGCGGATCGGGCCGCGGGACCGGGTCTGCGTCCAGCAGGAACCCGTAGCGGCTGCCCTCGCCGGCCGGGGCCTCCGCGGTCCACCAGCCGGACCGTTCCGGATCGCGCTCCATCGCGTACGTCGCGTCGTCGAGTCGCATGGCGACATGACCTGTCAGCGGTGCCCACACCTCGAAGTGCAACGGACGGTCCCCTCGTCAGCGGCGGTGGCCGGCATGCGTATCCTGCCCATCATTCCGGGCGTGGCGGGGGAGTTCTGGACACTCCGGCCCCGACGGGCCGACAATCACCCTGTGACGTCGAGTTTCGAGATCCCCGCCTTCCCCGCGCCGCGGCTGTCCGACGCCGAGCGCGACAGGGCGCTGGGCCAGCTCAGAGAGGGCGCTGCCCTCGGCAAGCTGTCCCACGACACCTTCCTGCGCCGGATGGAACTCGCCCTGGTCGCCCGCCGCTCCGAGGACCTCGCCGTCCTCACGGCCGACCTCCAGGCAAGGGAGGCCGCCGAAAGCCCGTGGACACGTCGGCTGTTCGGCTGGGTCGGCCGGGTCTCCGCCGTGTCCGTCGGCATCCGGCACGCCTGGGCCGCCGAGAAGCTGCCCAAGCTGCTGCTGCCACATCCGAGCGCGGCCGTCCTGCGGATCGGCCGCGATCCCGGCAACGGACTGCGGCTCAGCCACGAGACCGTGTCCCGGGCGCACGCGGAACTGAGCCTGCGCGACGGGCTGTGGGTGCTCAAGGACCTCGGGTCCACCAACGGGACCTCCGTCAACGGGCACCGGGTGACCGGCTCCGCGGTGGTCCGCGCCGGGGACCAGGTCAGCTTCGGGAAGATGACCTTCCGGCTCTGGGCGAGCTGATATCAGGACCGGGTTCGGGCCCACGTCCACCCAACCGGCGGCGGATGGTTCCCGCCGCCCCCGCACCCGGTCCCCCGGGCGGCTCAGGAGGTGTCCCCCCTACGCCAGCGGCTTGCCGGGGCAATAGGCGTCGCCCCAAGCCGTCGTGGTGGCGCAGGTGGGATCGTCCGGGCGGATGTCGCGGAGCCAGTCGCCCACCTCGGGAAGGACCGTGCGGGTCGTACCCGCCGCGGCCACGGGTCCGGCGGGCGCGTCGGCCGGCGAGGCCGCGGCGGCCGCGGTTCCGGTACCCGTCCAGACGGCCCCCGCGGCGGCCAGCGCGACTACCCATGCTGCGTACTTGTTGATCACGACAACCCCTCTGTGGATATGGAACGTTGCCGGAGGACGCGGTGGTCATGCGCGCCGTCTCCCCGTTGATCACGACTCTGCCAGAGCCCGGCGTGACAGTGGCAGGCACGTAAGGGATCATGTGTGTGCCATGCACTTTTAGGAGGCAAGCAGTTGCACACGGGCGCAGGCGGGGCCTCGGACGCCGGCTTACCCGAGGTCGACCACGCGGCGATCGTGCTCTACCGGTGGACGCTCGTGCAGGGCGGGCTCGCCCCGTCGGCCCTGCCGAGGGCCGCGGCCGAGACCGGGCTGACCGAGGAGGAGTGCCGCGCCGCGGTCCGCTCGCTGACCGACACCTGCCTCCTGCGAACGGCGGGCGACGGCTGGCAGGCCGTCAGCCCCCAGGCGGCGGGGGCCCACCTGCTGTCCGGGCCGGAGGCCGCGCTGCGCGCGCACGAGGAGCAGCTGCGGGCCCGCAGGGAGGAACTCCAGAACCGGCGGGACGCCTTCACCGGGCTCATCCCCGTCTACCTCCAGGCACGGCAGCACGTCTTCCCGCAGGGCACGATCGACCACCTGCCCGACCAGTTCGCCGTGCGCGCCCTCCTCACCGAGGTCATCGACGGCTGCCGCGCCGAGATACTGGTGTCCAAGCACGGCGGCTCGTTCCCGGAGGCGGCGCTGCGCGAGGCGCTGCCGCGTGATCTCGCGCTGCTGGAGCGGGGCGTGCGGATGCGCAGCCTGTACCAGCACGCCACCCGTTTCGACCCGGTGACGCGGGCGCACGCGGAGCGGCTGATCGGGGCGGGGGCGGAGATCCGTACGCTCCCCGAGGTGCTCCCGCAGATGATCGTCATCGACGGGGAGTTGGGCTTCCTGCCGTCCCGCTCCGGCGGGGCGCTGCTGATCCGGGAGCCGGACCTGCTGGGGTACCTGCTGGACGTCTTCCACCGGGACTGGGAGTACGCGACGCCGTTCGCGACGGGCCCGCAGGCGGCCCACGACATCTCGGAAACGGTCAAGCAGAGCATCCTGGCGCTCCTGGCCAAGGGACTCAAGGACGACACGATCGCGCGGCGCCTGGCGATATCGCTGCGGACCTGCCGCCGGCACGTCTCGGAGCTGCTGCTCCAGCTGGGCGCGAACAGCCGCTTCCAGGCGGGGGTGATCGCCGAACGGCAGGGCCTGACCCAGGGCCGCGGGCCGGCTCCGGAACGCCCGTCGGAACAGGGACCGGAGGAGGGGCCGGAACAGCGGGCGGAACAGGGGGCGGTACGGGTACCGGCCGCCGGGGCGCCGGAGCGGGCACCGGCGTCGGCACCCGCCCCGCGCCCGGCCCCTGCCTCGGAGCCGGCGACCACCCCGGCGCCGCACACGGACGGCCCGGCCCGTCCGCCCGGCTGCCCCGGCTGCGGACGAGCGCTCCCGGCGGCCGCCGGCGGCCACCCGGCCCCGGGCCGGCCCGCCAGGCACTGCTCGGCGTCCTGCCGGGCGCGGGCCTACCGGGCCCGCCGCAGGTCGCGGCCCGGAGGCGAGGGACCCACCGCAGGCGCGTGACGAAAGGCGACGGCCCCCGTCACGAAACCCCGGTGAACCGTGCGCCACCGCATCCCGACGGGTCCGCCTCCCGGCCCCGGTCATGACGTACCGCCGGGCGGCAAGGCCGGCAGGGACGGGTCGAGCGGACGCCCCGGCCGGCCGGAAGGGACGAGCACGTCCGCGGCCTGCGCCGGCCGGGCCCCGGCCCGCTCGCGGTCGCCCGCAGCCGCGACGGCGCTGCCCAGGAGTCGAAGGGCCCGGACCTCGGCGGCGTGCCAGCCGATGCGGCGGGTCGCCGCCACCGCCCGCTCGCCGCATTCCACGGCCTCCGGCAGGCGGTTGCCGGCCAGTTGGGCGGTCGTCTCCGACACCAGGTTCATCGCCTCCACCGTGGGGCAGCCGTGCCGCGCGCTCAGTGCGGCGCTCTGCCGGTGCCGGGCGACCGCCTCGTCGGTGCGGCCGAGGTGCCGGGCGGTGAGCCCCAGGTTGTAGAGGGCGTACGCCTCGCCGTGATGGTCCCCCGCGTCGACGGCGGACGCGAGGGTGGCGCGGCTGATCTCCGCGGCCTCGTCGCGGCGGCTGAGGCGCAGCAGCGTACTGACGCTGCTCGCGCGGGCGTTGCGGCAGGCCCAGGCGCTGCCGTACGCCTCCCCGACGGCGACGGCCTCCCGGTGCAGGGTGTCGGCCCGGCGCCAGTGCGCCCGGTACTGGCACACGTGGGCCCGGCGGTTGAGGATCTCGGTGCGCACGGCGTCGTCCCGCACCGCCAGCGCCGCGTGTTCGGCGGCGTCGAGTATCCGGTCCGCCTCGTCCAGTCGTCCCAGCTGGGCCAGCGCGCTGCCGAGCACGTAGCCGGCGCGGCCGGCCGCACGCAGGTGCCCCTGGTCCTGCGCGGTCCGCAGGATCCGGCGCACCGGATCGAGTGACTGCGCCCACAGGTACGAGCCCTCCAGGAGCGGTTCGACGGCGAGCGCGAGATCGGCGGCCACCGCGACGGCCGACGGCACGGCCTCCAGGGTCCGCACGGCGACGCCGAGTGCGCCGTCGTGCTCGGGGTCGAGCAGCCGCCGCCTGCTGTCGGGGCCGCCCGGCCGGCCGTCCGGCGGCAACAGGCCGGAGACGTGGTGCCCCGGGCGCTCGGCGGCGTGGACGGTGCGGGCCACCGCGAGCAGGTGGTCGAGGAACCGGGTGAAGGCCGCGGCCTGCTCGTCGGGGCGGTCGTCCTCGCGGGAGCGCTCGGCCCCGAACATCCGCAGCAGGGGGTACTGGCGGTAGACACCCGGGCAGGGCGACTCCAGCAGACCCAGCCCGGTCATCCGTTCCAGGAACTGCCCGGCGCGCGCCGGCGGCAGGCCGCCGAGCGCCGCCGCCCCCGTGACGTCCGTGGTGCCCCGGCGGGTGAGTGCCAGCAGCCGGAACAGCCGGGCCTCCTCGTCGTCGAGCAGGTCGTAGCTCGGCCGGATGCACGCCGTGATGCCGTCCTGGGATCCGGCCGACGCGGGGAACACGGCGAACGGGGGCAGCGCGGGGAAGGCGGGATGGTGGCCGTCGAGCAGCCGGACGAAGTCGGACAACGACCACGTGGGGCGGGCCGCGAGCCGCGCGCCGGCCAGGCGCAGCGCCAGTGGCAGGCCGCCGCACCGCTCGGCCAGCACCGCCGCCTGCCCGGGCTCGGCGGCGATCCGCTCCGGCCCGACGACGGCGCCGAGCAGGGCGAGTGCCTCCGGGCCGGCCAGGGGTTCCAGGCGTACCCGCCGGACCGCCGGCAGCCCGTCCAGCGCGGCACGGCCGGTGACGAGCACCGCGCAGGCCGGCGAGCCCGGAAGCAGCGCCTCGACCTGGGCGGTGTCCCGGGCGTCGTCCAGGACCAGCAGGATCCGCCGGTCCGTCACGGTCGTACGGAAGAGCGCGGCCCGCTCCTCCCGTCCGTCCGGGATCGCCTCCTCCTCCGCCCCGAGCGCCTGGAGGAAGCCGGCCAGGACCGTGCCGGGGTCCGCGGGCTCCGCCGAGGTGCCGCGCAGGCTCGCGTACAACTGCCCGTCCGGGAACCGCTCCCGCAGCCGCTGGGCGACGTGGACGGCGAGTGCGCTCTTCCCGACGCCGCCGGTGCCGGTGACCGCGGCGACCGCGACGGATCCGGTCCGGGGCGTCGTCAAGGCGTCGAGCAGGTCCCGTACCGCCTCGGTGCGGCCGATGAGGTCGCCCGGTGAGAAGGGGAGCTGGGCCGGTCGGGGCCGCGCGGTGGCGGCGTCCGCGCGGATGGACCGCTCGTGGGCCGCCGGGGGCGCCTCGCCGGCGGACGGCGGCCCGGGCGGGGTCGAGGGCGGGGTCCCGGGCTGTGTTCCGGGCCGGGTCCCGGGTGGCGGTCCGGGCGGGGTCCGGTGCGGGCGCCCGGTGGGTTCGCCCCCCGCAGGCCGGACGGTGGGACCGCTGCGCGCCAGGGCGATCCCCGCCAGTTCCCGCAGCCTCCCGTGCAGGGGGTGTTCCGCGCAGAGCCTGGTCAGCTCAGGGACGAGCCGCGCGTGCCGTCCCAGCCGCAGGTCGAGTTCGACGCGCTCCAGCAGCACCGACAGCCGGAGTTCCGAAAGGCGTTCGCGGTGGATCGCGGCGTGCGGGCCCGGAACTCCCGCGAGCGGAGCCCCCCGCCACAGCTTGAGCGCTCCGGCCAGCAGCTCGGCCGCCTCACCGGTCCTCTCCGCCGCCGTGCACGCGCGGGCATCGGCGACCAGCTGCTCGAACACATCGAGGTCGAGTGCGCCGGGGCCGCAGTCCAGCAGGTACCCCTGGCCGTGGGTCGCGATGCGGGGCCCCAGCGCCCGGCGGAGCCGGTAGACGTGCGACCTGACCGTGCCCACCGCCGTCCGCGGCAACTCCTCGCCCCAGAGGCCGTCGATGATCTCGTCGAGAGCCACGACGTCGTTGCGTCTCAGCAGGAGCATCGCGAGCAGCGCCCGCTGCTGCGGCGAGCCGAGGGGCAGCGGTGCGTCGCCCCGCCGGGCTTGGACCGCTCCGAGCACGGAGAAGAACGGTTCGGGCGGGGCGTCGCTGCTCACGGTGGACTCCGTTCTCGTCTCTGCGGCGGTGGCGTGCGCACGCGTCGGCTCCCTGGGAGGGCAGCCGGGCCGGCACGGCCCGGCGGACCGGCCGGGGGCGCCGGCCCGCCGGGCACGATCCGACCTTGCCAGCCCGCTCCACGGCAGGACCGCCCCCCGAAGGATCATGTGAGTGCCATGCATCTTCAGGAGGTACGGGGGAGCCGCGCGGCGTGACGAAACCCCCGGGCCGCGTCACGAAAACGGGATGCAGGCCGCTCGCCCGCCCCTCAGGGCCGGTCCGGGGTGCGGTAGCTGCCGGCGGCGGGGGTGTCGAGTGCCCCCGCGTCCACCAGGGCCTCGGCGATGCGGGCCGCGCTCTCGCGCCCGGTGTCCAGCACGGCCGCGACGGCATCGACGGACAGGTCGGTTGTGTGGCGGGCGAGCAGGCGGGCGGCACGGGCCAGTTCGGGCGGCAGGCCGTCCCGGCCGGAAGCCGAGGCGGCCGGATCGTCGGCGCCCTCGTCGGCGGACGGCTCCCCGGCGTACGGGCGGGCGGCGAGCTCGATGAGCGCCGCGCCGGGCAGGGCGAGGGCGCGGGACCGGGTGGTGACGAGGACGGCGTTGCCCGGTGCGCCGGGCAGCAGGGGGACGACCTGGGCGGCGTCCCGGGCGCCGTCGAGGAGGACGAGGGCGCGCCGTCCCGCGAGGACCGAGCGGTAGAGCGCCGCCCGCTGATCCGCGTCGGCGGGAATCCTCGCCGGCGGGATCCCGAGGGCGTGGAGGAGGTGTGCCAGGAGCGGGCCGGGGCCCGCCGGGACGGGGCCGGGGGTCCGCAGGTCGACGAAGAGCGGGCCGTCGGGGAAGCGGCGGGCGACACGGTCCGCGATCCGCGCGGCCAGTTCCGTCTTGCCCGCCCCGCCCGGCCCGGTGATCGTCAGAACGGGGACCACACCGCGGTCGACCCCCTCGGTGAGGAGGCGCTCCGCCTGGGCGAGGGCACGTTGCGCCGCTTCCGGGAGCACCTCTTGCTCCGGCGAGGGCGGCGGAGGCGGCAGCAGCGGCGGGGCCGGGGGTGGAGCCGGGGCTCGGGCAGGCGCGGGAGGCCGGTGGTCCGGGGCGACGGGCGGCGGATCGTGGGCGAGCAGCCGGGCGTGGAGGGCCGTCAGCTCGGCGCACGGGGCGACGCCCAGCTCCTCGCCGAGGATCCGGTGCGTGTCGGCGAACACGGTGAACGCCTCCGCCTGCCGGCCACAGCCGTGCAGGGCGCGCATGAGCAGCGCGCGCAGTTCCTCGTCGAGCGCGAACTCCCGTGTGAGAGCGGTCAGTTCGGGGATCACGGCGTGGTGCAGGCGGAGGCGCAGCGCGCACGCGAAGTACCGCTTGCGGGCGGCCGCGCGCAGGGCGCCGAGCCGGACGCGCTCCTCCTCCGCGAACGGGCCGGGCACGCCGGCCAGGGCCTCTCCGGTCCACCGGCCCAACGCGTCCGCCAGGAGGGCGTGTTCGGCTGCGGTGTCGCCGCGTCCGCGCGCCTGCCGGGCGGCCTCGACCTGGCCCTCGAACCGCAGGACGTCGACCGAGTCCTCCGCGGTGTGCAGGACGTACCCGCGCCCGTCGCCGAGCAGCACCCGGGCCGGCTCGCGGGCGCCGCGGCCGGGTTCGAGCAGGGTGCGCAGCCCCCACGCGTAGGTGCGCAGGTTGCCGGCCGCGCGGGCCGGGGCGTCGTCCCCCCAGACGGCGGCGACGAGTTCGTCCACCGTGACCGGCCGGCGGCGGCGCAGCAGCAGGACGGCCAGGACCGCCTGCTGCCGGGGCGGGCCGGGGCGGACCGCGGCGCCGCGCAGGACCATCCGGACCGGTCCCAGCAACCGGAAGCGGTGGCCGTCGCCGCCCCGGGGCACAGCCGGGTTCACTCCGCGCATCCGGTCTGGCCTCCTCCGCGGTGCCGGGTGGTCCTACGGTGTCCGACGGTGTGGCGGCGGGCCGCCCGGACGCGATCCGGGCGGGCCGGCGGCCCCTACTTCTTCCACCAACCGGTGACGGCCGTCGACTGACGCGAGGCGCGGTCCCAGCCGACGACGACCACCAGCCGGCCCCCGCCACTCAGCTGCGCGTCGTACAACCAGGTGCCCTCGTCGACCTGGCACCAGGCGTCGTCCGCGCCGATCCTGACGGCTTCCCGCGCCTGCTCCTCGGTGAAGGTCCGCTCGTTCATCCGGTCCCGCATGTGCTGCGACCACAAGTCGATCGTAGTCGGGGCGGACTTGCGGCCGCAGTCCGGCTTGGCCGGGAGGGGGCAACCCTGGCCGTCGTCGCGGCAGCGCATCAGCGAGATCGGCGACTCGGCCTGGACGGCGATCGACGCCTGGGTCCGGGTCACGGCCGTGACGGTCCCCGCGGCCTGGGCGGGGGCTGCGGCGAGCGCCGCTCCGGAGGCGACGAGGGCGACGAGCGCGAGGCGGATGCGCTTCGAGTTGATCATGAGAGGCTCTTTCTTTGTTCCGTGACGGTGCGCGGCTCTGCGGCCACCGGGAAACAAGATCCTCGGCGGCCGTCCACGCGGGATGAGCAGCCGATCGACGCGGTGATCACCGGCGATCGCCGGCGATGGCCGCCCGTTCATCCCACGAAGACCGGCCCGCCGCACAGTTACGGCCATGACCGACGAACTGGCCCCCCACGAGTCCGGGAAGGGGACGCGATGAACCTGGCTCAGATGTACGCGTTCTGTCTGGCCGACCCGGTGTTCTACGACGTGCCGCAGCGCATCCGGGACGAGGACGACCGCTGGACACCTCCGCCGGTGGGCGACGCCACCGTGTCGCAGGACGACACGGACGTATGGGTGCGGGTGTTCTTCGGCCGGCCCCTGCCGACGCAGGGGTGGAAGATCCACATATCGGCCGCGGCCCCCGCCGCCCAGGAGATCCTGCACAGGACCGCCGCCGTCTGCGCCTCGCACCGCGTCGCCTTCAAGTACCTGCGCAGCGGCCGGCTGCTGTCGGCGTTCAACTCCAAGTACGCCCACCGCGGTTCCTCGGGCAAGTTCATCACCGTCTACCCGGCGGGCGACGAGGAGCTGAAGGCGTTGCTGGACGCCCTCACGGCCGCACTGGACGGACAGCAGGGCCCCTACATCCTGTCCGACCTGCGCTGGAGCGACAGCAGCCCGGTGTTCGTGCGGTACGGGGCGTTCGCCGCGCGGTGGGCCCACGACGGGGGCGACGCACCCGTGCTGGCCATCGTCCGGCCGGACGGAACCCCGGTGCGCGATCCGCGCACCGCGGCGTTCACCCCGCCGCGGTGGGCCCCGATGCCCCCCTTCATCCGCGACCGCGTCGAACGGTTCACCGCGGTCAGCCGCGTCGACCTGCCCTACGAGATCGTGCGACCGCTGCACTTCTCCAACGGGGGCGGGGTCTACCTGGCGAAGGACCCGAAGACCGGGGACCTGGTCGTCCTGAAGGA
The DNA here is from genome assembly GCF_000720115.1 of Streptomyces sp. NRRL F-2580. Classification (GTDB taxonomy): domain Bacteria; phylum Actinomycetota; class Actinomycetes; order Streptomycetales; family Streptomycetaceae; genus Streptomyces. The sequence continues at coordinate 92,254 of NZ_JOIR01000016.1, forward strand.
AGCACGGCCCCTGGCCGGGCTCGACGCGCAGGGACTCGACGCCGTCGGCCGCCTGCGGAACGAGCACCGCATGCTCACCGCACTGGCCGGCACCGGCCTCGTACCGCGGGTACTGGGCTACGAGACCTACTGGGAACACCACTTCCTCGTCCAGGAGCACATCGACGGCGACTCGCTGGCGAAGGCCGCCGTGCTGCGCCTGCCGCTGGTGCGTCCCGGCGCGACAGCGGAGGCGTACGCGCAGTACACGCGCTGGTCGCTGTCGGTCCTCGACAAGGTCGCCGCGGCGACGGAGGCCGTCCACCGGGCCGGGATCGTCTTCGGCGATCTGCACCCGAACAACATCATCGTGCGCCCCGACGACACCGTCACCTTCATCGACCTCGAAGCCGCCCACCCGGTCGGCGAACGGCGCACCGGCCTTCTGGGCGCACCCGGGTTCGCCGCTCCCGCCCACGTCACGGGCACCGACGTCGACGCCTACGGCCTGGCCGCCGTGCGGCTAGGCCAGTTCATCCCGCTGGGAGCACTGTCCGCCCTGGACCCGGCCAAGCCCGACCAGCTCGCACGCTGGGCGCACGAACGCTTCCCGCTGCCCGCCGACTACGCCCGCGACGCAGCCGCGGCCATGGCGGCCATCGCGGGGACCACCGCACCGGTACCGGCCGGCGCCGACCCTGGTCCTGATCCCGGCTCCGGCCCCGGTCCCGCCGGCCGGGACTGGGAGGAGAACCGGGCGCGGCTCGTGGCGGCGCTCACCGCCTCCGCCACCCCCGACCGGAACGACCGGCTCTTCCCCAACGACCCCGAGGGAGCCCAGGAGGGCGGCGGCACCAGCCTGTCCCACGGCGCCGCGGGCGTCCTGTACGCCCTGCACGCCACGGGTCACGCCGTCGACCCCGCCTGGACTGACTGGCTCGCCGCCACGGCCCTGCGGAACGTCACCACCGCCCCGGTCGGGCTGTTCAACGGCTCCTGCGGCGTGGCCACCGTCCTCGACCTCCTCGGACGGCACGACGAGGCCGCCGACATCCTGGGCCGGGCCCTCGACCGCACCGCCGAGACGACCAGCCTCGGCCTGCTGACCGGACTGCCCGGCACGGGCCTGGCCGCCCTCGGCTTCCATGCCCGCGGCGGCGACCACCGCCACCTCGACCACGCCCGCCGCATCGCCGACCGCGTCGAAGCCGCCCTGGTCCGCCCGGCCGGCGCGGGCCCCGGTGCGGAACCGGGCCCCGGCGCGGACCACGGTGCGGGCCTCACCACCGGGGCAGCCGGAGCCGCCCTGTTCCTCGTCCGCCTCCACGAACGCACCGGCGAGCCACGTCACCTCGACCTCGCCGAGCAGGCGTTGCGCCGCGACCTCGAACGATGCGCGGACGTCGACGGCTCCCTGCAGGTCGACGACGGCTGGCGGTCCGTGATCTACCTCGGCACCGGGTCCACCGGCATCGGACTCGCCCTGGCAGCCTTCCTGGAGCACCGCGCCGACCCGGGCTTCGCCGACGCCCTCAGCGCGATCCGGAAGGCGGCACGCGGCCAGTTCACCGTCTTCCCCGGCCTGCTCGACGGCCGCGCCGGACTGCTGTACTTCCTGACGGCCGCCGGCCGCGGCGCCGCCGACGAGGCCGCCCTCCAGGGCCACCGGCGCGACCTGTGGCGGCACGCCGTCCCCCACGGCGACGGCCTCGCCTTCCCCGGCAGGCACCTGGTCCGATTGTCGATGGACCTCGCCACCGGATCGGCCGGAGTGCTCCTGGCGATGGAAGCCGCCCACCGCCGCACCGACCTCTTCCTCCCCCTGCTCGGCGGTCCGGCACCGACCACCGCCGCCCGAAGCCCGCTGCGCCGCTCCCGGCCCAGCGAAACCCCCACACCCGAAAGGAGGTGACCGTCATGTCCATCCTCAACCTTCAGCAGCTCGAGATCGCCGAGGAAGAAGGCGTACTGCTGGCCAGCGCCATCAGCTACGCGTGCCACGGCACCCTCGCCTGAGCCCGCCGGGCCGCTCCCGGCCCGCGCGACCCCCGACACCCCGACACCCGAAGGGAGGTGACCGTCATGTCCATCCTCAGCCTCCAGCAGCTCGAGATCGCCGAGGAAGAGGGCGGCGCGCTGCTCGGCAGCACCGCCAGCTTCCAGTGCCACAACACGAGCTTCCACTGATCCACGGGTGGCTCGCCCGCTCACACGAACACCATCGAAAGGAGGTGAAGTCCATGTCCATCCTCAGCCTCCAGCAGCTCGAGATCGCCGAGGGGGAAGGTGACGTGCTGCTCGCCAGCTCCGCCAGCTTCCAGTGCCACAACACCAGCTTCCACTGAAGCCGGGTGTGACCCACCTGCCCGGCAGGTGCGGTGAGGGTCCGTTCACGGACCAGGACGGTCTGCGGGGCAGCGCCCCGCAGACCGTCCCGCCCGTCCGCCGGGTCCCGCCCGTCCGCCGGTGGGAGCCACCGCGCAGGATGACGGGCATGGAACACACCTCTGTCATCCGCCGTGCACGCGTCGGGGACCTCCCCCGCCTGGTGGAGCTCGTCCACGAGCACATCGCCTACGAGAAGTCGGCGCCGCGGCCGCCGGGCCTCGCCGAGCGGCTCGGCCCGCAGCTGTTCGCCGAGGACGCCCGGCTGTGGGTGCTGCTCGCCGCGACCCCGGACGGCGCGGTCGCCGGATACGCCGCCTGCTCCGCCGAGTTCGCGTTCTGGGACGCCCGGCACTACCTGCACATGGACTGCCTCTACCTCGCGCAGGAGGCCCGCGGCCACGGCCTCGGCGCCGCCCTGATGGACGGGGTGCGGGACCTGGCCCGCGAGCTCGGCCTCGACCAGGTCCAGTGGCAGACCCCCGACTGGAACGAGGGCGCCATCCGCTTCTACGACAGGCTCGGCGCCACCGGCTCCCCGAAGCGCCGGTACGCCCTGCCCGTGGAGCCGGTGGAGCCCACCGCCTAAGGGGCCTGGTCGGCCGCCAGGAGGCGCTCGTACGTGGCCAGGACGGTCCGGGACTGGTGTTCCACCTGGGTGGCCACCGGGACCCAGCGGGCGCCGAAGCGGGCTGCGAAGTCCTCGCACCACCCGGTGACCAGCCGGTCGAGGCCGGGCGCCGCCGGATGCCCTTGCGCGCGCAGCACCCGCAGCAGCATCGCGGCGGCGCGCAGCGACAGCCGCCGCCCGAAGGCGTCGATGCTGGCGATGTACGCCGCGGTGGCCTCCGTGGGAGCCCCGTCGCCCGTCCACTCGTCGGAGATCCGGGGGATCAGCGTGAGCGTCCAGTCCACGGCGCGCAGCAGCGGAGCCGTGGCCCCGTCCTCGTGCGGCGGCGGGCCCGAGCGGATCCGGTCCCGTACCCCGGCGACGAGCGCGGAGTCCGCCGTGAGCCGCCCGGCGAGCATCCGCAGGGCGCCGCGCGGGTCGGGGTGCGGGGCCGGATCGTCCACCAGGTCGGAGGCCCACATGGGGACTTCGACGATCGCGGTGGTGCCGGCGTACCGGTGGGCGTGGTACCAGGTGCTGAGCCGTGTGTCCTCCGGGTGGAAGGCCCCGGCGGCCTCGCTCCCCGGCTGCGGGATCACGAAGATCCCGGGGCCGGGGGAGGGCCAGCCGGCGGCGTCCGAGGCTCCGTTCTCCACCGGGATGTGCAGCTCGGCGGCCGATTTGGCGAACGGCTCGGCGAGGCCGGGTATGTCCCGGGTGAGCTGGACCCAGGAGCCGCCGAGATCGGTGGCGTGCAGCGAGACCTGGAGCACGGGCCGCAGCTCGTCGATGAGCGCGGTCAGGGCCAGGGTCTCGGGCGGCAGCCGGTCCGGAGGCAGTAAAGACGGCGCCCACTCGGGCTGTTCGGGGCCGGGCGGCCGGAAGAAGCTCCGGTGGTAGTCCAGGAGCGAGTACGGGCGCGGGGTGCGGTGCAGGTCCGCGCCGTCCGGGTCGGCGCAGAGCAGGAAGTGCCAGCCGCAGCCGGCCCGCGGCGCGGGCTCGTGCAGGACGCGCCGGGCGAGCGAGAGGGCGGTGGCACCGCCGACGGGCTCGTTGGAGTGCGCCCCGGCGACGACGAGGACGTTGCGGGTGTTCGGGCCGACGGCCGCCACGGACAGGACCCAGAGCGGCTGCCCGGCCCGGGAGGTGCCGGCCTGGCGGAGCCGGACCTCGCCGGGGTGTTCGTCCGCCAGTGCGCGGGCGGCCAGCCCGAGTTCGTGCGGAGTGGGGTAGCGCATGTCACGGAGGAGATTCACAAGTGATGCCATGCCCGCCGGGCTGGGCCCGTATCCGCGCAGGGCCTGGGTGCGGCGCCGCCGGCGTGGGGGTCCCCCGGACGGAGCCTGGGGAGGGTCTGGGGCGGAGCCCCCCAGGGGTCCGGGCGGAGCACGGGCCTACTGCTGGTGCAGGCCGCGGCCCGCCAGGGACAGGAAGGCCTCGCCGACGGCCTCCGAGAGCGTCGGGTGGGCGTGGATGTGGCGGGCCACGTCGGACGGCTCGGCGTCCCAGCCCACGATCAGCTGGCTCTCCGCGATCATCTCGGACACGTGCGGCCCGACCAGGTGCACGCCGAGCACCCGTCCGTGCCGCTCCGCGACCACCTTCACCGTGCCGCCCTGCCCGTGCACCATGCCCTTCGCCACGGCGGTCAGCGGCATCGTGTTCACCACCACGTCGTGCGCCGCCTCGCGCGCCTGCGCCTCCGTCAGCCCGACCGCGGCGGTCTGCGGCGCCGAGTACGTCACCCGCGGCACCGCCGCGTAGTCCACCGGTGCGCTCGCCACCCCGGCCAGCGTCTCGGCGACCAGCAGCCCCTCCGCGAAGGAGGCGTGCGCCAGCCCCGGCGAGGGCGGCGGCAGCAGGTCGCCCACCACGTGGACGCCGGGGACGGCGGTCTCCAGCCGGGACCAGTCGGCCGGCGCCACGAACCCCCGTTCGTCGGTGACCAGTCCGGCCGCCGCGAGGTCCAGCCCGTCCGTGACCGGGACCCGCCCGACCGCCACCAGCAGCCGCTCGGCCGTCAGCTCGCGGAGCTCCCCGCGCGCGGTGCGCACCGTGGCCCGGACGATCCCGTCCGCCACGGTGGCCCCCTCCAGCCGGGCCCCGGCCTGCACGTCGATGCCGCGCTTCTTCAGGCCCCGCGCCAGGTGCCGGGACACGTCCGCGTCCTCCAGCGGAACCAGCCGGTCGGCCGCCTCGACCAGGGTCACCTCGGCGCCCATGGAGCGGTGGAAGGAGGCGTACTCGACGCCGATCGCCCCACCGCCCAGTACCAGGACCGAAGCCGGCAGCCCGGGGGCGAACAGGGCGTCGTCGCTGGTCACCACCGTGGCCCCGTCGGGCTCCAGCCCGGGCAGGACCCGCGGCCGGGACCCGGTGGCGAGCACGATCCCGCGGGTCGCGGTGAACTCCCGCCCGTCCTCGGTGCGGATCGAGCGCGGACCGGTCAACCGCGCGCCGCTGCGCACCACGCGCACCCCGGCGTGCTCCAAGTGCCCCTCCACTCCCTTGTGGTTGCGGGAGACGATGTCGTCCCGGGTGGCGGTCAGCGCCGACCAGTCGACCGACTCCACGCTCGCCCGGACCCCCCAGCGCTCGCGCGCCTCGGCTATGCCGTCGACGAGTTCGGCCGCGTGCAGCATCGCCTTGCTGGGGATGCAGCCGCGGTGCAGGCAGGTCCCGCCGACCTTGTCGCGTTCCGCGAGCAGGACGGTCAGGCCGAGGGCCGAGGCGCGCAGGGCGGTGCTGTAGCCGCCGGTGCCACCGCCGATCACGATCACGTCCACGGTGCTGTCGTCGGTCACGTCGGTCACGTCGGTCGCGTCGTTGTGCACGTCTTGGGTCATGTGCCCAGCCTGGACCGGCCGTCGCGCCACGTCCAAGGAAATGATCTTCTGGGTCCCATGCGCGCTCTTTATGCTTCCGGCTCATGAGCCTGCGCCAGATGGAGTACTTCCTCGCCGTCGTGGAGGAGTCCTCCTTCACCCGCGCCGCGGACGCCCTGCACGTCACCCAGCCCGCCCTGTCCCACCAGGTCAAGGCCTTGGAGCGGTCCGTCGGCGGCGCCCTGCTGGAGCGCCTGCCGCGCGGGGTCCGGCTCACTCCCATGGGCCGTGCCTTCCTCCCGCACGCGCAGCTCGCCGTCCGCAGCGCCCGCCAGGCCGAGCGGGCGGCCCGCGCCGCCGCCGGCGTGGCGGGCGGCGAACTGCACGTCGCCACCGTGCACGCCCTGGCCGTCGGCCTGCTCCCGGGCATCGCCGCCCGCTGGCGGGCGCTGCACCCGGGGGTGTCGCTGGTCCTGCGGGAGTACGGCTCCACCGACGCGCTGGAGGAGCAGCTGGAGCGGGGCGTCGCCGACCTCGCGGTGGGCCCGGAGCCCGCGGAGTGGATGGGACCGCTGCTGCGGATCGGGCGGGAGGAGCTGGTCATCGTCGTCCCCTTCGACGATCCGCTGGCCGGGCGGGGAGCCGTCCGCCTCGCCGAGCTCGCCGATCGCGACTGGATCCGCTGTGCGATGGAACCGCTGGCCGACGGCGTCCTCGTACTGGACCGGGCGTGCGGCGCGGTCGGCTTCACCCCGCGCACGGTGCTGCGTACGGAGCACACCTCGACGGCCGTACGGATGGCGGCCGCCGGGGTGGGCGTCGTCATGGCCCCGGCCCACATGGTCCGGGGCGCCGTCGGCGAGGACTGCGTACTGCTCTCCCTCGATCCGCCGTGGCACCGGTCCCTGGCGGTCTTCTCCCGGGTCCCGCTGACCGGTGCGGCCGAGGCCTTCGCGGAGCTGTTCGGGGCCCGGGCCGCGGCGGTTCCGGCCGCGAGTGCGCGGCCGGACTGAGCGGCGGACGCGCCGAGGCACCCGCGGGCTCCCGGCCGGCGTCCGCGGAGGATCACCGGCGGAGCCAGACCCCCACCGGGCGGCCGGCCAGCAGGTCGGCCATGTCGACCGAACCGCTGTGCGAGACGGGGGAGTTCGCGTCGGGGTGCGGGGGGAGGGCGGGGGTCCACGTGCCGGGCGGCAGGGGCAGCCGGGTGCCGCGCCAGCCGCCGGACGCGGCCAGCCGGTGGGACAGCCGGGTGGCCGCCACCAGCAGGCCGGGGGACCGGGTGAACGCCACCAGATGGCCGGCCGCCGGGCCCTGCGCCGGGACGGGGGCGTAGCCCCGGAAGAGCTCCGGACGGTCCCGGCGCAGCCGCAGCAGGGCGGCCGTCAGGGCCAGCTTCTCCTCGGCCGGGCCCTGTGGGGCGGCCCCCGTGTCCAGCCGCGCCAGCTCCTGGCGGGGGAAGCGGGCCGGGCGCCGGTTGTCGGGGTCGACGAGGGCCCGGTACTCGGTCTCGGCACCCTGGTAGACCTCCGGGACCCCCGGCATCGCCAGGTGCAGCAGCGTCATGCCGAGGACGTTGGCGCGGGCGGCCTCCGCCAGCTCCACGGGGAGGTCGAGGGGGGCCCGTACGTATCCGGTCACCTCCGCCTCGTAGCCCTCGTCCGGCTCCGTCCAGCTGGTGCGCAGGGCGGCCTCGCGGACCGCCTTGAGCAGCGCCTCGGACAGCCGGGGCACGGCGTCGGGGACCGGGCCGAGCCCGAGTGCGGTCTGCCGGGCCATCCAGGCCAGGTGGGGGTCGGGGCCGTCGGGCCGGCCCATCAGTTCCGGTGCCTGTGACAGGGCCGCGATCCGGGCCCGGACGTCCGCGCTGCGCTTGGTGTCGTGCGTGGACAGCACCGTCCCGGCCGCGGGCCACTCCCGGGCCTGGGCGGCGCAGTAGGCGTGGAACTCCGCGGCCGACACCGCTGGTCGGCCCGGCTCGCCGCCGACCTCGGTCGCCGACAGCAGGGGTGCGTACCGGTAGAAGGCGCGGTCCTCCAGGGACTTGGCGCGCAGCGCCGCCGAGGTCTGCGCGAAGCGGGCCGCGAAGGCCGGGTCCCGCAGCAGCAGTTCCCGTACGCCGGCCACCGCGCCGGGGCCGGCCACCGCGGCCGCCTGCTCCAGGGCCTGCGGCGGCAGCTCCGAATCGCCGGGGTAGGGCCGGTAGACGGGAAAGGCGATCAGCAACTCACGCACCGCCCCGGCCAGTTCGGGTCCGGACCGGCGTTCCAGCGTCCGCAGTTCGGCGGCCAGGTCACCGGTCAGTACCTCCCGTGCGCACGCCCGCGCCGCCTCCGGCCACCGCGGCAGCCCGGTGGACCGCCCGTACCGGGCCGCCAGCTCCGCGGCCCCCGCCGGATCGGTGAACACCCCGTCCACCCGGTACAGCGCGTCGTACCCGGTGGTGCCCGCCACCGGCCACGCGGGCGGCAGCCGCTCGTCGCGGGCGAGGATCTTCTCGACGACCACCCAGCAGCCGTCCCCGGCCGCCGCGCGCAGCCGCCGCAGGTACTCCTCCGGGTCCGCCAGGCCGTCCACGTGGTCGATCCGCAGCCCCTGCACGACACCGTCCCGGAGCAGCTCCAGCACTTTCGCGTGGGTGGCGGTGAACACCTCCGGGTCCTCCACGCGGACCCCGATCAGATCCGAAATGGTGAAGAAGCGCCGGTAGTTGAGCGCGGTCCGGGCCTCCCGCCACCAGGCCGGCCGGTACCACTGCGCGGCGAGCAGCTCGGGCAGCGCCAGCCCCTCGGTGCCGGCCCGCAGCGGGAACTCCTGCTCGCCGTAGCGCAGTACGCCGCCGTCGGCCGTCAGCTCGCACGACTCCGCCGGCCCGGCGAGCACCGGCAGCAGCACCTGCCCGCCCCCGGCCTCCCAGTCGATGTCGAACCAGCGGGCGTACGGCGAGCCGGGTCCGTCCCGCAGCACCTCCCACAGGGGCTGGTTCAGCCGCAGCGGCGTCGGCACGGCCATGTGGTTGGGCACGATGTCGAGGACCAGGCCGAGCCCGTGCGCCCGGGCCGCCCGGGCCAGGGAGCGCAGGCCCGGCTCGCCGCCGAGCTCGGCCCGTACGCGGGAGTGGTCGGTGACGTCGTACCCGTGCGCGGAGCCGGGTACCGCCTCCAGTACGGGGGAGAGGTGCAGGTGCGACACGCCGAGCGAGGCGAGGTACGGTACGGCTGCCTCGGCCGCCGCGAAGGGGAACTCCGGACGCAGCTGGAGGCGGTAGGTCGACGCCGGAGTGACAGGTGCCGGAACATTAGATTCCGATTCAGTGACCGGTTGCGGCTGGCTCATGAGAACGTACGTACCCAACCTGCCGGATTCCGTGCCATGACCCAATGCATCCGAGTGACTGCGCCGAGTTAATGTCGATCAAGTGGTTGGAACCGTCAACACCTATCGAAAAGTCATCGCCCTGACCGGGCCCCTACTCCCGCTCGTCTCTTTCCTCGCCCGACTGCCCGTCGCGATGTCCCAGTTCGGCAGCTTCCTGCTGGTCGCCCAGACCAGCGGCTCCCTCGCCACCGCCGGCGTGGTCGGAGGCGCCCTCTCCCTGGGCCAGGTCCTCTTCGGACCCGTCCTCGGCTGGCTCGCCGACCGGCACGGGCAGCGGCCCGTCGTCCTGGCCGCCGCCGCCGTCAACGCGGTGGCCACCGCCGCCCTGGTAACGGGCGCCCTCACCCACCTGGCCACCGTGCCGCTCGCCGCGATCGGCGCCCTCACCGGCGCCTCCGTACCACTGATCGGGCCGCTCGCCCGGACCCGCTCCGTGGCCCTGGCCCACCGGGCCGGCGCCGACGAGAGCGTCGTGGGCGCCGTCCACGCGCTCGAAGGCACCCTGGACGAGGTCTCCTTCGTCTTCGGACCCGCCCTGGTCGGGATGGCCGCGCTCCTCGCGCACCCGGCGGTCGCCCTCGGCGGCGCGGCGGGCCTCGTCGCCGTCTTCGGCACCGCCTACGCCCTGCACCCGACCGCCGCCGTCACGGCCGGGGCCCCCGCGCGCGGACGAGGCACGGGAAACCGGGTCCGGCCGCCCGGCGTGGTCTACGCCGTACGCGGCTCCCTCGCCCTCCAGGGCGCGATGTTCGGCGCCTGCCAGGCCGGCATCACCGCACTGACCATCCGGCTGGGCGTCCCCGACCAGGCCGCCGTCGTCTACTCCGCGATGGGCGTCGTCAGCGCCGCCGTCGGTCTCTCGCTCGGCGCGCTGCCCGCCCGCTTCGGACTGCGGCTGCGCTGGCGGGTGGCGACCGCAGCGGCCCTGGTGCTCTCGGCGCCGTTGCTGGTCACCGACAGCCTGTGGCCCCTGTACGCCGTCGTCACCGTCCTCGGGGCGGCCTACGCGCCCCACCTGATCACCGCCTTCGCCCTCACCGAGCGGGCCGTGGAACCGGCCCGGCTCTCCACGTCCATGGCCTTCGCCGCCAGCTGCCTGGTGGCCGGGCAGGCCACCGCGCTCGTCGTCTGCGGGCGCCTCGCCGAGCGGTACGGCCCCGCCGGGGCCTTCGCCGTCGCCGTCGGGGCCGCCGCGCTCTGCCTGACCCTCGCCCTCGTCACCCGGGTGCCCGCCGCCCGTACGCACACCGCCGCCTTCGCCCCCGGCCCGCGGACCGCCTCGCAGGTGGCCGACGAGAACGGCGCCGCCTACGCCGGGCGCTGAAGCACCACCAGAGACCGACCCGTCAGCGCCACCCGGTCGCCGGCCGCGTACTGCGGCCCGGTACCGGGTGGCAGCACGTCCGCCCGCGCCGTGTCCACCACCAGGTGCCACTGCGCGCCGTGCCCCGCCGGAATCGTGAAGTCCTGCGGATCCGCGCCCGAGTTGAACATCAGCAGGAACGAGTCGTCGGTGATCCGCTCCCCGCGGGTGCCCGGCTCGGAGATCGCCTCCCCGTTGAGGAACACGGTCAGCGCCCGCGCGTGCTGCGCCTGCCAGTCCCGCGCCCGCATCACCTCGCCGTGCGGGGTGAACCAGGCGATGTCGGAGAGCTCGTCGTGCGTCCCCTCCACCGGCCGGCCGTGGAAGAACCGGCGCCGCCGGAAGACCGGGTGGTCCCGGCGCAGCCACACCATCCGCCGGGTGAACTCCAGCAGCGACGGCGACGGTTTGCCCGGCTCCGGCCAGCGCACCCACGACAGCTCGTTGTCCTGGCAGTACGCGTTGTTGTTGCCGCCCTGGGTGCGGCCGAACTCGTCGCCGTGGCTGAGCATGGGCACCCCCTGCGACAGCATCAGGGTGGCCGTGAAGTTGCGCATCTGGCGCTCGCGCAGCTCCAGCACCTCCGGATCCTCCGTCGGCCCCTCCACCCCGCAGTTCCAGGACCGGTTGTGGGTCTCGCCGTCCCGATTGCCCTCCCGGTTGGCCTCGTTGTGCTTCTCGTTGTACGAGACCAGGTCGTTCAGGGTGAAACCGTCGTGACAGGTGGTGAAGTTGATCGACGCCAGCGGGCGCCGCCCGTCGTCCTGGTACAGGTCCGAGGAGCCGGTCAGCCGCCCGGCGAACTCCGCGAGCGTGCGCGGCTGCCCGCGCCAGAGGTCCCGTACGGTGTCCCGGTACTTGCCGTTCCACTCGGTCCACAGCGGCGGGAAGTTGCCCACCTGGTAGCCCCCCTCGCCCAGGTCCCAGGGCTCCGCGATCAGCTTCACCTGGCTGACCACCGGATCCTGCTGGACCAGGTCGAAGAACGAGGACAGCCGGTCCACCTCGTGGAACTGGCGGGCCAGCGTCGCCGCCAGGTCGAAGCGGAAGCCGTCCACGTGCATCTCGGTGACCCAGTAGCGCAGCGAGTCCATGATCAGCTGGAGCACGTGCGGGGAGCGCATCAGCAGCGAGTTGCCCGTGCCGGTGGTGTCCATGTAGTGCCGCGGATCGTCCGCCAGCCGGTAGTACGAGGCGTTGTCGAGCCCGCGGAAGGACAGCGTCGGGCCCAGGTGGTTGCCCTCCGCGGTGTGGTTGTAGACCACGTCGAGGATCACCTCGATCCCCGCCTCGTGCAGGGCCCGGACCGCCGACTTGAACTCCAGCACCTGCTGGCCGCGGTCGCCCGAGGCGTAGCCGTTGTGCGGGGCGAAGAAACCGATCGTGTTGTAGCCCCAGTAGTTGCTCAGCCCGTCGTTGACCAGCCGGTGGTCGTTGACGAACTGGTGCACCGGCATCAGCTCCAGCGCCGTCACGCCGAGCTTGGCGAGGTGCCCGATGACCGCCGGGTGCGCGAGCGCCCCGTACGTGCCGCGCAGCTCCTCGGGCAGGTCCGGATGGCGCATCGTCAGGCCCTTGACGTGCGCCTCGTACAGCACGGTGTGGTGGTACTCGTGGCGCGGCGGCCGGTCGTTGGCCCAGTCGAAGTACGGGTTCACCACGACCGAGCTCATGGTGTGCGGGGCGGAGTCCAGGTCGTTGCGCGAGTCGGGCCGGCCGAAGTGGTAGCCGTACACCGCCTCGCCCCACGTCACCCGGCCGCTGATGGCCCGCGCGTACGGGTCCAGCAGCAGCTTCGCCGCGTTGCAGCGCCGCCCGCGCTCGGGCTCGTACGGGCCGTGGACGCGGAAACCGTAGCGCTGACCCGGCATGACCCCGGGCAGGTACGCGTGGCGGACGAAGGCGTCCGTCTCGCGCAGTTCCACGGCGGACTCCGAGCCGTCGTCGTGGAGGAGGCACAGCTCGATGCGTCGGGCGGCCTCGGAGTAGACCGCGAAATTGGTGCCGGCGCCGTCGTAAGTGGCGCCGAGCGGATACGCCTGTCCCGGCCAGACCTGCATAGATAACGACTCTTCCCGCGTTGTCGGATGTCCCGGCTGATCCGGCGTGGACCACGTCACTGTTCCGATCTTCCCCGAAAGAGGGCGTCCACGCGCGGACTTGGGAGGGGTCCTACCGGGTGACCCGCAGAGCTGGTATGCGGGTCAGCGGACTGTCTGCGGATCGGATAATGGGTCAACGGGCGACAGGTGGGGGTCCATCGGGCTGCACCGGGCCGCGCGCGCGGAGTACCCTTCCGTGATCACTGGAGACGGGCGTCCAGACGCAGAAGGCGGTGCACGGGTGAGCTCGGGAGGTCTGGAGCTGCCCCCTGGTGACAGCAGTCACGAGGGTGGCCCGGCGGACGCCCCAGGAGGTGTCCCGGGCGGGGCACCGACGGGGATCGCGGCCGGAGCGGTCTCCCTGGCGGGCGGACCGGCGGAGGCCGGGAGCGCCGGGGGTCCTGGATCCGCCGGCGCCGAACTCGACTGGAGCACGGAGGCCTGGAGCGAGGTCCGCACTCGGGCGCAGCGGGCCGGCCGAGCGTACATCTGGCTGAACCTCATCGAACAGCGGCTGCGCTCGGTGGTCGGGGCGGTGCTCCGGCCGATCTACGAGCCGGTGCACGGCGGGGACGACTGGGTGGTCGCGGCCGCCGGGCCCGCCGGGCAGGAATGGGTGCAGCGGGCCGTGGCCGTCCGCGAGGTCAGCCGGCGCAAGGGCTACCTGCTCGACTCGGCCGACGACAACGTGCTGAGCTTCCTGACCCTGCCCCAGCTGCGGGAGCTGATGGTCCAGCACTGGCCGTGCTTCGAGCCGTACTTCGACGACCGGCGCGAGATCGAGCTGGCCCTGGACGAGCTGGAGGTCACCCGCAACGTCGTCTCCCGCAACCGGGCGCTGTCGCGGCCCGTACTGGAGCAGGCGGAACGGGCCTCGGCGCGGCTGCTGGAGGTCCTCGGCGGCGGCGCCGGCAGCCCCTCGGCGGACCGGCTGCCGATCGACGCCGTCGAGGACCTGGTGGGCGACCGCTACGCGGACGTCATCTCCGTCCACCCGGACCGGGTGCGCCTGCAGCGGCAGCTCCCCGCGGAGGACCTCTTCGGGGGCGCGCGGCGGCTCGACGCCATCGGCATAGGGCTCAACCTGCTGGTCCAGAACTTCTCGGGCCGAAGACTCGTCCGGCTCACGGAGGCCGGCTGCCGGGTGCGGCTGCTGTTCCTGAACCCGGCGAGCAGCGCGGTCAAGCGGCGCGAGCGGGAACTGGGACTGCGCAAGGGCGAGCTGAGCCGCTCGGTGGAGATGAACATCCTGCACGTCCGCCGGGTCCGGGCGGGCCTGCGGGACCCCTCGCGCTTCGAGATCCACGTCTTCGACGAGACCCCGCGCTTCACCGCCTACCTGGTGGAGGGGAACTCCTCGGGCATCGCGGTGGTCCAGTCGTACCTGCGGCGGGCGCGCGGGATGGAATCGCCCGTCCTGGTCCTGCGGGGCGGCGGGCGCGGCGTCCCGAAGGACGCGGACCACGGGCTGTTCGCGACGTACCGGGAGGAGTTCGAGTCGATGTGGGAGGACTCCCGCCCCGTGTCGTGACCCCCCTGAGGGGGGTGTCGTCGGGTTTGTCAGTGCCCCGTGGCAGGCTGAAAGCCGTTGACCGAAGGCGTACGGGGGAGGGGCACGGCATGGGGGATCTGGAACGGACCGGCGCGGGGGAACCGGGGGAATCGCGGGGGTTCCTGCGATGAGCTGGATCAGCGGGCCGATGGTGGCCTTCGACCTGGAGACGACCGGGACCGACATCGAGTCCGACCGCATCGTCACCGCCGCGGTCGTGGCCATGGAGCCGGACGGCCGGGTCGCGCGGACCCGCACATGGCTGCTCGATCCCGGCGTGGCCATCCCGGAACAGGCGGCGGCGATCCACGGCATCTCCACCGAGCACGCCCGCACCGAGGGCGTGCCGGCCGCCCCGGCGATCGCGGAGATCACCCGGACGCTCGCCGACGGGCTGCGCTCCGGCACCCCGCTGGTGGTGATGAACGCACGCTACGACCTGTCCCTGCTCGACCGAGAGTGCCGCCGGCACGGGATCGCATCGCTGGCCGACCGGCTGCCGGGCAGGCCCGCGCCCGTCATCGACCCCTTGGTCCTCGACAAGCATGCGGACCGGTACCGGAAGGGCAGGCGGACCCTGCAGGCCCTCTGCGAGCACTACGGAGTGACCCTCGACGACGCGCACAACGCGGCCGCCGACGCCCTCGCGGCGGCGCGCGCGGCCCGCCGGGTGGGCGCGAGGCACGCCTCCATAGGCACGATCGAGCTGGCGGACCTCCACGACCTCCAGATCCGCGCGGCCGCCCAGCAGGCCGAGTCGCTCCAGAGCTACCTCCGGCGCACTTCGGACCCCGAGGCGATAGTCGAGCCGGCGTGGCCGGTGGTCCCGCACCGGGAGAGCCAGGACTCCGGGCGATGATGAGGCCTTCGACGTCTTGGGCGTACACCTTGAGACCTTGCGGGCTCGCATGCCTTCGCAGCGGTTCCGCACGCTGGTGACGGCCGCCGCACGGACCACCACCTGATCGAGGTTCCCCCACGGGGCGGGCGGTCCTTGAGGCCGGCGCAGACCATGACCAGGCCGCCGTGCACGCCGCCGGCGGGCGTCGATCGTCTCCTCGACGAGGCCGGGGGCGCCGGTTGCGCGGATCAGGCGGTGCAGGCGGTCCGTCCGCTTCGTCGTCGTCGAGTCCCGGCCGTCCCAGCAGCGAGCGCAGACCGAGGACCTGGAGAACTTGGTGCCCCCTGGGCAGCTGACGGCCGGCCGGGAACGGGGCGGACGCGTCGTCATCCGTCCCCACAGTGGAGGGGCTACGGCCAGATCCGCCGGCAAAGGAACCGAGGGTTCCGACGTTTGGAAACCTCGTCGCGGTGAAGACGCGCGTTGACATCGTTCTTATTCTGCGAGGTAGGAGAAGCGCATGGGCATCATTGCCTGGATCTTGATCGGACTGCTCGCGGGCTTCATCGCGAAGGCGCTGATGCCGGGCAGGGACCCGGGCGGCGTCATCATCACGATGCTGATCGGCATCGCTGGCGGTCTCCTCGGCGGCTGGCTCGGCAAGGTCATCTTCGGCGTCGACTCCATCGACGGCTTCTTCGACCTCTCCACCTGGATCGCCGCGATCATCGGCTCCGTCATCCTCCTCGTGATCTACCGACTGGTCACCGGCAACAAGCGCAATCACCGCCACGCCTGAGCGGCCCGGTCCCACTGCCACACGCGAACGGCTCCCCCTCCTTTCGAGGGCGGAGCCGTTTGCCGTCGGGAGTCCAAGCAGACCCGGGCCTCGCTTCCCCGGTGTACCGCTGCGTCAGAGTTTCAAGGTGACCTGCCGGCCGGCGCGAGTAGTCACATGTTGCCGGACAAGTCCCAGCACTCGGCCAGGTCCGTACACATAATCCAACGGCTTTGTGCGGGCGCTGGGTTCCCGTCCGCGGTGTGACTTTTCGCCGACCCTGTACGCCTTCTCGCCGTGGTGATCACCACCCCATACTCCCCAAGCGCGACCGGTGGCCGACGGCCGCCCGGTGCCGGAGGAACGACGAGCAGGGGAGTGGGACAGGGTGGAATCAGCGACGGTCACGGCGGCGGCCGCGGGTACGTGGAGGCTCGGCGATCTGGAGGTGAACCGCCTCGGGTTCGGGTCGCTGCGGCTGACCGGGAACGGGATGGGTGGGAACTCCGACGGCGCCCCGATCGACAGGGAAGTCGCCGTTCGGATCTTGCGGAGCGCGGTCGGGCTCGGGGTGAACCACATCGACACCGCCTCGTTCTACTTCTCGCCGCTGCGCTCCGCGAACGAGCTGATCAACCGCGCGTTGGCGCCGTACTCCGACGATCTGGTCATCGCCACCAAGGTCGGGCCGTGGCGGGGCCCGTCGGGCGAATGGCTGGGGATGGCCGGGCCCGAACAGCTGCGCGGGCAGGTCGAGGAGAACCTGCGTCAGCTCGGCCGGGACCACCTCGACGTCGTCAACCTGCGGGTGAACGGGATCGTGTCGGTCGCGGACCACTTCGGTGCGCTGGCCGAGCTGCGGAAGGCCGGGCTGATCCGGCACCTGGGGCTGTCCTGCGTCACGCCCGAACAGCTCGCCGAGGCCCTGACCATCGCGCCCGTGGTCTGCGTGCAGAATCCGTACGGCCTGGATCAGCGGCGCGCGGACGATGACGCACTGGTCGACGACTGCCACCGGCAGGGCATCGCCTTCGTGCCGTTCTTCGCGATCTCGGGCCGCCGGCGCGAGGCGCCGGCGGCCGGCTCCCACCACGACGCGCTCCGCGTGGTCGCCCGCGCGCACGGTGCGACACCCGCGCAGGTCCTTCTGGCCTGGACACTGCACCGCGGGCCGAACGTACTGGCGATCCCCGGCACCTCCAACCCCGATCACCTGGCGGAGAACATCGCCGCCGGCGCGCTGCGGCTGTCCCGGGACGACCTGGAAACCTTGGACACCGTGAAGGCGCAGTCCTAGCGGGCTGGTTGCGAGTCGCCCGGCGGGTCGGGCGATCGGGGGCCCCTCAGGTCCTACCTGAGGGGCGCGCCCTCCCTCCGCCAGGGGAGGCGGCCCGCCGTGACGGACGATGTGCGGCTGCCGTGTCCGAAGCCAGCATGTACGTCATGACGACAGCCCACGCTCCCCTCCCCTCCCTCGCACCCGCGCCGGCCTGGGCTCGCCGCGCCGCCCACGCCATAGCCCTCTGCGCGGTCCCGTCCGGTCTGTGGCGTATCGCCATGGCCTCCGGTGTCTACGTGGGCTACAGCGACCAGGTGCTGCGCGACGTCTTCGACATCCCGGGATGGGGCATCGCGTACGTCGTCGGCCTCTCCGTCCTGGCCGAGGCGGCCGCTCTGTTTCCGCTCCTCCTCGTCAGCGACAGGTGGCAGCCGCTGCGCCCCCGGGCACTCGCCAGGCTGGCCTGGACCGGCACGGGCGCCCTGGTCCTGGTGGCGCTGTGGCAACTCGTGGTCGCTTTCACCGTCGAAAGCAAGACGTACATGTCGAGCGATACCGCACTGACCGTCTGGTGGCTCGCCTTCGCCCCGCTGTTCGCCATCCCCGCCTTGATGACCGCGGTGACCTGGTCGTACGCAAAACGGCGCCGGGCATGAGGAGCGCGAACCCGTTCAGGCGGGCACGAACGGCCAGGAGTCGACGTACTCGATGTGGATCTCCCGGGTGCGGGCGTCGCCGCGGTGGAGGCGGGCACAGTAGTGGCCGTGGCGCGTGGCGTCGCGGACGTGAGCCGGGCCGTGCCGGGCGACCTCGCGGAAGAGGCCGGCGGTCTCGCGGAACGCCTTCGCGCTGCCCGTCATGAACAGCGTCTCGGCATGGAGGTGCTGGTGGAAGTGGTCGCGGTTCCCGGCGTGGCGCAGGGCCTCGTAGTCGATCTCCGGTTCCGACGCGGGCGCGCTGACGCTCCGGCGGCGGCCCGGGCCGAGCCGCCCCCGCAGTTCCTTCCAGCGCGAGGGCGCGAACCGGAGCGAGTGGTGCAGCAGAACGAGGTCGAGCGGTCGTGATCCCGGCTCCCCCGCGCCGGCGCCGGTGGGGCGCAGCGGCACGTGGACCAGCCAGCGCGGGGAGATGGCGGCCAGGCTCCACAGCCCGGCCAGGAGCCGCGCGGCCTCCTGGCCGACGTACGCGTTCAGGTACGGGCCCTCGTCCAGGAGCAGCGCGCGCCGCGGCGGCAGTGCCGGGCGGACGACCTGGAACTCCTGCGGACCCAGACGGGCCTGATGGACGGTGACGGGTATCTGCACGTGCATGGTCCCTTGCTACCGGGGTCCTAGAAGGAATGCCAGCGCGTTTCCGGATCGCCGTCCCTGAGGGAGGTCACGCGGCGGCGGAACTCGGCGAGCGCCCTCGGGTTGCCCGGGGCGTGCTGGGAGACCCAGGCGCAGCTCGCCGTCTCCCGGGCCCCGCGCAGGACCGCGCAGCCCGGCCAGTCACGGACGTCCCACCCGTACGCCGACACGAACGCCCCGTACTCCTCGTCGGGCATGCCGTACCGGTCGCGCGAGAGGGCCATCACCACCAGGTCGTGCTCGCGCAGATCGGCCGAGACGGTCTCCAGGTCGACCAGGGCCGGGCCGTCCGGGCCCACGTGGACGTTGCGGGGCAGGGCGTCGCCGTGGACCGGGCCGGGCGGGATGTGCGGGGCCAGGGCCGCCACCTCGCCGGCGTAGGCGTCCCGGCGGGCCCACAGGTACGCCGCGTCGGCAGGGTCGATCGCGTCCCCCGCCAGCCGCAGCCAGCGCTCCACCCCGCCCAGCAGGTCCCGCGCGGGCAAGGCGAAGGGCGGCGCGGGCAGGGCGTGGACGGCGCGCAGCAGCACCGCCAGGTCCTCGGCGCCCGCGGGCCGGACCGCGTCGGGGAGCCGGTGCCACACGGTGAGCGGATGCCCTTCGACCAGCCGCGGCTCCGGCTCGGCCGCACGGACCGCCGGGACCCCGGCCGCCGCGAACCAGTCGGCCACCGCGAGCTCCCGCCGGGCCCGCTCCAGCAGCGCCGCCTCCCGGCCCACCTTCACCACGAGGTCGCCGACGGCGAAGACGGCGTTCTCGCCGAACGCGAGGAGGGCCGGCTCGCGGGTCGCCCCGCGCGTGAGGCCCGCCGCCGTCAGTACCCGCCTGGCCTGCGCTTCGTCCATGCCGTCGGTTCCCGTTCCGTTCCCGTTCCTGTGCCTGTGCCTGTGCCTGATCGTGCTCCGGCTCCGGCTCCGGCTTCGGCTCCTGCGGCCGGCGTGATCACGACGCATCCGAGTTCTACCACCGCCCGCCGCCGGCCCCCGCGGGTGGTGGCTTCGGGAGGGCGGCCCGATGCTGGAGGCATGGGCGCCGACCGTGACGCAGGCGCCGCCCGCGGCCCCGGCGGCGTGGCGCGGCGCGCCATCCGCACCACGCTTGCCGCGTGCGCCGGGTTCTTCCTCTTCCTGTACGGGCTGGACCTGTCCGTCGCCGCGACGTACGCCCTGTTCGCCGTCGTGTCGATGGCGGCCCTCTCGCACATCCCCGGCACCGGCCCCCAGCGGGCGGTAGTCATCGCCCGCACGACGCCGCTGGCCTGGGTGCTGGTCACGATCGGCACCTACCTCGCGGTGCGCACCTGGACCGCCGTGGCCGGCATGCTGGTGATCGGCTTCTGCCTCGCCTTCGTGGCCGTGGCCGGGCCCCGGCCGTCGGGCGCCGCACCCGGCCTGCAGCTGCTCTACATCCTCCCGTGCTTCCCGCCCTACGCCCCCGACACCCTCGGCGAGCGCCTGCTGGGGACGACCGTCGGCCTCGCGCTGCTGATCCTCGCCGAGCTCTTCGTCCTGCCCGAGCCGCGCGGCACCTCCTACCGGTCGCTGGCCGCCGAGGCCGCCGACACCGCCGCCCGCTGCGCCGACGAGCTGCGCCGTGCCCCGTACACGCTGTCCGCCGCCGGGGCGGAGGCGGCCAGGGCGGCCGGCGAGGCGCTGCGGCCCTTCCGGGTCCCCGAGGCCGAGCGGCCCGCCGGGCCGGGGCTGCGGGACCGCGGGCTCGCGCATGCGGGCCTGGCCGCCCGTACGCTCCTGAACCGCATGGTGAACCTGCCCGCGCCGCCCCCGGACCGCCCGCCGCCGGAGCAGGCG
Source organism: Streptomyces sp. NRRL F-2580 (assembly GCF_000720115.1). Taxonomy (GTDB): domain Bacteria; phylum Actinomycetota; class Actinomycetes; order Streptomycetales; family Streptomycetaceae; genus Streptomyces. The sequence goes on from NZ_JOIR01000016.1 coordinate 112,503, forward strand.
CCCGGGGTGCCCGCCGCGGTCGGCGCGGCCGTCGCCGAGAGCGCGGCCCTGCTGCGTGGCACCGGCGACTCCGTCGACGCGGCCCGCGCCCTGCGACACGTACGGGCCGAGGCCGTGGCGGTGGACGAGCGGCCGGCGAACGAGGCACTGGGCGTGCGCAGGGCGGCGCTGCTGGAAGTGGCGGACGCCGCCGTCGCCTTCACGACGGCTGCCGAACTCGCGGTACGGGGCTTGCGCGCGCGGCTGCCGGCCGAGATCGACGCGGGCCGCTTCTGGTACGCCGGCCGGCACGCCCCCAGCCTGTGGTGGCACCGGCTGGCCGCGCACGCCGGGCCGCGGTCCGTGCACTTCCAGAACGCGGTGCGGCTCAGCCTCGCGCTCGCGGCCGCCCGCACGATCGCGGGCATCGACTCCCTGCCCCACGGCTTCTGGGCGATGCTCGCCGTGCTCAGCCTGACCCGGACCACGGTCTCGCAGACGCGGGCGACCGTACGCGTGGCGCTCACGGGCACGCTGCTCGGCGCCCTCACGGCCGGCGTCCTACTGGCCCTCATCGGCGTGCACAGCACCGTCTACGCGGTCGCCCTGCCGTTCGTCATGTTCGTGGCGTTCCGGGTCGGGCCGGTGCGGGGCGTGGGCTGGGCCCAGGGCATGTTCACCCTTGTCGTGTCCTTCGTCTTCGCCCAGCTGGCGCCGGTGACCTGGCAGCTGGCCGAGGTCAGGATCCTGGACGTGGTCATCGGCAGCCTGATCGGCATCGTGTTCGGGCTGCTCGCCTGGCCGCGGGGGGCGCAGGTGGAGCTGCACCGGGCGGTCGCCCTGCTGCTGGCGGAGGCGGCCGACAAGGTCGGGAGCACCGCGGCCGCCGTGGCGGGGGGCGGGCCGGGACGGCCCCCGGACGACACGGCGCTGCAGCGTGCTCTGCTGCTGGCGGAGTCCGCGTTCTCGCAGCGCCTGAGCGAGCCCCGCGCGCCGGTCGGCGCCCCCGCGGACTGGCAGGCGGCCCTGATGACGGGCCACCACGTGCTGTGGGGCTCGCGGCGGCTGCTCGCCCGAGGCGGCCCACCCCTGGAACCGGCCCAGCAGACGCGCCTGCGCGGCCGGGCGACGCGGGTGGCCACCGGCCTGCGCGCCGCCTCGGCCCTGACGTCGAACACGTCCCCACCACCGCACAAGGACCATCCGACGGGCAAGGACCTGCCGATGGACCCGCGGCAGCCGGTGCCGGTGGACGACCCGCCGGCGGTCCACGCCCTGCCGGCCGTCCGCGCCCTGCCGGCGGACGGACTGCCGGCGGACGGACCGCCGACGGACGGACTGCCCGCTCCCGGCCGGGAGCCCCCCGACGGAGCGGGGGACGGGGTCGCCCTGCCGCGGTTCTACGCGGGCCTGGCCTGGCTCGACTCGCTGACCACCGACGTCGAGCGCGTCACCGCACCCATCGGCGGTTCCGGCGGGCCGGACGGGACGGCGCCCTGAAATTGGTTGCACGAGACGTCTCGTCTCGTTATGGTCTGATCATGACCTCCGCCCAGCCCGCCGCCGGCGTCGCGCACATCGCCATGTTCTCCATCGCCGCCCACGGCCACGTGAACCCGAGCATCGAAGTGATCCGCGAGCTCGTCGCCCGCGGCCACCGCGTCAGCTACGCCATCCCCGCCGCCTTCGCCGAGAAGATCGCGGAGACCGGCGCCACGCCCGTGATCTACACCTCCACCCTCCCCACCGACGACGACCCGGAGGCCTGGGGCACCGAGCTCATCGAGAACCTGGAGCCCTTCCTGGACGACGCCGTCCAGGCACTCCCGCAGCTCGCCGCCGCCTTCGACGGCGACGAGCCGGACCTCGTCCTGCACGACATCACCTCCTACCCGGCGCCCGTGCTCGCCCACCGGTGGGGCGTCCCCGCCGTCTCCCTCTCCCCGAACCTCGTCGCCTGGGAGGGGTACGAGCAGGAGGTGGCCGAGCCGATGTTCGCCGAGCTGAAGGCCTCCGAACGGGGCCGGGCGTACTACGCCCGATTCGCCGCCTGGCTCACCGAGAACGGCCTCCCGGACGATGTCGACCGCTTCCAGGGCCGGCCGCGCCGCAGCCTGGTCCTGATCCCCAGGGCCCTTCAGCCCCACGCCGACCGCGTCGACGAGTCCGCGTACACCTTCGTCGGCGCCTGCCAGGGCGACCGCGCGCCCCAGGGCCGCTGGCACAGGCCCGCCACCGCCGAGGGCAAGAAGGTCGTGCTCGTCTCGCTCGGCTCCGCCTTCACCAAGCAGCCCGCCTTCTACCGCGCCTGCATCGACGCCTTCGCGGACCTGCCCGACTGGCACGTCGTCCTCCAGATCGGCAAGTTCACCGACGAGGCCGAGCTCGGCGAGATCCCCGCCAACGTCGAGGTCCACCGCTGGGTTCCCCAGCTGGACATCCTGCGCCAGGCCGACGCCTTCATCACCCACGCGGGCGCCGGCGGCAGCCAGGAAGGGCTCGCCACCGCCACCCCGATGGTCGCCGTCCCGCAAGCCGTCGACCAGTTCGGCAACGCCGACATGCTGGTCTCGCTCGGCGTGGCCCGCCACGTTCCGATGGCGGACGCCGACGCCCGGACCCTCCGGGAGGCGGTCCTCGCCCTGGTCGCCGACCCCGAGGTCGCCGCCCGCGCCGCGGACGTGCGCGCCCGGATGGCGGCCGAAGGGGGCACGCGGCAGGCCGCCTACCTCATCGAGGCCGAACTGTCATAGCCACCGCCTAAGGTGCCGCCATGACGAAGAAGGCCACGACCACGAAGTACGCGGCGCTGCTGCGCGGCATCAACGTCGGCGGGAGCAAGAAGGTCCCGATGGCGGAGCTGCGCTCCGTGCTGGAGGAGCTCGGCCACGGCGACGTACAGACGTACCTGCAGAGCGGCAACGCCGTCTTCAGCAGCGTGGAGAGGGACCCGGCGGCGCTCGCCCGGGAGCTGGAGACGGCCATCGAGGCCCGCTTCGGCTTCCGGGTGGCGTGCCTGGTGGTGGACGGGGCGTACCTGCGCGCCGTCGCCGGCGCCTGCCCCTTCCCGGCCGCGGAGCTGGAGGGCAAGCAGCTCCACGCCACCTTCTTCTCCGAACAGCCGGGCGCGGAGCGCTTCGCCGCGCTCGACCAGGCCTCGTACCTCCCCGAGGAGTACCGGCTCGGCGACCGCGTCCTCTACCTCTACGCCCCCGACGGCCTGGGCCGCTCCAAACTGGCCGAGGCCCTCGCCAGGCCCGCCGTCGTCAAGGGCATCGACGTGACCACCCGCAACTGGAACACCGTCGCCAAGCTCGTCGAACTGACCGCCGTGCCGAGCTGACCGGAGCCAGAGGGCGTCCAGCACCGCCAGCTCGCGCGGCCACAGGTGGATCGTCGCCGCGTCCAGGTTCTCCGCCAGGTGGCCGGGGGAACCGGTGCCGGGAGTCGGGCACAGGACGGCCGAGCGGTGCAGCAGCCACGCCGGCGCGATCTGGCCCGTCAGGTTGTACGCGTTCTGGACCGAGGCGATCGGGACGGACTCCAGCGCCAGCCGCAGCTGCTCCGCGGTGACGGTGTCCAGCCCGATGTGCCGGATCTTGCCCTGCGCCCGCAACGCGGCGAGCGCGCGCAGCTGTTGGCCGCCCGTGCCGAACCCGAGCCGCCGTACCGGAAGATCGCCGTCGAGTGTGAATATCCGTTCCGCCGTGCCCCCGACCGTAGAGCGGGGCGCCGGATGTGCCAGGCTCGTGGCATGCGTTACATCATCATCGGCGCGGGCGCTGTGGGCGCCACCATCGGCGGACGGCTCGCGGAGGCGGGCGGCGAGGTCGTCCTCGTCGCGCGCGGCGCGCACGCGGAGGCCCTGCGGGCCGACGGGCTGCGGCTCACCACGGCCGACGGGGAGCGGGTACACCGGCTGCCCGTGGTCACCGGACCGGACGAGCTGGGCGAACTGCGCCCCGACGACGTGCTGTTGCTGGCGGTGAAGACGCAGCACGCGGTCGCCGCGCTCGACACGTGGGGCGACGCGGAGGTCGCGGGCGGCGGCACGGCCGCGCAGCGGCTGCCGGTGCTGTGCGCGCAGAACGGCGTGGAGAGCGAGCGGATGGCCCTACGGCGCTTCGCGCGCGTGTACGGGGTGTGCGTATGGCTGCCCTCGACCTTCCTGGAGCCGGGCGTGGTCTCGGCCCTGTGCGCGCCGCTGACCGGCATCCTGCACGTGGGCCGGGCGGCGGGCGGCGCGGACGCGCTGTGCCGGGCCGTCGCGGAGGACCTCGGGAAGGCCGGCTTCGAGGCGCCGGTGGTCGAGGACGTGATGCGGTGGAAGTACGCGAAGCTGCTGGGGAACCTGGGCAACGCCGTCCAGGCGACGACCGGGCCGGAGCCGGACCCGGCGAAGGCGGCGCTGCTGCTGCGGGCCGTCCGCGAGGCGAAGGCGGTCTTCGGGGCGGCGGGCATCGCCTACGCCTCGGACGCGGAGCAGTCGCTGGCACGGGACGGCAAGGTGAACCAGGGGCCGGGGGTCCGGGGCGGATCGTCCTGGCAGAGCCTGGCGCGCGGGGCGGGCTCGGTGGAAGCGGACTACCTCAACGGGGAGATCTCCCTGCTGGGGCGGCTGCACGGGGTCCCGACCCCGGTCAACGACGTACTGCGGCACGCGGCGAACATCTTCGCGCGTGAGGGCCTCCCCCCGGGCGCGATGTCCATCGAGGACCTCACCGCCCTGGCCGACGAGGCCGCGGCCCGCGCGTAGTCGCCCGGGTGCGGCATTTTCAGCCCCTCCGGCGTTTGAGGCGCGGGGTCCGGGGCGGAGCCCCGGGTCTTTGAGCCGCGCCGGCGTTCGAGGCGCGGCCGCGGCGGGTCAGGCCGACAGGGCCGGGAGCCTCGCGGGAGCAGCGGCCGCCGAGGCGTCGTAGCGGCGCAGCAGGAGGCTGGCCAGTTCGGGGGCCGCGCCCAGGACGTCGGCCAGGACGTCCGCGCCCGCGGCTTCGGCGCCCGCCGCGATGCGGTCCGGGAGCCGCCCGGGGGCGATGACGTACGGGGCCACCGCCACCCGGGCGAAGCCCTCGGCGCGCAGGGCCCGTACGGCGTCCTCCGTACGGGGGAGAGCAGCGGAGGCGAACGCAGGCCGCACGGCGCACCAACCGGTGTGCCGCCACTCCCGCGCGGTTTCAGCGATCGCTGCGATCGCCTCCGGGTCCGTGGAGCCGGCGGACGCGAGCACCACCGCGGTGGTGGCGCGGTCCGCCGGGGTGAGGCCGGCTTCGGCGAGCCGGCGGTCGAGGGCGGAGAGGAGGAGCGGGGACGGGCCGAGGACGTCGGCCACCCGCACGGAGAGCCCCGGCAGGCGGGCCGTCGACTCGGCCAGCGCCGCCGGGATGTCGGACTTCGCGTGGAAGGCCCGGGTGAGGAGGAGCGGGAGGGCGACGACCTCCCGGACCCCCGACAGGTAGAGCGAGGACAGGGCCTGGCCCACCGACGGGGTGTTGAAGTCCAGGAAGGCCGTCTCCACCCGCAGTCCGGGCCGCAGCGTCCGGGCCCGCGCGACCAGGGCGTGCACGGTCGCCGCGTGCCGCGGGTCGCGGCTGCCGTGGGCGATGACCAGGAGTGCGGGTGCGTGGGACATCGGACTCAGCTCTTGACCAGCAGGCCGCGGCTGCGCAGCACCCACCGCTCGACCGGGCTGAAGATCAGCAGGTCGATGGCGATGCCGACCACCAGGATCAGGATGATCGCGAGGAACACGCCGGGCAGGTCGATGTTGTTGCGGCCGTTCTCCAGGAGCTGGCCCAGGCCCAGGCCCAGGTCGGGCGAGGAGGCGATGATCTCGGCGGCCATCAGCGAGCGCCAGGAGAAGGCCCAGCCCTGCTTGAGGCCCGCCAGGTAGCCCGGCAGCGCGGCCGGCATCACGATGTGCCGGGCCCCCCTCAGGCCGGTGGCGCCCAGGGTGCGGCCCGCCCGCAGGTAGAGCGGCGGGATCTGGTCGATGCCCGAGACCAGGCCGTTGGCGATGGACGGGACGGCGCCCAGCAGGATGACCGTGTACATCATCGCGTCGTTGAGGCCGAACCACAGGACGGCCGGCGGCACCCAGGCCACCGACGGCAGCGACTGCAGGCCCTGGAGGATCGGGCCGATCGCGGCGCGCACGAACTTCACCCGGGCGACCAGCAGGCCGAGCGGGGTGCCGATGGCCAGGGCCAGCAGGAAGCCGAGCAGGCCGCGGGAGACGCTGGTCCAGACGACATCCAGCAGGGTGCCCTGGACCCACATGTGGGACAGGCTGTCCCAGACCGCGGACAGCGGGGGCAGCTTGGTCTCCTCGGTGACCTTCGTGGCGACGAGGACCTGCCAGACCACGAGCACGAGGCCCACGGCCAGGAGGGGCGGGAGGACCTTCTTGACGAGGACCTCGCGGACCGGGGTGCGGTGGGTCTGGACCGCGTCGAGCGCGTCGAGGCCCGCTTCCAGGCGGGCCAGGTCGTCGCTCTTGCCCGTGGCCTTCGGAGTGGTGTCAGTGCTGGCCATGGCGGCGGATCTCCCCACGCAGGTGTTCAGTGATCTCAAGGGACAGTTCCGCGACGTCCGCGTCCTCGATGCGGCGCGGCTGCGGGATGTCCACGGTCCACTCCTTCGCGACCCGGCCGGGGCGGGAGGAGAGCAGGACCACGCGCTGGGCGAGGCGGACGGCCTCGCGCACGTTGTGGGTGACGAAGAGGACGGAGAGGTTCGTCTCGGCCCAGATGCGGGTGAGCTCGCCGTGCAGCACGTCCCGCGTGATGGCGTCGAGGGCCGCGAACGGCTCGTCCATCAGCAGCAGCTGGCTGTCCTGGGCGAGCGCCCGGGCCAGGGCCACGCGCTGGCGCATGCCGCCGGACAGCTCGTGCACGCGCTTGCCGTACGAGCCGCCGAGGCGGACCAGCTCCAGCAGGCGCTCGGCCTCCGGCTTGCGGTCGGCCTTGGCCACCCCGCGCAGGCGCAGGGCGAGTTCGATGTTCTTGCCCGCGGTGAGCCACGGGAAGAGGGCGTGCTCCTGGAACATGAGGGCCGGACGGCCGCCGGGGGTCTCGATGGACCCCGCGGACGGCTTGTCGAGTCCCGCGACCAGGTTCAGGAGCGTGGACTTCCCACACCCCGAGGCCCCCAGGATGGTGACGAACTCTCCGGGAGCGACATCGAGGCTGATGTCGTCCAGGACGAGCTGCGATCCGGCCGGGCCGGAGAAGGACTTCGAGACGTGCTCGATGCGGGCAGCGTGGGTCTGCTCCGCTACGGAGCCCTCGGCAGCCTTGGCAAGCGTGGTGGCCATGGTCGTCACCTCCTGGGATTGCTGGATTACGGGTTACTTGGCGCCGAGGCCGGCGTCGGAGACCTCGGGCTTGCCGGCGGCCTTGAGGACCTTGTTCAGGAGCGTCAGGTCGTAGATGCCGGCGAG
>NZ_JOIR01000017.1 GCF_000720115.1 Streptomyces sp. NRRL F-2580
CAACCCGCACAACCGGCTCCCACCGACCCCGCCCAAGCGGCGCAGCCAACCCGCACAACCGGCTCCCACCGACCCCGCCCAAGCGGCGCAGCCACCCGGCGGCGCAGCCAACCCCGCGGCGGAGCCCACCCGCGCAACCGGCCCCCACCCGACCCGCAAGCGCGGCGCAGCCAACCGGCCCGAGCGGCGCAGCCAACCGGCAGCCAACCCGCGCCCCGGCCCCGCCCGGGTCAGGCCGCGTCGCGCGAGGCGCAAGCCGCCAGGTGGTCGTTGACGAGCCCGCAGGCCTGCATCAGCGCGTAGGCCGTGGTGGGGCCGACGAAGCGGATGCCGGCCTTCTTCAGGGCCTTGGAGAGGGCGGTGGACTCCGGGGTGATGGCCGGCACCTCGGTGACCGCCCGCGGCGCCGGTCCGGGCTCCTCCGGGACGTGGGACCAGATCAGGGTGTCGAGCTCGCCCGGCTCCCATCCGGCCAGGACCTTCGCGTTGGCCAGGGTCGCCTCGATCTTGGCCCGGTTGCGGATGATCCCCTCGTCGGCCAGCAGCCGCTCCGCGTCCCGCTCGTCGAACTCCGCGACCGCCGCGATCTTGAAGTCGGAGAAGGCCGTACGGAAACCCGCGCGGCGCCGCAGGATCGTCAACCAGGACAGCCCCGACTGGAAGGCCTCCAGGCACAGCCGTTCGTACAGGGCGTCGTCGCCGCGGACCGCACGCCCCCACTCGGTGTCGTGGTACTCGACGTAGTCCTGCGTGGACAGCGCCCACGGGCAGCGCGGCAGCCCGTCCGCCCCGGCCAGCACGCCGCTCACCGCTCACCGCCCTTGCCGAGGTCCACCCGGTCGGTCGCGTCCGCCGGGGCGGTGGACCCCGCCGCCGCGGCGGTCAGCTGCGCGATCCGCGCGTCCCGCTCGGCCAGTTCCGCCGCGAGCCGCTCCAGTACGTCGTCCACCTCGGCCATCCGGTAGCCGCGCGGCGCGACGGGCAGGCGCAGCGCGTCGATGTCCGCCCGTACGACAGGCCGGGCCTCCGGCAGCCCGTCCGCCACGCGGTCCGGCTCCGCTTCCGGCAGGACGGCCTCCGAGCCGCCCCCGATCACGGCCAGGGTGACCGCCGCCACGACCACGACCAGCGCGATCATCAAGAAGAAGAACACGATCAACTCCCCTGAGAGACTCCGGCCACCAGGTTAAGGTCGCAGGCGAGGCGCGAGGGCCGCCGAAGGAGGAAAGAGCAGGATGCTGCGACTGGGCAGGCGCGAGTTCGACACCCACGAGCCGGTGATCATGGCCATCGTGAACCGGACTCCGGACTCCTTCTACGACCAGGGCGCGACGTTCCGCGACGAGCCGGCGCTGGACCGGGTCGAACAGGCGGTCGCCGAGGGCGCCGCGATCATCGACATCGGCGGGGTCAAGGCGGGCCCGGGCGAGCACGTGGACGCGGCCGAGGAGGCACGGCGCACGGTCGGCTTCGTGGCCGAGGTCCGGCGCCGCTTCCCCGACGTGGTGATCAGCGTGGACACCTGGCGGCACGAGGTCGGCGAGGCCGTGTGCGAGGCCGGGGCGGACCTGCTGAACGACGCGTGGGGTGGGGTGGACCCCAAGCTGGCCGAGGTCGCGGCGCGCTACGACGCCGGCCTCGTCTGCACCCACGCGGGCGGGGTCGAGCCGCGCACCCGCCCGCACCGGATCGCGTACGGGGACGTGATGGAGGACATCCTGCGGGTCACGGTCGGCCTCGCCGAACGCGCCGCCGCGCTGGGTGTCCGCCGGGACGCGATCATGATCGACCCGGGTCACGACTTCGGGAAGAACACCCGCCACTCGCTGGAGGCCACGCGTCGGCTGGAGGAGATGACGGCGACGGGCTGGCCGGTCCTGGTCTCCCTGTCCAACAAGGACTTCGTCGGCGAGACCCTCGACAAGCCGGTCAAGGAACGCCTGCTGGGCACCCTGGCCACGACGGCCGTCTCGGCCTGGCTCGGCGCCCGGGTCTACCGGGTCCACGAGGTGGCGGAGACGAAGCAGATCCTCGACATGGTCGCCTCGATCCAGGGCCACCGGCCACCGGCGGTCGCCCGCCGGGGCCTGGCCTGACATGAGGGCCGGCCGCCGGGCGGGCCGGCCCGGCGGCCGCCCGGCCGCCTGCCGCCTAGTCGCCGGCCGCCTAGTCGCCGGCCTCCCGGGCCAGCTCCTCGGTTGCGCCCAGGGCGGCGCGTTCGTTCGAGCCCTCGCCGACCTCCTTGCTGACCAGCGTCACCGCCTCCTCCACGTCGTCCGTGACGTGGAAGAGCAGCAGGTCGAACTCGGAGGCCTTGCCCTGCGCGATCACCGTGTTCTTCAGCCAGTCGACCAGCCCGCTCCAGTACTCCGTGCCGAACAGCACGATCGGGAAGCGGGTGACCTTCCGGGTCTGGACCAGGGTCAGCGCCTCGAACAGCTCATCCAGCGTGCCGAGCCCGCCCGGGAGCACCACGAAGCCCTGGCTGTACTTCACGAACATCGTCTTGCGGACGAAGAAGTAGCGGAAGTTCAGCCCCAGGTCGACGTGCTCGTTCAGGCCCTGCTCGAACGGCAGCTCGATGCCCAGGCCGACGGAGACGCCGCCCGCCTCCCGCGCGCCCTTGTTGGCGGCCTCCATGGCACCCGGCCCGCCGCCCGTGATCACGGCGAAGCCCGCGTCGACGAGCGCGCGCCCGATCCGTACGCCCGCGTCGTACTCCGGCGAGTCCACCGACGTACGGGCCGAGCCGAACACGCTGATCGCCGGCGGCAGCTCGGCGAGCGTGCCGAAGCCCTCGATGAACTCCGACTGGATGCGCAGGACCCGCCAGGGATCGGTGTGCACCCACTCGGAAGGCCCCGCCGAATCCAGCAGCCGCTGGTCGGTCGTGCTGCCCGCCTTGATCTGGCTCCGCCTCCTCAGCACCGGCCCGAGCTGCTGCCCCTCGGCCCGATGAGCGGAACTTTCGGGGTTGCCCATGATGTGCTCCCTCCTGCTGATCGTTGGATCAGGGTAGGCGCACAAAGGTGACGGGAAGCGGAATTCAGGCGGTCAGCCAGGCACGGAGTCGTTCCTCGCAGTGCAGGATCGCCTTGGTCTCGACCCGCTCGTCGACCTTGTGCGCCAGCAGGGCGTCACCCGGGCCGTAGTTGACCGCCGGGACGCCCAGGGCACTGAAGCGCGAGACGTCCGTCCAGCCGAACTTCGGCATGGCGTGGCCCCCGACGGCCTCCATGAAGGCGGCCGCGGCCGGGTGGGAGAGGCCCGGAAGCGCGCCGGGCGAGGTGTCGTCGACGACGAACTCGTCGATCCCGCAGTCCGCGAAGACCTCCCGTACGTGCGCCAGCGCCTCGGCCTCGCTGCGGTCGGGGGCGTAGCGGTAGTTGACCGTCACCGTGCAGGCGTCGGGGATCACGTTGTTGGCGACGCCGCCCTCGATGCGCACCGCGTTGAGGCCCTCGTGGTACTCCAGGCCGTCGATGACCGGCTTGCGCGGTTCGTACGCCGCGAGCCGGGCCAGGATCGGGCTCGCCGAGTGGATGGCGTTGGAGCCCATCCAGCTGCGGGCGGAGTGGGCGCGCTCGCCGGCGGTGCGCAGCAGGACGCGCAGGGTGCCCTGGCAGCCGCCCTCGACCTCGGCGTTGGAGGGTTCCAGCAGGACCGCGAAGTCCCCGGTCAGCCAGTCGGGGTGGGCCGCGGCGACCTTGCCCAGGCCGTTGAGGTCGGCGGCGACCTCCTCCTGGTCGTAGAAGACGAAGGTGAGGTCCCGGTTCGGCTCGGGCACGGTCGCGGCGATGCGCAGCTGTACGGCGACACCGGACTTCATGTCGGTGGTGCCGCAGCCCCACAGGACGTCGTTCTCGTCGAGGCGGGACGGGACGTTGTCGGCGATCGGCACGGTGTCGAGGTGGCCGGCGAGCACGACGCGCTCGGCGCGGCCGAGGTGCGTGCGGGCGACGACGTTGTTGCCGAAACGGTCCACCGTGAGGTGCGGCAGGCCGCGCAGCGCGTCTTCCACGAGGTCGGCGAGTGCCTTCTCGTCGCCGCTCACGGACGGAATGTCGACGAGCCGGGCGGTCAGCTCGGCGGCGTCCAGGGTGAGGTCCAGCTCGGATTCGGACATGGAACTGACCCTAACGCCCCTGACTGGGACGGGGCCTCGCCGTCCGGCCGATGGACGCGTCATATGCCTCAAGTACGGTGGGCCGCGTGTCCGAGAACCGTGATCCCCGTCCCCGCCGCCGCCGCCCGCTGCGCGCGGCCGTCGGCCTGCTCGTTCTCCTCGCGGTGATCGGCTACTTCGCCGTGCAGCGCGCCTCGAACGGCGGTGGCGCCCCGTACTGCACGGCCAGGGTGTACTCGGGCAACTACGACGGAACTTCTGAATCGTACGAATTGTCCCCGGAGCAGGCGGCGAACGCGGCGACGATAGCCGCCGTCGGCGTCGCGAAGGGTCTGCCCGACCGGGCGGTGACCATCGCGCTGGCGACGGCCATGCAGGAGTCCGCGCTGCGCAACCTCGACCACGGCGACCGGGATTCGCTGGGACTCTTCCAGCAGCGGCCCTCGATGGGCTGGGGCACGCCGGAGCAGATCAGGGACCCCGTCTACTCGGCCGGCATCTTCTACGACCGCCTCGTCGACGTGCCGGGGTACTCGCGGCTGCCGCTGACGGTGGCCGCGCAGAAGGTGCAGCGCAGCGGGTTCCCGCAGGCGTACGCGAAGCACGAGCCGGACGCGACCGTGCTGACGGCCGCCTTCGGCGGCGACGGCATCCTGGAGTGCGGCGGCCCCGAGCCCACCGGGCCGGGTGACCCGGAGAAGGTGCGGAGCGAAATGATCCGGATCTTCGGCAAGGACGGCCTGCACACCATTCCCCCGCAGACCGGCCAGGCGGGCCAGGCCGGCCGAAACAGCGCCGGCGGCAAGGGCGGCCCGGAGGTCGAGGTCACGCTGACGGAGAAGGCGAACGGCGGCGAGGCCGCCATGCGCCGCAGCCGGGCGATGGCCCACTGGGCGGTGGCCAACGCGAAGGAGCTGGGCATCTCCAGGGTGTCCTACGGGCTGCGCGCCTGGATCGCGGGCCAGGCCCGGGGCCAGTGGCAGCACAAGGGCGGCACCGGACCGAAGGACGGGGACGGGGACCCGCACAACGCGAACCCGGGCGAGGTACGGATCTTCATGGCCCGCTGACCCTCGTCCGGGCCGGGTCGCTCCGGCTCCGGCCATCCGTCGGGGCCCCTGACGGCACACCGGGACGGACACCCGGCCGCGCGTACGAGTGCTCACTCCTGCGAGGGTGATCCGTTCGGCGGCCCATGGGCCCCGGGCCGGACGGAACCCCAGGTCGGCCCGTGTCCGATGCGCTTGTCGCGGAAGCCGATTAAACGATCCGTTACCGATCCTTTACCCACCGGCACCGCAACTCCACCCGCCCCGCGAGCGGTTAGTCACGGCGTACTCAGCCGCTACCGCTTAGGAGCAACATGTCTCTCCCCCTGACCCGTCGGATCGCCCGTGCCGCGCTGCTCCTCGCAGCCGGGGCAGCGCCCGTGGTCGGTGCGGCCGGCGCGGCCAGCGCCGCCGGTCTGGAGTCCGTGCCGCAGCTGGGCGCACTCACCGCGCAGGACGCGCCCGAAGCCGCCACCGATGCGACCGCGGGTGCGGTCACGGGTGCGGCCACCGACGCCGTGGGCTCCACCGCCAAGACCCTGCCGGCCCCGGCCGCCGACGTGGCCGGCAAGGCGGGGGGCCTGCTCGGCGGGCTGCCCACGACGAAGGAGCTGCCGGTGTCCGAGCTGCCGGTGTCCGAGCTGCCGGTCTCCCAGCTGCCGGTGTCCGAGCTGCCCGTGGGCAGTGTCCTGCCGGCGGGACTGCCCGGTGGCGCGCCGCTGGGCGGCTGACGCCGCGGGAAACACCGAGGGGGCCGGGAGTGCGCACTCCCGGCCCCCTCGGGCCGTTCCGGACCGCCAGAAGCTCAGCCGAGGCGCTTGACCGCAGCCTCGACGCGCTCGTCGGTGGCGGTGAAGGCGACGCGCACGAACCGCGCGCCCGCCTCGCCGTAGAAGTCGCCCGGCGCCACCAGGATGCCCAGGTCCGCGAGGTGGGCGACCGTCTCCCAGCAGGGCTCGTCCCGGGTCACCCACAGGTAGAGGCTCGCCTCGCTGTGCTCGACCCGGAAGCCGTGCGCCTCCAGGGCCGCGCGCAGCGCCGTACGGCGGGCCGCGTAGCGCTCGCGCTGCTCCTCGACGTGGCGGTCGTCGCCGAGCGCCGCCACCGTGGCCGCCTGCACCGGGGCGGGGGTCATCATGCCGCCGTGCTTGCGGATCTCCAGGAGTTCGCCGAGCACGTCCGCGTCACCGGCGATGAAGGCCGCCCGGTAGCCGGCCAGGTTGGAGCGCTTGGAGAGGGAGTGGACGGCGACGATCCCCTCGTACGAGCCGCCGCACACCTCGTCGTGCAGGACGGAGACGGGCTCGGCCTCCCAGCCCAGCTCCAGGTAGCACTCGTCGCTGAAGAGCAGGATCCCGTGCTCGCGCGCCCAGGCCACGATCCGGACGAGGTCCTCCTTGGCGAGGACCTTCCCGGTGGGGTTGGACGGGGAGTTGAGCCACAGCAGCTTCACGCCGGCCGGGTCGAGGTCCATCGGGTCGTCGTAGACGACCGCCTCGGCGCCGCACAGCCGTGCGCCGACCTCGTACGTCGGGTAGGCGAGCCGGGGGTAGGCGACCTTGTCTTTCAATGTCCCGGTGCCGGCGCCGAGGCCGAGCTGGGTCGGCAGCCAGGCCACCAGTTCCTTGGAGCCGACGACCGGCAGGACGTTGCGGTGCTCGGCGGCGCTCGCCCCGAGGCGCCCGCGCACCCAGCCCGTGATCGCGTCGCGCAGGGCGACCGTGCCCCACACCGTCGGGTAGCCCGGAGAGTCGGCGGCCTCGATCAGGGCCCGCTGGATCAGCTGCGGGACCGGGTCCACGGGGGTGCCGACGGACAGGTCGACGATGCCGTCCGGGTGGGCCGCCGCCGTCTTCTTGTACGGCTCCAGCTTGTCCCAGGGGAAGGCGGGAAGACGGTCGGATACTGCGGCCACGATGGTCTCTGCTCTCTCTGAGTACTGGCTGGTAGCGGGTCCGCAAAACGCCTCGGTCCCGTGCGGCGACGAGGCCGTACGGGACCGAGGGGCGCGCCTGCCTGAAGGGTCAGTGCTCGCCGTTGATACCGGCAGGCAGCGCGGCGATGAAGGGGTGATCGCGCTCGATCAGGCCCAGCTTGGAGGCACCACCGGGCGAACCGAGCTCGTCGAAGAACTCGACGTTCGCCTTGTAGTAGTCCTTCCACTCTTCCGGAGTGTCGTCCTCGTAGAAGATGGCCTCGACCGGGCAGACCGGCTCACACGCACCACAGTCGACGCACTCGTCCGGGTGGATGTACAAGGACCGCTGGCCCTCGTAGATGCAGTCGACGGGGCACTCTTCGATGCATGCCTTGTCCTTGACGTCGACACAAGGCTCCGCGATGACGTAGGTCACGCTCTCGTTCCTCCTCGGTAGGGCTTTCCATATCGCGCGGGAGCGCGGCGTCGTCGATGCCCGCACCTAGTATCTCCGTTCCCGGGCACGATCCGAACAGGAGGGGCGGACAGAGCTGTGGAAATCAACGCCGGAGGACTGCTGGAGGTCCGAATTACCCCGGCTGACGTGGGTAAACGTGTCTCTGTACGACGGGTGGAGGCCCGACTGAGCGGATCACCCGAGTTCACGGACACGGTCGGTGTTCTCACATCCTGGGACCAGGGTGTGCTGCTGATCACAAAGAAGAACGGGCAGTCCGTCCGCATCGCGGAATCCTCCCTGGTGGCGGGCAAGATCGTGCCTCCGGCACCGGCCCGGCGGCGGGGTCCGGCGGCCTCCTTCGAGGAGCTGTCGCGGATCGCCGCGCGGTCCTGGCAGCCGCTGGAGAGCGAGCCGCTGGGCGAGTGGACCCTGCGGGCCGCCGCCGGTTTCACCCGGCGGGCCAATTCGGTACTGGCGGTGGGCGACCCGGGCATACCGCTGGACGATGCACTCGCGCGGGTGACCTCCTGGTATGCGGAACGAGAGCTTCCGGCCTATGTGCAGGCCGCGACCGGGGCCGTCGGCACGCAGGAGCTGCTCTGCGCGGAGCTGGAACGGCGGGGCTGGGCGTCCGAGGTGTCGGCGGAGGTACGGATCGGGGCGCTGGCGACGGTGGCCGACGTGGCGGCGCCCGCCGCCGGATCCGTACGGCTGACCCGCGTCCCGGACGAGGAGTGGCTCGGGCGCTACGGGAAGGTCGGCGACCCGGATGTGGCGCGGCGGCTGCTGGTGGAAGGGCCGTCGGTGTGGTTCGCGGCGCTGCCCGGGGGCCGGGCCGTCGGGCGGTGCGTGGTGGACGGGCGGTGGGCCGGCTTCTCGGCGGTGACCGTCGATCCCGTGGAGCGGCGGCAGGGCCTGGCGACGGCGGTGATGGCCGCGCTGGCCCGCAAGGCGCTGGAGGAGGGCGCGTCGGCGGCGTGGCTGCAGGTCGAGACGGACAACGCGGGGGCGCTGGCGCTGTACGACGGGCTGGGCTTCGCGACGCACCACGCGTACCACCACTACCGGGCGGCGGGGTGAGTCCGGTGGACTGGCGGGAGCAGTTCGCGGCGGAGGCCCGCTCGGAGCGGCCCGATCTGGCGCTGCTGTGCCTGCTGCTGGCGACGGAGGCGGACCCCGAGCTGGACGAACGCGCCATGGACTGGGCGCAGATCGAGCTGGACCGGCTCGCCGGGATGCTGCCGTACGGGCTGCGGGGCGCGCGGGCGTGGGCGTCGGCCGTGACGGAACTGCTGGGCGGTCGGCTCGGCTTCCACGGCACCCCCGCGGACTACGGCCGACTGTCGTCCTCGCTGCTGCACGAGGTCCTGCGGCGGCGCCGCGGCCTCCCGATCCTCCTCTCCGTCGTCTGGCTGGAGGTCGCCCGGCGGGCGGGGGCGCCGGTGTACGGGCTGGGGCTGCCGGGGCACTTCGTGGTGGGCTTCGGGGACCCCGAGGAGGGCGTGGTCGTGGACCCCTTCGCAGGCGGCGCGTCGCTGGCCGCCGGGCCCGCGGAGCTGGCGGCGGGGCCGCGCACGCCGGCCGGCACCCTGGCCATCGTGCTGCGGATCCTGGGCAACATCCGGGCCTGGGCGTCGACCCGCCCGGAGCAGTCGGGCGTGGCCCTGTGGACGCTCGACCTGTCGCTGCTGCTGCCGTCGCACCCGGCGGCGCTGCGGTACGAGCGGGCACGGCTGCTGGTGGAACGGGGCTCGTTCCAGGAGGGCGCGGTGGCGCTCGACGCGTACGCGGACGTCGTGGCCGCCATCGACCCCGACGCGGCGGCCCGCATCCACGCGGAGGCCGTCTCCGCCCGCGCCCTGCTGAACTGACCCGGCTCGGCAGTTTCCAGCCCCGTCGGCGTTTGAGGCGCGCGCGGGTCCGGGGGCCGGCCCCCGGCAGCGACGGCGCGGGCGACCGCGGGGCGTGCCCCGACGGGGTGCGGGGCGGAGCCCCGGGAGCCGGGGCTCCTGCTAGAGCCAGCCCTTCTCGCGGGCCACGCGCACGGCTTCGGCGCGGTTGCGCGCCGCCAGTTTCTGGATCGCCGTCGACAGGTAGTTGCGGACCGTGCCCGCCGACAGGTGCAGCCGCGCCGCGAGTTCCGCGTTGGTCGCGCCCGACTCCGCCTCCCGCAGGACCTCCCGTTCGCGGTCCGTCAGCGGGTTCGCGCCCTCCGCCAGGGCCGCCGCCGCGAGCGTGGGGTCGATGACGCGCTCCCCCTGGAGGACCTTGCGCACCGCCTCCGCCAGCTGCGCGGCCGGCGCGTCCTTGACCAGGAAGGCCGAGGCGCCCGCCTCCATCGCGCCGCGGAGGTAGCCGGGGCGGCCGAAGGTGGTGAGGATGACGATGCGCAGGTCGGGCAGGGCCGTCCGCAGGGCCGCGGCCGCCTCGATGCCCGTCATGCCCGGCATCTCTATGTCCAGCAGCGCGACGTTCACGTCGTGCGCGCGGGCCGCGTCCACCACCTCGTCGCCGCGGGCCACCTGCACGAGTACTTCGATGTCGGGTTCCAGGCCGAGCAGGGCGGCGAGGGCCTCGCGGACCATCGACTGGTCCTCCGCCAGCAGGATACGGATCGGGCGTGAGGTCATGATTCCGATCCTAGGGCCAGCGGGACGCGGGCCGTGAGGGCGAAGCCGGTCCGGCTGGCGGAGCCCGCCGACAGGTCGCCGCCGACCGCCGCCAGACGTTCCGTCAGACCCGTCAGGCCGTTGCCGGGTGCGGCCGGGCCGCCGGGGCCGCCCGAGCCGTCGTCCGTCACCGTCAGCTCCAGCACCGGCCCGTCCAGCGTCTGGAGCGTCTCCAGGGTGACCCGGCAGCGCTTCGCCCCGCTGTGCCGGACCACGTTCGTCACGGCCTCGCGCAGGGACCAGGCCAGGGCCGATTCCGCTTCCTCCGGGAGCTCTCCGGACGGCTCCGCCGGGAGATCCGCGACCACGCCCGCCGCGGCCAGCGCCGTCCGCGCGCCGGCGAGTTCGCCGGGCAGGGTGGGCCGCCGGTAGCCGCTCACCGCCTCGCGCACGTCGACCAGCGCCTGCCGGCTGACCCGTTCGATGTCCGCGACCTGCTGGGCGGCCGCGTCGGGCTGCCCGGGCAGCATCCGGCCCGCCAGCTCGCTCTTCAGCGTGATCAGCGACAGCGAGTGCCCCAGCAGGTCGTGAAGGTCGCGGGCCATCCGCAGGCGTTCCTCGTTGGCGGCGAGCTGCGCCACCGTGGCCCGCGCCTCGCGGAGTTCCATCGTGGTCCGGATCATCGCGCGGACGCCGACCATGGCGAACCCGCCCATCAGCGCCGGGATCAGCAGGCCCGCCAGGTAGGCGGTACCGCCCGGGACCGCGTTCGCCGTGACCGCCAGCAGGGCGGTCGTGCCGAGGACGGTCCAGCGGGAGTACTCGGCCGGCAGCGCGGCCCCCGAGGAGATGGCCACGTAGACGAAGAGCACGAGCCATTCGCGGCCCAGGGTCAGCGACAGGACCGTGGCCTGGGTGGCGAGCACCGCCAGGGAGAACAGCACCCGGCGGACCGGCATCGGGCGGGTGGTGCGGAAGACCAGCACCAGGTACCAGGCGACGAAGGCCGCGAGGCCCAGCGTCCCGAGGATCCGGGGCCCGGTGGCGTGCCCGCCGCTGATCAGGTCGGTGACGGGCGCGCTCAGGTAGAAGAGCCAGATGCTGATCCAGAGCATCTTCACCATCTTCTGGTGACGGTTCTCCGGTTGCTTGGCGATCTCGAGGAAGTCCCGGTCCGCGCGGTCCTCGTATGCCTGCTTCAGTGCCACGGGTTCATGCCTTCAGTGAGTCCTTGCGGTACAGCCAGGCGGCGGCACCGGTGAACAGTACGAAGTACACGGCGAGGATCGCCACGTCCTTGGCATGCGGTGCGCCGCCCAGTTCGATGGCCTGGCCGAGGCCCGCGTAGGCGTGGGTGGGGAGCCAGCTCGCGATGGTCTGGAGCCACTGCGGGAAGTTCGTGGTGGGCATCCACAGGCCGCCGAGGATCGACAGGGCGAAGTAGAACAGCATCGAGATGGGACGGACGTTGTCGCCGCTGGCCAGGTATCCGATGGCTACGCCGAGCGCGGCGAAGACCAGGCTGCCGGCCCAGATCGCGCCGGTGAGTGCGAGCCACTGCCAGGCGTCGAACCGTACGTCCTTGATGACGGCCGCCACCGCGAAGACGGTCAGGATGGAGGGGAGCGAGAGGACGCCGGCGCCGGCGGTCTTGGCGAGGACGTAGCCGTGGCCGGGGAGGGCGGTCAGCCGGAGCTGGCGGACCCACCCCTGCTCGCGCTCCTTGGCGATGCGCTCGCTGTTGCCCACGAGGACGGCGGTCAGGGCTCCGAAGGAGGCCATGGCGACCATGTAGAAGGCGGGCATGGTCAGCTCGGTGCCCATGACCTTGGTGGTGCCGTCGAGGGTGCCGCCGAGCATCAGGAAGAGGGCGGCCGGGTAGAGGACGGTGAAGAAGAGGTACTTCTTGTTCCGCAGGGCGCGGACGATCTCCAGCTTGATCAGGGCGTTCACAGGGTGGCCTCCTCGGCCTCGGTGAGGGCGATGAAGGCCTGTTCCAGGCCGAGGCCTGCGACCTCCAGATTGCGGGGGTAGAGCCCGAGCGCGTACACGGCGTGGACAGTCGCGTCGGGGTCGGCGGACTGGAGCCGCACGGTCGCGCCGTGCCGCTCGAAGGCGGTGAGGGCGGGCAGCGCGCGGAGCACCTGCTCGTCCACGGCCTCCTGGGCGTCCAGCTCGAAGGAGACCTTCCGGGCGCCGGCCCTGGCCTTGATCTCGGCGGCGGTGCCGTCGGCGAGCAGCCGGCCCTTGCTGAGGACCAGCACCCGGTCGGCGATCGCGTCCGCCTCCTCCAGGTAGTGGGTGGCGAAGAGCACGGTGCGGCCCTGGTCGGCCTGTTCGCGCATGGTGGCCCAGAAGGAGTGGCGGGCGGTGACGTCCATGCCCGTGGTCGGCTCGTCGAGCACGATCAGGTCGTTGTCGCCGGCCGTGGCGAGGGCGAAGCGCACCCGCTGCTCCTGGCCGCCGGAGAGCTTGTCGACCTTGCGGTCGGCGATCTTGTCGATGCCGGCGCGGGAGAGCACCGCGTCGACCGGGTGCGGCCGCGGGTGCAGGGCGCAGCCGAGCGCGACGATCTCCCGTACGGTCACCTCCGCCATCAGGCCGCCGCTCTGCAGCATGGCGCCGACCCGGCCGGCGGCGACGGCCTCGCGCGGGGTGGTGCCGAAGAGCCGCACGGAGCCGGAGTCTGCGGGGCGCAGGCCGAGCAGGAGGTCGAGGGTGGAGGACTTCCCGGCGCCGTTGGGGCCGAGGAGCGCGACGGTCTCGCCCGGGTGGAGTGCGAGGGTGAGGCCGTCGACCGCCCGGACCGTGCCGTAGTCCTTCGTCACGTTCTCGAAGCTGACCACGGTGTCGGCGTCGGTGGCGGTTTTCGCGGTGCGTGCCGCGGTCGTCGTCGTCATGGGTAGAGATTCGCCCGTACGGGGTCCCGCGCGGCAGTGCCGGGCGTCGTGTGTGCCGCATGACGGATGTCATGCGGCGGACATGACAGTGCCCCCGCCCGGGGTCCGGGCGGGGGCACTGGTCCGTCGTGACGCGGGGCGGGCTAGCTCGCGTTGGTCTCGATGACGACGGTCCGCTCGGCGGTGGTCTTGCCGCGCAGGGCCTTGCCGAGGGCGCCGGCGACGTCCTGCGGGGTGACCGCCGTCTTGGCGCCGGTGCCGCGGGTGATCAGGACCCCGTCGAACGTGTTCCCGTAGACCTCCTTGAGCGCCTCCAGGTCGAACTTCTCCGTGAGGCGGCCGTCGACGGCCTGCATGCTGAGGAACTTCGGCAGGGACTTGGAGCCGAAGGGGAGGGACTTGCCGCCCGCCTTGACCGTGGCGATGGCGGACATCGCCGGCTCCGCGAACTCCTTCATCGCCCGGTCCAGTTCGGCCTGGGTGACGGCCGGTTCCTTGGTGGTGGTCGGCAGTTCGGCCACGGCCGCCTTGCCGGTGGCGACCTGGTCGCGGAAGGCCTTGGTGACCAGGTCGACGGAGCCGTCCACGTCCAGGGTGGTGCCGGGCTTGCCGGGGACGGCGACGGCCTTGCCGGTGTCGAAGGTGATCGTGCCCTCGGTGGCCGAGCCGGCCGTGCCCGCGAGCTCCTGGAGCGCGACCTGGAGCTTCTCCTCGTCGACCGGCATCACGGGGTCGGCGACGCGCTCGTTGCCCAGGAGGGAGCCGATGACCGTGACGGGGTTGTAGTCGCTGCCGGCCGCGTTGCGGACGGTGGTCTGGCCGTCGAGGGTCAGCCCGGCCTTGTCGGGCTTCAGCTCGACCTGCTTGCCGCCGACGTTGAGCTGGATCGGGGTGGAGGCGCGGGTGCCGAAGGCCGTCTGGAGCTTGGCCAGGGCCTCGTCGCGGCTGCCGCCGATGTCGACGCCGAGGACGGTGGTGCCCTTGGGGACGTCGGAGTGGTTCAGGAGCAGCCCGGCGCCGTAGGCCACGCCGATCAGGGCCACGACGGCGCCGCCGAGCAGGACCAGCTTGGAGCGGCCCCTCTTGGCGGGCTTGGCGGTGTCCTTCTGCTGTGCGGGCGCGGGGCGCGGGGCCGCGGGTGCCGGTGCGGGTACGGGGGTCGGCAGCGGCGCGTCCAGCTCGGGGCCGGGCCAGCTCGCCGCCTCCTCGACGCGGGGGCCGCCGCCGGGGCCGCCGACCGGGCCGGAGCCGAAGCCGGGGCCGCCGGTGGGCCCGGCGGGCTGGCTGCCGTAGACGGGGAACGCCTCGGTGACGGGGCCGCCGTCGCCCTGGCCGCTCCCGTACGCCGGGAAGCCCTGGGTGGACCCGACGCCGGGGCCGCCGGGCATCGGGGCGGCGGGCGCAGGCGGCGGGGCGTAGCCGGTGCCGTAGTCCGCCACGGGCGGCGGCGGGGTGCGCGGCGGCGCGTAGGCGCTGTCCGGCGCCGGCGGGGTCTGGGTGCGTGGTGGGGTCTGGGCGCCCGGCGGGGGCGCGTACCCGCCGCCCGGCGCGGGCGGAGGCGGCGTCGGGCCGGGCGCGGCGCTCGGCACGGGCCGCTGCGCGAGCGGGGGCGGCGGGGCGGACGCGGCCGGGGGCATCTGCGCGGCGGCGGGCGGCGGCGGGCCCGCGGGGGCGGCGCCCGCCGGCTTGCGGGGGGCGAACCAGTTGCTGGGGGCCGGCTCCTCGGCTTCGGCCGGGCGCTGGGCGCGGGCCTGCTGGGCCGGCTCCGGCTCCCGCTCGGCCTCGATCCGCGTCGGCTGCGGCCGCTGCGCGGGCGCGGGCTTCGGCTCGGGCGTCTGCTCCGGCCCCTGCTCGGGCGCGGGGGCGGCCGGGCCGGAGTTGGTGCCCATCGACTTGCGCACGACCACCGGCGGGATCGGCCGGGAACCCGGGATGTTGATCCGGATCCGGGTCGTCAGGGTGGTCTCGGTCTTGGGCCCGTCGGATTCGGGCGTGGACGGCTTCGAGGTCACAGGGTTCTCCTCTGGAGCGGTCGACGCGCCAGGTCCGGACGGCACGGTCGTGGACTGGTGCTGGCCGGTTCCGTACGGCGGCGTCCCCGAGGGGTATGCGGCTCCACCGTGCCCCTTGGGCCCGGAGGACGAACTGTCGGTTTCACGACTCAAGGCAGGTTCTCCCGGTTGGCTCCGCCGCCCGTCATACCGTGCGCGGGCAGCTCGGCGGCCCGTCCACCATACTGGCCGCCGCCCGCACGCAACTGACGGCCGGGATTCAGGGGTTCCGCACAGGGCCCGTCAAACCCCCCTGAACCGGCCCGGGAGACCCCGCGCGCGGCACTGCGCCGATCTCCCTACGAGGTCCGACACCACGTCACTTGGCAGAGCGCGCGGCCGAAACCGGCCGGTCCAGCGGACCGCGCATCGTGGCACACATCACAGCGAACACCGTTCCACCCAAAAGGTAGGCGTACATGGCGATTCCGGACGAACTGAGGAGGAAGTCCCCCTCGGGGCGCGGAACGCTGAGCATCACGTACGCGAGGAACCAGCCGGCCGCGGCCCCGCCCACGCCGAGGCCGGTGCCAAGGGCGATCCGGCCCCCGAGGAACAGCCCGAAGAGGGCCAGCAGGGCGAGCAGCAGCCCGCCGGGGAACCACAGGTCCACCACCAGCCAGCCGGCCGCACCGGTCAGCGCGCCCGCGACGACCAGGCCCAGGCCGACGGCGATCCGGCCCGCCGTCAGGCGGCCGGTCATGCCCGCACCCCCGCGAAGAGGTCGTGCTCGCGCGTCCCCTCCGGTACGCCCGGCCGGCCCTCGGCGAGTTCGTAGTACTCGCGGGTGAACAGCGGCTGCGCCAGGTCGTTGGAGAGGGCGAAGAAGGGCCCGTCCACGGCGATCTGGGTGGCGTGGGCCCGCATGGCGGCCGCCTTCGCCGCGGCGAAGGCCTCCTCGGCCCCGATCTCGGCCGTGATCCGCTCGTCGGCCACGACCCCCGGCACGTCCTCGGGCGAGCCGAGCCCCGGGAAGGGGTTCCCGGCTCCGGCGGCGCGCAGTCGGGCGAAGCCCTCCTCCACCACGGAGAGCGGTACGCGGTTCCAGTAGATCTTCCCGATCACGTGCGGGTCGCCGAGGTCGCGTCGGTACGCGGTCTCCGAGGCCAGTTCGGCGGCGCGCATGGCGACCCGGTGGGCCTGGATGTGGTCGGGGTGCCCGTAGCCGCCGTCCGGGTCGTACGTGACGAGCACCTGCGGGCGCAGCTCGCGGATCACCTCCACGAGGTACGCGGCCGCCTCGTCCACGTCGGCGGACCAGAAGGCCCCCGGGCGGTGGTTCTGCGGGGCGCCCATCATCCCGGAGTCCCGGTAGCGGCCGGGGCCGCCGAGGAACCGGTGGTCGTGGACGCCCAGCTCGGCCATGGCGGCGGCGAGTTCGCCGACGCGGTGGGCGCCGAGGGTGTCGTCGCGGTCGGCCGCCAGGTGGGCGAGGGCGGGCGGGATGACCTCGCCCTCCTCGCCGAGGGTGCAGGTCACCAACGCGACGTGGGCGCCCTCGGCCGCGTACTTGGCCATGGTGACGCCGTTGTTGATCGACTCGTCGTCCGGGTGCGCGTGCACGAGGAGCAGACGACGGGCGGGAAGACCGTTCATGGGCCTAGCCTACGAGGCACGGCTCAGAACTTGAGGCCACTGATCATGCTCGCCACGTTCGAGGTGAGCTGGTTCAGGGTCGGGGCGATGGTGGAGCTCGCCAGGTAGAAGCCGAGCAGGACGCAGACGACCGCGTGTCCCGCCTTCAGGCCGGCCCTCCGGACCAGCAGGAAGACGATGATCGCCAGCAGCACCACGGCGGAGATCGAGAGTGCCACGGCGTTTCACCTCCACGTCGAGCGGACATCGGTACGCGCATTCGCGCTCGGCGAGAGTCATACCCACCGTGCGCTACGGATCATAACTATCCGTACCAGCGCATCGATCGAAATCCGGCAGCACGAGGGGCGCATGGCGCGCACGGGCGGGGTCACGGGGAGGTCGGCCGGGGCGGCTGTACGCCTCCCCGGCCGACTGTCGGCACCCGCACGGCCGCACGCCACACAGGCTGCATGCCCCAGATCTCGGGGCAGAAACGGTCAAGTTGCCCCCGTGTAAACCCCGTTGTGGGGCGGTGGCCACACCCGCATCCCACACCCCGTGGGTGGCCGGAAATGATCGGTCGGCGCGGAGCGTGTCCCACGGGGCGGAACGGGGCTGGACCGGCCGGGACTAGCCCTGCGGACCCTCCGGCGGCACCTGCGGCACCACCTGTTTCTCCGCCGCGAAGTGACATGCCGAGGGATGGGCCGCCGGGCCCGAGGGGAAGGCCTCCGGCACCGCGAGCAGCGGAACCTCCGCCGCGCAGCGGGGCTCGGCCTTCCAGCAGCGGGTGCGGAAGGGACAGCCCGACGGCGGGTTGGCCGGGGACGGCACGTCGCCGGAGAGGATGATCCGCTCGCGGTGGGCGCGGGCCTCCGGGTCGGGCACGGGAACGGCCGAAAGCAGGGCCTGGGTGTACGGGTGGGTCGGGTGGTTGTAGATCTGGCTGTCGGTGCCGATCTCCACGATCCG
Organism: Streptomyces sp. NRRL F-2580; assembly: GCF_000720115.1. Lineage (GTDB taxonomy): Bacteria > Actinomycetota > Actinomycetes > Streptomycetales > Streptomycetaceae > Streptomyces. Next base: position 17,664 of record NZ_JOIR01000017.1, read on the forward strand.
GCCCAGGTACATGACGCCCACCCGGTCCGAGATGTGTCGCACGATCGACAGGTCGTGCGCGATGAAGACGTAGGACAGGCTGAAGTCCTTCTGGAGGCGGTCCAGGAGGTTGATCACCTGCGCCTGCACGGAGACGTCGAGCGCGGAGACCGGCTCGTCGGCCACGATGATCTCGGGCTGGAGCGCGAGGCCGCGGGCGATGCCGATGCGCTGGCGCTGGCCGCCGGAGAACTGGTGCGGGTACCGGTTGATGTACTCCGGGTTCAGGCCGACCACGTCGAGGAGGTCCTGGACCTTCTGCCGGCGCGAGCCCTTGGGAGCCACCTCGGGGTGGATCTCGTAGGGCTCGCCGATGATGTCGCCGACCGTCATGCGCGGGTTCAGCGAGGTGTACGGGTCCTGGAAGACCATCTGGATGTTGCGGCGCACGGCCTTCAGGGCGCGGCCGGACAGCTTGGTGAGGTCCTCCCCCTTGTAGAGGATCGAACCCGCCGTCGGCCGCTCCAGGTTGACCAGCATCTTGGCCACGGTCGACTTCCCGCAGCCGGACTCGCCGACGATGCCCAGCGTCTCGCCGGCACGCAGGTCGAAGGAGACCCCGTCGACGGCCTTGACCGCGCCGACCTGCCTGCGGAAGACGATGCCCTGCGTCAGCGGGTAGTGCTTGACCAGGTCCTTCACTTCCAGAAGGGACTCAGCCATGGAGGCACTCCTTCCAGAAGTGGCAGGCGCTGGTCCGCTCCACCGGCGACTCGGTCACCTCGTACAGCGGCGGCACGTCGGTACGGCACACCGCCTGCGCCATCGGACAGCGCGGGTTGAAGGCGCAGCCGGGCGGGATGGCCAGCAGGTTGGGCGGCAGGCCCTTGATGGCGTACAGCTCCTGCCCCTTCTGGTCCAGGCGCGGGATGGAGTCCAGCAGTCCGCGCGTGTACGGGTGCGCGGGCGCCTTGTAGATCTCGTGGACGGGGGCCGCCTCGACGATCCGGCCCGCGTACATGACGGCGATCTTGTCAGCCACGTCCGCGACCACGCCCAGGTCGTGGGTGATCAGGATGAGGCCCATGTTCAGCTCGCTCTGCAGCTCGGCCAGCAGGTCCATCACCTGCGCCTGGACCGTCACGTCCAGGGCCGTCGTCGGCTCGTCCGCGATGATCAGCGAGGGCTCCAGGGCCAGCGCCATAGCGATCATGATGCGCTGGCGCATGCCGCCCGAGAACTGGTGCGGGAAGTCCCCCACCCGCTGCTTCGCCGCCGGGATCCGTACCCGGTCCATCAGCTCGACGGCCTTGGCCTTGGCGTCCTTGCGGGACATCCCGCGGTGGACCTCGTACATCTCGCCGAGCTGCTTGCCCACGCTCAGGACCGGGTTCAGCGAGGAGAGGGCGTCCTGGAAGATCATCGCCATGTCGGCGCCGCGGATCCTGCGCCGCTCCTCCTCCTTCATCTTGAGGAGGTCCTTGCCCTTGAAGAGGATCTCGCCGCCCGCGATCCGGCCCGGCGGCATGTCGAGGATCCCCATCACGGCTTGGGCGGTCACCGACTTGCCGGAGCCCGACTCGCCGAGCACGGCGAGCGTCTCGCCCTCGTCCACCGCATAGTCGACGCCGTTGACCGCCTTCGCGACTCCGTCGCGCGTCTTGAATTCCACGTGCAGGTCGCGGACTTCGAGCAGCATGTGCGGGGCTCCTCAGCGCAGCTTGGGGTCGAGGGCGTCGCGCACCGCGTCGCCGAGCATGATGAAGGCGAGCACCGTGATGCTCAGCGCGCCCGCCGGCCAGAGCAGCATGTGCGGGGCGTTGCGGATCTGCGAGGCCGCGTTGGAGATGTCGATGCCCCACGAGACGGTGGGCGGGCGCAGGCCGACGCCGAGGAAGGACAGGGTGGCCTCCAGCGCGATGTACGTGCCGAGCGCGATGGTGGCGACGACGATGACGGGGGCGACTGCGTTGGGCGCCACGTGGCGCAGCAGCATCCGGCCGTTGCCGGCACCCAGGGCCCGGGCGGCCTGGACGTAGTCGTTCTGTTTGGCGGTGATCACCGAGCCGCGGGCGATGCGGGCGATCTGCGGCCAGCCGAGGAGCACGATGAAGCCGACCACGGGCCACACGGTGGTGCTGGTGACGACCGACAGGAAGACCAGGCCGCCGAGGACCACCGGGATGCCGAAGAAGATGTCGGCGACCCGGGAGAGCAGCGCGTCGCCCCAGCCGCCGAAGAAGCCGGCGAGCCCGCCGAGGGCCGAGCCGAGCAGGGCGGCGCCGAGGGTGGCGCAGACGCCCACGGTGATGGAGGCGCGCGCCCCGTACACCGTGCGGGTGTAGACGTCGCAGCCCTGGGTGTCGTAGCCGAAGGGGTGGCCAGGGGAGGAACCCTGCTGCGATTTGGACAGGTCGCACTGGAGCGGGTCGCCGCTCGCGATGAGCTGCGGCCAGATCGAGATGCCCACGAGGAAGAGGATCAGCAGCGAGGAGAGGATGAAGACGGGGTTGCGGCGCAGCTGGTGCCAGGCGTCGGACCACAGCGAGCGGGCCTTCTCGGTGGGTCCGCGGCCGGTCGGCCCGGCGGTCTTCTCGATGCCCTCGACGCTCTCGGCTTCCTCCAGCGCGAGATCCATGGGTCCTCCCTGACCGGTGGGGGAGATCGCCTCGTGCCGGCGGGGGCCGACGGGGTCGTATCCGCCGGGGCCCTCGGCGCGCTCGGGAGGCTCGGGCTCGGGCTCAGGCATAACGGATCCTCGGATCCAGGACCGCGTAGAGCAGGTCGACGAGCAGGTTCGCCAGCAGGAAGACGATGACGAGGATGGTCACGAAGCCGACGACGGTGGGCGAGTTGTTGCGCAGGATGCCCTGGTAGAGCTGGTAGCCGACGCCGTGGATGTTGAAGATCCGCTCGGTGACGATGGCGCCGCCCATCAGGGCGCCGATGTCGGTGCCGATGAAGGTGACCACCGGGATCAGTGAGTTGCGCAGCAGGTGGCGGGTGACGACCCGGCGGCGGGGCAGGCCCTTGGCGGTGGCCGTGCGCACGTAGTCGGCCTTGACGTTCTCGGCGATGGAGGTGCGCGACAGCCGGGTGACGTAGGCGAGGGAGACCAGCGCGAGGACGATGCCGGGCAGGATCAGCTCGTCGAGGGGGGCCTCCGGGGAGACGGTGGGCCGCACCCAGCCCCATTGGACGCCGAAGAGGTACTGGAGCAGGTAGCCCGTCACGAAGGTGGGCACGGAGATGACCACGAGGGTGGCCACGAGCACGGAGGTGTCGACGGTCTTGCCGCGGCGCAGCCCGCTGAGCACGCCGAGGGTGATGCCGATGACGACCTCGAAGAAGATCGCGACCAGGGTCAGGCGCAGGGTGACGGGGAAGGCGCTGGCCATCAGCTCGGTGACGGACTGGCCGTTGAAGGCCGTGCCGAAGTCGCCCTGGAAGATCTGGCCCATGTAGTGGAGGTACTGCTTCCACAGGGGCTGGTCGAGGTAGAGGTCCTTGCGGATGCGGGCGGCGGTCGCGGGGTCGGGGGCCTTGTCGCCGAAGAGGGCCGCGACCGGGTCGCCGAGCGCGTACACCATGACGAAGATCAGGAACGTGCTGCCGATGAACACCGGGATCATCTGGAGCAGCCGCCGGATCACATAACGTCCCATGGACTGCTCCAGGATCGATCCGAAACGTGGGTCAGCTGACCTTGATCTGGTCGTACACGGGGACGCTGAACTGGTTGAGCGCCACGTCCGAGAGGCGCTCGGCGTAGCCCGCGCTGCCGTTCTGGTACCAGAGCGGGATGGCCGGCATCTGCTCGGCGAGGATCTTCTCGGAGTCCTGGAACTTCGCGACGGCCTTGGCCGGGTCGCTCTCCTGGTTGGCCTCGTCGACGAGCTTGTCGAAGTCCGGGTTGCTGAACTTCCCGTAGTTGGAGGAGGCGCCCGTGTAGTAGAGCGGCTGGAGGAAGTTCTGGATCAGCGGGTAGTCGGCCTGCCAGCCGGAACGGAAGGGACCGGTCAGCTTGAAGGCGCTCTGCTGGTTGCGGAAGTCGGCGAAGGTGCCGACCGGGTTGACCGTGCACACCGGGCCCTCGCCCAGCGCGTTGTTGACGCTGTTGCAGACGGCGTCCATCCAGTCGCGGTGCGAGCCGGTGTCCACGTTGGAGGTCAGCGTGACCTTGCCGCCGGGGAGCCCACCGCCCTCCTGGATGAGCTTCTTGGCCTCGGCCGGGTCGTAGACGCAGGCGTCGCCGCAGACCGTGGCGGAGAAGCCGCCCTTCTCGCCGAGCGCCGGCGAGGTCCAGTCCTTGGCGGGGGTCCTGGTCTCGCGGAAGATCTGCTTGGTGATCTCGTCGCGGTTGATCGCGCGGGAGATGCCCTGGCGGACCTTCTCCAGGCCCGGCTTGCTCCACTGCGGGTCGTACAGCGGGAAGGTGAGGGTCTGGATGATGAGGGCCGGCTGGTTGATGTACCGGTCGCCGAGGTCGTTCTTGACGTTCTTCAGCTGCTGCGCCGGGATGTCGTCGACGAGGTCGAGGTTGCCGGAGATCAGGTCGGTGTAGGCGGTGTTGTTGTCGGTGTAGACCTTCAGGTCCACGCCGCCGTTCTGCGCCTTGTCCGCACCGGGGTACGCGTCCCACTTGCGCAGCTTCATGCCGGTGCCCTTGGTGTACGAGTCCACCGTGTACGGGCCGTTGCCGACGGGCTTGTTCAGCCAGCCGGTGTGGTCGGTGAAGAAGGCCTTGGGCAGCGGCGAGAAGGCCTGGTAGCCGAGGGTCTCGGGCCAGGTGGAGAACTTGTTCTTGAGGGCGACGGTGAAGGTCATGGCGTCCTTCACCACCAGGCCGGACATCGTCTTCGCCTTCGGCTCCCCGGAGGCCGGGTGCACGTCCTGGTAGCCGACGATGTCGGAGAAGAACGGCGCGTTGTTCTGCTTGTTGCGCACGTCCGCGCCGTAGTTCCAGGCGTCCACGAAGGACTGCGAGGTGACCGGCTCGTCGTTGCTGAACTTCCAGCCGTCCTTCAGCGTGACCGTGAAGTTCTGACTGTCCGTCGTCTCGATCTTCTCGGCGAGCATGTTGTTCGCCTCGCCGGTCTTCGGGTCGTAGCGCTTGAGACCCCGGAACAGCATGTCGAGGACCTTGCCGCCCTGCACCTCGTTGGTGTTGGCGGGCTCCAGCGGGTTCTGCGGGTCACCCCACGAAGAGCTGACGACCCCCGCGTCGCCCCCGCCCCCACCGCTGTCGCTTCCACCGCCGCAGGCCGTCGCCGCGAGGGCGACGGCCACCGCACATGCGGCCCACTTGGCGTGGGTGGCTCCGCGCATGGAGTGCCTCCTATGGGTCCCAGACTCACTTAGGGGCCAATGTCACCCTATGTGTGGTCCCGCACACTCCTCGTTGGACCGATTGCACCCGCGCGTCTCGCCCCTGTCACCCCTGCGAGTGCAACGGCAGCTCCCAGGAGTCGACCGCGTAGTGCAGGCCCATGCCGTGCGCCTCGTAGAGCCCGAGTGCTCCCGTTTCGTTGTGGGTGTCCACGCCGAGGCCGACGGTGTCGCGGCCGCGGGCGGCGTAGGCCGCGAAGCAGTGGCGCAGCAGGAAGCCGCCGAGGCCGCGGCCGCGCAGTTCCTTGCGTACGCCGATGTGGCCGACCCAGGCCATGCTGGTGCGGTCGTCGCGGGTGAGCAGGACGGCCGCGTCGCCGTGGCCGGGCAGGCTCGCGATCCAGACCAGGGACCAGTCGAGGCGGCGGCCGTCGATGTGGTCCAGCCAGCTCTCGTACGGGCGGTCCACGTGGCCGAAGTGCGCCGCGAAGGTCTCCTCGATCAGGGCGTGGGCCCGGCGGCGGTCGGCCTCGTCGTCGGCGCAGTGGCGCAGGGTGAGCCCGGCCGGAACGGCCGGCGGGAGGTCGGCGGCCGGCGACAGGGAGCGGGTCATGACCTGGTAGCGGCGGATGGTGCGGTAGCCGCGCCCGGTGAGGTGGGCGAGGTCGAGGGTGGGCTCCACGTTGAGCTGGAGCCGCAGGACGCCGGAACCGGCGGTCAGCTCCCGGGCCCTGGCCTCCATGTGCTCCAGCAGCCGGACGGCGGCCTCGTCGTGGCCGGGCAGGACGTAGTGGTCGCCGTCGACGCGGCCCGGGCCGGAGTCCGCCCAGACGAGGGCGTAGGCCACGAGCCGGCCACCCTCGAAGGCGAGCCAGGAGTCGGTCGCCAGGTCGACGTCGGGGGCGTTGAGGTCGGATTCGACGGTGCCCAGGTCGGTTTCCGGGCGGCCGATCTCGATCATGTCGACGGCGTTGAGGAGGGCGCAGATGTCGGCCGCGTCCCCGGGCCCGGCGGGCCGTACGGTGAGGGTCATTGCCTCACTCTCCGGGCCGCGCTCCCGGCGCCGCAACCGGGTTTCCGGGACCCGTACGGAAACGGCCGGTCCCCGGTGCTCGAAGCACCGGGGACCGGCCGTGGACGTACGGGTCCGTCGGAGGTCAGACGGCCAGGATGGCCTTCTCCTCCGCGAAGTGGCACGCCGACTCGTGCGCGGCCGGGCCGGTCTGGCCCTTGAAGCGCTCCGGGATCGCCAGCAGCGGCTCCTCGGTGGAGCACTTGTCCTGGGCCTTCCAGCAGCGGGTGCGGAAGCGGCAGCCCGACGGCGGGTTGGCCGGCGACGGGACGTCACCGGTCAGGATGATGCGCTCGCGGCCCTCGCGGGCCTCCGGGTCGGGGACCGGGACGGCGGAGAGCAGCGCCTGGGTGTACGGGTGCGTCGGGTGCTCGTAGATCTGGGCGTCGGAGCCGATCTCGGCCATCTTGCCCAGGTACATGACGCCGACCCGGTCCGAGATGTGCCGGACGATCGACAGGTCGTGCGCGATGAAGAGGTAGGAGAGGTTGAACTCGTCCTGGAGCTTCTCCATCAGGTTGATGACCTGCGCCTGCACCGACACGTCGAGCGCGGAGACCGGCTCGTCGCAGATGATGATCTCGGGCTGCAGGGCCAGGCCGCGGGCGATGCCGATGCGCTGGCGCTGACCGCCGGAGAACTGGTGCGGGTACCGGTTGATGTACTCCGGGTTCAGGCCCACGACGTCCAGGAGCTCCTGGACCTTGCGGCGCCGGTCGCCCTTGGGAGCCACCTCGGGGTGGATCTCGTAGGGCTCCCCGATGATGTCGCCGACCGTCATGCGCGGGTTCAGCGAGGTGTACGGGTCCTGGAACACCATCTGGATGTTGCGGCGGACGGCCTTGAGGGCCTTGCCGGACAGCCGGCTGATGTCCTCGCCCTTGTAGAGCACCTGGCCGGAGGTGGCCCGCTCCAGGTTCATCAGGAGCTTGGCGACCGTGGACTTGCCACAGCCGGACTCGCCGACGATGCCGAGGGTCTCGCCCTTGTACAGGTCGAAGGAGATCCCGTCGACCGCCTTGACCGCGCCGACCTGCTTCTTGAACAGGATGCCCTGGGTCAGCGGGAAGTGCTTGACCAGGTTGCGGACCTGGAGGATCGGCTCGCGCTCGGTGGCGTTCTTGGTGAGCTCAGCCATGGATCTGCTCCTTCCAGAAGTGGCACGCGCTGCCGCGGCCCGGCAGTTCGGTGCCGTCCTGCTCGGTGACCGGGTGCAGTACGGGGATCTCCGTACGGCAGATGTCCTGCGCCTTGGGACAGCGGGGGCTGAAGGCGCAGCCCGCGGGAATGCGGAGCAGGTTGGGCGGCAGACCCTTGATCGCGTAGAGCTCCTGGCCCTTCTGGTCCAGGCGCGGGATCGAGTCGAGCAGGCCGCGGGTGTACGGGTGGGACGGACGCTTGTAGATCTCGTGGACCGGAGCGGTCTCGACGATCCGGCCCGCATACATGACCGCGATCTTGTCCGCGACGTCGGCGACGACGCCGAGGTCGTGGGTGATCAGGATCAGGCCCATGTTCATCTCGCGCTGGAGCTCGGCGAGCAGGTCCATGACCTGCGCCTGGACCGTCACGTCGAGAGCCGTGGTGGGCTCGTCGGCGATGATCAGGTCCGGCTCCAGGGCCAGCGCCATGGCGATCATGATGCGCTGGCGCATACCGCCGGAGAACTGGTGCGGGTAGTCGCCCACGCGCGCCTTGGCGGCGGGGATCTTCACGCGGTCCATGAGCTCGACGGCCTTGACCTTCGAGTCCTTCTTGGACATCCCGCGGTGGACCCGGAACATCTCGCCGAGCTGGTCGCCCACCGAGTAGACCGGGTTCAGGGAGGACAGCGCGTCCTGGAAGATCATCGCCATCTTGTTGCCGCGGAGCTTGCGGCGCTCCTCGTCGGACATCTTGAGGATGTCCTTGCCGTGGAAGCGCACCTCGCCACCGGCGATCCGTCCGGGCGGGCTGTCGAGAATGCCCATGATCGCCTGTGCGGTGACGGACTTGCCGGAGCCCGACTCGCCGAGCACGGCGAGGGTCTCGCCGGCGTTGACGCTGTAGCTCACGCCGTTGACGGCCTTGGCGACCCCGTCACGGGTCTTGAACTCGACCTGGAGGTTGTCCACCTCCAGCAGCGGCACGGCGGACCCGCCGCCCGTCTCCGCAACGCTGAGAATCTCCGACGTCGTCACGCCGCCACCTTCGTCCTGCTTGCTGATGTTGTCTCGGGGCATCGGGCGGCCCTACCGGAGCTTCGGGTCGAGCGCGTCACGCAGGCCGTCGCCGACGAAGGCGAAGCCGAGCACGGTGACGACGACGAACAGGCTGGGGAAGTACCACAGGTAGTCATTGACGCCGATGAAGCCCTGTCCGGCCGCCAGCATGTTGCCCCACTCGGGGACGTCGACGGGGACACCGGCTCCCAGGAAGGAGAGCGCTGCCACACCGACGATCGTGGTGCCGACGTTGAAGGTCGCGTAGACCAGAACGGCGGTCAGCGAGTTCGGCAGGATGTGCGTGCGGACGACCCGCCAGCCACCGGCGCCGAGCGCCTTGGCCGCGTGGACGTAGTCCATCTCGCGCACCGACAGGATCGAGCTGCGCAGGAGCCTGGACACGGTGGCCCAGGAGAAGATGGCCAGCGAGATGACCACCGGGGTGATGCCGCGCCCGGTGACCAGGATGATGACGACGGCACCGATCATCAGCGGGAACGCGAGGAACACGTCCGCGACGCGCATGACCAGGGTGTCGGCGAAACCGGCGAAGTAACCGGCGATGGCGCCGAGGGCGACACCGATCAGCACCGCGAAGAAGATCGAGGCGAGGCCGACGAACATGGCGACGCGAGTGCCGGCGATGAGGCGCGAGAACATGTCGCGGCCCAGGGCGTCGGTGCCCATCCAGTGCGTGCCGTTGGGCGAGGCGAGGGTGTTCTCCAGGTCCTGGGCGCCCGGGTCGAACGGGGCGACCATGTCGCCGAAGATCGCCGTCAGGAACAGCAGGGAGATGATCACGAGACCGACGACGGCCAGCTTGTTCTGGACGTAGCGGTGCCGGATCTCGCCCCACTGGCTCAGTTGCTTGGGTGCGGGTTCGGCGGAGGCCGAAGCGGACGACACGGGGTTCTCGTCCCCGATCGCCGGGCTCGTTGCGAGCTCAGACATGAGGAAATCCTCCTTGGGGGCGGTCAGCTGAGGCGGATACGCGGGTCGAGGGCCGCGTACAGCAGGTCCACGATGAGGCTGAGGACGACGAAGATCGCGACGCTGTAGGTCACGACACCGATGACGATCGGGTTGTTCTGCTGCTGAATCGCCTGAACCAGTGCCAGACCGACACCGTCCCAGTTGAAGATCGCCTCAGTGATGAGCGCACCACCGAGGAGTCCGCCGAACGAAATACCCAGGTACGTGACCACGGGGATGGACGAGTTGCGCAGCACGTGCTTGAAGAGCACGCGGCGTCGCGGAAGTCCCTTGGCCACGGCCGTCTTCACGTAGTCCGCGCGCAGCACCTCGAGCATCGTGCCGCGGGTGAGGCGGGCGACGAAGGCGATGTCGGTGATGGCGAGGGTGATGGCGGGAAGGACCATGCCTTCGAGCTTGTCTCCGCCGAGCTGCGGGAACCACTGGAGATCCACGGCGAAGAACTTCATGAGCAGCATGCCGATCACGAAGGTGGGGAAGCCGACGGCCATCGTCGTAAAAAATGTCGTGGCCATGTCGAGAATGCTGTATCTGTAGAGCGCGGCGATGATGCCGACGCCCATACCGAACACGGTGACGAGCACGATGGCCAGGATGGCCAGCTTCGCCGTGTTCTGAAGCTTGGGGCCGAGGATCTCGGAAACCTCGCGGCGCTGCACGAAGTCCTCGCCGAGGTCGCCGGTGGCAACCTTCGCGACGTAGTTGACGTACTGCTCGGGCAACGACTTGTCGAGCCCGTAACGCGCCTTCAGTTCCGCGACCACTGCGGGGTCACGTGCCTTGTCGCTGCCCGCGATCGAACCCACGGGATCGCCGGGGAGTACGAACAGACACGCGAACAGAACCATGGTCGCGCCTATGAGGACTATGACCATCTGCCCGAGGCGACGGGCGACGTACCTTCCCATGTTTTGCCTCTCTACCTGGCCGCTTCTGGGAGCAGCGGCCTCCAGCCCAAGGAACGGGCCGGCTCTCGGCGTGCGGGGGTTGCCCGCGGATGTGAGGGGTGCCGAAGTGAAAACGGCCTGCCGAGCGGGGCCGCGGCCCACCGGTCACCCGGGGGCCGCGACACGTTCGCTCCTGACGGATATACCGTCCGAACCGATTACTTCTTGACAGAGATCTTCTCGAGGATCGGGTCCTCGTTGAAGTTGATGTCGTCCAGACCGTTGAACTTGTCGGTCGCCATCAGGCGGAACTGGGAACGGTTGAAGGTCGGGATGAGCGCCATGTCGTCCATGGCCATCTTCTCGGCCTGCTTGTACATCGCGATGCGAGCGGCCTCGTCCTTGGTGGCGCGGGCCGTGTCGATCAGCTTGTCGAACTCGGGGTTGTTGTAACGGACGCGGTTGTCACCGGTCACGTTGCCCTCGGCGTCCTTGTTCATCGAGGCCGAGTGCAGCAGCGGGAACAGGAAGTTCTCCGGGGTCGGGTAGTCCGCGCCCCACGCGAAGCGGTAGACACCGGTGGCGCTGGAACCCTGCTGCTCCTTGAGCATGCCCGGGAAGTCCTTGCCGTCCAGCTTGACCTTGACGCCGAGGACGTCCTCGAGCTGCTTGGCGATGGCCTGGACCCACTCTTCGTGGCCCGCACCGGTGTTGAAGCTGAACTTGATCTCGGTACCCGGCTTCAGGCCGCCCTTCTCGGCGTGCTCCTTGGCCTTGGCCGCGTCCTGCTTGACGCAGGAGACGCAGAGGTCCTTCTGGTACGCCTTCGGGAACGCCGGCGGCACGATGGTGGTCGACGGGGTCTGGTAGCCCTGGAAGACACCCTTGGCGATGGCCTGACGGTCGATCGCGTAGGAGATCGCCAGACGGGCGTCCTTGTTGTTCGTCGGACCGTTGTCACCGATCGGCAGAACGAAGTTCATGCCGTTCGTGTCCTTGGCGAACCACTTGTTCTGCGGCTTGTACTTCGCCTCGGCCGTCTTGAGCATCGGCGTCGGGATGTGCGCGTAGTCGAAGGTGCCGGCCTGGAAGCCGTCGTACTCGAGCTGCTGCGCGGTCTTGTCGTTGAGGAGCGTGACCTGGACCTTCGCGAGGGAGGCCTTGGTCAGCGAGTAGTCGTCGTTGCGGACGAGGTTGATCGCCTTGTTGTGCTCCCAGGTGCCGTCCATCTTGAACGGACCGTTACCGATGGGGGCCTCGCCGAACGCCTTGTCCTCTTCGCCGACCTTGGCGGACTTCGGAACCGGGCTGTAGGCGTTGTGCGCCGTCTTCAGGACGAACTCGCAGTCCGCCTTGGACAGGTCCACCTTGATGGTGTTCGGGTCCGGGGTGGTGACACCGGAGAAGGTCTTGGCGGAGCCGTCCTGCAGCTCGGCGTAACCCTTGATACCGGCGAAGTGGTACGCCACGTCGGACGCGGCGGCCTTGTGAGCGGCACGGGCCCAACCGCGGGCGAACGCCTCGGCGTCCACGACCTCGCCGTTGGAGAACTTGGTGTCGGGCTTGATCTTGAAGGTCCAGGAGGTGCAACCCTCGTCCGACGTCGCCGACTCGGCGAGCGCGGGCTCGGCCAGGCCGTCCGGCGTGTTGCCGTACAGGCCGGTGAACAGCGCGTTGGCGAGCAGGATACCGGTGGACTCGTGGGCACGCCCCGGGTCGATGGTGTCCGGCTCCGTGCTGCCCATCCGGAACACGCCACCGTTGGCAGCGCTGCCCTTGTCCTTGCTGTCACCGTCACCGCCACCACAGGCGGTAGCGGCCAGGGCGACGACAACCGCGCCCACGACCCACTTGGCGCTCTTGGCACCGCGCATGGGTTTCCTCCTCATGAGTCCACTGATCGACTTGAGGGGCAAAAAAACCTCGCCGACACCCCTGACGGCGAGCGAATCCCTGCCCATAGTGTGCTCGTGAGTCGGCGCGCTCCCCACAGCGCGTGACCCATTGACCCGAGCTCAATGGAGCCATCCTCAGGGACTGCCAGGCCGTAAACCACACTTGGGTGGTCTCGTTTTCACAACATCGATCCGCGGCAGAAACCCGAAATCCGGACAAACGGATAGGAGACAGACACGTGCGAAACGGACGGTTAGCTCATCTTCCGGAGTGTCACGGTCGGTATGCGGACACCAGAACGCAAAAATCCGCTTGACAAAAGCGAACAGCCCCTCCCTTCACGGACTCCGTGAAGGGAGGGGCTGCTGCATTTCAAAGCGCTGCGGCCGACAGCCTCCGCCGCGGCCGCCCGCCCGAGCAAACCACGGGACGGGCGACGCAACGGCCCTGCTGCGTAAGGTCTTTACTACTACTTGGCCGACTTGGCGCGCGACGCGGTGCGCGAGCGCTCCTTCTGGTCCAGGACGACCTTGCGGATGCGGACGGCCTCCGGGGTCACCTCGACGCACTCGTCGTCGCGGCAGAACTCCAGGGACTGCTCCAGGGAGAGCTTGCGGGGCGGAATCACGTTCTCCGTGTTGTCCGCGGAAGCCGCACGCATGTTGGTGAGCTTCTTCTCCTTGGTGATGTTCACGTCCATGTCGTCGGAGCGCGAGTTCTCGCCGACGATCATGCCCTCGTACACCTCGGTGCCGGGGTCGGTGAACAGGACGCCGCGCTCCTGCAGGTTGATCATCGCGAACGGCGTGACCGAACCGGCGCGGTCCGCGACCAGCGAACCGTTGTTACGGGTCACCAGCGGGCCGAACCACGGCTCGTAACCCTCGTGGATGGAGTGCGCGATACCGGTGCCGCGCGTACCCGTCAGGAACTCCGTACGGAAGCCGATGAGGCCGCGGGACGGGACGACGAACTCCATGCGGACCCAGCCGGAGCCGTGGTTCGACATGTTGTCCATACGGCCCTTGCGGACGCCCATGAGCTGCGTGACCGCGCCCATGTGCTCCTCGGGGACGTCGATCGTCATGCGCTCGACCGGCTCGTGCACCTTGCCGTCGATCTCCTGCGTGACCACCTGCGGCTTGCCGATGGTCAGCTCGAAGCCCTCGCGGCGCATCTGCTCGACCAGGATGGCAAGCGCGAGCTCACCGCGGCCCTGGACCTCCCAGGCGTCGGGACGCTCGGTGTCGAGGACGCGCAGCGAGACGTTGCCGATCAGCTCGCGGTCCAGACGGTCCTTGACCTGACGGGCGGTGACCTTGCGGTCCTTGACCGCGGACTTGGCGTCCGCGCCCTTGCCCGTGCCGCCGCGGCCGACCAGCGGCGAGGTGTTCGTACCGATGGTCATGGAGATCGCCGGCTCGTCCACCGAGATCAGCGGCAGCGCGATCGGGTTCTCCGGGTCGGCCAGGGTCTCGCCGATCATGATGTCGGGGAAACCGGCAACCGCGCAGATGTCACCCGGGCCCGCCACCTCGGCCGGCTTGCGGGTGAGCGCCTCGGTCATCATCAGCTCGGTGATGCGGACGTTCGAGACGGTGCCGTCACGCTTGATCCACGCGACGGTCTGGCCCTTGCGGAGCTCGCCCTGCTCGACGCGGACGAGCGCGATGCGGCCCAGGAAGTTGTCGGCGTCCAGGTTGGTGACGTGGGCCTGGAGCGGGGCCTCCTCGTCGTACACCGGGGCCGGGACGTGCTCCAGGATGGTGGAGAAGAACGGCTCCAGGCTGTCGCTGTCCGCGGGGACGGTGCCGTCCTCCGGCTTGGTCAGCGAGGCGACGCCGTCACGGCCGCAGGCGTAGACGATCGGGAACTCGATCTGGTCCTCGTCCGCGTCCAGGTCGAGGAAGAGGTCGTACGTCTCGTTGACGACCTCGTCGATGCGGGAGTCCGGACGGTCGGTCTTGTTGATGCAGAGGATGACCGGCATCTTCGCCTGAAGGGCCTTGCGCAGGACGAAGCGGGTCTGGGGCAGCGGACCCTCGGAGGCGTCCACCAGCAGGACGACCGCGTCCACCATCGACAGACCGCGCTCGACCTCACCACCGAAGTCGGCGTGGCCGGGGGTGTCGATGATGTTGATCGTGATCGGGGCCCCGCCGTCCTTGGGGTGATACTTCACCGCCGTGTTCTTGGCGAGGATCGTGATGCCCTTCTCACGCTCCAGGTCGTTCGAGTCCATCATGCGGTCGTCGAGGTGCTGGTGGGCGGCGAAGGCACCGGCCTGCTTGAGCATGGCATCGACGATGGTCGTCTTGCCATGGTCGACGTGGGCGACGATGGCGACGTTACGGATGTCGTGGCGCGTGGGCACTTCGGCGCTTCTCCCGGGATCGTGGATGGCGTCGCGTACGGCCTGGCACGCGCGCCTCGGCCGGGCGAAAACCTGCCACGGCCTTACCCCATGGTACGTCGCGTGGCGGGAACCGCCTGCCGGGGGGCTGTCAAGGGGCCGGACGAATGAGCGAGGCCGGGTGCTGCGTGGGGTGCCCGGGCCGCCCATCGTGCCGGTAATCATGCGGGTCAACGGCCGGGTCAATGGGTACGGCACGACCTTGCCCGCCGGGGATCCGGCGGGCAAGGGACTTGAGTCACATCTGAGCTTGCTACCCGGGGGTCAACCTGACAGGCACCCCTTTGTCATCACTTCTCGCCCACGCTACTTCTTCTTGTCCTTGGCCGTCGGCGGCTTCTTCCAGCCGATGTCCTGGTAGCGGGGGGTGCCGAGGCCGAAGGCGCCGGCGTTGGCCAGGCCCGGCTTGACGGCCACCAGCTCCGGGCGCTGGTAGAGCGGGATGGAGCCGGCGGCGGCCCAGATCCGGGCGTCCGCCTTGCGGATCAGCTCGCGGGACTGCTCCTCGTCCAGTTCGCCGACCGCCTGGTCGAAGAGCTGGTCGATGTGGTCGGTGCCGACCCGGGTGTAGTTCTGTTCGACGAGGAGCGAGCCGTCCGCGGCCGGCTCCGGCTTGGCGAAGATCGGCCGGGCGTCGGTGGCGGGGTAGGCGGTCGCGGGCCAGGAGTAGAGGGCCAGGTCGTACTGGCCCGAGGCGATGTGGTCCTTGAAGAAGCTGTCGTCGGCCACCTTGGTCGTCTCGGTGTTCACCCCGACCTTCCGCAGCATCTGGGCGATTCGCTCGCCGACCGCGCGCAGGGACTCCGAGCCCGGGCCGGACGGGAGAACGAATCGCAGGGTGAGCGCCTTGCCGTCCTTGGCGAGCATGGCGCCGGAGGTGCGGGTGGCCTGCTTGGCCGGGGCCGGAGAGGCCTTGGCGGGATCGGCCGCGTCACCGTCGCGGGCCGCGCTGCGCTTGCCGTCGTCGACGGCCGCCACCCGGGCGGCCTGGGCGAGGAGGGAGACCTCCTGCCGGGCGCCGAAGGGGGCGGGGGCCAGTACCGGGGAGGGCTGGTCCTGCGCACCGTCCGGGGCCGCGGCGAGGGGCCGCTCGCCGGGGCCCGCCGGGCGGGTCCGGGGGCGCTGCCCGGCGGCCGAGCGCGGGTCGCCGTTGGCCTCGTCGTCCTGGCCCACGATGTAGAGGCCGTCGTTTCCGGTGCCCGGGCCCGAGGGGGTCTTCCCGTCGTCCTGCGGCGCGCTCTCCGGGCCGGCCTTGGCTCCCGCCGGCTCGGTGATCTTGCCGCCCCGGCGCCAGCCCGCGTCCGTGAGGAGGGCCTGGGCCGCCTGCATGTCCTGACCGCCGAGGGCGTCGCTGTTGTCGGCGTACGCCCGCTGCCCGGCCAGTGCCACGTGGCTGCCGACGGGCTTCGCGGGCAGGCCCAGCGGCTTCAGGACGAGCTCGGCCAGCGCCTTGCGGTCCAGTGCCCGGGCCACCGCCCGGCGCACCCGCTCGTCCGCCAGCGGGCCGGCGGCCCCGTTCATCGCGAGCTGGGTGTAGGCCGGCTCCAGGGACTTGCGGACGGTGAAGTTCCGCAGGGCCGTCTGCTCGTCGGCGTACCGTTTCACCGCCGCCACGTGCTTCTCGCGGCTCTCCTTCTCCGCCGCGGCCTTGTCCTCGTCCGTCCCGAAGGCGACCGCCCAGGACAGCGTGGCCTGCGCCGGGGTCATCGCGGCCCCCGGACCGTGGGCCGGGGCGCCGCCCGAGCCCGCGCCGCCGTTGCCCACGGCGTCCTTGCCGGCGTCCCGGCGGGCCAGCGCGATCCGGTCGGCGCCGGTGCGGTCGATCTCGGCCAGATCCAGCTTCCCGGCCGCCAGCGCCGCGGCGCGCTCGGCCCGCGGCACCGCCGTCAGGACCAGCGTGTCCAGCTTGGCCTGCCGGCCCCACCAGCGCGGATTGCGGGTCAGGGCCGCGGTGCCCGTCTTCTTGTCGATCGCCCCCAGGGCGAAGGGCCCCGCGGTGACCTTCAGAGCGCCGCGGGCGCCCTCGTTGAAGGCGTCCGGGGTACCCGTGACCTGCTTGGGGTAAAGCGGGCTGAAGAGCGAGCGCCAGTCGGCGTACGGCTTGGCGAAGGTGACCCTGACCTCCAGGTCGGTCTTGCCCTTCTCGATCTTCTCGATCCGCTCGTAGCCGGCGTTGCGCGCCGTCCAGTACGCCGAGTCCTTGCCGTTCAGGGCCCGCCACTGGGCCACGAAATCGGCGGCGCCGATCTCGCGTCCGTCGCTCCACACCGCCTGCTGGTTCAGCTTGTAAAGGACGACCTGTTTGGGCTCCCGCCCGACGATCTCGGCCTTCTCCAGGTAGTCGGGATTGGCCACGGGCCGCCCCTTGGCATCCAGCACGAACAGCTGCGGCAGCACGGCACCGGCGATGCGGGTGGTGGTGGCGTCCGCGTCGGCCTGGAAGGTGTTCAGGGTGTCCGGCAGGGTGTCCACGGCCCAGCGCAGCACACCCCCGTCCGCGACCTTCTCGCGGGCGGTCGTGGCGATGTCCTGCCCGGCGGCGACGGGGCCGCCCTCGTCTTCACCCGCGCCGCAGCCCGTGAGGAGCGGCAGTGCGAGGACTCCCGAGGTCAGGAGCGCCAAGGACCTGCGCCTTCGCTGGGACATGGGTGGTACCTCCGGGGCGGGGCGTGGGGGAAGCATGATCACGTTCGGCGGTATATGGAGCTGATCACACCGGTTGCCGGATCCCACTGAAATCGACGGTCCGCCGCACCCTTCGCACCCGCCTCTCGCCACGCCGCGAACCCCACCCGTGCGGACCAATCCGGCTTGCGCGCCGAAGGGGCAGTCCCCCGGGAGAGGGATGAGAATGGGGGCAGGGAGGGGGCGCACAATTCACGCCTGCGCGCCCGCAATCGCCGCACGTCCCTTCACAACGGGGGACGGGAAGCGCGACACTCGCAGGCGCACATGAGCGTTGCCACCGCACCTTGGCGGAAGTGAGGGCAAATCATGTCCCTGCAAGACGATCTGAATGCCGTACGACGCAACCTCGACGAGCTCACGCGCAAGGTCGAGCAGCTGGAGCAGCAGGCCGGGCGGCGCAAGCCCGGGAGCTCGACGCCGGCGTCCCCGCCGGAACCGTCCCGGATGGTGACGGTCCCGGACACGCCGTACGACAGCTCGCTGTGGACCGACTCGGACGACGAGGGCCTCGGCGCCCGCGACCGTCGCGCGCCCTGACCGGCGTACGCGACCCCACGACCTCCCGCACACCCCATCCGGCCCGGCCGCTCGCGGCCGGGCCCCCTGGGGCCACCCCTCATCACTCCTCCCGGAGTCCTCTTTGGCCACAGGAACACAACCACCCCGGCAGCGGCCCGGCGGCGTCCACGACGCCTCCCGGGCCGCGATCACCGCCCGGCACCTGCGGACCGACCGGTGGTGGGTCTCCCCCGCCGTCACCGCGGCCGGGCTGCTCGCCTTCATCGCCTACTCGACCTGGCGGGCCTTCGCGAACGCCGACTACTACGCGGCCCCGTACGTCTCGCCCTTCTACTCCCCGTGCCTCGCGGAGAACTGCGTCCCGATGAAGGGCGGCCCCAACTGGGAGGTCTTCGGCAGCTGGTGGGGCCTCTCCCCCGCCCTGCTGATCCTGATCTTCCCGCTCGGGTTCCGGCTGACCTGCTACTACTACCGCAAGGCCTACTACCGGGGCTTCTGGGCCTCGCCGCCGGCCTGCGCCGTCGCCGAACCGCACGCGAAGTACACCGGCGAGACCCGCTTCCCGCTGATCCTCCAGAACGCGCACCGGTACTTCTTCTACGCGGCGGTCCCGGTCGCGGGCATCCTCACGTACGACACCGTGCTGACCTTCCGCGACGAGCACTACGAGTGGGGCCACATGGGCCTCGGGACCCTGCTGTTCCTGGTCAACATCACGCTGATCTGGGCCTACACGCTGTCCTGCCACTCCTGCCGCCACATCATGGGCGGCCGGCTCAAGCACTTCTCGAAGCACCCGGTCCGCTACCGGCTCTGGGGCTGGGTCAGCCGGCTCAACACCCGTCACATGCAGCTGGCGTGGGCCTCCCTGATCAGCGTGGCCCTGTGCGACTTCTACGTCTACCTGCTGGCCAGCGGCGCCTTCACCGACCCGAGGATCTTCTGACATGGCCCAAGTGGAACGGCAGCAGTGGGACGTGGTCGTGGTCGGCGCGGGCGGCGCCGGGCTGCGGGCCGCGATCGAGGCCCGCGAGCGCGGGGCCCGGACGGCCGTGATCTGCAAGTCCCTCTTCGGCAAGGCCCACACGGTGATGGCGGAGGGCGGGATCGCCGCCTCCATGGGCAACGTCAACGAGGGCGACAACTGGCAGGTGCACTTCCGAGACACCATGCGCGGGGGCAAGTTCCTCAATCAGTGGCGGATGGCGGAACTGCACGCGAAGGAGGCCCCGGACCGGGTCTGGGAGCTGGAGACCTGGGGCGCGCTCTTCGACCGCACGCCCGACGGGAAGATCTCCCAGCGCAATTTCGGCGGCCACGAGTACCCGCGCCTCGCGCACGTGGGCGACCGCACCGGCCTGGAGCTGATCCGCACCCTCCAGCAGAAGATCGTCGCGCTCCAGCAGGAGGACTTCAAGGAGTACGGGGACTACGAGGCCCGGCTCAAGGTGTTCCAGGAGTGCACGGTCACGAGGGTGCTGAAGGAGGGGCAGAAGGTCTCGGGGGCCTTCTGCTACGAACGCGAGTCCGGCCGGTTCTTCGTCCTGGAGGCCCCCGCGGTGGTCCTGGCCACGGGCGGGATCGGCAAGTCCTTCAAGACCACGTCGAACTCGTGGGAGTACACCGGCGACGGCCACGCGCTGGCCCTGCTCGCGGGCGCGCCCCTGCTGAACATGGAGTTCGTGCAGTTCCACCCGACCGGCATGGTCTGGCCCCCGTCGGTGAAGGGCATCCTCGTCACGGAGTCGGTGCGCGGCGACGGCGGGGTGCTGCGCAACTCCGAGGGCAAGCGGTTCATGTTCGACTACGTCCCCGACGTCTTCAAGGAGAAGTACGCCGAGTCGGAGGCGGAGGGCGACCGCTGGTACGAGGATCCGGACCACAACCGGCGTCCGCCCGAGCTGCTGCCGCGCGACGAGGTGGCGCGGGCCATCAACTCGGAGGTGAAGGCCGGCCGCGGCTCCCCGCACGGCGGGGTCTTCCTCGACGTGTCCACCCGGATGCCCGCCGAGAAGATCAAGCGGCGGCTGCCGTCGATGTACCACCAGTTCAAGGAACTGGCGGACGTGGACATCACCGCGGAGCCGATGGAGGTGGGCCCGACCTGCCACTACGTGATGGGCGGGATCGCGGTCGACTCCGAGACCGCGGCCACCGTCGGGGTGCCGGGACTGTTCGCCGCGGGCGAGGTCGCGGGCGGGATGCACGGCTCGAACCGGCTCGGCGGGAACTCCCTGTCCGACCTGCTGGTCTTCGGGCGGCGGGCCGGACTGCACGCGGCGGAGCACGCCACGGCCGCCGGTGAGCGGCCCGCGGTCTCCCAGGCGGAGATCGACGCGGCGGCCGCGGAGGCGCTGGCCCCGTTCCACGCGGCCGAGGGCGCGGAGAACCCGTACACCCTCCACCAGGAGCTCCAGACGACCATGAACGACCTCGTCGGCATCATCCGGCGCGAGGGCGAGATGGCCGAGGCCCTGGAGAGGCTCGCGACCCTGCGCGTACGGGCCGCCCGGGCCGGCGTCGAGGGGCACCGGCAGTTCAACCCGGGCTGGCACCTGTCCCTGGACCTGCGGAACATGCTGCTGGTCAGCGAGTGCGTGGCGCGCGCCGCCCTGGAGCGCACCGAGAGCCGTGGCGGGCACACCCGGGAGGACTGTCCGTCGATGGAACGCGGCTGGCGTCCGGTGAACCTGCTGTGCCGCCCCGTCGACCCGCCCCCGGCGGACCCCGCGGCCGACCGGATCGTCCTCGAACGCGCCCGCACCGAGCCCATCCGTCCCGACCTGCTCGCGCTCTTCGAGAAGGAAGAGCTGGTCAAGTACCTCGCCGAAGAGGAGCTGTACGATTGACTTCCTCCACTCCTTATGGGGAGGGGATTCCCACCGTCGCGGGTGGGGCTTCCTGCTTCAACACGGACCGCCCCGAACGAGAGCTGGACTCTCGTTGAGGTCTTGCATCCGTTCCCCAGGCAGTGACCGCGAGCCCGGCGGCCAGAAGATTCAGAGCTGCGTTCTCGTCCCGGTCGTGGGTCGTTCCGCAGTTCCCGCCCGTCCACTCACGAACATTCAGTGGCATGGTCTCGGCGAGTGCCCCACAGGCGGAGCACAGGCGTGTGCTGGGGAACCATCGGTCGACGGTGATCAGTTCACGCCCGTACCAGGCCGTCTTGTACTCCATCATGGTCCGCAGCTCGCGCCAGGCCACATCGTTGATGGCGCGGGCGAGCTTGTGGTTCTTGAGCATGTTGCGGACGGTGAGGTCCTCGATCACGAGCGTTTGGTTTTCGCGCACGAGTCGAGTCGTCAGCTTGTGCAGGTGGTCCCTGCGCCTGTCGGCGATCCGCGCATGGATTCTCGCCACCCGGACCCTGGCCTTGGCCCGGTTCTTGCTGCCCTTCTCCTTCCGGGCCAGCGACCGCTGCGCACGCACCAGCCGCTCACGGTCACGGCGCTCATGCCGTGGATTGGTCACCCTCTCCCCGGTGGAGAGGGCGACCAGGGCCATCAGCCCAGCATCGATCCCGACTGCTTTCGTGGTGACGGGCATCGGCGCGGGGGTGTCCTCGCACAGCAGCGACACGAACCAGCGTCCCGCACTGTCCCGGGACACCGTGACGGTGGACGGCACCACATCTGCGGGCAAGGGCCGAGACCACACGATGTCGAGCGGCTCGGTCATCTTCGCCAGCACCAGCCGACCGTCGGCGTACCGGAACGCACTGCGCGTGTACTCCGCCGAGGCCCGCGACCTCCGCTTCGACTTGAACCGCGGAAACCGCGACCGTTTCCCCCGGAATGCCACGAATGCATTCTGCAACGGACGCTAGGGCCGGTCAGAATCCGAACACAAGCCCAGGTCACAGCATCACGCAGCGAGATTCCGCCGTTGCGCGGCTCCGAGCCACGGATGCGTTTCCTCCCCCGGCTGAAGCCTGGGGGTTTCCACGCAAGGAGAATGGGATGACCACGTACGACGCGAGCTTCCGGATCTGGCGGGGCGACGCGGAGGGCGGGGAACTGCGGGACTTCACCGTCGAGGTGCACGACGGGGAGGTGGTCCTGGACATCGTCCACCGGCTCCAGGCCACCCAGGCCTCGGACCTGGCGGTGCGCTGGAACTGCAAGGCGGGCAAGTGCGGTTCGTGCAGCGCGGAGGTCAACGGCCGGCCGCGGCTGATGTGCATGACGCGGATGTCCACCTTCGAGCGGTCCGAGACGATCACGGTCACCCCGCTGCGTGCGTTCCCGGTCGTGCGCGACCTGGTGACGGACGTGTCCTTCAACTACGCGAAGGCGCGGGAGGTGCCGGCCTTCGTGCCGCCGGAGGGGGTGGCGCCGGGCGCGTACCGGATGCAGCAGATGGACGTGGAGCGCTCGCAGGAGTTCCGCAAGTGCATCGAGTGCTTCCTGTGCCAGGACACCTGCCACGTGGTGCGTGACCACGAGGAGAACAAGAGCGCCTTCGCCGGTCCGCGTTTCCTGATGCGGGTGGCGGAGCTGGACATGCACCCGCTGGACGCGGCGTCGGAGGCGGGCCTGGACCGCAAGCGCACGGCCCAGGAGGAGCACGGGCTGGGGTACTGCAACATCACCAAGTGCTGTACGGAGGTCTGCCCCGAGGGCATCAAGATCACAGACAACGCGCTGATCCCGCTGAAGGAGCGGGCGGTGGACCGCAAGTACGACCCGCTGGTGTGGCTGGGGAACAAGATCGGGCGCCGGCAGGGCTGAGGCCGCGGTACCAGGCCGGGGCCCTCTCCGGGAGGGCCCCGGCCCGGGCGCGTCACTGCGGATTGCTCCGGATGCGGGCGCCGGGAACCGCTCATACCCTCCCAAATGTGACCCCGCCGAGAAGCGAGCCGAAGAGCCAGGTACGCGTACGGGCCGGGCTCGCCCTGGCCGCCGCACTGCTGGCGCTCGGCGGCTGGGGTGTGGTCCAGGCGCCGCCCGCACGGGCCGAGGACCCCGTCACGCTGTCCCGGCAGGGGCAGATCACCGACCGGGTCGGGGCGCTGGAGGGCCGGCGGGCCGCCGTCACCGCCGCGCTCGACAAGCTCTACGCCGACCGGCGGATCCAGCTCTTCGTGGCGTACGTGGACGATTTCTCCGGGCGCTCCGCCCAGAGCTGGGCCGACGCCACCGCCGAGAAGAACGGGCTCGGCCAGAACGACGTCCTGCTGGCCGTGGCGACGGGGGCCCGCCAGTACGCCTATTCGGCCGCCGTCGACTCCGGTTTCACCGAGGAGCAGCTCGCGGCCGTGGCCCGGGACGCCATCGAGCCGGCCCTGAGGCAGAACGACTGGGCGGGCGCCGCGATCGGGGCGGCGAACGGCTACGACGCGGTGCTCGGGGGGCAGCCCGTGCCCGTGCCCACCATCATCCCCGGGCCGGCCGATCCCGGCGGCGGGGCGAGCGGCGAGAACGGGGCCGGGGACTTCGTGCTCCCGGTGGTCGCGGTCGGCGCGGCCGGCGCGCTCGCGGCCTACGCGTACACCCGCCGCAAGCGGAAGACGGCCGCCGGCGGCGGACGCGGTACGACCACCGGACCGGGCTGGCCCGAAGGGGCGCCGGACCGGCTTCCGCTGCCGGAACTGGACGGCAGGGCCAAGACCCTGCTGGTGCAGACCGATGACGCCGTCCGCACCAGCACGGAGGAACTGGGCTTCGCCTCCGCGCAGTTCGGCGACGAGGCGGTCGGGCCCTTCACCGAGGCCGTGGAGTACGCCAAGGGCGAGCTGACCCATGCCTTCCGGCTGCGCCAGCAGCTGGACGACGCCTACCCGGAGGACGACGCGACCCGGCGCCGGATGCTGGACGAGATCGTCGCGCGCTGTACTGAGGCGAACCGCCGGCTCGACGCGGAGTCGGCGGACTTCGACCGCCTGCGGGACCTGGAGAAGAACGCCCCGCAGGCGCTGGCGACCGTGGAGGAGCGCTATCTGGAGCTGACCGGGCGCGCCGCCACCGCCGAGGCGACCCTGACCGCGCTGACGCGGCGGTACGCGGACTCCGCTTCCGCGCCCGTCTCCGCCAACCCGGAACAGGCCAAGGACCGGCTGCTGTTCGCGGCGACCAACCTGGGGCTGGCCCACGCGGCCGTCGACGGCGGGGAGAACGGCACGGCGGCCGTGCACGTACGGGCCGCCGAGGGCGCGGTGGACCAGGCGGCGACCCTGCTGGACGCGGTCGAGCGGCGGGCGCAGGAGCTGGCGGAGGCGGCCGGGAAGCTGCCGGGCGCGCTGAACGAGACGGAGACCGACCTGGCGGACGCCGGCGGGCTGCTGACCGGCACCACGGAGGGCACCTCGACGGCTGACCTGCGCGGGCGGATCGGCCGGGCGGAGGCCGTACTGGCCGACGTGCGGCAGGAGGAGGCGGCCGGCCGGTACGACCCGATCGACGCCCTGCGCCGGGTCGAGGAGGCCGACGCGGCCCTGGACGAGGCCCTCTCCGGGGCGCGGGAGCGGGAATCGGGCCGGCAGCGGGCGGCGGCCCTGCTCGACCAGGCCATGCTCTCCGCGCGCAGCGCGATCGGCGCGGCGACGGACTACGTCACGACCAGCCGGGGCGCGGTCGGCAGTCAGGCCCGCACCCGGCTGGCGGAGGCCGGCCGGCACCTGGAGCGGGCGGGGTCCCTGGCGGCGGGCGATCCGTCGGGCGCGCTGGCCGAGGCGCAGCGGGCGGACGCGCTGGCGCGGGAGGCGCAGCAGCTGGCGGAGCTGGACGTACGGGCGTACCAGGACCCGTACGGGGGCCGGCGCGGCGGCGGCCAGGGCGGCGCCGTGCTCGGCGGGATCATCCTCGGCGAGATCCTGCGGGGCGGGCTGGGCGGCGGGGGCTTCGGCGGGGGCGGCGGCCGGGGTGGCGGCGGGGGCTTCGGGGGCGGTTTCGGCGGGGGCGGCGGCAGCGGTCCCGGCTCCTTCGGCGGCGGCGGAACCCGCGGCCGCATGGGCGGTGGCGGCCGCTTCTGAATGTGCAACGGCAACGGCAACGGACAGCCCATCCCTCATCAGGAGCGACGAGTCATGAGCAAGCAGACCATCCTGGGCCGTGTCACCCAGCTCGCCAAGGCCAACATCAACGCGCTGCTGGACCAGGCGGAGGATCCGCAGAAGATGCTGGACCAGCTGATCCGCGACTACACGAACAACATCTCGGAGGCGGAGCAGGCCGTCGCGACGACGATCGGGAACCTGCGGATGCTGGAGGCGGACCACAAGGAGGATGTGGAGGCGGCCTCCGAGTGGGGTGCCAAGGCCCTCGCGGCGAGCAGGAAGGGGGACGAGCTGCGGGTGTCGGGGGCGACGGCGGACGCCGACAAGTTCGACAACCTCGCGAAGGTGGCGCTGGGCCGGCAGATGCAGTCGGAGAAGGAGGCGAGGACGGCGGAGCCGACGATCGCCGCCCAGACGGAGGTCGTCGGCAAGCTCAAGTCGGGTCTGGACTCGATGAAGAGCAAGCTGGTCGAGCTCCAGTCCAAGCGGGACGAGCTGGTGGCCCGTGCCAGGACGGCTCAGGCGCAGAACACGATGCTGGACGCGGTGAAGAACATCGACGTCATGGACCCGACGAGCGACCTGAACCGTTTCGAGGAGAAGGTCCGGCGGGAGGAGGCGATGGCGCTGGGCAAGCAGGAGCTGGCCGCGTCCTCGCTGGACGCCCAGTTCGAGTACCTGGAGGACCTCGGGAAGTCCTCGGAGATCGAGGCCAGGCTCGCCGCGCTCAAGCAGGGACGCGCCGCCTAGTGCGGTCACAGCGCTAGACCCGGCCCACCAGCGCCGCGGCCTGGGACGGCTGGTGATGCGCGGGCTCACCGCCGCCGCCGCGGGGCAGGGCGCCGCGGCGGGCGTGCTCGGCGCGACGGAGGGCCGGGCCCTGTACGAGACGACGGGATGGCGCACGGTGGCCCCGCTGACCGGCGCCGTGCGGGGTCCGGACTCGTCCGGGACCTGATCGGGGGTCACCTGCCGTGCCCCCGGACCCGGTGGGTCCGGGGGCGCGGCCGTCCGGTTCCGCTCAGCCGTACGTGCTCAGCCGTACATGCTCAGCAGTTGCTCCGCCGACAGCTCGGCCACGGCCTCGGCCGCCGCGCCCGGCAGCGGGAGCTCGAACCAGACCGTCTTGCCGCGGTGGGTACGGCGCGTGCCCCACCCGGCGGACAGCAGACCCACCAGCTGGAGGCCCCGGCCGCCCTCGTCGGTGTCGCGGGCCCGGCGCCGGCGCGGCTGCACCAGGTTGGCGTCCCACACCTCGCAGACCAGGGTCCGGTCCAGCAGCAGCCGCAGCCGGATCTCGCCCTCCCCGTACCGCAGCGCGTTGGTGACGAGTTCGCTGACCAGCAGTTCGGTGGTGTCCAGCAGGCCCTCCAGGCCCCACGCCGGCAGCTTGGCGCGGGCCAGCTCCCGCGCCCGTCCCACGGACCGGGCCTCGCGCGGCAACTGCCAGTCCCCCACAGCGTCCACCGGGAGCCCCTGCACCCGGGCCATCAGCAGGGCGATGTCGTCCTCGCCGTGCCGGGTGTCCAGGGTGTTCAGCACGTGGTCGCAGACGTCCTCCAGCGGGCGGACCGGGTCCGCGAGGGCGGCCCGCAGGCCGCGCAGGCCCTCCTCCAGCGGGTGGTCGCGGCTCTCCACGAGCCCGTCGGTGTAGAGGGCCAGCAGGGCGCCCTCGGGGAGTTCGACCTCGACCTCCTCGAACGGCTCTCCGCCCACGCCCAGCGGCATTCCGGGCGGCACCTCCAGGAGCAGTGCGGGCCTCGGCTTCCCGCGCTCGTCCGGCGGCTCCACCAGCACGGGCGGCATGTGGCCCGCGTTGGCGATCGTGCAGCGTCGCGTCACCGGGTCGTAGACGGCGTAGACGCAGGTGGCGAGGTAGACCTCGGAGCGGTCGGCGTCCCGTGAGTGCAGGGCCGCCCGCGAGGCCTGCTGGGAGCCGCCGGGGGCGCCGAGGCCCCGGGCGATCTCGTCGAGCGCGGTCAGCACCTCCGCCGGTTCGAGGTCCAGCAGCGCGAGGGTCCGTACGGCGGTGCGCAGTTCGCCCATGGCGACGGCGGCCCGCAGTCCCCGGCCCATGACGTCGCCGACGACCAGCGCCGTGCGGTGGCCGGGCAGCTCGATGACGTCGAACCAGTCGCCGCCGACCTCCGTCGCCGCGTTCCCCGGCAGGTACCGGCAGGCGATGTCCAGGCCGGCGGCCTCCGGGTCGCCGGGGGGCAGCAGGCTGCGTTGCAGTATCAACGCCCGCTCGTGCTCGCGCCGGTACAGCCGCGCGTTGTCGATGCACACGGCGGCCCGGGCGGCGAGTTCCACGGCCACCGCCCGGTCCCGTTCGCCGAAGGGTTCGCTGCCCTTCGTACGGGAGAACTGCGCGAGCCCGACCACGGTGTCGTGGGCGACCATCGGCACGACCAGCGTGGACTGCACGAGGTCCTCCGGTCCGCCGCCCTCGATCAGCCGGGTCCGCGCCGTGCGCAGGGCGAGCGCGCCCGGTGACGCCGCCGGGTACCGGTGGACGTCGCCTACGGAGACCAGCGCGCCCGGGCCGGACAGCGGCGCGTCCGAGACGGCGGAGGCGAAGGCCACCCGGCGCAGCGCGGCGGACGGGGTGCGGGCCGGGCCCTGTCCGGGCAGGCTGGGCACGCCCGGCCCCTGCGGCCGTGCGGGCCGGTCGTCGTCGCCGAGCAGCAGCCCCTGGTAGAGGTCGACGGCGGCCAGGTCGCAGAAGCCGGGGACGGTGACGTCGAGGAGTTCCCGGGCGGTGGTCTCCAGGTCGAGGGAGTTCCCGATGCGGTGCCCGGCCTCGTTGAGCAGGGCGAGATTGCGCCGCACCCCGGCGGCCTCGCGGGCGGCGAGGTGGCGGCGGGTGACGTCGGTGCCGATGCCGGCGACGCCGATGGGGCGGCCGGAGCCGCCGTGGACGCGGTAGAGGTTGATGGACCAGTGGCGGTTCTCCCGGCTGCCGGGGGCGGCGCCGGTGATCCGCAGGTCGGTGACCGATTCCCCGGTGTCCAGCACCCGGCGCAGGGCCTCGGCCATCCGGTCGGCCTCGTGCGGCGGCAGGTAGTCGTGCACGGTCCGGCCGCGGTGCTCCTCGGCTGCGCCACCGAAGACGGTGGCGAAGCGGCGGTTGGCCCGCTGCACGGTGAGGTCCGTGCCGAAGAGCAGGAAGCCGAAAGGGGATTGGCCGAATATGGCCTGTGAGGCCGCCAGGTCGGACTCGATGCGCCGCAGCGCGCGGACGTCGACGACGACGCACAGCGCGGCCCGTTCGGCGGTCTCGGTCAGCGTGGGCATCACATAGATCTCGGCCACTCCGTGCGCGCCGTCCCCACCCGGGATCCGGAAGGGGATCAGGCCGGTCCACTCCTTGCCGTCGAGGATCTCGGCGACCTTGCGGTGTGCGTCGGGGCGCAGCTCGGGCGGCATGAAGGCGTCGACCGGGTCGCGGCCGACGGCCTGTGCGGCCGTCAGACCGAACAGTTCCTCGGCACGCAGGCTCCACTGGTCGATGTACCCGTCGGGCCCGATCGAGAAGGATGCGACCTTTATGTAGTCATATATCGAGCCAGGCGGACTGCTGTGCCACAGGGCGTCGTGCCATGTCTCCCGAGGCACATCGGCCTGATGTGCCTGCGCAGGTATTTCGCTCACGCGACCGTCCCCTCCAGCTCACCGCAACCGGACCGGCCATGACCGCAGTATTCAGCACCACGGCCCCGGACGGCACGGCGTTCACGATCACAGCACGGTCTCGATGATTTCGAGCCATCTCGCGTGATCTCCCCCGGACTCCTGCCCCCCGCTGTCACCGGGAGCTTCCGCCGGGGGATCACCCGCCACCGTTCTCCTTGTTACTCACCAGGAAGAGCCAATTCGAACCACACTGTCTTGCCCGACTTCCCGTGACGGGTCCCCCAGCGCCGCGAGGAGGCGGCGACGAGATGCAGGCCGCGGCCCCCTTCGTCGTCCGCCTCGGCGACCCGTTCGCGGGGCGGATCCGGAAGCGGATCCGAAACCTCCACGAGCAGGGCGGGGCCGCTCGCCGGGTTGCCGACGGCTGGACTGCGCCGCTCCAGCCGGACCCCGATGGGGCCGGAGGCGTACCGCAGGGAGTTGGTGACGAGCTCGCTGACCAGCAGGACGGTCACATCGCCGACGGCTTCCAGGCCCCAGGCGTGCAGGGCGCCGCGTACGGCGTGGCGGGCGGTGCGGACGGCACCTGGCTCGGCGGGAAAGGCCCATTCGGCGCATTCACCGTCTGTGTCGATCACGCCGATCACTTCCCGGGCCAGCAGCGACCCCAGTCCGGTTCGTCTGGGACGAAAGAGGGACGAGATAGGGATTAATAGCGACATACCCGATATTCGGGGCGTCGTACCACTCGACCCCCCACCACCGGCGCACTGTGGCACAGACGGCCTACGGCGCGAGCGTCACGCGCCCCCGCCCCCTCCGCCATCCGGGCCGGCGACCGGGGCGACGTCCAGGTCGGCGACCGGGGCGACGTCCGCGCGACCCTGCCCACGCAGCCGGCGTCCGGCCTCGGCGACCGCGGGCCGGTCCTGGTCGAGCCAGTCCACCGACTCCAGCTCCTCCGGCCCGAGCCAGCGCAGCTCGTCATGGTCCTCCAGCGGCGCCGGCACCCCGGAGAGCAGGCGGGCGGTCCACACGTGCAGGACGAGACCGGGCCTCAGCGGCCACTCCCCCGGGATCCGCTCCAGCGGCTCGGTCTCCACGCCGAGCTCCTCGCGCAGTTCGCGCACCAGCGCCTCGGGGACGGACTCACCCGGTTCGGCCTTCCCGCCCGGCAGCTCCCAGCGTCCGGCGAGCTCCGGCGGTGCGCTGCGGCGGGCGGCCAGCAGGCGCCCCTCATGACAAAGGGCTCCGCCCACGACCACTCGTACAGTCATGGGCGGAGCCTATGTCAACACTGGATGCTCAGTTCATCGTGGCGGTCTGACCGATCCGCTCGACCCAGTAGAGCTGCTTGTGTCCTCGGTCGTCGAGGCTGTCGACGACCTTCTGGGCCTCGGCCCGGGTGGCGTACCGGCCCACCCGGTAGCGGTTGCCGTTGTCGTCCTGACGTATGACCAGCCACGGGAGCAGGGCACCGCTGTCGTTCATCGCGTTTCACCCTCCGCCGACGTACCTGCCCGGGAAACCGCATTGCGCATATGCCCGAGCTTACGCCCGACCTTTACGCAGCGGATACGGTTTTTCACGAAGAGGTACCTCGCAGGCGTACGCATCCGGCCATGCGTACGAGTGGGCCGTGCGCGCCGGTTCAGACGGCGCGCACCGAAGGCATCGGCAGGATCACCGCGCCGCCCCGCGTCTCCTTGCGGCAGATGTCCCCGCAGGTCGCGTCCAGGGAGCAGCACAGGGAACAGATCGGGCCCGATCGGACAGGGCAGTCGGCGATGTCGGGGAGTTCGTACGCCGCCTCGCAGACCGCGCACTCGTGGGTGGCGGTGACGTCCGGGGCGGCGGCGCCCGGGCCCGTCACCGTGTTGGGCCGGGCCAGGTAGTACTTCCCCCTGGTCACCCAGGCGATCAACGGGCACAGCAGGAGGGCGAGTCCGGCGGCGATGAAGGTGGAGAAGGCCTCGGCGTAGGTGCCGAACAGCCCGAAGAAGGCGAGGATCGAGACGGTCGAGGCGATCACCATCGAGCCGAAACCCGCCGGATTCACGGCGTAGAGGTAGGCGCGCTTGAACTCGATGTAGGGCGGGCTGAGTCCGAGCCGCTTGTTGATCACGAGGTCGGCGGCGACCGCGGCGATCCAGGCGATGCCGACGTTGGAGTAGAAGCCCAGCAGCTTGCCGAGCATCGCGAACATGTTCAGCTCCATCAGCGTCAGCGCGATGCCCAGGTTGAGGAAGATGTACCAGACCCGGCCGGGGTGGCGGTGGGTGACGCGGGAGAAGAAGTTCGACCAGGACAGCGATCCGCTGTACGCGTTGGTGACGTTGATCTTGATCTGGGAGACGATCACGAAGAGCGCGGCGGCGGGCAGCGCGAAGCCGCCGAGCCACGGGCGAAGGGCCTCGATCTGCGGGGCGATCGGCTCCAGGGCGTGGGTCTTGCCCACCGCCTCCAGGGCGACGAAGGCGAGGAAGGCGCCGCCGAGCTGCTTGGCCGCGCCGATGATCACCCAGCCGGGGCCGGCGGCGAGCACGGCGAGGTTCCACCTCCGGCTGTTGGCCGGGGTCTTGGCGGGCATGAACCGCAGGTAGTCGGCCTGCTCCCCGATCTGCGCGATCAGCGAGAGCGCGATGCCGGTCCCGAACCCGAAGCCGATCCACGAGAACCCGGACCCGGCGCCCTCGGTCCCGCCGAAGTCGGCGAAGGCGCCCCACGCGTCGGGGGCGTGGAAGGCGAGCACCACGAAGGGCAGCACCAGCCCGATCAGCCAGACCGGCTGGGTCCAGGCCTGCACCTTGGCGAGGGCGCCCATGCCGCGGAAGACGATGGGGATCACGATCAGGGTCGTGACCAGGTAGCCGATCTCGACGGGCAGTCCGAAGGCCTGGTGCATGGCCTGGGCCATGATCGAGCCTTCGAGCGCGAAGAAGATGAAGGTGAAGGAGGCGTAGATGAGGGAGGTCAGGGTGGAGCCGAAGTACCCGAAGCCCGCGCCGCGCGTCACCAGGTCCATGTCCAGGCCGTACGTGGCGCAGGCGCGCGCGATCGGGATGCCGGTCAGGAAGATGACCACGGCGGCGGCCAGGATCGCGGCGGCCCCGCTGGTGAATCCGTAGGCGAAGACGACGGAGGCGCCGATGGCGAAGTCGGCGAGGTAGGCGATGCCGCCGAGGGCGGTGCCGGCGACGGTGCCGGGGCCCCAGCGGCGGAAGGAGTGGGGGGCGTATCTGAGCGAGTAGTCCTCGCGGCTCTCGTCGGCGGCGAGTTTCGCGTAGGTACGGGTCGGCTGCGCCGCCGTGACGGGGGTGCTGGCGGTATCGGTCATACCGCCGGACGGTAGGGCCGACATGTGACGCCCCGTCACCCTCGGGCATTGCCCGGGGGTTACACCCCCGCCCCCCTCGTCACGACGGGGTTACACCCCCGCACACCCGTGTCCGCTTTCCGGCGCGCCACCGCTGCCGGGGCTCCTCCCCAGACCCCGCTCCTCAAACACCGGCGGGGCTGAAGGGTGCCGGCCTCAGCCAAATGCAGCCCCTCCGGCGTTTGAGGAGCGGGGCACGGGGCGGAGCCCCGGCCTTTCGGCCCCGCCGGCGTTCGACGCGCTGGGGGCCGGCCCCCGGCAACGGCGCACCCGCATGCCCGGCGGGCGGCTAGCGCACCGGGAGGTGGTACGACAGGCGGTAGCGGTCCGCGGGGACCACCACGTCGGCCGTTTCCACCGCGCGTCCGGAGGCGAAGTACGTGCGGCCGATCACCAGCACCACGTGCCCCGGCACCCCGCCCAGCTGTACGAGCTCTTCCGCCAGGCCCGGCCGCGCGCCGACCTCCTCCACCACGTTGTCCACGACGACGTCGATCGCGGCCATCCGGTCCACCACCCCGGAGCCGCCCAGCGGTCCCTCCTCCGGCAGCATCACCGGGGTCCGGCCGGTCACGGCGAGCGGCTCCCAGGAGGTCGACAGCATCATCGCCTCCCCCGCGTCGCGGAAGACGTACCGCGTCCGCATCACCCGCTCGCCCGGCTCGATGCCGAGCCGCTTCGCGATCTCGGCGGGCGCGCCCGCCTGTTCGCTGCTCGACTCCCACGTGCCGCGCGCCCCGGCGTCCGCCTGCTCCTGCCGGAACGGCGTCGACGTGCCGCCCGTGCGGTAGCCGGAGCGGGCCACCCGCCGCGGGACCGGCTGGTCCCGTACGTACGTACCGGAGCCGGACCGGCCTTCGACCAGCCCCTCCGCCATGAGGACCTTGCGCGCCTCCAGGGCCACGGTGTCGGAGACCCCGTACTCCTCGCGGATGCGGGCCTGAGAGGGGAGCCGGGCGTGCGGGGGCAGAGAACCGTCGACGATCTTCCGTCGAAGATCCCCGGCCACGCGCAGATAGGCCGGCTGCTCACCGAAAGTCACTGGCCACTCCCATCAGGTTGACAGACAGCTACAGCCTGGCAACCGACGGTTGTAGACCGCAAGCAAGGGCCAGAGTTTCACCCGAAGTGATGAAGCCAGGTCACTCAAACCCGTTACCGCGCGTTACGGGGACGACGTCACACCGACTCGGTCGAGGGCTCCCGTCCGGGCCCGCCGTCCGGGTGCTCCGGGCCGCCCTGGCCGTCCTCCAGCCACTGCGGGATCGCCATCGAAAGCCCGTACGCGCCGCGCAGCGTCTGCTCGGTCTCCATGGACATCGAGGCCAGAGCCCGGTCCCACTGCTTGTCGAACTCCCCCGCCGTCTTCGCCTGCGAGGCGCGCAGCCACTCCGCGCGGGCCGCCTCGATCTCCTTGAGCTGCGCCGGGACCGCCTTCTCCAGCCCCGGCCGGCCCGCGTGGCCCCGGAGCACCTTCGCCTCTTCGCCCAGCGCCGCGTGGATCCGGCGCGCCCACGCCTGGTGCTCGCCCAGCGCCTCGTCGACCTCCTCCTCGGGGGGCCGGCTCAGGGCGAACTCGACGGCGTTGGCGGCCCGCAGGAAGGCCACCTGCTCGGGCTTGAGCCTGCCGGAGTCCTGGCGCAGGCTGCCCCGCCCCTCCGGCTCGGTCGTGCCGATCACGCAGAGGAGCATCCGGTCCCCCTGGTACCAGGACTGGCGGGAGGGCGCGTAGTAGAACATCTCCGCGTGGTCGGGCAGTGCCCACGTGTCCATCGCGTACTCGTCCTGGGCCTGCCAGCACGCGTCCTCGGAGGCGCGGACGGCCGCGGCCGAGCCGGGGGCGTCCACCCCGTCGAGCCGCTTCTTCGCGGTGACCTCGCCGTGGTGCTTCTCCGCGCAGTCGATCCGGTACATCAGCGGGTGCTCGTCGAGCAGTTCACCGTCCTGGACGTTGAAGCAGTCGCCCGCCCGCAGCGCGTCGACGTCCGTGAGCTCGCCCTCGACCTCGGTGTAGTCGCCCAGCCCCTCGAAGCGGTCCCCGACCGCCGTGGCGACCCGGTCGGCGGCGAAGACCAGCACTCCGGTCATCACCACGGACAGCGCCAGGCCCGTGATCGCCAGGACCTTCCCGCGCTCCCGCCGCTTCGAGATCTGCACGAGGGCCGCGATGCCGAAGGCGATGCCGAGCGGCGCGAAGCACAGCAGCCCGGACAGGAAGGAGGCGAGCGCGAAGCCGTTGAGCGGCGGCGGTTGCTGCGGCTGACCGTATCCGGGCGGTGGGCCCCAGGCGGGCTGCGGGGACGGCGGGGGCCAGGAGTGGCCCGGTCCGGGAGGAGGACTCGGCGGGGTGCTCACGGGGTCGGACTCCATCGCATGGGGCGTCACGCGCGAACGATGCGCGCGAACGAATGCGCGAATAGTACGCAGCGGGGGCGACCGGCATGCCGGTCGCCCCCGCTGTTGGTCACGGCGCGGTCAGTTTCCGCCGCCCCCGCTGCTCGGATACTGCTCGGTTGCTGCTCGGATACCGCTCAGAACTGGAGCGCCCAGGAGTCGATCTTCCCGGTGTCGGCCGTCGCGTTGTCGTTCACGCGCAGCTTCCAGACGCCGTTCGCCGTCTCCGCCGAGGCGTTCACGGTGAAGGTCCTGACGATGTTGTCGGCACCGCCGTTGGCACGGTCGTGCAGGGTGTAGACGGTGCCGTCGGGCGCGACCAGGTCCACCTTGAGGTCACCGATGTACGTGTGCTTGATGTCGACCGGGACCTTCAGCGTCGCCGGGGCGTTGCCGGTGACACCGCTGACCGTGATCGGGGACTCGACGGTCGCGTGGTCGTTGATCGCGAAGTCCGCGGTGTTCTCGAAGCGCTTGCCCGGCGGGACGGGGCCCTGGGCGCCGACGTACAGCAGGCGGTTCGGGGAGCCGGTGCCCGGCCCGGTCACCACGTCCGGGGTGGCCGAGTTGACGAGAGCGGTGGCCACCTGGGCCGGGGTGCTGGCCGGGTTCTGCGAGAGGTAGACGGCGGCCGCGCCCGTGACGTGCGGGGTGGCCATCGACGTGCCGTTGATGGTGTTGGTGGCGGTGTCGCCCGTGCCCCACGCGGAGGTGATGGAGGAGCCCGGCGCGAAGACGTCGAGGACCGAGCCGTAGTTGGAGTAGCTCGCCTTGGCGTCGGTGCTGGTGGTGGCGCCCACCGTGATGGCCTCGGTGACGCGCGCCGGGGACTTGGTGGAGGCGTTGCTCGACTCGTTGCCCGCGGCCACGGCGTAGGTGATGCCGGAGGCTATGGAGTTGCGGACGGCCGCGTCGAGCGCGGAGTCCGCTCCGCCGCCGAGGGACATGTTGGCCACGGCCGGCTTGACGGCGTTCTGGGTCACCCAGTCGATGCCCGCGACGACCTGGGCCGTCGTACCGGAGCCGCTGTTGTCGAGCACGCGCACGCCGACGATCTTGGCCTTCTTGGCCACGCCGTACGTGCTGCCCGCGACGGTGCCGGCGACGTGCGTGCCGTGGCCGTTGCCGTCCTGGGCGGTGTTGTCGTTGTCGATGGCGTCGTAGCCGTAGGAGGCGCGGCCGCCGAAGTCCTGGTGCGTGATGCGGACACCGGTGTCGATGACGTACGCGGTGACGCCCTCGCCCGCCTGGTCCGGGTAGGTGTAGCTCTGGTTGAGCGGGAGCGCGCGCTGGTCGACGCGGTCCAGACCCCAGGACGGCGGGTTGGGCTGGGTGGCACTGACCGTGAAGGTACGGTTCTGCACGACCGACTTGACCGCCGGGTCACCGGCGAGCTTCTTGGCCTGCGCCTCGGAGACCTCCACGGAGTACCCGTTGAGGGCCGCGCTGTACGTCTTGTCGATCTTCGCCCCGTAGCGCTTCGCGACGGCCTTGCCGCTCGGGGCGGTCGAGCGTGCGGCGGCGTCGTTCAGGGTCACGATGTAGCTGCCGGGGACGGAGCCGGGGGCTCCGGCGTTCTGGATCACGCCCCGCACGCCGATGTCGGCGGCCGAGGCGGGCAGCGCGGCGGCCGAGCCGAGCGCGAGGGTCACGACGGCGGTCGCGCTGATGCCGGCGATTTTCCGGCTCGTGTGACGCATCACGGGCATGTGACGGGTCCTCCTCATAGGTGGTGCGTTGCGGGGGGTGGAGCGGTGCCGCGCAAGCGTGGCCATGACAACGCAGATGGCCCAACGGGCTGCCGCCTTCGAAAGGTTGACCCAGCCCCGGCGCGACCCACAAGAGGACAACGGATGCGTAACATCCGTGCCATACAGCGGCCATGATCGAGCGAAGGCGATCCGCACATGACGCACGCAACCCCCGGTTACGTCTGCTCCGAGGACGGTACACGCGCGGACGTCCGGACTGCGCCTTGGGGGTGCCCCGTCTGTGGCGGTCCCTGGGACCTCGATTTCACGCCGGATCCGGCCGCGCCGCTGGAGCCCGCCGCCGGGCCGAATTCGCTGTGGCGGTACGGATCCGCCCTGCCGCTGCCGGGGGCGTTCTCGCTGTCGCTGGCGGAGGGTCATACTCCGCTGGTCCCGCTGGCAGAGCGGGTTCACGCCAAGCTCGACTTCCTGATGCCGACGCTCTCCTTCAAGGACCGGGGCGCCGTGATGCTCGTGGAACTGGCCCGGCGGCTGGCTCCGGAACGCGTCGTGGCGGACAGCAGCGGCAACGCGGGGACCTCGATCGCGGCGTACTGCGCCCGGGCCGGACTCGATTGTGAAATCTACGTACCCGAGGGCACATCCGAGAAGAAAACGGAACAGATGCGGGCGCACGGGGCGGCCGTGCGCGTGATCACCGGCGGGCGCGAGGCCGCCGCGCAGGCCGCGCGTACGGCGGCGGACGCGCCCGGGGTCTTCTACGCGAGCCACGTCTTCAACCCGTACTTCCTGCACGGGACCAAGACGTACGTGTACGAGGTATGGGAGGAGCTGGGCGGGCGGCTGCCGGAGGTGCTGGTCGTGCCGGTGGGCAACGGGACCCTGCTGCTGGGGGCCGCGCTGGCCGTGGAGGAACTGGCCAGGCGCGGGGTGCGGCCGCCGGCGCTGATCGCGGTGCAGGCGGCGGCGGTGGCCCCGCTGGCCACGGCCTTCGCGGCCGGCGCCGAGGACGCGGATCCGGTTCCGCAGCTGCCGACCCTGGCCGAGGGGATCGCGATCCCCGCCCCGCCGCGCGCCCGGCAGATCCTGGCGGCGGTCCGCAAGTCCGGCGGCACCTTCCTGACGGTCCCGGACGACCGCCTCCGCGAGGCCCAGCGGGACCTGGCCCGGCGCGGGCTCTTCGTGGAACCGACGGCGGCGGCGTGCTGGGCGGCGGTGGGCCCGGGCGCCCCCTCCGACCCCCTGCAGGGCCGCACCGCGGTCATCCCCCTCTGCGGCGCCGGCGCGAAGACGGGCCTGGCCCCGTAGCCAACGAACAGCCCCGCCGGCGTTGGAGGCGATCTTTCAGCCCGTCCGGCGTTTGAGGACCGGGGCCCGGGGCGGAGCGCCCGTGCCTCCAGCCCCGCCGGCGTTGGAGGCGCGGGCGCGGAGCGCCGTGCGGGGGCTGGGGCGGAGCCCCAGGGGCGGGGGCGGCCTTGATGTCGGAAACCGCGAGTCCGGGCCCCTCCGGTCTGGTGAAGTGGGCTCATGACCACGAATCCTGAGCTCACCGCCAAGGCCACCGCGTTCGCGGAACTGCACACACCCGCGAAGCCCCTCGCCCTCGCCAACGCCTGGGACGTCGCCAGCGCCCGCATCGTCGAGGCGACCGGCGCCCCCGCCGTCGCCACCACCAGCGCCGGCGTCGCCTGGTCCCTCGGCTCGCCCGACGGCGACGCGCTCGCCCGCGACCGGGCCCTCGACCTCGTCGCCCGCGTGGTCTCCGCCGTCTCCGTCCCCGTCACCGCCGACATCGAGGGCGGCTTCGGCGCCGACGCCGCCGCCGTGGGCGAGACCGTCGCCGGGGTGCTCGCCGCCGGTGCGGTCGGCATCAACATCGAGGACGGCCCCCACCGCACCCCCGCGGAGATGGCCGAGCGCCTGGCCGCCGCCCGGGCCGCGGCCGACGCCGCCGGGGTCCCGCTCTACATCAACGCCCGCGTCGACACGTACCTCAGGGGCCTCGGCGACCCGGCCACCCGCCTCGACGAGACCCTGGCCCGCGCCGCCGCCTACCTCCGCGCCGGAGCAACCGGCATCTTCGTGCCCGGCGTGCTCGACCCCGCCACCGTCACCGAGCTCGCCAAGGGCATCGACGCCCCGCTCAACATCCTTCTCGGCCCCGACGCCCCGGCCGTCGCCGAGCTCGGCGCCCTCGGCGTGTCCCGTGTCAGCCTCGGCTCCTGGGTCGCCGAAGCCGCGTACGCCGTGGTCCGCCGCGCCGCCGAGGAGCTGCTCTCCGACGGGACGTACGGAGCCCTCGCGCACTCCCTCCCGTACGGCGATCTGAACGCCCTGCTCAAGGGCTGAGATATTCGGAAGCCTGCATGGGGCAACGACCATAGGATCCGGTCATGGGCACATCGACTCCGGTGGACGGTAGGACGGCCACGGCCACGGCCGCGGCGCGCGGCAAGACCAGCGGCGCGGTCTGGATCGCACTCACGCTCGTCTACGTCGTCTGGGGCTCGACCTACCTCGGCATCCGGATCGTCGTCGAGACCATGCCGCCCTTCCTCTCCGCCGGGGCCCGGTTCATCACGGCCGGTCTGCTGCTGGCCGGCGCCGTCGCCTGGCGGTACGGTCCGGGCGCGCTCAAGGTCACCCGCACGCAGCTCGGCTCGGCGGTCCTGGTCGGCCTGCTGCTGGTCCTCGGCGGCAACGGCCTGGTCGTGCTCGCCGAGACCTCCGTGCCGTCCGGCCTCGCCGCGCTGCTGATCGCGGCGGTGCCGATGTGGCTGGTGGTGCTGCGGGCGAGCACGGGTGACCGGCCTCCGCTGCGCACGCTGGGCGGGGTCCTCGTCGGCTTGGCGGGGCTCGCGGTGCTGACCAGTCCGGGCCTCAGCGGGACGGTACTGCTGTCGGGGGTGCTGCTGGTACTGGCGGCGTCCGTCCTGTGGTCGCTGGGCTCGTTCTCGGCGTCGAAGCTGACGCTGCCGGAGAACGCCTTCACCGGCAGCGCCTACCAGATGCTCGCCGGCGGGGTGGGCGGGGTGGTCGTCGGCCTGGTGCGCGGCGAGCACCACGGCCTGGACCCGGCGTCCTTCTCCACCGCCTCCTGGCTGGGCCTGGGCTACCTGGTGCTCTTCGGCTCGCTCGTCGGTTTCACCTCGTACGTGTGGCTGCTCCGGGCCGCGCCGCTGTCGCTGGTGGCCACGTACGCGTACGTCAATCCGGTCGTGGCCGTCGCGCTCGGCGCGCTGATCCTCGGCGAGGCCCTGACCTGGCCGATCGTGGTCGGCGGTGCGATCGTCGTGGCGGCGGTGGGCGTGATCGTCAGCACGGAGCGCCAGAAGTAGCGAGCGCAGGCCCGGGCACGAGCACAGACACCGGCACCGGCGCCGGCACGTGCACCGGCACCGCTCAGCCCCGCGCTGCCTTCTCGTACAGGGCCTTCGCGTGCTCGTCGAACAGCGCGGCCGTGGAGTCCACGTCCGTGTCCCCGCCGCTCAGCACCCCGATCAGCCGCCCGGCGCGGTCCGCCCCGCCCCGGTCGGCGATCCAGGGGCTGCCGCTGGTCCCCGTCCAGAACCCGGCGCAGCTCATGTAGAGCATGTCGGGATCGTCGTCGTCGTGGCGGGTCTGCGTCGTGCAGGAGACGGGCTTGTTCTGCGGGTTGTGCTCGGATTCCGGATAGCCGACGACGGTCACGTCCCGTTCGTACCCGGAGGTCCATTCGGGCTTCGGGGCCTCGGCGCGGCCGCCCACCGCGTCCTGGACGCTGCGCCCGTCGCCGTCCGGCGCGATGGTGAGGAAGGCGAAGTCGGCGGTTTCCTCGCCCCACTTCGTCCAGCGGTCGTCCACGTGGATCGAGCGGACCTTCCACACCCCGAGGGGCTGGGTGCCGGCGCCCTCGCCGGAGAAGGCGGGGGCGAAGGAGAGCTCGCCGATGGCGAGGCCGTCGTGGGCCAGCTCGCCCGGCCGGCCGTCCTCGCCGGCGGGGGCCACGCAGTGGGCGGCGGTGGCGACGACGTTGCCCTTCGGGCTGTCGACGACGCTCGCCGTGCACCAGTGCTCGCCGCCCGCCATGAGGACGCCGACGGTGGGGAAGGGCAGCACGGGCCGCTCCCCGGGCGCCTTGATGAACGCGACGGCGAACACCGCCGCGATTCCCGCGGCGGCGGCCGCGGAGGCGCCCCTCACCACCGTGCTCATCGCACGGCGGGCTCGGGTGTCGGTCCCTTCATCACCTTGCTGATCCACTCCAGAGCGCCCTCCCTCATACCGCGCACGTACGACTTCCCGTTGTGCTCACCATCCTGGATCACCTGGAGCTGGGTGTGCACGGGGCCCCTCCCGTAGTCGCTCATGAACTTCTCGGCCTTGTCTCGGCCGCTCTCCGCGGTGCCGATCTGGAAGTTGATGTAGACGTCCGGACCGCCCGCCTTGATCAGCTTCTCGGCGAGCTTCTCGGGGTTGTTCTCGTCCATGGCCTGCGTGTTCCCCTTCCACAGCGGGGAATCGGGGACGATGTCGACCCCGCTCGCGATGGCGGCCTTGAACCGGTCGGGGTACTTCAGGACGTGCTTGAAGGCGCCGAACCCGCCGGCGGAGGAGCCCATGAAGGCCCAGCCGTCGCGGGAGGTGAAGGTCCGGAAATTGGCCTTCGTGAAATCGGGGACGTCTTCGACCATCCAGGTGCCCATCTTGGGCTCTCCGGGGATGTCCGAGGCGTCGAAGTGGTGCTTGGTGTCGGCGTTGTGCACCGGCATGACGAGGATGAAGGGCAGGCTCTTACCGGCCTTGGCCCCGTCGCTCACGGCCTTCTGCAGGCCGAGGCCGGGGCCGGTCCCCCAGTAGTTCGTGGGGTAGCCGCGGCCGCCGGGCAGGGAGATCAGGACCGGGAAGCCGCTCTTGGCGTACCTCGGGTCGTCGTACTCCTT
The DNA here is from genome assembly GCF_000720115.1 of Streptomyces sp. NRRL F-2580. Classification (GTDB taxonomy): domain Bacteria; phylum Actinomycetota; class Actinomycetes; order Streptomycetales; family Streptomycetaceae; genus Streptomyces. The sequence goes on from NZ_JOIR01000017.1 coordinate 58,677, forward strand.
GGGCACCCACACCCACACGTCGCCCGTGAAGCCGGACTTCTTGCCGGTGAGGGTGGTCCGGGCGATCTGCGTGCCGTCGGGCAGCCGGTAGGTGCGGACGAACTGCGCCGCCGGCCCGGTGGGCATGCGTACCTCCGGGGGAACGTCGGAGGCGGCGGCGGCCGTGGCCTGGACCTTCCCGAAGGAGACCGGATCCCCTATGTCGGAGAAGAGGCCGAACTTGTACGCGGCCGCGCCCCCGACGAGGGTGAGCGCGAGTCCGCTGCTGATCAGAATCAGGCGCAGGCGGTGGGGGCGACGGCTGTTGCCCTTGGTCATGGGGCTGCCGTCGCCTTGCTGGTCATGCTGCACGGTTGTTGTCCCGTTCCTTCTCCGGCGCTCACCTCGGAGCGCGGGTCGGACCGATCGGTCCCCCCTTACACCCTTTACAGAGGTATGAACGACAGGATGGGTTGCCTGGGACGGGCGGGACGTGGTGAGCACCACGTGGCGGCCGAACGGCGGCCACGCGGCGCCTGCGGAGGGGCCGGGGCAGGGGGCGGCGGAGGGATGGGCGCTGGGGCTGGGCAGGGGCAGAGGCAGGGGTCAGCCGGCTTCGGGCTTCGGGCCCTTCAGCACCTTGCTGACCCATTCCAGGGAGCCTTCCTTCATGCCCCGGACGTAGTGCCAGCCGTTGTGCTCGCCGTTCTGGATGTCGCGGATGGTGATCTTGACGGGTCCCTTGCCGTACTGCTGCTGGAACTTCGTCATCCGCTCCTTCCCGCTCTCCTTCGTACCGATCTGGAAGTTGATGTAGACCTCGGGGCCGTTGGCGTCGATCAGCTTCTTCGCGAGCTTCTCGGGGTTGTTCGCGTCCATCTCCGCCTGGTGGCCCTTCCACAGCGGGGAATCGGGAACGATCTCGCCGCCGCTGGCGATCACGGCCTTGAACCGGTCCGGGTACTGCAGGACCGTCTTCATGCCGACGAAGGCGCCGGAGGAGGAGCCCATGAAGGCCCAGCCGTCGCGGGACTTGTAGGTACGGAAGTTGGCCTTGGCGAAGGCCGGGACGTCCTCGGCCATCCACGTGCCCATCTTGGCCTGGCCGGGGATGTCGGAGCCGTCGTAGTAGTACTTGGCGTCCGGGTTGAGCACCGGCATGATCACGATGAACGGCAGGCTGGTACCGGCCTGGACGCCCTCGCTGATGGCCTTCTGGAGGCCGAGGCTGCGGTCGGACCAGTAGTTGGCGGGGAAGCCGTTGCCGCCGGGGAGCGCGATGAGGACCGGGAAGCCGCTCTTGGCGTACTTGGGGTCGTCGTACTCCTTGGGCGCCCACACCCATACGTCGCCCTCGAAGCCGGACTTCGCGCCCGCGAGGCGGGTCTTGGCGATGATCGTGCCGTCGTCGAGCTTGGTCGTCTGCTTGAAGTCGGACTTCGGGCCGGTCGGCATGAGCACGTCCGGGTCGCCGGAGGGCTTGGCCGGGGTGGCCGGCGCGCCCGGCTCGGACTTCTCCGCGGCCGGGGGCGGGGGCGGGTTCTTGCCGAAGCTCACCGCCTCGCCGTTGCCGGAGAACCAGTCGAACTTCCAGGCGGCGAAACCGCCGCCGGCCCCGAGCAGGAGCGCGAGGGCGACCACCGCGCTGATCCCTATTCGGCGCCGGGAGCGCTTGGGCTGCGCGTGCGCCTGCTGCTCCTGATGCTCCTGGTAGCCCTGGTGCTGCGGGTACTGGTGCACGAACTCGCTCCGAACGGTCTTGCCTGCCCCCGAGGGCAGAACGGCTGGGCATCCCCTAGTGCTGATGCGCGACACCCCCGCACAGTTCCAAATCCGAGCAAAATCATGGCGGGGACCTCGGCGGAACCACGGGGCTCAGCGCTGGGCGTCGAGCACTTCCGCGCACCGCCCGAGCAGCCCGATGAGCAACTCCCGCTCCTGCGCGCTGAACGCGGCCGCGAGGGCCCGCTCCACCCGTACCGCGCCGGTGTCCGCCAGCTCCATGACCGCCCGCCCCTCGTCGGTGAGCCGGGTCTCCAGCACGTTGCGGTGCCATTCGTGCGGGGTCCGCTCGATGAGGCCGCGCTCCTGGAGGTTCTTCAGGACGGTGTTCATGGTCGGCGGCGTCACCCCGCACAGCCGGGCGAGCGCGGCCGCGGAGATGCCGGGCTTCTCGGCCAGCCAGAGCAGTGCGGCGTACTGCGGAACCGTTACTGCGGCCGGCTTGCACGCAACGTTCTTCGCCGCGAGAAGTGCCTGCTCGGCGCGCTTGATGTGCGCACCGATGCGCTCCTCGGGGGGCATGGAAGTCATTCCCGTATCCTACGACCCTTGCATGCATTAGACCTCTAACCTATCTTCGTCCTCACACATCGAGAAGAGGACACCTATCCATGCGCGCACCGCAGAAGAAGTTCCCGCCCACCACGGTCCTGGCCCTCACCACGGCCCTGGCCGCGGCCCTCACCCTGGGCGCGGCACCCGCGCAGGCGACCGACGGCCGGATATCCACGGCCTTCGTCCTGCCCGGCGCGAAGGTCTACCCCGAGGGCATCGCCACGGACCCGCGCACCCGCGCGGTCTACGTCGGCTCGTACGCGGACGGCACCGTCTACCGGGCCCGCCCCGGCCGGCCCGAGGCGGAGGTGTTCCTGCCCTCCGGCACCGACGGGCGGCACACGGCGAACGGCCTGCGCGTCGACGCCCGCGGCCGCCTGTGGGTGACGGACTCCACCGCGGGGGTGTCGGTCTACGACACCGCCACCGGGGCGCGCCTCGCCCACTTCGAGGTGGCCGCGGGGGCTCCCGCCCGCTTCGTCAACGACCTGGCCGTCACCCCGGACGGCACCGCGTACCTGACCGACAGCGTGCGCGGGGTGGTCTACCGCGTGACCCCGGACCAGCTGGCCGCCGGCAGCGGCGTCCTGACCGAGGCCTACGACCTCACCCCGGTGCTGCGCCCCCGCCCGGCGGGCGGCTTCAGCCTCAACGGCATCGTCTCCGACCGGGCGGGCCGCTTCCTGCTCACCGTCGACATGGTCGAGGGCGAGCTCTTCCGCATCGACCTGCGCACCGGCGCCGTCAGCCGGGTCGCCCTCACCGGCGGCGACCTGAAGGCCGCCGACGGCCTGGACCTCTCCCCCGACGGCACCCTGCGCGTGGCGCACAACACCACCAACACCCTGACCCGCTGGCAGCTCTCCGCGAACGGCACCCGCGCCCGGCTGAACCGTACGATCACGGACCCGTCACTGCAGATCCCCACCACCCTCGCCCACACCCCGGGCCGCACCCTGGTGGTCCGCTCGCAGTTCGACAAGGGCGGCCCCATGTCCCCCGGGGAGGGCACCCCCACCACGTTCACGGTCGCCGCGGTCCGCGGCCTCTGAGCGCGGTGGCGGCCGGGCCCGTCAGTACCGCTTGAGCGTGATCGCGGTGGCCGCCTTGTGGATCGGCTCGACGGCCTTGGCCGTGAGCCGGTCCCGGCCCGGGCTTCCGCTCTGCTCAGCTCAATCCGGGGCTTCGGCTTCGGCTTCGGCTTCGGGCTTGCGGCGGCCGCGCCTCGCGGCGCGCGCGTCGGCGACGGCGTACGGCAGTCCGGGCAACAGCAGGAGCGGCGGGGCCCACAGCGGCAGTGGGAACAGCACCCCGTCGCCGGCCAGCCACGAGGCGAGCACCGCCGCCGGCAGCCCGAGGGCGAGACCGACCAGCCAGCTCTTGCGCAGGCCGATGCTGCCCCGCCGCAGCTCCCAGGCGACGGTGGCCGTGCCGGTGGCCAGCCAGAACGCGAGTAAACCGGCGGTCACGTCCACCACGGTGGTCCACCGGATCAGGTACGCGCCCAGCAGCAGCCAGCCGGCCGCGAAGCAGGCCATGGCCACCGTGCGCGGCACCCGCCGGGAGAGCGGGGCGCGCGCCCGCGCCCAGGAGGCGGCGAAGGCCCGTACGTCCCGGCCGACGACGTCCTGCGCGGTGCGGCCGGCGGCCTCCGCGTCTTCGAGGTGTGCGGAGAGCTCGTCGAGCATCTCGCGCAGGGAGGCGCCGTCGACCCCCCGGTACTCCCAGTTGCTGCGACAGGCGGCGAGTATCTGCGCGTTCGTCATGGTGTGCTGTCCCCCGTGGACTCCGTGCCGGTCAGGATCCGGCCCACCGCCCCGGCGAAGGCCTGCCAGTCGGCCCGGCCCGCGCTCAGTTCGGCACGCCCCGCCTCGGTCAGGCGGTAGTACTTGCGCGGTGCGCCACCGCTGGGCGACGGCGCCCGGTACGAGGAGACGAGCCCCGCCCGCTCCATCCGCGCGAGCAGCGGATAGATGCTGCCGTCGCTGACGAGCTCCATCCCACCGGCGGCGAGCGCCTCGGCGAACTCGAAGCCGTACCTGGGCCGTTCGGCGATCAACGAGAGCAGACACAGGTCGAGCACCCCGCGCAGGAGCTGACTGCGCCGTTGGTCACCGGCGCCGGACAGTCCCTTTGTCATGCGCCACAAGATAATCCCAACTACCTTGCACCACAAGAATCCACCCCACACCAACCCCCGACGCCAGCGCATGAGCGGGTCCACGCGGTCGGCCGAACGGTCCGTCCGCTCCCACCCGAAACTCGTAGATCTTGGGCAGCTCCGAGGAGAACAGCTGATGGCCCACGTCCACGGCGAAGGGACTCCGGCGCTGCGGAGGCAGGGCGGCGATGGGGCGATGGGGCGATGGGGCGATGGGGCGACCAACAGTGCGCCTGCCGCGGTTGTGGACGAGGGCCCACAACGCGGCCGTCGTCGAGAAACGTGAGTCCGTTGGCATGCGTGGGCTCCCGATGACTGTTTACGGGTGTCCTGCGGACTGTCGGCGGACTGGCCGGGGGTGCCGGGGCAGAGAAATCCATGGCGCACCGGCCGGACCTCCCACGAGACTGCGCAGGTGAGCGACCGCTACCCCTGTCCCTGCTGCGGGCACCGCGTGCTCGACGCCATGCCCGGCTCCTACGAGATCTGCCCCGTCTGCTTCTGGGAGGACGACGAGGTCCAGTTCCGCTGGCCGACCATGGACGGCGGAGCGAACAAGGTCTCCCTGATCGAGGCCCAGCTCAACTACCAGGACTTCGGCGCCTGCGACCAGCACGGCCGGCAGTACGTCCGCCCTCCGGCCGAGGACGAGCCGCTCGCCCCCGCCTGGCGCCCCATCGACCCGACGCGCGACTCCTTCGAGGACTGGGACTCGGACGAACACACCCCGTGGCCCGAAGACCACTCGGTGCTCTGCTGGTGGCTCCCCACCTTCTGGCGTCGCAACCACCCCGCAACGTCATGACGTCCCCCATCGAGGCCCTCGTCCAACAGCTCGACGGTGACGACGACGCCTCGTACGGCGCTCGCTCGCGGCTGGTCGGCATCGGCCGTGACGCGACCCTCGCGATCGCCGCCGCCCTGCCCACCCTGGGCAGCTTCGGTCAGCTGACCGCCATCGAGGTCTTCGAAGAGGTAGAGGACCCACGCTGCGGCCCCGCCCTGAGGCCCCGCCCTGATCGCCCTACTGGACAGCGACGACCCGACCGTCCGCGAGTGGACTGCGATCGCCCTGGCTAGCCTGGAGGTCGACGACGCGGTCGAGCCCCTGCGCCGCGCCTACCGCGCCTGCCTGGACCGGGCCACGCCGCCGGACTGGACCGAGCCCGACGGCATCCGCTGGGCCCTGACGGAACTCGGCGCCCGCAGCCCCGTCGTCCCACCGCTCACCGCGCGCCTACGAGCCACCGCCGCGGATGACGCCCCCGGCTGGCCCTCGGCCCACTTCACCGAAATCATCAATCACCTGGCCGACTACGCCCAGGTGATTCTCTACTCCCAGTTCTGGCGGGTGGACGCCGGCCGCACGTACGGCATCTCCGGCACCGCCCTGGACTGGGAACTCGACTGGACCGCGCCCTGGGAGCACCTGGTCGAAGAGTCCCGCACCTGGTCCCTGCTGGAAGCCTCCGAAGCCCCCGTCGGCGACAACATCTTCGTCGCCCCCACCTGGATCGACCGTACCGACCTATTCCCGGAGAGGTGACCGATGCCGTTCCAGCACCCCGAGGAAATCGGCTACGGCCATGTGGTCGAGAGCTACGTGACGAGGACGTACTCGGGCCTCCCGCGCTACCTCGTACTGAGCGGCGGGCGCTTCCTGAGCCCCGGTGGTGGCACACCACCCGCTTCACCCGGCACCTGATCAATGACGCCACCGCGATCACCGACGGGGAACTGGAAGCCCTCCTCGGGTACGAACGGCGCTCGCGCCTCACCGCAGCCTGGCTGATCGGCGTCGACCGCCGAGGCCCAGCCGTCGTTGGCGCATCCGCGGCTTAAGCGGCGCCCTTCTCGTCGTTGGTCTGGAAGGTGATGACGTCGACTTCGTCGGTTCCCGCCAGATCTGGGTAGTGGCCCTTGAGGGCTTCCCGGAGTTCGGCTGCGGTCGTCAGCCCCTCAGCTTGGGCGTCCCGGTTGGTGAGGTCACTGACCAGGCAGTGCCTGATGCCGGTCACCTCTGCCGACAGGACGACTTCCGGGTCGCTCTCAAACACCAGCCGTGCCGGGCCGAGCTGCGCCGGGTCCCGGAAGCGGGTGGTCTTGGTCTTGGCGCCGGAGCGGACGGCTTCGAGGTAGCGGGGGTTGAACCGAATGATCGGGGGACCGGCCGTCTCGGGGTCTTGGTAGAGCAACGGGTCGAGACCGTTCATGCCCGCCTCCGGGGTCCATCGCTGAGCCAGCGGCATCAGATCGGCGGCGAGCACGGACCTGAGCCCCGCGGGGGTGGGCACGATGACGCGCATGGTGGAGTAGTAGTCCACGAAGACCTGCCGATCGCGCCCGCACGGGCCGATGACCCCGCGCCCGTGGTTTCCCACGGCGACGATGCAGCGCATCTGGCGGGCGCCCTGGGCCCGCGCAGCTCCCAGAGCCACGAGTTCGGCGCAGGGCCCGCCGGTGAAGTGGTAGAGGTTCACGCCGGCGAACATCCGGTAGTCGGCGGCCATGACCGCGGCGCCCACCGTGTGGATCCCGTCTTCGTCGGGCCCGGCGTCGGTATGCGCGTCTATGGTGCGGCGTGCCAGCTCCACGAGCTCACGCTCATCATCATCGAGAGCTCGTACAGATGACGGGACGTACACCTTTTTGACCTTCCCTTCCTTCAGCAGTCGCCCAAGAGCATTCCACGCCGCGCAGGCGGGCTCCACAGGGTTTCGGCTTGCCTTGGCTGGACCCTTGGAGGAGAGCATCGTCAGAGGCCGTCCGCTGGAAGGCGAAGCGCGCTGTCCTGGGGGCCGGGCGGGATGTGGAGGGTGGCGGTGTCGCAGTCGCCGAAGCGCAGCCGTTGTCTTTGCGGTGCGGGCTGAGCGCGGCGATGTCGTCGGGGCTCAGCTCCCAGCCCTGGGCGGCCGTCTGGCGCAGTGTGCCGGTCATGTCGACGGTGGTGGAGAAGATGATGCCGTTGGCCATCAGGTCGAGGAACTTGACGGCCTTCTCCCGGAGTTCGGGATCGCGGGAGGGCAGGCAGCGGGGTCGGTCAGTAGTGGTACCGAGCCGCGAGGTGATGATCTCCTTGCCCGTCACCAGGTAGACGAGGCGGTGCTCGTCGTCGATCCGCCGCACCACGCGCCAGGCAGGTGGTACTTCAAAGGTTCGGGCTTGCCGATCCCCGAGAACGGGTCACGCCTGACGTCCTCGATGAGCTTGTTGATCCGGATGAGCATCTTACGGTCGTTCTTGAGCCAGGACGTGTAGTCCACCCAGCCCTCATCCTCGAAGACAAGCCTCACGCGGCACCCGCACCCGCGTCCGCCGAGTCCGGATCGATCAGCTCGCGCTCCGACACATTGACGTGGGCCAGCGCGTTCTCGTACGCCTTGAGTAGCCGCCGGGCGTTCACCGGCGAGCGCAGCAGGTACGAGCCCTCGCGCAGTGCCGCGTAGTCCTCGGCCGAGACAAGCACGGCATTGCCGTGCTTCGAGACGATCTCGATGGCCTCGTGGTTCTCGTTGACCTTCTTGATCAGCGGAAAGAGTTCCTTGCGGGCTTCGCTCGCAGTTATCGACACGACCTGGCCTCTTCCCTCAAGTGGTACCTCATCACGTACCGCTCTCAGCGCCACTCGGGAGGGAGAAGTGCCTGACGGGCGGGCAGCCATCCCGGCACCATCCCAGCACGGGAAAAAGCCAAGGGCCCACCTCCGAGGAGGTGGGCCCGCCTGAGCTGCAGGTTTACCCGGTGGGCAACGTGGTGCTCATTCACATGCTCAGACGTTGAAGCGGAACGTTCAGCACAGGGCGCTCACCTGCGAAAACACGGTTTCTGGCGATCCTATCCAGCACCAATCCAGCACCGTGCGAGTACATCCAGCACATCCAGCACGAGCGATGGAGCGCCACCGACCCGCCGCGTGCGTTGTGTACACATAGGACACTCGGTACCCTTGGGCGCATGACGCAGCCACTGCCCATAGAGTCCATCCGCGACGTGCGCGCTCACCTGGCAGAAGTCGTGGAGCGCGCAGACCGCGACGACGTGCCCACTGTGATCACACGCCGAGGCAAGGAAGTCGCTGCTGTGGTGTCCATCGAGATACTGCGCAAGTACCAGGAATGGGAAGAGCGCGAGATCAACCGGATCATCGACGAGCGCATGGCCAACCCGGTACCCGGCATCCCGATCGAGGACATCATGAGGGAGACGCTGGCGCGCAGTGAGTGAGTACCGGACCGTCTTCCGACCCGAAGCTCAGGCAGAGCTGCGCAAGATCCCCCGCGACATGGCGCTCCGCATCCTGGCCAAGCTGACCGAGCTGGAAAGCGACCCACTCGGCTTCAACACCACCGCACTCGTGTCCCAGCCCGAACGCCGCCGCCTACGTGTGGGTGGCTATCGCGTCGTCTACACGATCGACAATGGTGAGCTGGTGGTGTGGGTCGTGCACCTCGGGCATCGCTCCACCGTTTACGGCACCTGATCCCGCGCCAGGAACAGCTGCAATCGGTCAGAATCCGCTGAAGGTAGCGGCACCATTGTCCGGGGGGCCGCGCCAGATTGTCAGCGCCGGCTGCTTCCACGGCGCTATGAGCACGGTGCACGAGACCGCCGCCCTCCTCCCCGACCCCGCTCAACTCCGCGCCCATCTGCGCGCACTGGCCGTCCTGGACGCCACGATCGGCGACGATCCGCGGTTCTGCTGCTCCACCTTCGACGCCACCTGGGCCCCGGCACAGAGGCTGCCCTGATGGAGAACGGCTCTGGGGACGACTTCTCCGTCCTCTTCACCCCGGACGGCGTGCTCATACGCGGTTTCGACCACGAGTCGGAGATGAGTCCGTACGGGACGGACGACGAGCAGATCCGGCCCGGTGTCATCGACGAAGTGCCCGCAGCGCTGCGCCCACTCCTGGACGCACCCGCCTTCCGCGACGAGGGCATCGACGCCCCTCGCGTCACCGCCTGCCTGTGGCGGAAGACTCACGACACGGCCTGGCGCACCGGCTCGTCCATCGCTTTCCCCGCCGGCAGCAAGGACCCGGACGGGTCCGGCTTCCCCTTCCCGCTCCTCATCGACCGATCCCCCGAGGCCGTCCAGGCCCACTTCGAGGACTGCTACGAGCGCCCCGTCCCTCTCGACGCCGTGCGCCACATCCTCGCCGGGCACCCCCTCACCCCTGCGATCACCGCAGCCCTCAACCCGGCCGTCCTCTCGGACAACGCACTGATCCGCGGGATCGCCGCGCTGGCTCCCCCAGGCCAGCGACCGGGAAGTCCTGGACCGCCTACTCGCCACCGCCGCCCGCACCGCCCCCGACGGATACCTCCCGCACGTTCCAGACGAGGAGGCCCCCGACTTCCAGCCGATGCTCGAACTGTCCGCTGAGTAGGGCCGACCCCACCCGCCCGGGTCAGCGCCCCGTCGCGCTACGCCTGGGGCGAGGGCCGGGCCTGACCACCGCTGACGCGACGTCAGAATATCCAGCACCTATCCAGCACGGGGACGACGAAGGGGTCGGGCTCACCGCAGCCCGACCCCTCCTGACCTGCATGCTTGACGAACTACCTAGCATGAAGTAACGACATGACTACACGTTGAAGCGGAATTCGACCACGTCGCCGTCCTGCATGACGTAGTCCTTGCCCTCCATGCGGGCCTTGCCCTTGGAGCGGGCTTCGGCGACCGAGCCGCAGGCGACCAGGTCCGCGAAGGAGATGACCTCGGCCTTGATGAAGCCGCGCTGGAAGTCGGTGTGGATCACGCCGGCGGCTTCGGGGGCGGTGGCGCCCTGCTTGATCGTCCAGGCGCGGGTTTCCTTCGGGCCGGCCGTCAGGTAGGTCTGCAGGCCCAGGGTGGCGAAGCCGACGCGGCCGAGGGTGGCCATGCCGGGCTCGTCCTGGCCGACCGACTGGAGGAGTTCGAGGGCTTCGTCGTCGTCCAGCTCGACCAGGTCCGCCTCCAGCTTGGCGTTCAGGAAGATCGCCTCCGCCGGGGCGACCAGGGCGGACTGCTCCGCCTTGAACGCGTCGTCCGTCAGCTCGTCCTCGTCCACGTTGAAGACGTAGAGGAAGGGCTTCGTGGTGAGGAGGTGGAGCTCGTGGAGGAGGTCGCCCTGCTCCGTGCCCTTGGTGATGCCGCGGGAGAAGAGGGTGTGGCCCTCCTCCAGGATCTTCTGGGCCTTCTCGACGGCGGCCAGGACCGCGACCTTCTCCTTCTGGAGGCGGGACTCCTTCGTCAGGCGCGGCACCGCCTTCTCGATGGACTGGAGGTCGGCGAGGATCAGCTCGGTGTTGATCGTCTCGATGTCGTCCTTCGGCGAGACCTTGCCGTCGACGTGGACGACGTTCTCGTCCTTGAAGGCGCGGATGACCTGGCAGATGGCGTCCGACTCGCGGATGTTCGCGAGGAACTTGTTGCCCAGGCCCTCGCCCTCCGAGGCGCCGCGGACGATGCCCGCGATGTCGACGAAGTCGACCGTCGCCGGGAGGATCCGCTGCGAGCCGAAGATGCCGGCCAGCACGCCGAGGCGCTGGTCCGGGACGCCGACGACGCCGACGTTCGGCTCGATCGTGGCGAACGGGTAGTTGGCCGCCAGCACGTCGTTCTTGGTCAGGGCGTTGAACAGGGTCGACTTGCCGACATTCGGCAGGCCGACGATTCCGATCGTGAGCGACACGTTGGCGACTTCCCGTAGCTGGAGGGGGCGGCGGCCCGGAGGTGGGCCACCGGACAGTTTACTTTCCGATGAGTGGCGGTCGATGTACGCGTGTCCGGGGGCCGATCCGGCGCCCTCGGCACCTAGTTTGGTGGGGTGGAGCAATACAGGACGCGACCGGCCCCTCACCCGCAGCGACCCCCGGCCCAGCGCCGGCGGCCGCCGACGGGCGTGCCCGCCCAGGGCGGCGACCCGCAGCCCGCGGCGGTGCGTCGGATGCCCCGGCCCCGGCTGACCGGGCTCGGCGGCGGACTGTTCGCGTGCGCGGCCATGGTGCTCGTCGCCGGGATCTGCTGGCTGCTCTTCGGCTCCTCGCTCTTCGTCTACGGGCTGCTCTTCGTGCCCGTCGCGGCCGCCGCCGCGCTCTGGGTCCGGCCCGCCGACCTGATCACCGCGCCGATCAGCGCCCCCATCGCCTTCGCCGCCGGGGTGTGGCCCATCTCGGGCGGCTCCGGCAGCTTCGGCGGGCAGCTGATGGGGCTGGTGTCCGCCCTGTCGCTGCACGCCGGCTGGCTGTACGCGGGCACGCTGGTCGCCGCGCTGATCGTCGTCGTGCGCAAGGCCGTGCTGATCGGGAAGAGGCGGCTCCCCCGCCGGACCGCCTCCACCTCCTAGCCCGAGCCAGCCCGAGCCAGCCCGCGCGGATCCGGCTACGGGCCCTTCGCCGCCATCGCCGCGCCCACGATCCCCGCGTTGTTCTGCAGCTTCGCCGGCACGATCTCGGCCCGCACGCCCTCGATCAGCGGCAGGAACTTCTCCGGCTTGCGGCTGACGCCGCCGCCGATGATGAAGAGGTCGGGGGAGAAGAGCATCTCCACGTGCTCCAGGTACTTCTGCACCCGGTGCGCCCAGCGCTCCCAGGTCAGCTCGTGGTCCTCCTTGGCCTTCACCGACGCCCGCGTCTCCGCGTCGTGGCCCTTCAGCTCCAGGTGGCCGAGCTCCGTGTTCGGCACCAGCCGCCCGTCCCGGAACAGGGCGCTCCCGATGCCCGTGCCCAGCGTGAGCAGGATGACCGTGCCGTCGCGCCCCTTCCCGGCCCCGTACGCCATCTCCGCGATCCCCGCCGCGTCCGCGTCGTTGAGGACCGTGACCGGCCTGCCGTCCAGACGCCGCGAGAGCAGGTCCGCCGCCTCGACGCCGACCCACGCCTTGTCCATGTTGGCCGCCGTGCGGATGAGGCCGCCGGTGACCACCCCGGGGAAGGTGACCCCCACCGGGCCGTCCCAGCCGAAGTGGCGCACCACCTCGACGACGCAGCCGGCCACCCCGTCGGGGATGGCCGGCTGCGGTGTCAGTACTTTGTGGCGCTCTTGCGCCAGGTCGCCACGGTCCAGGTCCACGGGAGCGCCCTTGATCCCGGATCCACCGATGTCCACGCCAAAGATCTGCATGGCCATACCGTACGAAAGGAGTTACTTGTCGGCGACCAGTTCGGCGGCCTCGGCCCGCAGATCGCGGCGCAGTTCCTTGGGCAGCGAGAAGACGATCGACTCCTCGGCGGTTTTCACGATCTCCACGTCCGCGTAACCGCGCGCCGCCAGCCACTCCAGGACCTCCTCGACCAGGACCTCCGGCACCGAGGCGCCCGAGGTGAGGCCGACGGTGGTGACGCCCTCCAGCCAGGCCTCGTCGATCTCGCTCGCGAAGTCGACGAGGTACGCGGCGCGTGCGCCCGCGTCGAGCGCGACCTCGACCAGCCGGATGGAGTTCGAGGAGTTCTTCGAGCCGACCACGATGACCAGGTCGGAGTCGGCGCCCATCGCCTTGACGGCGGCCTGCCGGTTCGAGGTGGCGTAGCAGATGTCGTCGCTGGGCGGCGAGACGAGCAGCGGGAACTTGGTCTTCAGCGCGTCGACCGTCTCCATCGTCTCGTCGACCGAGAGGGTGGTCTGCGACAGCCAGACGACCTTCGACTCGTCCCGCACCTCGACCTTGGCGACGTCGTCCGGGCCGTCGACGATCGTGATGTGGTCCGGGGCCTCGCCGGAGGTGCCGATGACCTCCTCGTGGCCCTCGTGGCCGATGAGGAGGATGTCGAAGTCCTCGTTCGCGTACCGGATGGCTTCCTTGTGCACCTTGGTGACCAGCGGGCAGGTGGCGTCGATCGTCGCGAGCTTGCCGCGCGCCGCCTCCTCGTGCACCACCGGGGCCACGCCGTGCGCGGAGAACATCACGATGGAGCCCTCGGGCACCTCCTCCGTCCGCTCGACGAAGATGGCACCCTTCTTCTCCAGCGTCTGGACGACGTACTTGTTGTGCACGATCTCGTGGCGGACGTAGACCGGCGCGCCGTACTGCTCGAGAGCCTTCTCGACAGCGATCACGGCTCGGTCGACGCCCGCGCAGTAGCCGCGCGGGGCGGCGAGCAGGACACGGCGGGAAGCGGCAGCAGTCATGCCCTCCATCGTACGGGGGTCCCCAGCAGGCCGTTCGTCCCCCGTCCGCCCCACACTTGATCGCAAGCGTGTTCACGGCGTCCCCCGGAGGGCCGATGGTGTCGGGTACGGATCCCAGTACGGCGCCGCCGGTACCGGAGCGGGCCCCCGGCGGACCGCTGCGGCGGAGCCTCGGATTCCGGGACCTGGTCGTCTACGGGCTGCTCTTCATCGCCCCCATGGCCCCCGTCGGGGTCTTCGGCACCCTGGACGCCAAGTCGCACGGCGCCGTCGCGCTCGTCTACCTCGCCGCGACCGTCGCGATGGCCTTCACGGCCTTCTCGTACGCCCAGATGGTGCGGGTGGCCCCGCAGGCCGGCTCGGTCTTCACCTACGCCCGCAAGGGCCTGGGCGAGGGGCCGGGGCTGATCGCCGGATGGATGGCGATGCTCGACTACCTGCTGATCCCGGCGGTCGCGTACCTCTTCTCGGGGATCGCGATGAACGCGCTGGTGCCGGACGTCTCCCGGTGGGTGTGGACGGCCCTGGCCGTCGTGGTCACCACCCTGCTCAACCTGTGGGGCGTACGGGCGGCCGCGCGCGTGGGCTTCGCCGTGCTGGCCCTGGAGATCCTCGTCCTGCTCGTCTTCCTGGTCACCGCGGTGACCGTGCTGGTCCAGGGCGGGGCGCGGCGGGGCTGGCTGTCCCCGCTGACCGGCGACGGCTCGCTCGGCTTCAGTACGGCCGCGGTGCTGGGCGCGGTGTCGGTGGCGGTCCTGTCCTACCTCGGCTTCGACGCCATCGCCTCCTTCGCCGAGGAGGTGACGGGGGGCTCGGAGCGGGTGGCGCGGGCGGTGCTCTTCTGCCTGGCGCTGGCGGGGCTGCTGTTCATCGCCCAGAGCTATCTGGCGGCGCTGCTCATGCCCGTCTCCGCGGCGGAGCTCGCGGCCGATCCGGGACACCAGGGCCCGGCCTTCTACAACGCGGTGGAGTCCTCGGTCGGCACCTGGCTGCACGACCTGGTGGCGGCCGGCAAGGCGATCGGGGCGGCCTTCGCGGCGCTGGCGGGGCAGGCGGCGGCCGGGCGGCTGGTGTTCGCGATGGCCCGGGAGCGGCGGCTGCCCCGGGTGCTCGCGCGGACCTCGGACGGCACCCCGCGGCTCGCCCTGCTGGTGGCGGCCGCCGTCACGCTGGTCGCCGCCGTGTGGGCGGCCCGGCGCGACGACGGGCTGGACCACCTGGTGTCCGTCGTGGACGTCGGGGCGCTGGTGGCCTTCACGCTGCTGCACGCGTCGGTGGTGGGGTGGTTCGTGGTGAAGCGGCGGGAGGGCCCGCCGGTGTGGTGGAAGCACATGGTCATGCCGGTGCTCGGCGCGGCGGTGACCGTCGCGGTGATCGTGGAGGCCTCCTGGACGGCGCAGGTGGTGGGCGCGGTGTGGCTGGCGGTGGGCCTGGGCGTGCTCCTCGCCCAGCACGGCCGACGGGGCGGGCCGAACGGGCGGGGCGGGCCTGGCAGGCCTGGCGGACCGGGCGAGCCGGGCAGGCCAGGCAGGCCGGGCGGGCCAGGCGAGCCGGGCAGGCCAGGCAGGCCGGGCGAGCCGGGCAGGCCAGGCAGGCCAGGCGAGCCGGGCAGGCCGGGCGAGCCGGGCAGGCCAGGCAGGCCAGGCGGACCGGGCGGGCCGGGCAGGCCAGGCAAGCCAGGCGGACCAGGCGAGCCGGGCAGGCCAGGCAGGCCGGGCGAGCCGGGCAGGCCGGGCGAGCCAGGCGAGCCGGGCAGGCCGGGCGAGCCAGGCGAGCCGGGCAGGCCAGGCAGGCCAGGCGAGCCGGGCAGGCCAGGCAGGCCAGGCGAGCCGGGCAGGCCAGGCAGGCCAGGCGAGCCGGGCAGGCCGGGCGAGCCGGGCAGGCCAGGCGGACCGGGCGGGGCGGGCAGGCCAGGCAGGCCGGGAGGGGCGAACGGACCGGGTGGGCCGGACGGGCCGGGCACCTAACGCGCACCCGGACGTACCCGTCTCACCGGGCGCTCACGCGCACCCGGCGGCTCAAACACGCTTGGCCCTTCGCGCACCCGGCGCACCGGCACGCCCGGCGCTTGCGCGCACCCGAGGCCCCGCTCGGATCTTGTAGGCCGAGCCCACGCTGTCCGGTGCCATGCATCGCGGGCCGGGGGGCACCCGGCCCGCACCCGGCGGACCCGGCACGCCCGGCGCCTTGCGCGCACCCGGCGGCTCAAGCGCACTCGGTGCCCCAAGGGCACCCGGCGGGCCGGGGATTCCGCGGCTCCGGGGCCCGACACCCGACCCGGGGCCTGAGACGCTGTCAGCGGCGCCCGTTAGCCTGCGTGCATGGGTCTGAATACGTCGGCCGAGGCGCCGCTGCCGGTAGGCCAGGTGTCGCGGCTCATCGGGGGCTGGATCGAGCGGCTCGGTCAGGTGTGGGTGGAGGGGCAGATCACGCAGCTCTCGCGGCGGCCGGGGGCGGGGGTGGTCTTCCTGACGCTGCGCGACCCCTCGCACGACATCTCGGTCAGCGTGACCTGCTTCCGCCAGGTCTTCGACGAGGTCGCGGACGTGGTCTCGGAGGGTGCGCGGGTCGTCCTGCTGGCCAAGCCCGAGTGGTACGCCCCGCGCGGGCAGCTGTCCCTGCGGGCCACGGAGATACGGCCCGTCGGCATCGGGGAGCTCCTCGCCCGCCTGGAGCGGCTCAAGCGGTCGCTGGCCTCCGAGGGGCTCTTCGCGCTGGAGCGCAAGAAGCCGCTGCCCTTCCTGCCGCAGCTGATCGGGCTGGTGGTCGGCCGCGCCTCAGCCGCCGAGCGCGACGTACTGGAGAACGCCCGCCGCCGATGGCCCGCCGTCCGCTTCGAAGTGCGGAACGTGGCCGTCCAGGGCGTCCACGCGGTGCCGCAGGTGGTCCGGGCGGTCAAGGAGCTCGACGCCCTGGACGAGGTCGACGTGATCATCGTGGCGCGCGGCGGCGGCAGCGTGGAGGACCTGCTGCCCTTCTCCGACGAAGAGGTCGTGCGCGCCGTCGCGGCGGCCCGCACGCCCGTGGTCTCGGCGATCGGCCACGAGCCGGACTCCCCGCTGCTGGACCTGGTCGCGGACGTTCGGGCCTCCACGCCCACGGACGCGGCGAAGAAGGTGGTCCCGGACGTGGGCGAGGAGCTGGAGCGCGTACGCCAGCTGCAGGCCCGGGGGCTGCGCGCGGTGACCGGGCTGCTCGACCGGGAGGAGCGGGGGCTCGCGCACGCCCTCGCCCGGCCGGTCTTCGTCCACCCGCAGCGGATGGTGGAGATCCGGGAGGACGAGCTGGACGCGCTGCTGGCGCGCGGCCGGCGCACGCTCGGGCACCTGCTGGACCGGGCCGACTCTGAGCTCGCCCACACCCTCGCCCGGGTGGTGGCGCTGTCCCCGGCCGCGACCCTGGAGCGCGGGTACGCCGTACTGCAGCGGGCCGACGGCCATGTGGTGCGTTCGCCGCAGGAGCTCGCGGCGGACGAGGTGCTGCGCGCACGGGTGGCGGAGGGCACCTTCTCCGTACGGGTCGCCCCGGCCGAGTAATCCGTACGGGTCGCCCCGGCCGAGTAAGGGGCGGCGGGCAGCGGCACCCGGAAACACGACACACGGCCGCAACCAACTGGTTGCACTACACACATAGGGTGGAAAAGGGAATGACAGAGGCCGAGACCGCGCTGGGATACGAGCAGGCCCGCGACGAGCTCATCGAGGTCGTCCGCAAGCTGGAGGCGGGAGGGACCTCGCTCGAGGACTCGCTGGCTCTCTGGGAGCGCGGCGAGGAGCTGGCGAAGGTCTGCCGGCACTGGCTGGAGGGCGCCCGGGCCCGGCTGGACTCGGCGCTGGCGGCGCGCGAGCCGGCCGAGGAGGAGTGATCCGGATCACCCTCAGGGTGATTTAGTTGAAAATTCATCTACTTGGGCCGTAGAGTCAGGGACATCGCTTCACCTCCGTATGGAAGAAGGCTTTCCGATGTCTCTCGTTCTTGACTCCGCCGCGCAGGACCTGCTGTTCCGCGAGGCCCGCACGGCCAACTCGTTCTCGGACGAGCCGGTCACCGAGGAGCAGGTCCAGGCGATCTACGACCTGGTGAAGTTCGGCCCCACCGCGTTCAACCAGACGCCGCTGCGCATCACGCTGGTCCGCTCCCCCGAGGCCCGCGAGCGCCTCGTGAAGCACATGGCCGAGGGCAACGCGGCGAAGACCGCCACCGCGCCGCTGGTCGCGATCCTCTCCGCGGACAACGAGTTCCACGAGGAGCTCCCGCAGCTGCTGCCGCACTTCCCGCAGGCCAAGGACCTCTTCTTCGCCGAGCGCCCGGTCCGCGAGCAGTCCGCGCTACTGAACGCCGCCCTGCAGGCCGCGTACTTCATCGTCGGCGTCCGCGCCGCCGGTCTGGCCGCGGGCCCGATGACCGGCGCCGACTTCGCCGGCATCCAGAAGGAGTTCCTGGACGCCGACCACACCCCGCTGATGGTCGTCAACATCGGCAAGCCGGGCGAGGACGCCGGGTTCCCGCGCTCCCCGCGCCTGTCGTTCGACGAGGTCGTCACCACCGTCTGACACGGCCGTAGCCGTAGTACGCGAGAAGGGCCGTGCCCCCGGGGGCACGGCCCTTCAGCTGCGCCGCCCGGCCGGGACTCCGCCCCGCACCCCGCGCCTCAAACGCCGGCGGGGCTGAATTGTGCGGCGGGGCCGGATGGTGGGCGGAGGCCGGAGTAGCGCGGCGCAGCTGGACGGCGCGGCCCAAAGACCGGGGCTCCGCCCCGCACCCCGCTCCTCAAACGCCGGAGGGGCTGGTTTGTGCGGCGGAGGCCGGATTGTGCGGCGCAGCTAGAGGGTGCGGCGCAAAGATCGGGGCTCCGCCCCGGACACCGCGCCTCAAACGCCGGCGGGGCTGAATTTGCGCGGCGAGGCCGAGGGATCGGGGCAGCCGGGCCGGTTGGGACGGGGGCGGGTGTGTGCCGGGGTGATCCCCGCAGGGTGCCGAACACAACGAGGCTGCGCTCTCCGACCCCTCGACACGTTCGGCGCCCGAGGAGACGCCCCGGCGCGCGCCCGCCCCCGGCACAACCGGCCCCCACCCCACCCCGCCCAAGCGGCGCAGCCAACCCGCACAACCGCCCCCGTCCCCCGTACCGGCATTTCCGCCCCGCCGGCGATTGAGGCGCGGGGCACGGCGCCGAAACCGGCGGCACGGGCCGAAACCGGCGGCACGGGCCGAGAGCGGCGGGCTAGGCGCCCTGTTTGAACTCCAGGGTCGCCGCCATCGCGCCCAGCTGTTCGAAGGAGGCCGTTCCCGTCACCACCGTGACGTGGCCCTGCTCCCGGCGGACGAGCGCGTCGTACTTCTCGCCGTCCCAGCGCTCCCAGGCCGTGTCGCCGACCTGCTGCGTCTGGCCGGTGGCCGTCGCCCTCTGGGTGACCCGGGCCAGGTACTTGGGCGAGGTGTCCGTGGACTGCTCCACCGCCACGTACTGCTTCTCCGGGTCGAGGAAGCCCAGGTGCCAGGCGTTGGCGTTCTTGCGCTCGTACGTCACCGACGTCGCCCGCCACTGCTCCGGGAGCCCCACGGGGGCCGCCACCGGATACGGGGCCGCGCGCCGGGCCGTGATCGTCTCCACCCGGTAGTCGACCGCGTGCGTCGGATCGGCCTCGTCGTCATGGGGGACGAAGAGGTAGATCCCGGCGACGACGACGCCGATCACGCTCAGCGACCGGACCATGTCCCAGACCGTCTGCTTGCCTTTCATACCTGCCACGGCACCATCGTCCCGCATCGCGAGGGGGCGATCACCGCCGGGGTCGCGCGGGCGCGCCGGACGGCGGACGCTTGAGGTTCCACCCGGGACCCGCAAGATGTCCGCTCAGGCCAAAGGCCTGACCGATATTCCGCTCATACGTGACCCGCCCTGCTCAATATGTCGACGTACCGATAGAGTTCCAGCACCCTCCCTTCCCGGCCGTCGCCGTACAGAAAGGTGCGCTCCGATGACCGAGCACAACCTGCCGCCCCAGCTCGAAGTCTCTCCGGAGGCCCCCGACCGCAACCTCGCCCTGGAACTCGTCCGGGTCACCGAGGCCGCCGCCATGGCCGCGGGCCGGTGGGTCGGGCGCGGCGACAAGCTCGGCGCCGACGGCGCCGCGGTCAACGCGATGCGGACCCTGATCTCCACCGTCTCGATGAACGGCGTCGTCGTCATCGGCGAGGGCGAGAAGGACGAAGCCCCGATGCTCTTCAACGGCGAGCGCGTCGGCGACGGCACCGGTGCCGAGGTCGACATCGCCGTGGACCCGATCGACGGCACCACCCTGAACGCCAAGGGCATGCCGAACGCCATCGCGGTGCTCGCCGCCGCCGACCGCGGCACCATGTTCGACCCGTCCGCGGTCTTCTACATGGAGAAGCTGGTCGCCGGCCCCGAGGCCGCCGATTTCGTCGACATCAACGCCCCCGTCTCGGTGAACATCCGCCGCGTCGCCAAGGCCAAGAACATGGCCGTCGAGGACGTCACCGTCATCATCCTGGACCGCCCCCGCCACGAGGGCATCGTCAAGGAGATCCGCGAGACGGGCGCCCGGATCAAGTTCATCTCGGACGGCGACGTCGCGGGCTCGGTCATGGCGGTGCGCGAGGGCACCGGCGTGGACCTGCTCCTCGGCATCGGCGGCACCCCCGAGGGCATCATCTCGGCCTGCGCCATCAAGTGCCTCGGCGGCACCATCCAGGGCAAGCTGTGGCCGAAGGACGAGGCCGAGCGCCAGAAGGCCCTCGACGCGGGCCACGACCTGGACCGGGTCCTGCACACCAACGACCTGGTCTCCGGCGACAACGTCTTCTTCGTCGCCACCGGCATCACCGACGGCGAGCTGCTGCGCGGCGTCCACTACCGCTCGGAGACCGCGACGACGTCCTCGCTGGTCATGCGCTCGAAGTCGGGCACGATCCGGCAGATCGACTCCACGCACCGGCTGTCGAAGCTGCGCGCGTACAGCGCGATCGACTTCGACCGCGCGCAGTAGGAGAGCAGTACGACAGCAGTAGGACACCAGCGCGCGTCCACATCGAGAGGGGCGGTCACCGTGTGCGGCGGTGACCGCCCCTCTCGCTGTGCCCGAGCGGCTCGTACGGGGGCCGCGCGCGCCCCGGGCTCCTAGCCCGCGGCCGCGACGGGCCCGGCCGCCGGGGCCTGGCGCAGCTCGGCCGACCTGCGGCGCATGCGGGCCAGGACCACCCGGCGCTCGGCGGCGGTGAGGCCGCCCCAGACCCCGTACGGCTCGGGCTGGAGGAGTGCGTGCTCCCGGCAGGCGACCATGACCGGGCAGCGGGCACAGACGCGTTTGGCGGCCTCCTCGCGGGAGAGCCGGGCGGCCGTGGGCTCCTTGGAGGGCGCGAAGAACAGTCCCGCCTCGTCCCGGCGGCACACCGCCTCCGCGTGCCATGGGCCGTCCTCAGCCCTCGCCGGCACCCGCGGCTTCGGCACGGCGGCAACCTTCAGGGACTGATGCGGCGGATGCGGCACGGTCTACTCCTGACGACGGGTACGCGAGCGAGAGACGATGCACCTGTCCCTACCCGCTGCACGCGCCCCTATGCACCGGGTGCCACCGGGCGCCGGGGGTTCGTCCGAAACGCGCCCCTCGGCCGTGAGCGGCTTTCAGCCGTCCCGGCGCTCGCGCAGTTTGCGGGCCAGATCGACCAGGCGGGCCCCCGGTTTGGGCCGCGCCTCGATGTTGCCGAGCAGGGCGAAGCCCCGGACGATCACCACCGGCGCCTGCGGGTCGCTCTCCCCGCGGCCCTCGCCGCGTACCTCGAAGTTGCCGAGGACCCCGCTGCCGTAGCCGCGCAGGGTGACGTTCTCGGGGACCAGGACCTCGACGTTGCCGAGGACGGAGGTCACGTTGACCTCGGTGACCTGCTGCTCGAAGACGGCCTCGGTCAGGTCGATGGTGATGTCGCCCATCACCGAGACCGCGCGGGTGTGCGCGCCCGGCCGCCAGCGGCCCTTGCGGGCGGAGCTGCTGCACACGGCGACGATCGTCTCGGCGGGGGCGCCGGCCGGCGGCGTGGGGCCCGCTTGCGCGAACGGGGCGTGGGCGCCGCCGGGTGCGGGCAGATCCCGTACGAGGCCTTCCAGCTCGCCGACCGTCTTGAGGGCGTACAGCGAGTCCAGGCGCTCGGAGTGCTCGTCGGAGGTCAGCCGGCCTTCGGCGAGGGCATCGCCGAGGATCTGCGCGATCCGGTCCCGGTCGGCGTCGGAGGCGCGCAGCTCGGCGGGAGAGGCTGCGGCTGCGGGGGCGGCGGGGTGCTTTTCCAGGTCCACGGACCCAGCATAGCGAGACACGATAGATCGCGATACTACCGAGTGAGCCTTACCTCACAGACACGTCCCCCGCGGAAGGTCCTACGCTGGTGAACTGCGCTGCCAATTGGTCGTCAGCGCTGTCTGCCGAGTGAGGATTGGCCACACGATGCCGGAGTTCGCGTACACCGACCTGCTGCCCCTGGGCGAGGACACCACCCCCTACCGGCTGGTGACCGCCGAGGGCGTGTCCACCTTCGAGGCGGACGGCCGTACGTTCCTCAAGGTCGAGCCCGAGGCGCTGCGCAAGCTGGCCGAAGAGGCCATCCACGACATCCAGCACTTCCTGCGCCCCGCGCACCTCGCGCAGCTGCGCCGGATCATCGACGACCCCGAGGCCTCCTCGAACGACAAGTTCGTGGCCCTGGACCTGCTGAAGAACGCGAACATCGCGGCGGCCGGCGTCCTGCCGATGTGCCAGGACACGGGCACGGCGATCGTGATGGGCAAGCGCGGCCAGAACGTGCTGACCGAGGGTGGCGACGAGGCGGCGCTGTCGCGCGGCATCTACGACGCGTACACCCGCCTGAACCTGCGCTACTCGCAGATGGCCCCGATCACCATGTGGGAGGAGAAGAACACCGGCTCGAACCTGCCCGCGCAGATCGAGCTGTACGCCACCGACGGCGGCGCGTACAAGTTCCTCTTCATGGCCAAGGGCGGCGGCTCGGCCAACAAGTCCTTCCTCTACCAGGAGACCAAGGCGGTCCTCAACGAGGCCTCCATGATGAAGTTCCTGGAGGAGAAGATCCGCTCGCTCGGTACGGCGGCCTGCCCGCCCTACCACCTGGCGATCGTGGTCGGCGGCACCTCCGCCGAGCACGCCCTGAAGACCGCGAAGTACGCCTCCGCGCACTACCTGGACGAGCTGCCGACCGAGGGCTCCGCCACGGGCCACGGCTTCCGTGACCTCGGCCTGGAGGAGAAGGTCTTCGAGCTCACCCAGAAGATCGGCATCGGCGCGCAGTTCGGCGGCAAGTACTTCTGCCACGACGTCCGCGTGGTCCGCCTCCCGCGCCACGGCGCCTCGCTGCCCGTCGCGATCGCCGTGTCCTGCTCGGCCGACCGCCAGGCGACCGCGAAGATCACCGCCGAGGGCGTCTTCCTGGAGCAGCTGGAGACGGACCCGGCGCGCTTCCTGCCGGACACGACCGACGCGCACCTGGCCGAGTCCGCGGACGTGGTCTCCATCGACCTGAACCAGCCGATGGACGACATCCTGGCGACGCTGACCAAGCACCCGGTGAAGACCCGCCTGTCCCTGACCGGCCCGCTGGTCGTGGCGCGCGACATCGCGCACGCCAAGATCAAGGAGCTGCTGGACTCGGGCGCGCCGATGCCGCAGTACCTGAAGGACCACCCGGTCTACTACGCCGGCCCCGCGAAGACCCCCGAGGGCTACGCCTCCGGCTCCTTCGGCCCGACCACGGCCGGCCGCATGGACTCGTACGTCGAGCAGTTCCAGGCGGCGGGCGGCTCCAAGGTCATGCTGGCCAAGGGCAACCGCTCCCAGCAGGTGACGGACGCGTGCGGTGCGCACGGCGGCTTCTACCTGGGCTCGATCGGCGGCCCGGCGGCGCGCCTGGCCCAGGACTGCATCAAGAAGGTCGAGGTCCTGGAGTACGAGGAGCTCGGCATGGAGGCGGTCTGGAAGATCGAGGTGGAGGACTTCCCGGCCTTCATCGTGGTCGACGACAAGGGCAACGACTTCTTCCAGAACCCGGCGCCGGAGCCGACGTTCACCCACATCCCGGTCCGCGGACCGGGTCTGTAGCGCGACGGTCCGAGGGCCCCTCCCCCGTTCGGGGGAGGGGCCCTCGGGCATGTCCGCCCATCGGCAGATGGCAGGCCGGCGGGCCCCGGCGAGGCTGTTCTCGTACCCAAAAGCCCCGAAGCAACGGGAGTTCGCATGAAGAACCGCACCCGCACCCGCGCGCTCGTCCTCGCCGGTACCGCCGCCGCCCTCGTGGCCACGCTGGTCGCGGCGGCCCCCGCCCCGGCGGCGCCGGCCGCGCCGGCCGCATCGAGGCTCGCCTCCGTGCACGGGGGCGGCACGATCCTCTACCCGTACGCCGCCCAGGACGACATCCGCTTCACCGTCGACGCCGAGTCGACCCCGTGGACCAGGCCGCTCCCGATCCCGCGGGGCGAGAAGGGCCTGCCGACGGACGCGCGCGGCCGGGTGACCATCTCCCACTACTTCACGGAGTCCGGCTTCACCGGCACCGCCGAGGCGGAGGTGGACTGCCTGGTCACGGGCGGCAGGACCGCCACCCTCACCGCCGTGGTCACCACCTCGAACGTCGGCTGGGACGGCAAGCGGATCGGCATCAGCGTCCAGGACGGCGAACGCGGCGCTCCCGACCGGGTGGGCTTCTCCTGGGGCATCGCCAATGTCGACGTGAAACCGGACGGCACGGTCACCGAGGGCACGGTGGGCACCTGCATGGCCCCGGCCCCCTTCACCGAGGTCACCAAGGGCGGCTTCAAGGTCACCCCCGCCCCCCTGTCCCCGCAACCGCAGCCGTAGGACGAGGCGGCGGACCCGTCAGGTACCGGGCCTCGACGGGGGTGGCCCGGTACCCCGTCTTCCGCGCGGCCACCACCTCGGCGACGCTCAGCCCGTACACCCGGCGCAGCAGCGCGACCGGCACCCCGTCGGGCCTGCCGACCGGCAGGTGGACCGTGCCCTCCCGGGCCACGATGCGCTCCCGGACCCGCGGCGGCGGTACGCCCCGGCCGTCGTCGCAGGCGTAGACCTCGTACCGCGGACAGTGCTCGAACCCCTCCCAGCGCAGCTCACCGTCCCGGATGAACTGCCAGTCCTCCTGGACGCACTCCTCGCACGGTGCGCAGTGCAACGTCAGGTACATCTGCTGTTCGGCCATCCGGGCAGGATCCGGTACCGGGGCGTCCCACGCATCCGGATAACGTCTGGGGCATGACGCAGATGCACCTCCGCACCGACCGTGCCGTTCGCGTGGTCGCCCATCGTGGGGCCTCCCACGAGCACCCCGAGCACACTCTCGCCGCGTACCGGCAGGCCATCGCCGACGGGGCCGACGCGCTGGAGTGCGATGTGCGGCTCACCGCCGATCAGCGGCTGGTGTGCGTGCACGACCGGCGCGTCGAGCGGACCTCCGACGGGCGGGGGGTCGTCTCCGCGCTGACGTACGAGGAGCTGTGCGGCCTCGACTTCGGCGGGTGGAAGGGCGAGGAGCACCGCGGGGCCCGGGTGCTGCTCTTCGAGGACCTGCTCCGGGAGGCGCTGGCCGCGCCGCGTCCCGTCGGGCTGGCCGTCGAGACCAAGCACCCGACCCGCGCGGGCGGCCGGCTGGAGGCCGAGCTGGTGCGGATGCTCCGTCAGTACGGGCTCGCCGACGGGTCCGCCGGGCTGGTCGAGGTGATGAGCTTCTCCCGCAACGCGCTGACCCGGATGCACCGGCTCGCGCCCGGCCTGACCTCGGTCTACCTGATCGAGCGGCGGCTGCGCCCGGTGCGGCCCCCGTACGCGACGCACGCGGGCCCGGGCATCGACCTCGTACGCCGGGATCCGGGGCTGGTGGCCCGGCTGAAGGCCAAGGGGCTGTCGGTGCGGGTGTGGACCGTGGACGAGCCGGAGGACGTGGAACTGTGCCTGCGGCTCGGGGTGGACACGCTGATCACCAACCGGCCGCGCGAGGTGCGCGCACAGCTGGAGGCGGCCCGCTGACCTCCGGCCCGGCTCCGCGGGTGCGGGAGCCGGGCCGGGCCCCGGTCAGGAGGCGCCCTGGGCCTTGCTCAGAGCGGTCTGCTTCGCCTTCTTGATCGTGCCCATCTCGGTCGCCTTGGCGTCGATCATCCTCTGCTGGATCTGCGCCTCGGCCGAGTGCCAGACGTCGACCAGCTTCGTCTTGTTCTTGCAGGCCACGTCCGCACTGGCGACGGCGATCTCCTCGGCGGAGACCGTCGGCACGGCGAACTTCGGGTCGTCGTTGGCCTGCATCGGGTCCTTGTAGGAGTACCCCTTGCCCTTCATGCAGGCGGACCAGGACGCGAAGGCCTTGGTGACCCGGGGGTCCTTCAGGGACTCCTTGAAGGACTGGCCGTTGATGTCCTGGGCGAGGTCCGCGTACAGCTTCTCGCTGCCCCCGGTCAGGGTGCGCGCGGACTCGGCGATGCAGCCGCCCGGCGGGACGTCCTTGCCCTGGACCTGGCTCGGCGCCGCCTGCTTGGCCTTGGCGTTGTCGCCGACGTCCTTGGTGGTGCCGGTCATCGCGAGCCACTCCGCGTCGCTCAGCACGGGCTCGACCGCCCCGGACGGGGCCGGGCCGTCGGCTGCGGCCGCGGACGCGCCGCCCGCCTTGGCCGTGCGCGCGGAGGCCGCGAACTCCGGCTTGTAACCGGATCGGGCCGCCTGGGCGGCGTCCACGGTGCCGTAGCGCAGGTCGGTGAAGGTCTCGCGCGGGTCGGCCGGCGCCTGCTCGGGCGCCTGGAACGCGGCGAAGCCGAGGCCCTGCATGCACTTCTGCTGGAGCTGCCCGCCGGCCTGACTCAATTTCGCGAACTCGGCCGGCGTCGGCAGGTACTGCTCGATGGGCAGTGTGCGGACCTGGGCGGAACCGGCGATCGCCGTCGCGTCGGCACCAGCGGTGGCGCCGGCGTCCGTACCGGCGGAGGCGGCGTAGCCCGCCATCACGGATCCGGAAGCCACGGCCATCGCGAGGAGGGAAATACGGGTGCGCTTCTTGTTCATTTCGCTCATCATTCCCATGGCTCTCAGACGCCGTTCGGGTGGTAGTTCCAGGACGCGTTGTTGTTGTACGTCGCGTTGAGGTTCCGCCTCGTCTGGGGCTCGACCACGTCGTAGGGGCCCTTGTACCAGCTGTTGAAATGAACGCGAACCGCCTGGTGCGTGTAGCGACTGTCCGCCGAGGCGGCATTGTTCTTGAGCAGCTCCGTATCCCCGTTCCCGGTGCCGCGGTTGAACGTCCCCGAGAACAAGTACGCCGGGTAATTCTCGATGTGGTACATCTGCGCCAGAGCGCCCGCCTGGTTCGAGTTGTAGTACAGGCAGGCCATGTCCGGATAGCACCGGGCGGTGGGCTCCGCCTGGGCTGCGGACGGCAGCGCGAGAACCAGCGCTCCGGATGCCGCGAGCGCCGCGACGGCGACACGCATGGACTTCGTCTTCATGAAAGCGATCCCCCCTTGGATGGCACTCCTCGGGGATGGTCTGACCCCCGAAAGCGCAACAACCACAGGATCGTATGCATGGAATGCGGGATGGGCACCCCGATAAGTTATGGACGAGTCCGTTTTCGGCCATGGCTAAAGTCGCGCATAAGCCGACGCTAAAGCCGCGCATAAATACACCCGGCCGGGGTGCGCCGGCCGGGCGTGAGGTGATCGGGTCGAGCGGGGCGGTTTATGCGAAGCGCTGGTTCGCGGATCCGTTGCAGGTCTGCAGGCGCAGCGGCTCGTGTGCGGCGGCCACCGTCAGGCACATGCCCGGGGCGGCGGCGGGGCGCAGGGTGGCGCCGTCGCGGACGAACTGCTGGTTGGCGCCGCCGTGGCAGTTCCAGATGATGAGGCCGGTGCCGGAGCCGTAGTCGGCGCCGGGGGCGTCGAGGCAGCGGTCCTGGGTCAGTTCGGTGTGGACGGACTTGCGGGCGGCGTCGTACCACCAGCCCTGGTTGCGGCCGCCGTGGCAGTCCCAGCCCACGATCTTCGTCTCGTTGGCGCTGGAGCCGCCGAAGGAGTCGAGGCAGTTGCCGGTCGCCTCGTTCTTCAGGGGCTTGAACTTGTCGTCCCAGGCCCCGGCCTGCAGGACGGGCGTCCCGGTGCTCGCGGGGTCGGCGCAGGAGGCCTCGCGCAGGCCGGAGTTGTAGAGCTGGGTCAGACAGGACGCGAAGGCGCCGTGGCCCCGGTAGTTGGGGTGGAAGGACTGGCGGGCGGTGTTCTCGTCCCACGGGAAGTGGTCCCCGAGGTCGAGGTAGAGGCCGCGGGCCCAGGTGTCCTCCATGCACACCTCGTGCCCGTGGAAGAGCCGCGAGTTGTCCAGGTAGGTGGCGCCGGAGGCGAGGGCCGCCGCGCGCATGCCCTTCTCGAAGGTGGGCACCGCGTAGTTGCGGCCCCAGGTGGCGTCGGAGTCGTAGCCGGCGCAGCCGCCGGGCAGCTTGCCGGGGAAGCTCGGGTTGTCGTGGAAGTCGGGGCCGATGGGGCTGGGGTAGCCCATCACGACGAGCTTGTAGTCGGAGTCGGCGTAACCGGCGTCGCGCATGACCGTCTTGAGGTCGGCGACCGTCGCCTCGACCTTGGGCCTCAGGCCGTCGACGCGCGGCTGCCAGCCGGGCCCGTACTTGGGCTCGCAGGTGCCCTGACTGAGCACCCAGCGGGTCACGCAGTCGGTCATGACGGGGCCGAACTGCAGGTCGTCGTTGGCGCCGGCGACCAGCAGCACCATCTTGATCTTCGTGTTGCGGGCCTTGACGGCCAGGCTGTCGCTCTGCACCAGCTCGTCGGCGTACTGCTTGCTGCCCCCGATCCTGATGTTGCCGGTGTAGCCGCCGGAGCAGGCCACGTTGAAGGTGAGGTCGGCCGGGATGCCGGTGCGGTGGATCGCCGAGTCGGGCGAGCGGTGGCACTGGTTGTCCGGCGTGTTGGTAGCGGGGTCGTAGTTGCCCACGCCCTCGCCCGATATCTCGCTGTCGCCCAGTGAGACCAGGCCGGTCTTGCGCTCGTTCAGCGGGCGGATGGCGGCGTCGCCGTAGATCCTGGTGGCCTCCGCGGCGCGGATGGCCTCCAGCTCGGGCGAGAGGGGGGTGACGGCCCCGGCGGCGGTCGCCGCCTGGGCCATGGGGGTGACGGCGGTGACGCCCCCCAGGGCCGCCGCGATCGCCGCGACGGCGGCGAAGGTAGATCTGAGCATGGGTTTCGTACGTGCACGTGCCATGAACGCCTCCCCGGATGTCAGTGACACCCACGGTATTTACTGGCCGGTAGGGGAGTTGGGAACACTTCGAACAAGACAATTGCTCAAGTTTTTGAGGAGGCCAGGAAAATGACCGACCATCAGCAGACCGATGCGTTCCGGATCGAGCACGACTCCATGGGCGACGTACGGGTGCCCCGGCACGCCAAATGGCGCGCGCAGACGCAGCGCGCGGTGGAGAACTTCCCCGTGTCCGGGCAGCGGCTGGAACGCGCCCACATCGAGGCGCTCGCCCGCATCAAGGCCGCCGCCGCCGCGGTGAACGCGAAGCTCGGGGTGGTGGACCAGGACGTCGCCGACGCGATCCGGTCCGCCGCCGCCGAGGTCGCGGACGGCCGCTGGGACGACCACTTCCCCGTGGACGTCTTCCAGACCGGCTCCGGAACCTCGTCCAACATGAACGCCAACGAGGTGATCGCCACCCTCGCCACCGAGCGCCTCGGCCGGGAGGTGCACCCCAACGACCACGTCAACGCCTCACAGAGCTCCAACGACGTCTTCCCGTCGTCCATCCACATCGCCGCCACCGCCGCCGTCACCGGCGAGCTGATCCCCGCCCTGGAGCACCTCGCCGCCGCGCTGGAGCGCAAGGCCGCCGAGTTCGCGCAGGTGGTCAAGGCCGGGCGGACCCACCTGATGGACGCCACCCCGGTCACCCTGGGCCAGGAGTTCGGCGGGTACGCGGCCCAGCTCCGCTACGGCGTCGAGCGGCTGCGCGCCTGCCTCCCCCGCCTCGCCGAGCTGCCGCTGGGCGGCACCGCGGTGGGCACCGGCATCAACACCCCGCCCGGGTTCTCCGCCGCCGTGATCGCCGAGGTCGCCGCCGCCACCGGGTTGCCGCTGACCGAGGCCCGCGACCACTTCGAGGCCCAGGGGGCGCGGGACGCGCTGGTGGAGACCTCCGGGATGCTCCGCACGGTCGCCGTCTCGCTCACCAAGATCTCCAACGACCTGCGCTGGATGGCCTCCGGACCGCGCACCGGTTTGGCCGAAATCAATCTGCCCGATCTCCAGCCGGGCTCCTCGATCATGCCCGGGAAGGTCAATCCGGTGGTCCCGGAGGCCGTCCTGATGGTCGCCGCACAGGTCATGGGGAACGACGCCACCGTCGCGGTGGCGGGGGCGGCCGGCAACTTCGAGCTCAACGTGATGCTCCCCGTGATGGCCAGGAACCTCCTCGAGTCGATCCGGCTGCTGGGCAGCGCGAGCCGCCTGCTGGCTGACCGCACCGTCGACGGGATCACCGCCAACGAGGCGCGGGCCAGGGAATACGCCGAGTCCTCGCCCTCCGTGGTGACCCCGCTCAACCGCTACATCGGCTACGAGGAGGCCGCCAAGGTGGCCAAGAGGTCCCTCGCCGAGCGCAAGACGATCAGGGAGGTCGTCCTGGAGTCCGGCTACGTGGAGCGCGGCGCCCTCACCCTGGAGCAGCTCGACGAGGCCCTGGACGTGCTGCGCATGACGCATCCGTGAGACGCCGGATCCGGCCCCCGGGTGGGGGCCGGATCCGGTCGATTCCCGCCCGTCAACCCCCCAGTGACCTGCACCGCAGCGGGGGCGCGGGCCTCCGCCCTAAGATCTGCGCATGACAGGTACCTTCAAGCCGGGGAGCGGTTCGGCGCGGGAAGCGCCGCAGGGCCCCGCACAGGGCACGCGCTGGGCGCCCGGGGAACAGATCCTCTGGCGCTACCGCGACCACGCCCCGGGACTGAAGGGTCCGGTGCACATCTGCCGCCCGGTGACGGTGGTTCAGGACACCGACGAGCTGCTGGCCGTCTGGATGGCCCCGGGCACCGAGTGCGTCAAGCCGGTGCTGGCCGACGGCACCCCCGTCCACGAGGAACCGCTCGCCACCCGCTACACCGCCCCGCGGACGACCGTACGGTCGCGCTGGTTCGGCGGCGGGGTGCTGAAGCTGGCCCGGCCCGGGGACCCGTGGTCGGTGTGGCTGTTCTGGGGACACGGCTGGCAGTTCAAGAACTGGTACGTGAACCTGGAGGAGCCTCGGTCGCGCTGGGCCGGAGGGGTGGACTCCGTGGACCACTTCCTGGACATCGCCGTCTACCCGGACCGCAGCTGGAAATGGCTGGACGAGGACGAGTTCGCCCAGGCGCAGCGGTCCGGCCTGATGGACCGGCAGCAGGCGCTGCGGGTCCGGCACGCGGGGCGCGCTGCGGTCGGGGTGATCAAGGAATGGGGCGCTCCGTTCTCCGCCGGCTGGCAGGACTGGCGGCCGGATCCCGCCTGGAGGATTCCGGCCCTTCCGGAGGACTGGGACCACACCCCGGCGCATATGACCTCATGAGACCCTTGATGCGCCCCCGGGGTTCAAACGTAGGATCGTGCTCCGCGAGGTCGCGCGCGCGGGCCGGTGCGTTCGGACCGCGCATCAACAAGTGTCGTACCGCACGCGGAAGCTGACGGGAGGTCGGCGCGGGGCGAGAGCCAAAGAGGAACCTCGGGGCGATGGTGCCCGGGCCGCTGAGCGGGTATACCGCGACTGACCGAGTTGAGTGCAGCGCACATCGAGCGCAAACGGACGGAATTCCACGCGTGACGGAGTACCCCACCTCCCAGGAGGGCCCGCAGCCCGTCGCCTCCGGCGGAGGAACGGACGAGGCCGGCCACGGCAAGGCGCCCATCGCGGCCGCCGAGGCCGTACGCACGCATGCGCCGAGCGCCGACGCAGGCCATGCCGCGGAGTCGGGCGGCGGCCCGGCCGCCGCGGCCTCCGACGCGCGCTCGGCCCGCTCCGCGGCCGGCTCGGGCGGGGCCGCGGGACTCCCCCGGCCCCGGCGCAAGGCTCCCGCGCCGGGCGACTCCGGTGGCCCGGCCGCCTCGGACCCGGTCCAGGGGCCGGGCCAGGACGGCGTCCGGCTGCGGGACGGCGCGGCCGCCCGCAACGCCGCGGGCGCCGCCGCCGGGCTCGGCGAGCCCGCCGAGCCGCCCCGCCCGCGCGGTGACGGCCGGGGCGCCGCCGCCGGCGGCGAGAGCGCCCGGCCCCAGGCCGCGCCGGGAGCCGACGCCGTGCCCGGTGGGGACGGGACCGCAGGGCAGAACAGCGGGTACCGCGCCGGAGGCGAGCGCCACGGCGGCGGGAGCGGCATACCGGGAGCAGGCGCCGGAGAGGCGACCGCCGCGCGCCGCGAAGGGGACCGGCTGCGTTTCGTGGGCGCCGCCACCCGGCGGATCGCCCGCGGCATCGACCTCGACGAGATCGTGCTCGGCCTGTGCCGGGCCACCGTGCCCACCTTCTCGGACGCCATCCTCGTCTACCTGCGCGATCCGCTGCCCGTCGGCGACGAGCGGCCCGTCGGCCCGGTCGTTTTAAGGCTCCGGCGCACCGACCGGCTCCGGCCGATCGACGACCTGACGGACGTCAGCAGCACCATCGGCGCGGGCATGGACCTCGCCGGGGCCGCGGGGGCCACCGGCGAGCTCGACTTCAGCCAGCTGCCGCTGGTCGGCCCGCAGGGTGACCTGCCCGCGGCCGAGCTGTGCGAGATCCGGCCCGGCGGCGCGCTCGCCGAGGTGCTGCGCGGCGTACGGCCCGTCTTCGGGTCCTCCGCCGCCGCCCGGGCCGCGCTGCCCGAGCTGCTCGGCGTGGACCATCCGCTGCCGCGCGGCAACCGGGCCGTCCTCGCGCCGCTGCGCGGCCGCCGCCGGGTGATCGGCGCCGCCGTCTTCCTGCGCAGCCCGGAGCGCCCTGCCTTCGAGCAGAACGACCTCCTGGTCGCCGCCCAACTGGCCACGCACACCGCGCTCGGCATCGACAAGGCCGTGCTGTACGGCCGTGAGGCGTACATCGCCGACGAGCTGCAGCGCACCATGCTGCCCGACAGCCTCCCGCAGCCCACCGGGGTGCGCCTGGCCTCCCGCTACCTGCCCGCCGCCGAGACGGCGCGGGTCGGCGGCGACTGGTACGACGCCATACCGCTGCCCGGCAGCCGGGTCGCGCTCGTCGTCGGCGACGTCATGGGCCACTCCATGACCTCCGCCGCGATCATGGGCCAGCTCCGCACCACGGCGCAGACCCTCGCGCAGCTGGACCTGCCGCCCGCCGAGGTCCTGCACCACCTGGACGAGCAGGCGCAGCGCCTGGGCTCCGACCGCATGGCCACCTGCCTGTACGCCGTCTACGACCCGGTGGCGCACCGGATCACCATCGCCAATGCCGGCCACCCGCCGCCGGTGCTGCTGCACCTGGGCGGCCGCGCCGAGGTGCTCCGCGTACCGCCCGGCGCGCCCATCGGCGTCGGCGGCGTGGACTTCGAGGCCGTGGAGCTGGACGCGCCCGCCGGGGCAACGCTGCTGCTCTACACCGACGGTCTGGTGGAGTCGCGCCTGCGGGACGTCTGGACCGGCATCGAGCAGCTGCGCGAGCGGCTGGCCACCACCGCCCAGCTGACCGGCCTGGACCATCCGCCGCCGCTGGAGGCCCTGTGCGACGACGTGCTGGACATGCTCGGCCCGGGTGACCGGGACGACGACATCGCGCTGCTCGCGGCCCGGTTCGACGGAATCGCGCCCAGTGACGTCGCGTATTGGTTCCTCGACCCGGAGGAGACCGCTCCCGGCCGGGCCCGGCGGTTCGCCCGCCGTGCCCTGACCCGGTGGGGCCTGGAGGAGCTGAGCGACTCGCTGGAGCTGCTGGTGAGCGAGGTGGTCACCAACGCCGTCCGGTACGCGGAGCGGCCCGTGACCCTGCGCCTGCTGCGTACGGACGTACTGCGCTGCGAGGTCGGCGACGACTCCCCGCAGCTGCCCCGCCAGCGCCGGGCGCGGGACACCGACGAGGGCGGCCGCGGCCTGTTCCTGGTCAACCGGATGGCCCGCCGCTGGGGTGCGACCCGCCTGAGCAGCGGAAAGGTGGTCTGGTTCGAGCTCGCGTTGCCGGGGGCGAACGACCGGAACTGACCGGTCGGCGCACCGGTCTCCTCCTGGCCTCACGAAAAACCGCCGCCCCGCAGCCCGAAGGCTGCGGGGCGGCGGTGTGTCAGCGTCCCTCGTTCCCGCCGAACAGCGGCGGGTCCGGCGGCTTGGGGCCGCCGGTCTTGGTCGGCGTCGTCGTCGGCGTCGCCGGCGGCGTCGTGGCGCTCTTCGTCGGCGTGGGCGGCGTACTGGGGGTCACCGGCGTCGTCGGGGACTGCGCCGGGCTGCTGCTGGAGGCCGGCGGGCTGGAGGACTGGCTCGTCGTGGGCGACGGCGACGTGCTGCGGGACGGCGCCTGGGTGGGGCCCATGTCAGCGTCCGACACGTCGAACTCGCCGGTGTCCACGCCCTTGAGCGCGGCCAGCGTGTACGCCTTCCAGATCGAGGCGGGGAAGCTGGAACCGCCCGCGCGTCCCAGGCCGGCGGTGCCGGTCAGGGTGACCTGGGTGTGGGTGCCCGGCTCCTCGCCGAACATCGCCACGACGGTGACCAGTTCGGGTGTGTACCCGGTGAACCAGGCGGAGAAGTTCGACTCACTGGTACCGGTCTTGCCGGCCGCCTCGTAGGAGCGGCTCCTGACCTTGTTGCCGGAGCCGCCCTCGTCGTTGACCACGCCCGCGAGCACCTTGGTGACGGTGTCGGCGGTCTTGCGGCTGATGGCCTGACTGCCGATGGCCTGCTGGGGCGTGAACTCGCGTTCCTTGTGCTCGGCGCTCTTGATGATCGTCGGCGTGACCTTCTTGCCGTGGTTGTCGAAGCTGGCGTAGACCGCGGCCATCTCCACGGTGCTCGCGGTCATCGTGCCGAGCGCCATGGCCGGCCTGTCCTCGGGCCAGCCCTCGACGCGGTCCACCATGCCGAGTGCGAGGGCCGTCTTCTTCACGTTCTGCGGCTTCACGTCCACGATCATCTGCGCGTAGACGGAGTTCACCGAGAAGTCGGTCGCCTGCTGGACCGTCATCAGGGGGGTGCCGTAGTTCAGGTTGTCCTGGTTCTGCGGGTTGAACGGGATCTTGCTGCCGACGACCTGGCGCTTGCTGGTGCCGTCGTAGAGCGAGTTCGGCGTGATCGGCTTGCCGTCCTGGGTCTTCGACCCGTTCTCCAGGGCGGAGGCGAGCACGATCGGCTTGAAGGTCGAGCCCGGCTGGTAGTCCTTGCGCAGGGCGTTGCTCTCGGACTTCTCCGTCAGGCCCTGGCCGCCGTACATGGCGACGATCGCTCCGGTCTTCGCGTCGACGGAGGTCGCGCCTGCCTGGACGCTCTGGTCCTGGGGGCGGCCCTTGGGGTCCTTGCGGTCGAGCTTGGACTCCAGCTCGTCGTCGACGGCCTTCTCCAGCGCCGCCTGCTTCGCCTTGTCGACGTTGAGCGTGATGCTCCAGCCGCCGGCCGCAATCTCGGCGTCCTCGATGTGCTGCTTGTTCAGCTCGTCGTTGGCGGCCTGGACCAGGTAGCCCTTCTGGCCGTCCATGCCCGGGCGGGGCTTGGGCTTGATCGGCGGCGGGAGGGTCATGGTCTTGCGCTTGGCCGGGTCCAGCTTGCCCATCTCGACCATGTTGTCGAGGACGGCGTTGAAGCGGATGTTGACCAGCCGGGTGCCGTTCGGGCCGGCCGTCGCCAGGTCGTACTGGCTGGGGGCCTGGATGACGGCGGCGAGGTAGGCGCCCTGCTCCAGCGTGAGCTTGTCGACGTCGACCCCGTAGAAGGCCTGGGCCGCGGCCTGGATCCCGTACGCGTTGCGGCCGTAGAAGTTCGTGTTCAGGTAGCCGACGAGGACGTCGTCCTTCTCCATGCGCTGGTCGACCTTGAGGGAGATCACCAGCTCCCGGAGCTTGCGCGTCGCCGACTGGTCCTGCGTCAGGTAGTAGTTCTTGACGTACTGCTGGGTGATCGTCGAGCCACCGGCCTTGCCCTTGCCGGTGACCGTGTTGAACAGGCCCCGGGCCACGCCCATGACGTCGATGCCGCGGTCGCTGTAGAAGGACTTGTTCTCGATCGCGATGAAGGCGGTGCGGACGTCCTCGGGGATCTTGTCGATCGGCACGATCTCGCGGTTCGTGTCACCGGTGCGGGCCATGATCGAGCCGTCGGAGTACCGGTAGGTGTTGCTCTGGAGCGTGGCCTGCTTGTTGGGGTCGCTGGGTTCGTCCACCGAGAAGTAGAGGACGATCGCCGCGGCCATGAGGAGGAGGATGCCCCCGAGGAACGTCCCGAGGATCTTCTTCCACGTGAAGAAGCGACGTATGCCGCTGCGTTTGCCGGCGCCGCCCTCGCCCTTGCCGCCGCCTGCGCGTCTGCTCGGCGCACGCCCCGCACCGCGCTGCTGCGCCTTACGCACTTCTGCTCGGCCCATCGCTCCCGCTCCGCTCGATTACCCCCCCGACGTCAGCTCAGAAAGCTAACACCGCAGGCTGTGACAAAGGATGGTCAACCGTGACCAATACCGGTCAATTCGGACGTGAGAATCAGCACCCACATCACTGGAACCGACGCTCACCTAAGCCGAAGGGTTGCCGCAACGCAAAAAAGTGATATCACTTTGCTAGGCGGTCCGAGCGGCCGTGACCAGAGAAACGGGGCAAAAGATGACGAACCAAATCGCCAACCCGGACGGGGTACGGGAGTTCACCGCGCGCAGCGTGGGCGGCGGTCTGGCCCTACTCCTCGGCCTGGCAGGCCTGTTGGCGGGCGGCGGCCTCATCGCGGCGGGCGCGGTGGCGACGGCCGTCGCGGCCAAGGCGGCGCTCATCGCCCTCGGCGTGCTCACGATCCTCGGCTCCGTGACAGCGATGAGCGGCCTGAACACGGTGGCGCCGGGCGAGGCCCGGGTCGTGCAGCTGTTCGGCCGCTACCGGGGCACGATCCGCACCGACGGACTGCGCTGGGTCAACCCGCTCACCTCGCGCGAGAAGATCTCCACCCGGGTGCGCAACCACGAGACGGCCGTCCTGAAGGTCAACGACGCCTACGGCAACCCGATCGAGCTGGCGGCGGTCGTCGTGTGGCGCGTCGAGGACACCGCGCGGGCCACCTTCGAGGTCGAGGACTTCACGGAGTTCGTCGAGACCCAGACCGAGGCGGCGGTCCGGCACATCGCCATCGAGTACCCCTACGACTCCCACGACGAGGGCGGCCTGTCGCTGCGCGGGAACGCCGAGGAGATCACGGAGAAGCTGGCGGTCGAACTGCACGCGCGCGTCGAGGCGGCCGGGGTGCACATCATCGAGTCCCGCTTCACGCATCTCGCGTACGCTCCGGAGATCGCCTCCGCGATGCTCCAGCGCCAGCAGGCGGGCGCCGTCGTGGCGGCCCGCAAGCAGATCGTGGAGGGCGCGGTGGGCATGGTCGAGCTCGCCCTGACCCGCCTGGCGGAGGAGGACATCGTGGACCTGGACCCGGAGCGCAAGGCCGCCATGGTCTCGAACCTGATGGTCGTCCTCTGCGGCGACCGCGCGGCCCAGCCGGTGGTCAACACGGGAACCCTCTACCAGTGACCCCCGGCGGCGAGCAGAGCCCGGCGGGCCGGCAGGCGCGCAAGCAGGTGCTGCTGCGGCTCGATCCGCAGGTGTACGAGGCGCTGGCCCGCTGGGCCGGCGAGGAGCTGCGCAGCGCGAACGCGCAGATCGAGTTCCTGCTCCGCCGCGCCCTCGCCGAGGCCGGCCGCCTCCCCTCCAGCCCCGGCCCCATCCCCCGCCGCGGGCGCCCCCCGAAGTCCACGGACTGACCGCGCACCGGGGCCGGACCGCTCTCCCCGCGGTCCGGCCCCTTCTTTCCCGCCCTCTATACACTGCGCGTATACACACGGTGTAGAGTCGCGGCCATGTCCATCGGTCACACGCTCCTGGGCCTCCTTGAGGCCGGCCCGCGCCACGGCTACGACCTCAAGCGCGCCTTCGACGAGAAGTTCGGCCACGACCGCCCCCTCGCCTACGGGCAGGTCTACTCGACCATGTCCCGCCTCCTGAAGAACGGCCTCGTCGAGGTCGACGGCGTGGAGAGCGGCGGCGGTCCCGAACGCAAGCGGTACGCCATCACCGACGCCGGCATCACCGACGTCGAGGCCTGGCTCTCCCAACCCGAGAAGCCCGAGCCCTACCTCCACTCGACCCTCTACACCAAGGTCGTCCTCGCCCTGCTCACCGGCCGCCGCGCCGACGAGCTGCTGGACACCCAGCGCGCCGAGCACCTGCGCCTCATGCGCATCCTCACCCAGCGCAAGCGCAAGGGCGACATGGCCGACCAGCTCGTCTGCGACCACGCCCTCTTCCACCTGGAGGCGGACCTGCGGTGGCTGGAGCTCACCGCGGCCCGCCTCGACCAGCTCGCGCGGGAGGTCCGCCGATGATGCCCCCGGCCGGATCCCTCCTCGCCGCGACGGACCTGCGCAAGGCGTTCGGGACCACCAAGGCCCTCGACGGCGCCGAGTTCTCCATCCACCCCGGCGAGGTCGTCGCCGTCATGGGCCCCTCCGGCTCCGGCAAGTCGACGCTGCTGCACTGCCTCGCGGGCATCGTCCCTCCCGATGCCGGCTCCATCACCTACGCCGGCCGCGAGCTCACCACCATGAACGACGCCGAGCGCAGCGAGCTGCGCCGCACCGAGTTCGGCTTCGTCTTCCAGTTCGGCCAGCTCGTACCGGAGTTGACCTGCGTGGAGAACGTCGCCCTGCCGCTGCGCCTGACCGGCGTCAAGCGCAAGGAGGCCGAACGCACCGCCCTGCACTGGATGGAGCAGCTCCAGGTGGAGGACCTCGGGGCCAAGCGGCCCGGCGAGATATCCGGCGGCCAGGGGCAGCGCGTGGCCGTCGCCCGCGCCCTGGTGACCCGCCCGCGGGTGATCTTCGCCGACGAGCCCACCGGGGCCCTCGACTCCCTCAACGGCGAACTCGTCATGCAGCTGCTCACGGAGGCCGCCCGGTCCGCGAACACCGCCGTCGTGCTCGTCACGCACGAGACGCGCGTGGCCGCCTACTCCGACCGTGAGATCGTCGTGCGCGACGGGAAGTCCCGCGACATGGAGCGGATCGTATGAGCCGGCTCCGGGTCTGGGCCCGCGATCTCGGCATGGGCACCCGCTTCGCCTTCGGCGGCGGCCGCGAGGGATGGATCCGCACCCTGCTCACCGGTGTCGGTGTCGGTCTCGGCGTCGCGCTGCTGCTGATCAGCACCGCGATCCCAGGCGCCCTCGCCGCGCGGTACGAGCGCGGCGACGCACGGTCGACGATGAGCTCCGAGCGGGCCGACGCCCCCGGGCCCGACACCCTGCTGATCGCCCGCATCGGGCAGACGTACCACCACAAGGACATCGAGGGGCACGTGGTGCGGGCCGAGGGCCCGGACGCCCCGCTGCCGCCCGGTCTGGAGCGGATCCCCGGCCCGGGCGAGATGGCCCTCTCCCCCGCCCTCGACGCGTTGCTGAAGTCCTCCGACGGCGCCCTGCTGCGCGAGCGGCTCGACGCGCGGGTCAGTGAGATCGTCGGCGACCCGGGGCTGGTCGGCCCCGGCGAACTCCTCTTCTACCTGGGCAGCGACACCCTCCGGAAGAACGGCCCCGAGGACTACCGCGTCGAGCGCGTCACCGGCTTCGGCTACGACGCGCAGCGCGACGGCCTCGACCCCGTGCTCATGCTGATGGTCGTGCTGACGTTCGTCGCCCTGCTGATGCCCGTCGCCGTGTTCATCGCCACCGCCGTCCGCTTCGGCGGGGAGCGGCGCGACCGGCGGCTCGCCGCGCTGCGGCTGGTCGGCGCGGACAGCAGGATGGTGCGCCGGATCGCGGCCGGCGAGGCACTGGCCGGCTCCCTGGTCGGACTGGTGCTGGGCACCGGCTTCTTCGCCGTCGGCCGCTCCCTGGTCGGCAGCATCAGCCTCCGGCAGCGCAGCGTCTTCCCCGCCGACCTCGACCCGGCGCCCTGGCTCGCCGTCCTGGTCGCCCTCGCGGTGCCCGCGGCGGCGGTGGCCGTCACGCTGTTCGCGCTGCGCGGTGTGGTCATCGAGCCGCTGGGCGTCGTCCGTACGGCCAAGCCCGCGCGGCGGGGGATCTGGTGGCGGCTGCTGCTCCCGCTGGTCGGGCTCGGCCTGCTCGTGCCCATGGGCGGCCGCGGCAACGACCACGGCCGGTTCAACCAGTGGCAGGTCTCCGGAGGGGTGGTGCTGCTGCTGGTCGGGATCACCGTGCTGCTCCCCTGGCTGCTGGAACGTTTCGTCGCGAAGATGTCCGCCGGCCCGGTCTCCTGGCAGCTGGCCGTGCGCCGGCTCCAGGTCAACAGCGGCGCCGCGGCCCGCCTCGTCAACGGCATCGCCGTGGCCGTCGCGGGCGCCATCGCCCTCCAGATGCT
Organism: Streptomyces sp. NRRL F-2580; assembly: GCF_000720115.1. GTDB lineage: Bacteria > Actinomycetota > Actinomycetes > Streptomycetales > Streptomycetaceae > Streptomyces. The sequence continues at coordinate 98,858 of NZ_JOIR01000017.1, forward strand.
CTTCGCGAGCGTCGAGGGCGACTACACCAAGTCCACCGGCCAGGACCCCGGCAGGGCCGCCGTAGCGGTCATGGTGAACCGCGAGTCGCAGACGCGCATGGACGACCTCGCGCAGCGGATCTCCGCCGTGCAGGGCGTCACCCGCGCCGTCCCCCTGACCTCCGCTCAGGCCGCCCACCGGGTGCCCGCGGAGGAGACGGTCCAAGTGACCATCGGCACCTGCGACGCACTGGGCGAGGTCGCGACGCTCGACTCCTGCGAGGAGGGCGACTCCTTCGTCCTGACCGGCTCCCCCTCGGAGGCCGTCTACGGGGCCACGGCGAAGCCCGGCGACGAGGTGTTCGTCGGGAACGTCCGGGGGTACGGGGACGGGGTCGGATCCGACTCCGGGACGGCCGACCGGCCCGCTCCGGCGAAGTGGAAGGTCCCCGCGGACGCCCGTACGGTCCCCAGCCGGGAGGACCCCACCGGGCAGCTGCGCAGCGGCCTGCTGGTGACCCCGTCGGCGGCGCCGAAGGAGATCGGCGACTTCCCGGACACGCGGATCTTCGTCCAGGTCGACGAATCCGGGGACGACGCCCTGGACCGCGCGCGCAACGCCGTCTTCAAGGCGGACCCGTTCGTCACGGCGATGACGCTGCGGGACACCACCCAGGCCGCCGGCTACTCCTCGATCCGCACGGGGTTGTTCTTCGGCGCCACCGCCGTGCTGGTCCTGATCGGCGGAAGCCTGCTCGTCTCCCAGCTGGAGCAGTTGCGCGAGCGCCGGCGGCTGCTCTCGTCCCTGGTCGCCTTCGGCACCAAGCGCTCCACGCTGAGCCTGTCGGTGCTGTGGCAGACGGCCGTGCCGATCGCGCTGGGTCTGGTGCTGGCCACCGGGGCGGGCGTGGGGCTGGGCACCGTCCTGATGAGCATGGCCGCCACGCCGGTCCGGATCGACTGGGCGTCGGTGCTCGGGATGACCGCGGCCGGCGCGGGCGTGGTGGTCGTGGTGACCCTGCTCAGCCTGCCGCCGCTGCTGCGCCTGATGCGCCCGGACGGCCTGCGCACGGAGTGAGCGCCGCACTGCGCGAAGCCGTACGCCCGTTCCCCGCGACGCCCCCGATCCCCTAGTCGGTGGGCCACACCGGGAGCGGGCGTACGGCTTCGCGCAGTGCGGCGGCGATCGCCCGGAACTCCTCCTGGCGGGCCGTCCCGGTGCGCATGGCCAGGGCGATCCGCCGCGAGGGAGCGGGCTCGGCGAAGTACCCGGTGGACAGGTACTCGTTGCGGGCGGTCTCCAGCCGCAGCGCGGTGCGCGGCAACAGCGTCACGCCCAGCCCGCCGGCGACCAGCTGGACGAGGGTGGAGAGCCCCGCGGCGGTCGTCGTGACGTCCGCCCCGGTGGTGCGTCCCGCCTCCCGGCAGATGTCGAGGGCCTGGTCGCGCAGGCAGTGCCCTTCGTCGAGCAACAGCAGCTGCAGTCCCCGCAGTTCCTCCAGCGGGATGTCCCGGCGCCCGGCCAGCGCGTGCTCCCTGGGGGCGAGCAGTACGAAGTCCTCGTCGAAGACGGGCAGTTCCGTGACCCCGGGGACCCCGAGCGGCACCGCCAGCAGGAGCAGGTCCAGCCGTCCGGTGGCCAGACCCTCCAGCAGCGTGGCGGTCTGCTCCTCGTGCACCTGGAGGTCCATCCGGGGGTAGCGCCGGTGGAAGAGCCCGAGCACGGTCGGCAGGAGGTACGGGGCCACCGTGGGGATCACTCCGAACCGCAGGGTCCCGGTGAAGGGGGCCCGTACCGCCTCGGCCTCCTCCAGCAGCCCGCCCATCGCGTCGAGGACCAGCTGGGCGCGGGCCGCGATCCGCTCGCCGGCCGGGGAGAGCAGCACCTTGCGGGTGGTGCGCTCCAGCAGCTGCACGCCGAGGGCCTCCTCCAGCGCGGAGACGGCTCCGGAGAGCGCCGGCTGGCTCATCCCGATGGCCGCGGCGGCGTCCCGGAAGTGCAGGTGCTCGGCGACCGCCGCGAAGGCGCGCAACTGTGCGAGGGTCGGCTGTTTCGCTCCCCTGTTACCCACGGCCACTGATAGGTACCTCCGATCACCCGCCTCAAGACTAGCTATTTCCGCAATCAATGCAGGTGTGTCAGCATGTGAGATACGTCCAACCCCAACGGAAAACCCCCAAAAGGGGCCATTTTCCATGTTTCAAGGAGATCGCGTGCTCACTGTTGGTGACAAGTTCCCGGCCTTCGACCTGACCGCCTGCGTCTCGCTCGAGGCCGGCGCCGAGTTCGCGCAGATCGACCACAAGACCTACGAGGGCAAGTGGAAGGTCGTCTTCGCCTGGCCGCTCGACTTCACCTTCGTGTGCCCGACCGAGATCGCCGCCTTCGGCAAGCTGAACGACGAGTTCGCCGACCGCGACGCGCAGGTCCTCGGCTTCTCCCTGGACTCCGAGTACGTGCACCACGCCTGGCGCAAGGACCACGCCGACCTGCGTGACCTGCCCTTCCCGATGATGTCCGACATCAAGCGCGAGCTGTCGGCCGAGCTGGGCATCCTCGGCGAGGACGGCCTGCCGATGCGCGCCGTCTTCATCGTGGACCCGAACAACGAGATCCAGTTCTCGATGGTGACCGCCGGTTCCGTGGGCCGTAACCCCAAGGAGGTCCTGCGGGTCCTCGACGCCCTGCAGACCGACGAGCTGTGCCCCTGCAACTGGAACAAGGGCGAGGCCACCATCGACGCCGGCGCGCTGCTGGCCGGTGAGTGACGGATGTCCCTGGACTCCCTGAAGTCGGCCGTACCGGACTTCGCCAAGGACCTGAAGCTGAACCTCGGTTCGGTCATCGGCAACAGCGACCTCCCGCAGCAGCAGCTGTGGGGCACCGTCCTGTCCTGCGCGATCGCCGCCCGCTCCCCGCGCGTCCTGCGTGAGCTGGAGCCCGAGGCGAAGGCGAACCTCTCGCCGGAGGCGTACACCGCCGCCAAGTCCGCCGCCGCGGTCATGGCGATGAACAACGTCTTCTACCGCACGCGGCACCTGCTCTCCGACCCGGAGTACGGCACGCTGCGCGCGGGCCTGCGGATGAACGTCATCGGCAACCCGGGCGTGGAGAAGGTCGACTTCGAGCTGTGGTCGCTCGCCGTCTCCGCGATCAACGGCTGCGGCCAGTGCCTGGACTCGCACGAGCAGGTCCTGCGCAAGGCCGGCGTCGACCGCGAGACGATCCAGGAGGCCTTCAAGATCGCCTCGGTGATCCAGGCCGTCGCGGTCACCCTCGACGCCGAGGCCGCCCTCGCCGCCGAGTAGTCACGCGTACGACCGTCAGGGCCCCCGCAGCCGTCTCCGGCCGCGGGGGCCCCGCGCGTTCACTTCCGCAGGGCGGCCATCAGCGCCCGCACGTCCTCGACCGCCGCCGCCACCAGACCCTCCCGGTCGGGCCGCGCGGAAAGGCTCGACCGAGGATCGGTTCCGTCCTCGAACCTGTCGAAGAACATCACGTCGAGGAGGAACACCGCGCCGCCGTCACGGACCCTCACCCGGACCCCCTCGCCACCACCGGGGGTGCTGACGAGAGCCTGCTCCCCCAGGCCCGGGACCGGCTCCCACTGGCCGGCGCCGTCGGCGCCGCTCCGGTCGTACCGGGAGCCGAGCGCGAACTCGGGCGTCGGATCGGTCTTCTTGTGCAGTTCGACCACGGCGGACACGAAGAACCCCCCGACGGTGGCCGAACGGTCACCGTTGCGGCTGCAGGACGCCCAGTCCATGGCCGGATGCCGGCCGCCGCCCCGCTCCGGGTCGGAATCCGTGAACCCGCCCAGCGCCCCGGCCAGGGCCGGCGCCGTGAACCGGCCGCACAGGTCGTCCGTGACCCGGTAGCGGATCTCCGGCTCGCTCAGCCGGTCCCCGTATGCGTACAGCCCGCCCGCCCACAGCGCGGAAGTGGCCACGGCCGTCGCCGCCACCCACCACCACGGCCGGCGCGGCCCCCGCGCCTCGCGCACCGCCGTGTCCTGCGCGACCTCGGCCGGCCGCACCGGCTCCCACTCCCCGTCCAGCTCGGGCTCCGTGATCATCCCCGCCCCCTAGGTCGTCTCTTTTGGATCTTGCCGGTTAAGCCCGCGTCGTCTGGCGCCGTGCATCGCAAGGCGGAGGGGCGCCCGAGTACTGGACGTACTTGGGTGCCCCGACAACACGGCGAGGTGCGGTGCCAGGCGGCGCGGGTCAGGCCAGATCCGAAAGAGACGGCCTAGTCCTTGAGCGCCGCCATGAGCTCGCGCATGTCCTGGACCATGGCCGCCTGGACCGCGTTGGCGTCCGTGGCGGGCCGGCCGTCCTTCTCCGCGAAGGTGGTGGCGAACACCCGGATGCTGAACACCGCCCCGCCGTCCAGCACCTTGAGGTTCAGCCCTTGGTCACCGGCCCACGCCGTCATCACGGCACGCTCGCCGAGGTCCGGCACCTCTTCGGTCCGCGGGTCGCCGACATTGGCGAGGTCGTCGACCGACGGTACGCCGAACTCCGTCGCGGGGTCGGTCTTCTTGTGCAGCTCGGTGTTCACGTACACGGAGAAGTCCCCCGGGTAGTCGGGGACGTTGTTCAGGACGCACGTCGCCCCGTCCACAGCCGGGTGGCTGACCTCCTTGTTCACCGGTCTCTTGTGAAGGTCTCCGGTGATGCCGCTCAGCGACTGGGCCTTGAAGTCCGCGCACAGGTTCTTCGTCACCCGGTACGAGAGCGCCGGCGCCGCCATCCGGTCCCCGAGGGCGTACAGCCCGCCGGCCCACACCGCCGACGCCACCACCACCCCGCCCAGCGCCCACAGCCACGGCCGTGAGGTGGCGGCGGCCGCCGCCCGCTCGCGCGGCGCGAGCGGCTCGGCCACCTCCGCCGCCTGCGCCGTGTCCCACGCCCCGTCCAGCTCCGGCTCGGTGATCATGCCTGCCCCCCGCAGTCCCAAGTCCTGGGCGCCGCCACCGGCATGCACCCGCCCTTGATCATCGCAGTCTGCGACCGGTCCGGGCTAGGGCCTGCCGTCCTCGCTGTCGGGTACGACGCCCAGGGCCGTCGAGCCGTGCGGGGCCGGACCGGCCATGCCGGCTCCGTGATGGCTGTGCTCGCGCGAGTACGCCCTCAGGTATCCCACCACCGTGTTGGTGACCGCCACCAGCGGAACGGCGACCACCGCACCGCCGATGCCCGCGACCATGCCGCCGGCGGCCACCGACAGCACCACCGCGAGCGGGTGCACCCGTACCGCGCGGCCGAGGATGAAGGGCTGCAGCACGTGCCCCTCGATCTGCTGCACCGCCAGTACCACCAGCAGCACCATCAGGGCGGTCCACACGCCCTGGGTCACGAGCGCCACGACCACCGCGAGGGCACCCGAGACCACCGCGCCGACCAGCGGGATGAAGGCGAAGAGGAAGATGAAGACGGCCAGCGGCACCGCCATCGGCACGTCCAGGAAGTAGATGCCGAGGCCGATGAAGATGGCGTCGATGAGCGCGACGATGACCGTGCCGCGCACATACGCGGTCAGCGTGCGCCAGGCCCGCGGACCGGCCCCGGCGACCCCGGCCCGGGCGGCGTTCGGGACGAGGCCCAGTGCCCAGTTCCAGATGCGCTTGCCGTCGTAGAGCAGGAAGAGCGTCGAGAACATCGCGAGCAGTATGCCCGTGAGGACCTCGACGAGGACGGTCACGCCCTGCAGGCCGGCGGAGGTGATCTGCTCGGTGTTCGTGCCGATGGTCTCGCTGAGGTTCTTCGCGATGTCGTTGATCTGCTTCTCGGTCACGTGGAACGGACTGTCCAGTGCCCAGAGCTTGAGCTCGTTGATGCCGTCGCGGACCCGGTCGGACAGGTCGTCGAGGTTCTCCATGACCTGCCAGACCACGAACCAGCCGACGAGCCCGATGACCACGAAGCCGAGGATCGCCGTGACGGCCGTGGCCAGCCCCCGCGGCAGGCCCAGCCTGCGCAGGCGGACGACGAAGGGCTGGAGCATCGCGGTGACGAGCATGGCGGCGGCGAAGGCGAGGACGACCAGCCGGACTTCGCTGATCACCTTCATCAGCACCCAGAGCATCCCGGCGAGGAGCAGCAGCCGCCAGCTGGCCTCGGCGGCGACGCGCATCCCCCAGGGGACCACGCTCGCCGGGTCGGGGCGCTCGGGGACGGCCGGCGCGGCCGGGTGCCGAGCGTGGGCGGGCGGGGCGACGGGCGGTACGGGCGCGGCCGTCGCGTCGGCGGACGGTTCGGGAGCCGCCGGCGCAGGGGCGGCCGCGGCGGGAGCACGGGGGTCCCCACCGGTCTCGGCCTCGACCTCGGCGCGCAGCTCGTTGAGCCGCGCCTCCATCCGGTTCAGCCTGTTCCCCAGCCGGCCGAGCCAGCCTTCCCGCTTCGCCATGTCGCTTCCTTCCCCCGCCCCCGTGTTCGGGCACGCCTCGAAGACCGTACACGCGAGGAGCCCCGCACCGTAGGACGGTGCGGGGCTCCTGGAGGTCGAGCGCGCTCTAGTACCAGCCGTTGGCCTGGTGGTACGTCCACGCGGCACAGGGGCTGCCGTAGCGGACGTTCATGTAGTTCAGGCCCCACTTGATCTGCGTGGCGGGGTTGGTGCGCCAGTCCGCGCCGGCCGAGGCCATCTTCGAACCGGGCAGCGCCTGGACCAGACCGTAGGCGCCCGAGGACGAGTTCACGGCCTTGTAGTTCCAGGTGGATTCCTGGTTGATGATGTTCGAGAAGCACTGGAACTGTCCGGCCGGGACCATCTGCTGGGCGATGGCCTTGACCTGAGCGACCGTGTAGGAGCTCTGGGGGGCGAAGTCGCCGGCGTCGCGGGCGGCGGAGCGGCTGGCGACCTCTGCCTTCGCGTCGCGCTCCTTCTTCGCCTTCTCGTCAGCGGCCTTCTGCGCCTCGGCCTTCTTGGCCTTGGCGTCCTCGGCGGCCTGGAGGCGGGCGCTCTCCTCGGCCGAGCGCTTGGCATCGGCGTCGGCGGCGTGGGCGATGGTGTCGGCCTGCTGCGTCAGGGACGCGCTCTGGACCTCCGCCTGGTCGCCGACCGGGATTTCGGCAAGGAGAGTCGCGCCGGAAGCGGTCGTCTCGAGATCGTTCGTGGGGTCGCCAGTGGCAACGCCCACGACTGCGCCGACGGTGGTGACCGCGGTGGCCGAAGCCACGGCGAACCCCCGGACCGAGATCCGGCTCACACGGTGTCCTTCCAGCAGCGTCCGCAGTGACCGCGCGGGCGCAAAAGTGCCCCTCGACGCTGGCCTCCGTGGTTCTACGGTCACTGGAGGCGCGGGCCCGTGGGCAACTCCCTCGCGGGGGCTGCTCCGTGTAACTCCGGGCGGCATACGGCATTCGACTGTGGAGTTGTGGTGCTGCGCGTACCTCACGGGAGGTACTGGGGCCCCCGGACGAAGTCTGGGGGAGTGCGCCGTATGCGGGGCCTGACGGAAACCAGACTCTGCCGGAACGCGACACCGCAAGGCAATTCTCCGTTGCGTGGGAAAGGTCACACCTGGCATGTCGCCCTCCGTTTCGCCAAAGGCCTGTGCAGCGCGACGCCGCCCGGCTAGGCTCTCGGGCCTTTGCCGGGCGGCGCCAACTCACCTTCCCGCTATGAGGTTTTTGACCGTTTCGACTGCCCCGACGGAGGCCGTCAAGGTCAGAGGGTTTCGAGCATCTCAGTGACCAGTGCGGCGATCGGGGAGCGCTCGGACCTCGCGAGCGTGATGTGCGCGAAGAGCGGATGCCCCTTCAACTTCTCGACCACGGCGACGACTCCGTCGTACCGGCCGACCCGAAGGTTGTCCCGCTGGGCCACGTCGTGGGTCAGAACGACCCGCGAATTCGCGCCGATTCGGGACAGAACGGTCAGCAGGACGTTCCGCTCCAGCGACTGCGCCTCGTCCACGATCACGAAGGCGTCGTGCAGCGAACGGCCGCGGATGTGGGTGAGCGGCAGGACCTCCAGCATCCCGCGGTTCAGCACCTCCTCGATGACCTCCCGCCCGGCGACCGCCGAGAGGGTGTCGAAGACCGCCTGGGCCCAGGGGCTCATCTTCTCGGCGGCGTCCCCGGGCAGGTAGCCGAGGTCCTGGCCGCCTACCGCGTACAGCGGCCGGAAGACCATCACCTTCTGATGCTGCCTCCGCTCCAGCACCGCCTCCAGGCCGGCGCACAGCGCCAGCGCGGACTTTCCGGTGCCGGCCCGCCCGCCCATCGAGATGATCCCGATCTCGGGGTCGAGGAGGAGGTCCAGCGCGATGCGCTGCTCGGCGCTGCGGCCGTGCAGCCCGAAGGCCTCGCGGTCGCCCCGTACGAGCTTCACGTTGCCGTCCGCGGTGACCCGGCCGAGCGCCTTGCCGCGCTCGGACTGCAGGACCAGTCCGGTGTGCACGGGCAGCTCGGCGGCCTCCGGCACGTAGAGCCGCTCCTCCGAGTAGAGGAGGTCCACCTGCTCCCCGGAGAGGGCGACCTCGGTCATGCCCGTCCAGCCGGCATCGGTGATCGCGAGCTCCGCCCGGTACTCCTCGGCGATCAGCCCCACGGAGGAGGCCTTGATGCGCAGGGGAAGATCCTTCGAGACCACCGTGACGTCGTAGCCCTCGGCCTGCAGATTGCGGGCGACGGCGAGGATCCGCGAGTCGTTGTCCCCCAGTCGGAAGCCGGCGGGCAGGACACCCGGGTCGGAGTGGTTGAGCTCGACACGCAGGGTGCCGCCCAGATCGCCCAGCGGGATGGCGGCGTCGAGGCGACCGTTGCGAACCCGGAAGTCGTCGAGCAGGCGCAGGGCCTGGCGCGCGAAGTAGCCGAGTTCGGGATGGTGCCTCTTTGCCTCCAGCTCGGTGATCACCACGATCGGGAGCACGACCTCGTGCTCGTCGAAGCGGGAGATCGCGTTGGGGTCTGCCAGCAGGACGCTGGTGTCGAGGACGTAGGTCCGCCTGTCGGGCAGGCGGCGCTTTGTGCTGGTCACCACGGAAGGACGTACCCCCTCGGAAGAGGTCGGGCCATGAAGACCGGACCGGTCATCGGCACCCATGCCGGGGCCGATTTCCGGCCCTCCCACTCCGTCCGTGCGCATCGCACGTGCGTCCTGGTGCAAAGGGCCTCCCGGGCGGACGACCCCATGCCGTCCGCTGAGACTCGACACCCGTGGATCGGGCATCGACCTGAAAGGGATATTCCCCGATCAGGCCAGGCCATGCCATGGCATATGACGGACGCTCGGTGAATCCCTGGTGAAGGGTTCGAGGGAAGGGGCCGAGGGGACCTGCGGGGGCCTGCCGGCCCCCGCGCGGGTCAGGTGCCGTAGCGCCGGTGACGGGCCGCGTAGTCGCGCAGGGCCCGCAGGAAGTCGACCTTGCGGAAGGCCGGCCAGAAGACTTCGCAGAAGTAGTACTCGGAATGCGCGCTCTGCCACAGCATGAATCCGGACAGCCGCTGCTCGCCGCTGGTGCGGATCACGAGGTCCGGGTCGGGCTGGCCGCGCGTGTAGAGGTGCTCGGCGATGTGGTCGATGTCGAGGATCTCGGCGAGCTCCTCGAACGAGGTGCCCTTCTGCGCGTGCTCCAGGAGCAGCGAGCGCACCGCGTCGGCGATCTCCTGTCGACCGCCGTAGCCGACTGCGACGTTGACGAGTATCCCGTCGACGCCGTGGGTGGCCTCCTCGGCCTCCTTCAGGACGCTCTGGGTCCCGGCGGGCAGGATGTCGAGGTTGCCGACGTGGTGGACGCGCCAGCGGCCGTCCGCGGCGAGGCCCCGGACCGTGTTCTCGATGATGTTGAGCAGCGGTCGGAGCTCGACCTCGGGCCGGTCCAGGTTGTCCGTGGACAGCATCCACAGGGTGACGACCTCGACGTCCGTCTCGGTGCACCAGCCGAGCATCTCGGAGATCTTGTCGGCTCCGGCCTGGTGGCCCTGTTCCGTCGTACCTCCGGACGCCTTCGCCCAGCGACGGTTTCCGTCCAGGATGACGCCGATGTGCTTGGGCGCCGCGTCATGGTCGAGGCGGCCTTCCACCCGGCGTGCGTAGAGCCTGTACACCAGGTCGCGCAGCTTCACGATCTTCCAGCCCCTCCGTGCAATGCCCCCGTGCCATTTGCGGTCTCCCCCGAGGCGGCCACATTACTGCGCGGCGGGATGGGGTACCCAACTCGGTCTGTCACAAGTCCGTGATAGGGAGGACAACGTGACTGATACCAATCCCTATCGGGCAGAGCCCTCGCGCTACGACTCCATGGAGTACCGGCGCACCGGCCACAGCGGCCTCAAGCTCCCCGCGATCTCCCTCGGCCTCTGGCACAACTTCGGCGACGACAAGTCCCTGGAGTCCCAGCGGGCGATCCTGCGCCGGGCCTTCGACCTCGGCGTCACCCACTTCGACCTGGCGAACAACTACGGACCGCCGCCCGGCTCGGCCGAGCTCAACTTCGGGAAGATCTTCGCGCAGGACTTCGCGTCCTACCGCGACCAGCTGATCCTCTCCACCAAGGCCGGCTACTTCATGCACGAGGGGCCGTACGGCGAGTGGGGCAGCCGCAAGTACCTGCTCGGCTCGCTCGACGCCTCGCTGAAGCGGATGGGCGTGGACTACGTCGACATCTTCTACTCGCACCGCTTCGACCCGGAGACCCCGCTGGAGGAGACCATGGGCGCCCTCGCGTCCGCGGTTCAGCAGGGCAAGGCGCTGTACGTGGGCGTCTCCTCGTACACGGCGGAGCAGACGGCCGAGGCCGTGCGCATCCTGCGCGGCATGGGCGTGCGCCCCCTCATCCACCAGCCCTCGTACTCCATGATCAACCGCTGGACGGAGGAGGACGGGCTGCTGGACACCCTGGAGGACGCCGGCATGGGCTGCATCTCCTTCGCGCCGCTCGCGCAGGGGTTGCTGACGGCCAAGTACCTGAAGGGCATCCCGGCGGACTCGCGCGCCGCGCAGGGCAAGTCCCTCAACCCGGACCTGCTGTCGGACGAGGTGCTCCGGCGGCTCGTCGGCCTGAACGAGATCGCGTCCCGCCGCGGCCAGTCGCTGGCCCAGCTGGCGCTCAAGTGGGTGCTGCGCGACGACCGCATGACGTCGGCCCTGATCGGCGCTTCCAGCGTGAGGCAGCTGGAGGAGAACGTGGCCGCGCTGGCGTCCGCGCCGCTCTCCGAGGCCGAGTTGAAGGAGATCGACTCCTTCGCGGTGTCCACCCCCGGCACCAACATCTGGGCCCAGCGCGGCTGACCTGTGCGTTCGTCTCGCCGCCCGATGGGAGGGCGGTGAAACGAAAAACGGGCCGGTCCGTGGGGGGGATACGGACCGGCCCGAGGGGGGGGTTCCACCATAACCCTTCGTAAAGCATGCTGCGTGCATCGGCGCGCCACGATTACGCTCCGAAACCACCCAGCAGCACTCCGGTGAATGCTCCGGCCGCCATGAAGGGGCCGAAGGCGAAGGCCTGCTCGCGTGTCGCGGAGCCGCGCAGCAGCAGGGTGAGGCCGTACAGGGCCCCGTAGAGGAGGCCCAGGAAGGCCCCCGCCGCCCATACCCCCCACCCGTACCACCCAAGAGCGACCCCCAGCGAGAGCGCCAGCTTGACGTCGCCGAAGCCCATCCCGGCCGGGTTGATCAGGTGGAGCAACAGGTACGCGGCTCCGAGCGCGCCGCCGCCCAGCAGCGCGAGCCGCCAGTCGCCTCCGGCGCGCGGCAGCGGGGCGGCCGCCCCGAGCAGGGCCACCGCCCCGGCCGCGAGCGGCAGGGTCAGTACGTCGGGCAGCCGGTGCACGGCGCGGTCCACGAGGGCGAGCAGCACGACCACCGGGGCGAGCCCCGCGAAGACCACCACCTCGGGCCGCGCCCCGACGGCCGCCCCGAGCACGGCGCAGAGCGCCCCGACGAGGGCGGCGAGGGGGGCGGCGCGGCGCCCGTAGCGGTGCGGGGCCCTTCCCGCGGCCGCGGGAACGGGGCAGCGGGCCGCGCCGAGCCAGCCCCGCACCCGGTGCCCCCGGGGGCAGCCCTCCCGCCAGGGCTCCCCCGGCGCGACGGAGAGCCGGTACACGGCACGCGGCAGCAGCCACCCCGCGGTGGCGCCGTAGCCGGCGGCGAGAACGATCAAGGCGGCACCCATGCGACCGACGGTAGCGCCGCCGCGTCCCGCCGCGCGGGGCTTCCGGGGCTGAAAGACAGCCCCGCCGGCGCTTGAGGCGCGGGGTCTGGGGCGGAGCCCCGGGGAACGGAGGAAGGGCGGGGCGGGGATGCCCCGCGCGGCGGCACCCCCCTAGGCTGGCCGGCATGGCGAACTGGCAGGACGGCCCCGGCACCCTGCACATCGGCGCGGCCCGCATCCCCCTGGAGGTCGCCGCCTCGTACGGCGCCCGCACCCGCGGCCTGCTCGGCCGGGACGGGATCGAGGGCGCGCTGCTGCTGACCCCCGCCGCGAGCGTGCACACCTTCCGGATGCGGTTCGCGATCGACGTGGCGTACCTCGACCGGAACCTCCGCGTGCTGACCGTGGTCACCATGCCCCCGGGCCGCCTCGGGCTGCCCCGCCCCCGCTCCCGGCACGTCCTGGAGGCGGCGGCCGGAGCCATGGCCGGCTGGGGGCTGCGCCCCGGGACCGCCGTCAAGGTGGACGTACCGGGGCGTCTCACGCGCGGCTAGGCGGCACCCCTCCGCGGCAGTAGGTTGGGGCGGTTGAGCTGGGGCATCAGGGGAGCGGCATGACGGAGAACGCGCGGATCAAGGCGCTGGAGCAGATCATGCCGGCGACGCACGGCGCCGACGAGGACATCGACTGGCAGGCGGCCGAGGCCGCCTGGGGGACACGGTTCCCGGCCGACTTCATCGCGTTCATGGGCCGCTTCGGCGCGGGTTCCATCAACGGCGAGGCGAGCATCCTGCTGCCGCTGCCCAAGCCGGGGCTCCAGTGGGACCCGGCGGAGATGGCCGAGGAGACCGAGAACGCCCGGCAGGCCTGGGAGACGGAAGGCGGCCGCGCCGCCTTCGACGTGGACCCGGAGGCGATCATCGCCTGGGGCGTCACCGGCGGCTCGGACATCCTGTGCTGGCTCACCTCCGACCCCGACCCGGACCGGTGGCCGGTCCTGGTCTGCGGGCGGCACTCCGCCGACTCCTTCGCGGTGTATCCGTACGGCATGGCCGAGTTCCTCTACCGGCTCTGCTCCGACGAGTTCGACGTGAGCCCCGTCAGCATCACCTTCTGGGACGGCGGCCACCTCAGCTTCGTGCACTGGCGCAAGGCCCAGCGGCGCTGGCAGGAGGGCCGCAACCCGGAGACGGGCGAGCCCGACCCGTACGCCGGCGAGTTCGCCGACTGAGCCGCGGGGCCCGTCGAGGCCCTCGCCCGACCCCAGCCCGTTTCCGTGACCGGAAACGGGCTTTTCGGCAGGTCTACGCGCGTCCGATCTGCCGATCACATATCGGAAAACACCAGCCGGAAAAGCCACACTTGGAGCATTGACCACAACTGCGCCCCCAATGCAATCAACCACCCCTTCGTCGGGAGAGAATTCCGGCCAACGGGCACATCCAGATACACCTCAGCCCGGAGCAACTCATAAGTAACAACGCGATCCAAAAGAAAATCAGGGGAATACACCCGTGCGACGAAGAATCTTCGGCACGACCGCCACCACGGTCGTGCTCGGCCTGTTGATGCCGCTGGCCGGATGTGGTGGCTCCGGAGACAGTGCAGGTGACGGCGGTACGCTGCATCTGGTCGCCGCCGAATACGGCGACAGCCCGGCCACCAGTTCCAAGCCCTACTGGGACAAGATGACGGCCGATTTCACCGAGGCCAACCCCGGAATCAAGGTCGACGTCACGCTCCTTCCGTGGGCCGACATCGACCGCGAGGTCTCCCGTATGGTCAAGGCCGGCAAGGCGCCGGATGTCGCACTCATGGGCTCTTACTCGGACTTCGCGGCCCAGGGTCAGCTCTATCCCGCGAACGAACTCCTCTCGGTCACCGCCGAGGCGAATTTCCTCCAGCCGCTCGCCGACGCCGGCTCCGTCGGCAACACCCTCTACGGCCTGCCCTTCGTGGCGAGCAGCCGCCTCCTCTTCTACAACCAGGCGCTCTTCACCAAGGCCGGCATCAAGGAGCCCCCGAAGACCTGGTCCGACCTCAAGGCCGCCGCGAAGGCACTCAAGGAGAAGGGCGTGGCGTACCCGTACGCCCTGCCCCTCGGCCCGGAGGAGGCGCACGCCGAGGCGATGATCTGGGAGCTGAGCAACGGCGGCGGCTACGCCGACAGCGCCGGCAACTATGCCCTGGCCTCCGATCAGAACATCAAGACGTGGGGCTGGGTCAAGGACCAGCTGGTCGCCCCCGGTCTCACCGGCCCGATCTCGCCCTCCAAGCTCAACCGCGCCGACGCCTTCGCCGCCTTCCTGCGCGGCGAGGTCGGCATGCTCAACGGCTACCCGTCGCTCGCCCACGAGGCGCGCGCCAAGGGCATCACCGTCGGCACCACCGCCATGCCCGTCTCGGACGACCTCGGCGTCGGGGAGAACCCGCCGGCCGTCGGCGTGGCCGACTGGATGATGGCCTTCAAGCAGAACGGGAAGCGCGAGGAGATCGCCAAGTTCCTGGACTTCCTCTACCAGGACAAGAACCTGACCGAATTCGCCGACCGCTACCACCTGCTGCCCTCCACCGTCACCGCGTCGCGCACCCCGGCCGGCGGCGGCCTGGACAAGAACGACCAGCAGTTCCTGGACGCGCTGCGCGGCGCCCAGCTCTACCCGGTGAACGATCCGACCTGGCTGACGGTCAGCGACACCATCAAGCGCAACATCGGCCGCGCCGTGGAACCGAACGGCGACCCGAAGGGCGTCCTCGAGGACATCGCCGCTCAGGCGAACCAGGCCGCCAAGAAGAACTGAAAAGACCCTCGACACGGGACTTTCGCCTCTGCCGCAGAGCACCCCGTGCGGCACCATGGCCACTACGGCACTTGATCCAAGGCCGCGGCCCAGTCGCCCGCCGAGCACCCACAAGGTGCGCGGGGCGGCCGGACCCCACTCGTCAGCGCTGCTGTCCGTGGTGCGCGGCGAACGCCGTCCGGTACTGCTCGCAGCTGGAGTTCCAGCGCAGCGTGCCCGTGAGCGTCCCGTAGCCCGAGCGCGTCACCGACCACTCCACCGTGTACTCACCGGTGTCACAGGCGATCCGCTTGCCGCCCGCGACCTTCTCGCGCCCGGTCGCCGGCTTCTCCGTCAGCTCCTTGCGCACCTGCGCCACCTCGGCCCCCTTGGCCGTCCGCAGCACGGCGCGCACGACGATCGGGTGCGCGCCCTCCTTGACCGTCACCGCCTTCTTCACCACCGTCGAGTCCGACACCGACCAGGCGAACTCGTACGAGGGCAGCCACGCCAGCGTCTTCGGGTCGCCGACCCGGCGCTCGTAGTCCGGCGCGTCGGGGTGGCCGGGGCGGCTGACCGTCTTGTACCGGACCCCCGGGTAGAGGCGGAACTGCCCCTCCACCTTGTGCACCTCGTCCTTGGTCCACATCGACTTCATGTCCTTCTCGCCACCTGCCGGGTCCTGGAGGTACGGCGCCTGCGCGGCGGTGGCCGGCTGGCCGAGGACGGGGGCGAGGGCCGCCGCGGCGGTGGCGAGGACGAGGGCTGCGATGCGGGTGCGCTTCATGCCCGGCCCAACGGGACCCTCCGGCGGGCCGGAACGACGCCGGGTGCCCTTTCACCCGGACGGGAGCGCCGTGGCGCCTTCGCCGTACGCGGCGGCCGGCCCGGCCTCAGGCCTGACCGGTCTCGATGCGGCTGATCCGGCCGCCGCCGGGGGCGATGACGAAGCGCCAGGTGGTGCGCATCTCGCCCCAGGTGTCGTTGCGGTAGTTGACGAGCAGGGTGCGGCCGCCGTCGGACTCGGACTGGACGTCCATGTGGCCGCCGGCGTCGAAGATCTCCCGGTCGATCCACTCGTGCAGGTCGCGGTCGGAGCCGTCGTCGGACATGGTCGCGTCGGCGGTGAGGACCGCGAGGAAGGCGTCCTTGTCGTGCGCGTTGACGGCGGCGACGAGGGCGCCGACCGAGGGGTCGGACAGTTTGCCGGGGGCGATGGCCACAGGAGCCTCCTGGTGGTGCGTACGAGTGTTCCGACCAGGGAACAACGCGGCTGGCTGCGCACGGTCGACCGTCACCCGTTCGCCGGGCGGACGGCGTGTCAGGGGGTGGTGCGGACCGGGAAACCGGTGGGGCGGCCCTGCTCCTTGAGCCAGTCCAGCACCTGGTCGAGGGCATCGACGGTCTGCGCGCGGTTGCCTCCGCCGTCGTGGAAGAGGACCGTCGGGCCGTTGCCGATCTCACGCTTCACGGCGTCGACGACGGCGGCCGTGCCGGGCTTGCCGAAGTCCTTCGTGTCGACGTTCCAGCCGAGCGGCCGCATCCCGTGCGCGGCGGCGATGCGCCGGCTGTCGGGGGTGAACGCGCCGCCGGGGGCCCGGTAGTACTCCACCTTCGCGCCGCTGCCCGCGGCTTCCTCGATCAGCTCCTTCGCGTCCAGGATCTGCCGCTCCTGGTAGGCGACGGACTTCTTGTCCATGGCGGTGTCGTGGTCCATGGTGTGGTCGCAGAGCCGGTGGCCGGCCGCGACCACCTTCTTGACGAGGCCGGGGTGGGCCTTGGCCTGCGGGCCGACCATGCAGAAGGTCGCCTTGACGTCGTGCCGTTGGAGGACCTCCAGCACCTTCGGGGTCCAACGGGGGTCGGGGCCGTCGTCGATGGTGATGTTGACGGCGTTCTCCCCGGCCTCCGACCCGTGGGCGATGCCCTCGGGTATCCCCTGCGGCTGCGACCCGGCGCCGCCGGCGGGGTCCGTCGACCGGGACACGTTCTGCTGCGTGGCCGCCTTGCCCGGCTCCACCAGGGTCGCCACCCCCCACACGGTCGCCGCGACGGCGGCGGCCGAGGCCATGACGACCGCACCTGCCCGAATGCCCTGCTTGCTCTCTCCCGCCATGAACCTCATGAAGTGTCCACTCCCCATCCACTGTGCGAGCGTTCTGTGGATCAGGACGTGCGGCTCCGCCGAGGAGTTCCAGTCAATTGGGCCTTAAATTCCATGTAATGGCACCAAAGTGACTGATGGGACTTTAGCCCCGTTCCCCAACCACCGTCAGGCCCACGGCAGTGCGAGGCTGGGGCGGTGCGCCCGGGTCGGAAAGTGCGGCTCAAAGATCGGGGCTCCGCCCCGGACCCCGCGCCTCAAACGCCGGCGGGGCTGAATTTGTGCGGCGAGGCCGAGGGATCGGGGCAGCCGGGCCGGTTGGGACGGGGGCGGGTGTGTGCCGGGGTGATCCCCGCAGGGTGCCGAACGCAACGAGGCTGCGCTCTCCGACCCCTCGACACGTTCGGCGCCCGAGGAGACGCCCCGGCGCGCGCCCGCCCCTGGTAGGCGTCCCGCACGACCTCCGGCAGCTTGGCCAGGCTCGCCGCGTCCAGCTGCGCGGACCCCGCGGCCCCGGCCGCCTCCGGCCCCAGCCGCTCGGCCATGGTGTCCGTGACCCGGCTGGTGAAGAGGGAACCCATCAGCGCCACGCCGAAGGAGCCGCCGAGCGTACGGAAGAGGGTCGCCGAGGACGACGCGACGCCCATGTCCTTCATCTCGACGCTGTTCTGCGCGACCAGCATGGTGATCTGCATCAGGAAGCCGAGCCCGGCGCCGAGGACGGCCATGTAGAGCCCGGACACCAGGCGGGTGGTGTCGGTGTCCATCGTCGCGAGCAGGAACATCCCGACGACCATCAGCGCTCCGCCGATGATCGGGAAGATCTTGTACTTGCCGCTGCTGGTGGTGACGCGGCCCGCGATCAGCGAGACGACCATCATCGAGAGCAGCATCGGCAGGAGCAGCAGGCCCGAGTTGGTGGCAGAAGCGCCCTGGACCGACTGCTGGAACAGCGGCAGGTACAGCACGCCGCCGAACATCGCGAAGCCGACCAGGAAGCCGATCACCGACATGAGGGTGAAGTTGCGGCTGCGGAAGATGTGCAGCGGCATGACCGGCTCTTCGGCCTTGGTCTCGGCGTAGAGGAAGGCGGCGGTCGACAGCACGCCGACGACGATCAGGCCGATGACCTGGCCGGAGCCCCAGGCGTACTCGGTACCGCCCCAGGTGGTGACGAGCACGGTCGAGGTGATGGCGATGGTCAGCAGGGCCGCGCCGAGGTAGTCGATCTTCGGGCGGACCCCCGGCTCCGTCTTCTTCGGCAGGTGCAGCACCGCCGTCACCATGGCGAGCGCCACGGCGCCGAGCGGCAGGTTGATGTAGAAGGACCAGCGCCAGCCCATGTGGTCGGTGATGGTGCCGCCGACGAGCGGGCCGCCGATCATGGCGAGGGCCATCACGCCGGCCATCATGCCCTGGTACTTGCCGCGCTCACGGGGCGGGATCAGGTCGCCGATGATCGCCATGACGCCGACCATCAGACCGCCGGCGCCGAGGCCCTGGATCGCGCGGAAGCCGATCAGCTGGCCCATGTCCTGGGCCATGCCGCTGAGCGCGGAGCCGATCAGGAAGATGACGATCGAGGTGAGGAAGGAACCCTTCCGCCCGTACATGTCGCCGATCTTGCCCCAGATGGGAGTGGAGGCCGCGGTGGCCAGCGTGTACGCGGTGACCACCCAGGAGAGGTGCTCCAGGCCGCCGAGCTCGCCGACGATCGTGGGCATCGCGGTACCGATGATCATGTTGTCGAGCATCGCCAGCAGCATCGCGATCATGAGCGCCATGAGGACGACCCGTACGCTGCGCGGCTTCACCTCCTCCGAAGTCCCCGCAGGCTTGACTGTGTCCACCATGTCCACTCCCCTGGCCCTACTACTCGCACTTCGTCCCGCACCGGCACTTACTTGCCGCCCGGCTAGTTCACTACACTGGGGACGGTAGACCCGTAACTAGCCGGGCGTCAAGTAAGTAATTGGGGAGAGTCATGTCCAGCAGCAGTCCGCAGCGCCGCCGTGGCGACACGCGTCAGCGCATCCAGGACGTCGCACTGGAGCTCTTCGTCGAGCAGGGGTACGAGAAGACGTCGCTGCGCGAGATCGCGGAGCGGCTGGAGGTCACGAAGGCGGCGCTGTACTACCACTTCAAGACCAAGGAAGACATCATCATCAGCCTCTTCGAGGACCTGACCCGGCCCATCGACGAGCTGATCACGTGGGCCGAGGAGCAGCCGCGCACCCTGGAGACCAAGCGCGAGGTGCTGCGGCGCTACAGCGAGGCGATGGCGGCGGGCGCGGCGCTGTACCGGTTCATGCAGGAGAACCAGGCGACCACGCGCGAGCTGAGCATCGGCGAGACGGTGAAGGCACGGCTCTTCCGCCTGGTGGAGCTGCTGCGCACGCAGGACGGGCCGCTGACGGACCAGGTCCGCTGCGTCAGCGCGCTGTTCACGCTGCACGCCGGGATGATGTTCCTCCAGCACGTGGAGGGCGACCCGGAGGAGACCCGCCTGGCGGCCCTGGAGGTCGCCACGGACCTCATCACCCAGGCCCACCACCAGGCGTAACGACCAACCCGGTGGCAGCGCGGTTCGCATTCCGCGCTGCGCGGCGAGCACCTGGGCAGGGCCGAGGCGGCGGTTGAGTACGGCTACTCATGCGCTCCCCCGACGTCCGGCGGAAGCTGTCGCCATGACGCAGCGACCCCACGACCCCACCGCCGGCTCCACCGTCGGCCCCGACCCCGCGTCCGCCTCCACACGGCGCCGGAAGATCGTCGCGGCGTCGGCTGCCGGGCTGGCCCTGGCCGTCGTGGTGGGCGCCGCGGTGGGATTCGCCCGGTGGTTCACCCCGATCTGGGACGGAACCCCGTATCCGGTCGCCGATCCCGCCGCGACGGCGCGGGAGCTGGAGGACCACACGCAGTCCGCCTACGCCGCACTCGGCCTGCCGCGCGCCGAACTGGCCGACTGGCCGGGCGCCGGCCTGGTGGCCGAGGGCGACGACTGCCATCTCCGGGGCATGCGCCACTGGTCCGGGCGCGCAATCGCCTACCCGCCGCAAGCCCCCGGCGTCGTCGCGGTGAGCGACACGTGGGGACTGGGGGGCGTCCCACGCGCCGAGGCGGGGCCCGCGCTCGAGCGGGCACGGAAGGCCCTGACCCGGCAGGGCTGGAAGGTCACCGCCTACGAGACCGCCCCCCGACTCGCTCAGGCCGAGTTGCGCCTCGAACTGCCCGGCACCGGACGGACCCTCTCGCTCACGACGTACCCGGGCGACCGCCTCGAGGTCGCCGCGCACGCCGACTGCGCCCGCTACCCGGCGGGCACCCCGCTGACCGGCCGCGGGGATCCGCGCCTGCCGGCTCCGGCGGCACCCTCCCCGCTGCGCGGAGAGTCACCCGCGCAGGATCAACTGCCCGCCGGCGCAGGCGTGGTGGCGGACCAGAACTCGTCCTGAACGTCCGGACGCTGCGGAAACTCCCCGCTCCGGTCCGGGGTGTTGGGCTTGGAGGCGGGCTGCTGAATGCCGGTGTCCTCCAGGCACGGCGTGGACGCCCCGAGGAAGAACTGGCCCTCGCCGGCGACCTTGACCTCCAGGCTGTAGCCGTCGGGAGTACTGGCGTAGATGCCGGGGAACGTCGGACTCTTGCGCACGCTGGTGATCTTGTAGCCGCGCTCCCTCCAGGCCCGCTCGATGACGCCCAACAGGGCACCCCGGCGCTGTTCGGAAACGATGGTCAGGACGGCGATCGACCGGTCGGCGGCCGCCATGCCCGTCGCATTGCCCAGGGCGTTCGTGCAACCGGCGTCCGAGGACGGACCGTGGTTCCACTTCAGTTCCGGCTGCACGGCGGCCAGGGTCTCCTGAAGGATGGCGTCGGCGCGCTCGGCGCCCTGCTGCAGCTGCACGGTGTCGTTCCTCTTGTCTGATCCGTCGTCGGCACCCGGGCCGCAGCCGGCAACGAGAGCTGCCAGTGCGAGGAGTGCGCCTGCGGTGCGGGGCGGCTTCATCGGGGTTCCTCGGTGCTGATGTCCTGGGCATGCCCCGCGACGATCAGCGCGATGTTGGTCGCGGACTCTCTGTCCTTCGTGGGGTTGAAGTAGTTCGAGTGGGCGTCCATGGGGCCGTCGCCCCCGACGATGGGCCTGGGCCCGTCGTCCACCTTGAACCGATTGGCACCGAAGTCCCTGTGGGACGGATCCGTACCGAAGTAGTTCTGGCTGTCATCGGTGACGGCATCGGCCACGAGGAAACCGTGGGCGCCGCCGACAATGCCTCCGATGAGCGCTCCGCCCACGGTACCGACCGGCCCGAGGACCGATCCTGCCACGCCGCCGGAGACGGCACCCGCTCCGCCACCCACCAGCATCGCCCCGGACTCCACCTTGTTCGGGGCCTGGGACACGGGGTCGTTGTCAGCAGGGCCGACGAACACGTGGTCCTTGGGCACCCCCAGCTGTTCGGCGCGCTGGGCACCGGTGCCGGGGCCACACGCAGTCCGCCTACGCCGCACTCGGCCTGCCGCGCGCCGAACTGGCCGACAGGCCCGGCGCCGGCCCGGTGGCCGACGGCGACGACTGCGCCCGCTACCTGGCAGGCACCCCGCTGACCGCCCGCGGGGATCGTCGCCTGCCGGCTCCGGCGGCACTCTCCCCGTTGCGCGGAGAGTCGCCCGCGCAGGATCAACTGCCCGCCGGCGCCGGCGTGGTGGCGGACCAGAACTCGTCCTGAACGTCCGGACGCTGCGGAAACTCCCCACTCCGGTCCGGGGTGTTGGGCTTGCCGGTGGGTTGCCCGACGGAGGAATCGGTCAGGCAAGGGGTGCCGGCTTCCAGGAAGAACTGCCCCTTGCCGCCGACCTTCACGTTGAGGACGTAGCCCTCCGGGGTCTCGGCGTAGACGGCAGGTGCCTCCGCGCTGTTCCGGACGCTTGTGATCTTGTAGCCGCGGCTCTTCCAGTCACGTTCGATCACTCCCAGGAGCGCGCCGCGGCGCTGCTCGGAGACGATGGTCATGATGGTGATGATCCGCTTGACCGACCCTGTACCCGTGGCTGCGCCGGCCACGCCCTTGGTGCAGCCGGCGTCACTGCTTGGGCCGTGGTTCCACTTCAGTTCGGGCTGCACAGCGGCGAGCGTGTCCTGAAGGATGGTATCGGCGCGCTCGGCGCCCTCTTGCATGTTCATGGTGCTCTTCCTGTCCGCCTGTCCGCCACTGCTCAGCCCGCAGCCGCCGGCGAGGGCGGCGAGCGCCAACAGACAGGCTGCCGAGCGTTGGGCTCGCGTGATGTGGGGGTGTCGCCGGCCGGGTCTCATCGATGTTCCTCGATCACGATTGCGTCGGACTTGCCTGAGACGATCAGCGCGATGTTGTCAGCGGACACACGGTCTCTGTTCGGGTTGAAGTAATTGGAATGCGCGTCCATGGGGCCGCTGCCTTCGATGACGGGGAGGGGCCCATCATCGACCAGGAAGCGCTTGGCGCCGAATTCCTTGCGTGCCGGATCGGTGCCGAAGTAGTTCTGGCTGTCATCGGTGACGGCATCGCCCACGAGGAAACCGTGGACACCGCCGAAGGCGCCTCCGATGAGCGCTCCACCCGCCGCACCGACCGGCCCGAGGACCGACCCCGCCGCCCCACCGGCAAGGGCACCCGCTCCGGCACCCACCAACATCGCCCCGGACTCCACCTTGTTCGGGGCCATGGACACGGGGTCGTGGTCGGAAGCCCCCACGAACACGTGCTCCTTGCCCACACCCAGTTGGTCGGCACACTGGGCACCTGTGCCGGGGCTGCCCAACAGCACGATGTCGTCGACGCCCGGGATCCCACCGCTCTGCAGCGCCGCCTGCCCCAAGGTCAGCGATCCGTACGAGTGGCCGATGGCCGTGACGTGAGGGTCGGGATTCTGGTTGGTGGCGCTGATCCCCGCCATGAACTGGTTGTACGCGGGCGCGCCCTTCTCGGCGTGCTCCTTGAACATCACGTCCGCATTGTCGATGACTTCCGCGGCCGGAAGCTGCGGCGCGTCGTAGCCGAGCCAGACGATCGATGCGGAGCTTTCATCGTGTATCCGGGCTCCCATGGCCGTGTCGCGGGCGCGCTTGAGGTCGTTCCGGGCGAACTCCGCGTCCAGTGCCGTGCCCAGCCCGGGCACGTACGCGGAGACGTTGCGCGACGTGTCAGGATTGCCGAAGGCCACGATGGCCCGGCCGCCGCCCTGGTCGCCGATGCCCAGCAGGTACATCGGCGGGTCCTTGGGCGCCGGGTTCCGCAGCTGGTCGTCGATCGAGCGCATGCCCGCCAGCTGGGTCTGGGACTTCTCGTCGCTCTGCTCCGACAGCTTGCCGATCAGCAGCTGCAGGTTGTCCCGGTTCGCCTCGTCCCGGACCTCGGACGGGACGCCGTCCAGGTTGCCGATCACATCGGGATAGGTGGCCAGGAGCTCGGCCCGCTGGTCGTCGCTCAGGCCCTGCCACCAGCTGTGCCGGTCCGCCGGGGAGCTGGCCTCCGGGATGGTGTCGCGCAGGTAGTCCCCCGCCTCCTTCCGGACGACCGCCGCGTCGCCCGCCGCGTCGGCCCAGGTGGCCTCCGTGACGTCGAGCCCTTCCGGGGCCTTGAGGCGATTGAGCGCCCGGGTGAAGCGGGAGTCCACGTCCTGGGCTGCCTTCAGCGCGTCCAGGATGCGGGTGGCGATCTCCTGGGCGAGGCCGTGGTTGGGGTTCGCGTTGGTGGGGAACGGCGCCTTGCCCAGCGGGTGGGTGGGCGCGCCCTGGAGGTACAGCGGCTTGTCGACGCCCCGTACGGAGCCGCCTGGCGCGGGTTCCTTGGTCAGGAAGCCCTCGCCCCCGGGCGGGTACTGGACCGATCCGTCCGGATGCACGGTGAAGCCGCGGGCCGACGCGTCCTCCAGCGCCGCCTTGAGGCGCACCTGCTCCTCGGCGAGTTCGTGGGCCAGAGAGTTCAGCGTGGTGCGGACGAGGCCGCATTCGGTGTGGATGAAGTCGCAGTTCCGGTCGACCCGCTTCAGCCGGTCGCGCGCCGCCGTCGCCGACACGCCCTTCTGGTCTTCCAGCGACTTGATCATCCCTACGCTGATCCGGTCGCGCCCCGCGTCCGCCCGGGTGCTGACATCGGCCCACGCCGCTGCCGCCTCGGTGAACTCCTGGGTCTTCACATCACGCAACTGCTGCCAGGTCAAGGTCACTTCGACGCACCCTGGTGCGTGACGAGGTGCGAGAACCTGAGCTTGTTGTTCTCGTCGATCTCGCCGATCTCCCGCGCGACGTTCAGCAGGGCGGACTGCACCGACCCGCACTCGTCACGCACGGCGGCCACCCGCCTCTCCCAGGAAGCACGGACCGCGGCCAGCGCGGCGGTGGCGGAGAGTCCCGCCGTACCGGCCTCGACGCCTTCGTGAGCGGCCGCCATCTTGCCCAGGCCCTCCGCGGTGGTGACGCGCAACTCACCGGCCGCGACAGAGGCCTTGGACCAGGGCCCGCCGGAGTGGGCCAGATCCTCGCCGCCGCCACCGTTGCCACCGCCACCGTTGCCGCCGCCACCGTTGCCACCGCCCGGGGCGTCCGCCGACGCGAGCCGCATCGCCGCCGGTTCGCCGAACAACTGCTGCCAGCGCGCCGGCAGATCCGTCTGTGTACTCATGTGCTGTGCCGCTCCCCCTGGGCGCTCCCCGCGCCTACGCCTCGTACGAAACCAATACCGGGCTCTCGAACGCAAGCTCAGAGGGCGGCGACACGGGGATTGACCTGCGATGACGTAGCAGCCAGGGCTGGGGCCGGCAAGGGGCGGGCGTACTCAGGTCCGCCCCCGGCGCCTGAGCCGGAGCACTCACCGGGCCCGGGCGCCGGGGGTGGCCGGGTCAGAGCAGGCGGCGGTCCTCGGTCGTGATCGGGACGTCGTTGATGCTGGCCTCGCGGCGGCTCATCAGGCCGTCGGGGGCGAACTCCCACTGCTCGTTGCCGTGGCTGCGCCACCACTGGCCGGTGGCGTCGTGCCACTCGTACTCGAAGCGGACCGAGATGCGGTTGCCGGTGAAGGCCCACAGCTCCTTGCGCAGGCGGTAGTCGAGCTCGCGCTCCCACTTGTCGGCGAGGAACGAGCGGATCTCGGTGCGGCCGACGAGGAACCGGTCGCGGTTGCGCCAGACCGAGTCCTCCGTGTACGCGAGGGCGACGCGCTCGGGGTCGCGGCTGTTCCAGGCGTCCTCGGCGGCCTGGACCTTGGCCCGGGCGGACTCTTCGGTGAAGGGAGGCAGGGGCGGACGCGTCATGGCGGATCCTCTGGGGTGGAATGAGGGAGAACGATCGTTCTCCACTCTACGAGAACGATCGTTCTCACCACAAGGGGAGACGGGCTACCCTGCCCTCATGGACGACGAAGAGGCACGGACCCGGCTGCTCGACGCGGCGGAGGAGCTGTTCTACCGGCACGGCATCCAGGCCGTCGGCATGGACCGCGTCCGCACCGCCTCCGGGGTCCCCCTCAAGCGCCTGTATCGGCTCTTCCCGGCGAAGGACTCCTTGGTCACGGCCTATCTGGAACGCCGCGACCAGCGCTGGCTGGACTCCCTGCGCACGGCGGCGCTCGCACCGGCGGAGCCTCGGGCGCGGGTGCTGGCGGTGTTCGACTGGCTGGCGGACTGGTTCACCGAGCCCGACTTCCGGGGCTGCGCGTTCCTCAACGCGTACGGGGAGCTGGGCGCGGCGGCGCCGGAGATCGTGCGGGTCCACAAGGCGGAACTCCGCGCCCTGCTGGCCGATCTAGCCGCCGACCCGGCCCTCGCCGACCAGCTCCTGATCCTGACGGAGGGGGCGACGGCGGTGGCCGCACTGAGCCCGGGCCCGGAGCCGGCTCACCGGGCCCGGGAGATCGCGGAACTCCTCCTGACCGTGTGACTCAGGTCATATCCACTTGGTTCGCGAGGCTGTCACATCCGGGCCGCGTTTTCCGTCAAAGCTGTGTAACGGTCGACACGGCAAGGAGAGAACGATGGAAGCGCGTCTCAACTTCTTCGGCAACGCGGTCGCGACCAAGTTTGCCCGGTACATCAACTCCGCGGGCAAGGTCATCTCGGACTCGACCCTGCCGCACGCCACGCAGGAGCTGGTGAAGCTCCGGGCCAGCCAGATCAACGGCTGTGGATTCTGCACCGACATGCACTTCAAGGACGCCTCGCACGCCGGGGAGGACCCGATCCGACTCAACCTGGTCGCGGCCTGGCGTGAGGCGAAGGTGTTCAGCGACGCCGAGCGGGCGGCCCTGGAGCTGACCGAGCAGGGCACACGCATCGCCGACGCGGCCGGCGGCGTCACGGACGAGGCCTGGGCTGACGCGGCGAAGTACTACGACGAGGACCAGCTGGCCGCGCTGGTCTCGCTCATCGCGCTGATCAACACGTACAACCGCATGAACGTGATCGTCCAGCAGCCGGCGGGCGACTACCAGCCTGGCCAGTTCGACTGATCGCGCGCCGGGCCGGGCGCCCCGCGCGCCGCGGCCCCCGCGCCGGAACGGCCCCGACGGTGGGCCGCGCCGGGCGGGGGCCGCGCCGGCCCGGCTCCGCACGCACCGACCTGGGTACGTGTACTCACGACAGGCCCCCGGATCCTCCCGACCATGGGTGCAGCCCACACGTCCCGGGGAGAACCGATGACCGCTCGCACGCTCGTCCGCCTGACCTTCGCCAACCCCGCCTCGGCGATCTACCTCGGGCTCGTCGGCGTCGCGGTCGCGATCGCGACGGCAGTGACCCTGTTCGCCCCGGGCCCCGGGTTCATATGGGTGCTGCCGGCCCTGTTCGCGTTCCCGTTGTTCTTCTTCGTGGCGCTGGTCGAGGGAGCGTTCCGCGGGGAAGGACAGCCCGAGACCTGGCTCTTCCTCACCGAGCTCGCGCTGTGCGTACTGGCCCAGTCGCTCCTGCTCGGAACGATCGCGGAAGCCGCCCGCGGCCGCCTCCGGCGCGGCGCTCCGACCAGGCATACCGCGGGGGCGGACGAGTGACGTTCGACAGGGAATGGGCGGACGGAGGGACGCCGGGATGCCGCCCGCCCCTTAGCCGCCGCCGGCGCTGCGGGGGAAGGTGATCTCGACGCGGCGGTTCTTCTTGCGGCCTTCCTCGGTGCTGTTGTCGGCGATCGGGTAGTCCTCGCTGTACCCGCGGACGTCGAAGACGACGGCGGGATTGGTGACGGTCTTGGAGAGCTCGGCCTGCACGGCGTCGGCGCGCTGCTTGGACAGCTCCTTGCCGTGCTCGTAGCTGCCCTGGTCGTCGGTGAAGCCGAATACCCGTACGCGGGTGGCCTTCTGCGTGTTGATCTCGGCGGCGATGGCCTGGATCCGGGCGGCGGCCTGGGCGTTGAAGACGGCGCTGTTCTCCGGGAACAGCACCTCGGACTGCAGCGCCATCATGACGGTCTGGTTCGTCTCCTGCCGCCGCTGCTCCCCGCCGAGGTCTTCGACGACCTCGGCGATGTCCAGCACCTTGACGGGGGCGAGCGTCCCACCCTGCGGGATCTTGAGCCCGGGGGCGTTGGAGTCGATGGCCACGGGGGCGGACGCGGACGGCTCGGTGCCGGGAGGGACGGATGGCTTCACGTCATCGGCGTACGCGGCGCTTGCCCCGATCAGGTTCGCGCCGGCTATGACGAGACCGGCTACGGCCGTTGCGGCGACGGTGCGATGGTGTGTGATCACGAGTCACCCGGTAATCTTGACGACGGCCGAAGCAAAAGTAGGGAGACTGAACTCCACGTCAGTGGTGGTCGTCGGCGGCGCCGGGAATTGCGCGAAGAAGGGTACGGTCGCACCCGCGTCAATCGCCGCCACTCCTGTGGTGCAGAGGCATCGACCGTCCGTGTCGCGCAACACGTAGTAGCGCTTCTTCCCCGCCTTGTCGACAAGGGTCGCACCAGCCACCGACTCACCGCTTCCAGTGAGGTCACGCTCGCTCCCGCGCCAAGCCGCGGTCTTGACGAACTGTTGGCTGGATGTGTTCTTGATCTGCCCATTGATCGTCACGAATCCTCCCCCGTCACGGGTCACCGAGTTGATCGTCAGGACCACCCCGCTCTCGCCGTTGACCGTGGCGAGGATCTGGGTCGGTGCGGCACTCGGGTTGCTTGCCGGCGCCGAGGCGGAGGAGCCGTTCGGGGGCTGAGACGCCGACGAGTTGGGCGACTCCTTCGCCTTCGGCTTCTCGTTGCCGCCGCCACAGCCGGCCAGCGCGAGCGCCAAGACCGCCGCAACTGCTGCGACGGCTCCCCCGCGGACCCTCACCGTGTGCCGAATGCTCATCTACGCCGCTTCCTTGTCTCTCGGTTCGCTGTCAGTCGACCAAACGCACGCTGAACAAGCTTCGCGCCAGCGCGCGCAGGGAGCCAGGCTTCAGCGGGTCAAGCTGGACGGACTCGCCCCCCTTGCACTGAAACTTGAGCTGGTCTGGCTTTGGCGTGCTATCGCCGCCGGGTGGGTTCGTCACATTGGGCGCAGGGTCTGTCCCCAAAGTGCAGCGAGGTTCGATCAGGGCCGTGGCACTGGCGGTGCCCTTCATGCCTCCGGTCCCTGGGATCACAGACCCTCCTACCGTCCTGTTGGTCGTCACCATGACGGTGAAGCGGGGAAGGGACGGCTCACATTCGGACACGGCATCGTTCTTGGCCGCGAAGCTCGCCGCCGCAGCGCAGGCGCCTCTGCCACTGAGGAGGTCACCCCTCAGGAGCTTCTCCCAGTCCGCCGACTTCAAGGCGACAAGATCAAGATCAGTGAAGGCGGAGTCCCTGGCCTCTCGGGCCGCCGCCAACGCAGCGGCGTCAGCCGCACCTTGCGCATCGCTGCGGGTGACTGCGGCTTGACCGACAACGAAGAACGCGAACGCGGCGAAGAGCACGCCAGCCACGAGCACGACATAGATGGGGAAGGCCTGCCCTCGGTCGTTGGACCCGTCGGCGCCCACTGCCCCGGTCAGCCGGCCTTGATCAGCCCGACCTGGGTCTTGATCTTGTCGACGATCAATGTCCCGATGCCAGTACCGATCATCGCACCGATGATCACGATGACCACCAAGATGATGCCCAGGTATTCGAAGGCCGTCTGGCCGCGGTCGGGGTTGGCGTGGCGCTGGCGGAGGCTTGTTACGGCCGTGTCCGCCCAGCCGTTCACCCTGATCCGTGCCTCCACGGCGGCCTTCAGCAGCGTGTTCTGTGACATGGGGGTTCCCTCCCGGGCCGGTACCGGTGTCGATCTGCGGACGGTACGGCGAGTCACCAGTCGTAACCAAGGGTCCCGGGACCCAATTACGGACCCACTGCGCACTCTGTCTACCCATGACCGGTCACTCCTGGACGGGCGGTTCCCAGCCAGCGGGCTATCGCCTCGCTGCGCGTGGCGCTCTGGAGCTTCGCGAAGATGCGGTTGATGTGGTTCTTGACCGTCTTCTCGCTGATGAAGCAGGCGGCGGCGATCTGCTGGTTGCTCATCCCGGACGCGATCAGATCCATGATCTCCACCTCCCGGGAACTCAGCCCGAAGACAACAGAGTTGTGCATCCGCTCAGAAGACTGTGCCACAGCTCGTTGCGGATGCGAAGAGGCCCGGAGCTCCGCGAGCAGGGCGCTCGCCGCCGTCGGGGTGAAGTGGGGGCGGCCCAGTGGGGCGTCCCGTACCGCCCTCAGCAGCTCGTCCGTCGTGAACTCGCCGTGTACGAGGTAGCCGCCGGCGCCCAACGACAGCGCCTCGCAGATGATGTCGGCTTCCCTGCTGTACGTCAGCATCAGTACGGGAGCCAGCTGCACCAGGTGCGGCAGCGCCGAGATCCCGTCCACGCCCGGCATCCGGACGTCCAGCAGGATCACGTCCGGGGCGTGCCGGCGGGTCAGGCTCAGTGCCTCGCGGCCGTCCTGCGCCTGCGCCGTCACGTCGAGGTCCCCGGCCGCGCTCAGGATCGCCGCCAGGCCCGCCCTGACGACCGGGTTGCCGTCGGCGATGAGCACGCTCAGCCGTGCCATGGCTCAGCCACCCCCGAACAGCGCGCCGAAGTCGACGTTCGCGCCGTAGACGAAGCCGCAGACCAGCAGGATCAGCGTGCCGGGGAGCATGAACATGGTCACGGCGAACGTCGCCTTGGGGACGGCCCGGGCCGCCCGGCGGCGGGCGTTCTGGGCGTCCGTACGGCGCATGTCCTCGGCGATCGCGATCAGGGTGTCGACGATCGGGGAGCCGAGCTCCTCGCCCTGCTGGAGGGCCGTCACGAACTGCGCGACCTGTTCGCTGTCGTTGCGGCGGCGCAGTTCGTCGAAGGCCTGGCGGCGGCTGACGCCCATGTCCATCTGCTGGAGCGTGATGCGGATCTCGTCCGCCCACGGCCCCTCGTACTTGTCCGCCACCCGGTCCAGCGCCTGCCGGAAGCCCAGCCCGGCGCTCACCACCACGGCGAGCACGTCGAGGAAGTCGGGCAGGGTCCGCTCGATGTGGTCGCGGCGGACCCTGATCGCCGACCACAGGCCGGCCTCGATCCAGAAGAGCCCGAAGGCCACCATGAGCAGGGCGGCGACCAGCTGGCCGTTGATCAGCATGGAGAAGGCGCCGAGGGCGCCCAGGGCCCCGTACACCGCCCGCCGGGCCGCGTACCGGTCGATCGTGAGGCCGGCCGGGTTGCCCGCCATGTCGATCTGGCGGCGCTTGCGGGCGACCCGGGCCGGGCCCATCGCGCTCAGTACCAGCGGGGCCCAGCGGATGCCCATGCGGTCGACGAGGGAGCCGACCGCCGTCGTGCGGGTCGCGCCCACCTCCAGGGCGAGCGCGAGGTCCGTGGGCAGTTTCACGTCCGCTCGGTAGAGGCGGATGCCGTGGAACGCGCCGAGGACCGACAGGGCCACGGCCAGTGCGAGCAGAAGTCCGATCATCGTCCCGTCCGCCCCCTCACACGTCGATCTTCGACAGGCGGCGGATGAGGATGAAGCCCAGGGCGAAGAGGCCGAGGGCGACGAGTACGGCCGTCTGGCCGAGGAACGCGCCCGTCATCCGGTCCAGCGCGCCCGGCATCATCATGTCGACGAGCAGCAGCGAGCCGAGTCCGATGGACGGGACGAGGTACGCCGTCACCGTCACCTGGGACAGCTGGGTACGGATCTCACGGCGGGTCTCCTTGCGCTGTTCCAGCGTCACCGTCAGGTTGCGCAGGCTGTCCACGATGGCGCCGCCCGCGCGGGCGGACAGGACGAGGGTGGAGACGAGGACGACCAGTTCGCGGGAGGGCAGGCGCTCGGTGAGTTCGCCGAGGGACTCCTCGATGGAGTGGCCCACGGCGAGGCGGTCGGCGACGCGCGCGAGTTCCTCGCCCGCCGGAGCCTCCAGCTCCTCGGCCGCGATGCCGATGGCCGTACGCAGGGCCAGCCCGGCCTGGGTGGCGTTGGCGAGGATCCGGGCCAGGTCGGGGAGCTGGTTGATGAACCGTTCCGTGCGCCGCGCCCGCTGCCAGTTGAGGAAGGCGTTCGCCGCCCAGACGCCGATCACGCCCGCCACCGGACCGAAGAACGGCGCGAGGAGGGCGGACGCGATGAGCCAGACGCCCGCGATCGAACCCAGCATGTAGACGAAGAACTCGCCCGGGGTGAGGTCCAGGCCGGTGGTCGCCAGCTTCAGCTCGATGCGGCGGCCCAGCGTGGTCTTGCGCAGCCGCCGGTCGACGCCCCGGAAGCGGCGCCGCCGCCCGAGGGGCTCCGGCATTCCGCTCGACGAGAGGCGCTCGATCAGGGCGGCGCGCTGGGCGCGCCCGGCGACGTACGCCTGGAGGCCCGCGACGACGAGCACGCACGCGAGCAGGGTGGCGCCGAGGGTGAGGAGGATCAGTGGGTTCACAGGGCGGTCCGGGTGATGTGCGGGGTGGTGAGGGGGTCGTCCGGCAGGGCGACCCCGAAGGCCTGCGGGATGGGCTGGTTGTTCATGTAGAGCCGCTCGGCGATCCGGCGCGGCAGCGGGTAGTACTCGAAGTAGCCGTGCACGCGCCCGTCCGCCGCCATCGGCTGGGCCGCGAAGCGGCAGACGGTGGTGATCCGGAAGGGTTCGCGGCCGTGGGATTCCAGGATGGAGATCTCCGTGATGCGGCGTGAGCCGTCGCCGAAGCGGGTCAGCTGGACGATGACGTTGACGGCGCTGTTGATCTGGTCCTGGAGGGCCTCGAAGGGGATCTCCACCTCCGACATGGAGGCGAGGGTCTGCAGGCGCATGAGCGCGTCCGAGGAGCTGTTGGCGTGGACGGTGGCGAGGGAGCCGTCGTGGCCGGTGGACATCGCCTGGAGCATGTCGAGGGTCTCGCCGCCGCGGACCTCGCCGACGATGATGCGGTCGGGGCGCATGCGAAGGGAGTTGCGTACGAGGTCGCGGATGGTGATCTGCCCCTTGCCCTCCACGTTCGGCGGGCGGGATTCGAGGCGGATCACGTGCGCCTGCTGGAGCTGGAGTTCGGCCGAGTCCTCGATGGTGATGATGCGCTCGCCCTCCGGGATCAGGCCGGAGAGGGCGTTGAGGAGGGTGGTCTTGCCCGTGCCGGTGGCGCCGGAGACGATCAGGTTCATCTTGGCGGCGACGAGCCCGGACAGCAGGAGCAGCATCTGCTCGTCGAGGGAGCCGAGCGCGATCATCTCGTGCAGGGTGAAGGCCCGCGGGAAGCGCCGGATCGTGAGGGTCGCGCCGGTCAGGGAGAGCGGCGGGATGATGACGTTGACGCGTTCGCCGCTGGGCAGGCGCGCGTCGACCATCGGATTGGCCTCGTCCACGCGGCGGTTGACGGTGGAGACGATGCGCTCGATGGTCTGCATCAGCTGCTCGTGCGAGGCGAAGCGGAGCGGGAGCTGCTCCACGCGGCCGGCGCGCTCGACGAAGATCTGGTCGGGGCCGTTGACCATGATCTCGGAGATCGAGGCGTCTTCGAGGAGCGGTTCGAGCACACCGAGGCCGAGAGCCTCGTCGACGACCCGGCGGATCAGCTGCGCGCGCTCGACGGTGGAGAGTACGGGGCCTTCGCGGCTGATGATGTGGCCGAGTACGCGCTCCAGGCGCGCCCGGCGCTCGGCGGGTGCGAGCGCGGACATCTCGGCGAGGTCGATCTCCTCCAGCAGCTTGGCGCGGTAGGAGGAGACCAGTCGGCCGTCCTCGCGGGGGCTGTGCCGGTCGTCGGGGGTGTTGACCCGGGAACGCAGGCTCATGGTCCGGTCACCTTCGGGTCGTCGTTGGGCATGACAGCCGTTGCCCTGGCCGGTTCGAGAGACAGCCCGGGGATGATCGAGTTGATGCGGATGGTCACGGTCGCGGTGACCGCGTCGCCCCCTCCGGGCACGCTGACGGTCGCCGGGAGCCCTTCGCGGATGGCGGCGTATCCGGCGGCCTCCCCCCGTCCCGGGTGCTGGGCCTCCACGCGCGCCGCCGTACGGGCGGCGGTGTCCGCCTGCTCGTGGACGTACGCGACCCAGCCGAGCTGGATCGCGCACAGTGCGACGAACAGCAGGATGGGCACGAAGCCGATGTACTCCAGGGCCACTTGCCCCCGGTCGGAACGGATGCGCCGCCTCACGTCACTTCGCCTCCTTCTCCAACGCCGCGCCGCCGGTGCCGTCGATCTCGCCGAAGTCGAGGCCCGGGAAGAGGACCGGGATCCCCAGGGTGACCTTCACCTGGTAGATGTCCCCGGACTTCCCGCACTTCACCTTGAGATTCCACGCGTCCCCGATGTGCTCCTTCGCCGCCGCCTGGCAGGCCGCGTCCCCCGTCACCGCCCCCGCCCGCGCCCCCTCGTCCGCCGCGTTGCCCGCCAGGGAGAACGCGTAGCCGATCAGGACGCACTCCCACACCGCCGCCACGAGCAGCAGGATCAGCGGGACCATGCCGACGAACTCGATCGCCACCTGGCCCCGGTCCCCTCTCCGGGCGGCCATCCGTCAGCCCTCCCGGCCGCGGCGCAGGCGGGACACGGCGCCGGCGGCGCGTACGGCGACCGCCGCGCCCGGGGCGGCGGGGGCCGCGGCGGTGTCCGGGGCCGCGAGGAGGCCGAGTTCGCCCGCCAGCGTCCACAGGGCCTGCTTGACCGTCGAGCGGTTGTCGAGGTCCTGGACCCGGCCCGCGTCCACCACCGCCTGGAGTTCCTTGAAGGCGGCCGGGACCGGGGTGCGGGTGGCGCGGGTCTTGGTGATCTTCTCGATCAGGGCGGGCTGGATCTCCGTGTGCTTGCTCCAGCGGTTGACGACCATCGCGGTGTCCTCCGCCTTGCGCACCTGGAGGCGTTCCCACATCCGGACCATCCGCTTCGCCGCCCGTACCGCGACCACGTCCGGGGTGGTGACCAGCACCGCCATGTCCGCCATCTCCACCGCGGCGGCGTTCGCGCCGGTCACCTGGGTGCCGCAGTCGATGACGACGAGTTCGTAGCGGCTGCGCAGGGCCCCGACGATGTGCCGGGCGGCGCGGTCGTCGACCTCCTCGCCCCGCTCCCCGTCGGCCGGGGCCAGCAGCAGCGCCAGGCCCGTGCGGTCGTCGTACACGGCGTCCTGGAGGACCCGCGGGGAGATGTCCTGGATCCCGGCGAGGTCGGCGATCGAGCGGCGGAACTGCACGTCGAGGTACGAGCCCACGTCCCCCGCCTGGAGGTCCATGTCGACCAGTGCCGTACGCCGTCCCGAGGCGGCCGCGGCCAGCGCGAACTGGACGGCGGTGAAGGTGGTGCCGACCCCGCCCTTGGCTCCGGTGACCGTGACCACGCGGCCGCCCGGCCCCGTGAACACGTCGGCGGCCGAGCCCTTGCCGAGGTGGCGGCGTACGCCCACGGACCACTGGGCGGCGGCCTGGACGCGGGCGGCGAGTTCCTCGTAGGAGAGCGGGAGGCCGATCAGGCCGCGCGCGCCCGAGTCCATGGCGGCGGAGAAGAGCGCCGGGCCGGCGTCGGAGGAGACCAGGACGACGCCCACCGCCGGGAAGCGCAGGGCGACTTCGCGGATCAGCTCCAGGGCGGGCACCGGGCCGATGCGCTCGTGGACGAGGACGACCTCGGGCAGTTCGTCGATGGAGTCGACGGCCAGCCGGGCGAGCGTGTCCAGCAGCGAGGTCGAATCGGGGACCGGTGCGGCCGGCTCCGCCGACGGGAGCTGGCTGAGGAGGGTGGAAAGGGCACGCGCGGCGTCCGGGTCGCCGACCGCGGGGAGGATTCGGGTGGTCATCCGTGATGCCTCACTTGTCCCCGTCGAGGGTGTACGTACGGTCGCCCGGGGCGGGTGCCGAGTCGGTGCCGGGGGCCACCAGGGCCAGGCGTACGTGTTCCGCGAAGGACTCGGCGTACGCGACGCGCTGGGTGTCCTTGGTGTTCAGGGCGAAGGTGATCGGGACCGCCTCGGCGGGGCCCTTGCGGTCGCTGTCCTTGGCTTCGAGGGCGGTGAGCCGGCCGACGCCCAGGACGCGGGCGTTGGCGACGATGATCACCGACCGCGAGGGGTCGGTGTCCTTGGCGCCCTTGAAGGTGGCGATGATGTTGACCTTGGCGCCGGAGGTGATCTTGCCGGCCACGCCCGTCGCCGCGTCGATCATGATGGCGATCTCCTGCTCGCCGGGCTGGAGCTGTGGACGGTCGACGAACATGTCCGCCTGGAGCAGCGAGCCCTTCTTCAGGGTGGTGAGGGCGATCTTGTCCTTGAGCGCGCCGAGGTCGGTGACGGCGGTCTCGGACAACCAGCGCTTGGGGATCCGCACTTCCTCGAACTGCCCGGCGGCGAGCGGGCTGTACGGTGCTATGTCGCCCTTGGCGCGGTACGCCACGACCTCGGCACCGACCTTGGAGTTGACGTCGCCGATCACCACGAGGACTCCGGCGAAGGCCCCCAGGGCACACAGGACCGACAGGAGCAGCAGGATGACGCCGCGGCGCTGGCGTGAGTTCATCGGTCTTCCTACCTCGCCGTTCTTCGTTCGTTCGCAGGAGTCGGTCGGTCAGGGTCTGGATCGGGCGGTGCTCGCCGGGGGCGGTGGCGCGGCGGGCGCGGCCGTGAGCGGGGCGGCGCAGAAGCCGCAGCGGTCGCCGATGAGTTCGAGGCCGCACCAGCGGCACTGCTCGCGGCGGACCGAGGCGACCAGCTGGTAGAGCACGGACAGGTCCGGGATGCCGGCGGCGAACTCGACGAGCTTCTGGGTGCCCCACCAGCCGGGCGAGCCGGCCGGCAGCGGGTTCTCCATGACGCCCTGCACCTGCCAGGCGGGGGCGAGTTCGGCCGTGACCCAGTCGGAGGTGAGCTGGCCGCGGGCGAAGGTGAGCTGCGTGGCGAAGCCGGGTCCGGCGGGCACCGCGGCCGAGGCCTGCGCCCCGGCGGCCCCGAGCTTGGCCAGGTGCGGCGTCGGGTGGGCCAGTACGGCGAACTGAGCGCTCGGCGACCAGGACCTGGCGTGCGCCCCCAGCCCGACCGGGACCCGGACCCGGTCGAGCTTGGCGACCGAGCCCAGCAGGGCGCCCGCGTAGACGTAGTGGGACAGCAGCCGGGCCGCGGAGGCGATGATCCCGGGGCTGAAGTCGCAGACACTGAGCTGGCGCAGCTGACGGACCAGCAGAGCCGTTCCCAGCGGCGGCAGATCGATGCCGAGGAGCGCGATCCGGTCGGTCTCCAGGATGGCGCGTACGGTGTGCAGCCGCTGGACGGTGGCGCGCGGGAGCCAGGGCGGCACGAGGGCCACGAGATGGCCGTGCCGCTCCAGCAGCGCGCCGGTCTCGGCGAGCGCGCCCTCCAGGTCGAGCTGCTCGGGCGGGTGCAGCACGGCGGCCCCGGGCGTGTGCCGGTCAGGGGCCGGAAGTACCAGATCGGCGCTGGTGACAGCGATGGCGGTCGGCACGTGAATTCCCCCGTTCCCCCACGTTCACCCGTGTGCCACGGGCCCGTCGCGCGCCGGACGCGAAGACGCCGCGCACGCGCACGCACTGCGCGACCGCAAACGATCGACGAGCTTCCCCCTTGCCTCAGCACCATATCCGCGTCACCCCAGGCGGGGCAGGGCCTTGCCGATTCCCGTGCGGCCGCCCTCTGTCACAGGTGGCGGGAAACCCGGACAACAGGGATCGGCCCTTCAGTCATTTCAAGCCACATCGCAAAGACTCTTGACACGAGGATTGGTCTGGACCAACTTGGCAGCGCACGCCTTGAGTTCGGACCCACCCCACCCGGTCCCCCTCTCCCTTCACCACCTTCCTCCCCCCACCGGAGCCCACGTGAACCGCATACGCTCCCTCGTCCTCCCGCTCGCCGCCACCCTCGCCGCGGGCGGCCTGACGGCCCTCGCCGCCGGTACCGCACAGGCCGCGGACGTCAACGTCGCCCGCAACGGCGGCTTCGAGTCGGGCCTCGCCAACTGGTCCTGCACCGGCGGAACCGGCGCCTCCGTCTCCTCGCCCGTGTACGCCGGAGCCGGCGCCCTCAAGGGCACCCCGGCCGGACAGGACAACGCCCGCTGTAGTCAGACCGTCACAGTCAAGCCGAACTCGACCTACACGCTCAGCACGCAGGTCCAGGGCAGCTACGTCTACCTCGGCGCGACCGGGACCGGCACCCAGGACGTGTCCACCTGGACCCCCGGATCGGGCGCCGGCTGGCAGAAGCTCTCCACCACCTTCACCACCGGGCCGAGCACCACCCAGGTCACGGTCTACACGCACGGCTGGTACGGCCAGCCGGCCTACGTCGTCGACGAGTTCAGCGTCTTCGGACCGGACGGCGGCGGCGGCACGGACCCCGGTCCGAGCGTCCCGGGAGCCCCCGCGGGGACCGCGGTTTCCGGCCAGAGCGCGAGCGCTCTCACCCTTTCGTGGAACGCGGTCGGCGGGGCCGCCGGCTACTACGTGTATCAGGACGGCGTCCGCGTCCAGACCGTCACCTCCGGCGCCTCGACCCAGATCACCGGGCTCGCCGCCTCGACCTCGTACTCCTTCCAGGTGAGCGCGTACAACGCCGCGGGCGAGGGCGCCAAGTCCGCTCCGGTCACCGGCACCACGACCGGCACCGGCCCCGGGCCGGGTCCCGGGCCGGCCGTCCCCAAGCACGCCCTGACCGGCTACTGGCAGAATTTCAACAACGGCGCGACCGTCCAGAAGATCTCCGACGTCTCCGCGCAGTACGACATCATCGCCGTCTCCTTCGCCGACGCGACCACCACGCCCGGCGCCATCGCCTTCAACCTCGACTCGGCCGGCCTCGGCGGTTACACGGTCGCCCAGTTCAAGGCCGACGTCGCCGCGAAGAAGGCGGCCGGCAAGTCGGTCATCCTCTCCATCGGCGGCGAGAAGGGGACCATCTCGGTCAACGACTCGGCCTCCGCGAACAACCTCGCGAACTCCGCGTACGCCCTGATGCAGGAGTACGGCTTCACCGGCATCGACATCGACCTGGAGAACGGCCTCAACCCGACCTACATGACGCAGGCGCTGCGCTCGCTGTCCGCGAAGGCCGGCCCGTCGCTGGTCATCACCATGGCCCCGCAGACCATCGACATGCAGTCCACGCAGGGCGGCTACTTCAAGACGGCGCTGGGCATCAAGGACATCCTCACCGTCGTCAACATGCAGTACTACAACAGCGGCTCGATGAACGGCTGCGACGGCAAGGTCTACTCCCAGGGCTCGGTGGACTTCCTCACCGCGCTCGCCTGCATCCAGCTGGAGGGCGGCCTCGACCCCTCCCAGGTGGGCATCGGCGTCCCCGCCTCGCCGAGCGGCGCGGGCAGCGGCTACGTCTCCCCGACCATCGTCAACAACGCCCTGGACTGCCTGGCCAGGGGGACGAACTGCGGGTCCTTCAAGCCGTCGAAGACCTACCCGGGGCTGCGCGGTGCGATGACCTGGTCGACCAACTGGGACGCCAAGGCGGGTAGTGCTTGGTCGAACTCGGTGGGTCCCAAGGTCCACGGGCTCCCGTAGGCGGTACGTCTGGGGGTGGCCGGATCGGTACGGCCCGCACGGCGGGTCCTTGACCGGGACATGCCATGAGAGCACGCTGTGCGCGTCCGCACGGCTACCCCCCACTCCCACCCAGGAGAACGCATGCGGCTCCACACCCGCCGGAGGGCCGCCGTCACGGCGGCCCTACTGGCGCTCGCGCTGGGCGCACCCGCCTACGGCATGAGCGCGACGGCATCGCCACCGCCCACCCCGTCCACCGCCACCCAGGACGAGGCCATCGTCCAGTACCGGATCCACGGCCCCTCCACCCCGGCCGACCGCACCGCCCTGCTCCGTACGGGCGTCTCGATCGACGAGGTGGACGACCACACGGTCGTGGTCAGCGCGGACACCATGCAGGCGAAGAACCTGCGCGCGCTCGGTTACCGGCTGACCGCGCTGCCCGGCCCGCCGGACCGCTCCGTGCCCGGCATCGCGGCCAGCCCGATGGACTTCCCCTCGGCGGACTCGAAGTACCACAACTACGCCGAGATGAACACGGAGATCGACCAGCGCATCGCCCAGTACCCGGGCATCATGAGCAAGCGGGTGATCGGGAAGTCGTACCAGGGCCGGGACCTCATCGCCATCAAGATCAGCGACAACGTCGCGACCGACGAGGCCGAGCCCGAGGTGCTCTTCACCCACCACCAGCACGCCCGTGAGCACCTGACCGTCGAGATGGCGCTCTACCTGCTCAAGGAGTTCGGCTCCAAGTACGGCACCGACTCCCGGGTCACCAACGCCGTCAACAGCCGCGAGATCTGGATCGTCCCGGACCTCAACCCGGACGGCGGCGAGTACGACATCGCCACCGGCTCCTACCGCTCCTGGCGCAAGAACCGCCAGCCCAACAGCGGATCCTCGTACGTCGGCACGGACGAGAACCGGAACTGGAACTACAAGTGGGGCTGCTGTGGCGGCTCCAGCAGCAGCAAGAGCTCCGAGACCTACCGTGGCGCGGCCGCCGAGTCGGCGCCCGAGGTGAAGGTCGTCTCGGACTTCGTCCGCAGCCGGGTGATCGGCGGCAAGCAGCAGATCACGGCCGCGATCGACTTCCACACGTACAGCGAACTGGTCCTGTGGCCCTTCGGCTGGACCTACAACGACACCGCTCCGGGCCTGACCGCCGACGACCTCGCCGTCTACAAGAAGATCGGCACGAGCATGGCGGCGAGCAACGGCTACACGCCGGAGCAGTCGAGCGACCTGTACATCACCGACGGCACGATCGACGACTGGCTGTGGGGCAACCAGAAGATCTTCGCCTACACCTTCGAGATGTACCCGGAGAGCGGCGGGGGCGGCTTCTACCCGCCGGACGAGGTGATCGACCGCGAGACCGCGCGGAACAAGGACGCCGTGCTCCAGCTGCTGGAGAACGCGGACTGCATGTACCGCTCGATCGGCAAGGAAGCGCAGTACTGCTCGTAGCGCGCGTGTGAACGGGGCGCCCCGCCGCCAGGGGGGCGCCCCGCCCGCGTGCCGGCCGCGTGTCCGGCCGCGGCTCAGCCGAGGACGGCGAGGGCGTCGATCTCGACGAGCAGCCCCGCCGGAAGGCCCACGTAGACGGTGGTGCGGGCGGCGGGAACCTCCTTCAGGCCCTGCTCCTCGAAGTAGGCGTTGTAGATGCCGTTCATCTCGGCGAAGTGCCCGGTGTCGGTGAGGTAGACGCGGATCATCATCACGTCGTCCCAGCTCGCGCCGCCCGCCTCCAGGACGGAGCGGACGTTCTCCAGCGTCTGGAGGGTCTGCTCGCGCAGCGTCGGCCCGGCGGGGGTGGGCGGCTGCCCGTCGACGTGCGGGAGGAAGCCGACCTGGCCGGCGACCTGGAGGATGTTCCCCTTGCGCACGCCGTGCGAGAACCTCGCGGGCGGGACGGTGTGGGTGTCGAGGGTGATGGCGGTCTTCGCGGTCACGTTCTCTCCTGTGCTCCTGAGTAGTCCTGGCTGATGGCGACGGCGGTACGGAGTACCTGCGGCAGCAGTTCGAGGAGCCCCTCGGCGGAGACGACCACGCCGGGCGCGGAGACGGACAGCGCGGCGACGACCCGCCCGTCCGGCCCGTGCACGGGCGCGCCGAGGCAGTTGAGGGACTCCTCGTGCCCGCCGAGGTCGGTGGCCCAGCCCTGCTCGCGCACTTGGTCCAGCTCGCGGAGGAAGGCGGCGGCGTCCGGGGTGGAGCGGGGGGTGTAGCGGGGGTACTCGATCCGCTCGGCGAGGGCCCGGCGCTCGGCCTCGGGCAGGTCGGCGAGGAGCAGCTTGGCGACGGCGGCGACCGTGAGGGGGACGGGCCTGCCGATGCGGGAGTACATGCGGACGGGGTAGCGGCTGTCGACCTTGTCGACGTACACGACCTCGTCGTCCTGGTGGAGGGCGAGGTGAACGGTGTGGCCGGTGGCCCGGTTGAGCTCGACGAGGTGGGGGTGCGCGATCTCCCGGACGTCGAGGTTCTCGACGGCCTCGGCGGCGAGCGCGAAGAGCTTCGACCCCAGTCGGTAGCGGCCGTCGGGCTGGCGGTAGACGAAGCCGTGCTCGTCCAGCGTGCGCAGGAGGCGCAGGGCGGTGCTCTTGTGTACGCCGAGTTCGTCCGCGACCGCCCCCAGGGGGGCGGGGCCCTTCGCGAGCAGCGGCAGGACCGCGAGTGCCCGTGCCACGGACTGGCTCATTTGCTCGTCCCCTTCCGTACGCGTCCAGACCAACCCGGCTCCGCCGGGCTCCGGGCTGCGCCGCACCCGAAAGCGCGCGCCGGCGCAGATCCAGCCCGGCCGGCGTTCGAGGCGCGGGGTCCGGGGCGGAGCCCCAGCGGCGGCGCCGCGCCGCGCGTTGACCCGCCGTCACCCGGGATGTTAGACAGCATGCAGCGGCATACGCAACGACCGTTGCACACCACGCAACCCCCCGGGAGGCACCCGCATGGCCAGCGCCAGCGACCCCGTCCAGGACCTCGCCGACGAGCTCGTCGACCACCGGTTCAAGGGGCTCCCGCCGGACGCCCAGACGCAGGGCCTCACCGTCGGGCAGCTCGCCGCCCAGCGACGGGACCTCCACACCGGCGGCTTCACCACGCCCGTCCTGACCCTCGACGCCGACGCGCTGGAGCACAACCTCGCCGTGCTCGGCGCCTACGCCGCCCGGCACGACCTCGCCTTCGCCCCGCACGGCAAGACCTGCATGGCCCCGCAGCTCTTCCGCCGGCAGCTGGACCACGGCGCGTGGGGCATCACCGCGGCCGTTCCCCACCAGGCGCGCGTCTACCGCGCCTTCGGCATCCAGCGGATCTTCCTCGCCAACGAGCTCGTCGATCCGGCCGCCCTGCGCTGGGTCGCGGGCGAGCTCGCCGCCGACCCCGACTTCCGCTTCGTCTGCTACGTCGACTCCGTGCGCGGGGTCCACCTCATGGACCGGGCCCTGCGCGACGCCCCGGCCGTCGTCGACGTCGTCGTCGAGCTCGGCGCCGGCGAGGGCGCCCGCACCGGGGCCCGTACCGAAGAGGACTGCCGCGCCGTCGCCGACGCGGTCGCCGCCACCGCCACCCTGCGGCTGGTCGGCATGGGCGGCTACGAGGCCGAGGTGCCCGAGGCCGACCCGGACCGCGTCCACGCGTACCTGCGCCGGCTCACCGCCCTGGCCGTCGAGTTCGACAAGGCGGGCCGGTTCGCCGCCGACCTGGAGGAGATCGTCGTCAGCGCCGGCGGCTCCGCCTGGTTCGACGCCGTCGCCGACGTCTTCGCCGCGCTCCCGGAGCTGTCCCGCCCCACCCTGAAGCTGCTCCGTTCCGGCGCGTACGTCTCCCACGACCACGGCTGGTACACCCGCCTCACCCCCTTCAACCGCCACCCCGAAGAGGGCGGCCTGCGCCCCGCGTTCCGGCTGTGGACCCAGGTCGTCTCCCGTCCCTCCCCCACCCAGGCCTTCGTCAACGCGGGCAAGCGCGACATCGCCTACGACCTGGGTCTGCCCGAGGCCGAGCTGGTCCGCGACGCTCTCACCGGCGTCGAACGCCCCGCCACCGGCATCCGCGTGGTCAAACTGTCCGACCAGCACGCCT
Source organism: Streptomyces sp. NRRL F-2580 (assembly GCF_000720115.1). Lineage (GTDB taxonomy): Bacteria > Actinomycetota > Actinomycetes > Streptomycetales > Streptomycetaceae > Streptomyces. Next base: position 141,841 of record NZ_JOIR01000017.1, read on the forward strand.
GGCTGGAGACCGACTCGGCGGACGACGTGCAGGTCGGCGACTGGGTGGCCCTCGGCATGTCCCACCCCTGCACGATCTTCGAGAAGTGGCCGCTGATCCCGGTCGTGGAGGCCGACGGCGCCGTCACCGACTACGTCCGCACCTTCTTCTAGGAACGGATCGGTGGACCTGGTCATCCGGGGGGCCCGCGTCGTCGACGGCACGGGCGGGCCCTCGTACACGGCGGACGTCGGCGTCCACGAGGGCCGGATCGCCGAGATCGGCTCGCTCCCCGGGGGCCGCCGGACCCTCGACGCGCACGGCCTGGCCCTCGCGCCCGGCTTCGTCGACATGCACGCCCACAGCGACCTCGCCCTGCTCCGCGATCCGGACCACAGCGCGAAGGCCGCCCAGGGCGTGACCCTCGAAGTCCTCGGCCAGGACGGCCTGTCGTACGCGCCGGCCGACGAACGGACCCTGGGCGAGGTGCGGGCCGCCATCGCGGGATGGAACGGCCCCGGGGACGACATCGACTTCGACTGGCGCACGGTCGGCGGCTACCTCGACCGCCTGGACCGGGCCCACGGCGGCCACGGCATCGCCGTGAACGCCGCCTACCTCGTCCCGCAGGGCACCGTCCGCGCCCACGCCCTGGGCTGGGAGGACCGCCCCGCGACCGCGGCCGAGCTGGACCGGATGCGGCAGCTCGTCGTCGACGGCCTGGCCGAGGGCGCCGTCGGCATGTCCTCCGGCCTCACCTACACCCCCGGCATGTACGCCTCCGGCTCCGAACTGACCGAACTGTGCCGGGTGGTGGCGGAGTACGGGGGCTACTACTGCCCGCACCACCGCTCGTACGGCCACGGCGCGCTCGCCGCGTACGCGGAGATGGTCGCGCTGGCCCGGGAGGCCGGCTGCGCCCTGCACCTGGCCCACGCCACCATGAACTTCGGCGAGAACGAGGGCCGTGCGCCCGAGCTGCTCGCCCTGCTCGACGCGGCCCTGGCCGAGGGCGCCGACATCACCCTCGACAGCTACCCGTACACCCCCGGCTGCACCACCCTCGCCGCCCTCCTGCCCAGTTGGGCGAACGAGGGCGGACCGGAGGCGGTCCTGGCCCGCCTGCGCGACGACGCCCAGGCCGGGCGGATCCGCCACGCGCTGGAGGTGGAGGGCGCGGACGGCTGCCACGGGGTCCCCGTCGACTGGTCGACGGTCGAGATCTCGGGCGTCGCCGATCCCGCCCTCGCCGGGTACGTCGGCAGGCGCCTGGACGGCTGGGAGACCGCCCGCCGGCTGCTGCTGGACGACCGTCTCGCGCCGACCGTCCTCCAGCACGTCGGCCACGAGGAGAACGTCCGGGCGATCATGCGCCACCGCGTCCACACCGGTGGTTCCGACGGCATCCTCCAGGGCGCGAAACCGCACCCGCGCGCCTACGGCACCTTCCCGCACTACCTCGGCCACTACGTCCGCGAACTCGGCCTGCTCTCCCTGGAGGAGTGCGTGGCGCACCTGGCCGGCCGCCCCGCGGCGCGCCTGCGCCTGCCCGACCGCGGCCTGGTTTGCGTGGGGTACCGCGCCGACCTCGTCCTCTTCGACCCCGGCACGGTCGCGGCCGGGTCCACGTACGAGCGGCCGCGGGTGCTGCCGACGGGCATACCGCACGTCCTGATCGACGGGCGTTTCGTCCTGCGCGACGGACGCCGGACGGACGTGCTGGCCGGGCGTTCCGTGCGCCGCACCGCCCGGGATCTTCGGTAGAGCGGACGCCTACGATGGGCGGCATGGTCGCCTTCGCCCTCGCCGCACTGCTGTTCCTCGCGTTCTGCACGAGCGTCCGGCGGGACCGGCGCCGCTTCAGCAACGCCGTGCTCCTGGGGCTGACCTTCCTCAGCGCCTGCTCCGCGCTCTTCCTCCAAGTGGGCAAGCTGCCCACCTGGGCGGCCGTCACGGTCGCCGTGCTCGCCTTCGCCTCACCCGCGTTCGCCGTCGTGGCGCTGGGCGTCTTCCTCGTCCGCAACGGCGTGACCATGGTCCGCAAGGAGGGCCTGCGGCCGGCCAACCTGCTGTCGATGCTCGCGGGCCTCGCGATCTTCGCGCTGATCGCGCTGCTGGTCCTCGTCGCCGTGGTCGGCTCCCCCGTGCTGGGCGGCATCGCCGGAACGCTCACCGTGGTGGCCGGCTACGTCTCCTTCGTCTTCTTCTGCTTCCTCGGCTACGCCTTCCTCTACGGGCGGATCAAGGTGCGCGGCGACGTCGACCACGTGGTCATGCTGGGCTCGGGCCTGGTCGGCGGGGACCGCGTGCCGCCGCTGCTGGCGTCGCGCCTGCGCAAGGGACAGCAGATCTACGAGGGCCAGCTGGCCCGGGGCGGCCGGCCGCCGGTGCTGCTCGTCTCGGGCGGCAAGGGCTCGGACGAGAAGGTCGCCGAGGCGCGGGCGATGGCGGACTGGCTGATCGCGGAGGGCGTGCCGGCGGAGCACGTCGTGCTGGAGGACCGGTCCACGACGACCGAGGAGAACATGCGCTTCAGCCGGGAGCTCATGGAGGCGCACGATCCGGCCTACCGGTGCGTGGTGGTCACCAATAACTTCCACGCCTTCCGGGCGGCGATGCTGGCGCGCAAGACCGGCGTCAACGGGCAGGTGGTGGGCTCGCCGACCGCGAAGTACTACTGGCCGAGCGCCACCATCCGGGAGTTCGTCGCCGTCTTCTGGGAGCACCGGGCGGTGAACCTCGCGATCTGCGGCCTGCTGACCGTACTCGGCGCCCTCGGCACGCTGGCCGCGGTCCTCGTCTGAACCCGGGCACGCGGAGGTGCCGTGACTCCCCCTTGGCAGCCACGGCACCGGCATTCTCCGGTTCCGCTACAGACGCTGCCAGAGGGCCGGGACGTTCGGCGGCTCCCAGCCGGGCTGCGCCTGGTGTCCCTGGAGGCAGCGGCAGCTCGCGCCGCCGTGGGTGACGGTGGCGCCGGCCGCGTAGACGGTGCCCGCCTTCCAGGCGCCGCCCGGCTCGGGCTCGCCGGGGCCGGGGCCCGGGCCCGGGCCCGGGTCGCTGCCGGTGACCTTGAGGGTGAGTCCGTACGCCGACAGGATCGGGTTCAGCGGCTGGAAGAAGGTGGTCCCGCCGCTGGAGCAGTTGCCGGAGCCGCCCGAGGCCACGCCCTGGGCCTGGCTCCCGGAGAGGTGGGAGCCGCCGGAGTCGCCCGGCTCGGCGCAGACCGTGCGGGAACCGCCTGTTGGCCCCTCCCCCGGTGTCATGCCGGCGGCGGCGAGGGCGCCGAAGTGCGTTCATGGGCCGGGGGTCGGACCATGGGGCCAGGGGAAGGGGAAACCGTAGGAGGTACGCGATGGTCAGTGAACCCGACGAGCAGCCCACACGGTCGGACCGGCTCTTCACGGGCGGGGAACGGCCGTACGACCCCGAGGACCTCGTGATGGTGACCGGCCACGACCCGACTCCGGAGCGGGTCGCGAAGGCACGCGAGCTGATGGAGAAGGAGGGCCCGCAGGTCATCGAGCGCTACCTGCCGTAGGCAATCCGCGTCACTACCTGCCGTAGGCAATCCGCGCCCAAGGCTGCCCCGACACCCCCGGCCCCGCCGGGGGCGTCCGCACGCCCCTCGCACCATCCCACTCCCACCACACCATCCGGGGCGGAGCCCCGGCCTTTCACCCCCGCCGCACCATCCAGCCCCGCCGGCGTTTGAGGCGCGGGGTCCGGGGCGGAGCCCCGGCAGAAGCCGCGGCCGGGCAGTGGACCTGGCCGCCGACCACGGCAGAGCGGGCCGCAGGCCCCCGGCTCGCCCCAGTACGAGCTCCCCGAGCGGGGTGGCCCGTACGCCCTCCCGCCCGCGCACGAACAGCGTCCCGCCCAGCGCACGCTCGATCCGCTTCAGCTGCGTGCTGAGTGCGGGCTGCGCGAGGCCGAGGGCGGTGGCGGCCCGGGTCAGACTCCCGGCGTCGGCGACGGCCCTGACGATCTTGAGGTGCCTCAGCTCCAGATCCATGCGACGAGCTTGGTCCAGACCTGAAGGGGTGCGCTACGGGTCGTGCGCATCCAGAATCGTTAATGCTCGTTAGCCGCCAGGGGGCCACGACCCTAAGGACAGGTAAATGCACGCACTCGATGTCGATTGGGAACACCCCACGGACCCGCGACCCGGCCCACGGCTCGACCACGTCCGCGCGTACGTGACCACCGCGGGCGCCGACGGGCACCTGTGGCACGGGGTCCCCACCCTGCTGCTCACCACGGTGGACCGCCACACCGGCCGCACCGTCCGGACCCCGCTGATCTACGGCGAGGACGCGGGCCGTTTCGTCGTCCTGGCCGCCGGCCACGGCGCCCCGGACCACCCCCACTGGTACCTGAACCTCACGGCACACCCGGAGGTCCGCCTCCAGGTCGGCGCGGCCACCGTCAAGGCGACGGCGCGCACGGCCACGCCGGAGGAGCGGGAGATGTACTGGGACATGATGACGGCCCTCTGGCCGCCGTTCGAGGACGACCAGAGGGCCGCCCGGCCCCGCGAGATCCCGCTGGTGATCCTGGAGGGGTAGCGCGTTCCTCCAAGATCGCTCGGCGTGGCGCGGGTTGGCTGCGCCGCTCGGGCGGGTTGGCTGCGCCGCTCGGGCCGGGCACGAGGGGGCCGGTTGTGCCGGGGCCGGGCGCGCGCCGGGGCGTCTCCTCGGGCGCCGAACGTGTCGGGGGGTCGGAGGGCCGAGGCACCTTGCGTTCGACGCCCTGTCGACCCCGGCCCAACCGGCGGCTAGGTGGTCGGCGCGGCGACGGCGTGGTACGTGCGTCCGTCCGCGACGTACTCGCCCAGCGGGACCATGCCGAAGCCGTCGACGTGCACCTTCCACGACGGCACGTTGCCGGACTCGATGAACGCCACGACCGCGTCGGCCCGTTCCGAGGCCGCCGCCACGGCCATGGTGAACAGTGCCCGGGCCACGCCGCGCCCCCGGTACGCGGCGTCGACCACGACCGGCCCGTAGAGCAGCCACCGCGCCTCGCCGAGGGGGTGTCCGTCCCACTCCAGGGTGTCCTGCGCGCGGAGCAGGCCCGTGACCGCCGGCGGGGGATCTGCCAGGTCCGCCGCCACCGACAGGGCGAGCAGGCCGGCGACCCGGCCGCGGTCGTCCGCGACCAGCAGCTCCCCGGCCCGGGCCATCGCCCCCAGGGCGCCGACGTCGAAGCGGCCCTGCACGAATCCCTGCTCCGCCCGCTGCCGCTCCGTCAGGGCGTCGTGGTGGTTGGCGGCGAAGAGCTCGGCCATGGCGGGCGCGTCGGCCTCGGTGGCGTACCGGTACTGCATGCCGCCGATCGTGCCACGCCCCCACCGTCCGCCCCCGCCCCCGACACCCCCCTTCTACGGGTGAAGGAGGGTCCGGGCCCGGGTGAGGTCGACCTCGGCGCCGCTGCCCACGGACAGGAAGCAGTCGGCCTGCCACGCCTGCGTCGCCCGGGCCTGCCGGCTCTCCACCGCGGACCATGGCGGGTAGACCCGGAAGGCGCGCTTGCCGCCCGCCCCGTCCACGGACAGGACGCCGCGCCGGCGGAGCACCTCGCGCGAGAAGACGAACTGCCCGAAGCCGTCCGCGTCCCGGGTGCTGACGACGAGGAGGTCGACGGGGTCCGCCACGTCGAAGGGCCTGATCGGCCCCTCTTCGGACCGCTTCCACACCGTGACGAACTGCCCGGCCTTCGTCGGGGTGGTCCTGGCCGCGCGGAAGGTGACGCACAGGCCGTCCAGCGTGAACGCGTACGCCCCGTACTCGGCGCTCTCCGCCTCGGCGACCGGCCGGGAGCACGCGAACCCGCAGCGGTCGTAGACCAGCGCCTTCGCCACGAGCAGATCCTCGTGGACCGCACCCGCGCCCGCCCAGGACCCGCCCCCGGGCACCTCGGGCTCACGCATGGTCGTAAACCGTCACTTCCACGTCCCGCGCGCACAGCGCGTGGGTGATCAGCGGCTCGATGCGTGACCACGTGCCCCCCGCGAGCCCGCACCCGATGCGCGGCATGTGGACGCCGGCGCCCAGCTCCACGGCGTGCCCGGCCAGCGCGCCGAGGCAGCGCTCCACGGCGTCGTAGCGGATCGGCGGCCCTCCGCTCCCGGTGCGTATCCCGCGCTGCCCGACCATGTTGGCCACCCAGGTGTCGGGTTTGACCCGCACCACCTGCACGGCGCCCAGCCCGAAGTCGTTTCCGCTGCGCCCCCGGTGCCAGCCCCGGTACGCGGCCTCCGGCTCGGGCCACCGCTTCGAGACGGCCAGCACGAAGCCCTTCCCCCACCCGCCGAGGTCGTTGCAGAGGTGGGCGATGATCTTGGGCCCCTTGGCCTGGGGACTCGTCGCGTCCCCGGCGATGATCCGTAGCGGCTTCATGTCCCGAACGGTAGGCGAGGGCACTGACAACGCGGGGCGGCCGGGCGGGAGCCCCCCACCCGGCCACGCCGCCCCGCGACCCCGCCACCCCTCACAGGTACTCGCGTGCGAACTCCACCGCCCATTCGACCGCCGCCACCGGGATCGCGGCCGACTCCGGGGCGATGGTGATGCGGGCGGACTCCCAGCCCTCATCGTGCTCACGGAAGATCGCGAAGTGCCCTTCCTCCGCGGCTCCTTCCGGCCTGACCAGGAACTCGATCGCCCGGTCGTCGCCGTCCGTGCCGACCGTGGTGATCGCCATGTCACCGACTACGAACTCCACTGCACGCGCCCCTCAGTAGCCGTTGTTCAGGAACACCAGGAAGAAGAGAAGCGCCACGAAGATCGCCCCCGCCGCCATGAGGACGCCCGCGGCGGCCACGATCACCGTGCCGACCCTCTCCGTGCCCCGGCGGTAGTCCGGCGGCTTCCACTCGCCCTGGTTCATGCGCCCAGCCTCCACGGCGCCCCGCCCCGCCGCATGAGTGCGCGTACTCAGCCGACGTACTCAGCCGACACGCTCGGCCGAGGTGCTCGGCCGACGTTCTCACCCGGGACGCTCGGCCGGAGCGCTCCGTCACCCTCGGTCCTCACCCGTCCACCGAGGTGACGAGCGCAACATCCCGCTTTTTCGCCGGCCCCGCCCCCACCCATTCCGCAGGTCGGAACCGCGCGCGGCCCCGGATTCCAAGGGGGGACCGCACGACCACCCACCCATTACCCGAAATGGGACATTTCGCTCTTCGGGCCTGTCTTCGAAAAGGCACGTCAAGCCCGCACCCGGGCCCGTAAGCTCCCGTCATGCAGGTGATCCAGTCAACCAAACTCGCCAATGTCTGCTACGAGATCCGCGGCCCCGTGCTCGAAGAGGCCATGCGGCTCGAAGCAGCAGGTCATCGCATCCTCAAGCTCAACACCGGCAACCCCGCGGCCTTCGGCTTCGACTGCCCGCCGGAGATCCTTGAGGACATGCTCCGCAACCTGGGCAACGCCCACGGTTACGGGGACGCGAAGGGGCTGCTCTCCGCGCGCCGCGCGGTCATGCAGCACTACCAGACCAAGGGCATCGACCTGGACGTCGAGGACATCTACCTCGGCAACGGCGTCTCCGAGCTGATCCAGATGTCGATGCAGGCGCTGCTCGACGACGGTGACGAGGTGCTGGTCCCGGCACCGGACTACCCGCTGTGGACCGCGTCCGTCTCCCTCGCCGGCGGTACGGCCGTGCACTACCGCTGCGACGAGCAGGCCGACTGGATGCCGGACCTCGCCGACATCGAGCGCAAGGTCACCGACCGCACCAAGGCGATCGTGATCATCAACCCGAACAATCCCACGGGCGCGGTCTACGACGAGGAGATGCTGCGGGGGCTGACGGACATCGCCCGCCGCCACAACCTGGTCGTCTGTTCGGACGAGATCTACGACCGGATCCTCTACGACGGCGCCGTGCACCACAACACGGCCGCCATCGCCCCCGACCTGCTGACGCTGACCTTCAACGGCCTCTCGAAGAACTACCGCGTCGCCGGCTACCGGGCCGGCTGGATGGCGGTCTGCGGCCCGAAGAAGCACGCCACCTGCTACATCGAGGGCCTCACGATCCTTGCCAACATGCGCCTGTGCGCGAACATGCCCTCGCAGCACGCCGTGGCCACCGCGCTCGGCGGCCGGCAGTCGATCGAGGACCTGGTCCTGCCCGGCGGGCGGATCCTGGAGCAGCGCAACGTCGCGTACGACATGCTCACCCAGATCCCGGGCGTCACCTGCGTGAAGCCGAAGGGCGCCCTGTACGCCTTCCCGCGGCTGGACCCCTCGGTCTACAAGATCAAGGACGACCGGCAGATGGTCCTCGACCTGCTGCGGGCCGAGAAGATCATGGTCGTGCACGGTACGGGCTTCAACTGGCCCGAGCCCGACCACTTCCGGATCGTGACCCTGCCGAACGCCACCGATCTGGCCGACGCGGTGACGCGGATCGGCAACTTCCTCGACGGCTACAGCCAGCTGTAGCGGTGGACACGCACGGCCAACAACAGGATTCAGCTCAACTTTAGAACCAATCCAATGTAGGATGGTCTCCTGACCACGCAGGAGGCCACCTCATGTACGAGCCGATCCGCACCAAGTCGGTCGTCCACCGCGTGGGCGCCGCGCCGTCCGACTATCCGCACAGCAGCCGCGGCGAAGCGCTGGACATCCAGCTCGCCGGCCACCTCGCGGCCCTGCTCGCCGTCACCGACGAGCTCGGGCTCGACGGGGTCGCCGCCGAGATCGCCGTCCAGGTGGCCCGGCTGCGCGGGTCCCAGCCCGCACGTGCGCCGCAGCGCACGGCCGGGGACACCGCCGCGCTGCACCAGCGCGCGCACGACCTCGCCGCCCGCGCGCTCCTCGTCGCCGCGTCCCGCGCCGACACCACCGCCGCGATCCTCGCCGCCGAGCGCATGGACGCGCACACCGCCGCCCTGAAGTCCTCGGACCTGGCCGGCGCCCTCTAGACGGCCCCGGTCCGGGGCCGCGGAGGCTCCGGACCGGGTGCCACGTTCCGGTGTCGACCGCGCTCGCGCGGCACGCCCCACGGCAGGTTCCGCCGCAGGTTCCGCGGCCCGTGACAGGGGCGGGAATTGGACAGAACCCGGTGCTCCGAACACGATGAGGGCTGAAAGTTCGCGGCAGCACGGGGGAGGCCGCTCACAAGTCCATCTCCTCCACGCCGCTTCGTCCCCGTTTCAGCAGCCTGGAGAGACTTCACCGATGAGCTTCGGCGACCCGAACAACCCCTACGGCCAGCAGCCCCCGCAGGGCCAGCCCGGCTACCCGCAGCAGGCCCCGCAGGGCGTGCCGCCGCAGTACGGTTACCCGCAGCAGCCCCCGCAGGGTGGGGCCCCGCAGTACGGCTACCCGCAGCAGGCGCCGCCGCCGGCCTACGGCTACCCGCAGCAGCCGGGGATGCCGGGCATGCCCGGTATGCCGGGTGCGGGCATGCCGCCGCTGGCCCACTGGGGCCTGCGCGTCGGCGCGTACCTGCTCGACGCCCTGATCATCGCCGGCCCGATGTACGCGCTGGCCGGCATCGGCGCGGCCATCAGCGGCGGGGACTCCGACTCCGCGGCGGCCGGCGTGCTCGGCCTCATCGGCATGCTGTACGCCCTCGGCATGTTCTTCTTCCAGATCTACAAGGAGGGCACCACCGGCCAGACGATCGGCAAGAAGGTCGTCGGCATCAGCCTCCACAAGGAGGCCGACGGCGCGACCCTCGGCTTCGGCATGGCCTTCGTGCGCAAGCTGGCGCACATCCTGGACGGCATCCCCTGCTACCTCGGCTGGCTGTGGCCGCTGTGGGACGCCAAGAAGCAGACCTTCGCCGACAAGGTGTGCAGCACCGTCGTCGTCAAGGTGAAGTGACCCGTTGAGCGCACACCGGCCCGCGCCGCACGGCGCGGGCCGGTGACGCGGGCCCGGACGCCTCAGGGCGTGTCGGGCGTCCGCTCGAACTCCGCTCCCGCGACCCCGCACCACGGCACCGTCGCCACCGGCCACACCGGACCGACCGTCTCACCGTGCTCGGTCGCGCCCGGGGCCACGCCCGGGATCCTCAACAGGGCCTGTGCGGCCCGGCGCTCCGGGGCCGGTTCGGCGCCGTCGCGGAACTCCACCGTGACGATGTACGCGCCGACGCCCTCGGCCCGCCCGGCCGCCTCCACCGCGGCCACCACCCGCCGGCTCGCCGGATCGATTCGGCACCCGGTGACCCGTACGTCCTCCAGGGCCGCCCTGGGCGGCGCCCCGGGAGGTTCGCCGCCGCTCGCCCACACGTACAGGCCCAGCGGGGCGAACACCAGCAGTCCGGCCAGCGTCACCAGACCGACCAGCCAGCCCTGCCACTTCAACGCGCTCACGCCCATGCCCCGATCCTCCCGGGCGGCCGCCCCGCCCACCAGCACCCGAGAGCTCACACAGCATTTCGAAGTGGGACCGCCTGGACACCTGACGTTCATGCAACTCGCCGCGGAATGCGGGTTTCCGCGAGCACGCTGCACCCGTGAGACGCATCCTGGGAATCGTCCTGGGCCTCCTCCTGATCGGCGGCGTGCTCTACGTCGTCGCCTTCCAGGGGCAGGATCACCCAGAAACCACGGCAACGAAGACCGTGCGTGGCGTCATCGGCTCGGAGAAGTCCGAATCGCTGGAGCCGGACGGCGGTACGGCGGTCTACGGCAGCCTGGAGGCGGCCTACCAGCACCTCGGCAAGGGCGGCGCGGACGCGTTCACCTCGATCGTGCTGATGACGGACGGGGAGAACACCGAGGGCGTCGGGGCCAAGCACTTCGACTCCTTCTACGCGGCCCTGCCCGAGGCGCAGCGGCAGACGCCGGTCTTCGCGGTGCTCTTCGGGGACTCGGACCGCAAGGAGCTCGCCCACATCACCGAACTGACCGGCGGGCGGCTCTTCGACGCCACCGGCGTGGGGGTCCCCCCAGCGGTAGCTGGGGGAGGTTCGCCGACCGGAGCCTTCGAGGAGATCCGTGGCTACCAGTGGGCCTCGGCCTGACCCTCGCCGGGGTGGCGGGCGCGTACTGGCCGGTGGTGGTGGCCGGGCTGTACGGGGCGGGCGCGCTGATCGCCCCGCCGGAGCGGGTGGCGCCGCCGCCGTCCGACCCGAGCGAGGAACTCGACCTACTGCGCGGGGACTTCGCTCGGCTGCGGGAGTACCTGGCCGAGGTGGAGCTGCCGGCGGCGGCCGGGAGCCGGCGGGCGGGCTGCTGGAGCTGTACGGACGGCGGACCTCCGCGAAGCAGAGGCCCGCCGTCAGCAGACGCACACGGCCTATCTGGAGGAGCGCGGACGCTCCTGAAGACAGGCCGGTGCAGCGGTGGGAACCGCTTGGTCGGGGGCTCCCACAGCGGTGGGCGCCGCTTGGTCGGGGGCTCCCACGTTCATTGGCCCTTCTTCAGGGCGCGTCCTGGATCAGCCCAGGCGCTCCACGAGGGCGTGGTACTGGTCCCACAGCTCCTTCGGCGTGTGGTCGCCGTAGGTGTTCAGGTGCTCGGGGACCAGGGCGGCCTCCTCGCGCCAGACCTCCTTGTCGACCGTGAGGAGGAAGTCGAGGTCCGCGGCCGGCAGGTCCAGGCCGTCGAGGTCGAGGGAGTCCTTGGTCGGCAGGATGCCGATGGGGGTCTCGACGCCCTCGGCGGTGCCGTCGAGGCGCTCGACGATCCACTTCAGGACGCGGCTGTTCTCGCCGAAGCCGGGCCACACGAACTTGCCCGCGTCGTTCTTGCGGAACCAGTTCACGTAGTAGATCTTCGGGAGCTTCGCCTGGTCCTTGTCCGCGGCCACCTTGACCCAGTGGGCCATGTAGTCACCCATGTTGTAGCCGCAGAACGGCAGCATGGCGAAGGGGTCGCGGCGCAGCTCGCCGACCTTGCCCTCGGCGGCGGCGGTCTTCTCGGAGGCGATGTTCGAGCCGATGAAGACGCCGTGGTTCCAGTCGAAGGACTCGGTGACCAGCGGCACGGCGGAGGCGCGGCGGCCGCCGAAGAGGATCGCGGAGATCGGGACGCCCTTGGGGTCCTCCCACTCGGGGGCGATCGTCGGGCACTGGGAGGCGGGGACGGCGAAGCGGGCGTTGGGGTGGGCAGCCGGGGTCTCGGAGTCCGGAGTCCAGTCGTTGCCCTTCCAGTCGATGAGGTGCTTGGGCGCCTCTTCGGTCATGCCCTCCCACCACACGTCGCCGTCGTCGGTGAGCGCGACGTTGGTGAAGACGGTGTTCGCGTACATGGTCTTCATGGCGTTGGCGTTGGTGTGCTCGCCGGTGCCGGGCGCGACGCCGAAGAAGCCGGCCTCGGGGTTGATCGCGTAGAGGCGGCCGTCCTCACCGAAGCGCATCCAGGCGATGTCGTCGCCGATGGTCTCGACGGTCCAGCCGGGGATGGTCGGCTCCAGCATGGCCAGGTTGGTCTTGCCGCAGGCGCTCGGGAACGCGGCGGCAAGGTACGTCGGAGATGCAGCCTCACCCTGCGGCGGGGTGAGCTTGAGGATCAGCATGTGCTCGGCGAGCCAGCCCTCGTCGCGGGCCATGACGGACGCGATGCGCAGGGCGTAGCACTTCTTGCCGAGCAGGGCGTTGCCGCCGTAGCCGGATCCGTAGGACCAGATCTCGCGGGTCTCCGGGAAGTGCGAGATGTACTTGGTGGTGTTGCACGGCCACGGCACGTCCGCCTGGCCCTCGGCGAGCGGAGCGCCGAGGGTGTGGACGGCCTTGACGAAGAAGCCGTCGGTGCCGAGCTCGTCGAGGACGGCCTTGCCCATGCGGGTCATGGTGCGCATGGCGACCGCGACGTAGGCGGAGTCGGTGATCTCGACGCCGATCGCGGAGAGCTCGGAGCCGAGGGGGCCCATGCAGAAGGGGACGACGTACATCGTCCGGCCCTTCATGGAGCCGCGGAAGATGCCCTGCTCCCCCGCGAAGAGCTCCTTCATCTCGGAAGGAGCCTTCCAGTGGTTGGTCGGGCCCGCGTCCTCCTCCTTCTCGGAGCAGATGAAGGTCCGGTCCTCGACGCGCGCGACGTCGGAGGGGTCGGAGGCGGCGTAGTACGAGTTCGGGCGCTTCGTCTCGTCGAGCTTCTTGAACGTGCCCTTGCTGACGAGCTCCTCGCACAGGCGCTCGTACTCGGCCTCGGAGCCGTCACACCAGACGACGCGGTCCGGCTGGGTGAGGGCTGCGATCTCGTCCACCCAGGAGATCAGCTCCTGGTGAGTCGTCGGGATGGTGGGAGCCGCGTTGTCGCGCGCCACGATTGCTCCTTGTTGAGGGGTGTGTTTGGTGTTTGCCCCGTGGGGGCTGCGACCCGGACGCTTCGCGCTCCGCTCATCCGGTGCCGACCGCACTCATCTGATCATCCGGTGGATGTGCGCATATGTCCAGAGGGCCTCTCACGTGAGCATTGCCACGTCCGTCAATCTTCCGTAAAGACGACTGAAGGAAACCTACGGACCCGTAGGTAGCATGGCGCCCATGACTTCTGACCCCGCCGCCGTCCCGGCCGCCGCGGCCACACCGGTAGTCGAGGCCCTGGAGGCGGCCGAGACCGCCCTGGAGGAAAAGCCGCTGCTGCGCGGCTGGCTGCACCTCGGGATGTTCCCCGCCGTGGTCGTCGCCGGTCTGGTGCTGATGGCCTTCACCGACTCGACCCGGGCACGGGTGGCCTGCGGGGTCTACGTCCTCACGGCCTGCCTGCTCTTCGGCGTCAGCGCGGTCTACCACCGCGGCACCTGGGGGCCGCGCGGCGAGGCCATCCTGCGCCGGCTCGACCACGCCAACATCTTCCTGATCATCGCGGGCACTTACACCCCGCTGACCGTCCTGCTGCTCCCGCCCTCCACGGGACGGACCCTGCTGTGGGCGGTGTGGATCGCGGCCGCCGCCGGCATCGCCTTCCGCGTCTTCTGGGTCGGCGCCCCGCGCTGGCTCTACACCCCCTGCTACATCGCCATGGGCTGGGCGGCGGTCTTCTTCCTGCCCGACTTCATGCGCACCGGCGGCATCGCCGTCCTGGTCCTGGTGATCGTCGGCGGCCTCCTCTACAGCGTGGGCGGGGTCATCTACGGCATGAAGCGGCCCAACCCCTCCCCCCGCTTCTTCGGCTTCCACGAGGTCTTCCACTCGCTGACCCTGGCCGCCTTCGTCGCCCACTACGTCGGCATCTCGCTCGCCGCCTACTCGCACTGAGCCCGGGGAAGGGGCCCGGCCGCGAGCGTGCGGCCGGGCCCCTTCCCGCTGGGTTCAGCAGGCGTAGCCGTCGCGGTCGGGGTCGAGGCGCAGCGGGTCGCTGCCGTTGACCTTCAGCCGCTTCGGGTACTGGTGGGAGGCCAGCCAGTCACAGCGGGCCTTGGCCGTCTCCTTCACCTCGCCCGGGAAGCGGGTCGGCACGCACACGTTGACCGTCCCGTAGTGCCGGTCGCAGCCCGCCACGCCGGGCGCGACGGGTACGGAGTCCCGCTTGGCCCCCTCTTCATCGGGCACAGTCTGTTTGGCCGGCCCGAGCTTGTCCGCGAAGGAGTGCTCGTGCGCGGACGGCTGATCCTGGGTGGCCGCCAGGGCCGACGGACCGCCCAGGTGCACCCAGGTGGCGAGGGACGGGACGCCGTTCGCGTCGACCGCGAAGAGCATGTACCAGCCGGGCGGCGCCAGGTTCGGGTTGCTCGTCACGTTGAGGTCGATGTCGTTCCCGTTGACGGTCATCGGCAGGTCCACGAACCGCTGGTTGGGGTCCGAGGAGTGGGTGACCGCCGCCGGACGGATCAGCTCCGCCTTGGCGACGGGGCGGTTGACGGTGATCCGCTGCGTGTCCCCGTACACCCACTGCGTGTCGATCACCGAGGTGATCTGCGGGCGGGCGCCCTTGAACAGGTAGGGCGGGGTGTAGATCGACACGTTGTGGTTGTAGGTGCCGTTGCCCGGGTTGTCGCCGACCGACATGACCCGGCCGTCCGGCATCAGGAACGACGCCGAGTGGTAGGTCCGCGGGATCGGGTCGGTGGCGAGGCCCGGTTGGTAGGTGTTGGTCGCCGGGTCGAAGAAGGAGGCCTCGAAGACCGGGTCGGCCCGGTCGTGCAGCCCGCCGCCGGTCTCCAGCACCTTGCCGTCCGGGAGCAGCACCGCCGACACGTACATCTTGCCCTCGGCGCCGGTCTGCGGCCGCTTGCCCGTGCCCGTGTCGACCAGTCCCTGCGGGAGGTCGGGGCCGGCCGTGTAGCCGGGGCTCGGCTTCTTCAGGTCGATGACGTCGGTGATCCGGTTCGCGGCCGGGTTGGTCTCGTTGTTGCCGCCGCCGATGGTCAGGATCCGCTGGTCCTGCGCCGGGGGCAGCAGCACGCTCGCCGACTCGTCGCGCTGGTCCTTGTTCCGCAGGCCCGGCACGTCGGTGATGGTGTTGGCGTCGTAGTCGTAGATCGAGGCGCCGGTGCCCTGGGTGCCGTTGCCGAAGGTGTGGCTGCCCGAGTAGAAGAGCCGCCCGTCCTGCATGAGGATCATCGACGGGTACAGGCCCCAGTACGACCAGGTCTGGTTGACCTCGTTCATCGGCAGCCACTTGTTCTGCGCCGCCGAGAACTTCTCGGCGGTCACGTTGCCCGTGGAGTCCTCCTTCAGCCCGCCGAAGGAGATCACGTCGCCGTTGCCGAGGACCGTCGCCGACGGGTACCAGTGCCCGCCGTTCATGTCGTTCGTCCTCGTGTAGGCCTCGGTCGCCGGATCGAAGACGTAGCTGTCCTTCAGCCCCTGGTAGCCGATCTTGCCGTCGGCGGACGGGTACCCCTTGTTGCCGCTCATCACCAGCACCCGGCCGTCCGACAGCTGCACATGGCCCGCGCAGAACATGTCCACCGGCGTCGGGATCGTCTTGAAGGTGCCGTTCGCCGGGTTGTAGACGGCCGAGGTGAAGGTGCCCGCGTTGAACTGGGCGATGTCGTTGCCCGACCCGGCGATCAGCAGCACCTTGCCGTTCTTCAGGACGACGGCGTGCATCGAACGCACCGGGTTCTTGGCCGGGATCACCTCCCACTTGCCCTTGGCGCACTCCTCCGCCGTACCCGAGCAGACCGGCTGCGGCGGCGCCGCGCCCACCTCCTCCAGCGCGTAGTCGTCGGTGGTGAGCGTGCCCACCCCGTAGACCGACAGCCCCCACGCGATCTTGTCGGTGTTGGGCGGCACGGCCGGCGTACGGACCTCCGTACGCGCCCAGGCGGCGCTGACCGGCGGATTCTGCAGATCGGTCCAGTACTGCCAGCCGGCCGTCGTGTCACGGCGGAACACCGTCACCGACACGTCCGGGGTGTCCGACTTGTACCAGGCGGACAGGTCGTACTGCTTCCCCGGGGTGACGGTCGGGGCGCAGGTGCTGTTCTCGGTGACCAGGGCCTTGCGGTCGCCGTCCACGCGGCGCGTGAGGGAGACCTTCATCGCCTTGGTGCCGGTGTGCGCCTCGGCCACGGTGGCGAAGGAGAAGTCGTTGTCGCCCCAGCCGGACTTGGACCAGCAGGACGGCATGTCGGCGCCGGCCGGGCCGGCCGTCTCGAAGCCGGGGTTGGAGAGCAGGTTGGGCGGACCGGCCGTGGCCTGCTGCGGTGCGGTGAGCAGCAGGCCCGCGGTCATCGCCCCGACGGCGAGCAGGGCGGCCCGCCGCCCGGACCTCCGCCGGATCGTCAGACGCATCGAAAGGATCCCTTCTGTGCGGCTCAACTCCTGGAGTGGCGGCCCGCCTTGGCCGGGGCGCCGGGGGTGCGGGACTGGCGTGACGTGCGCGAACCGCGCGAACCGCGCGACCTGCGCGGCAGATAGACGAGGGCCTCGGTGGCCGCGAACCGCAGGACGAAGGTGGTGACCAGCGCGAGCGCGGTGGCCGGCAGCACCTCCATCCCGAACCGCGCGACGAACACCGCGATCAACGGGATGCGCAGCAACAGATCGGCATTGGCCAGCAGGGCGAACCGCCCCACCCGGTCCGCCCAGTGGCGGTGCCGGCGCCGGTCACGGAAGAGCAGGGTCTCGATGAGGAGGAAGTTCCACAGCACCCCCGCCTGGTTGGCGACGATCTCGGCGGGGAGGTAGTGCATCCCGGCGTGCGTGAGCAGCCGGAGCGCGGCCAGGTTCGGGACGAAACCGGAGAGCCCGATCAGCCCGAAACCGATCATGCGGGCCAGCGGGGTCGCGGAGCGCAGCGAGGCCAGGTGGGCGAGGAAGCGCATGCCCTCGCGGGCGGTGGACTTGGACTCCCCCGAGAAGCGGTCCTGGAACACGAACGGGATCTCGGCGACCTTGGCCGGGCGGCAGCGCACCGCCAGCTCCAGCAGGATCTTGTAGCCGAGGGGTTGGAGGGCCTCGGCGGTGACGGCCGAGCGGCGCATGGCGAAGAAGCCGCTCATCGGGTCGCTGAGGCCGCGCAGGGCGCGCGGGAAGAGCCCCTTGGTCAGCCAGGTCGCACCGCGCGAGACGGCGATCCGGTAGCTCCCTGCGAGACCGGCCCGGCTGCCGCCGCTGAGGTAGCGGGAGGCGACGACGAGGTCGGCGCCGGTGCGCTCGCCCTCGCCGACGAGCTCGGGTACCAGGTGGGGCGGGTGCTGGAGGTCGGCGTCCATGACCACGATCCAGTCGGTGTCCGCCCGCTTCATCCCTTCGACGACGGCCCCGCCGAGGCCTCCCTCGGCCACCTCCCGGTGCAGGACGGAGACCGGGAACGGATGGTCGGCGGCGGCCTTCTCGATGGCGGCGGGGGTGTCGTCCGTGGAGTCGTCCACGAACAGCACGGCGCAGGGCAGGTGGTCGGGGAGCGCGTCACCGAGCCGGCGCAGCAACTCGGCTACGTTCCCCGCCTCGTTGAAGGTGGGGACGATGAGGGTGACGCTGCCGGTCAGGGCCTGCGGAGCGGCAAGCTCCGCATCGATCGGGGCATGGAGGGACCACAGGTCCTCGCTCATGGTGACTCAGCTCCCACTCGTGCGGTCGGCGCGGTCGGTCCGGCGGATCTCGATGCGGTCCTCGCCCGACCCGAAGACGGCCACCACGCTCGAATGCTCCAGCGCGGCCTTCACCGTGGGCAGGTCCACCGCGTCGCGGCGCACCGTGGGCGAGGAGACCACGTAGTCGATGTCGCGCCAGCCGCCCGGCAGTGTCTTGGTGACGGCGGGGTCGAGGTCGGCCTTGTAGAACCAGATGGCGCCGAGCCCCGGCTCGAAGCCGCGGTGGACGGCGTCCAGCCACAGCGCGTCGTCGAGCAGGACGCGGGTGGCCGCCGGCTCGGCGACCTCGCTGCCGAGCCAGGCCGCGGCCTGCCGGTACGGGGCGTTGGCGTCGGCGGTGAGGGCGGTGCGGTTGCCGTCGTACCAGCGCGGCAGGACGTACACCGCGGCGGACGCCGCCAGTACGCAGAGCAGGACCCGGCGCGCCCACACCAGCTGCCTGCGCTCCCCGGCCGAGCGGCGGCGGCGCAGCACGGCGTGCGTGATGCTGGCGGCGCCGCCCGCGAGGACCAGGGCCAGGAACGGCAGGGCCTGGATCACGTACATCGCCGGGAGGTAGCCGGAGGGCCGCATCGCGACGAGCCCGAGGATCACGGCGGCCAGCGCGGGCCCGGCGAGCGCGCGGGCGCTGACCGACCAGCGGACGGTGGCGAGCAGCAGGAGGGCGCCGGCCAGGCCGCCGAGCGGCAGGACCGTGTCGTAGTAGAGCCAGGACCGCAGGACGCCGTTCGAGCCGGAGCCGGGGGTGAGGATGAAACCGGAGCCCGGGCGGCTCATCTGGTAGGTGATGCCGTCGACGAGCGAGACGTGGCCGGTGCCGGGCAGCAGCTCGCTGTTGAGGAGGGCGTACAGCGGGTACGAGAGCCCGATCAGCGCGCAGGCGGTGACGGCTCCGGTGACGGCGAACTTGCGGGTGTCGCGGTGACTGTGGCGCCACATCGTCACCAGCAGCGCCGGGAGCACCACCAGCATCGTCTCCTTGGTCAGGACGGCGGTGGCGGCCGCCAGCCCGGACCCGAAGTGGTGCCACAGGTGCCGGCTCGGTGACGCGGCGAGGCAGAAGGCCAGCAGCATCCACATCACGGCGAGGTTGTCGAGGAAGATCTCGCGCTGGAGGACGACGGAGAGCGGGGACAGCCCGAAGAGCGCCATCGCCAGCCCGGCCGCCCAGCGCGGCAGCCACAGCCGGCGCGCGAGGACGTACATCAGCACGGAACTGGCGGCGGAGACGGCGAGCATCGAGAACCGCATCGGCGCGACGGTCATCCAGTCGGGCACGAAGAGGGACGGCAGGTACGTCAGGCCCGCGACCTGGATCCAGCCGAGCGGCGGATGGTCGTACCAGTACGTGTAGTGGGCGAGGCCGTCGCCCTGCTGGACGGCCCACGCCTGGGCGAGGTAGGTGCCCTCGTCGTCGCTCAGCGTCGGGAAGTGGGTGATGTTCCAGCCCTGGACGAGCAGGATCACGAGCAGCAGCGCCCCGCACAGCAGCAGGTCGGGGCGGGAGGAGCGGAACCGCACGAGCGGCCGGCCGGGGGCGGCGGGGCGGACGCCGAGTCCCCCGACGGGGCTGCGCTGGGCGGGGACGGTGAGGGTCTCGGGCTGGGGATCAGTGGCCGTGGGCAGGGTGGCGGTCACTGGCGGCTGTCCTCTCGGATCGCGGCGGAGGCGGAGGCGGAGGCGGAGGCGGCGACTGCGGCGGTGGCGGTCGTGGCGCTCGCGGGGCTTGCGGCGGTCGTGGCGCTTGCGGCGCTCGCGGGGCTTGCGGCGGTCGCGGTCGCGGGGCCTGCGGCGCCGGCGGTCGCACTCGTCAGGTGGGCGCCGGTGTGGCTCGTCAGCTCCCACTCGTTGCGGCCGCGCTGCTCGCGCCAGACCGCGCGGATCGCGGCGCCCGCGAGCATCACCTGGTAGAACGGGCCGCCGACGACGAGCTTGACGTAGTGCACGAAGCGGACGGGCAGGCCGTACTGCCGGCCGAAGTCGTGCAGGCCGACGATCTCGAAGACGAAGGTCACCATCGCCGTGATCATGGGGAGGAAGGTGATGATCGCGATGCCGACCGGTACGTCGAGGAAGACCGCGACGGCGAAGTTGAGCGGGATGATCACACCCGACGCGGCCTGCATGAACGGCGTCATCAACGTGTAGCGGGCCAGCCAGCGCTGGCCCCGCCCCGGCAGCTGCTGCCAGTCCTTCTTCCGGTACACCTGGAGGAACCCCTGGTTCCAGCGGGTGCGCTGCTTGAGCAGGCTGACCAGCGAGCCGGGCGTCTCCTCGCGGGTGACCATGTCGGAGTCGTACGCGACGACCACCTTCTTGCCGACCGACGACAGCCGCACCCCGAGGTCGCAGTCCTCGGCGAGGCAGTCCTGGTCCCAGCCGCCGGCCTCGCGCAGCACCTCGGTGCGCACGAAGACGGTGTTGCCGCCGAGCGGGATGAAGCCCTTCTCGGCGTGCAGGTGCAGCCGGGAGCGGAACCAGAAGAAGTACTCCAGGCAGTTGCGCAGGCTGTACCAGCTGGAGTGGAAGTTGATGAGCTGGACCCCGCCCTGGACCACGTCGGCTCCGGTGGAGCGGAAGGCGTGGTCGACGTGGGCGAGCAGCTGGGGGTGGACCTGGTCCTCGGCGTCGAAGACTCCGACGATGTCACCACGGCAGGACGGCAGGGCGGTGTTGAGGGCCTTCGGCTTGTTCTTCGTCTCGTGGTGATCGACGACGACCCGTACGCGGGCCGGCTCGCGGGCGGCGGCCCGTTCGGCGACGGCGGCGGTCTCGGGGTCGTCGTGCCCGACGATCACGATGATCTCGTAGTCGGTGTGGCTCGACTCCAGGAGCCTGTCGATGGTGTGCTCCAGCACCGCCTGCTCGTGGCGGGCGGGCAGCAGCAGCGAGAAGGCCAGGCGACCCTCCCCGTCGGGACGGTCGAAGCGGGTGGAGGCGAGCACCTCGGGGGTCCGCCACGCGTGCATCTGCCACCAGAGCGTGAACGCGGCCATCCAGAAGAGCGCCAGCGAAATGACAACAATGAACACAGATGTGTACAAAACGTCCCCCACAGACCCGCCGCCCCCCGGCAGCGATCAGCGAACCCCCCGGGAGCGCACGACGGGCCCCCCGGCCCGCTGCTCCCGCTTCCCCCTTGCGCGCACCCCCCAGTGCGCCATCCCGGTGACTCCCGAACGGAGCGACTCACCAACGACACGAGACTAGGCAGTGAACATGACAGTCAGGAGCAGCGCAGATAAATGACACGTTTCTGAACTGGTGTACGGCAACCGGAATTGACGGTACTCCGACCGGTTCAGGGACGAACCGTGCCCAACTGCTCGCCCAGCTCGACCGGTTCCGTCGTAGGCCGCGCGCAGACGAAATGTCGACAGACATACGCCGTCGGAAGGTCGCGTACGAGTGTGCGCTCGGCAAGAAGGGGGAACTCACCGCCGCTGCCGTCCGCAGCACGCGGCAGACCCACCGCCACCACCGCACCAGGAGCCGTCCCCAGCAACGCCGTCCGGTGCAGCTCCGCCAGCGAGGGATCCTCCGGACGGCCGACGACCGCCACCTCGCGCGGCCCGTCCAGCAGCGCCTCGGCGACCGACAGCCCGTGCCCGATGAAACGCGGCACGCGCGGACCGAGCGCGTGCACCACCCCGAGTGCCCGCTCGGCCGCCGTCCGGTGCGCCTGCGACCCGGTGTGCGCGGCGTACGAGAGCAGCGCGCCGGCGGCGGCCGTCCAGCCGGACGGGGCGGCCGTGTCGGTCGGATCCTGCGGCCGCCGGATGAGCCGCTCCGCGTCGTGCGCCGTGTCGTACAAGGATCCGTCCTCGGCGGTGAACTGGTCCAGGACCAGGTCGACCAGGAACCCGGCGAACTCCAGCCAGACGCCCTCGCCCGTCACGGACGCCAGCGCGAGGAAGCCCTCTGCGACGTCGCCGTAGTCCTCCAGCACCCCCGCGTTCGACCCGACCTGACCGTCCTTGCTGGTCCGGGCGAGCCGGGCCTTGCCGTCCATGTGCACGCGCACCAGCAGATCGGCGGCCTCGGTCGCCCGCTCCACCAGGTCCGGCCGCTCGAAGTACGCCCCGCACTCGGCGAGCGCCGCGATCGCCAGCCCGTTCCACGCGGCGACGATCTTGTCGTCGCGGCCGGGCGCCGGCCGCCCGCCCCGCTCGGCCAGCAGCCGCTCCTTGATGCCGGCGAGCCTGCCCGCCTCCACCACGGGTCCGTCCTGGGGCAGTTGCAGCACGGACTTCCCGTGCTCGAAGGTGCCCTCCTCCGTCACCCCGAAGTAGGCGGCGGCCAGGTCCGCGTCGTCCTCCCCCAGCACCTCCCGCAACTGCGCCGGCGTCCAGGCGTAGTACGCGCCCTCCACGTGCGCGCCGCTGACCGGGTCCTCGCTGTCGGCGTCGAGCGCGGAGGCGAAACCGCCGTGGTCGGTGCGCAGTTCGCGGACCATGAAGTCGGCGGTCTCCAGGGCGACCCGGCGCGCGAGGTCCGACCCGGTGGCCCGCCACAAGTGCGCGTAGACCCGGCAGAGCAGGGCGTTGTCGTACAGCATCTTCTCGAAGTGCGGGACGACCCACTCCCGGTCCACGGAGTACCGCGCGAACCCGCCGCCGAGCTGGTCGTAGATCCCGCCCCGCGCCATGGCCTCGCACGTGTCGGCGGCCATCTGCAGCGCGCCCTCGGACCCGGTACGGGCGTGATGGCGCAGCAGGAACTCCAGCACCATGGACGGCGGGAACTTCGGCGCCCCGCCGAAGCCGCCGCGCACGGCGTCGTACTCCCGCGTCAGCCCGAGCAGCGCCTGCGCCAGCTCCTCGGGCCCGGGGCTGCCGGCCAGCCCGTAGTCCAACTGCCGCCCGGCCAGGTCTCGTACGATCTTCTGCGCGACATCGGCAACCTCCTCGCGCCGCCCCACCCACGCGGTCCGCACGCCTTCGAGTACCTGCATGAAGGAGGGCATCCCGTGCCGGGGCTCGGGCGGGAAGTAGGTCCCGAAGTAGAACGGCTCGGCGTCGGCGGTGAGGAAGACGGTCATGGGCCACCCACCCTGCCCGGTGGCGGCCTGCACGGCCTCCATGTAGACGGCGTCGACATCGGGCCGCTCCTCGCGGTCCACCTTGATGTTGACGAAGTGCTCGTTCATGTAGGCGGCGGCCAGTTCGTCGTCGAAGGACTCGTGCGCCATCACATGGCACCAGTGGCAGCTGCTGTAGCCGACGCTGAGCAGGACGGGCACCCCCCGCTCCCGCGCCTCGGCAAAGGCCTCGGGCGACCACGGCCACCAGTCGACGGGGTTGTCGGCGTGCTGGAGCAGGTACGGCGAGGTCTCGTTCGCGAGGCGATTCGGCATGATCCCATCCTGCCGCACCGCCCAGCGCGCGGCTCGCTACCGGGGCCGTCAGGCCACCGGTTCGGCCTTGATTCGATCGGCCCACTTCCACACCGGGGTCACGCGGGAGTAGTCCCAGCCCTGGCGACCCTTCTTTCCCGGCCTGATGGTCAGATGAGCGAAGACCGAAGCGATTACCTTCCGCTTTTCTTCGCATCCCATTTCGCCCCTCTGCCACCGCAAGCGCATCGGTTCCGGCAGCCGGACGAGGCCCTGCCCTTCGCCGGGAAACAGCAGTCTTTCGACTGCGGCCTCCACGAGGGGACCGCTGATGGCACACCGCCCGCATCCGCGGCCCCCCGTGCATGGAGAGGCTTCCGGCCGAAAAGGTCGCACAGACCTCTCTCCACTGCTCAGGCGTGACGATGGTGTGCCAGGTACCAACCAGCGGACTCTCCGTGTCAGGGTCGATCAGCAGCTGCCCTCGGTTTGCGCGGAAGCCGCACACCCTGGGAGACGTGATGATCTGGGTGACCGCCTGTGTGCAAAGCGGATGAAGTCCTCCGGCCTGCGGTACAGGCGGTCGTCCGCGACGGCCACGACGCCTCGCAGCGGCCCCGCGGCGAAGGCGTGGCCCCGGTGGAGGTCGGCGAGGAGGTGGTCGAAGCCGGGCCGCTCCCGGTCGTCCCTGGTCGCGTTGCGCGCGTTGTCCGTGTACGTGGCGACCACGACGCAGCCGTGCTCGCGGGCCGTGCGTTCGTTGATGCGGTGCTGGTGGCGCACGCCGCGTGCGTCGCGTTGAGGCGTGTCCTGCGATGTCCTGGCGTACGAGGCGATCGGTATGTCGTTCATGGCGCTGTTCCCTGTCGAGAGTTGTTGCGATGTTCGCCACAACTCGCGAATGTGCGGTCGGGTTACGCCCTGAGCAGGGGTCGCAGGTCCTTCAGCCAGGCGTCGCGGGTGTGGGGCCAGGTGGTGGCGCAGGGGGTGCGGGCCGGGGTGGCGAGGGTCGGGTGGCGGGTGGGGGCCTCGGCGTGGACGGCGCAGCGGTGGGATTCCGCGCGGGTGGTGTTCGGGGCGTGTTCGTCCTCGGGGTCCGGCTCGGGGTCGGCGGCGGCCGCGAGGTCGTAGGCGCGGGCGGCGGTGAGGAGGGTCTCCTCGCCCTCCGGGCGGGCGCGCAGCAGCATCAGCCGGGCGAAGTCGTCGGCGGCGTCCTCCTCGGTGCGGGCGCCGTTGTCCGGGAGGTCCAGCGCGTCCACGAGCGCGTGGCCGGCCTCGTGGTAGAGCGTCTCGCGTACGACGTCGGCGAGTTGGTCGTCCGATGCGGGGGAGCCCGCCTGTTCGAACAGTGCGCGTTCCTCGGCCAGGTCGTCGTAGCAGAGCTCGATGCGGTGGGCGGCGGGGTCGTAGCCGGTGCCCTGGCCGGAGCAGGAGCGGGCGACGACGGCGACGCCGTAGGGGAGGGTGAGGTAGGCGTTGAGGTCCGCGAGTACGGGGTCGGCGACGGCCCGGTCCCGTAGGAAGCGGTGTGCGGCGCGGTCCGCGGCGGCCGGTTGTTCGTAGCGGAGCGCGAAGCCGTCCACCGGTCCCGGCGCCGGCTTCGGCTGCGCCGACAGGCATCCGGTCGTCACCGGCAGCAGCGCGGCAGCGCACAGCGCCAGGGTTCCCCAGCGTCTTGTCATCGGGTCAGCGTACGAGTGCACGAGCCCTCCCCGGGTCTCCTCGGCATTCGTCAATTGCGGTCTCTTTCACTCCAGTTAGCTCTGATCTCGCTCAGATTCCCTCGCGTTCGTGTCCCTCACGCACGACACTTGGGGATCGACTCGACCGGAGCTCTCTGAGGGGGATGCCCATGCGGGACAGCCATCGAGGTGAGGCCGAGCAGTTGCTGGGGCGGGCCGTGGACGAGGCGGCTGGGCAGGCGGCGGGTGCGGCGGTGGACAGAGCGGCGCTGCTGGCGCGGGGCAAGGAGGCCCTGGACGCGCTCGCCGCGAGTGCGGCCCCCGAGTACGAGGCGTACGTACGGGCCCTGGACGAGGCGGCGGCCGGAGACGAGTCGCTCGGTGAGGCCTTCCGGCGCGGCAACACCTCGACGGCGGCGCTCGTGACGGCGGTCGCCGCGGCCGCCGCCGTCGGGGCGGACCTGTCGTTCGGCGTCGCGGCCGGCACGGCCCTGACGGCAGGCGCCGTCGTGGGCATCGCGGGGGCGGTGGCGACGGTGGCGAAGGTGACGGCGCTGCACCTGCCCGCCGCGAACCGGCGGGCAGGTGAACTGGGTCGCCCCGGCGGGCCGGAGCAGCTGAGACTGCAGTGGCTGTCGGCGCTGGAGGTACGCGGGATACGCCCCTTCCTGGAGCAGCAGCGCGCGGTGGCCGCGGCGGCGCGGGCAGCGCGGCCGGTGGCCCGGCCCGCGGCCCTGGCCGCTCCGCTGCGCGGTACGGACCGCAGCGCGGAGGCCCGGCGGCGCAGTGCGCTGGAGCAGTCGTTCGGGCAGCTCCCGGACCCGTCGGGCCCGTTCGTGGGCCGGCGCGCCGAGCTGACGCGGATCGCGCAGTGGGTGCAGGCGGCGCGGGCCAGTACGGAGACCCGCCCGGTGGTCGTGGTGCTGCACGGCGAGCCGGGAGTGGGCCGTACGGCGCTGGCGCTGCGGGCGGCGCACGCCGTGCGGGACCAGTTCCGGGGCGCGTGCGTGGTGGACCTGCGGGGCGGGTCCACCGTCGGGGACCCCGGGGAGGCGCCGCTGTCGACGCGGGAGGCGCTGCTGCACCTGATGAACCGGCTGGGGGCGCCGCGCGAGCAGTTGCTGTTCCGCGAGGGGGCCTCGGCGGAGCAGCAGGTACGGCGCCTGGGCGAGCTGTACCACCAGCACCTCCAGGGGCTGCCGGTGACGGTGCTGCTGGACGACGCGGTGGACGCGGCGCAGGTGCGGGTGCTGGTTCCGGAGCGCTCGGAGAGCCTGGTGCTGGTGACGGCGCGGGAGCCGCTGGAGCTGCCGGTGGACCTGGCGGCGTGGGTGTACCAGCTGCCGGTGGAGCGGCTGGCGGCGGACGAGGCGGCGGAGCTGGTGGGGGCGGGCGGCGCGGCAGGCGCGGCCCGGGCGCTCGGCACGGCCGGGGCGGGGGCCGACGGTGCGGCCGATGCCGGGGCCGCGGCGCGCGCCGCCGCTGCCCTGGTGGAGCTCGGCGGCGGGCTCCCGCTCGCCCTGCGCATGCTGGCCCCGCTGGTCCGCGACGGCGCGGTCCCCGCGGCGGTCGGCGCCGCGCACCCGGTGGAGGCCGCCCTGCGCGCCGCCGACGCCCGTCTCGCCGAGCCCGCGCGGCAGCTGCTGCGGCGCCTGCCCCTGGCCGGGCGGGCCTCCCTCGGCGGTGCGGCGGCGGCCGCGCTGGCCGACGTACCGGAGCAGGCGGCGCTGCGGACGCTGGAGGAGCTGTGGGAGGCCGGGCTGATCGAGCGGGTGCGCGGCCAGCGGTTCCGGATGCACGACGCGGTGCGCGCGTACGCGGCGCGGCGGTCGGCGGCGGACGAGGACCGGGCCGGGGCCGCGGCGGCGCAGGAGCGGCTGATCCGCAACTACGCGCAGCTCGCGGACTCGGTGATCCGGATGGTCGACGGGAAGATGTCGACGCGGGCGAACCGGTTCGGCGGCCACGGCTTCGTGTCGCTGGATGCGGCGCTGCGCTGGCTGGACGACGAGTCGAGCTTCATCACGGCGGCGCTGCGGCATTCGGAGGACGTGGACCAGCAGGCGGTGCTCGACCTGCTCGGTGCGCTGTGCGACTTCTGCCTGTTGCGCGGGGACCTGTACCGGCTCGGTGAGATCGACGAGCTCACGCAGGCCGTGGAGGCGGGTCGGAAGGGGCCGGAAGGGCAGGCGGGGCAGCAGGGGCGGCTGGTGCGGTCGGTGCAGTGGCGTACGGGTATCGCGGCGCGGCAGCTGGGCGAGCTGGACAAGGCGCGCACGACGCTGACGTCGGTGGTGGACCAGTACATGGAGGCCCATCAGGAGGCGGGGGCGGCGATGGCCCTGGTCTCGCTCGGCATCACCCTGCACCACCAGGGCAATCTCCCCGAGGCCGCGGCCCGCATCCGTGAGGCGCTCGTGCTCCAGGAGCCGGCGGAGCTGGCGGGCGACCGGGCCTGGGGCCTGCACGCGCTGGCGGCGGTGGAGCGGGACCTGGCGCACCTGGCGGAGGCGACGCGGCTGCTGGAGGTCTCGCTGGCCCTGCACCGGGAGAGCGAGAGCGTGCACGGTGAGGCGTGGGCGCACTTCCAGCTGGGGCAGGTGCACCTGCGGTACGGGGACGTGGGGCGGGCGGAGGAGGAGCTGCGGCTCGCCCTCGACCTGTACGGGCGGACGCGCGACGACCGTGGCGAGGCCTGGGCGCTGACCCAGCTGGGGCGGGCGCGGGTGGTGGCCGGGGATCCGGGGCCGGCGGTGGAACGGCTGCGGGAGGCGCTGGCCCGGCACCGGGAGGCGGAGGACGCCCGCGGCGAGGCGTGGACGCAGTACTACCTCGGGCAGGCGCTGGAGGAGGGCGGCGGGCGCGACGAGGCGGTACGGGAGCTGGAGCGGGCGCGGACCATGTTCTCGCGGATGCGGGACGTGTACGGGCTGGCGCACGCGCGCCACCACTCAGGCCGGGTGACGCGCGACCAGCGGGCGGCGCAGACGGGCAACCTGCGCAACTCCGGCTTCGCCCGTCAGCTGCTGGTGGACGCGCGGGCGGACTTCCGGCGGATCGGGCTGGCCCACGGCGAGGCGTGGACGTGCCTGGAGCTGGCGGTGATCGACGCGGGCAACGGGCGGCTGTCGCAGTCGCTCGGCCTGTGCGAGGAGGCGGTGCGGCTGTTCATCTCGTACGGGGACCGGCGCGGGGAGGACTGGGCCCGCTTCCTGCGGTGCACGATGCTGCCGTACGCGGTGCCGGGCGCCCCGGAGGAGGCGCGGGCGGAACTGGCCCGGCTGGCGCAGTCGGCGCATCCGGCGCGGGACGGCCGGCTGGAGGACTGCCTGGAGACGTACGGGGTGGTCCTGGGCCGTGGCGTGGACCCGTCGGAGGGCTGGCAGGCCTGGCGGCTCGGTCTGGTCCCGAACCTCCACTCGCGCGAGATCATGGGCGTCCCGCGGGCGGCGTGAACGCCGGTTGCCTCCGGCGGGTCGGCGGGTCGGCTGGGGTGGGGCCGGTTGGCTGCGCCGCTCGGGCGGGGTCGGCGGGGGGCCGGTTGTGCCGGGGCCGGTTGGCTGCGCCGCTCGGGCGGGGTCGGCGGGGTGCCGGTTGTGCCGGGGCCGGGCGCGCGCCGGGGCGTCTCCTCGGGCGCCGAACGTGTCGGGGGGTCGGAGGGCCGAGGCACCTTGCGTTCGACGCCCTGGCCGGTTCGGGGGCCTCCTGGAAGTTCACCCGGCGCATGTGCCGGTTCATCGACTTCATCAGGGCCCACACCCCCAGGGCGAGGGCCGCGAACACGATGAACCCCAGGATGCCGGGCGTCACCTTGTTCTTGTCGAAGGTGTCACCCGCCAGCGGGAGGAGCTGGGTCAGTGCTGCCTGCGTAGCGCTCATAGCTACGCATTCTCCCGGATGCCCGCGAAGAGGTCGGACTCGGGGAGCGAAGTGTCGACGAGCGACTTCGCGAGCTCGTACTCCTCCGTGGGCCAGACCTCCTTCTGGACGTCCATCGGGACGCGGAACCAGCCGCCGTCCGGGTCGATCTGCGTGGCGTGCGCGATGAGCGCCTTGTCACGGATCTCGAAGAAGTCGGCGCACGGCACGTGGGTGGTCAGGGTCCGCTCCTTGCGCTCGAACTCCTTCCACCGCTCCAGCCACTCGCCGTAGGGGGACTCCATGCCGCGCGCGAGCAGTGCCTCGTGCAGGGCGATGGTGCGCGGCTTGTTGAAGCCCTGGTTGTAGTAGAGCTTCTGCGGCTGGTACGCGGGGCCGAACTCGCCCTCGGGGTACTTCTCGGTGTCGGCCGCGCCGTCGAAGGCCACCATCGTGATCTTGTGGGTCATGATGTGGTCGGGGTGCGGGTAGCCGCCGTTCTCGTCGTAGGTGGTGACGACCTGCGGCTTGAAGGCGCGGATCTTCTTCACCAGCTCCCCGGCGGCCTCGTCGACGTCCGCGAGCGCGAAGCACCCCTCGGGCAGCGGCGGCAGCGGGTCCCCCTCCGGAAGGCCGGAGTCCACGTAGCCGAGCCATTCCTGCTCGATGCCGAGGATCTCGCGGGCCTCGTCCATCTCCTTGGCGCGCACCTCGTGGATGTTCTCCTCGATGTACTTGTCGCCCTGGAGCTTGGGGTTCAGCACGGAGCCGCGCTCGCCACCGGTGCAGGTGACGACCAGCACCGGAACCCCCTCGGACACGTACTTGGCCATGGTGGCCGCGCCCTTGCTCGACTCGTCGTCGGGGTGGGCGTGGACGGCCATCAGTCGAAGCTGCTCGGTCAAGACAGGATCCTCTGCGATTCGGCGCGACGGTCGGCTTCTATATTGACTCCTCCTCTCAGCAATCGACGACGAGGGGGGATTCCTGACTCACGCCGCTCGTTCGCCCCGCGGACGGTCGAGTCTTACGCGATCGGCGCCGGCCGGGTTGAGACCAGCCCGGACCTCACTGACAGCGACATGCCGCCGGCGGCGCCAGGTCCTTCTTCCTGAACCCGGGCATCCCTGCGCGTTGCCGTAGGGGCGCCGTCCGAACCCCGGCCGTTCGATGCCGATCCGATTCCTCACGGGCCGCAGGGCCATGGCATGCTCCAGTTGTCAGGCGACCGGCCGGCGGCAGGACGGGGCGCCCCCGCAGAGAGGAAACGATCATGAGCGCGGTGCGCGAGGGACTGCCTGAGGGCCGGTACGGCCGGTCGGCGGACGAGCGTGCGGACCGGAAGCTCAAGATCATCGGTGCGGCGCTGGGCGCCGTGCTGCTGGGTGTGGTCGGCTGGATCGGCTGGGACTACATCGCGGGACAGAGCGTGAGCGCCGAAGTGATCAAGTTTCAGGTGATTTCGGACACCGAGGTCAAGGTGCACCTGGAGGTCCGCAAGGAGGCCTCGGTCACCGGGGTCTGCTCCCTGAGCTCGCAGGACAAGGAGCACGGCGAGGTGGGCCGTGCCGACTTCACCTTCGCCCAGCCCGAGAGCCGCGTGGACGAGGTCGTGTCCCTGAAGACGACGAGCCGTGCCACGATGATCGAGCTGGTCGGCTGCCAGCCGGCGGGTTCCGCCCGCTGAGGCTTGACGACGCGGCCGACGGGGCAATGAGCCTCTGGGGTCCTCCCTCTTTTCTTCCCGAATTGTTAGGCTCGTGGTTTCGTCCGCCGCTGGCGGCTTGTAGTCCCCTGTACCGACGAGGAGCACCCGTGACCCAGACGAGCGAAAGCGTCACCTGGCTGACCCAGGCGGCGTACGACCAGCTGAAGGCGGAGCTGGACTACCTCTCTGGTCCCGCCCGCACGGAGATCGCCACGAAGATCGCAGCCGCCCGCGAGGAGGGCGACCTGCGCGAGAACGGTGGCTACCACGCGGCCAAGGAGGAGCAGGGCAAGCAGGAGCTCCGGGTCCGCCAGCTCACGCAGCTCCTGGAGAACGCCAAGGTCGGCACCGCGCCCGCGTCCGACGGCGTCGTCGCCCCCGGCACGCTCGTGAAGATCGCCTTCGACGGCGACGAGGACGACACCATGGAGTTCCTGCTGGCCTCCCGCGAGTACGCCTCCTCGGACTTCGAGACGTACTCCCCCCAGTCCCCGCTGGGCAGCGGCGTGCTGGGCAAGGCGATCGGCGAGGACGCCGAGTACGAGCTGCCGAACGGCAAGAAGGCCTCGGTCAAGATCCTGGACGTCAAGCCCTTCACCGGCTGATCACCCTCGGTCACCTTCTGATTTTCCGCTTCACCTTTTCCGCTTCACGCAACGATGCCCGGCCGGGTTCGGTTCTCCCGGCCGGGCATCGTCGTACGTACGTACGCGTGCGGATACGCGCGCCGTCCTACGCCGTCGCCGAGCGGTACTTGCGGACCGCGAGGGAGCGGAAGACCACGATGATCAGCAGCGACCAGAGCACGGACGCCAGGATCGGGTGCTGCATCGGCCAGGCGTCCGGGACCGGGTAGCCCTCCGGGAGGTTGCCGAAGAGCTCGCGGGCCGCCTGGACGGTCGCGCTGAAGGGGTTCCACTCCGCGATGGTCCGCAGGAACGGCGGCATGTTCTCGGACGGGACGAAGGCGTTCGAGATGAACGTCAGCGGGAAGAGCCAGATCAGTCCGCCCGAGGTGGCCGCCTCCGGGGTGCGCACCGACAGGCCGATCAGGGCGCCGATCCAGGAGAAGGCGTAGCCGAGCAGGAGCAGCAGCGCGAAGCCGGCGAGGACCTCGCCCATGCTGGTGTGGGTGCGCCAGCCGACGAGCAGGGCCACGACCGCCAGGACGAACAGGGTGAGCGTCGTCTGGACGAGGTCGGCGAGGGTGCGGCCGGTGAGGACCGCGCCGCGGGCCATGGGCAGCGAGCGGAAGCGGTCGATCAGGCCCTTGTGCATGTCGTCGGCGATGCCCGCGCCCGCGCCGGCCGTGGCGAAGGTGACGGTCTGCGCGAAGATGCCCGCCATCAGGAACTCGCGGTAGGCGGCGGGCGAGGTGGTGTCGCCGACCATGATCGAGCCGCCGAAGACGTAGCTGAAGAGCACGACGAACATCACCGGCTGGATCACGCCAAAGATGATCATCTCGGGAATCCGGGACATGCGGATGAGGTTCCGCTTGGCGATCACCAGGGAGTCGTTGACGCCCTGGACGATGCCGCCGCGCGGCCGGGGCGCGGTCAGGTCAGTGGTCGGGGAGGTGAGGGTCACTTCGCCGCCTCCTTGCGTGCCGCCTTGCGGCCCGTGGTGTCGGCGGCGGCCGCACCGTCGCCGTTCTCCTCGGTGATCCGCTCGGCCGCGTGGCCGGTGAGGGAGATGAACACGTCGTCCAGGGTGGGGCGGCGCAGACCTATGTCGTCGATCTCGATGCCGCGGCCGTCCAGTTCCCGGATGACCTCGGCGAGCAGCTTGGCGCCGCCCGACACCGGCACGGTCAGCTTGCGGGTGTGCTCCTCGACGCTGGTCTCGCCCTTGCCGAAGCCGGCGAGCACCTCGCGCGCGGTGGCCATGTGGTCCCGCTCGTGGACGACGACCTCCACGCGCTCGCCGCCCGTACGGGCCTTGAGCTGGTCGGAGGTGCCGCGGGCGATGACCTTGCCGTGGTCGACCACGCAGATGTCGTGGGCGAGGTGGTCGGCCTCCTCCAGGTACTGGGTGGTGAGCAGCAGGGTGGTGCCGCCCGCGACCAGTTCCTGGATGATCCCCCACAGCTGCTGGCGGTTGCGGGGGTCGAGGCCGGTGGTGGGCTCGTCCATGAACATGACGGGCGGGCTGACGACGAGGGCGGCCGCGAGGTCGAGTCGCCTGCGCATGCCGCCGGAGTAGGTCTTGGCGGTGCGGTCGGCGGCGTCGGCGAGGTTGAAGCGTTCGAGCAGTTCGTCGGCCCGCGCCTTGGCGGCCTTGGACCTCATCTGGTAGAGCTGGCCGACCATTTGGAGGTTTTCGCGGCCGGTCAGGTATTCGTCGACGGCGGCGAACTGGCCGGAGAGGCCGATGGCCCGGCGGACCTCGTTGGGGTGCTTGAGCACGTCTATGCCGGCGACGACGGCCTTGCCGCTGTCGGGCCGGAGCAGGGTGGTCAGGACGCGTACGGTCGTGGTCTTCCCGGCGCCGTTGGGGCCGAGCAGACCCAGGACGGTGCCTTCGGGGACATCGAGGTCCACGCCGTCCAGAGCCCGTACATCGCCGAAGGTCTTGACCAGACCTTCGGCGTAGATAGCGCCTGGCATATGGATTCTCCCAGTGTGAATCGGGCCAGTAGAATCGAGAATTTCAGGGCATTTCTACGCAAATCCTAGGGGCGCCGGGTGGCTGTCGTCCGGCCGAACGGGTGGTGCCGGCACCCCGACGGCGTCCGCCGTCTAGCTCATCACCTTGTATCCCGCGGCGTGCAGCTTCCGCGCGACCTCCGCGCAGTGCTCCGGGCCCTTCGTCTCCAGGTGCAGCTCCACCTCCACCTCCGTGAGCCCCAGCCGCGGGTCGGTCCGTACGTGGCTCACATCCAGTACGTTCGCATCCACCACTGACAAGACCCCCAGGAGCCCGGCCAGGGCCCCGGGGCGGTCGGTCACGCGCAGCCGCAGGGACAGGTAGCGGCCCGCCGCCGCCATGCCGTGGCGCAGGATCCGCTGGAGCAGCAGCGGGTCGACGTTGCCGCCGGACAGGACGGCCACCACCGGTCCGCCGCCGTACAGTTCGGGCTCGCTCAGCAGGGCCGCGACCGTGCTGCAGCCGGCCGGTTCGACCACCAGCTTCGCCCGTTCCAGGCACAGCAGCAGAGCGCTGGAGAGGGCGTCCTCGGAGACCGTACGCACGTCGTCGAGGAGCTCGCCAATGATTTTGAAGGGGATGTCGCCGGGCCTGCCGACCTTGATGCCGTCCGCCATCGTGACGGGTTCGTCGATCGAGACGGGGTGCCCCATCTTCAGCGAGGGCGGGTACGCGGCCGCGCCCGCGGCCTGCACTCCGATGACCCGCACGTCGGGCCGCAGCGCCTTCACGGCGACGGCCACCCCGGCCGCGAGACCGCCGCCGCCGATCCCGACGAGGATGGTCCGCACCTCGGGGCACTGCTCCAGGATCTCCAGGCCCACCGTGCCCTGGCCCGCGATGATGTCGCGGTGGTCGAAGGGGTGGATGAACACCGCGCCGGTGCGGTCCGCGTAGTCCTGGGCGGCCGCGAGGGTCTCGTCGACGACCTGGCCGTGCATGCGCACCTCGGCGCCGTACTCCTGGGTCGCGGCCACCTTCGGCAGCGGCGCCCCGACCGGCATGAACACGGTGGAGCGGACCCCGAGGAGGGAGGAGGCGAGCGCCACGCCCTGTGCGTGGTTGCCGGCGCTGGCCGCGACGACGCCGGCGGCCCGCTGTTCGGGGCGCAGGCCGGCGATGCGGACGTAGGCGCCGCGCAGTTTGAAGGAGCCGGTGCGCTGGAGGTTCTCGCACTTGAGGTGGACCGGGGACCCGGTGAGTGAGGACAGGTGCCGGCTGCCTTCCATCGCGGTGACCCGGGAGACGCCGGAGAGCATCTTCTGAGCCCCCCGGACGTCGTCGAGGATGACCTGCGGGACGGGCTGGGGCACGCGGTAGTTCATGCCGCCAGTCTCGCAGCCCGCGGTCGGGGCGGCTCGGGGCGGAGGGGCAGGCTCCGGAAGGGGCGGAGGGCAGGCTCCGGAAGGGGCGCGGGAAAGGGGCCGGCGCCCGGGACGGGGTGCGGGAAACGCCGCCCCGGGACGGGTTCCGAGAAGTGCCGGGGAGAGGCTGCCGGGAGCGCCCCGGGAGGGGCGAAATCTCGCCATCTGGGACGTGGGCGGGACGGTCGCGCGGGCGGGCCGTATCAGTTCTCGTACGAGGCGTACGGGCCGCCGCACGGCCGCGTACTCTGTCCCCCATCCTTGTCGGACCCACGCGAAGAGAGCCCACGGCCATGCCTTCCACCCCGGCCAATTCCGACCTGCCCGCGGCGGCCGACGCGCCCGCCGGAGGCGGTCTCCTCGACTCGCTCCAGCACCAGGTGGCGGTCTTCGCCCGCCGCGCCGAGCAGACCCGCCTGGGCGGTGTGGGCCAGGCCCGCAACTCGATGGACCGCGCCGCCTACCTGCTGTTGAACCGGCTCGACCTGGAGGGCCCGATGGGCGTCAAGGCGCTCGCCGGCGGCATGGGCATCGACTCCTCCACGGTGACCCGGCAGGTCGCGCCGCTGGTCGACAGCGGCCTGGTCAAGCGGACCTCGCACCCCGAGGACGGGCGGGCCGTGGTGCTCGCGCTGTCCCCGCGGGGGCTGGCGCGGCTGGAGGAGGTCCGCTCCTCGCGGCGCGAGCTGATGGCCCGGGTGACGGAGGGCTGGAGCGAGGACGAGCGGGAATCCTTCACCGGACTGCTGACGCGCTTCAACCTGTCGCTGTCGGAACTGATGGCGGCCGTGGCCGAAGCCGGCCCGGCCTCCTGAGCGGAGTCCGTCCGTCCTCTTGACCTGGACGGTCCCGCTGCCCGCACTATGTGGACTATGCGGGTGGCTGATCAACAGGCTGGCTCCTACGCGGAGTTCGAGTCCTTCGTCGCGGGCGCGGCGGGGCGGCTCCTGCATGTCGGGGTGCTGCTGACCGGTGAACCGGAGGCCGCCCGCCGGCTGCTGGCGGCCGCGCTGGCCCGTACGTACGCGAACTGGCTGCGGCTGCGCGGTGACGACCCGTACGACTTCACCCGCCAGGAGCTGTGCTCGGCCTTCGCCCGGACCGGCTGGCGCCACCAGGGGGGCACGGGCGTGCTGGCGCGGCTGAGCCCGCCGGAGCGGCTCGTCCTCGTCCTGCGGCTCTACGAAGGGGTCGCGGAGGAGGTCGCGGCGGCGCAGCTGGGGCTGACGGTCGAGCGCGTACGGGTGCTGTGCAATCGGGCCGTGGCCGTGCTGAGGTCCCGGGAGGCGGTGTGAGCGGGCTCCCGGACCGGAAGGAAGCCCAGGTCAGGCAGCTGCTGGAGGGGCCGTACCCGACGGTGCCGACGGGCCTCGCGGCGGGGGCGGCGGCTCGGGGAGACCGGCTGCTGCGTCGGCGGCGGGCATGGCGGCGGTTGGGCTGGGCCGTGCTCTTCGCTGCCGCGGCGGCCTTCACCGTCTGGGCCTCCCTGACCCGGCCCTGGGTCGCCCCGCCGAGCGGCATCTCCCCACCCCTGGAAGGCTGGTAGCCCCACCCGCCTCCGCCGCCGTCCCCGCCCGCCGCTGCCCCAGCCCTGCCGGGCCGATGCAGCCTTGCCAGGCCGGCCCCGGCTTCGCATGCCGAACCCGGCCCTGACGCCGCCCCGGCCTTCCCGGGCCCGACCCGGGCCAATTCAACCCCGCCGGCGTTTGAGTGGGGGTCCCCCCGGGCGGAGTCTGGGGGAGGGTCCGGGCGGAGCCCGGTGCCCGGCGGAGCCGGGTTCCTCCCCCAGCCACCGCCGGGAGGTGCCCCCAGGGGCTCCGCCCCGGACCCCGCTCCTCAAACGCCGGAGGGGCTGGGTTTGGCCAGGGCGGAGCCCGGTGGGGGCGGCGGGTCAGCCCAGGGCCTGGGTGAGGTCCGCGATGAGGTCGTCCGCGTTCTCGATGCCCACCGAGACGCGGATCAGGTCCGCCGGAACCTCCAGCGCCGAGCCGGCCACCGACGCGTGCGTCATGCGGCCCGGGTGCTCGATGAGGGACTCGACTCCGCCCAGGGACTCGGCCAGGGTGAAGATCTTGGTGCGGCCGCAGACCGCGACGGCCTCTTCCTCGCCGCCGGCGACCTGGAAGGAGACCATGCCGCCGAAGTTGCGCATCTGCTTGGCGGCGACCTCGTGACCCGGGTGCTCGGGCAGGCCCGGGTAGAGGACCTTGGTGACCTTCGGGTGCCGCTTGAGCACCTCGACGATCTTGCCCGCGTTCTCCGCGTGCCGGTCCATGCGCACGGCCAGGGTCTTGATGCCCCGCAGCACGACCCAGGAGTCGAACGGGCCGGCCACCGCGCCCATCGCGTTCTGGTGGTAGGCCAGTTCCTCGCCGAGCGCCGCGTCCGCGGTGACCAGCGCGCCGCCGACCACGTCGGAGTGCCCGCCCATGTACTTGGTCAGCGAGTGCACGACCACGTCCGCGCCCAGCGCGAGCGGCTGCTGCAGGTAGGGCGAGGCGAAGGTGTTGTCCACGACCAGCTTGGCGCCGGCCGTCCGCGCGATGTCAGCGACCACGGCGATGTCGGTGATGCCGAGCAGCGGGTTGGAGGGGGTCTCGACCCAGATGACCTTCGTCTTCGGCGTGAGGGCCGCCCGTACGGACTCGGGGTCGGAGGTGTCGGCCACCGACCACTCCACGCCCCAGCGGGAGACGACCTTCGCGAAGAGGCGGAAGGTGCCGCCGTACGCGTCGTTGGGGATGACCACGTGGTCGCCCGGGGAGAGCAGCGTACGCAGCAGGCAGTCCTCCGCGGCCAGTCCGGACGCGAAGGCGAGCCCGCGCCGGCCGCCCTCCAGCGCCGCGAGGTTCTCCTCCAGCGCGGTGCGGGTCGGGTTGGCGCTGCGGCTGTACTCGTAGCCGCCGCGCAGGCCGCCCACGCCGTCCTGCTTGTACGTGGAGACCTGGTAGATCGGGGGTACGACCGCGCCGGTCTGCGGGTCCGCCGTGTTGCCCGCGTGGATCGCGCGGGTCTCGAAGCTCTGGTGCTCGTGGCTGTCGTCGCTCATGGTCAGATGCTATGCCCAGCCCGGGTTCGGGTCCCCTATTGGCCTGCGGCCCCCTCGGTCTGCTTCGCTGGAGGCATGGAGATTCTGTGGTTGCTGTTCGCGATGCTCATGATCGTGTTCATCGTGGGTCCGTACATCCGGCGCAGGCGCGGCGGCATCCGTCTGGTCGCCCCGGGCAGCCCTGATGCGGCGGACCCGGCGAACTACGGATTCGACCGGCAGGAGGAGCTCGACATCCGCGTTCCCGGGCCCGACCAGGACCTGATGGACGCCCTCGACAACGTACGGCGCACCGGCCGGTGGCAGGCGGCCTCGCAACTGCTCGCCGGGACCCCGCGGGAGGGCGAGCGGCGCTGGCAGCGCGTGCAGGCCTTCGGCGGGGCGGCGGCGCTGGAGCTGGTGGCGCAGCCGGGTGTGGGCGCGCAGTGGCTGAAGGCGTGGCGGCTGGAGGCGGAGCAGGACGCGGGCGGCGCGCAGGTGCACGCGGAGCTGCTGGTGCAGCAGGCGTGGCGGCACTCGGGCGGGGTCGGGTCCACCGATCACCGGATCATCCTGGAGGAGGCCCGGGAGGCGTGCCGCAGGGCCGCCCTGGCGACTCCGGAGGATCCGGTCCCGTACATCACGGAGCTGGCGATCGCGCGGGGTCTGGCGTACTCGGAGGCGGAGTTCGACGCCCTGTGGGCGAAGGTCATCGACCGGGCGCCGGAGCACATGGGGGCGCACGTCGCGGCGCTGCACTACTGGTGCGCGAAGTGGCACGGCTCGCGGGAGCAGGCGGACGCGTTCGCACAGGCGGCGGCGGCGCGCGCGCCGCAGGGCTCGCTGCTGGCGGCGCTGCCGTTGTTCTCGGTGTACGAGAACACGCCCGACCTCGTCATGACCGCCTACTACGAGAGCGCGGTCGTGAGGCGGGCGGTGGAGGGCGCGCTGTACGCGGTGAACACGGCCCGTCAGGACGACCCGATGCAGGCGCACGTGCGGCACCTGCTGCTGATGTTCCTGGTCCGCATGGAGCGCTGGGCGGAGGCGATGGAGCAGGTGCGGCACGTGGACGGGTACGTGGGCGCGCTGCCGTGGTCGGAGTCGGAGGACCCGGCGGCGGCGTACGCGGTGTACCGGGCGCTGGCGGTGGCGGGGTACGAGGCGAACGGGGGGTCGCCGGCGACCCTCCCCCAGTAGCCCGCCGACCCCGGCCCGAGCGTCCGCACCCCCACGGGCCGGCAGGAATCCCCGGCGAATAAAGTTGCCGTAAGTTACGGCCGAGCCGCATGATGCGGCAGGCGGCGGCTCTCGACTCCGCCACGCACTTCGCGCCACTTTCATCCCGGGGGGGATCTGTCCTAAATGGGCGCTTCACTGCGCGCCTTGCGCGCCCTCGTCCTGCTCGCCGGCTTCTACCTGCTCGGCGTCTTCCTGCTGGCAGCCCTCGCGGGCGCCGACTACGCCCTCGTCACCGGGCTGCACGGGCCGATCGTCTTCAAGCTCGTCATCGTCTCCGTCGTCCTCGCCGTCCCGATCGTGCGCGGCCTGTTCATGCTGCGCACGCCCGAGGGCGAGCCGCCCGCCGGCATCACCGTCAGCGAGGCGCGGGAACCGCTGCTGTGGCAGACCGTGCGTGACATCGCGCAGCAGGTCGGCACCCGCGCGCCCGACGAGATCGTGCTGATCGACGAGGTGAACGCGGCCGTCAGCGAGGACGCCAAGCTGCTGGGTCTGCGGCCCGGAACCCGGCGCCTCTACCTCGGTCTGCCGCTGATGACGGGCCTGGACGAGATGCAGCTGCGCGCCGTGCTCGCCCACGAGATGGGCCACTACGCCAACTTCGACACCCGCCTCACCCCGCTGATCGCCCGCGGCCGCGCCCAGCTGATCCGCACGATCGGCCACTTCCACGAGCGTGCGGACGGCAAGGTCGCCAAGGAGCGCGCGAAGCAGGAGAAGAGGGACGAGAAGCGGATCGCCAAGGGCAAGAAGGCCAAGGGCGTCGACACCACGGGCGAGGGTGCGATGTACCGCGCCATGGCCAAGATCTACATGGCCTACGGCAACTTCTACATGCGCGCCACCCGCTCGACCTCCCGCCGTCAGGAGCTCGCCGCCGACCTCGCGTCGGTCCGGGTCGCCGGCCGTGACTCCGCCGCCTCCGCGCTGCGCGAGTTGAACGCCCTCGACTCGGCGCACGGCTTCTACATGAGCTCGTACGCGACCCTCGGCGTCGGCGCCGGTCTGCTGCCCCGCCCCGGGCAGGTCTTCGGCGGGCTGAGCCGGCTGCTGGACGCCCGCTCGGACGATCTGGACGAGCTGCGCCGGGAGCTGTCGACCGAGCCGACCTCGCCGTACGACTCCCACCCCGCGCTCGCCGAGCGCGTGGCCCGCATCGAGGCGCTGCCCGACGACGGCCGCGCCGGGCAGGCGGCCCGTCCGGCCCTGGAGCTGCTGGCCGACGCGGACGCGGCGCTGATCGCGCTGGAGCAGGCCGCCCTCACCCCCGAGGCGCTCGCGCTCAAGCGGGTGGACTGGGAGGACCTCGTCCACGAGTCCATGACGCTGTACGTCGACCAGGGCGCGGAGGAGATCCGGGAGGCCTGCGCCGCCGAGGGTGCGGGCCCCGGACTCGCCGAACTGCTCGACGCGTTCGACGCCGATCCGGCGGTGCGCTGGCGGATCGCCGACCGCTTCCCGAAGTCCGAGGAGGCGGCGGCCGCCACCGGCCGCGCGGCCCGCGAGTTCGTCCGCCCGGTGCTGCGGCGTGCCCTGAACCAGCTGGTCGGCATCGAGCTGGCGGCCCGCGGCGCCGCCCGCTGGCAGCTGTCCTGGTCCGAGTCGGCCGCCCTGGTCTACCCGGCCGAGGGCTTCGAGGAACAGCTCGGCCCGGCCCTGGACGCGGTCGTCTCCGACCAGCCCGACACCGAATCCCTGCGAAAGCTGGTGCTTGCCCCGTGATCGGCCTCTACGTCCTCGGCCTCCTGCTGGCGGCCGCCGCGTTCAAGTTCCTGCGCGGCGTCCACTTGATCCGCAAGGCGAAGCGGCTGGAAGCCGAGATCGGCACGCTGAACGCCGGTACGGAGGCCATCGAGGCCGGCCGGAAGGCCGAGAAGGCGGCGGCGGTGGTCGCGCTGGGCTTCGTCGCGGAGGCCGACCTCGACACCGAGAACCCCGCGCCGGTGCCGCCGGAGCGGACCGCCGTCCTGGAGGCCGTCCGGTCGGGCGACTGGGAGGCGGGAGCGGCGTACATCGAGGCGGCCGGGCAGGACTGGCAGGAGCGGATGGAGCGGGTCCGCCCGCTGGCCGAGGCGGCCGCCGAGGACGACGCCTGGCTGCTGGCCTGGCGCGCGGCGCGTCCCGCCGACCCGACGGCGGCCCTGGTCAACGCGGACACCGCGATCATGGTGGCGTGGAACGTCCGCGGCGGCCAGGCCGGCAGCCGCACCACGCAGGAGCAGTTCCGGCTCTTCCGCGACCTGCTGGTCAAGGCGCAGGAGGCCGCCCACGAGGCCCAGCGCCTCGCCGACCCCGCGGACCCGACCCCGTACATCGTGGAACAGCCCATCGGGCAGGGCCTGGGCTACTCGCACGAGCGGTACCGGGAACTGTGGGACCAGGTCGTCCGGCGCGACCCGAAGGTGCTGTGGTCGCACGTCAGCGGCCTGCAGTACTGGTGCGCGAAGTGGCGCGGCTCGCACGAGCTGGCGCTGGCCTTCGCGCGGGAGTCGGCGGCCGCCGGCGAGCCCGGTGACCTGCTGACCCTGCTGCCGCTGATCGCGTACTTCGAGCAGGAGACGCACGAGGAGGACCTGGCGGCCGAGACGTTCTTCAAGGAGCCGGAGATCGTCGCCGCGGTGGACGCGGCGCTCCTGGACCTGGCGGCTGCGGGCGACGACCATCCCGGGACGGCGCGCATCCGGCACATGCTGGCGTACCTGCTGTTCTGGCAGGACCGCGACGAGCAGGCGGTCGAGCAGTTCCGCCACATCGACGGGTTCATCGGCGCCCTGCCGTGGTCGTACGCGGGAGAGCCGAAGCGGCGGTACCTGTACGCCCGCGACTGGGCCGTGGGCGTGGCCACGCCGGGGCTCTGACACGCGGGAAAGGGGCGGGCCGGGGAATCCCGGCCCGCCCCTTTCCGTTGTCACTGCCACAAGGAGGGAATCCATGTTCTCGTACCGCCGTACGCCCGAGCTGCCCACCCGCGAGGAGGCCCTGACGGGCCGCGCGGAGCCGCTCTTCGTCCTGCCCGAGAAGCACACCGTGCTCGGCAATCCGCTGTCCGGTCCGTACCCCGCGCACCTCGAAGTGGCCGACTTCGGCCTGGGCTGCTTCTGGGGCGCGGAGCGCAAGTTCTGGCAGACCCCCGGGGTGTGGACCACGCTGGCCGGCTACCAGGGCGGCTTCACCGAGAATCCGACCTACGAGGAGGTCTGCTCGGGGCTGACCGGCCACACCGAGGTCGTCCGCGTGGTCTTCGACCCGTCCCAGGTCTCGTACGCGGCCCTCCTCAAGCTGTTCTGGGAGTCCCACGACCCGACCCAGGGCTTCCGCCAGGGCAACGACGTCGGCACCCAGTACCGCTCGGCGGTCTACACCCACTCCCCCGCCCAGCAGGCGACGGCGGAGGCCTCCCGCACGG
Organism: Streptomyces sp. NRRL F-2580; assembly: GCF_000720115.1. Lineage (GTDB taxonomy): Bacteria > Actinomycetota > Actinomycetes > Streptomycetales > Streptomycetaceae > Streptomyces. The sequence continues at coordinate 184,055 of NZ_JOIR01000017.1, forward strand.
CCTACCAGCAGGTCCTGGCCTCGTCGGGCTACGGCGAGATCACCACGGCCGTCCTCCCGGCGGCGGACCGTCCCTTCTGGCCCGCGGAGGCCCACCACCAGCAGTACCTGGACAAGAACCCGGGCGGCTACTGCGGCATCGGCGGCACGGGCGTCTCCTGCCCGATCGGCGTGGCCGCGGCCGAATGACCCCACCCGGCGCGCCCCCACCGGGGGACGCGCCGGTCCGGCATGCGCGGTCACGGATCGGGCCGGCTACAGCTTGAGTTGGAAGATGCCCGCGTCGCGTTCGCGGCGGTAGCCGAGGGACTCGTTCACCGTGCGCATGGGGGTGTTGGCGTCGGCCACGGTCGTGGCGATGTGGCGCAGGGCCGGATGGCGGGCGGCGGCGTCGGCGGCCATCCGGAGCTTCACGGCGCGGCCGAGGCCGTGGCCGCGGTGGCCGGGGGTGACGACCGTGTCGTGCTGGAGGGCGCGCGCGCCGGCGGGGTCCGGGAGGACGAGTTCCGTGTACGCGGCCACCTCGCCGGCCGCGGTCACCGCCGCGACCGTGGTCAGCTCGCCGCCCCGGTCGATGATCAGCTGTTGCAGGGCGTGCAGCCGCCGCGCCGTCCAGACCTGGATCCGCTCGTCCATGTCCCCGCTCGGGGCGTCCTCCATCGCGCCGTGGGCCGTGGCGAGGGCCGGCGCCCAGGCATCGGGGGCCAGGCCGTGCCAGGTGTGCAGCTCGTAGCCGGGCGTGGCGGGGACGGGCACGGGCCCGTCGGCGGGGAGCTCCTGTTCGTACCAGGCCATCGGCAGGACGTTCTCGAAGCCGAGGGACTCGGCGAACGCCTGCCCCGGACCGCCCAGGTCCACCAGGGCGGCGACCGAGGTCCGGCCCTGCGCGAGCAGCTCCTCGCGGACCCGCTCCCACAGGGCGGTGCCCACGCCGCGCCGCCGCTCCTGCGGCCGTACGGTCAGCACGTCGAGGAACGCGGTGTGCGTGTTGCCCTCGTCCGTGAACAGGAGCAGGGCCGCCGCGCCCGCGCCCTCACCCGCCGCCCAGAGCACGGGCCGGCCGCGCGCCGGCGGCACGCACAGCCGCCCGGCGACCTCCCCGCGGGTGGGCGCGGGCAGCCGCGGCTGGTCGGCGGCCCCTGCGGCGGTCAGGACCGCCAGCCAGGCGTCCACCTCGGCGTCGGTCGGGGGCAGCTCAAGGGAGCGGATCATCATGATCAGACCCTAGACGGGCTCAGGACGCGACGTTGAGCGGATTTCGGCCTCCGTGAAAAGACGGACGGCGGGGAACCCCGAGGGTTCCCCGCCGTCCGTCCGCCGGGTCGGCTGCGTCCGCTTGCGCGGCGTCAGGCGGCCGAGCCGGCCTTCCAGTCCGCCCAGCTCATGTTCCAGCCGTTGAGGCCGTTGTCCGGCTTGATGGTCTTGTCCGGGGAGTTGACCACGGTGACCACGTCGCCGATGAGCGAGTTGTCGAAGAACCAGGCCGCGGGCTGGTTCGGGTCATCCGCACCCTTGGCGTCGTTCAGGCCGACACAGCCGTGGCTGGTGTTGGCGCTGCCGAAGACCGAGTCGGCCCCCCAGTAGTTGCCGTGGATGAAGGTGCCGGACGTGGACAGCCGCATGGCGTGCGGGACGTCCTTGATGTCGTACTCGCCCTTGCCCTCTTCGTTCTTGAAGCCGACGGTCGAGCCGTCCATCCGGGTCTCCTTGAACTTCTCGGAGATCACCATCTGGCCGTTGTACGTCGGGTTCTCCGGGGAGCCCGCCGAGATCGGGATGGTCTTGAGGACCGCGCCGTCCCGGGTGACCGTCATCTTCTTCGTCTTCGTGTCGACCGTGGAGACCTGGCTGCGGCCGATCTTGAAGGTGACGGTCTTGTTCTGGACGCCCTGGACGCCGGGAGCGCCCTGGACGCCCTCCAGTGCCAGCTTCAGCGTGACGGTGGAGTTCGCCTGCCAGTACTGCTCGGGGCGGAAGTCGAGGCGCTGCGGGCTGAACCAGTGGCCGACGATCTCCTGGCCGCTGCTGGAGGAGACCGAGATCCCCGCCTGGACGGCCTTCTTGTCCTTGATCGCCTTGTTGAAGGTGATCGAGACCGGCATGCCCACGCCGACGGTCTGGCCTTCCTCCGGGACGAAGGAGGCCACGAAGCTGTTCTCGGGGGAGACGGTGGTGAAGGAGGCGTTCTCGTGGGCCTCGCGGCCGTCCGCGTCCTTCGCCGTCGCGGCCAGGGCGTACTTCGTGGAGCGCTTCAGGGCCGCGTCGGGCTTCCAGCTCTTGCCGTCGGCGGCGATCTTGCCGGCCACGGCCGTGCCCTCGCTGGTCTTCAGCTCGACCAGGGTGAGTGTGCCGTCACTGACGGCGACGTTGGCGGCGTCGTTGAGGCCGACGTCGGTGGCGCCGTCCTTCGGCGTGATGGTTATCTTCGCCTTCGACGCGTCCTTGGCCGCTGCCGCGTCGGCCTCCGCCTGGGACTTGCTGGCCTCGCCGTTGCCCTTCGGCTTGTCGTCGCCCCCGTCGTTGCACGCCGAGAGCATCAGTACACCGCCGAGCACGACGGATATGGCCGCCAGGGACCTTCTCCGTCGCTTGCTGTCCGTCCTCACACGTCACTCCATCGTTGCCGGATACCCCGGGGCTGCCGTCCCGGGGTGGGCCGGGCAGGGGGGTCACCCCCTGCCTCGTCCTGACAACGCGTTAACGGCGCCGGCCGGTTCCACATTCCGTTGGGATGTGGGCCACCACACGGTCAGGCGTTGTCGGGTTCCTCGTCGAAGTCCCCATCTTCCTCGTCGAGGTCCCACTCCATCGACTCGGGGTCGTATTCCACGGGCTCGCTGCTCCAGGAGGCCTGCGCGAGCTCCACGCCGGGGATGCCCACGACCAGGTCGGTGGGGTCCACCAGGTAGGCGAGGGCCTCCGATTCGTCCTCGCGGACGGCGGACTCGGCGTGGCCGCGCTCCTCGTCCGGCATGAACTCGTCGGCCTTGATGTGCGCGAGCGCGGCTCCGGTGAGTGCCTGAGTATCCGGCACCTCAAGGACCAAATCGACTCGAAGGCGGACGTAACGTGATGTCTCAGAAGGGTTCATACGACGGAGAGTAAGCCCGCGGGAGCCCTGACTTTCCCACGACCCGCCCCTTTCCGTAGCATCACCGCACACGGCCAATTCGCTGCTGCCACAAGGGGGATCGCACCGTGTCCGCACGCCGACCGCTGCTCACCGCTCTCGGAGCGACCACCCTCCTCGCCGCCCTGTGGTTCGTGCCCTCCGCGGGCGCCACCTCACCAGGGGCCGCGGAGAGCCCGCCCGGTGTGCCCGCGGGCGCGAACACCGCGGAGAGCGGAACCGGCACGGAGCACGCCGACGCCGCGGGCCCGCAGGCCCCGCCCGTCCTGCTCGCCGACACCGGCTCCGTCGACACCACCCCCTACCTGCTGGGCGGCACGCTCTGCCTCGGCGTCGGGGCCGGTTTCGTGGCCTTCTCCGTACGCCGCTCCCACTGCGCCTCGCGCTCCCTGTGAGCGGATCGCGCTCCTGACAGACGGGAAGGGCCGCCCCGGGAGAGATCCCGGAGCGGCCCTTCGCCGCACACCAGAGCCGGTCGTCAGGCGAGCGGGCCCGTCACCGGCTCCACCGCGGCGACGAGGCCGCCCGAGCGGACGAACGCGTCGGCGGCCGCCAGGTCAGGGGCGAGGAAACGATCCGGCCCGGGACCCTGCACACCCGCCGCGCGGGCGGCCTCGATCGCGGCCCGGCTGGCCGGCGCCGCGGTGAGCCCGTGGCGCAGCTCGATGGCGCGGGTGGCCGCGTACAGCTCGATGGCGATGATCCGCGTCAGGTTGTCGACGGCGGTACGGAGCTTGCGCGCGGCCGACCAGCCCATCGAGACGTGGTCCTCCTGCATGGCGGAGGAGGGGATCGAGTCGGCGGAGGCCGGCACCGCGAGCCGCTTCATCTCGCTGACCAGGGCGGCCTGCGTGTACTGGGCGATCATCAGACCGGAGTCCACACCGGCGTCGTCCGCGAGGAACGGCGGCAGGCCGTGCGAGCGGTTCTTGTCGAGCAGCCGGTCGGTGCGGCGCTCGGCGATGGAGCCGAGGTCGGCGGCCGCGATGGCCAGGAAGTCCAGGACGTAGGCGACCGGGGCCCCGTGGAAGTTGCCGTTGGACTCCACGCGCCCGTCGGGCAGCACCACCGGGTTGTCGACGGCGGCGGCCAGCTCGCGGGAGGCCACCAGGGCGGCGTGCGCCATGGTGTCGCGGCCCGCGCCGGCGACCTGCGGGGCGCAGCGCACCGAGTACGCGTCCTGCACGCGCGGGGCGGTCTCCTCCTGGTAGTGGCGGACGAGCCCGGAGCCCTTCAGTACGGCGGCCATGTTGGCGGCGGAGGCGCTCTGGCCGGGGTGCGGGCGGATGGCGTGCAGCTCGGGCTGGAGGACCTTCTCGGTGCCGAGGAGCGCTTCCAGGGTGAGGGCGGCGGTGATGTCGGCGCAGGTGTAGAGCTTGCCGAGGTCGGCGAGGGCCATGACGAGCATGCCGAGCATGCCGTCGGTGCCGTTGAGGAGGGCGAGGCCCTCCTTCTCGCGGAGCTCGACGGGGGTGATCCCGGCTTCGGCGAGCAGTTCGCCGGCGGGGCGGACCGTTCCGTCCGGGCCCTCGGCGTCGCCCTCGCCCATCAGCGCGAGCGCGCAGTGGGACAGCGGCGCGAGGTCGCCGGAGCAGCCGAGGGACCCGTACTCGTGGACGACGGGGGTGATCCCGGCGTTGAGCACGTCGGCCATGGTCTGGGCGACGGAGGGCCGTACGCCGGTGTGCCCGGAGGCGACGGTCTTCAGCCGGAGGAACATCAGCGCGCGGACCACCTCGCGCTCGACGCGCGGGCCCATGCCGGCGGCGTGCGAGCGGACGATGTTGCGCTGGAGCTGGGCGCGCAGCTCGGGACTGATGTGCCGGGAGGCGAGGGCACCGAATCCGGTGGACACCCCGTAGACGGGCTCGGGCTTGGCGGCGAGGGCGTCGACGATCTCGCGGGCGCGGGCGAGTGCGTCGAGCGCCTCGCCGGACAGCTCGACCCGTGCGTTGCCGCGGGCGACGGCGATGACGTCCTCGGCAGTGGTCCCGGAGGTCCCGACCACAACAGTGTGCATATCCATATTCAGCACCCTACGGATTGAATCGCTACATGTCACTAGGGGAAATTGTCACGATCGCGACCGACGAGTAACCCTTACGTTCACTGCCGCCCGCGGAAGCGGCGCCGCTCCCCCGGGGCCTCTTGGGCGGCGGCGTCCGCAAGCCGGACCACCGCGGTGTCCCGCCCCGCCACCACCGGCCCGGCCGAGCGCGCGGCCTTCGCCTTGTACTGGGCGGCGTCGGCCAGCCGGAACAGCCGCCGGGAGGACTTCACCGGCCCGATCGGGTCCCCGGTGGAGGCCACCCCGCAGGCCACGCCCTCGCCCAGCTCCAGTTCGGCCGCCCGGGCGCACACCTCCTCGGTGACCCGGACCACCTCGTCGGCGCTCGGGCCGACCCCGACCAGGCAGAACTCGTCACCGCCCAGGCGCGCCACCAGCGCGCCGGGCAGCATGGCCCCGCACAGGCTGAGCACCGACCCGAACCGCTCCAGCAGCCGGTCCCCCATGGCATGGCCCAGGGTGTCGTTGACCTTCTTCAGCCCGTTCAGGTCGCACACGACGAGGCTGACCACCACCCCGGTGCGCCGGTGCTCCTCCAGGGCCCCGTCCAGCCGCATGTCGACCGCCCGCCGGTTCGCGAGCCCGGTCAGCGGATCGGTGAAGGCGAGCCGCCGGGCCTCCTCCAGCCGCTCGTTCTGCGCCAGGCCGGCCGCGATCACGGCGGCGAGCACGGTGGCGAACTCGGCGTCGTCCTCGTCGAAGTCGGGCAGCCCCTCGTCCCGGGCCACGTACAGCTCGCCCCAGGCCCGGCCGCTGAGCACGACCGGCGCGACCACGCAGGTACCGCGGCCGCGGTGGCGCAAGGCCTCCCCGCGCCGCCCCGGCCGGTCGCCGACGGCGCTCTCGACCCAGGCGTGCGGGCCGCCGCCGCCGACCCACCGTTCGTGGAGGAACTCGGTGATCTCGGGGAAGTCGTGCACGGGGTAGGACTCGTCCTCGGGGAACTCCTCCTCCCCGGCCCGCCGCTCTCCCTCGTTCACGAGTACGCGCAGCCGCCCCCGCTCCCGCTCCCACGCGGAGATCGCGGCGAACGAGCCGTCCAGCGCCGTGCGCGCCCCCCGCGCCGCCGCCCGCACACTGTCCCGCGGCGCGCAGGCCGCGGCCATCGCCTGCGCGAGGCTCACCACGGCCCGCAGCCGCCCGTCGACTCCCATCACCCCAGGTTAGGGAGTTTTGCCCGATTTGGTACGCGTGACGCCGCTCGGGAGACACCGCCCGGGACCCGCCGGGCGGGCGCCGGGCATCCCGGCGGGGAGGGGCGGCGGGCCGGCTACTCCCCCGGCCAGTTCGGCTTGCGCTTCTCGTTGAACGCCGCCACGCCCTCCGCCCGGTCCCCGGAGAAGGCCACCGTCCGCCAGGCCGCGTCCTCGATCTCCAGACCGGCCGCCAGGTCCATCCCGTGCCCCAGCCGCAGCGCCCGCTTGGCCGCCCGCAGACCCACCGGGGAGTTCGCCGCCATCCGGGACGCCAGGGCCAGCGCCTCGGCCCTGTCCCGCCCCGCCGGGACCAGCGAGTCCACCAGCCCCAGGGACAGCGCCTCGGCCGCCTCCACCCGGCGCGCCGTGAAGATCAGCTCGGCCGCCCGCGCCGCACCCACCCGGCGCGGCAGCAGCTGCGTACCGCCGCCGCCCGGGATCACGCCCACCGACACCTCGGGCAGCCCGACCACCGCGGTCTCGTCGGCCACGATCACGTCGCAGGCCAGGGCCAGCTCGAAGCCGCCGCCCAGCGCGAAACCGTGCACGGCCGCGACCGTCGGCACCGGAAGCTCCAGCACGCCCCCGTACGCCCCCCGCGTGGTCGGCCGCTGCCGCACCAGCTCGGCGTCCGACAGCGAGTTCCGCTCCTTGAGGTCCGCCCCGACGCAGAAGGCCCGCTCCGCGGTGGAGGACAGCACCACCACCCGCACCGACGGGTCCGCCGCGAGCGCCGCGCAGGCGGCGCCGATCGAGCGGGCCATCTCCGTCGACACCGCGTTCATCGCCTTGGGGCGGTCCATCGCCAGCTCCGCGACGTGCCCGTCGCCCTCCCGACGTACCGCGACGAACTCTCCGAAGCGCTGCTCAGACATGCCTGCGACCCTCCCGGTTAACGAGCGTTATCGCCGCACTCTAGTGCGCGGGGAGGCCACCGGGTCAAGGCTGCGCGGTTCCGGGGCACGGCTGCGCCCCGGCCCGCCGGCGGGAGGCCCGGGGCCCATCCGTCCGTACGGGCCCCGCAGGCGCGTCAGGCGGGGTTCTTGGGCTTCCTGCGGGTCAGCGACCAGGGCTCCACCACGCCGAGGCCGCGCACCGGGCGCTGCCACATCGGCTGGAGGGCGAACCGGTAGGACACCTCGTCGAGCGAGGCCTCGGCCTCCTTCTCCGACACCGGGGCGGCCCCGGTCCGGGAGAGCTCCTCGGCCATAGCGCCGTCCACCAGCACCGCGTCCTTGGGGGCTATGGACGTCAGCCGGCTCGCCAGGTTCACGGTGGTCCCGAAGACGTCGCCCATGCGGGTCGTCACCGTGCCGAAGGCGATCCCGACCCGCAGCTCGGGCATCTGCGCGTCGAGCTCCATCGTCTCGATCAGCCGCAGCGCGATCTCCGCCGCCGTCGCCGCGTCGTCGGCGCAGTACAGCACCTCGTCGCCGAGCGTCTTGATCAGCCGGCCGCCGTGCGCGGCCACCAGGTCCGCCGCGGTCGTCTCGAAGGACTCGACCAGCTCGCCGAGCTCCTCCTCCTCCAGCCGCCGCGTGAGGCGGGTGAAGCCCACCAGGTCGGCGAAGCCCACCGCGAGCCGCCGGTCGACCATCTCGTCGTCGTCCGCGACCTGCACCACGCGCCCCGTGGCGGCCGCCAGCTGCCGCCGCCACACGTAGACGAGGAATTCCTCCAGCTCGGGCAGGAGCAGCTCCACCAGGGGGTACGTGACCTCCGTACGGGTCATCCCCGGCTCCGGCGGCTCCGTCAGCCCTTCCAGGAACGAGTCGATCTGCCACTCGGCCAGCCGCGCCGTGGTCTGCCCGGTGGACCTGGCCACCTGCACCGCCATCGGCTCGGACAGCAGCCCGGCCTCCACCAGACCGGCGAGCCGGCGCAGGGCCAGTACGTCGGCCTCGGTCAGCGCCTTGGCCTGCCCGATGTCGGCGAAGCCCATGGCCCGCCAGAAACGGGAGGCGAGCTCCATGGACACACCGGCGCTCCGGGCGGCCTGGAACGGCGTGTACCGGCGCTCGGCCCCGAGGATCAGCTGCTCCAGCCGGATGGCGAGGGGATCCGCCGTCGGCTGGGCCGTGTGGTCGACCTCGTGGTGCGGGGTGTGCCGGTCACGGCCGATCGGGGTGACAGGGCCGGACGAGGAGCCGCCGGCGCCGTGGGACGCGCTGGACGCAGAGTCGTCGACGGTCAAGGGCCGCCTCCTGTCCATTCCGTGCGCACTGCCCTGCGAACCGGTTGATCACCACGAGCACCGGGATCGCCTAAACCATACGGCAGGTGTGCCGTAGCTCACTCCCCCTCCCCTTTTTGCGACCCGGTCCGCCTCCGGGGCGCCCGGGCCGGGCATGAGGCCGAACCCGCCCGAAATGCTGCTTCCACACATTTCTCCGCGCGTCCGGCCCCCTTCCCACCGTGCCCCGTCAGTGCACGGAGCGCAGGTGGACGACGTCCCCCGCCCCCACCGCCTCGTGCTGTCCCTCGGCCGTACGGATCACCAGCCGGCCATCGGTGTCCACCGCTTCGGCCGTTCCGGTGAGGGTGCGCCCGCCCGGGAGCTCCGCGCGGACGTGGCGGCCGAGGGTGGCGCAGCCCGCCGCGTAGGTCTCCTGGAGGCCGCTGGCGGCGGGGTCGCCGCCCGCCGCGCGCCAGTTCACGTACCACTCCTCCAGGGACCGCAGTACGGCCCTCAGCAGCGGGTCCCGGTCGGTCACGGCGGCCTTGGCCAGCGCCAGCGAGCCCGCGGCCGGTACGGGCAGCTCGTCCTCGGTGAGGCTCACGTTGAGCCCGATCCCGACGACCACCCCCCCGGCGACGCGCTCGGCGAGGATCCCGCCGGTCTTGCGCTCCTCGCCCTCCACGGTGACCAGGAGGTCGTTGGGCCATTTGAGGGCGGTGTCCACACCCGCCGCGCGGGACAGCCCGGTCGCGGTGGCCACCCCGGCCAGCAGGGTCAGCCACCCCCACCGCTCCTGCGGCACCGCGTCTCCCGGCTTGAACAGCACGGAGAAGAACAGCCCGGACCGGGCCGGCGCGACCCAGCTCCGGTCCAGCCGCCCCCGCCCGGCGCTCTGCTCCTCGGCGACGAGCACGGCCCCCTCGGGCAGCTCCGGCGCCCGGGCGGCGAGGTCGGTGTTGGTGGAACCGGTGGTGGCGACCACCTCCAGGGAGGTCCACAGCCCTCCCCCGGTCACGAGGGCCCGCCGCAACCCCTCGGCGTTCAGCGGCGGCCGCTCCAGGTTCGACCAACGACCGGCGGAAGCTCCTGCTGATGCATCTGATGGCGTCATGCAACCCACAGTAGGTGTGTCAAACGCCGCACTGCCGAGCGCCATGCCCGCCGATACGCTACGCACCAGTAGCCAGCAGTAGTCAATCAATTGACCAGGCAGTTGACACCATGCAGGGAGCCGCGACCCCGATGTCACATCCGTCAGAGCCGATCGACATGCACACCACCGCGGGCAAGATCGCGGATCTGCAGCGCCGCATCGACGAAGCCACCCACGCCGGATCCGCCCGTGCCGTGGAGAAGCAACACGCCAAGGGCAAGCTGACGGCGCGTGAGCGGGTTGCCCTGCTGCTGGACGAGGGTTCCTTCGTCGAGCTGGACGAGTTCGCCCGGCACCGCTCCACCAACTTCGGGCTGGAGAAGACCCGCCCCTACGGCGACGGGGTCGTCACCGGCTACGGCACGGTGGACGGCCGTCCGGTAGCCGTGTTCTCGCAGGACTTCACCGTCTTCGGCGGTGCCCTCGGCGAGGTCTACGGCCAGAAGATCATGAAGGTCATGGACTTCGCGCTGAAGACGGGCTGCCCCCTCGTCGGCATCAACGACTCCGGCGGCGCCCGCATCCAGGAGGGCGTCAGCGCGCTGGGCATGTACGGGGAGATCTTCCGCCGCAACGTCCACGCGTCCGGCGTCATCCCGCAGATCAGCCTGATCGTCGGGCCCTGCGCCGGCGGCGCCGTGTACTCCCCGGCCATCACCGACTTCACGGTCATGGTCGACCAGACCTCGCACATGTTCATCACCGGCCCGGACGTCATCAAGACGGTCACCGGCGAGGACGTCGGCTTCGAGGAGCTGGGCGGGGCGCGCACCCACAACAGCACGTCCGGCGTGGCCCACCACATGGCGGGCGACGAGAAGGACGCCATCGAGTACGTGAAGTCGCTCCTCGCGTACCTGCCGTCGAACAACCTCTCCGAGCCGCCGGCCTTCCCGGAGGAGGCGGACACCGAGGTCTCCGACCTCGACCGCGAGCTCGACGTGCTGATCCCGGACAGCGCGAACCAGCCGTACGACATGCACACCGTGATCGAGCACGTGCTGGACGACGGCGAGTTCCTGGAGACGCAGGCGCTCTTCGCGCCGAACATCCTGACGGGTTTCGGCCGGGTCGAGGGCCACCCGGTGGGCATCGTCGCCAACCAGCCGATGCAGTTCGCCGGCTGCCTGGACATCAACGCCTCCGAGAAGGCGGCACGGTTCGTCCGGACCTGCGACGCCTTCAACGTCCCGGTGCTGACCTTCGTGGACGTGCCGGGCTTCCTGCCGGGCACGGACCAGGAGTACAACGGAATCATCCGGCGCGGCGCGAAGCTGATCTACGCGTACGCCGAGGCGACCGTCCCCCTGATCACGGTCATCACCCGCAAGGCCTTCGGCGGCGCGTACGACGTCATGGGCTCCAAGCACCTCGGCGCGGACCTGAACCTGGCCTGGCCGACCGCGCAGATCGCCGTCATGGGCGCGCAGGGCGCGGTGAACATCCTGCACCGCCGGACCATCGCGGAGGCGGACAATGTGGAGGAGACCCGGGCACGGCTCATCGCCGAGTACGAGGACGCGCTGCTCAACCCGTACACGGCCGCCGAGCGCGGTTACATCGACGCGGTGACCATGCCGTCCGAGACCCGGGCGCACGTGGTCAAGGGGCTTCGGCAGCTGCGCACCAAGCGGGAGTCCCTGCCGCCGAAGAAGCACGGCAACATCCCCCTCTAGTCCCTCCAGGAGGTCTCTGTGGTGATCAAGGTCGTCAAGGGCAATCCGACCCCGGAGGAGCTGGCCGCCGCACTGGCGGTGGTCCAAGCGCGCGCGGCGGTGCTCGCTTCGGCACCGTCGGGCGCCCCGCCGGTCGCGGACGAGTGGTCGACGCCGTCGCGGGTGGCACGGCGCCGGCTGCCGCGTCCGGGCCCGCGCGCGTGGGGCCGTACGTACTGGCCCGGCTAGCCGAAGATGACGTGAACGCGGGACGGCGCCTGAGTACCCGTACTCAGGCGCCGCACCGGTTCCCGGGGCCAGGATCGGAGCATGCTCTGGTCCGACCCGAAGAACGAGCCGCCCAAGGAAATGCGCGACGCGCAGGCGATGATCCGGCGGCTGAGCGTGGTGCTCGCCCTCGCCATGCTCGTCGTGGTCTACGTCCTGGGCGTGGGCACGGGCCACTTCTAGGGCCGCCCCGCGGGCCCCCTCCGAGCCTGTCCGGGGCACGCCCCGGGCGCGTAACGGGCGTGGCCGGGGCACGAAACCGGGCGTGTTCCGGGCCTGTCCGGGGCACGCACCGGGCGTGTTCCGGGACGTCTCCCGCGCGCCTACGATGACCGGCATGACTGCCACGCCCCAGCCCGCGAACCCGCGCAAGCTCGTCCTCGCCTCCGCCTCCCCCGCCCGGCTGAACCTGCTGCGCCAGGCCGGGCTCGCCCCGCACGTGATCGTCAGCGGTTTCGACGAGGACACCCTGAACCACGACGAGCCCGCCGCGCTGGCCCTGGCGCTGGCCGAGGCGAAGGCGGCGGTCGTGGCGGGCCTGGACGAGGCCGCGGGCGCCCTGGTGATCGGCTGCGACTCCGTGCTGGAGCTGGACGGCGAGGCGCTCGGCAAGCCCGCCGACGCCGAGGAGGCCACCGCGCGCTGGAAGTCGATGCGCGGACGGGCGGGCGTGCTGCGCACCGGGCACTGCGTGATCGACACGGCGGACGGCCGCCAGGTCTCGGCCACGGCGTCCACGACGGTCCGGTTCGGCGAGCCGACGGACGCGGAGGTCGCGGCGTACGTGGCCAGCGGCGAGCCGCTGCACGTGGCGGGGGCGTTCACCCTGGACGGGCTGTCGGCGCCGTTCATCGACGGCATCGACGGGGATCACGGCAACGTGATCGGCCTGTCGCTGCCGCTGCTGCGCTCCCTGCTGGGCGAACTGGGCGTGTCCATCACGGACCTGTGGGCTTGAGCTCCCCGTACGCGGCCGGGGGCGGGGGCGGCGGCTGTACGCCCCCCTCGCCGTCGCCGGCGCCGTCCCGCGGGGCGGCGTAGAGCGTCAGGGTCAGCACCAGCAGGCACAGGATCAGCGTCGTCGCCGCGAAGGCGGCCCAGCCGACGAGGACGACGGCGAGGACGCCGAGCAGCCCGTGGGTGACGGCGGCCGTGATGAGGACGACGCGGCCGAAGCGGCCCGGGGAGCGGTCGCCGAGCGCGGCGACGGCGGCGAGGACGGCGCACAGCACGAGGAAGGCACCCATGCCCGCCCCCATGGCGTAGGTCGCCTTGGACATGACGTCCGGATCGCTGCCGGCGATGGACATCGACTGGTTCGCCGTGGTCCGGCCCAGCACGATGTGGACGAGCACGAGCACGGCCGCTTCCGCGACGAGCACGATCGCGGCCAGTCCGGCCACGAGTCTGCGCAGCACTACGTCCCCACCCCCCACACGTCACAAGCCTGTTCGACGCCTGGAGGCTACTAACGGGTAGGGCGACGGGCAAGACATCCGCACACCCGGGTTCGACGAGCCGTCAACACGTCTCCTCCGGGCTGCCTGTGGGTACGGTGTTGTCCCGCTTCACCCCGTGGGACGACGGGGTCGCCGATCGGGCAACCAATCGGCGAACAAGTGGACAACTCCGCGCCGGCCGGCAAAGAAAATGTGGGCCGTTCGTAGGGACTCGACAAAGAATCACCCGGGGCCGCTGACCGGGGGGACAGAGACCTTGGATACATGACGGGGTTACTGTGCAGTCGGGGATCCCCCTGACCTGGGGCGCCACAAGGGTTCTCGGGTGGTTCGGACCTCGCATCACACTCTGTGTGGGCAAGGTCACCACCGGGGAAGGGTCGAAAGGCCGTGTGGGCTGTCCCTAAACTCAGCTTGTTTCAAGGAGGGAGCCATCGTGCGCAAGGTGCTCATCGCCAACCGTGGCGAAATCGCTGTCCGCGTTGCTCGGGCCTGCCGGGACGCCGGGATCGCGAGCGTAGCCGTCTACGCCGATCCGGACCGGGACGCTCTGCACGTCCGCGCGGCCGACGAAGCTTTCGCGTTGGGCGGTGACACCCCGGCCGCCAGCTATCTGGACATCTCCAAGGTCCTCCAGGCCGCAGCCGACTCCGGTGCGGACGCCATCCATCCCGGATACGGCTTCCTCTCCGAGAACGCCGAATTCGCCCAGGCCGTGATCGACGCCGGCCTGACCTGGATCGGTCCGCCGCCGCAGGCCATCCGTGACCTCGGCGACAAGGTGGCCGCCCGTCACATCGCCCAGCGCGCCGGCGCACCGCTGGTCGCCGGTACGCCGGACCCGGTCTCCGGGGCCGACGAGGTCGTCGCGTTCGCCAAGGAGCACGGCCTGCCGATCGCCATCAAGGCCGCCTTCGGCGGTGGCGGTCGCGGTCTGAAGGTCGCCCGCACCCTCGAAGAGGTGCCGGAGCTCTACGACTCCGCCGTCCGTGAGGCCGTCGCCGCCTTCGGCCGCGGCGAGTGCTTCGTCGAGCGCTACCTCGACAAGCCGCGCCACGTCGAGACCCAGTGCCTGGCCGACTCCCACGGCAACGTGGTCGTCGTCTCGACCCGTGACTGCTCCCTGCAGCGCCGCCACCAGAAGCTGGTGGAGGAGGCCCCGGCGCCGTTCCTGACCGACGCTCAGAACGCGGAGCTGTACGCCGCCTCCAAGGCCATCCTGAAGGAAGCCGGCTACGTCGGCGCCGGCACCGTCGAGTTCCTCGTCTCCGCCGACGGCCTGATCTCCTTCCTGGAGGTCAACACCCGCCTGCAGGTCGAGCACCCGGTCACCGAAGAGGTCGCCGGCATCGACCTGGTCCGCGAGATGTTCCGCATCGCCGACGGCGAGGAGCTCGGCTACGGCGACCCGGTCCTGCGCGGTCACTCCATCGAGTTCCGCATCAACGGCGAGGACCCGGGCCGCGGCTTCCTCCCGGCCCCCGGCACGGTCACCAAGTTCAACGCCCCCACCGGCCCGGGCGTCCGCCTGGACGCGGGCGTCGAGTCCGGCTCCGTGATCGGCCCGGCCTGGGACTCCCTCCTGGCCAAGCTCATCGTCACCGGCGCCACCCGCGAGCAGGCCCTGCAGCGCGCGGCCCGCGCCCTGGCCGAGTTCGAGGTCGAGGGCATGGCCACGGCCATCCCGTTCCACCGCGCCGTCGTCGTCGACCCGGCGTTCGCCCCGACCGACGGCAGCCCCTTCACGGTCTACACCCGCTGGATCGAGACCGAGTTCGTCAACGAGATCCCGGCGTTCACGGCCCCGGCCGCGGAGGACACCGAGGACGAGCCGGGCCGCGAGACGGTGGTCGTCGAGGTCGGCGGCAAGCGCCTGGAGGTCTCCCTCCCGTCCTCGCTGGGCATGACCCTGGCCCGCACGGCCGCCGCGGGCGGCGCCAAGCCGAAGCGGCGCGCGGCGAAGAAGTCCGGCCCGGCCGCCTCCGGCGACACCCTGACCTCCCCGATGCAGGGCACGATCGTCAAGGTCGCGGTCGAGGAGGGCCAGCAGGTCAACGAGGGCGACCTGGTCGTCGTACTCGAAGCCATGAAGATGGAGCAGCCGCTCAACGCGCACCGCTCCGGCACCATCGTCGGCCTCACGGCCGAGGTCGGCGCCTCCGTCACCTCGGGCGCGACGATCTGCGAGATCAAGGACTGACGTCCTTCAAACGGGGTTCCCGGGGCTTCCGCCCCAGGGGCCCCGTTTTCCGTGTGCGGCGTCGGTCCGGGGGCGCTGCCCCCGCGCCCCCGCGCCTCGAACGCCGGCGGGGCTGAATATTCCAGCCCCGCCGGCGTTCGAGGCGGGGGGTCCTCCCGGACGGAGCCTGGGAGGAGGATCCTGGGCGGCGCTCCGGCAGACGGCCCGCAGGGGCTAGCGGCGGCGCATGTCGGCCACGCGGGCCCGCTCCGCCTGGGGCTCCGGCAGTATGCCCGCGGCCCGCAGCTGCGCGGTCGGGCCGCCACGCCGCTGCACCGGCAGCGGCGAGTCGCGCCGCGGCCGCCGCCCCATCATCCCGTCCCCGCCGCCGGAGGCAGCCGCGCCCGCCACGGTGATCTGGACGCCCTGGTCGGCGAGTGCCTGGAGTTCCGTCGCGGCCCGGTCGTCGTGCGGCGGGGGCTCGTCCGTGACCAGGCGGGTCATCACGTCCGTCGGCACGGTCTGGAACATGGTGTCGGTGCCGAGCTTCGTGTGGTCCGCGAGGACGACCACCTCGGCCGCCGCCTGCACCAGCGCCCGGTCCACGCTCGCGCTGAGCATGTTGGACGTCGACAGGCCGCGCTCGGCCGTCAGGCCGCTGCCCGAGAGGAACGCGCGGGAGACCCGGAGCCCCTGGAGGGACTGTTCGGCCCCGCTGCCGACGAGGGCGTAGTTGGACCCGCGCAGGGTGCCGCCGGTCATCACCACCTCCACCCGGTTCGCGTGGGCCAGGGCCTGGGCGACGAGCAGCGAGTTGGTGACGACGGTCAGCCCGGGCACCCGAGCGAGCCGGCGGGCCAGCTCCTGGGTCGTGGTGCCCGCGCCGACGACGACGGCCTCGCCCTCTTCCACGAGGGAGGCCGCGACATCGGCGATGGCGGTCTTCTCCGCCGCCGCGAGATGGGACTTTTGCGGAAAGCCGGACTCCCGCGTGAAACCGCCCGGCAAGACCGCACCGCCGTGTCGGCGGTCGAGGAGTCCTTCTGCCTCCAGTGCCCGCACGTCCCGCCGTACGGTCACTTCGGAGGTCTGGACGACGCGGGCGAGCTCCCGGAGCGATACCGCTCCGTTGGCCCGCACCATTTCGAGGATCAATTGGCGACGTTCTGCAGCGAACACGAAACTGACAGTAACCCCAACGACCGTCTGCTTTCAGCTCCTTGCGCCGAAATACCGAAGTTGTCCATATGTCGGGGCGACTAGTGGTATACGCGGCCCGATATCTGGGTGAACGTCCGGCCACACGGCGGCGCACCGCCCCAACACCCTTACGGTATGGGGCGGTTGGGGCCGATCAGGCCTCCCCGGCGGCCTTCCGCGTGTGCAGCTGGCGCGCCACCTCGGCGATCGAGCCCGACAGCGAGGGGTACACGGTGAACGCGTTTGCGATCTGCTCGACCGTCAGGTTGTTGTCCACGGCGATCGAAATGGGGTGGATGAGCTCGCTCGCGCGCGGGGAGACGACCACACCGCCGACGACGATGCCGGTGCCCGGGCGGCAGAACATCTTCACGAAGCCGTCCCGGATGCCCTGCATCTTCGCGCGCGGGTTGCGCAGCAGCGGGAGCTTCACCACGCGGGCGTCGATCTTGCCTGCGTCCACGTCCGCCTGGGTGTATCCGACGGTGGCGATCTCGGGGTCGGTGAAGACGTTCGAGGAGACCGTCTTGAGGTTCAGCGGGGCCACCGCGTCACCGAGGAAGTGGTACATCGCGATGCGGCCCTGCATCGCCGCGACCGACGCGAGCGCGAAGATCCCGGTGACGTCGCCCGCCGCGTAGACGCCGGGCGCGGAGGTGCGCGACACCTTGTCGGTCCAGATGTGCCCGGAGTCCTTGAGCCGGACGCCGGACTCCTCCAGGTTCATGTTCCTGGTGTTGGGGATCGCGCCGACCGCCATCAGGCAGTGCGTACCGGTCAGGACGCGGCCGTCGGAGAGGGTCACCTCGACCCGGTCGCCCACCCGCTTGGCGGACTCGGCGCGGGAGCGGCCGACGACGTTCATGCCGCGGCGCCGGAAGACGTCCTCCAGGACGGCGGCGGCGTCCGGGTCCTCGCCGGGCAGCACGCGGTCGCGGGAGGACACGAGGGTCACCCGGGAGCCGAGGGCCTGGTACGCGCCGGCGAACTCGGCGCCGGTGACACCGGAGCCGACCACGATGAGCTCCTCCGGGAGCTCGTCGAGGTCGTAGACCTGGGTCCAGTTCAGGATCCGCTCGCCGTCGGGCATGGCGTCCGGGATCTCGCGAGGGTGGCCGCCGGTCGCGATCAGCACGGCGTCGGCCGTCAGGATCGTCTCGGTACCGTCGGCGGCGGTGACGATGACGTCGCGCGTGCCGTCGATGCCCTGCGGGCCGCCGAGCTTGCCGCGGCCGCGCACGACGCGGGCGCCGGCCCGGGTGACGGAGGCGGTGATGTCGTGCGACTGGGCGAGCGCGAGGCGCTTGACGCGCCGGTTCACCTTGCCGAGGTCCACGCCGACGACGCGCGCGGCCTGCTCGATGTGCGGGGTGTCGTCCGCGACGACGATGCCGAGCTCTTCGTACGACGAATCGAAGGTGGTCATCACCTCGGCGGTCGCGATCAGAGTCTTGGAGGGCACGCAGTCGGTCAGGACCGAGGCCCCGCCGAGGCCGTCGCAGTCCACGACGGTCACCTCCGCGCCGAGCTGGGCCCCTACCAGCGCAGCCTCATACCCGCCGGGTCCGCCGCCGATGATCACGATCCGGGTCACGAAAAGTCCGCCTCACGTCTACCCGGCCGGCTGCCGCCCCGGCCGGTGTTCCGGGGGGTCTCCCCGGGGGATGCATTCCGTGCCCCATTGTCCCGCACGGTTCAAGGTGCTTCGCGCCCGGTCCCGTCATCCGTGCGCCATCCGGGCACGCGGTCACGGCCACCCCTCCCGTACCCTCGACCTCATGTCGCTCTACGCCGCGTACGCCGGCAACCTCGACCCGCGGCTGATGACGCGCCGCGCTCCCCATTCGCCGCTGCGCGGAACGGGCTGGATCAACGACTGGCGGCTGACCTTCGGCGGCGAGCAGATGGGCTGGGAGGGCGCTCTCGCCACGATCGTCGAGGCCCCGCGCCACCAGGTCTTCGTCGCCCTGTACGACATCGCGCCGCTCGACGAGGACTCGATGGACCGCTGGGAGGGCGTCGGGCTCGACATCTACCGCCGCATGCGGATCCGGGTGCACACCCTGGACGGCGAAGAGGCCGCCTGGTGCTACGTGCTCAACGGCTACGAGGGCGGCCTGCCCTCGGCGCGCTACCTCGGCGAGCTCGCCGACGCCGCCGAGTCCGCGGGCGCCCCGCACGACTATGTGATGGAACTCCGCAAGCGCCCCTGCTGACCCCCTGCGAGCCCGCCGAGCCCAACCCGCTCCCGCCTTCCGGCCCCGCTGTCCCAGCCCGCCGGCGTTCGAGGCGCGGAACCCGGGGGCCCCGCTATTCCAGCCCCGCCGGCGTTTGAGGCGCGGGGTCCGGGGCGGAGCCCCGATCTTTCGGCCCCGCCGACGTCAGAGGCGCGGGGTCCGGGCCGGTCCCGCTGTTCCAGCCCCGCCGGCGTTCGAGGCGCGGGGCCCGGGGCGGAGCCCCGATCTTCCAGCCCCGCCGACGTCAGAGGCGCGGGGTCCGGGCCGGCCCCGCTGTTCCAGCCCCGCCGGCGTTTGAGGCGCGGGGTCCGGGGCGGAGCCCCGATCTTTCGGCCCCGCCGACGCCCGCGGCCCGGCGCCCCCGCACCCGGCCCGCAAGCCCCCCGCCACCCCTCGGGGACGATTCGGCGGAAACGACAAGGCAACGATCCGAACACCGTGAGCTGTGCCATCTACGCGCGTAGGCCAGGAGCGGCTACGCTCTTCTGCGTGAACGCATCTGTTACCGACCCCTTCGCCGCCGCCGACGCCGCAGCCGCCCGCCTGCGCGAGCTGACCGGCGTCGAATCCCACGATGTCGCGCTCGTGATGGGCTCCGGCTGGGCCCCCGCCGCCGAGGCGCTCGGCGCCCCCGAATTCGAGTTCCCCGTCACCGAGCTGCCCGGATTCCCGCCGCCCGCCGTCGAGGGCCACGGCGGCAAGATCCGCTCGTACAAGATCGGCGACAAGCGCGCGCTGCTCTTCCTCGGCCGGACCCACTACTACGAGGGCCGCGGCGTCGCCGCCGTCGCCCACGGCGTGCGCACCGCCGTCGCCGCCGGCTGCAAGACCGTGGTCCTCACCAACGGCTGCGGCGGTCTGCGCGAGGGCATGAAGCCCGGCCAGCCCGTGCTGATCAGTGACCACCTCAACCTGACGGCCACCTCGCCCATCGTCGGCGCGAACTTCGTCGACCTGACGAACCTGTACTCGCCGAAGCTGCGCGCGATGTGCAAGGAGATCGACCCGAGCCTGGAAGAGGGCGTCTACGTCCAGTTCCCCGGCCCGCACTACGAGACCCCGGCCGAGATCAACATGATCCGCGTCATGGGCGCCGACCTGGTCGGCATGTCCACCGTGCTGGAGGCCATCGCGGCCCGTGAGGCCGGCGCCGACGTGCTGGGCATCTCCCTCGTCACCAACCTGGCGGCGGGCCTGTCCGGCGAGCCGCTGAACCACGAAGAGGTCCTCCAGGCCGGCCGTGACTCGGCCGCCCGCATGGGCACGCTGCTGACGCAGGTCCTCGCCCGCATCTGATCGACGTACGAGAGGTAAGGCGGAAGTAGTGCAGGAACAGGACGACCTGATCACCCGGGCCCAGGCCTGGCTGGCGGAGGACCCGGACCCGGAGACGGCGGCCGAACTCGCGGCGCTCATCGACGCGGGCGACACCGCGGAGCTCGCGGACCGTTTCGCCGGCACCCTCCAGTTCGGCACCGCCGGACTGCGCGGTGAGATCGGCGCGGGCCCGATGCGGATGAACCGCAGCGTGGTCATCCGGGCCGCGGCGGGCCTCGCGGCCTACCTGTTGGCCCAGGGCCACGACGGCGGCCTGGTCGTCGTCGGCTACGACGCCCGCTACAAGTCGGCGGACTTCGCCCGCGACACCGCGGCCGTCATGACCGGCGCCGGGCTGCGCGCCGCCGTCCTGCCCCGCCCGCTGCCGACGCCCGTCCTCGCGTACGCCATAAGGCACCTGGGCGCCGTCGCCGGCGTCGAGGTGACCGCGAGCCACAACCCTCCCCGGGACAACGGCTACAAGGTCTATCTCGGCGACGGCTCGCAGATCGTCTCCCCGGCGGACGCGGAGATCGCGGCGGAGATCGCCCGCATCGACACGCTCGCCTCGGTCCCCCGCCCGGAGTCCGGCTGGGAGGAGCTCGGCGACGGGGTCCTGGAGGCCTACCTGGCCCGTACGGACGCCGTCCTGACCCCCGGGTCCGCCCGGGGCGTACGGACCGTCTACACGGCCATGCACGGTGTCGGCAAGGACGTCGTCCTGGCGGCCTTCGCCCGGGCCGGCTTCCCGGCCCCGGTGCTCGTGGCCGAGCAGGCCGAGCCGGACCCGGCCTTCCCGACGGTGGCCTTCCCCAACCCGGAGGAGCCGGGCGCGATGGACCTGGCCTTCGCCAAGGCGGCCGAGGTCAACCCGGACATCGTGATCGCCAACGACCCGGACGCGGACCGCTGCGCGGTGGCGGTCCCCACCGGGGACGGCTGGCGGATGCTGCGCGGCGACGAGGTCGGGGCGCTGCTGGCGGCCCACCTGGTCCACAAGGGGGCGCAGGGCGTCTTCGCGGAATCCATCGTCTCGTCCTCCCTCCTGGGCCGGATCGCGGAGGCCGCGGGCGTCGGCTACGAGGAGACCCTGACGGGCTTCAAGTGGATCGCCCGCGTCGAGGGCCTGCGCTACGGCTACGAGGAGGCGCTCGGCTACTGCGTGGACCCCGAGGGCGTCCGCGACAAGGACGGCGTCACCGCCGCCCTGCTGGTGGCGGAGCTGGCCTCGGAGCTCAAGGAGCAGGGCCGCACCCTGACCGACCTGCTGGACGACCTGGCGATGGCCCACGGGCTGCACGCCACCGACCAGCTGTCGGTCCGCGTCTCGGACCTGTCGGTGATCGCCTCGGCGATGGCCGCGCTGCGGGCGGAGCCGCCGGTGTCCCTGGCGGGGCTGCGGGTCGTCTCGGCGGAGGACCTGACGCAGGGCACGGAGACGCTCCCGCCCACGGACGGTCTGCGCTACTACCTGGAGGGCGACTACAAGGCCCGGGTGATCGTCCGCCCGTCGGGCACGGAGCCGAAGCTGAAGTGCTACCTGGAGGTGGTCGTCCCGGTCGCCGAGGCCTCCGACCTCGCCCCGGCGCGCACCCGCGGCCAGGAGATCCTGGACGCGATCAAGAAGGACCTGGCCGCCGCGGCGGGCATCTGATTCATCCGGCGCCGCTCGCGCGCGCCTCGGCCCCCGGGGGCCTCACCGGCTTCGCGCCGCTGCGCCGGACTCCGTCCGTCGGGCACGGGGCCGGGGCTCCGGCCCCTGTCCGGCCCCGTCCCGCCCCGTCCGGCGGGACCGGGCCTTCGCCGTTTCCGGGGGTCCCTGCGGGCTCTGCCCGGACCCGGGGCGAAGCCCCGGGGGTCAGCGGGGCGTGGCTCCGGTGGAAGCCGAAGAGCGGACGATCTCGCCCAGGGTCGGCACCGATTCCGGGCGCGACCGCATCGCCTCCGTGCACTCCCACGCCCGCGGCGGATCCGCGTCCGGCCCGCCCAGAACCACCGGGCCCGGACCCGCCGACACCGCCTCGTTGCCCGCCAGCGTGCACACGACCTGCGACAGCGCCACCGGCGGCAGGTCCTCCGGCTTGCGGCTCAGCCGCACCGTACCCGCCGGATCGCCCGCGCGCGGCGCGGACACCGCGAGTCCGTCCGGGACCCCGGTCGTGAAGCCGGCATCCCGCTCGTCCGCGCTCGGCGGCTGCTCCAGCGCTTCCAGCAACGCCTGCGCGACCAGGCTCACGGGTTCCCGTACGGGCATCTTCTCGGGCACCGGGATCACTCGCTCCACGCCCACCAGCTGCGATCCGCAGACCAGTTCCACCGTGGCCCGGAAGCCCTGCACCCCGCTCTGCCCGGCGGGCGCCGGCGGGGTGTCGCACGACACGCGTGACGGGGCCGGCCCCACGTCCACCGGCACGGTCGTGGCCCTGATCCCACAGCCCGACGTCGCGAGCAGGGCGACCGCCACGAGCGGGACCACCACGGCCGGCACCACCGGCAGGGCCCTACGCATCCAGGTCACCCGAGATCACCTTCCCCACGTCCACCGGCAGCCGCAGCGTGAACAGGGCCCCGCCCCCCGCCGCGTTGGCGGCGGTGATGTCGCCGCCGTGGATGTGCGCGTTCTCCACGGCGATCGACAGGCCCAGCCCGCTCCCGTCCGACTTCGGCCGCGACGCGCTCGCCTTGTAGAAACGGTCGAAGACGTGCGGCAGGACCTCTTCGGGGATGCCCGGGCCGTTGTCCCGCACCGCGATGACCAGCCACTCCCCGTCCACCGTCACCGACACCCGCACCGGCGAGCCGCCGTGCTTGAGGGCGTTGCCGATCAGGTTGGCGAGGATGACGTCGAGGCGGCGCGGGTCGAGCCGGGCCACGATGTCCCGTTCGGCGTCGAGTTCGACCGCGTCGAGCCAGGCCCGCGCGTCGATGCAGGCCGTGACCTGGTCGGCGACGTTGACGTCGTCCAGCACCAGCTTGGCCGTACCCGCGTCGAAGCGGGTGACCTCCATCAGGTTCTCCACCAGGTCGTTCAGCCGCCGCGTCTCGCTGACGACCAGCGCCACCGCCGGCGCGATCATCGGGTCGAGGTCGTCGACCTCTTCCTCCAGCACCTCCGCCACCGCCGTCAACGCGGTCAGCGGGGTGCGCAGTTCGTGGGACATGTCCGCGACGAAGCGCCGGCTGGACTCCTCCCGCGCACTCATGTCGGCGACCTTCTTCTCCAGCGCCTCGGCCGTCTTGTTGAAGGTGTGCGACAGGTCGGCGAGTTCGTCCGTGCCGGACACGTCCAGCCGGTGGTCCAGCTCGCCCTCGCCGAGCCGCCGGGCCGCGTCTCCCAGCCGCTGCACGGGCTTGAGCACCGTACGGGCCGCGGCCTGCGCGAGCAGGGCGGAGCCGAGCAGCGCCAGACCGGTGGCGATCGTCAGCGACCAGGCGAGCGCGTTCAGGTCGTCCCGCTCCTGGGCGAGCGACTTGTACATGTAGCCGGTCGGCCCGCCGCCCACGATCCGGGTGCCGCCGACCAGGTACGGGTTGCCGTTCGGCTTCGTCCGCTGCCAGTACATGTGGTACTCGGCGTCGTTCGCCGCGGTCGTCTTCTGCTCGTCGTTCACGGCGTTCCGGAGGGACTTCGGTACGTCCTGCAGCCCGAAGGAGTCGGGACCGGCCGCGCCGAACACCTCGCGGTGGTCCTTGCGTTCGTGCACCAGCAGCACGCTGTAGCCGGGGCTGCTGCCCGCCATCAGCTCGGCGGTGCGCTGCATCTCCTCCGGCGTCGGGTCGGCGGGCAGCGCGGCGGCACGGTTCTGCATCTCCTGTCGGAAGTCGCCCAGCGCCGCGTCCTGGACGCGGGTGAGCACGGCCTCCCGGTTGAGCCAGTACGCGATCCCGGACGCGGAGACCGCGGCCGTCAGGGCGACCAGCGCGAAGACGATGAGGAGCCGCAGCCGCAGGCTGGTCCAGCGCCGGCCCGCGAGCAACGCGCGGATCACTGCGGGGAGTCCAGGCGATAGCCGACACCCCGGACGGTACGGATCAGGGTGGGCGAGGACGGTACGTCCTCGACCTTGGCGCGCAGCCGCTGGACGCAGGCGTCGACGAGCCGCGAGTCACCGAGGTAGTCGTGCTCCCAGACCAGCCGCAGCAGCTGCTGGCGCGACAGCGCCTGGCCGGGCCTGCGGCTCAGTTCGAGGAGCAGCCGCAGCTCGGTCGGGGTGAGCTGGAGGTCCTCGCCGTTCTTGGTGACCGTCATGGCCGCGCGGTCGATGACCAGGGAGCCGAAGCTCGCCGAGTCGCTCGACTCGCGCTCGCCGCGGCGCAGGACGGCCCGGATGCGGGCGTCGAGGACCCGGCCCTGGACGGGCTTGACCACGTAGTCGTCGGCCCCGGACTCCAGGCCCACGACCACGTCGATGTCATCGCTGCGCGCGGTGAGCAGGATGATCGGCAGCTGGTCGGTGCGCCGGATCCGCCGGCACACCTCGAAACCGTCGATCCCGGGCAGCATCACGTCCAGCACGATCAGATCCGGCCGCTGCTCGCGCAGCAGTTTCAGGCCGTCCTCGCCCGTCGCCGCGGTGGCCACACGGTGGCCCTGGCGAGACAGGGAGAGCTCGAGGGCCGTGCGGATGGCGTCGTCGTCCTCGATCAGCAACAGGAAAGGCACGGGCTCATTCTGTCCCATCGACAGTCGGGAGTTCGACCGTCGCGGGGAGGCGATCGTACGGAAGTCGCTGTGACAGGGCTGTGACAGTCGACGGACACCCCGGTTAAGTCGGCGGGGCAGTCTTCTACCAACGCACAACGGACCGAAGCACAGACACTCCACGACGGGGGGCGCGAGATGAACACGCTGCACAGCACCAACACCAGCGCGGTTGTCACGCGGCTGCACGATGTGAACCGCCGGGCGGGTGTCCGTACGGTGGCGGTCGCCCGTCCCCGGCCGGCCCACGTCGTAGCCATTGACGCAAACCAGTACCAGGCGGTTCCCGCCCAGCACACGCCGTCCTCCACCTCGGAGGCGGAGTTCACGGCCTACGTCCAGGAGCGGCGGGCCGCCCTGTACGCGACGGCCTTCCACCTCACCGGCGACCGCTACGAGGCCGAGGACCTGCTGCAGAGCGCGCTGTTCTCCACGTACCGCGCCTGGGACCGGATCAGCGACAAGGCGGCCGTCGGCGGGTACCTGCGCCGCACGATGACCAACCTGCACATCAGCGCGTGGCGTCGGCGGAAGCTGAACGAGTACCCGACGGAGGAGCTGCCGGAGACGGCCTCCGACACGGACGCGATGCGCGGTACGGAGCTGCGCGCGGTCCTGTGGCAGGCCCTGACCCGGATCCCGGAGCCGCAGCGCACGATGCTGGTGCTGCGCTACTACGAGGGCCGTACGGACCCGGAGATCGCGGAGATCCTCGGGATCAGCGTCGGCACGGTGAAGTCGAGCATCTGGCGCTCGCTGCGCCGCCTGCGGGAGGACGAGGCGCTGAGCTTCGGCCGTGACGAGGCGGAGTCCTTCGAGGAGCTCGTCGCGTAAGGCGGCGCACACAGACCATCGGGCCAGGGGGCCCGTCCTGCGGGGGTGGGACGGGGGCCGCGGGGGGAAAGGCGGGATCAAGCGGCCGGGGGTCCGCCTGATCCCGCCTTTTCGCATGTGCGGGGCCGGGCGGCAGGCGCCTTGCCGCTCCCCGGCGCGGCGGGTGCGGCGGCGACTCCTGGACAGATAGTCTGCGCGCAGATAATCTGTTCGTAGATATTCTGAAGCCCAGCGCGAGGAGACCGTCATGTGGGAGTACGAGCACGACATCGAGACCGGAGCCGCACCCGAGGCGATCTGGCGGCTCTGGAGCGACGTGGAGAACTGGGGCGCCTGGAACGGGGAGATCGAGAAGATCGAACTCCGGGGCCCGTTCGCCGAGGGCGCCGGGATCACGATGACCCCGCCCGGCGAGGATCCGGTGGAACTGACCGTCACCGAGCTCGGCGAGGGTGAGCACTTCACCGACGAGGCCCGGTTCGGACCGCTCGTCCTGCGCACCACGCACCGGCTCGTCCCGCTCGGTCAGGGCCGCACCCGGGTGGTGTACCGGATGGAGATCACCGGCGAGGGCGCCGCCGAGGCCGGGCCGCGGATCGGCCCCGGCATCACCGCGGACTGGCCCGACACGATGGCCGCGCTCGTACGCCTCGCGGCGCGGGGCTGAGCGCCTTGAAGCCCGGCGAGAGCCCCGGGTTCCTGCTCTGGCACGTCACGCTGCGCTGGCAGCGGGACATCGCCGCCGCCTTGGCCCCGCTCGACCTGACCCACGTGCAGTTCGTCCTGCTGGCCTGCACCTGGTGGCTGAACGGCCGGGGCCAGCGGCCCAACCAGCTGGCCGTCGCCCGCCAGGCGGGCACGGACGTGAAGATGACGTCCCAGGTGCTGCGCACCCTGGAGAAGAAGGGCCTCATCGAACGCGAGGTGGACCCGGCCGACACGCGCGCCAGGCGGCTGCGCGTGACCGACCTCGGCGCCGACCTGGCCCCCCGCGCGATCGCGGCCGTCGAGGAGGTCGACGCACGGTTCTTCGGACCGGTCCCGGTCGAGGACGCGGTGGCCCTCCTCGGCCGCCTGGCCGCGGAGGACGGCGGGCCGGACGGAGGCCAGCCGTCCTAGGCGGGAGTGGGCGCGTGGCGGTGGCGGCCGGCGGCGGCCGCGGCGAGCCGGCCGAGGGCCTCGTCGCGGCCGCACGCGTGCGCGCCCAGCGCGATGTGGCGCGCCACGATGCCCCGCTCCGCCCGCATCAGCCGCAGGCCGCGCCGCAGCAGGAACAGAGCCGACTTGCGGCCCTCGCGCAGGTCGCGCGCCAGCCGTCGACGGAAGGTGGTGGACGGCCGCCCGCGCAGGCAGATGGCGTCCGCGAGCAGCCCCAGTTCCCGGCACCGGACGGCGATGTCCGCGGCGAAGATGCCCTCCGCGATGAACAGCGGGGTCCGCGCGATGTCCAGCGACTCCGCCCCGGTCCGCGAGGACGTCGCGATGTCGTACACCGGGACGTCGGTGCGGCCCACCGCGCACAGCTCCTCGATCGCCGCGACGGCGGTGTCCGCGTCCCACGACAGCGGGGAGTCCCAGTCGATGTCCGAACTGCCCTCGACCAGCGGGAGGGTCGGGTCGTCCGCCTCCTTGTAGAAGTCGTCCAGACGCAGCACGGGCAGACCCGAACGGGCCGCCAGCGAGGACTTGCCGGACCCCGAGGGTCCGGTCAGGAGCACGACACGCGTAGGCGAAGGAGAGGAGGAGCTCACGGAACACAAGTGTGAACCATTCCCCCGCTCAGGGGATGCCTCCGGTGACCGGTTGGTATCGAGGATCACACCTCCACTACGCTGCGTGCGCGTACGACTACGGCGCACCACAGACGAGCACAGGGTGGGAATCCCATGGCACGCCACGCAGCAGCCTCCTCCGCAAGCAGCCGGCTCCGTTCCGCGGGCCTGACGGTCTCGATGGCGGGCGCCGCGCTCGCGATGGCCGCGGGGGGTGCCCAGGCCAGTGATCTCGACGTACCGGCGGCTCTGGCCGGGGTCACCGAGCCCGTCGCGAACCTCAAGGTGAACCCGCTCGCCCACACCGGCGTGGATCCGCTGGACAACGGCGTGGCCACGCAGGTCGCGGACTTCCCCGCCGTCGGCACCGGCATGGTCACCGGCGTGCTGACCCAGGGGCCGTCCGTCGGCGAGCTGCCCGGCGCCGCGGTCTCCTCGCTGCTCGGGCCGGTGCTCCCCAAGAAGTAGGGAAGCGGGTACGCGAAGGCCCCGGCAGCACGGGGGACGCTGCCGGGGCCGGTCTCGTACGGGCGCCGGTCCTAGTAGGACGAGCCGCCCGAGCCCAGCGACCCCGTCGGGTGCCAGACCGTCTTGGTCTCCAGGAACGCCGTCATGCGCGACGTGCCCGGGTCGGCGCTCCAGTCGTCCACAGGCTGTGGACGCAGGACGCGCTTGAGGTTGTCGGCCGCCGCGATCTCCAGCTCCTTGGCCAGCGCCGCGTCGGCTCCGGCCAGGTCGATCGCGTTGACGTCCTGGTGGGACGCCAGGTGCGGGCCCATCTCGGCGGCCTTGCCGGACAGGATGTTGACCACGCCGCCGGGCAGGTCGGAGGTGGCGAGCACCTCGCCCAGGGAGAGGGCCGGCAGCGGGGACTTCTCGGAGGTGATCACGACCGCCGTGTTGCCGGTCGCGATGACCGGGGCGATCACCGAAACCAGGCCCAGGAAGGACGAGTCCTGGGGGGCGATCACGGTCACGACACCGGTCGGTTCCGGGGTGGAGAGGTTGAAGAACGGACCCGCGACCGGGTTGGCCCCGCCCACGATCTGGCCGATCTTGTCGGTCCAGCCCGCGTACCAGACCCAGCGGTCGATGGCGGCGTCCACGACGGCGCCGGCCTTCGACTTGGACAGGCCCTCGGCCTCGCCGACCTCGCGGACGAACTGGTCGCGGCGGCCCTCCAGCATCTCGGCGATGCGGTAGAGGATCTGGCCGCGGTTGTACGCGGTCGCGCCCGACCAGCCGCCGAAGGCCTTGCGGGCCGCGACGACCGCGTCACGGGCGTCCTTGCGGGAGGACAGCGGCGCGTTGGCCACCCAGTTGCCCTTCGAGTCGCTCACCTCGTACACCCGGCCGCTCTCGGAGCGGGGGAACTTGCCCCCGACGTACAGCTTGTAGGTCTTGAAGACGCTCAGACGCGCCGACGACGACTCAGACATCGAGGTAGCCCTCCAGGCCGTGGCGGCCGCCCTCGCGGCCGAAGCCCGACTCCTTGTAGCCGCCGAAGGGCGAGGTCGGGTCGAACTTGTTGAACGTGTTGGCCCAGACGACGCCCGCGCGGAGCTTGTTCGCGACCGCTAGGATGCGGCTGCCCTTCTCCGTCCAGATGCCGGCGGAGAGGCCGTACTGGCTGTTGTTGGCCTTCGCGACGGCCTCGTCGGGCGTGCGGAAGGTCAGCACGGACAGCACCGGGCCGAAGATCTCGTCGCGGGCGACGGTGTGCGCCTGGGTGACGTTCGTGAAGAGCGTCGGGGCGAACCAGTAGCCGGCGGACGGCAGCTCGCACGCCGGGGACCAGCGCTCGGCGCCCTCGGCCTCGCCGGTCTCCGCGAGCGCGGTGATCCGGGCGAGCTGCTCGGCGGAGTTGATCGCGCCGATGTCGGTGTTCTTGTCGAGCGGGTCGCCCAGGCGCAGCGTGGACAGGCGGCGCTTGAGCGAGTCCAGCAGCTCGTCGTGGATCGACTCCTGGACCAGCAGGCGGGAGCCCGCGCAGCAGACCTGGCCCTGGTTGAAGAAGATGCCGTTGACGATGCCCTCGACGGCCTGGTCGATGGGGGCGTCGTCGAAGACGATGTTGGCGCCCTTGCCGCCCAGCTCCAGGGTGACCTTCTTGTCGGTGCCGGCGACGTGGCGGGCGATCTTCTTGCCCACGGCGGTCGAGCCGGTGAAGGCGACCTTGTTGACGTCGGGGTGCTCGACGAGGGCCGCGCCCGCGTCGCCGTACCCGGTGAGGATGTTCACGACGCCCTTGGGCAGGCCCGCCTGGCGGCAGATGTCCGCGAAGAACAGCGCCGAGAGGGGGGTCGTCTCCGCCGGCTTCAGCACGACCGTGTTGCCGGTGGCGAGCGCCGGGGCGATCTTCCACGCGAGCATCAGGAGCGGGAAGTTCCAGGGGATGACCTGACCGGCCACGCCCAGCGGGCGCGGGTTGGCCCCGTAGCCCGCGTGGTCGAGCTTGTCGGCCCAGCCCGCGTAGTAGAAGAAGTGCGCGGCGACGAGCGGGAGGTCCGCGTCGCGGGTCTCCTTGATCGGCTTGCCGTTGTCCAGGGTCTCCAGGACGGCGAGCTCGCGGCTGCGCTCCTGGATGATCCGGGCGATGCGGAAGAGGTACTTGGCGCGCTCGGAGCCGGGCAGCGCGGACCACTTCTCGAAGGCCTTGCGGGCGGCCTTCACGGCGCGGTCCACGTCGGCGGCGCCGGCCTGGGCGACCTCGGCGAGGACCTCCTCGGACGACGGCGAGACGGTCTTGAAGACCCTGCCGTCGGCGGCGTCGGTGAACTCGCCGTCGATGAAGAGACCGTAGGAGGGGGCGATGTCGACGACCGAGCGGGACTCGGGAGCCGGTGCGTACTCGAATGCAGATGCCATGGTGATCAGTCCACCGTCACGTAGTCGGGACCGGAGTAACGGCCGGTGCTCAGCTTCTGGCGCTGCATCAACAGGTCGTTGAGCAGGCTGGAGGCGCCGAAGCGGAACCAGTGGTTGCTCAGCCAGTCCTCGCCCACGGTCTCATTGACCAGGACCAGGAACTTGATCGCGTCCTTGGTGGTGCGGATGCCGCCGGCCGGCTTCACGCCGATCTGGATTCCAGTCTGCTCCCGGAAGTCGCGGACGGCTTCGAGCATGAGCAGGGTGTTCGCGGGGGTGGCGTTGACGCCCACCTTGCCCGTCGACGTCTTGATGAAGTCGGCGCCCGCGAGCATGCCGATCCAGGAGGCGCGGCGGATGTTGTCGTAGGTCGACAGCTCGCCGGTCTCGAAGATGACCTTGAGGCGGGCCGCGGTGCCGTCGGGACGGACGCAGGCCTCCTTGATGGCCTTGATCAGCTCGTACGTCTCCAGGTAGCGACCGGCGAGGAAGGCGCCACGGTCGATGACCATGTCGATCTCGTCGGCGCCGGCGGCGACGGCGTCACGGGTGTCCGCGAGCTTGACGGGCAGCGCGGCGCGGCCGGCCGGGAAGGCGGTGGCGACGGAGGCGACCTTGACGTCGGCGCCGTTCAGCGCGGCCTTGGCGGTGGCCACCATGTCGGGGTAGACGCAGACCGCGGCGGTCATGGGCGTCGTACGGTCGGTCGGATCGGGGTTGACGGCCTTGGCGGAGAGCGCCCGGACCTTGCCCGGGGTGTCCGCGCCTTCGAGCGTCGTCAGGTCGATCATCGAGATGGCCAGGTCGATGGCGTACGCCTTGGCCGTCGTCTTGATCGAACGGGTGCCGAGGGAGGCCGCGCGGGCCTCCAGGCCGACAGTGTCGACGCCGGGCAGCCCGTGCAGGAAGCGGCGCAGCGCACTGTCGGACGTCGTCACGTCAGCGAATGCGGTGAGGGTGGTGGGCATGGTCACCACATGAGCATATCTACGCGCGTAGCGACCTGTCACCCCCGCCCTCCGATTCATTCGGAACCGAGGGCCCCGTTTGCTGTTACGCGGCCATGACAGGAGCAAGATCGTCCGCACGCACGGAGTCCATAGTTTTCTCTTCAGCAGCCCGCCACACCTGACCCGGTGCACCAGACCGAACAGACTCAACGCGGCATGCGACTCTCCGCCACTCTCCTCACCCACGCTCCAGGAGTCGTTATGCGTACCGCCCTCCGCACCTCGATCGTCACCGTCGCCCTCGCCGGCGCGATGCTCGTCCCGACCGCCGGCGCCGCGTTCGCCGCGCCCGCCACGGCCCCGCAGTCGGCCGCGGCGTCGGACAACAGCCGCTACGAGGGCAAGCCCGTCTACATCGGGGAGGGCCTGGTCGCGGTGCTGCGCAACAAGGAGGAGGGCCCCGAGGCCTGGATCCGCGAGGTCGGCCCCGACTGGAAGCCCGGCGACACCTACCTGGTCCACGTCGTGACGAAGCTGGACCGGACCCAGCCCCACGACAAGGCCAAGAGCCTGGACCTCGAACTCACCAAGGCCGCGAGCGCCAACCCCGTGCTCGTCGTCACCGCCGCGGACGGGAACGCCAAGTCCTACCCGCTGCCCGCCGGCGAGGCCGGCACGGACTGCCGGGTCGGTCCGGTCGGGCAGGACATCGGCGCGGGCATGACGGCCGAGCTGTACGTCTCCGAGCTGGGCCCGAAGGTGGTCCTCCTGGAAGCCGGCGACGGCAAGCCCTTCGACCAGCTGGACCGCACCCACCCCTCGCTGCCCGAGTCCGCGGGCATCATCGCCCGGATCGTGAACCCGAGCGGCGCCAAGCCCGTCTTCGAGTGGAAGACGCAGGGCGGCAACGACACGGTCGGCCGGGTCGCGTTCCCCGCGTTCCCCAAGGGCTGCAAGCCGAGCTACAAGTTCACCGACGACAAGCCGGTGACGAAGCCCGCCACCCCCGCCCCCACCTCCACCCCCGCTCCGGTGAAGCCGCAGACCGCGGGCCAGACGTCTGTGGTCCCCAAGGGCCCGGTGGCCGCCGGCGCCGAGCTCCCGGTCGAGACCGTCTCGGACACCGGCGACACCGCCACCATGGTGGCCGGCGGCGCTCTGATCGCCGCCTTCGGCGCCCTGGCCGCCAGCGTGGTCCTGCGCCGCCGCCGCGCCGCCCAGGGCTGACGGCCCCTCATCACCTCCCCTCCTGCCCTCCCCCGGCGGGCCACCGATCCGGTGGCCCGCCGACTGCCGTCTCCGGAGCACTCCATGGCCCACCGCGCGCGCCCGCTGCTCGCCGCCGCCCTCCTCGCCGCCGCCCTGACCGGCTGCGGCACGGCCACCTCCACCGCGCCCGCGCCCGGGACGGCCGCCCCGGGCGCCGCCGCGTCCAGCGCCCCGCCCTCGATCTCGCCCACCACCGCTCCCGCGGCCCCGGTGGCGGCCGCCCCGCTGCCCGCCTCCAAGCCCGTACGCGTACGGATCCCCGCGGCCGGTGTGGACGCCTCACCGCTGCTGGGGCTGGGTCTGGCCGCCGACGGCAGCGTGGAGGTGCCCTCCGTGGCCGACGGCGACAAGATCGGCTGGTACACGAAGGGCGTCACCCCGGGCGAGACCGGACCCGCCGTGCTGATCGGCCACTTCGACACCGCGCGCGGCCCGGCCGTGCTGAAGGACGTCGCGCGCGTGCGCGCCGGCGAGGAGATCACGGTCTCGCGGGCGGACGGCAGCACCGCCGTCTTCCGTGTCCGCGAGCTGGAGCAGGTGGACAAGAAGGCGTTCCCGACCGCCAAGGTGTACGGGGACACCGCCCGCCCCGAGCTGCGCGTCATCACCTGCGGCGGGGAGATCACCGACGGCCACCGGCCCGACAACATCATCCTGTACGCCGATCTCGTGGGCTGAGATGGCGTGGGGCAGAATCGACCCCATGAGCAGCCAGCAGCAGCCGACCGATGAGCCGGTCTACAAGGACCGGGTCTACCGCTCCACCATGGGCGTCGTCTCGGGGGTCCTGCTGCTCGCGCTGACGGCGTGGCTCTGCGGTGACGCCGTACTGCGCGGCTCGGGGAACACCCCGTGGATCGCGCTGGCGGTGGCGCTGTGCGCCGTTCCGCTGATCGTGGCGTTCACGATCCGCCCGGCCGTCTTCGCCAACGACGACCGGATGCGCGTGCGCAACCCCTTCCGGATCATCGAGCTGCCCTGGGCGGCCGTGGACGCGGTGCGCGCCGGCTACTCGGCGGAGGTGCTGGCCGAGGGGTCGAAGTACCAGCTGTGGTCCGTGCCCGTCTCACTGCGCGAGCGGAAGAAGGCGAACCGGCAGCGGCTGCGCTACGAGGGGCACCGGGACCGGGAGCAGCGCAGCCCGGGCGAGAAGCCCCGGATGCCCGCCGAGCCGATGCGGGCCGGCGCGGACCGGATCGTGGACGAGCTGCAGCGGATGGCCGAACGCGGCGCCGAGCGGGCCGGTGCCCAGGGCGGCGTGCGCGTGCACTGGTCGTACGAGATCATCGCGCCCGCCGTGGTCGGCGCGCTGGCGCTGATCGTCCTCATCGCCGTCCGCTGACCTGCCCGCAGGGGCGCCGGGTGCTCCCGGCCACACCCCCCGTCAGGGCGGAACCGGCTCTACCGGGTGGTGCGTCCTCGCAGGTGTGCAGCGTCTTGAGGCCGGCGGCAGCGCCGCCACCGCCACCGCGATCCATCTCCGTCTCCGACTCCTCGCCGGGGTCCTGCTCGCCGCCCATCTCCTGGTCGTCGGCTGGCTGACTCTGCGGCCGCTCGACGTGCCGTGGGCCGCGGCCGCCAATCTGACCCCCCTGGAGGGGATCCGGGCGGACCTCGCCTACGGGCCGCTGGAGGCCGCGCGGCGGATCGGCGAGGGGCTGGCCCTGCTGGCCCCGCTCGGGGTGCTGCTGCCGCTGGTCAACGGAAGGCTCACGCTGTCGACGCTGTCCGCGTGGTCCTCGCTGGCCCGGACCGCGGCCGCGGGCGCGCTGGTCTCGCTGAGCATCGAGATGCTCCAGACCGCCGTGCCGGGCCAGGTCGTCGACGTGGACTCGGTGCTGCTGAGCACCGTCGGCGTGCTGCTCGCGCACGTGGCCGTCGTACCGGCGCTGCGGGCGCGGCTGCGGCGTTCCCACGCCCGTTCACACACTGTTTATCAGGGGACCACCCCGAAGATTTCCAGGGTCGGGCTCGGCCCCTGGACCGACGTTCTGTCGGCGGTCCAGCGGGAGTATTGAGTCATCGCGAGGCCGTACCGGTCTTCAATACCGCGATCCCGACGAAGGAGAACCCCATGAGCGCCCTTGTCCGCCCCCGTGACGGCCGCTGGATCGGTGGAGTGTGCGCCGGACTGGCCAGGCGTTTCGGAATTTCCGCGAACACGATGCGCGTCATATTCGCGGTCTCGTGCCTGCTGCCCGGTCCGCAGTTCCTGGTCTACATCGCGCTGTGGGTGCTGCTGCCGAACGAGAAGTCCGCCTCCACCGCCTGGTGACCGGCGGCCGCGACCGGCGGCCGCCGGGACCGTCGGGACGGTCGGGAGGTCTGCCGGGTCAGCCGGCCTTCCGGACCTTTTCCAGCTGCTTGTCGGTCACTTCCTGCGGGACTTGGCCCTTCTTGTCGGCCCCCGCCACGTTGAGGGCCATCAGCCGCACGACGGTGTCGCCCTCGCGTGCGACGACCAGGTGGACCGGCGCCGAGACGCCCTGACCGGACGCGGTCGTGGTCCAGCTGACGCTCTCGTCGGCGCTCGTCCGGTAGTCGACGGCCCGCACCTCGCGGTAGCTGCCGGTCTGCTTCTCGACGGTGGCGGTGAAGCCCTTGCCGCAGGCGGCCACGGCGGCCTTGAGCCGGGCGATCAGCGTCTTGGCGTCGCTCTCGGCGTAGGAGCTGACGGAGGCGGACACGGCGAGCCCGACCTGCCTCTGGGAGCCGATGCCGCGGTTGAGGGTCTGGCGCGCGGCCGGGTCCGGCTTGTCCCCCATGATGTCGGCCAGCGGCTGGCAGGCCTTGCGGTCGGCCTGCGGCTGACCGTCCGGGGCATTGGGGTTCTTGCCCTGGGCGGAGATCTGGTAGCCGGGCAGGTCGCCCTGTTCCAGCGCGGAGCGGTCCAGCTTGGTGCCGCCGGTCTTCGGCTTGGCGGATCCCGGTGATCCCGTCGAACCGGCGGACGCCGCCGGGGCGCCGGGCGCGCCGGAGGGCTGTTCGGCGGAACCCTTGGGGTCCCGGTCCTTGTCCGTGGCGGGGGTCCCGCCGCCGCACCCCACCGCCGCGACGAGCAGGGCGGGGACCAGCGCGACCATCGTCGCTCGTGCCTTGTTGCGCATGACCAAAGACCTCATACCGCTTACGTCGGCGGGCAGTTGGTGGCGATCGTGGCACACGGCACGACGCGGCGCCCACCCGCTCGAAGGGGTGTGCGCCACGCGTGCCCGCGTGCGAATTCCGTACGGAATCAGCCGCCGAGGTTGCTGGTCGGCAGACCGCCGAGCAGACCGGTCACCGGGGCGAGCGCGGAAGCCGGGTCGCTCGACTGCTGGCCTCCCTCGGGGCTCACCTGCTGCTGGCTGGTGACGCTCTGGAGCGCGCCGGTGGCGGTGCTGGCCAGGTCGGTGAGGCCGACCGCGGGAACGGCGGCGGAAGCGGTACCGGCGGCGACGGCGGCGAAGGCGGCACCGAGAGCGGCGACACCGAGGGTCTTGGCAGCTGACTGCTTCATGAAAGGTATTCCTTGCGACGGGGAATTGAGCGGCTCCGCAAACTAGTCACTTCAAACCCTCGCCCGCAAACATCATTAAATACGAGAAAGCGCCCGGGAATTGCCTCTCCCGGGCGCTTTCAGTACGTCAATCCGTGGCCTAGGCCGATACAGAACGGCTGGTGGAAGCGGTCTGCTGGAACAGCCACTCCGACTTCAGCTCCGCGTAGCCGGGCTTGATGACCTCGTTGATCATGGCCAGTCGTTCATCGAAAGGAATGAACGCGGACTTCATCGCATTGACGGTGAACCACTGCATGTCGTCCAGCGTGTAGCCGAAGGTGTCCACCAGGTGCTCGAACTCGCGGCTCATGCTGGTGCCGCTCATCAGCCGGTTGTCGGTGTTGACCGTGAGCCTGAAGTGCAGCTTCCGCAGCAGGCCGATCGGGTGCTCGGCGTACGAGGCGGCCGCGGCCGTCTGCAGGTTCGAGGTCGGGCACATCTCCAGGGGGATGCGCTTGTCCCGGACGTACGAGGCCAGGCGGCCCAGGGTCACGGAACCGTCAGCGGCGACCTCGATGTCATCGATGATCTTCACGCCGTGACCGAGGCGGTCGGCGCCGCACCACTGGAGGGCCTGCCAGATCGACGGCAGGCCGAAGGCCTCGCCCGCGTGGATGGTGAAGTGGTTGTTCTCGCGCTTGAGGTACTCGAAGGCGTCGAGGTGGCGGGTGGGAGGGAACCCGGCCTCGGCGCCGGCGATGTCGAAGCCGACGACGCCGTTGTCGCGGTAGCGGTTCGCCAGCTCGGCGATCTCCAGCGCACGGGCGGCGTGGCGCATCGCGGTCAGCAGGGCGCCGATGCGGATGCGGTGGCCGTTGGCCTTCGCACGGCGCTCGCCCTCACGGAAGCCGTCGTTCACGGCCTCGACGACCTCTTCGAGGGTCAGGCCGGCTTCCAGGTGCTGCTCGGGGGCGTAGCGGATCTCGGCGTACACGACGCCGTCCTCGGCCAGGTCCTCGGCGCACTCGGCGGCGACCCGGAAGAGGGCGGCCTTCGTCTGCATGACCGCGCACGTGTGCGCGAAGGTCTCCAGGTAGCGCGGGAGGGAGCCGGAGTCGGCCGCTTCGCGGAACCAGATGCCGAGCTTGTCGGCGTCGGTCTCGGGGAGGTTCTCGTAGCCGACCTCGCGGGCCAGCTCGATGATGGTCCCGGGGCGCAGTCCACCGTCGAGGTGATCGTGCAGGAGCACCTTCGGGGAGCGGCGGATCTGATCCGGGGTCGGCAGGTTGGGGGTCTCGCTCGTCATCTGCGCACTCTAGCTCCTACGCGCGTAGAGCGGGGTGCCGACGGCGAGCGTCGATATGTAACAGAGACCGCGCGGACGGATGGCGTACACCTCGACGTCTGAGACTGTTCCGCCATGGCACAGCATGCGCCGCCGGCGCGCGGGGCCCGTCTGGGGCGGGCGGCCGGCGCGAGAACCGGCTCGGGTTCGACGGAAAGCCCGGTCAACGGGGTGGTGCTCCTGCTTCCCGGAGCGTCCAGATTCTCCCCCGGTCCAGTACGTCCGCTCGCGCGGGCCCTGGCCCGGGCGGGCGGGGCGGAGGGGCTGGTCACGCACACCGTCATCCACGGCGGGGAGTCGTCGCGGGAGGAGCAGGCGGGGTGGGCGGCGGACGAGGTGGTGCGGCGGTACGGGGACGTGCCGGTGTGCCTGGCCGGCTACGGCGCGGGGGGCGCGGCCGCGCTGCGCGCGGCGGGGCACGCGGCCGTCAACTCGGTTCTGGCGATGGCCCCCTGTTTAGACGGGGCGGCGACCCAGGACTCCCCTGAACCGGTGAAACAGCTGTCGGGGCGGCAGGTGTTGATCGTGCACGGGACCAACGACGCGCGCAGTGACCCCGAGACCTCCTTCCGGCTGGCGGCGCGGGCGAAGAAGGCGAATCGTTCTACCTGCCGCTTCGAGGTGCATTCGGACGGCCACGGACTGCGCGAGCACCAGGCCGAAGTGGTGTCGCTGGCCGTGGACTTCGTCCTGGGTGCGATGTTCTCGGGGCGCTACTCGCGGCCGGTGACCGACGCCCTGGCCGCGCCGCCGCCGCTGGGCCTGCGGATGCCGCTCGCCTCCGGCTTCGGCAGGTCGCTGCGCAGATGACGGCGGGTGCCGGGCTCGCGCGGGTGCGCCCGCGGCGCGAGCCCGGCACGGAGGACGGACCCGCGCGTAGAGTGGGGAAGAAGGACTCGGGCGCTTCTCCGACGGAGGCGATGACCATGGTGGGCCTGGTGTCCAAGAACTTCGACGAGGCGGACGAGACCCGGCCGTTCGAGGACGGCAAGGGCCGACTGGACCTGGTGGAGGCGGACGGCGGCATGGTCGGGCGCGCCGTCTTCGAGCCGGGCTGGAAGTGGTCCGAGCACATCAAGCCGCTGGCCGGTACGGACAGCTGCCTGGGCGACCACACCGGGTACGTCGTGAGCGGCCGCATGAAGATCGTCATGGACGACGGCGACAGCGCCGAGGTCGCGGCCGGCGACTACATCCGGATCCCGCCCGGGCACGACGCCTGGGTCGTGGGCGACGAGCAGTGCGTCGTCCTGGACTGGACGGGCTACGGAAACTTCGCGAAGCCTTCCGGCTGAGGTCCCCGCAGGCCGCCCGGCGCCCCCTGCCGGAGCAGGGCGGCGGCCCGGTCGAGGGTGCGGGCCAGCGAGCCCGCCGTCGGGGCGGTGGCGAGGACGTACGCGTGGTGGCGCGCGCCCGTCGGAGCGCTGCGGACCAGGGCGCCCGGCGGGATCTCCAGCTGCACCCGGGCCACGCCCGGCACGGCGCGGGCGGCCGCGAGCGCCGCGCGCACCCCGTCGAGGCGGCCGGGCGGGAAGTCCACGTACCGCAGCCCGGCGTGGGCGGTGCGCGGGCGGGGCACGCGCGCGGGCTCGGGCAGGCCGAGCCCGGTGGCGAGCGCGAGGCCGAGCACGTCGATGCCGTGGGCGAGCCGGAGCAGCCCCGCGAACTCCTCGGGGCCCGGGCGGGCGTGGACCCCGAGGAGGCGGGGGCCGGACGGGGTGAGGACGACGCCGGTGTGCGAGGGGCCGTCGCGGTGGCGGGCGAGGTCGAGGACGGCGCGTACGAGGGCCCGTACGGCCGCGGCGCTCCGCGGGGCCAGGGCCACCGGCAGCGCGTGGCCGGAAGCGGTGAGGCCGGGGGCGGTGAGGCCGGGGGCGGGGGTGGTG
>NZ_JOIR01000018.1 GCF_000720115.1 Streptomyces sp. NRRL F-2580
CGCCCGCCCCACCCCACTCCCGCCCGGTAGGTCCGCCGGGCTGCCGGGGGCCGGCCCCCTTCTGTTCTAGTCCGTTGAGCGGGTCCAGCCGATGGCCTCCAGGCGGGGGGCGTCGGTGGGGCGGTCTTCCGCGAAGAGGAGGTGGGCCGGTTCCGAGACGCGGACGAGGTCCACGTAGATACCGCGGCCGACGTAGCGGCCGGTCGCGGAGTGGCGGAAGCGCAGCCGTACCTCGCGGCCCGACCAGGCGGCCGTGAGGGGGGCGTCGAGGCGGTGCCAGGTGCGGCCGGACCAGCCGCTCACCGAGCCGCGGGGCCATTGCTCGGGCGCGCCGCCGGTGGACCGGACGGTGCTGAAGGGCAGCGGTTCCCAGTGCTCCCCGTCGGCTGAGGCCTCCAGGTGCAGGGCACCCTCGCCGGGCACGGTGTCCCACCACACCGCGCAGCGCAGCCGGGCGGCCGCCGTGGCCGGGGTGAGCGGCGGCAGGGTGAGCGTGCCCGAGCCACCCGGCTGGATCCCGGAGAACCAGGCCGCGCCGCCGTGCCGGGTGCGGACCGGTACGGCGCGGGCGAAGCGGTTGCCGACGGCGACGCGCGGCGCGCTGCCGGCGCGCCAGGTGCGTACCGGGTGGACGGAGTTGCCGAGCAGGACCAGGAAGGAGTCGGTGGACGGGTCGAGGACCAGGGAGGTACCGGTGAAGCCGGTGTGGCCGGCGGAGTGCGGGGTGGCCATCGCGCCCATGTACCAGTGCTGGTAGAGCTCGAAGCCGAGACCGTGGTCGTCGCCGGGGAAGGCCGTGTTGTAGTCCGTGAAGAGCAGCTCGACGGAGGCGGGGCGCAGGATGCGCCTGCCCGCGTAGACCCCGCCGTCGAGGAGGGTACGGGCCAGGACGGCCAGGTCCCAGGCGGTGCCGAAGACGCCGGCGTGGCCCGCGACCCCGCCGAGCGCGTACGCGTTCTCGTCGTGGACCTCGCCCCACACCAGCCCGCGGTCGAGCCCGGACCAGGGCGGGCGCTGCACCTCGGTGGCGGCGGTGACCCGGCGCCAGGAGAGCGGTGGGTTGTAACGAGTGCGCTGCATCCCGAGTGGAGCAGTGATCTCGTCGCGGAGCAGGACATCCAGAGTGCGACCAGTGATCTGTTCCAAGAGCAGCTGGAGGGTGATCAGGTTCAGGTCGGAGTACCGGTAGACCGTCCCGGGAGTCTCCTGCGGCCTCACCGACCACAGCAGCCTCAGACGACCCTCTCGCGTGGACTCCTTGTAGAAGGGCGCCCAGGAGCGCAGCCCCGAGGTGTGGGTGAGCAGTTGGCGGACGGTGATCACCTCCTTGCCGCCCCCGGTGAACTCCGGCAGGTACCGGCGCACCGGAGCCTCCAGCTCCAACTGCCCCCGCTCCATCTGCTGCACGGCCAGGATGGAGGTGAACAGCTTGGTCAACGAGGCCAGATCGAAGACGGTGTCCTCCGCCATCGCGATCCGCTCGGCCGCCGGGAACTCCCGGACCCGGTCGGTCCGCCCGTCGTAGTCCGCGTAGCGCACGGCCTCGCCCATGGCCCGGTGCAGGGCGATGGTGCGGCCCCGGCCCGCGAGGACCACCGCACCGGCGTAGTAGGGGTGTTCGGGGGAGGGGCCGAGGAACCGCCGGGCCTCGTCCGCGACCCCCTCCAGGTGCCTCTCCAGCAGCCCGGCCTGGCGTGCGGACCCGTACCGCAGGCGCAGGCCCTGGAGGGCGCGTCGCTCGGCCGGGTTGCCCGAGGCGCCGGCGGGGCCGGGGAGTGCGGCGTGCAGGACGAGTACCCCGCCGAGGGCGAGCAGCCGCGCCCCGAGCCGGCGCCGCGTCAGCCCCCGCCCGGGCTCGCCCCCGCCTCCGGGCGCGTGCGGTTGCTCACGCCCGGTGCCGCCCGTGCCGCTCGTCCGTTCCGTGCCTGCCGTACCGTCCGTACCGCCCGCGCTGCTCGTCCGTTCCGTGGCCGTCGTGCCCGCCGTGCCGCTCGTGCCGTCCGTGCCGCTCGTCCGTTCCGTGCCTGCCGCACCGTCCGTGCCGCTCGTCCGTTCGGTGGCCGTCGTGGCCGTCGTGGCCGTCGTGGCCGTCGTGGCCGTCGTGGCCGTCGTGGCCGTCGTGGCCGTCGTGGCTGCCGTGCCGCCCCCTCCTCCGGGCGCGTGCGGTTGCTCGCACTCGGTGCCGCCCGTGCCGCTCGTCCTTTCCGTGCCCGCCGTGCCCGCCGTGCCGCCGGTGCCGCTCGTGCCGCTCGCGCTGCTCGTCCGTTCCGTGGCCGTCGTGCCCGCCGTGCCGCTCGTGCCGCCCGTCCGTTTCGTGTCGGCCTCCGCCACCGCTTCGGCTCCCGTGTCCGCTGGCATCAGGCCCCTCCTCGTCCGCGACCCGCGACCCGCACCCGCAACCCGCACCCGCAACCCGCTGTCCGCAACCCGCTGTCCGCCCTCGGCTGTCCGCCCTCGGCTGTGCGTCGTCCTCCTCCCGCAATGCCCGCGGCCGGGGCCCGGCGCCTGCCGAGCGCGCGCCGCAGGCGAAGCGGACCCGGGCCTCACGGATCCGCCCAGCGCGCCGCAGGCGATCCGCACGCTAGTGGGTATCTGCCCGCCCGCCGGGCACCCTCCGCACCGACCGGCCCGTAAAGAATCTGACACTGCATCAGAAAATCTCTTCCCTCGCATGCCGGGCTGCGGCATCCTGCCGCCCATGGAGACGGAGCTGAGCAAGAAACTGGGAGTCGAGCACGCCATCTTCGGCTTCACGCCCTTCCCGGCGGTCGCCGCTGCCATCACCCGCGCGGGTGGCTTCGGCGTGCTCGGTGCGGTCCGCTACACCGCCCCCGACGACCTCAAACGCGACCTCGACTGGATGCAGGCGCACACCGACGGCAAGCCCTACGGCCTCGACGTCGTCATGCCCGCCAAGAAGGCCGTCGACGGCATCAGCGAAGCCGACATCGAGGCGATGATCCCGGCCGGGCACCGCGCCTTCGTCCGCGACACCCTCGCCAAGCACCACGTGCCCGAGCTCGCCGAAGGCGAGGCCTCCGGCTGGCGGATCACCGGCTGGATGGAGCAGGTCGCCCGCAACCAGCTCGACGTCGCCTTCGACTACCCCATCAAACTCCTGGCGAACGCCCTCGGTTCCCCGCCCGCCGACGTCATCGCCCGTGCCCACGACCACGGCGTCCTCGTCGCCGCCCTCGCCGGCAGCGCCAAGCACGCCCGCCGCCACGCGGAAGCCGGCATCGACATCGTCGTCGCCCAGGGTTACGAGGCCGGCGGGCACACCGGTGACATCGCCACCATGGTCCTCGTCCCGGAGATCGCCGAAGCCGTCGCCCCGCTCCCGGTCCTCGCGGCCGGCGGCATCGGCAGCGGCGAGCAGATCGCCGCCGGACTCGCCCTCGGCGCCCAGGGCGCCTGGCTCGGCTCCCTCTGGCTCACCACCACCGAGGCCGACCTCCACTCGCGCGCCCTCACCGAGAAGCTGCTCGCCGCGGGTTCCGGCGACACCGTGCGCTCCCGCGCCCTCACCGGCAAGCCCGCCCGCCAACTGCGCACCGAGTGGACCGACGCCTGGGACGACCCGGAGGGACCGGGCGCGCTCCCCATGCCCCTCCAGGGCCTGCTCGTCGCCGAGGCCGTCTCCCGGATCCAGAAGTACGAGGTCCACCCGCTGCTCGGCACCCCCGTCGGCCAGATCGTCGGCCGGATGAACAGCGAACGCAGCGTCCAGGCCGTCTTCGACGACCTCACGAGCGGCTTCGAGCGCGCCATCGACCGCATCAACCGCATCGCCGGCCGGGCCTGAGAGGTGTGATCAGCATGAGTGACCAGCCCCCCAACGGTTTCTGGGCCCAGGTGGCCGCCGACCCCGAGCGCACCGTCCTCGTCACCCCCGAGGGCGAGGAGTGGAGCGCCGGCCGGCTGCACGCCGACGTCAACCGCCTCGTCCACGGCCTGCGCGCCGCCGGTCTGCGGCAGGGGGACGTCTTCGCGGTCGTCCTCCCCAACGGCGTCGAGTTCCTCACCGCCTACCTCGCCGCCTCCCAGGCCGGCTTCTACCTCGTCCCCGTCAACCACCACCTCGTCGGCCCCGAGATCGCCTGGATCGTCTCCGACTCCGGGGCCAAGGTGCTCATCGCCCACGAACGGTTCGCCGACACCGCTACCGCCGCGGCCGACGAGGCCGCCCTCCCCACGAGCCACCGCTACGCCGTCGGAGCGGTCCCGGGCTTCCGCCCGTACGGGGACCTCCTCGCCGGCCGGCCCGGGACGGTCCCCGAGGAGCGCACCCTCGGCTGGGTCATGAACTACACCTCCGGCACCACCGGCCGCCCGCGGGGGATCCGCCGCCCGCTGCCCGGCAAGCTCCCCGAGGAGACGTACCTCGGCGGCTTCCTCGGCATCTTCGGCATCC
This sequence comes from Streptomyces sp. NRRL F-2580, assembly GCF_000720115.1. GTDB lineage: Bacteria > Actinomycetota > Actinomycetes > Streptomycetales > Streptomycetaceae > Streptomyces. The sequence goes on from NZ_JOIR01000018.1 coordinate 4,415, forward strand.
GCCCCTTCGACGGGAACGTCCACCTGGTCTGCTCGCCGCTCTACCACACGGCCGTCCTCCAGTTCGCGGGCGCCGCCCTGCACATCGGGCACCCGCTGGTCCTGATGGACAAGTGGACCCCGCAGGAGATGCTGCGCCTGATCGACGGGCACTCCTGCACCCACACGCACATGGTCCCCACCCAGTTCCACCGGCTCCTCGCGCTCCCGCAGGAGACCAAGGACGCGTACGACGTCTCCTCGATGCGGCACGCCATCCACGGCGCCGCGCCCTGCCCCGACCACGTCAAACGGGCGATGATCGACTGGTGGGGCGGCTGTGTGGAGGAGTACTACGCGGCGAGCGAGGGCGGCGGTGCCTTCGCGACGGCCGAGGACTGGCTGAAGAAGCCGGGAACCGTCGGCAAGGCCTGGCCGATCAGCGAACTCGCCATCTTCGACGACGACGGCAACCGGCTGCCCGCCGGGGTACTCGGCACCGTCTACATCAAGATGAACACGGGCGGCTTCAGCTACCACAAGGACGAGGGCAAAACGAAGAAGAACCGCATCGGCGACTTCTTCACCGTCGGCGACCTCGGCCTGATGGACGAGGAGGGATACCTCTTCCTCCGCGACCGCAAGATCGACATGATCATCTCCGGCGGGGTCAACATCTACCCGGCCGAGATCGAGTCCGCCCTGCTCACCCACCCGGCCGTCGCGGACGCCGCCGCCTTCGGCATCCCGCACGCCGACTGGGGCGAGGAGGTCAAGGCGGTCATCGAACCGGCCGAGGGCTTCGCCGCAGGCGACGCGCTCGCCGCGGAGATCCTCCACCACTGCGAACGGCAGCTCGCCGGCTACAAGCGCCCCAAGACGGTCGACTTCATCGAGACGATGCCGCGCGACCCGAACGGCAAGCTCTACAAGCGGCGGCTGCGCGACCCGTACTGGGAGGGCCACGACCGCGCCATGTGAGCGCCCGGAGCCCGCCGACCGCGCCGGCCCCGCTGACCCCGCGGTCCAGGGCGGGGCCGCGTCCGATGAGGTCATGCCCCATTCTGCCGGTGCCGGTGCCGGTGCCGGTGCCGGTGCCGGTGCGGAAGGTGCGGAAGGTGCGGAGGGCATGCCCGCCACGCCCGGCGCGCGCGTGAGAAGGGGCACGTCAGGGCGGCGAGGGCGACGCTCGGGCCGCATCGGAGGGACACTTCTGGCAAGTTGGCTGATATGAGTACGGCTACCCGCAGATCCGCCCTGACCGACTGGACCTTCGTCGTCCCCTTGGTGGCGCTCGTCGCGCTCGTCCTCAGCTGGGGGCGCGACCTGCCCGCGCTCGGGGTGGTGCTGGTCGCGCTCTGCCTCGCGGGGGCGGTGCTGGCGGCCGTTCACCACGCCGAGGTCGTCGCCCACCGGGTCGGCGAACCCTTCGGCTCCCTCGTGCTCGCCGTCGCGGTCACCGTCATCGAAGTCGCCCTCATCGTCACCCTGATGGCCGACGGCGGGGACAAGACCGCCTCGCTCGCCCGGGACACGGTCTTCGCCGCCGTCATGATCACCTGTAACGGCATCGTCGGCCTGTCCCTGTTCGTCCGGGCCCTGCGCAACCGGGTCGCGGTCTTCAACCCCGAGGGCTCCGGCGCGGCCCTCGCCACCGTCGCGACCCTCGCCGTCCTCAGCCTGGTGCTGCCCACCTTCACCACGAGCAAGCCCGGCCCGGAGTTCTCCAGCGCCCAGCTGACCTTCGCCGCCGTCGCCTCGCTCGCCCTGTACGGCCTGTTCGTCGCCGTCCAGACCGTCCGCCACCGGGACTACTTCCTGCCCGTGGAGACCGAGCGGCCGGCCGGCCCGCCCGACGGCCCCGGCGACGACGAGGACCACGCCGCCCCGCCCACCGCCCGTGCCGCCCTGATCAGCACCGGCCTGCTGCTGGTCGCGCTCATCGCGGTGGTCGGCGATGCCAAGGCCGTCTCCCCGACCATCGAGAAGGGCGTCGCCGAGGCCGGCCTGCCCAACGCCGTCGTCGGCGTGATCATCGCCCTGCTCGTCCTGCTGCCCGAGACCCTGGCCGCCGTCCGCGCCGCCCGCCGCGGCCGGGTCCAGACCAGCCTCAACCTGGCCTACGGCTCCGCCATCGCCAGCATCGGCCTGACCATCCCCGCCATCGCCCTGGCCTCGATCTGGCTCTCCGGCCCGCTCCTGCTGGGCCTCGGTCCGGTCCACATGGTGCTGCTCGCCCTGACCATCGTGGTCAGCGCCCTCACCATCGCCCCCGGCCGCGCCACGCTGCTCCAGGGCGGCGTGCACATCGTGCTGCTGGCCGCGTACCTCTTCCTGGCCGTCAGCCCCTGAGGGCCGACGGCCGGGAGGAGGACCCGGTCAGCGCCGCTCGCGGGCCCAGACCACCTTCAGCTGCGGCGAGGTGAGGATGTCCCGCTCGCAGAAGCGCGCCGTGACCCAGCGTTCCCGGGAGAACAGCCGCGTCTGGTCGGCGGAGTACGGCGAGCCCGGGTTCGAGGACTGGCCGTACGTCAGCAGGGTGCGCGCCACCGGGCAGTGGCCCCGGTCCCAGCCGACCGCCTGGATGTGGCTGGAGCCGTGCGTGACTTCCGCATAGCCGCCGGCCGCCGCGTTCCACGGAGCCTCGATCTTGTTCCAGACGCCGAGCGCCTCCGTGCCGCCGCCCACCGGCAGCTTCTGCCCGCCCCGCACCACGAACTGGTGCTCGCCCAGCGGGGCGTCCAGCGCGATCCCGGCTGCCCTCAGCTCGGCCACCGCGTCCGCGAGCGCCCGCCCGAAGCCGGGCGCCGCCTGGTTGAGCGTACGGGGAGTGCGTACGGGATCGGCCGCCGAGAAGGGCACCAGCCACAGGTCCTTGGCCGCGGTCGAAGCCGTCAGACGGCGCCAGAACCGGTCGAAGAGCAGCGCGCCGCGGCTGGCGCTGTCGGCCGTACGGTCCCAGCCCGCCAGGACGGGGCAGGCGGCCGAGACGTCCACCGCGCTCCCGTCGCTGCCCGTCGCCGTACCGCCGGGCAGCGCGGCGCAGGCCTTCGCCGCGTCGGCCGCCGCCAGATCACCGGCCGGGACCCGGTTGGCGAACTGCTGCTTCTCCAGGTCGGCCACGGTCAGCCGGCCCTTCGCGGCCATCGCCGACACGTCCTCGACCGCGCCGCGCGTACGCAGCGAACGCGGGGTGGCGACGTTGCCCCAGACCCGCTCGTATCCGGTCAGCGGACGGTCGGCATGGGCCAGCCAGGCGCTGTCGTTGGAGTTCTCGGCGTACGGGGCGTCGCGCAGCGTCGGCGCCTTCCCCGGGCCGAAGACGCCCGGCTGCACCGCGTCCCGATCCGAGCCGAGCGCGCAGTCCGTGCGCGAGCCGTCCAGCACGGCCAGCCCCGAGGCCGGGTACGTGGCCCGGCCCAGCGGGGTGGAGCAGCGGGCCGCGAGCTCGTCGGTGATCCGCGGGAGCACCTGGGACTGGGTGAAGAGGGTGCCGCCCGCGGAGTCGGCGGCCACCGTGTTGACCCAGGGCAGGCCTTGGGTGCGGGCCAGGGCGTCCTGGATCCCGGAGACCGAGCGCGCCCTGCCCATCGCCAGGGCCGTGTCGGAGCCGCGCAGGTTCGCCGCGTTGGGGTCGTTCAGCGCGTACGCCGTACCGGCCGTCCAGGGCAGCGGCAGGCCCGCGCCGAGGCGGGGGTGCCGGCGGCCACCGTGTGGCTCCAGGCCACCTTCTCGTTGAAACCGATGTTGACCACGGCGGTGCCGAGGAGGGAGCCGCCCGAGACGTTCAGCTTGCCGGGGATGGTCTGCTGCGACTGCCAGAAGCGGCGCCCGCCCTGCCACGGGTAGTGCGGGTTCCCGAGGAGCAGCCCGCTGCCGCTCGCCGTGGTGGAACCGGCGAAGGCGACCGCGTTGGAGCCCATGTCGTACCGGCTGGTGTCGAAGAACTCCCGCGCGGCCTCGGCCGCCGTCGCCGGATCGGGCGCGGAGGCCGGGCCGAGGGCCGTCGTCGACGAGCCCGGCGCTGCGGCGGCGGGCGGCTGGGCGGCGGGCGGCTGCGCGGTCGTGATGCCGTCGATGCCGCGCCCCTGGCCGCCGAGGACGGAGACCGCGAAGCCGCGGGCGGCCACGTCGGTGGTGGTGACCGGGCGGACCCAGCCGGCGCCCTTGCAGGCGGGGTCGTCGATCCTGTTCTGGGCGAGCCAGGCGTTGTACCCGGCGGCCCAGCCGCGCATCAGCTCCTTGAGGTCCGTGGTGGGGCCGGCCGGGGCGGGGGTCGCCAGTAGCTTCTCCACCGTGCCGGACTCCCGGACGCCCTTGAAGTACAGGTCGCTGGAGAGGTTCCGGGTGGCGGAGGAGAGGGATCCGTCGGGTGCGGCGTCGGGCCCGAACCAGTGGGAACGCTCACCGGCTACGGTCACGAACCCGTCGGCGAGGACACAGACCTGGTCGGCCGCCTGGGCCCAGCCGGTGCCGAACCCGAGCTGGGCGTAGTCGCGGGCGAGGATGTGCGGGATGCCGTTCTCGGTGTACCGGATGACGGCGGACAGTCCGCCGCCGGCCGGTATCCGGTCACCGGTCGCCGCGGACGCCTGCGGCACCGCGGCCGTCGCGGCGAGCAGTGCGGCGCCGGTGAGGGCGACACGGCGGAGTATCGGACGGGTGCTGAGGTGCAAGGTGCCTCCCAAGTAGCCTGCGGGTGGGCATGGTTGCCCGTGGGACAGGCGGTACGTCCGTGCCCCCACACTCATGCAGGCGGTCTGATGATCTGTCAACATCCCGTTGGGTATCCCGGTCATTGACCTTCGGCGTGCGGGCGGACGAGGATCACGCCATGAGGGCAGAGCGAGCGGTGCGGGCAGAGCGAGCGGTGCGGGACGACACGGTCGACGGGTTGGTGCGCGCCAGCGCGCTACGGGTCCCCGACCGCCTCGCCGTCCGCTACCGGGACCGCGGCTGGACGTACGCGGAACTCGACGCGGCCGTCACCACCGGCGCCGCCGTCCTGCGGGAGCGGTACGGGCTGGCCGCGGGCGACCGCGTCGCCACCTTCGCCCACAACTGCGACGCCTACCTCCTCGCCTTCCTGGCCTGCGCCCGGGCCGGACTGACCCACGTCCCGGTGAACCAGAACCTCACCGGCGAGGACCTCGCGTACATCCTGGACAACTCCGGGAGCGCCCTGGTCCTCGCCGATCCGGACCTGGCGGGGCGGGTCCCCGGCGGGTATCCCGTACGGGCGCTGCGCGACGGTCCCGGCTCGTTCCTCGCGGAACTGGCCGAGCCGTCGGCCTTTGAACCCGCGGACGCGGACGCGGACGCGGACGCGGAGGTGGACGCGGACCCGGGCCGGGTGGCGCAGCTGCTCTACACCTCGGGGACCACCGCCCTGCCCAAGGGCGCGATGATGACCCACCGGGCCCTCGCCCACGAGTACGAGAGCGCGATCGAGGCGCTGAACCTGGCCGAGGAGGACCGGCCGGTGCACTCGCTGCCGCTGTACCACTCGGCGCAGATGCACGTCTTCCTGCTGCCGTACCTCGCGGTGGGGGCGCGCAACACCATCCTGGACGCGCCGGTCGCGGAGCAGGTCTTCGACCTCGTGGAGGCGGGGGAGGCGGACAGCCTCTTCGCCCCGCCCACCGTGTGGATCGGCCTGGCCAACCACCCGCAGTTCGCGGCGCGCGAGCTGGGCGCGCTGCGCAAGGCGTACTACGGGGCCTCGATCATGCCGGTCCCGGTCCTGGAACGGCTGCGGGAGCGGCTGCCCGGGCTCGGCCTCTACAACTGCTTCGGACAGAGCGAGATCGGGCCGCTGGCCACCGTGCTCGGGCCGGACGAACACGAGGGGCGGATGGACTCCTGCGGGCGGCCGGTCCGCCACGTCGAGGCGAAGGTCGTCGACGAGGACGGCAAGGACGTGCCGGACGGCACGGCGGGCGAGGTGGTCTACCGCTCGCCTCAGCTGTGCCTCGGCTACTGGAACGACCCGGCGGCCACGGAGAAGGCCTTCCGGGACGGCTGGTTCCGCTCGGGCGACCTCGCGGTGCGCGACGCGCAGGGCTACTTCACCGTCGTGGACCGGGTGAAGGACGTCATCAACTCGGGCGGGGTGCTGGTCGCCTCGCGCCAGGTGGAGGACGTGCTCTACACCCATGCGGGAGTGGCCGAGGCGGCCGTGGTCGGGCTGCCGGACGAGCGGTGGATCGAGGCGGTCACGGCGGTGGTGGTCCCGCGCGGGGAGGTGACGGAGGCGGAGCTGATGACGTACGCGCGGGAGAGGCTGGCCCACTTCAAGGCGCCGAAGCGGATCCTCTTCGTGGACGCCCTCCCGCGCAACGCCAGCGGCAAGATCCTCAAGCGCGAACTCCGGGACCGCTTCGGAGCCCCGGCGGCCTCCTAGTGCTCTGACCCAGACCGCCGCGCCGATCGCCGTCGCGCGAACGGCCGCGCGGCTGACGTCGCGAACCGGCCCGCCGCCGAAGCCGCCGACCGACACCTGGACGCCGAGAACCGCAAGAAGATCGCCGAGACCGTCGGCTCCTCAGGAACAAGGACGGCTACCTGGGCTACGACACCGCCCGCAGCCGCGCGATGTCCGCGACCCCGGGCCCAGTGGCGCCCGCAGGAGCGTGCGCACCACCGGCAGATGCGTCGCAAGTGCGCGTTTTACGCGTTCGGGTCCCAGTCTGCGAGCTGCTCCATCGGCTCGGTGTCGCCGGTGGTCTCCAGGCCGTCGAGCGGGAGGCGCTCGTAGAAGTAGAGGACCAGTTCGCTCGCTGCGCCTCGCATCGCCATGTCGCCCGGCTCCGCGTCGGCGGCGAGGTCGTCGCAGCGGACGCCGTCGGCGTCGAGGGTCAGGCGCCAGGAGCGGCCCTCGGTCGTGTGCAGGTCGATGGTCGCCGGCTTGAACGGCCAGGGGACGGTCGTCGCCGCGACGGTCGTCAGGAACTCGTCGACGCCCTCGACCGCGACGTCCGTCGGCAGCGGCTGTGCGGCTCCCTGGGTGAGCTGGGCGTCGTAGGTGTGGACGGCGATCTCCTGGATCTGGTGCCGGGCCACGGCTCCGCTGGTCTCCGGGGCCTGCGAGCGGCCCCACCATGTCCAACAGCCGCGGTCCGGGCCGGCCTCGCGCATCGCGTCGAGCATGAGCTCGGTCGACTCGGCGAGCCAGGCGTCCAGGGCTTCGCGGTCGCGGGGCGCGGTCGGGGCGCCCTTCGGGTCCGTCCTCGCCGGGGGCTCAGCGCCCGGGCCCGCCGCGACGATGGCGGCCTGGCGGCGGCGGCCGTCGCCGAGGTGCTGCGCCAGTTCGCGCAGCGTCCAGTCCGGGCAGGTCGGGACCTGGGCGTCAAGGTCGGGGGCGGACGCCATCGCGGCGCGGAACGCGGCCGAGCGGTCTTCGATCAGCCGCAGGACCTCGGGGAACTCCAAAATGTTTTGCACGTCGGTTGTTTAGCACGGCGCTCCGGCCGCCGGGTAGCGAATTTGTGGGACGAACGCGTCGACGGCCGGGCGGAGCGCCGGGGGTCGGGTTCGGCGGACCCCTTCCAGGCCTTGATGCGGTGGAAGGTGACGCCGCGTCGGGCGAGCAGGCAGCGCAGGGCCTCGCGGCCGATGCGGATCGCAGGGCCGTGCACCCTGCGCAGGCAGGCGAGCAGGCCTGACCCGGACGGGACGGCGGGGTCAGTGCGGCGGGCGCGGCCAGTGGGGATGCGGGGCGTGGGGCGGGAAGGCCTCGGGGGGCAGGAGCCCGCTGCGGCGCAGGCGCCGCAGGGTCAGGTGTTCGTGTACGAGGCGGCCGACGAGGGCGCCGCCGTAGACCACGAAGCCGACGCCGACCAGCCAGGACTGGACGACCAGCAGGGTGCCGAAGGGGCCGTAGGTCACCGCGTTGGACGCGATGAGCGGGGAGAACACCTGCTGCGAGAAGACCCGCAGCCCCAGCAGTCCGAGGCTGGTCGCCACCGCTCCCGGCACCAGGGCGCGCCAGCGGACCCGGCCGCCGAGCAGCAGGCGCTGGGAGCCGATGAAGAACAGGCAGGTGCCGAGGAGGTCGCCCACCGTGCCGATGATCGTGCCGATGACGTCGTTCGAGGGCGCGGGGATCTCCACGAGCAGGGCGACGTAGCAGACCAGCAGGGCGAGCCAGACGACGTGCCGCCACATGGTGTGCCAGCGGGCCGTCGGCAGGTCCCAGACCTTCTCGTAGCCGGTCTGCACGGCCGAACCGAAGGTCAGGCCGAACACGGCAAGGGCGGCCAGACCGAACGCGGTGGTCCGCTCCAGCGCCAGGTCCGCGGCGCCGAACAGCATCTCGACCCGGGCCCGCGAGGACTGCGCCACCCCGAGGGCCTGGCCGAGCCACCTGCCGAAGCCGGAACCGCTGCCGGGTGCGGCGGCCGCCACGACCACCAGCAGCGGCACCAGGGTGAGGAACCCGAGGGCCGCGAAGCCCATCGCCCGGTGCATCAGCTCCATCTCCCGGCCCCGGCTCCAGGCCAGCCCGATGTGGGAGCCCTGAAGCCGGTCGTGCAGCTGCCGGAAGAACGAGATCACAGGTCATGCACTACCCGCGGAGGCGATCGGGTTCCCGGGAGCCGCCCCGAATTGGACCCGAAGAGGTGGTTTCAGCCGCCCGGACGCGTGTCCGCCGGCTCCCCCGCACCGCGGAGGTCCACCAGCCGCTTGATCTTCCCGACCGAACGCTCCAGCGTCTCCGGGTCGACCACCTCGACCCGGACGGAGACCCCGATCCCCTCCTTGACGGCCCGGACCACCTGGGCGGCCGCGGCCTCCCGCCCGCCCGCGTCCGTCTCCCGGCGCGCCTCCACCCGTACCGTCAGGGCGTCCATCCGGCCCTCCCGGGTCAGACGCAGCTGGAAGTGCGGAGCCAGTCCGGCCGTCCGCAGGAGTATCTCCTCGATCTGGGTCGGGTACAGGTTCACCCCGCGCAGGATGATCATGTCGTCGCTGCGGCCCGTGATCTTCTCCATCCGGCGGAACGCGGGCCGGGCCGTACCGGGCAGCAGCCGCGTCAGATCCCGCGTGCGGTAACGGATGACGGGCATGGCCTCCTTGGTGAGCGAGGTGAACACCAGCTCGCCCTGCTCACCCTCCGGCAGGACCGCGCCCGTCAGCGGATCGACCACCTCCGGGTAGAAGTGGTCCTCCCAGATGTGCAGGCCGTCCTTGTGCGACGCGAATTCCTGCGCCACGCCCGGGCCCATGACCTCGGACAGGCCGTAGATGTCCACCGCGTCGATGCCCAGCCGCTCCTCGATCTCCCGGCGCATCTCCTCGGTCCACGGCTCCGCCCCGAAGATGCCGGTGCGGAGCGAGGTGGCGCGGGGATCGATGCCCTGGCGCTCCATCTCGTCGAGCAGGGTCAGCATGTAGGACGGGGTCACCATGATGACCTCCGGCCGGAAGTCCTCGATGAGCCGGACCTGGCGGTCGGTCATCCCGCCCGAGGCGGGCACGACCGTACAGCCGAGGCGTTCCGCCCCGTAGTGCGCGCCGAGGCCGCCGGTGAAGAGCCCGTAGCCGTAGGCGATGTGGACGATCTGACCGGGCCGGCCGCCGGCCGCACGTATGGACCGGGCGACGACATCGGCCCAGGTGGAAAGGTCCCCGTCGGTGTACCCCACGACCGTGGGCCGCCCGGTGGTGCCGCTGGAGGCGTGGATGCGCCGCACCTCGGACCGCGGCACGGCGAACATCCCGAAGGGGTACTGGTCGCGCAGATCGGCCTTGGCGGTGAAGGGGAACAGGGCGAGGTCGGCGAGCGTGCGGCAGTCGTCCGGATGGACGCCCGCCTTGTCGAAGGCCTGCCGGTAGAACGGCACGTTCCCGTAGGCGCGGTGCAGGGTCGCGCGCAGCCGCGTCAGCTGGAGGGCGGCCAGCTCGTCGCGACTCAGCCGCTCGCCTTCGTCGTGGAGATCCGCGTGCACCGCCATACCGTCACCTCATCCTGAGTGAACCGAACGATCATTCGGTAGATTGCCAGGACCAGGAAGGTCAAATCAATGACTCGAACGAGTGATCGTCTGTTGTGATGGCTCCCATGCCTACCTTCACCACCTAGACGGAACCGAACTCGCCTATCACCTGCGAGGCGAGGGCGAACCGCTGATCTGCCTCCCGGGCGGTGCGATGCGGGCCTCCGCGTACCTCGGCGGACTGGCCGCCGGCCGCCGTCTCATCCTGCTCGACCTGCGCGGTACGGGCGACTCCGCGATACCGGCGGACGAGTCGACCTACCGCGTCGACCACCAGGTCGCCGACGTCGAGGCGCTCCGGACGCACCTCGGCCTGGGGCGCGTGGACCTCCTCGCGCACTCGGCCGGCGGCAACCTCGCCATGCTCTACGCGGCCGCGCACCCGCGGCGGCTGGGCCGGACCGTCCTGGTCACCCCCACCGCGTGGGCGGTGGACCTCCCGGTCACCCCGGAGCAGCGGCTGGAGGGGGCCAGGCTGCGCGCGGGAACCGAGCCGTACGACACGGCCATCGAGGCCTATGAGCGCATCCTCGGGGGCGAAAGCCGTGGCGAGGCGGACTGGGACCTGGCCGCGCCGCTGTTCTACGGGCGCTGGGACGAGACGGCCCGGGCGCACTGCGCGGCGAACGGACGGCAGCAGAACGAGAAGGCCGCCTACGCCTACGCGGGCCCCGGCGCGTTCGACCCGCCCGCCACCCGGGAAGGCCTGCGGCGTCTCACGCGAGAGGTGCTGGTGCTGGCCGGGGAGCTGGACGGCAACCCCCGTCCGGCGCTGGCGGCCCGGCTCGCCGCGTTGTTCCCCGCGGGATCGCTCGACGTCCAGGCCGGGGCCGGGCACTTCCCGTGGCTGGACGACGCCGCCTGGTTCGCGGCCCGGGTGGAGCGCTTCCTGTCCGCGGGGGCCTGACCGGCCCGGCCCCGCCTCGAAGGCCGGCGGGGTTGGTCGCGTGCCGACGGGGGAGGGCGAGGCGGACCGGGGTTTCCGGACCTGGTCCGCCCCGGCACCCCTAGTTCGCCGTGTCGGCCTCCGTGGCCACCGTCTTCGCCCAGCGGTAGTCCGCCTTGCCGCTCGGGGAGCGCTGGATGGCGGGGGTGATGACCAGCTGGCGGGGGATCTTGTAGCCCGCCAGGCGGGTGCGGCAGTGGCTCTGTATCTCGTCCAGGGTCGGCGCCGGGGAACCGGGGCGGACCTGGACCACCGCGGCCACGTGGCTGCCCCACGTCGGGTCCGGGACGCCGGCGACCAGGGCGTCGTACACGTCGGGGTGCGACTTCAGCGCCTGTTCCACCTCCTCCGGGTACACCTTCTCGCCGCCCGTGTTGATGCACTGCGAGCCGCGCCCGAGCACCGTGACGATGCCCTGCTCGTCGACCGTCGCCATGTCGCCGAGCAGCACCCAGCGCTCGGCGCCCTTCTGGAAGAAGGTCTCGGTGGTCTTGGCCGGGTCGTTGTAGTAGCCGAGCGGTACGTGCCCGCGCTGCGCGAGCCGCCCCGGCTCGCCCACCGCGACCGGCTCGTGCGTCACCGGGTCCACCACCTGCGTACGGTCGTTGACCACCAGGCGGAAGCCCTTCTCCGGGCCGGAGTCGTCCGCCGCCCGGCCGTTGGAGCCGGACTCGGACGACCCGAAGTTGTTCAGGAGCAGTACGTTCGGCACCAGCCGCTGGAACTCGGCGCGCACCGTCTCCGACATGATCGCCCCGGACGAGGACACGCTGAACAGCGAGGACAGGTCCGTGCCCCGGAGCGGGCCCTTCAGGGCGTCGATGAGCGGCCTGAGCATCGCGTCGCCGACCAGCGACACGCTCGACACCTTCTCCTTCTCGATCGTGCGGAGCACTTCCTCCGGCGCGTACTTGCGGTGGATGACCACCCGCTGGCCGTAGTTGAAGGCGATGAACGAGGTCAGCGTCGACGTGCCGTGCATCAGCGGGGGAGCGGGGAAGAAGGTGAGCCCGGCCCCCTTCGACGCGACCCGTTCGGCCAGCTCCTCCGGCCTCTTCACCGGCTCGCCCGACGGCTCCCCGCCGAAGAGTCCCGCGAAGAAGAGGTCCTCCGCCCGCCACATGACGCCCTTGGGCATGCCGGTGGTGCCGCCCGTGTAGATGATGAAGAGGTCGTCGGGGGAGCGGAGCGGAAAACCGCGCTCGGGCGAGCCGGCCGCCTCGGCGTCCGCGTACGCGACCGGGGCGATCGAGGGCTCCGGGGCGCCCTCGGGAACCTCGCCGACCCGGATCAGGTGCCGGAGCCTCGTCGTCTGCGGCAGCGCCGCCGCGACCCGCTCGGTGAACTCGCCCTCGAAGACGAGTGCGGCGAGATCCGCGTCGTTGTAGAGGTAGACCAGCTCCTCCGCCACGTACCGGTAGTTGACGTTCACCGGGACCAGCCGGGCCTTCAGACAGGCCAGTACGGTCTGGAGGTACTCGACGCCGTTGTAGAGGTGCAGCCCCAGGTGCTCGCCGGGCTTCAGCCCGCTGTCCAGCAGGTGGTGCGCGATCCGGTTGGCCGCCCCGTCCAGCTCCGCGTACGTGAGGCGGCGCTCGGCGCCGGTCCCGGGGTGGTCCACGTAGACGAGGGCCTCACGGTTCGGGACCACGTCCACGACCGACTCGAACAGGTCGGCAAGGTTGTACTCCACCGTTCCTCCTGACCCCGAATGTTCCCGACGACTGGCCCCGTGGCTGGTCTGCTCGGCGGTCATTAGAGCGCCGGAGCCGGCAACTGGGAAGGGCGCCACCCAAGAAATCTGACTGAGTGTCAGAAAACTATTGAACTGCACCCGCCCCTACTGCAACCTGTTCTAGGTCTTGAGACGGGAGGACGGCAATGGGTGGGACAGAACACCTGACCGTGGAACGGCACGGCGCCACGCTGGTGCTCACCATGAACAGGCCCGAGGCGAAGAACGCGCTCTCGCTGCCACTGCTGGTGGGGCTGTACGACGGCTGGCTGGAGGCGGACGCCGACGACACGATCCGCTCGGTCGTCCTGACCGGCGCCGGCGGGGACTTCTGCGCCGGCATGGACCTCAAGGCGCTGGCCGGGAAGGGGATGGCGGGCGACCAGTACCGGGACCGCCTCAAGGCCGATCCCGACCTGCACTGGAAGGCGATGCTCCGTCACCACCGGCCGCGCAAGCCGGTGATCGCGGCGGTGGAGGGGTACTGCGTGGCCGGCGGTACCGAGATCCTGCAGGGCACGGACATCCGGGTGGCGGGCGAGGGGGCCACCTTCGGGCTCTTCGAGGTCAAGCGGGGGCTGTTCCCGATCGGCGGCTCCACGGTGCGGCTGCCGCGCCAGATCCCGCGTACGCACGCCCTGGAGATGCTGCTGACCGGGCGCCCGTACTCCGCGCAGGAGGCGGCGCGGATCGGGCTCGTGGGGCGGGTCGTGCCGGACGGCACGGCGCTGGAGGCCGCGCTGGAGACCGCGGAGCGGATCAACGCGTGCGGGCCGCTGGCGGTGGAGGCGGTGAAGGCGTCGGTCTACGAGACCGCCGAGCTGACGGAGAGGGAGGGGCTGGCCTCGGAGTTGCTGCGGGGGTGGCCGATCTTCGACACCGCGGACGCGAAGGAGGGGGCGCGGGCCTTTGCGGAGAAGCGGCCCGCCGTGTATCGGCGGGAGTAGCCGCCGCCTCGCCGCCGGGCTCCGCCCCGCACCCCGCGCCTCAACCGCCGGCGGGGCTGAAAGACCCCGGGGCTCCGCCCCAGACCCCGCGCCTCAACCGCCGGCGGGGCTGAAAGACCCCGGGGCTCCGCCCCGGACCCCGCGCCTCAAACGCCGGCGGGGCTGGGTTTGCCGGCGTGGCTGGGTTTGTCGGAATCAACACATCGGAGAGCCACCATGACAGCTGCCTCCCCACCGGAGGTGCTCCGCGCGCCTCTCGTCGTCGAGTTTCCCTTCACCCGGTCCCTCGGACCCGTTCAGAGTGCCTTTCTCACCGGGCTGCGCGAAGGCGTCGTCCTCGGGGTGAGGACCTCCGGCGGGAAGGTGATGGTGCCGCCCGTCGAGTACGACCCCGTGACCGCCGAGGAGATCCGCGAGCTCGTCGAGGTCGCCGCCACCGGCACCGTCACCACCTGGGCCTGGAACGGCCGGCCCCGCCCCCACCAGCCCCTGGAGACCCCCTTCGCCTGGGTGCTGGTCAAGCTCGACGGCGCGGACACCGCCCTCCTGCACGCCCTCGACGCACCCGGCCCCGAGGCGGTGCGCACCGGCATGCGGGTGCGGGTCCGCTGGGCCGCCGAGCGCACCGGGGCCATCACCGACATCGCGTGCTTCGAGCCGTACGAGGGCCCGGCGGGCGGCGAGGCCGCCCCGCACGACGGGGAGTTCGCCGACGCCGTCACCGGCATCGTCGCGCAGGCCCGCCTGGACTACGTCTACAGCCCCGGCCGCGCCCAGACCGCGTACATCAACGCCCTCTCCGAGCGGAAGACCGTCGGCGAGCGCTGCCCCTCCTGCCACAAGGTGTACGTCCCTCCGCGCGGCGCCTGCCCCACCTGCGGGGTGGCCACCACCGACCAGGTGGAGGTCGGCCCGGCGGGCACCGTCACCACCTACTGCATCGTCAACATCAAGGCCAGGAACCTCGACATCGAGGTCCCGTACGTCTACGCCCACATCGCCCTCGACGGCGCCGGCCTCGCCCTCCACGGCCGGATCGGCGGCATCCCGTACGACCAGGTGCGCATGGGCCTGCGGGTCGAGCCCGTGTGGACCGAGGGCGGGCGCTACCCCGACCACTACCGCCCCACCGGCGAGCCGGACGCGGACTACGACGCGTACAAGGAGCTCATCTGATGGCCCGACACGCCCGTGAGGTCGCGGTGGTCGCCTTCGCGCAGAGCGACCACCTGCGCCGCACCGACGAACTCAGCGAAGTCGAGATGGTCATGCCGGTCCTCCACCAGGTGCTGGCCGCGACCGGCCTGAAGGCCGGGGAGATCGGCTTCACCTGCTCCGGCTCCAGCGACTACCTGGCCGGCCGGGCCTTCTCCTTCACCATGACCCTCGACGGGGTCGGCGCCTGGCCGCCGATCTCCGAGTCGCACGTGGAGATGGACGGCGCCTGGGCCCTCTACGAGGCCTGGGTCAAGATCCAGACCGGCGAGGCCGACACCGCGCTCGTCTACTCGTACGGAAAGTCCTCACCGGGGTCCGTGCGCGATGTGCTGACTCGCCAGCTGGACCCGTACTACCTCGCTCCGCTCTGGCCCGACTCGGTGGCCCTCGCCGCCCTCCAGGCCCAGGCCCTCATCGACGCGGGCGAGACCGACGAGTCCGCCCTGGCCGCGATCGGAGCGCGCAGCCGCGCCGCCGCCGAGGCCAACCCGCACGCCCAGCTGAGCGGTCCGGTGCCGCAGGGCGACTACCAGGTCCGGCCGCTGCGCACCGGGGACTGCCCGCCCATCGGCGACGGCGTGGCCGCCGTGATCCTGGCGGCCGGCGACCTCGCCAGGCAACTGTGCGAACGCCCGGCCTGGATCACCGGCATCGACCACCGCATCGAGGCCCACGGCCTGGGGCTGCGCGATCTCACAGACTCCCCGTCCACCCGGATCGCAGCCGAACACGCGGGCGTCTTCGAGGCACCCGTGGACACGGCGGAACTCCATGCCCCGTTCTCCTCCCAGGAGGTCGTGCTCCGCAAGGCGCTCGGGCTCGGGGACGGCGTCGCCGTCAACCCCTCCGGAGGCGCGCTCGCCGCCAACCCGGTCATGGCCGCCGGCCTGATCCGCATCGGCGAGGCGGCCGCCCGCATCCACCGCGGCGAGTCCGACCGGGCCGTCGCCCACGCCACCTCCGGCCCCTGCCTCCAGCAGAACCTGGTCGCCGTCCTGGAAGGGGACCGAGCATGAGCACCACGGGCAAGGAGCCGGTGGCCGTCGTCGGGATCGGCCAGACCAAGCACGTGGCCGCCCGCCACGACGTCTCCATCGCCGGACTGGTCCGCGAGGCGGCGGCGCGCGCCCTCGCCGACGCCGAGCTGACCTGGGCGGACATCGACGCGGTCGTCATCGGCAAGGCCCCCGACTTCTTCGAGGGGGTGATGATGCCGGAGCTGTACCTGGCGGACGCCCTCGGCGCGGTCGGCAAGCCGATGCTGCGCGTGCACACGGCCGGTTCGGTCGGCGGGTCCACCGCCCTGGTCGCCTCCAACCTCGTCGCGGCGCGCGTCCACCGGACCGTGCTCACCCTCGCCTTCGAGAAGCAGTCCGAGTCGAACGCCATGTGGGGGCTCTCCCTCCCCGTCCCCTTCCAGCAGCCGCTGCTGGCCGGCGCGGGCGGGTTCTTCGCCCCGCACGTGCGCGCGTACATGCGGCGCACCGGCGCGCCCGACACGGTGGGCTCGCTCGTCGCCTACAAGGACCGGCGCAACGCGCTGAAGAACCCGTACGCGCACCTGCACGAGCACGACATCACCCTGGAGAAGGTCCAGGCCTCGCCGATGCTGTGGGACCCGATCCGGTACTCCGAGACCTGCCCCTCCTCGGACGGCGCCTGCGCGATGATCCTCACCGACCGGGCGGGCGCGGCCCGTTCGCCGAAGCCGGCCGCCTGGGTGCACGGCGGGGCGATGCGCAGCGAGCCCACCCTCTTCGCGGGCAAGGACTTCGTCTCGCCGCAGGCCGGCAAGGACTGCGCGGCCGACGTCTACCGGCAGGCGGGGATCGCCGATCCGCGCCGGGAGGTCGACGCGGTCGAGATGTACGTGCCGTTCTCCTGGTACGAGCCGATGTGGCTGGAGAACCTCGGCTTCGCGGCGGAGGGCGAGGGCTGGAAGCTCACCGAGGCGGGCGTGACGGAACTCGACGGGGACCTTCCGGTCAACCCCTCCGGCGGTGTCCTGTCCACCAACCCGATCGGCGCCTCCGGCATGATCCGGTTCGCGGAAGCGGCCCTCCAGGTCCGCGGCCAGGCTGGGGAACATCAGGTTCCGGGAGCCCGGCGGGCCCTGGGCCACGCGTACGGCGGCGGCGCCCAGTTCTTCGCGATGTGGCTGGTGGGGGCCGAGGAGCCCACCTCCTGACGGCGGCCCGGCCGGCGGCGGAGGGGCGGGCCGGGGGTGCGGGACAGGCCACGGTGACTCACCGTGGCCTGTGCGCCACGCGCTGCCGTGGTTAACCTTGCCCCCGGACGACGTACCGGGAGGAGCACGCACGTGGCCGAGAGCATGATTTCGCAACCCCTCGCCGGCTGGGGCAAGCCGGACCTCGATCTCACCGAGGCGGACTGGCAGTCGAGCAGCCGGGGAGCGGGTGACGTCCAGATCGCCTTCGTGGAGGGCTTCATCGCGATGCGCAACAGCGAGCGGCCGGAGAGCCCCTCGCTGATCTTCACGCCGGACGAGTGGCACAAGTTCGTGCTGAACGCCCGGGGCGGGGAGTTCGACCTGACCTAGGCCGATCTCGTACGCGCGGCACCACCGGGCGCGGAGCCGCCGCCCCGGTGGCCGCGCGCACCCCCGCCGTCGGACCGGATCCCCTGGCCGACCGCGGAGCGCCCGGCAGGATGGGCCCATGACGATCATCCGCCGAACGGGCGATGCCGCGTAGACGCCCGGCGGAACTGCTCGGCAGGTGCCGCAGCTTCCTGCGCCGTCCCGGCGGCAGACTGCTCCTGAGCCCCTCCCCGTGCCCGGGCCGCCCCGGCTGCGCACGCGACGACATCGCCGTCGCCCGGGACGAACCGGCCGACCTCCGGCGGGCCCTGCCGACCGTCACCCGGACCGCGCCGGGCCGTGTACTGCGGGGCCTGGACGCGCAGTTCCTCCGTAGCACGCTTCCCGACCCCGACCCGCCCGCCGAACGGTGGGCGCACTGGCGGGGCCGTCCGCGCGCCCGTTGGCACCGGCGGCTGTACGAGGACACGTGAGCCGGCGGCGGCCAGGACGCCCGGCCGGCGGGGTCCAATCGGGCATATCGGGATGATAGGTAGGGTGGGGGTGTGAGTGGAGAGAACGATCTGCGCAAGCTCCTGAGCGGCATGCGCCCCGAGTTGAACGAGGGGCGGTACGTGTTCTGCACCGTGCCCGGAGGCACGGTGCCCGCCGGCGCCGCGCCCGTCGCCACCGTTCTGGAGCGGGAGGGACTCACCCTGGTCCTGCGCCAGGAGGACGCCGACGCCGCCGGGCTCGCGTACGACTACACCGCGGGCTGGATCACCCTGCGGATTCACTCCGCCCTCGACGCCGTCGGCCTCACCGCCGCCTTCGCCGCCGAACTCGGCGCACACGGCTTGAGCTGCAACGTCATCGCCGGCTACCACCACGACCACCTCTTCGTGGCCGCGGACCGGGCCGCCGAGGCGGTGGCCGTCCTGGAGGAGCTCGCGGCGCGTTCGGCACGGGACTGACAGGCTCCGGAAGGCCGCCGGAAGGTCGGTTGTAAAGAAGATCGGATTCTTTCCGCACTGTGGGCACCCCGCCCCGTGCGCGGGCGTACGCTGATCTCCCGAACAGGCCTGGGGGTACCAGCCATGACGGACCGCCGGACCCGTAAGCGGCGCGCGATGGTCGAACGCGAGGCCGAACTCGCCACCGTCGACGAGGCCCTGGACCAGCTCACCGGTCCCGGGCCGGACGCCGGCGGCGCGCTGCTCGCCTTCTCCGGCCCGGCCGGACTCGGCAAGACCACCCTGCTCGCCGAACTGCGCCGCCGCGCCCACGCCCGCTCCTGCACCGTCCTCGCAGCCCGCGGCGGGGAGCAGGAGCAGAGCCAGCCCTTCCACGTCGCCCGCCAGCTGATCCAGCCCCAGCTGGCCGGGACCTCCGAGCAGGAACTGCGCGCGGCCCTCGGGAGCTGGTACTCCATCGTCGGGCCGGCCCTCGGGCTGTGCGCCCCCGAACAGGGCGCCCCGCCCGACGCCCAGGGCCTGCGCGACGGACTCGACTGGGTCCTCACCCACCTCGTCGTCAAGCGCGCCCCCGTCACCCTCGTCCTCGACGACGCCCACTGGGCCGACCCCGAGTCCCTCGGCTGGCTCGCCGCCTTCGCCCCGCGCGCCGAACACCTGCCGCTGCTCCTCGTCGTCGCCTACCGGCCCGACGAACTCCCCGCGGACGCCGAGGCCTTCCGTACGCTGCCGGGCCGCGCGGGACAGCGCCCGCTGCCCCTCGCGCCGCTCACCCCGGCCGCCGTCGCCGCCCTCGTGCGCGAATGGCTCGGCGACCACGCCGACGACGCCTTCTGCCAGGAGGCCTGGGCCGTCACCTCCGGCAACCCCTTCGAGACCGTCGAACTCGCCGCCAAGCTCCGCGAGAAGGGCCTGTCCCCGGTCGAGGCGAACGCCCCGCTGCTGAGCGACCTCGTCGCCGCCCAGCGCGGCAGCGGCCTCGCCGCCCGCCTCGAACGCCTCGGCCCCTCCACCGTCCGCTTCGCCTGGGCCTGCGCCGTCCTCGGCACCGCGATCCCGCAGGACCTCGCCGCCCGGGTCGCGGCCCTCGGCACCGAAGAGGCCGTGCACGCCACCGGGCGGCTGCGCGACGCGCGCATCCTGTCCGCCGCCACCGAAGAGTCCGACGCGGGGCTGGAGTTCGTCCACCCGCTCATCGCCACCGGGATCTACCGGGCCATCCCCGACGCGCTCCGTGTCGCCCTGCACGGCAAGGCCGCCGCGGCTGTCGTCGACGCCGGACTCGGCTCCTCCGCCGCCGCCCGCCACCTGCTGGAGACCCACCCCGAGAGCGACCCGTGGGTGGTGCGCATCCTGCGCGAGGCCGCCGGGGAGAACCTCCGCGCAGGCGCCCCCGAGGCCGCCCGCCGCCAGCTCGCCCGCGCGCTGCGCGAGCCCCCGGACTTCGACGAGCGCGCGGCCGTGCTCTACGAACTCGGTTGCGCCTCCCTGCTCACCGAGCCCGCCAACACCGTCAACCACCTGCGCGCCGCACTCGCCGAGCCCTTCGACGACCCGGCGCTGCGCCAGGGCATCGTCATCCGGCTGGCCCAGGTGCTCGCGCACAGCGACCGCCTCGCCGAGGCCTCCGAGTCCCTGGCGCGGGAGATCCCGCACACCCAGGACGTCCGCGCTCGACTGCGCCTGCAGTCGGAGCAGTTCATGTGGGACGCCTTCAACGCCGCCGAGACCGACTCCCCGGCCCGCTCGCGGCGGCTCGCCCGGCTCGCCGACCGACTGACCGGCCGCGACCTCACCGAGCGGTACGTCATCGCGCTGCGGGCCTGGGACGCCTGCCTGCGGGGAGAGCCGGTGGACGTGGTGCTGCACTACGCCGGACGGGTGCTGGAGCGGCCCTTCAGCTGGGCCCACGAGGACCGCGGCTTCGAGGTCCCGGTCCTGGTCGCGATGGCCCACATGTACGCCGACCGGCCGGGACGGGCCGAGGAGCTGTTCGAGGCGGGCACCGCCGAGTTCGAGCGGCAGGGCTGGCGCGGGGCGCACCTCTCCTTCGCCTACAGCCTGCGCGCCTACATCCGCTACCGGCGCGGGCGGCTCGCCGAGGCCGAGGAGCTGGCACGGGCCGGGCTGCGGCTGGCCGAACGCGTGGGCCGGCGCACCCCCGTGCACTGGTACGCCATAGCCATCCTCCTCACCACGCTGCTCGCGCGGGGCCGGGTCGACGAGGCCTGGGAGCTGGCACGGGAGCACGAGTACGGCAGGCCCTTCCCGGCGGCCGTGGTCTTCCCCGACTCCCAGACCGTCTACGCCGAACTGCTGCTGGCCCGCGGCCAGGTACGGGCCGCCGTCGCCGAGCTGGAGGAGGTCGACCGGCGGCTGACCCCGCGCGGCATCCAGAACCCGGCGTGGTGCCCGTGGCAGCTGCACCTGGCCCGGGCCGTCGCCGCGGACGATCCGCACCGGGCGCGCGCCCTGGCCGGCGACGCCGTCCGGCGGGCCCGTGCCTTCGGCGCCCCTTCGGGCATCGGCCAGGCCCTGCGGGTGGCGTCCGAGGTCGCGGCCCCGGAGGACCGGGTCGGACTGCTGGAAGAGGCGGTGGCCCTGCTCGCGGAGTCACCGGCGGGCTATGAACTGGCCCGCGCCCTGGCCGCGCTCGGCGCGGAACTGCGGGACGCGGACCTGCTGGCGCGGGCCGTGGTGGCGGCCCGGGACTGCGGGGCCGACGGGCTGGTGGCCCGGGCGACCGACGTCCTGCTCGGAATGGGCGGCACCTTGCCGTGCGGGCCGGACGCGAAGGCGGGAGAAGACGAAGAGGTCGGAGAGGCCGGAGAGGCCGGAGAGGACGGGCTCACGCAGGGCGGCCTCACCGAGGAGGAGCTCGGGGCGGCGCGGCGGGCGGCGGGCGAGCCCGTCCCGGACGGTCCCGGCCGCCGCCGCGGACGGGGCCCGGAATGGGCCCTGTCCGCGGCCTGCCGCAAGCTCGGCACCGACCTCCCGGGCCTGCCGGCCGCCCTGGAGGCCTACGCGCCGTAGCCCTCCAGAGTGCGCGTCAGTTCTTGGCGTACACGCCGAACAGGTCGACGATCAGGTCGGCCGGTTCCCAGCCCCGGTTCCAGAAGTCGACGATGTCGTTCTTGCCGGTGCTCGCCTGGACCAGGTTCGAGACGGTCTCGCCCTTCGTCCAGTTCAGGTTGGAGGAGTTCGGCGGGGTCGGCCGGATGGCCTTGCTCTGGCCGTACGCGTCCCGGGTGTTCGGGTCGGGGGCGACCGTGAGGTGGCCGCTGCCCTGCGTGTTGGTGACCGTCGTGTTCATCACCGCGCCCGCGAGCGTGACGTTGGGCTCGAACAGCGACTCCCACCAGTAGTCCTGGCCGTGCACCGGCCAGAAGTACTTCCGCGAGTCGTACAGGCGCTCCGGCGCGAGCGGCAGGTAGGCGGCCTTGCCGTCGGCGCTGTAGTAGCCGGTCACGTCCACGATCACGTCGGTCGGGCTCCAGGAGCCGTTGCGTATGGTGATCCTGCCGTCCGGGCCCACCGGCACGATCACCGAGTTGGCGACCGTCTGGCCGGCCGTGAAGTTCACGTTCGACGTGATCGGAGCCTGCTGCCCGCCGGGGAAGACGGTCAGGTGGCCGGAGTCCTTGGGGGCGGTGATCGTGACGTTGAGGGCGACGGCCGTGATGCCGGTGGCCGGCAGCCCGCCCTGGGCCGCGACCTGGACGCCGAAGGAGCCCTGCCCGGCGACCTGGCCCTGGGCGGCGCCCTGGCCGTCCCGGGTGTCGACGAGACGGAACGGGACCATCGGGGTGTAGCCGCTGGAGGCGGCGCGGGCGAAGTAGCCCGTGACGTCCGCGATCAGGTTCACCGAGCCGGGGCTGCGGTTGACCAGTTCGACGTAGCCGTCCGCGCCGACGGGCACGATCGCCAGGTTCGGAACGGACCGCCCCGCGGTGAAGTTGACGTTGGACGTGGTCGGCTCCTCGGTGCCGGACGCGTAGGCGGCGATGTGCCCGTCGGAGGCGGCGCCGGTCGCGGTGATGTTGAGGGCCACGGCGGTCACCCCCTCGGGGATGCCGCTGTTGCCGCCGACCTTCACCCGGGTGGTTCCGTACGCGGCGACGGGCTGGGACGACGGGGCCCCCGTGCCGTCCCGGGTGTCCAGCAGCCGGGTGGGTGCGTGCGGGGTGAAGTCGGAGCCCGCCACGACGACGTCCACGCTGTTGGTGACGGTCGTCTTGGTCAGCGAATCGGTGGCCGTCACCGTGATCTTGTGGGTGCCGACCTTGGCGTACGTGTGCTTGAAGCGCAGGAACTCGTCCGTGAGGGACAACCCGGGAGCCGCCGTCTGACCGTCGCCCCAGTCGACGGTCACCGTGAACACGTCGAGCTTCTCGCTCGCGACCCAGGTCGAGAGGTCCATGGTGCGCGCACCGGATCCGGTGGTGACCAGACCGACGTAGTGGTCCGCAGTCGCGGCCGGCGTGCCCCCGGCGGCCGACGCGGTGGCGGGGGTCGTGCGGACGGACCGCTCGGGCGGACTGCTGAAGGTGGCGGTCTTCGTCGCCTCCTCCACGGCTGCCGCGAGCTTCTTGCCCGCGTCCTGTGTGTGGTTCGCGGCCGGCCCGGCCGCATGGGCCGTGCTCGGTACGACGAGACCGACGGCCGCCGCGACGACGGCGGCGGAGATCATGACACGGTGACGGTACACCGGCCCCCCAGTGTTGTTGAACCTGTTCAGATGGTCATGATCAGATTACCTGGCCGTCCGATGTGCATCGGGTTGATTCGTACCCGCCGCTCGGCGTGTCGCGCCGGAGGCCTTCGCCCCTCGTGCCCGCGTGCTTGCTCCGGGACCGGGCCCGGACACCCCGGTGTGGACCTGGTCGGCCGAGCAGACCTCGGGCTTCTGGCTGCGGATGCAGCTGACCGAGCCGGCCGTACACCGCTGGGACGCGCAGTCCGCGACGGGGACCCCCGGCCCGCTCGACCCGGCCGTCGCGGCGGACGCCGTCACCCAGACCTTCGAGGTCATGGCGCCGGCCCGCCGTTCCTGGAAGGCGGCCCCCGCCGGCCATGGTGAGGGGTACCGCTTCCGGCATACCGACGGACCGGAATCCTGGACGGTCGTCTTCGCGCCGGACGAGGTCCTGCTGAAGCCCGGCCCCACCGCCCCGGAGCCCGCCCGCCACCACCCCTGCGGGCCACGGCCGGTGACGCCACCCTGCTCCCGCGCTGGTTCACCCTCGTTCCCCCGGTCTGAGCGGCCGGCCCGGGGCCGCCCGGGCCGGGCGGCGCGCGCGATACCCGGACGGCGCCGGGATCAGGGCCCCGGGCCGGAAAACCCGTGCGGCCACGTACCATGGCGGCATGTCCTTCCTCCGCCGCCACCGCGCCGCCACACCCGCCGGCCCGGACTTCGACGTCCTGGCCATGGACCCGGGGGACTGGCCGGGCAATCTCGGGGCCGGGCTGCTGCCCGCGCCCGACGGCAGCTGCCAGGGTGTCTTCCTCCGCTACGACCTGTTCGGCGGACGCGGCCCCGCGATGATCATCGGAAACCTCCCCGAGGGTTCCCCTGCCCGGGAGCTCTCCGACGGCGAGGTCCCCTTCGAGGTGGCCCAGCTCCTCGACGCCCTGGAGAACGACGAGGACGTCGAGGTCACCGGCGTCGAGGACTGCCCCGTCATGCAGGGCGACAACCTCCTCATCGTCCGGAAGATCAAGCTGTCGGAGTCCCGCATCTCCTGCGTCCAGTTCGACCGCAGTGACAACGTGCTGGTGACCATCGCCAGCTGGGACCGCCCGATCACCGATGACCTCTACGCCCTCCTGAAGCCGCTCCCCGCCGAGCTCTTCCAGCAGGGCTAGACCCTCTCGCCCTGACCTCTGCGCCGGGACGTCACGCGTCCGCGATGTCGTTCGCCGCCACGTAGCCGAACGTCATCGCGGGCCCGATCGTCGACCCGGCCCCCGCGTAGCTGTGACCCATCACCGCCGCGCTCGCGTTGCCCGCCGCGTACAGGCCCCGGATCACCGAGCCGTCCGGCCGCAGCGCCCGGGCGCGCGCGTCCGTCACGATGCCGCCCTTCGTCCCGAGGTCCCCGGGCACGATCTTGAACGCGTAGAACGGCGGGGCCCAGATCGGCGCCAGGCACGAGTTCGGGTGCACGTTCGGGTCCGTGTAGTAGTGGTCGTATGCCGTGTCGCCCCGGTGGAAGTCGGCGTCGGTACCGCTCCACGCCTGCGCGTTGAACCGGTTGAGCGTCGCCCTCAGCGCGCCCGCCGGAACCCCGATCTGGCCGGCCAGCGCGTCCCACGTCCACGCCTTCTTCGCCGCGTCCGCCTGGTACCAGGCATCGGGGAAGACGAGCGTCGGCAGGATGTCCTTGAACAGGTACTTGTTGCGGTAGTTCTGATCCACGATCAGCCAGGCCGGTATGTGGGAACCTGTGGCGCCCCGGTCCTTCTCGTACATCACGTGCACCACATCGCTGTACGGCGCCGCCTCGTTGACGAACCGCGCCCCGTTCGCGTTCACGATCAGCCCGCCCGGCAGGGTCCGTTCGGCGAGGCAGAAGTACGGCTCCCCGGGCAGCGGGATCGACGGCCCCCACCACGCGTCCTCCATCAGAGCCAGCGCCGCCCCGGCCCGCTGCCCAGCCCGGATCCCGTCGCCGGTGTTCTCCTTCGCGCCCACCGACCACTGCGTGCCGATCGGCTGCTGCTGGTACTGCGCCCGCATCGCCGCGTTGTGCTCGAAGCCGCCCGAGCCGACGACCACCCCGCGCCGGGCCCGTACCGTCCCCCGTACGCCCTCCTTCTCCACCACCACGCCGGTGACCGTGCCGCCCTCCTGGACCAGGTCGACCAGCGGGCTGTTCAGCCACACCGGCACCCCGGCCCGCTGGAGCCCCGCGCGCAGCCCGGCCGCCAGGGACTGGCCCATCGTCAGCGGCTTCTCCCCGCACAGCGCCGCCTTCGTGCCGCGCGCCAGGCACTCGGTGGACACAGCGAGCCCCTTGGCGCTCACCGCCGCGAGGTTCAGCCACTTGTAGTCCTGGCTGAAGACCACCATTGCGGCGGGGACGGGCATGTACGCCGGGTTCAGACGGGCCAGCTCGGCGCCGAGGACGTTGCCGTCGAGCTGGTCCGGCTCGATGGACCGGCCGTTCGGCAGTCCGCCCGGCAGGTCGGGGTAGTAGTCGCTGTACCCCTCCATGAACCGGAACTTGAGCGGGCTGTTGGCCATCACGAAGTCCAGCATCCGCGGACCGTTGGAGAGGAAGGCGGCCTGGCGGTCGGCCGGCACCTCCGGTCCGACCACGGCCGCGAGGTACGCCGCCGCCTTCTGCGGAGTGTCCGGCACGCCGGCGCCCAGGATCACGGAGTTGTTCGGCAGCCAGATGCCGGCCCCGGAACGGGCGGCCGAACCGCCGAAGGTGGGGGCCTTCTCGACGACCAGCACGCTCAGCCCCCGCTTGGCGGCGGTGAGCGCGGCGGTCATCCCGGCGGCCCCGGACCCGACGACGACGACGTCGAACTCACCGAGCTGGGGGCCGTCCTGGGCGGCGGCCCGCGCCGCGGCCGAGGGGAGCACGGTGGCGGCGAGCACCCCGGTCCCCGTACCGGCGAGGACCGTACGTCTCGACGGGAGGGTTCCGGGGGAGGTGCGTGAAGCGCTTGCGTACATGGGCAGGCTCCAGCGGTGTGGGGAGGACGGGGAGTGGCTCCAGCTCGTCTGATGCTGAGTCAGAAAAGGTCTTCGGGGGATCATGTGATGTCAAGGCATCCGGCGCACGCCCCACGACCGAGCGCTCAGCCCTCCGCCCCCATCCGGGCGTCCAGTTCCCTCACGTGCCGCTTGAGGGCCACGGTGCGGTAGCTCTCCTCCACCCACTCGCAGAGCACCTGCACGGAGGGCGCCCCCTTCTCCGCCAGCGGGACGGACACCCAGCCGGAGCGGCCCAGGCCGTATCCGGTGGGCTCCGCTCCTGGCGCGGCCATCGCGTGCCCGTGCAGTGCCTCGTCCTTGAGCTTCACGGACAGGCCGGGCTGCCCCGGCCCGTCGGTGTTGCCCAGGAAGACGAAGATCTTCTTGTTCACCTTCACCACGCAGTCCTCGGGCCCCCAGGGATGGTCCTCCACCGCCTCCGGAAGGCCGAGGGCGAACTCCCGCACCGCCTCCCACTTGCGCACTCCGGACTTCATCAGCGCCTCCCGTCGATCGTCTCCCCACGCTAACGGAGCCCGACGGGACATCGGGGCGCGACCGCACCGCGCAGCCGGGGAGCCGCCCACGCAGCCCCGGCTGTCTGTGCATCCGCGAACGAGCGAAGTCCCGTGGCGGTGGGGGCCACGGGACTTCGCGTGCAAGGGCGCCTGGGCCGAGCGGATCAGCGCGTGCCGACCGCCGCACGGACCGCCCTGCGCGCCATCCCGGCGTCGTCGTGCAGGCGCCGGAGCAGCAGCCGCTGTTCCTCACCGGAGGACAGCGAGCCCGCCGGCAGCGGCTGCGTCGGGGCGGTCGCCAGCATCGAGCGCTGGACCGCCGTCTCGGACATCCGGATCTCCCGGGTCAGCACCAGCATCAGATTGACCAGGAAGGCGTCCCGCGCGGCCGGACCCGCCGACTGGGCGAGCCGGCTGATCTGGGCGCGGGCGGCCGGGGCGTCGCCCAGGACCGTCCACAGCGTGGCGAGGTCGTAGCCCGGCAGATACCAGCCCGCGTGCTCCCAGTCGAGCAGCACCGGACCGGCCGGGGACAGCAGCAGGTTCGACAGCAGCGCGTCACCGTGGTTGAACTGCAGCGCCGTGCCCGACAGCTTCACGCCGTGCAGCAGCTTCTGCAGATCGCCGAGGTCCCGGTCGGTCAGCAGCCCCAACTCGTAGTCGCGGGCGATCCGCCGCGCGTAGTTCATCGGGGTACCGAACAGCTCGGCCGGCGGCCGCCACTGGTTGACCCGGCACACCGCGCCCAGGGCCGCCCGCAGGTCGACCCGCGGCGGCGGCTCCACCGGGTGCCGCTGCAGGGCCGCGACCCGGCCCGCCATCCGCTCCACCACCAGCGTGCAGTTCTCGGGGTCGGCGGCGATCAGCCGCGGCACCCGGACCGGCGGGCGGTGCCGGACGAAGGCCCGGTATGCCGCTATTTCGTGCCGGTAGCGCTCGCGCCATTCAGGCGAGTGGTCCAGTAAAACCTTCGCGACGGCGGTCATCCGCCCTGTGGTGCCCACCAAGAGGACCGAGCGGCCGCTGCGCCGCAGCACCTGCACGGGCGCGAAC
The DNA here is from genome assembly GCF_000720115.1 of Streptomyces sp. NRRL F-2580. Classification (GTDB taxonomy): domain Bacteria; phylum Actinomycetota; class Actinomycetes; order Streptomycetales; family Streptomycetaceae; genus Streptomyces. Next base: position 32,032 of record NZ_JOIR01000018.1, read on the forward strand.
TCCGGACAGATCCGCTGCACCGAGGCGAGTGCGGTGCGCAGTTGCGCCCCCTGCGGCCCCGAGAGGTCGATTCTGCCGCTGACGGGTTGTGACCCGGTACCCGGCATGCGCCGCGCCCGGACGGTGCCCTGCACCGGTGCCGACGGGCGGCCGGGTTCGAGGTAGGGGCCGCCGCCCGCCGGGAGCGTGCGGTGCGGCCGGACCGGTGCGGACACGGAGGACGTTGCTGCGTACATGGTGATACGGATCCCTTCGTGCGCCGACGAGTTGCGTACGCCGCCCCGCCGGATCCCGTGCTTCACCCTGGGGAGTTCCGCCGGTGACCGGGTCGGGGAGGCGCATTCCTACCTGACACCCGGCGCGAGGTGGCGAACCATCGGGCGTGCCCTGGCGAAGCCTGGCGAATAGTCGCTGGGCATCTGACGGGGGGCTACTGTCAACTCAGCCGAGAACCTGGGGGCTTGACGTGAGCAAAGGTCCGAACACCCGCTTGAACGACCTGTTCGGCCTGGCCGGCTGGTCGAAGGGTGAACTGGCGAGGATGGTCAATCGGCAGGCGGCGGCCATGGGCCACCCCCAGCTGGCCACCGACACCTCGCGGGTGCGGCGCTGGATCGACATGGGGGAGACCCCGCGCGAACCGGTGCCCACGGTACTGGCAGCACTGTTCACCGAGCGGCTCGGTCGTGTCGTGACCATCGAGGACCTCGGGTTCGTACGGCAGCGGCGCACCTCCAGAAGGCAGCCGGAAGGGGCTCGTGAGAACCCCGACGGGATGCCGTGGGCGCCCGAACGCACAGCCGCGGTCCTCACCGAATTCACGGGAATGGACCTCATGCTCAACCGTCGCGGTCTGATGGGCGCGGGCGCCGTGCTCACCGCCGGCTCCGCCCTCAGCAACGCCATGTACGACTGGCTGCACACCGACCCCGCCCGCGCGAAGGAGGCGCGGCACTTCGGGGAGGCCTTCCAGGCCGATCCCGCGGGATACGACCGCTACGAGGCGGCCCCGATCGGCTCCCAGGAGATCGAGGCCCTGGAGCGCTCCGTCGACGTGTTCCGCGCCTGGGACGCCTCCAGAGGGGGCGGTCTCCAGCGCAAGGCCGTCGTCGGCCAGCTCAACGAGGTCGGCGGGATGCTCGCCTACCACCACCCCGACCACCTCCAACGGCGGCTGTGGGGGGTGGCGGCCAATCTGGCCGTGCTCGCGGGCTGGATGTCCCACGACGTGGGCCTGGAGCCCACGGCGCAGAAGTACTTCGTCATCGCGGCGCACGCGGCCCGCGAGGGGGGCGACCGGCCGCGCGCCGGCGAGGCGCTGTCCCGCGCCGCCCGTCAGATGGTCCACCTGGGCAAGCCGAACGAGGCCCTGGACCTGATGAAGCTCGCCCAGTCGGGCTCGGGCGAGCAGACCCTGCCGCGCACCCGGGCCATGCTGCACACCATCGAGGCCTGGGCGCAGGCCGCCATGGGCAAGGGCCAGGCCATGCGCCGCACCCTGGGCGAGGCGGAGGAGCTGTTCGTCTCCGACAAGGGCGACGTGCCGCCGCCGAGCTGGATGCAGCACTTCGACGAGGCCGACCTGCACGGTATGCAGGCCCTCGCCTACCGCACCCTCGCCGACCACGACGCCTCGGCCGCGCCGATCGCCGCGCGCCACGCCCGCGAGGCCCTGCGGCTGCGCGGCGAGGGCTACCAGCGCTCGCAGATCTTCGACTACATCTCCATGGCCTCGGCCTGCTTCATCGCCGACGAGCCGGAACAGGCCGACCGCTACGCGCGCCTCGCCCTGGTCTCGATGAACGAGACCTCCTCGCACCGGACCTGGGACCGGCTGCGCGAGATGTACCGGCTCACCGCCCAGTACTCCGGCTACGCGCGCATCGAGGACCTGCGCCAGGAGATCAAGCTGGCCCTCCCGGACAGCCCGGCGCCGCGCACCACGGGGGTGTAGTCCCACGCCGGCTCCCGTCCGCCCCGAGTGCCCCCCCACGCCGTGTACGTGTACGGAGACGAGAAAGGCCGCGCCTTCCGGCGCGGCCCCTGAGGCCGTGGGCCCTGAAGCCCGTGCGGTTGTCGCCGTTACCCGCCCACGCGGGCCACGAGCACGCAGGCGTCGTCCTCCCGCTCGCTCTCGCCGAACTCCTCGATGACGATCCGTACGCAGTCCTGCGCCGACCTCGCCGCCGAGAACCGCGGCGCGAGCGCCAGCAGCCGCTCGGTGCCGTCGGCCCGGCTGAACTCGATGCTGCGCGGGGTCAGTCCGTCCGTGTGCAGCACCAACAGGTCGCCGACTTCGAGCCGTTCCTCGGCCTGTCCGTACGAGGCTCCGGAAGTCGCGCCCAGCAGGACGCCCTCCGGCGGCAGCAGGGACCGGCCCGACCCGCGGCGGAACAGCAGCGGTGCCGGGTGGCCCGCCTGCGCCCAGGACAGCACCCGGCGCGCGGGATCGTAGCGGCAGCACACGGCCGAGCCGAGCGCCGGCTGCACGGAGGTCTCCAGGAGCTGGTTGAGCCAGCCCATCAGCGGGCCGGGCTCGATCCCCGCCATGGCCATCCCGCGCAGGGCGCCCAGCATCATCGCCATCCCCGAGGTGGCGGTCACCCCGTGCCCGGTCAGGTCACCGACCGTCAGCATCGAGCATCCGTCGGGGAGTTCGAGCGCGTCGTACCAGTCGCCGCCGATCAGCGCGCTGGTCGCCGACGGCAGGTAGTGGGCGGCCACGTCCAGCGTGCCCGCGCTGCTGTGCGGGAACCGCAGGGAGCCGCGCCACGGGGGGAGCACGGCTTCCTGCAGCTCGACCGCCAGCCGGTGCTCGGTCTGCGCGATCTCCCGCTGGCGCTGCAGCGAGTCACGGGACTCGCGCACCGCACGCTGGCTCCGGCGCAGTTCACTCACGTCCCGCAGCACGGCCCACATGGAGGCCGTGCAGCCGTCGGAGTCGAGTACCGGCTCGCCCCTCATGTGCAGCGTCCGGACGCGGCCGTCGGCCCGGACGATGCGGAACTCGCCGTCGATCGGCTTGCCGTCCACCAGGCAGGCGGTGACCCACGCGGTGAGCAGCGGCTGGTCCTCGGAGAACAGGGTGGAGCCCAGTTCGTCGAGGGGGAGCGCGCCGGCCTCGGGTGAGCGCCCGAAGATCTGGAACAGCTCGTCGGACCAACTGACTTCGTCCGTCAGCAGGTTCCACTCGGCGCTGCCGACGCGGGTCTGGGCCTCGGGCCCGGCCTCGGGCGCCGCCTGGGGGAGCTCGACGGTTTCGGGTGCCGGAGGCAGGCCCTCTTTGAGCTGGTCGAGGTGCTCGCGGAGGTCGTCGAGGTGGTGGACGGCGAGATCGCACAGCGCGCGCTGCCAGCGGCCCTGGGCGTCGTCGTCGTCCACGACGGTGTCGCGGCGGACCGCGTCCACTTCTCCCCGCAGCCGCCGGGTCTGAGAGATCAGCGCGTCCACCGACCCCGGCTCTGGCGGCTGCGCGGAACGGTCCGCGAACAGGTGGGACGGCATGAGAACTCCGATACAGGCGCGGCACGGCCAAGTCTGAAGGAAGGACCGGTAACGACTGTTGCACAGGGCGCGACGGCGTGTAAGGCGTTTGGCAACATCCGCAACGTTCTTGCTTGTGGCATATGCCGTAGGCCTGGCGGCGGCTGTTTCGTGTGCGAACGGATCCGGTCAGTGCCCTTCCGCGGGGCGGGAGCGGCACCTGCCGGTCGGGGCCGGAGCGGGGTGTCGGCCGCGGCCGGAAACCGGCCCTCCGCGGGCCGCCGCTCGATCGTACGGCCGAGGTGTGCGAGGCCGGCCGGCCGCCGTACTCGTACCGGGCCCGGATCAACGGGCCTCACCGAGATACCCCCGAACGGAGGAACCGCCTGCCGCGCGTCAAGGCGGAGCACAGGCTTCCCACCGCACCGGCGGGTCGCTACTCTACGTGCCGGTAACGAACCGGGGGAGGTCCGCACGGGCGGGCCCGCGCAGCGTGGGGACACAACGAACATGAGCGGGTCCGACCACGCCGCCGGGCAGGACCGCGACACGCGGCCGACCCGCCCCGCCGGGCAGAGCCGCCGGTCCTTCCTCACCCACCTCGTGGCCGCGCCGACCCTCGCCCTCGTCACCCGCGCCGGCGCCGACGCGCTCGCCCCGCAGCCCGCCCACGCCGTGGTGCCGTCCCTGCCCGCCATCGCCGACGTGATCGACCTCGGCGACCTGTTCATCCTGGCCGGGGCGCCCACCTCCGCCCTGCTGGCGCTCGCCGTGGAGGCGGACGGCACCGTCCGCTTCCGGCTGCCCCGCGAGGAGGCAGGCCAGGGCCTCACCACCGCGGTGGCCATGCTGGTCGCGGAGGAACTCGACGCGCCCCTGGCCGACGTACGCGTGGAACTGGACGACGCACGGCCCGAGCTGCTCTTCAACCAGCTCACCGGATCCTCCAATTCGATCCGCTCCCTCTACGGGCCGGTCCGCCAGTGCGCCGCCACCGCCCGGGCCCGCCTCGTCGCGGCCGCCGGCCGCCGCTGGGGCCTCTCCGCGGCGTCACTGACCACCGCGAACGGCGCCGTCCGCGCCCCCGACGGCCGCACCGCCGACTACGGTTCCCTCGCCGCGGCCGCCGCCGACCCCGGCCTGGTCGTCCTCGGCGCCACCCCCAAGAAGACCGCGAAGCACACGCTCGTGGGCCGGCCGACGAGTCGCGTCGACGCCCGCGCCATGGTCACCGGCGCGCAGCAGTACACCCTCGACCTCGACGTGCCCGGCGCCAAGCCCTGCGTGGTGCGCCGCCCGCCCACCCTCGGCGGCACCGTCCGCGCCGTCGCCAACCTCGCCGCCGTCGGGGCCATGCCCGGCGTCCTGCACGTGGTGACGGTCCCCACCGGGGTCGCCGTCGTCGCCGAGACCTTCGGGCAGGCCATCACCGCCAAGGCGGCCCTCCAGGTCACCTGGGGACCCGGCCCCGCCGACCAGCTGTCCGACACCCAGATCCGCGCCAAGCTGCGCGCCGCCACCCCGCCACTGCTGGTACCGCCGCTGCTGACCCCGTACGTGGACGCCGAGTTCGACTTCGCCTTCGTCAGTCACGCCCCGATGGAGACCAACTCCGCCATCGCCGATGTGCGCGACGACCGCGCCGAGATCTGGTCCGGCCTCAAGTCCCCGATCGTGGCCCGCGAGACCATCGCCGCCGATCTCGGCCTGCCCCTGGACAAGGTGAAGGTGCACGTGGTCCAGGCGGGAGGCTCCTTCGGCCGGCGGCTCTTCTTCGACGCGGCCCTGGAGGCCGCCCGCGTCTCCAAGGCCTGCCGCCGCCCGGTCAGGCTGATGTGGACCCGCGTGGACGACACCCGGCACGGCCGGATGCGCCCCGCCACCCATCACAAGATCCGGGCCACCCACCTGCTGGGGGAGGTCCTCAGCTTCGAACACCGGGTCGCCGCCGCCGAGACCGACTTCCGGCACGGGCTCGGCGAGATCATCACCGCCACGGCAGCGAGCCTGCCGCTGGGGATCGGCAACGCCACCCTCGCCCAGACCCTGTTCCTGACCACGGTGAAGTCCCCGTACCACTTCGGCCTCACCACCCAGGCGCTCACCGAGGTGCCCACCGGCATCCCCACCGGATCCTGGCGCTCGGTGTACTCCGCCAACACGCGCGGCGCCGAGGAGATCGTGGTCGACGAACTCGCCGCGCGCACCGGCCGGGACCCCTACCGCTTCCGCCGCACCTTCCTGAAGACCGATGCCCAGCGCGCCGTACTCGACAGGGTGGCCACGGAAGGGGAGTGGGGGCGGCCGATGGAGGCGGGCTGTGCGCAGGGCATCGCCTTCCACGAGGAGTACAAGTCCCGCACCGCGTGCCTCGTCGAGATCGACACCCGGGACCCGGAGCGCGTCCGCGTCACCAAGGCGGTCATCGCCGTGGACGTGGGCCTGCCGGTCAACCCGCGCGGGCTGGAGGCCCAGATGATCGGCGGCCTGACCGACGCCATCTCCACCACCCTGCGGGCCGGTCTGCACCTGGACAAGGGCCTGCCGCTGGAGGGCAGTTACAGCCAGTTCCACTGGGCGCAGCAGCGGGACACCCCGCGTGACGTACGGGTCTTCGTGCTGCCCGCGACAGGGGAGGAGCCGGGCGGGGCCGGCGAGCTCGGCGTGCCCGCCGCCGTCGGTGCGATCGCCAACGCCTGGGCCCGGGCCACCGGTTCCAAGCCGCGCAGCTTCCCCCTCGACTTCGACGTCGACTTCACCCCCTATCCCCGCTAGCCCCTTCCCCGCCAGCCCCTCACCCCTCGCCGGTTCCGGATCCAGGAGTACGCCGTGCCCTCGCACACCTTCACCGTCAACGGGCAGAGCGTCACCGTGGACGCGCCCGACGACCTGCCCCTGCTGTGGGTGCTCCGCGACATGTTGGGAGTGCGCGGCCCCAAGTACGGCTGCGGTGTGGACGTCTGCAAGGCCTGCACCAGCCACCTCGACGGCGTCGACGTCCGTCCGTGCGTGGTGCCCGTCTCCGCGTGCGCGGGCAAGTCGGTGACCACCATCGAGGGACTGGCGAGCGGGGACGAACTGCACCCCGTGCAGGAGGCCTGGCTCGAACAGGACGTCGCCCAGTGCGGCTTCTGCCAGCCGGGCCAGATCATGGCCGCCGTCGCCCTGCTCAAGCGCACCCCCGAGCCCACGGACGAGGACATCGACGCCATCGCCAACATCTGCCGTTGCGGCACGTACTTCCGGATCCGCGAGGCCATCCGCAGCGCGGCCGCCAGGATGTGAGCGGCGGCGGACCCCGGTCTTCCCCCGTGGATGCCGGGATCCGGCCGCTCTTGGTCAAACCTACGCGGCCCGGCGGACGTTGGCAGGGTCCGCCGTGCCCAGTGAGCGGGCGAGACGGGTATCACAGCGCACAGTGAGCGGCGGGTGGTTGAATGCGCCGGTGTCCCGGTCCGACGACGTCCTCAAGCTGCACCGGCTCGCCCACGCCGGAGGATCGGCCGCGCTGCTGGAGTGGCTCTCCGCCCGCCTCGGCGGATGGACCGGGGTCGTGGACGCCGGGCGGGGCCGGGGACCGGCGACCGCCGTGCGGGGCGCCGCCGAGCTGAGCGCCCGCGGCGTACGGTCGGCCGTCCTGCACGCCCCCGGCTCCGCCACGCTGCTGTTCGCGCTGGACGGCGGGCGCGCGCTGGCCGCCGTACTGGAACAGCCGCACCACCCCGACGCCGCCGCCCTGCTCGCGGACGCCGTCGTACCGCTGGCGCTCGTCCTGCGCGCCGAGGAGGCCGCGCGGCGGGAGGAGCGGGCCGCGCTCGCCGAGTCGCGGGCCCGTGAGGCGGTGCTGCACCTGCTGATGAACGGGCGGCTCTCCACCGCCCACCAGATCGCCGAGGCGCTGGGGCCCTCGCTGCCCGAGCCGATGCGGATGTACCTCGTCGAATGCCGCGCCGGCCGGCGCGCCGAAGTGGCGCGGCGGTGCGAGGAGCTGACGGACGGCCGGGCCTGGATCGTGCGCTGTCCGGTCTACGTACGCCACCTCATCGTGCTCGTCCCGGCCGGGCCGGCCGCGGTGTCCGCCGGCCACGACCCCCTCGCCGAGGCGCTGGTGGCGGTGGCCCCGGACTGCACGGTCGGGGTCAGCGGGGAGCTGTGCCTGCGCGAGGCGCCGGCCGCCTACCACCAGGCCTTCCACGCCCTGGCCGTGGCCCGGGAGCGGGGCGAGCGGCACGCCCGCTTCGGGCCCGGGCCCGAGCTGGTGCTCGCCGCGCACGAGGCCGGGGCCGACTGGGCCGAGGCCCTGCTCGCGCCCCTGCACGCGTACGAGCCCCGGCGTCCCCAGGACCCCGGCGGACAGGAACTGCGCGCCACCGCCCACGCCTGGCTGAACTTCACCTCGCACGCCACGCGGCTGCTGAAGATCCACCGCAACACCCTCGCCGCCAGGCTCCGGCTGGTCGAGACGCTGCTCGGGCTGGACCTCGCGCGCCTCGGCGACCAGGCGGCGCTCTCGCTGGCGCTGCGGCTGACCCCGGGAGCGTGGCGGGGGAACGCGGCGGCCGCGGCGGCGGCCACCCCCGGTCTCGACGCGGTGCTGCGCGATCCGCGCGTGACCGCCTGGGCCCGCGCCCAGCTGAGCGCGCTGAGCGGCCCGGACGCACCGCCGGGCGCCCGGGCCACGATCCGCGCCTGGCTGGCGCACGACGCGCAACTCGCGGCGACGGCCGCGGCGCTGGGCGTCTCCGTGCCGGGCGCCCGCAAGCGGCTGACCCGTATCGAGGTGCTGCTGGAGCGCTCCCTGCTCCAGTCCCCGAGCGCCCGCCACGACCTGTGGCTGGCCCACCGGGCGGAGGAGCTCGCAGGGTGACACAAGCCGCAAAAGGGCTGATCGGCGAAAATATTCGACGATCATGCCTCAATGAGGCGAATCAATGCGAAACGCGTGCTGGTCGGTGAACCGCTCGACACCGCTCGCCTGGGCGAGACCCTGCTGCCCAAACGGCTCGCCCTGCCGATCTTCTGCAGCGACCCCCTCTCCTCCGTGGCCTACGCCACCGAGGAGATCCTGCTGATCCTGGCCCTCGCCGGCGTCGCACTGCTCCACCTCACCTGGTACGCGGCCGCCGCCATCGTCTTCCTGCTCCTGGTGGTCGTCGCCTCCTACCGGCAGACCTGCCACGCCTACCCCGGCGGGGGCGGCGCGTACGTCGTCAGCGCGGAGAACCTCGGCCAGACCGCCGCGCTCACCGCCGCGAGCGCCCTGCTCGTCGACTACGTGATGACCGTCGCGGTCTCCGTCGTCTCCGGCGTCTCCGCCATCACCTCCGCGATTCCCTCGCTGAACGACCACGAAGTGGCCCTGTCCGTCGCCTTCGTGGTGCTGCTCACCCTGATGAACCTGCGCGGCGTACGGGAGTCGGGCCGGGTCTTCGCCATCCCCACCTACGGCTTCGTCCTCGTCATCTACCTGATGTTCGCCGTCGCCGCCGTACGCCTCGGGACCGGCGAGACCATCCGCGCCGAGTCCGCCCACCTGCCGATCACCGCCGAAGGCACCTACACCGGCATCGCCCTGGTCTTCCTCGCGATGCGCGCCTTCGCTTCCGGCTGCACCGCGCTCACCGGCGTGGAGGCGATCAGCAACGGCGTGCCCGCCTTCCGCAAGCCCAAGGCGAAGAACGCGGCGACCACGCTCGCCGCGATGGGCGCGCTCTCGGCCACGATGTTCATGGGCATCACGGCCCTGGCCATGTCGTACCAGGTACACGTCGCGGCCGACCCCACCGAACTGGGCCTGCCGCCCGGCACCGCGACCTCCACCGCCCTCGCCCAGATCGGCCGCGCCACCTTCGGCAACTGGCACTTCCTCTTCTACCTGCTCCAGGCCGTCACCGCCGGCGTCCTGATCCTCGCGGCGAACACCGCCTTCAACGGCTTCCCGATGCTCGCCTCGATCCTGGCCGGGGACCAGTACGCGCCCCGCCAGCTCGCCAACCGCGGCGACCGGCTCGTCTACTCGAACGGCGTCGTCCTCCTCGCCCTCGCCGCGATCGCCCTCATCGTCGCCTTCGACGCCCAGCTGACCCGCCTCATCCAGCTCTACATCATCGGCGTCTTCGTCTCCTTCACCCTCTCCCAGGCCGGCATGGTCCGGCACTGGGGCAAGGAGCTCGCCTCACCCGCCACCCCGCCCGAGGAGCGCGTCCACATCCACCGCAGGCGCGCCATCAACGCGGTCGGCGCCTCCCTGACCGCGCTGGTCCTGGTCATCGTCCTGCTCACCAAGTTCACGCACGGGGCCTGGCTCGTCGTCATCGCCATGCCGCTGCTCTTCCTCGGCATGAAGGGCGTACGCCGCCACTACGAGCAGGTCGCCCGGCAGGTCGCCGTGGACCCCCACGTCACACCGCGCAAGCCGGCCCGCCACCACGTCCTCGTGCTCGTCGCCGCCGTGCAGGCCCCGACGCTCAAGGCCATCGGCTACGCGCAGGGGCTGCGCCCCGACACCCTGACGGCGGTCACCGTCGCCGCGGACGAGGGGGAGGCGGCCCGGCTGCGGGAGGCCTGGGCCGCGCACGATCCGGGGCTCCCCCTGAAGATCCTGCACTCGCCCTACCGCGAGGTGGTGGGCCCGATCATGGCCCACGTCCAGGAACTGGCCGCGGGCGACGCCACGGACGTGCTGTCGGTGGTGATCCCGGAGTACGTCGTCGGGCACTGGTGGGAACAGCCGCTGCACAACCAGAACGCCCTGCGCCTGAAGGCGCGGCTGCTGTTCACGCCGGGCGTCGCGGTGATCGACGTGCCGTACCTGCTGGAGTCGGCGAAGTCCGCCCGGCCCGCGGGGCGGGAGGGGTAGGCGCCTCCCCGGCGGCCTGCCGGACCGCGGAGGCCCGGCCCGCCGCGTGCGGGCCCGCCGCCTGCGGGGCCGCGGCGTGCTGGACCACCGCCGCGTGCGCCAGCGCCAGTTCCACCACGTGCCGCGGGTCGGTGAGGGAGCGGCCGGTGAGCTGCTCCAGGCGGCGCAGCCGGTTGGAGACGGTGTTGCGGTGGCAGTACAGCCGCTGCGCGGCGTACGTGGTCGAGCCCTGGCAGGCGAGCCAGGTCCCGAGGGTGGTCAGCAGGGTCCGCCGGTCCTCGGCGGGCAGCGCGAGCACCGGGCCCAGCACCACCTGCCGCAGTCGGCCCGCGAGTTCGGCCTGGCCGGCGACCAGCGCGGCCGGCAGCCGTTCGTCCAGCAGCGCGGTGCGCGGACCGCCGGACTCGGGAGCCGTGCGCAGCGCCAAGGCCGCCAGCCGGTGCGCTCCCGCCAGTTCGGCCGCCGCCCCGACGACCGGGCTGACCCCGGCGCGCAGCCCGAGCGGCGCGAGCAGCTCCCGTACGGACTCCAGCGGATGGTGGCCCAGCTCCACCAGGCCGATCTCCCCGTCGCCGCGGATCCGCCACAGCACGCGCGGAGCGGAGGCCCCGGCCTTGGCGGCGGCCGGGCCCTCGCCGCCGGAACCCACGACGACCACCGCGAAGCGGCCCCGCTCCGGCAATCCCAGCCGCGCCGCGGCCTCCGAGGCCGTCGGCCCCCCGTCGGGCGCCGCCCCGTTGAGCAGGACGTCCAGCAGGGCGGCCCGGCGCTCCCTGTCGCGGTCGGCGCGCACGGCCTCGGTGCGGTGGTACGACTCGGTGAGGGCGTCCGTCATCTGGTCCAGGACGTCCCATAACGCGGGCGCACCCGGCAGCAGCCGGGGCAGCGCCGCCCGGTCGTGCGCGGCCACGGCCTCGGTGAGGGTCTGCCAGAGCAGCCGGCCGCCGCGGCGGTAGGTGCGCAGCAGGGAGGCGAGCGGCAGCCCCTGTTCGGCCCGCAGCGCACCGGTGGCCCGGGCGTCGGCCAGCTCGACGGGAAGCCCCCGTGAGCTGCGGACCAGGCCCTCGACGGCCTGGCGGAGGTGGTGGTGGATCCGCTCGCGCAGCTCGGCCCGGCCGAGCAGGGCGGCGTAGGCGGGATCCTCGGTCAGCGTCCGGTCGGCGAGCCGGTCCGCCGCGACGGCGAGCCGGCGGGACAGGTCCTCGCGTATCTCCTCGATGATCCGCTCCATGACGGGCAGCCTGACACGGGGGAGGGGACGGTGGGGAGGGCCCGGAGACGGCACATCCGCTACCGTGTGCGAATCACTGCACTTGCAGTGATCACCGATGTGCCTCACGCGATGTGCCGCACCCACCCCCCAGGGACCGCCCATGCGCCAGAATCCGCAGCGCCGCGCCGCGCTGCTCGACGCCGCCATCGAAGTCCTGGCGCGCGAGGGCTCGCGCGGCCTGACGCTGCGCGCGGTGGACGCCGAGGCCGGTGTGCCCACGGGCACCGCCTCGAACTACTTCGCCAACCGGGCCCAGTTGCTCGTGCAGATCCTGCACCGCACCCGGGAACGGCTGACCCCGGAGCCGGAGGACCTGGCGGGCCCGCCGGACACCAAGGTGCTGCTGGCCCGGCTGCTGGAGCGGATGCGGCGCGAGCGCAGCGTGCACATCGCGATGCTGGAGCTGCGGCTGGAGGGCACCCGGCGTCCCGAACTCCAGGCGGAACTGGCCGGCTTCCAGGGCGAGGAGCTGGAGGCGAACATCGCCTGGCACCTGGAGGCGGGCCTGCCCGGGGACCGGCAGGGCGTGGTCCTGCTGTACCTCGCGATGCTGGGCCTGATCGTGGACGACCTGACCGCGCCGGCGATGCTGGAGGCCCACCCGGTGGAGGGGCTCATCGAGACGATGGTCGAGCGACTCCTCCCGCAGCGGTCCGCGGACTGACGGTCCCGATGAACTCGCCGCGCGGCTCGGCGCGCTCCCGGGGGTCCGGCCCGGGCCGCTGGGCGCGCCGGACGCCTGGAGCATGGTCACGGAGACGGTCGACGGGGACGGCGTGGCCCGCGTCGGCCGGTGGGGCGACTGGTCCTTCGCCGTGGAACACGGCCTGCCACCCTCGCCGTCCCGGAACACCGCTTCGGGCTGTCGCTGCCGCGCCGGCTGATCGAGGACACCCCCCTCCGGGCGTACGTGACGTGCACGCGTTAGCGGAACCGGGGGCGTACCGGGCCGCACCGGTACCGACCGGGAGGTATCCGGTGATCTTATGCTCGGGTTTACGCGAGTCAGCTGGTTTTGCGGCCGGTGAACGACTTTGATGGGTTCGCCAGGCCTCGTACCGAGCAGGGGGACTCATCATGAGTACCGACCACACTCAGAAGGACAGCGCACCCACTCTGATCGGTTCCGTGCAGCGCGCACTGCGCCTCGTGGAAGCGATGTACGCCGAGGGCGGGGCGACGGCCAAACGGCTCGCCCGGGTCACCGGGATCCCCCTGCCCACCGTCTACCACCTGCTCCGCACCCTCAGCCACGAGGGCTACGTCCAGCGCGAGGGCGGCTCTTTCCGCCTCGCGGACGATCTTCCGCTCGCTTCGTGATCAAATATCGACGCGTTCCGGCCAAGGTCTCACGTGCTGCATGGCATGTTCCAGCGGAAAATGCCAGAACGCCCTTTCGTACTGTGGAAGTTGAGTAAGTTCCCTCCTGTCGCGCCGTACGACCGTGCAAACAGCACATCCGGCCGGGAGGGGAGCCCGCGTGCCCGGGATCGACGAATGCCTGCTCGAAGCCATGGCCCTGCCTGGTGCGCGGGGGGCCGCGCTGGTCGACTGGAGCAGCGGACTGGCCCTCGGCACCGCCGGGGAGTCGCCCGTGGGCGACCACGAGACCACCGCCGCCGAGACCGCCGAGCTGGCCCGGGCGGCCGCCGAGTACGAGTCCTTCGCCTCCGCGGCGCCGGGCGATGACACGGCGGGACCGCCCGTCGAGGACCTGATCGTCACGACCCGCAGCGGCTACCACGTCCTGCGCTTCGTCGACACGAGCTTCGACAGCAGCGTCTTCCTGCACCTGTGGCTCGACCGCACCGAGGGCAACCTCGCGCTGGCCCGCCACAGACTCAGGACCCTGGCCGAAGGGCTGGTGCTCAGATGACCACCCCGGCCCCGGCCGCGAACGCCTTCGCCGCCGTCTCCCCGCTCCTCACCCGGCTCGCCGCGGAACGCGCCACCGGCGCCCTGCTCCGCGACCGCGGCACCCTCTTCCTGGAGGACGGCCGAATAGTCCACGCCGAGAGCCCGGCAACCCCGGGCCTCGACGTCCTGCTCACCACCGGCGGCGGCCTGGCCCCCGAGCGCTGGCGCGAGGCGGTCGACCGGGCCGGCGCCCGCCGCCAGGTCGCCCGCTTCCTCGTGGACAGTGGCGGGCTCGCCGGCGGGGAGCTGGAGATCTGCCACCTCGCGGCCATCTTCGACGCCGCGTTCTTCGCGCTGTCCCCGGGCAGCGGGCCCTCCCGGTTCCGTCGCGGCGCCACCCACTGGATCGGCTCGGTCCGCTCCGTTCCGGCCGCCGCCATCGAGCGCGAGACGCGCCGCCGCCGGGAACTGCTCGACGCGGTCTGGCCCTACCCGCTGCTGGACACCGCCCCCGTGGTGCCCCGGGCGGCCGCGCCCGGCCAGACGGTCAGCGCCCGGCAGCGGATCCTGCTGCGCGCGGCCGACGGCGTGCGCACCCCCGCGGACCTCGCATGGGTGCTGGGCCGGCCCGCCTTCCACACACTGCTCGACGTACGGCGCCTCGCGGCGGCCGGACTGGTCGAAACCCCGCACACCCCGGCTCCGCCGCCGGTCGCGGTACCCCTGCCCGACTGGATGACCCAGGCCCAATCCCCGGACGTGGCGCTGCTCCGCCGGTTACGCGACGCACTGGAGGCAAGCCTGTGAGGCTCCCGCTGCGACCGGCCCTGCGCGCCGACCGCTCCGAGCGGAGGCAGCCCGAAAGGAGAAAGGCCGACATGAGTACGGTGCCCCCCGAGGCGGAGGCCGAGATACTCGCCGAGCTCCGCAGGCTGCGGGCCCGGGTACCCCAGCTCACCGGTGCGCTCGCCGCGAGCGCCGACGGCCTCGTCCTCGCCCAGGACAGCGCCGCCGCCGAGGTCGAATCCGTCGCGGCCCTGACCGCGGCCGCCCTCGGGGTCGCCCAGCGGCTGAGCGACTGCACCGGGCAGGGCGCGTTCCGCGAACTGCTGGTGCGCGGCGAGGACGGATACGTGGCCACCTACGCGGCGGGCATGGCGGCCGTCCTCACCCTGACCGCGGAGCCCCGCGTCAACGTCGGGCGCCTCCACCTGGAGGCACGCCGCTCCAGCCTCCGGATAGCCGAGCTGATCGACCACATCCTCGGGCGGCGCAGCTCCGGCGTCCCGCCCCTGCCCCCGCTGCCCCCCGCTCCCCCCACCTGACCCCCGGACGATTCCGCCGGACCGGACCGGAACCTGCACCGCCCCAGCGAACGACCAGACGAACGACGCAACGAACGACACGACGAACGAGGAAAGAGGAACCCCTCATGGCAAACGTCGAGACCACCCTCAAGGAAGCCACCACCACGATCGACGGCGCGCTCGGCGCGGCCCTGGTCGACTACGGCAGCGGCATGGCCCTCGGGACCGTCGGAGGCGGAAAGGACCTCGACCTCGCGGTCGCCGCCGCCGGCAACACCGACGTGGTCCGGGCCAAGGTCCGCACGATGGAGATGCTCGGCCTCAAGGACGAGATCGAGGACATCCTCATCACCCTGGGCAGCCAGTACCACCTGATCCGTCTGCTGAAGGGCCGCGGCACCTCGGGCTTCTTCCTCTACCTCGCCCTCGACAAGGGCCGGGCCAACCTCGCGATGGCCCGCCACCAGCTGAAGAAGATCGAGGCCGACCTGGAGGTCTGACCAGGGACCGCGACGTCGAGGTGGCGGGCGGCTTAAATCTTTGCCGTCCGCCCCGGCGATCAGCTGTGGTATGCCCGATAAGGGAGGAGTTCATGATTCTGCCACCTAGTAGGATGCTGTGAGCAGCTGATCATCGGTAAAGCACAAAACGCTGGAGAACCCGCCACCCATGCCCCCGCGCCTGAGCATCGTCGTCCCCGTCTACAACGTCGAGCTCTACCTCGACGAGTGCCTGGAATCCATCGCCGCTCAGACCTTCGGCGACTTCGAGGCGATCCTCGTGGACGACGGGTCCACGGACACCAGCGCCGTCATAGCCAAGGCCTTCGCCGCCCGGGACAAGCGGTTCCGCGTCGTGATGCAGGAGAACGCGGGCCTCGGCGCCGCCCGCAACGTCGGTGCCCGCCACGCCCACCCGGACAGCGAGTACCTGGCGTTCGTCGACAGTGACGACACCATGCCGGACTACGCCTACCAGCGCATGATCGACGCCCTCGACGAGACGGGCTCGGACTTCGCCGGAGGTAACGTCAAGCGCTTCCGCTCCGTCGGCATGCAGCAGTCCTGGGGTCACCGGGCCGCGTTCGCCAAGACCCAGCTGAAGACCCACATCTCCAAGTTCCCGGCGCTGGTCACCGACCGGACCGCGTGGAACAAGGTCTACCGGCGCACCTTCTGGGACGAGCACGGCTTCCAGTACCCGGAGGGCATCCTCTACGAGGACGCCCCGGTCAGCATCCCCGCGCACTACTTCGCGTCCAGCGTCGACATCATCAGCGACTGCGTCTACCACTGGCGCGTCCGCGAGACCGGCGAGCGCTCGATCACCCAGCGCTCCACCGACCCGATCTCCCTGATCGACCGCGTGAAGTCCGTCCGCCTGGTCCGCGAGTCCCTCAAGGCCAAGCAGGGCGCCAAGTACGTCCGTTACCTGCGCGACTACGACTACAACGTGCTGAGCGAGGAACTTCCGCTCATCTACAAGTACGTCGCCGAGGGCGGCGCCGACTTCCGCGCCGCCTTCGTCAAGGAGGTCGGCGGGCTCGTCCGCGAGATCGGCACCGGTCCCTGGCCCGACCTGACCGTCGCCGACCGCCTCAAGGCCTACCTGGCCGGCGAAGGCCGCGTCGAGGACTTCATCGCGCTCCTGCACCACCAGCGCGACTACCACTACAGCGTGCCGGTCAAGGGCCTCGCCCGCCCGCAGGCCGACTACCCCTTCCTGCAGGGACGCCCGCCGGTCCCCGCCAAGGTCCTGACCCTCGGCCCGCGCGAGCGCCGGGTCGTCAGCCGTCTGGAGCAGGCGGCCTGGGCCGACGGCAAGCTGCAGCTGCGCGGCTACGCGCTCCCCGGCCACCTCGGCGCGGAGAGCCGCCTCGGCTCGCGCAAGATGCTGGTCTTCCGCGAGGGGGGCAAGCGCCGCCGCTCCGTCGTCAGCACCCGTACGGTCGCCTCCCCGATGGCCACCGTCAAGGCCCCGCACCTCGCCCTGCGGCACGCCGACTGGGCCGGCTTCACCGCCACCGTCGACCCCTCGATCTTCCAGTCGGGCGGCAAGTGGCGCGAGGGAATATGGACCACGTCCATCGCCGTCACCGGAGCCGGCGGCCTGCACCGCGCCCGCCTGCGCGGCGGCGAGCACGACACGGGCCAGAACCCGCCCCCGTACTGGGTGGCCCCCGACGTCCGGATCGTCCCGGCCGTCTCCGGTGCCCTCACCATCCAGGTGGAGATCGCCCGTGCCCGGGCCCTGGACGTCCACCCCGCCGGTGACGACGCCGTCGAGATCACCGGCGAGCTCTCCGCCGAGGCCGGCGCCGCGTCCGCACTGCGGGCTGTCCACGTCACCACCGGCGCCGTCCTCAGCTTCCCGCTGGAGACCGCCGCGGCCCGTTCCGGCCGCGTCCCGTTCACCGCGCGCGTCCCGCTGGCCGAGCTGGCCGCCGTACCCGACGCCGAAGTCGAGCCCGGCGAGTGGGCCCCCGAGCCCTGGAGCCTCTCCGTGCTCGGCGCCGACGGCATCGAGCACCGCCTGGTCCACGACGAGCGCGGCGGCTTCAACGGCCTGGTCCTGCCCCTGCCCGGCGAGGACGGCGACCGCGCCCTCTTCGCCAAGCGCGGCACCACCGGACACCTGACCCTCTCCGTGCAGCCCTCCCCGCCGCTCGTCGACGAGGTGAAGGCCGAGGACGGCACCGTGACCCTGCGGGGCCGGTTCGTGGCGCCCGCCGACGAGCCCTACGAGCTCGTGCTGCACAACGCGCACGGGGTGGAGTTCAGCTACCCGGTCACCCGTGACGGGGACGCCTTCGAGACCACCTTCCAGCCCGTGCTCCCCGAGGCGTACGCCGGCCGGACCACGATCCCCGAGGGCCGCTGGTGGCCCACCCTGCGCCCGGCCGCCCAGGGCGGAACCACCGCGGGCCTGCTCGGCGTCGACCGCGGCGCTCCCGTGCAGATGGGGCCGGGCCTGCTCTTCGCCGGCCCGCACCCCTTCAGCACGCAGGGCCGCCGGATGCGGATCGAGACCCGCTTCCACGACCGCATGGTGCTGGTTGCCGACCCGCTGCTGAGCCCCCACGACCGCTCGAACTTCGCCCAGCGCGTCGCCCGGTTCGAGACCTACCCGGCGCAGCGCGCCCTGCCGGTCAAGGACATCGTGGTCTACGACACCTTCCAGGGGCACGGCGCCGGCGACTCGCCGCGCGCCATCCACGAGGAGCTCGTGCGCCGCGGCGAGAAGCTGGAGCACATCTGGCTGGTCCGCGACGGCCGCGCCGAGGTTCCGTCGACCGCCCGCGCCGTGCAGTACGGCAGCGTGGAGTGGTGGGAGGTGCTGGCCCGCGCCCGCTACTTCGTGACCAACGACAACGTGCCGCAGCTCTTCCAGCGCCGCGCCGGCCAGGTCGTCGTCCAGACCTGGCACGGCACGCCGATCAAGCAGATCGGGCACGACTTCGTGCACGACTACTACACGAGCCCGGAGATCCTGGAGGGGCTGGAGCACGACAGTGCCCAGTGGTCCCTGCTGGCCTCCCCGAGCTCCTACGCCACCCCGATCCTCAAGCGCGCCCTGGGCTACGACGGCGAGGTCATCGAGGCCGGCAGCCCGCGTACGGACGCACTCGTTCGGCCCGACGCCGAGCGGATCGCGGACGTCCGGCGGCGGCTCGGCCTGCCCGAGGGCAAGAAGGTCGTCCTCTACATGCCGACGTGGCGGGAGAACTGCGAGGGCTGGTCGGGCGGCTACAAGCTCGACCTGCGGATCGACCTGGAGCAGGCCCGCCGTGAGCTGGGCGAGGACCACGTCCTGCTGGTCCGTGGCCACCACCACGTGACCGAGCAGGTCCGCGAGGGCGTCCGCGACGGCTTCGTCATCGACGTGTCCCGCTGGCCCGACGCCGCCGACCTGCTGCTGGTCGCCGACGTGCTGATCTCGGACTACTCCTCCGCGATCTTCGACTTCGCGCTCACCGACAAGCCGATCCTGCTCTTCACGTACGACCTGGAGCACTACCGCGGCACGCTGCGCGGCTTCAACTTCGACCTGGAGGAGAAGGCGCCCGGCCCGCTGCTGGCGGACTCGGCGAGCCTGATCGAGGCCGTGCGCAACGCCGACGAGGTCGGGGCGCAGTACGCCGAGGCGCGGGCGGCGTTCCGCGCGGAGTTCTGCGACCTCGACGAGGGCAACGCCGCCGAGCGCGTCGTCGACCGCATGCTCGCCATGGGTGCGGCGCCCGCGAAGTAGACCGTACGGGCGAAATCCCGGCTGAACGCAGACCGGCCCCGGGCCCTCCGATGAATTTCGGGCCCGGGGCCGGTCTGTATGTGAGGAACGGTATCCACCGTGCGCACACCGGCCTGGAGGCAGAGATGAGCGGCAACGGTTTCACCACGTGTCTGTGGTTCGACGGAGACGCGGAAGCGGCCGCCGAGTACTACGTGTCCGTGTTCAAGGACGGCAGGCTCGGCCGGATCGCCCGCTACACGCAGGCGAACCCTCGTGAGGCGGGATCGGTCATGACCGTCGAGTTCGAGATCAACGGGCAGAGGTTCGTCGGTCTCAACGGCGGACCGCAGTTCTCCTTCACCGAGGCGATCTCCTTCATGATCGACTGCGCCGACGAGTCCGAGGCGGACTACTACTACGACACGCTGACCAAGGACGGCGGCCAGGAGTCCGCCTGCGGCTGGGTCAAGGACAGGTTCGGGGTGTCCTGGCAGGTCATCCCGCCCGGTGTCGTCGACCTGGTCAGCGACCCGGACCCGGAGCGCGCCGCCCGGGCCATGGCCGCCATGATGCAGATGAAGAAGCTGGACGTGGCGCAAATGCGTCGGGCGGCCGACGCTGCCTGAGCGTGCCGTCCCGGGTGCACGGTGCCCGGTCCCGCCCTCCCCGGCCGGGCGGGGAGGGCGGGGAGGCTAGACGCACTCCCAGACGGCGGCCTGCGTGCCGGAGGAGGTGCTGGCCCCGGGCATGTCCAGGCACATCCAGGTGGGAGCGCCGCTCGGGGTGGTGCCGCTGATCCACCAGCCGGGGTTGCCGTCGATGTTGTCGGTGTCCCACCATTTCTGGTTCAGGCCGCCGTTGCAGTCCCACTGGACGATCTTGGCGCCCTTGCGTGCCGAACCCCCCGCGATGTCCAGGCACTTGCCGGAGTTGGCGTTGCGCAGCTGGATGAACGCGCCGCCGTCGGTGACCTCCGACTTCCACAACTGCTCGCTCGCGGTCCCGCATTCGCCCTGGACCACCGGAGCGCCGCTGTCGTTCGAGCCGCCCTTCACCTTCAGACACATGCCGCTGTGGACATTGGCGATCTCGTAGCGGCTGCCCCGCTTGCGCAGCTGCCACAGCTCGTTGGGGGCGAGCGTGGCCCCCAGGTCCGAGGCGGTCTGCGCCGTGGGAACGGTGGCGGGGCGGGCTTCGGCGACGGCCTGGGGGACCGTCGTCCCCACCACGGCGATCAGGGCGACCAGACCCGAGCGGACGGACGTGCGCATCGTGGAGTTCATGCTCATTGCCTTTCGTGCGCGGCTGCGCCGAGGGTGCGGCGGGAGCCGGTCGGATGGAGGTGGCGCCGGACCGCGGGGGCCGGTCCGGCGCGGTGCCCACTCTGTCCGCCGGCCGGGTCCGAGCACATCGTGGAAGACCACGAACACGGCGCTCCGCGCGCTCTCGTGGTCAGTCCCGATGCCCGCTCCCGGCGGTGTCCCCTCCAGCCAGGCCGGCCGCGAGCTGGCTGCGGCGGGTCACCTTCAACTTCCGGTAGGAACTGGTGAGATGGGTTTCCACCGTGCGCCGGGACAGGTGGAGCGCCTCACCGATCTGCGCGTTCGTGTGCCCCTCCGCCGCGAGGTCGACGACGCGCCGTTCCGCTCCGGTCAGTGCGCCCGGGCCGGTCCGGGCCCGCGTCGTGGTGCGGGCGTTCGCGTCGCGCAGCGCCGCACACGTCGCACGCAGCAGCCGGCCCGTCGGTATGGTTGCCGGGTCGGCGCCCCCGTCACCCGGGCCGTCGCCGTCACCCGGGCCCTCTCCGGCAGCCGCAGGGGACAACAGCCGGGCCGCCTCGGCCTCGGCGACGCGCAGATCGTCCCGGCCCCTGCGGCCGAGCCCCGCCCCGATGCGCGCCCGGCCGAGGGCGATCAGGGTCTCGATGCGTTCCACCGGCGCGGATGCTCCCTCCAGCAGGGCGGCCGCCTCGGTGAGCGATTCCAGACCCTGCCGGCCGCCGACAGCCGCGGCGAGGGCCCGGAGCGCCCTGCCGACCGTACGAGGAGTGCCCCAGCGGCGGGCGTGGCCGAGTTCCTCCTCGGCCAGCTCCCTTGCCGGGCCCGCCCGGCCGAGACGGACCAGGGCGAGGGCCGCGCCGGAGCGCCACGGTGTGGCGACGGGGCTGACGAAGTCGCGCGCGCTCTGGCCGGCGCCGCAGGCGAGATGGTCGTCGAGCGAGTCCTGCCACCGTCCTTCGAAGCCGTGGAGCAGGGCGCGTGCGTAGCGCAGTTCGTTCCACTCCCAGGAGCTGTCCGCGGTGCTCTCGTCGGGTGTGGAGAGGAGCTGCCAGGCCTGGTCGCGCAGGCCGAGCTCGTACCGGGCGAGCGCCACCATGGAGACCAGGTGGGGCGCACGGATGCCGCGCCCGGTGCACGTGTGTGCCAGGAGGGTGTTCTCGGCGATGACGCGCCGGAACTCACCTGCCCAGAGCGCGGCTTCCGCCCGGGCGCTCAGCAGGCATTGCAGGCCCGCGTCCGTGAGGTCGGGCGGGGTCGGCGGCACGGGCAGGCCCTGCCGGGCGAGGGCCCGGGCATCCTCCAGCCGGTCGGCCCACTGCAACAGGGTGGCGGCGCTGCCGAGCCAGGCGGTACGCAGTCGGGGGTGGACCGGGGCCCCGGCCAGCCGGGGCTGGATCCGGGCGAGGACCTCGGTCGCGGAGAGGAGCCCGGCACCGGTCTCGTACTCGGTGATCAGAGCGCAGACCAGCGGTTCGACGGCGGGCGGGGCCGTGGGGGCGAGGGTGCGCAGGCCCGCGACGGCATCGCGCCAGGCGACCGCGTCGTGCGAGGAGATGAGGGCGGTGAGCGCCCGCAGGACGTGCACCAGCTCGTCGTCGTCGGTGCCGCTGCTCGCCCGGTGCAGGACGCTCAGCGCGGTGTCCGTGCGGCCGCGTGCCGCGAGAGCTGCGCCGAGGGCGGGCGCCGCGGCGGCGCGTTCCTGGCGGTCGGGGTGCAGGTCGAGGCCCGCGCGGAGCCTGCGGATGCCCGCCTCGGCACTGTGCGGGAACTCCAGCGACCCCAGGCGCAGGGTGAGGTCGGCGTGCCGGTCCCGGGGAGGCGGAGGCTGCGTCCGCAGGGCGTGGCGCAGCAGTCCGGCAGCCTCTTCGGTGTGCCCGGCCCGCACGGCGTCGTCGGCCGCCTCCTCCAGACAGCGAGCCATCCACAGCTCGCACGGGCGTTCCAGGTGCAGCAGGTGGGCGGCGACGGCCGCGGCGGGGGCGCCGCGGTCGTGGAGCAGCCGGGCGGCACGGGTGTGCAGGGCCGCCAGTTCGGCGGGGTCGGCCGCGTCCCGTACGGCTTCGAGGGCGAGCGGGTGGGAGAGCAGCCGGGCCAGTCGCGGTGCGCAGGGCGCGGCCGCGTGGCGGGCCGGGCAGAGCGTCAGGGCCTCTCGGAGCAGAGCGGAACCGGTGGCGGGAGAGCACGGTGCGGTGACGGCGAGGGCCAGGGCGATGCGGCGGGTCTCGTCGTCGGCGCGGTGCCGGATCCAGCGGGCGAGCGCGGCCCGGTAGCGGGCCGGAGGAGCACCGCCCGGCCGGTGCGGGGTCTGCCCCGGCCCCGGTCCTGGTCCTGGCCCCGGTCCTTGCCCTGGTGCGGTGGGGTCGGGGGAGTGGAGGGAGTCGGCCAGATCGGCGAGGAGCGCCTGGACGAGGGCGGGGTTGCCCGCGGTCGCGTCCCGGCACGTCGCACGCTGCCCGGGAGCCAGCCCGCGCTCGCGCGCGAGCCGTGTGACGGCGTCCTGCCCGAGCGGGGGAAGCGGGTGGCAGACTCCCGTGGTCCGGGGCAGCCAGGTGACGTCGGAGTGCTCGCGGCATTCGGTCGCCAGCAGCAGCACCGGAAGCCCGGCGATCCGGCGCGCCAGATAGCCGATCCAGCGGCGTGACACCGGGTCCGCGCAGTGCACGTCGTCGATGGCCAGCAGCACGGGCCGGGCCGCCGCGGTCCGGGTCAACAGGCCCAGCAGCCGGTGGAAGACCTCTTGCTCCTGCTCGGCGGCGGGCTCGGCGAAGGGAATGCCGTCGGCGCCGGGAAACACCTGGCGCAAGAGGGCGAACGGGAAGCCCGTCTCCTCGGGTGAGCAGCGCGCCGACAGCACCCGTAGGCCGTGATCGGAACCGGCCCGGCGGACGACGGTGTCCAGCACTGCGCTACGCCCCCGGCCGGGCGGCGCGGCCAGCATCAGCCAGCCGCCCCTCCCGGAGCGTGCCCGGGCCGTGGCGGCGGCCGCGGCCAGGAGTACGTCGTCGCGTTCGACCAGTACGTCCGTCACTTCCGCCCCTCCCGCGCCCGTGCGGACGGCTGCGTGCCGCCCGTAACGAATCATGGAGGGACGGGGCGCGAGAAGTGGGATGATCTTCGGTCAGATCTGCCTGAAACAGCATCATTGGGGCCATCTCGGCCAAGTGGGCGGCGGATTGACCGAATCCGAATCGGGCGGCCGAGGTGGCTCAGCCGGCCGCGATCCGGGTCAGCAGCGCGGGCAGGGCAGTGCCGATCGGCTCGCGGACCACCTCGTCGGCCAGCGAGTCGTACGGGGTCTCCTCGGCGTTCACGATGATCAGCCGGGCCCCGGCCTCGGCGGCCATCCCGGCCAGTGACGCGGCCGGCTGCACCTGGAGGGTGGACCCGACGGCGATGAAGACCTGGCACCCCTTGGCCACGGCCATCGCCTGCCCGAGCACCACGGGGTCGAGCCGCTGCCCGAACATCACGGTCGCCGCCTTCAGGATCCCGCCGCACGCCCGGCAGGCGGGGTCCGGTTCCCCGGCGGCGACCCGGGCCAGGGCCTCGTCCATGCCCGAGCGGGCGTGACAGTCCGTGCACACCACCGACCGGGCGGTGCCGTGCAGCTCGAACACCTTGCGCGCGGGCGTCCCGGCGAGCTGGTGCAGCCCGTCCACGTTCTGGGTGATGACCCGGACCGGGGTGCCGCCGCGTTCGAGTGCGGCCACGGCCAGGTGCGCGGCGTTCGGCCGCGCCCCGAGCGCGGCGAGCTCGGCCCGCATCAGCCAGGACCGGCGCCGGATCTCCGGATCGGCCATGTAGTACTCGTACGTCACGAGCTTTTCGGCGTCCGGCTCCCGGCGCCACAGGCCCTGGGGTCCCCGGTAGTCCGGAATCCCGGAGTCGGTGGACATCCCGGCCCCGCTGAACACTGCGACAAGCGGCTTCCCCATGCACCGACCCTACGTACCGGCGCCGAGCGCTCGCGACCGCATTTCCGCGCCCCGGCGGCGCCCCTGCCGTGAGCGAGCGCGCCGGGAGCAGGCCGGGAGCAGGCCGGGAGCAGGCCGGAGGGTCGTTTCTGCGGTGAATCCCGCCCCCCACAGGAGTGAGATCCGCGCGGCTCCCTCCCCGCGCACCGGCCAGTCGGGTACAAAACCGGACATGATGCTCAAGCCGCACAGCCTTGGTGCCCTGCTGCTGACCCTGCTCGCGCTGCCGGCACTGTCGTCCGTCCCCGCCCACGCCGCGCCGGCCGCGCACCTCGCAGCCGTCGCACCCGTCGCGAGCGCGGAGGGGCATACCGCCGATCAGATCAGCCGCTTCCTCGCCACCTTCTACGGTGACCACGGCCCCTCCCCGCAAGACCGCGAGCAGTACGTCTCGCAGATCCTCAAGGACAGACAGCAGGTGAGCACGGACTCGGACGTCCTCCTGTGCTCCCAGAACGAACCGCAGAAGATCGGCATCGGCCCGGTCACCGTCGCCCAGGCGGCCGGCGTCGGCTGGGCCACCGTCACCACCCACTGGGCCGGCGGGGTCACGGACACCTTCACCGCGTACGTCCGCCTCGACTCCAAGCCCATCCGGCTCGACGACGTCATCTGCGCGGGCTGACATCCGTACGGCGAGCCGCGGGGCCTTCCGTAGGGTGGGCGCATGCCGACGACGACCGCGACCGCCACCGTTCTCTACTGCTGCGACCCGCTGAACGAGCGCCGGGCCGACGCCCACTTCGCGGCGGAGGCCCGGCAGCTGCGCGCCGTCGGCGGCACTGCCCTGCTCGTCGACCACGACGCGCTGCTCGCCGGGGACCCCGAGCGGGCGGTGGCGCGGGTGCCCGAGGGGGCGGGCGCCGTCTGGTACCGGGGCTGGATGGTCCCCGCGCAGCGGTACGCCGAACTGGACGCGGCCCTGCGCCGGCGCGGCGCCGAACTCGTCGTCACCCCCGAGGCGTACCGCCGGGCGCACGAACTCCCCGGCTGGTACGCGACCTTCACCGGCCTCACTCCCGTCAGCGGCTGGCTGCCGGCCGCCCCCGGGGAGGTCCCGGACCCGCGGCGGCTCGCGGCCCTGGCCGCGGGCCTGCCGCCGGGCGCCGCCGTCGTCAAGGACTACGTGAAGTCCCGCAAGCACGAGTGGGACGAGGCCTGTTACGTGCCCGACCTCGGCGACCCGGCCGCCCTGCACCGAGTGGTCGCACGCTTCGTCGCGCTCCAGGACGAGTTCCTCGCGGGCGGGGTGGTGCTGAGGGCTTTCGAGACCTTCGTCGCGCCGCGTGCGTCGGCCGCGGAGGTACGGGTGTGGTGGCGGGACGGGGTGCCCCGGCTGGTCACCGCCCACCCCGACAGCCCGGTCGCCGAGGTCCCGGACCTCCCCGAGCCGGCCCTCGAACCGGTCCGGGCGGCCGTCGGGGCGCTGGACTGCCCCTTCGTGACCACCGATCTCGCGCTGCGCGCGGACGGGGTCTGGCGGGTCGTCGAAGTGGGTGACGGACAGGTCAGCGACCTCCACCGGGAAGCCGATCCGGCCGCGTTCGTACGGCTCTTGACGGCCGATCAGGCACTCCTGTGCCCACCGTCCGCTTCTGGTACAACACCGGCATGACGGGATTCGAGATCACCGGCGCCAGCGCCGCCGACATGGAACTGATGCGCGGCTGGGCCGACGAGGAGGGCTGGAACCCGGGGGACTCGGACCGGTTCGCCTTCGCGGTCGCCGACCCGGAGGGCTTCCTCGTCGGCCGGCTCGACGGCGAACCGGTGGCCTGCATCTCCGCCGTCCGGTACGGCGCCGGTTTCGGCTTCATCGGCTTCTACATCGCCCGTCCCGCCTTCCGCGGCCAGGGCTACGGCATCCGGCTGTGGGACGCCGGGATGGAGCGCCTCGCCGGCCGGCTCGTCGGACTGGACGGGGTCGTCGCCCAGCAGGACAACTACCGCAAGTCCGGCTTCCGCCACGCCTGGAACAACGTTCGCCACGAGGGCGTCCCCGAGGGGGCCGGCGACGGGGTTACCGGGGCGGGGGCGGGGGCCGGGATCACGATCGTGGACGCGGCCGCGCTGCCCTTCGGTCTGCTCGCCGCCTACGACCGGCGGTTCTTCCCCGAACCGCGCGCCGCCTTCCTGTCCGCCTGGACCGGGCTGCCCGGCCGGACGGCGCTCGCCGCCGTCCGCGACGGCCGGATCGAGGGCCTCGGCGTGATCCGCCCGTGCAGCGCCGCCCACCGGATCGGCCCGCTGTACGCGGCCGATCCGGCGGTGGCGGCCGTCCTGCTGCGGCGGCTCGCCCGGCACGCGCCCGGTGGTCTGGTCTCCGTGGACGTGCCGGACGCGAACCCGCGGGCCTCGGAACTCGTCGCGGGCCTGGGCCTGGTCCCGGTCTTCGAGACCGCCCGGATGTACACCGGTCCGGCCCCGGACCTCGCACTGACCGAGCTGTTCGGGGTGACCAGCCTCGAACTGGGCTGAGAGGAAGGGCGGTCGGCCGCATCCCTCCTGGGTCGTGCACGGCCCTTGGGGGCCGGACGGCGGTCGCACGGCGCCGCCCGGCCCGTCGTGCCGTGCGCGATCAGAAGTCGAACAGCACACCCGTGGTGTTCCGGAAGCCACACGGATTGGCGAAGGTGTACGTGTAGTTGAGCCGGCGGCCCTGCCACACCCCGTCGGCCGTCACCGTCATCGGGTTCCACTCCCTGGTACACGCCGCGTCGGCGGCCGGGGCCGTGAGCGCGTCCAGCCGGGAACCGTTCGCGCGTAACTCGGCGCACGCGGCGACCGGGTTCGGGTGCGTTCCGCCCGGCGTCGGCGAGCAGACGAGGGTCACCGCACGGAGCACCGTAGCGCTTCGGGCGTCCTGACCGGCCGTCACGCCGAGCACGAGCGCGGACGGCGCGTACAGGCTCTCCGTACCGGTCGGCGCGGCTCCGGCCGTACCCGGCCAGGCCAGTGCGGTGAGCGCGGTGAGCGCCATGGCGGCGGAACCGAGCCCGAGACCCCTTGCGATGGACCGCATTTCGAACACTCCCTTGGGTTGGCGTTTCGGATAGCGGACAGAGTCTCGCCCACGCGGGCCGCGAACGCCCGTTCGCACCTCCATTTTTCGTCACCCATCGTGTACGGATGAGTGCAGACCGCAGCGGTGCGGGCGGGCTGACCTGTGCGGGAGCGACCCGCCGAATCGGCCGAACACCGACACGAAATCCCCCCGAAACCTTTGAACATCCGGCTGTGATCGGCGCCGGACGGGGCCTGGAACCCCTCCGGGGGTAGGGCCGGCCCCACCCCCGGAACACCCTCCAGGCCCGCTGTGCCGAGCCCTCCGGGACGGTTGGGTCGAGACATGGAAAACGACGCGATCCAACTCCGGGACGTCAGCCGGGTCCACGGCACCGGCCACCAGGCGGTCACCGCCCTCGCCCAGGTCTCCCTCGACTTCCCCCAAGGCACCTTCACCGCCGTCATGGGGCCCCTCCGGCTCCGGCAAGTCCACCCTGCTGCAATGCGCCGCCGGACTCGACCGGCCCACCTCCGGCACCGTCACGCCGCCCGCATGACGACGCTGGAGGCCGCACCGTGCTGAGCATCGCCCTGCGCACCGCGCGCACCCGCCGGGTCACCTTCGTCGGCAGCTCGCTCGCCCTGGCCCTCGGCGTCGGCCTGATCGCCACCATGGGCCTCGCGCTCGCCGCCACCCTGGACGCCCCGCAGCGCCGGCCCGAACGATTCGCCCAGGCCCCCGTCGTGGTCAAGGGCAACGACGTCCTCCGCGTCCCCGGCCCGAACGGAGAGCGCACCAGCACCCTCGCCCACACCAAGCCCGTCACACCCGACCTCGCACGACGGCTGGCCGCCCTCGGCCGGACCACCGAGGACCGGTCCTTCCCCGTCCGCGCCGAAGGCGCACCGGAGCAACTGGTCGGCCACCCCTGGCCGGTCGCCGCCTTCGCCCCGTACGCCCTCGACGCGGGCCGCGCCCCGCAGTCCGACGAGGAGGTCGTCACCACCGGCTGGGCCCGGCCCGGCACCCGGCTGACCACCGACCGCGGACCCGCCACCGTCGTCGGCACCGTGGCGGCGGCCCCCGGCGGCGGACACGGCTTCGAGGACGCCGTGTTCTGGACCGACGCCCGCGCCTCCCGACTGTCACCCGCCATCGACCAGCTCGTCGTCGCCGCCGACGCGGCCGCCGTACGGGCCGCCGTGGGCCAGGACCCCGACGTACGGGTCCTGACGGGCCGGGACCGCCGCCACGCCGACCCCGACCCGGAGCGCGACAGCGAGGCACTGCTCGCCGTCAACGCCCTGCTCGGCACCGCCGGCGGGGTCACCGGCTTCGTCTCCGTCTTCGTCGTCGCCTCCACCTTCGCCTTCGCGGTCGCCCAGCGCCGCAAGGAGTTCGCCCTGCTGCGCACCGCCGGTGCCACCCCGGGCCAGGTCCGCCGCATGGTTTTCGCCGCGGCGCTGGTCCTCGGCGTACCGGCCTCCGCCGCCGGCTGCCTGCTGGGGGCGTACGGGGCGCCCGTACTCGCCCGGTGTCTGGCGGACGAAGGCATCGCACCGCACTGGTTCGCCATCAAAGACGCCGACTGGCCCCTCCACGCGGCCTTCTGGACCGGCCTGCTCGTCGCCCTCGCCGGAGCCGTCGCCGCCTCCTGGCGGGCGGGCCGGGTCGAACCCGCCGCGGCCCTGCGCGAAGCCGCCGTCGAGACGAGGACCATGACCCCGCCGCTGGATCTTAGGCTCCGCCCTGCTGCTGGCCGGCATCGGCACCCTCGCGCACACCCTGCTCACCGACCCGTCGGACCTGCTCCACCGCAAGACGTACACCAGCCGCCCGATGCTGTTCATCGTCGCCTTCGCGCTGCTGGCCCCGGTGCTCGTCCGGCCACTGGTCCGGCTGATCGCCTGGCTCCCGGCCCGACTGCCGGGCGCCGGCGGGATGCTGGTCCGGGAGAACGCGGCCGCGGACATCCGCCGCACGGCGGCCGTCGCCGCCCCCGTCCTCGTCACCGTGGCCCTCGCCGGATCCCTGCTCGGCACCACCGCCACCCTGGGCGAGGCCAAGGCCACCGAGATGCGGCAGCGGACCACCGCCGACTTCGTCATCGCGGGAGGGGCGGGCGGCTTCGACCGGGCGGCCGTCGACCGGATCCGGTCCGTGCCCGGCACCGAGGTCTGCGCCGGCGCCGCGACCGAACTCCACGTCCTGGAGGAAGGCGTGGCACTGATCCGCTCCGACGCCCGCGCCGCCGATCCGAAGGCCCTCGCCCGGACCGCCGAACCGCCCCTCGTCGCGGGCAGGCTCGGCGACCTCGACGACGATTCCGTCATCGTCACGCAGGAGTGGCAGCGGCACACCGTCGGAGCGGGCGTCGACGTGTGGCTGGGCGACGGCACCCGCAAGACCCTGCGGATCGCCGCCGTGATGAGCACCGGCACCGGCGACAACGGGGCCTACGTCACCCCGGCCAACGCACCCGGAGCGCCGGTGGACCGGATCGACGTACGGCTCGCCCCGGGCGCGGACCCCACGGCGGTGGCCTCCGCCCTGGCCGAGGCCGCCCGACAGGCCGGGGGCCGGTTCCTGACCAGGGAGCAGTGGCTGGCGGACCGTCACCCCGGCACCAAGCGCACCACCCGGCTGGGCTTCCTGCTGGTCCTGGGCATCGCCCTGCTGTACACCGGCATCGCGCTCGCCGACACCCTCGTCATGGCCACCACGGACCGGTCCCGGGAGCTCGCGCTGCTGCGCCTGGCCGGCGCCACCCGGTGGCAGGTGCTCCGGCTGGTGGCGGGGGAGTCCCTGCTGGTCGTCCTCGTCGGCGCGGTGGCCGGCTCCGTGGTCGCCCTGCTCAACCTGGCCGGAATCCGCTGGGCCCTGGGCCTGCTGCACGTCCGGAGCGGCATCGTGGTCCCGTGGGACGTCCTCGGCGCGACGGTCGGGGCCTGCGCGGCCCTCGCGGTGGCCGCGGCCGTCACCCCGGCCGCGTCGGCCCTGCGACGCAGTCCGGCCGAACGGGCCGGCGTACAGGACTGAGGGGTGCCCTGCCGGTCGGCAGGGCACCCCTCAACACCCCTCGACGAGGAGTCGTCCGGACGGAAGGCGCCGGTTCAGGAAGCGGAGTGGACCGAGCCGGTGCTCGTGCCGCTGGAGTCGCCCACGAAGCAGGTGACCTCGCGGTCGCCGAACGCCCAGGTGCTCGGCTGGGGATAGTAGTAGAACACGCTCAGCTTGTCCGAGACGTTGGCGTCCTTGCCCACGTAGTCGGTCAGCGCCGTACCGGAGCACTTCTCCTCGGCGATCGAGACGACCTTGTCCTTGCCCGGGTACGCACCGTCGTCCAGGTTGAAGACGGCGTACGCCTCACCCTCGTGCGGCTGGTCGCAGGGCACGATCTTCACCGAGTAGCCGGCCTGGCCGCCGTCCTCGTCCTCGTACTCCGCCAGATCGCCGCCGGTGTTGAAGCAGTCCCCCTTGCGGATGTCCTGCACCTTGCTGGAGCCCGACCCGGTGACCTGGCCACCCGTGTCGCGCTTCGGCGCGGGGCCGGCGTCCAGCGCCTCGGTCAGCCCGAAGACCAGCACCAGAACGGCGAACACGATGCTCACGCAGTGGATGACGATGGCCGCGATGGCCAGGCCCTTGCCCTTCTCACCCCGGGTGCGGATCTGGGAGAGGGCGATGATGCCGAGGATCAGCGGAACCAGCGGCAGCGCGCAGACGAGCGACATGACGAACGCGACGATGGCCAGCGCGTTGGTCTTCTGCGACACCGGCGGCTGCCCCTGCCAGCCCTGCGGCGCGCCGTACGGCCCCGGTTGCCCCGGCTGCCCGTACGGTCCGGACTGCGGGTACGGCTGAGGGGACGACGGTGGCTGCGGTGGTATGGACATGCGTGTGGAGCTCCTTGCTCAGAGGGTGAGACGCAACCAACAGCCAGGCGGTGACACCGCGTCCGGCGACGGGCGGCACGGATCGGACCACACCGGCACATACCTGCTCATGGTTTTATGTCGCGCCTACGCTACCCCTCTGAGACGGCGGGAGTTGCCGTGGGGTCGGGATGAAGAAGCCCGCAGTGGCGGGCGGCGGGGCTCAGTTCTGCGACTGGAGCGCCTTCGTCAGGAGTCCGCCGCCGACGATCAGCGCCACACCGAGCCACCACACGTTGCTCTCGAAGACGAGGACGGCGATCCCGATCGGCACCAACAGCCCGGCCAGGGGCAGCAGCAGCCCTGCCGGGCGAAGCGGTTCGGGGGCCTGGCCGGCCGTCTCGCGGGCGGCGCGGGCCCGGACCACGTCCGGGTACCAGACGGTGAAGCGGAGCGCGGCGACGATCGCCAGGATCTGGATGATCCAGCCGGTCCAGATGTTGTTCGGGTTGTGCAGGACCAGGTCCCCATACGCGCCGGCGATGGCCGCCACCAGGAAGGCGAGCCCCCAGGCCGCCGTGATGACGTAGTTGGTGCGGACGAAGGCGGGCGTGTGCCACAGGGAGGGATCGACCTGCTCGCGGGCGTACTGGAGGGTGAAGGGCATGCCCACGGCCATGGAGCCGAAGGCGATGACGGCGAGGCTGATGTTCGCGACCTCGCCCGCGTACGTCTCCAGCCAGCGCAGCGTGCCCTCGCTCGCCAGGGCGCCGACGACGGCCAGCGCGGCGAAGAACACCACGTCGGCCACTTCCAGGAGCTTCCAGGTGCTGCCGCGGTTGACCACGCGGCTCAGGACGATCAGGGCGACGGCCGCCGCCAGGGCGACCACGACCGAGATTTCGAAGCGTCCCGGTCCTACCAGCAGGGAGAAGAGGATCCAGGGCGCCATCCCGACGACCGGGTTGTCCAGGAATCGGGACACCGGTCCGCGGCGCTTGTCGTAAGCCTCGGTTCGCACCCTTCCATCGTGCGCGGCCGCCGGTCGACCGGCCATTCGGGGACCGGACCGCCGATCCGGGACCCGTACGGCCGGCTTCAACGGCCCGGCGGCAGGGTCCGAAGGAGACGGCCTAACCCGCCGCGCTCAGGCGCGGAGCGTACAGATCCAGCAGCCGGGTGCGGGTCTGCTGGAGCCGCATCGCGAGCACGCGCCCGACCCAGTGCCCGAGCGCGGACCCGAAGGCGGGATCGGCGTCCATCAGCATCCGTACGGCCGCCGCGTCGAACTCGTACGCGCGCACCGGCGTCATCGCCTGCGCGCCGAGCTGCCACACGTACGGCGGGAACAACCAGGACCAGCCCACCAGCTCACCGGGGCCGAGGTTCTCCACGGCCGCGGGCCGGCGGCCGGCCACGGGGACCTCCAGGGTCACCGTGCCGGAGCGCACGATCCAGAAGGACTCCGCCCGGTTTCCTTCGTCGAAGATCCGCGCGTTCTCCGGGAAATTGACCTCGCGGGCCTGGGACATCAGACGTCCACGATGCTCCGTGGACAGGACGGCAGCGATGCGGATGGGGGAAGGTGTGCTCACGACGGCCTCCGATCACGACCCCCCGGCGACGCTCCTGCCCTCCCAGTGTCGCCGACACCCGCCGGATCACGGCCGGCCCGGACCGTCTTTCTTCCGGACCCGCCGCGGAACCCACTCGCGCGGCCACCGGCACCCGGCGGGCACCCGTTCCCCGACGTTCGCCTCCGGTCAGGTCCTATTCCTCGGCGTTCGCCTCCAGGCAGGCCAGCTCCATCGCGTCCAGCACCGCCTCGTGGCTGCGCCCGCTGAGCTCGGCGACGTTCTCGATCTGGGCCGTCGCCCAGGCCGCCAGCGTCATCACCAGCACCCGGAGCCCGTCCGTCCCGTGCTCGGCCAGGACGGCGTCGGCGACGACCATGGCGTCCTCGGGGACCTGCTCGGGCGGCTCCAGGCCCGCGAGGCCGCGGAGCATGGTGAGGGTGCGACGGGAGATCTCCGGGGTCAGCCCCGCCAGCCGCATGTCTTCTTCTTCGTCCATCCGCCCCACCTCCGGTGCCGTGCCCATCACCTCAGGGCACGGTAGAGGCGCGCGGGCCCGCGCGGGACCGTTTCCGCAGGGGTGACCCTGCGTGACCCCCCGCCGGGCGGACGCTCAGCGCTCGCCCCGCGGCCCGTCCTTCCCGGGGCGCCCCGTCAGGGTGACGGCGAGGGCGAGGAGGACCAGTACCGCCGCGACCGCGAACGTGACCCGCATGCCGCCGGCGACGGCGTGCGCCCCCGCCGTGGTGATGTCGGTCGTCTCCGAGGCGAACGCGAACACGGCGCCCATGGCGGACGCACCGGTGACGAGCCCGAGGTTGCGCGAGAGGTTGAGCATGCCGGAGACGACACCCCGCTGATCGGGGCGGACGTCCGCCATGACGGCGGTGTTGTTGGCTGTCTGGAACACCGCGTAGCCGGCGGTGACGGCCGCGAGCGGCACGACGTAGCCGAGGACGCCGGACGTCTCCGGCGCCAAGGACAGGGCGAGGGCGCCGAGCGCCGTCGCGCAGAGCCCGGCGACGGTCGTGCGGGGGGCGCCGAGGCGGTCCACGATGCGGCCGGCCGGTACCCCGGTGAGCGCGGCGACCAGCGGACCGGCCGACAGCACGAGTCCTACGAGGACCTCGTCGAGCCCGAGCGTCCGGGAGAGGTAGAAGGGTCCGACCACCAGCGTCGCCATCATCACCGTCGAGACGAGCGCGCTCGTGGCGAGGCCCGCGCGCAGCCCGGGATCGCGGAACACCGTTCCCCGGATCAGCGGTGCCGCCGCTCGCGCCTCGGTGCGTACGAAGAGGGCGGCTCCCAGGGCGGCGGCCGCCAGCAGGGCGAGGTTGAGGGGGCCGAAACGGCCGCGGCCGAGGGTCATGGCCAGCGCGTAGGCCGCGAGCGTGAGCGCCAGCAGCAGGGTCCCCAGGTGGTCGAAGCGGGGCAGGCCCGCCCCCGCCGCCCTCTGCCGGTCGGCGGGCAGATGGCGCTGGGCCAGGAGGAACGTCAGGAGGCCGAGCGGCACGTTGACGAAGAAGATCGCCCGCCAGCCGAGCCCGGCGATGAGGGCGCCGCCCAGCGAAGGGCCCAGAGCGGTGCCGACCGCGGACATCGTGCCGAGCAGTCCCATGGCGCTGCCGGTCCGCGCCTTCGGGACCGTCTCCCCGACGAACGCCATGGTGAGGGCCATCATGACGGCCGCGCCGAGTCCCTGCGCGGCCCGGGCGGTGATCAGCAGCCAGAGCGAGGGCGCGGCGCCGCACCCCACCGAGGCCACGGTGAACAGCAGGATCCCGCCGAGGAGCAGCCGGCGGCGGCCGATCAGGTCACCGAGCCGGCCGACGCTCACGATCAGGGTGGTGATGGCGAGCAGATAGGCGAGGACGATCCACTGGACCTGCTGGAAGGACGCGGAGAACGCCTGCGCCAGGGTCGGCAGGCCGACGTTCGCGATGCTGGTGCCGAGCGAGGACAGCAGCATCGAGAGCGACAGGCCGGCCAGCACCCCACGCACCGCCGGTGTCTGCCGTCCCGCCGTCGCGGTGGTGCCGGTGTACTGCTGGCCCTGTGCGGGGCTGGAATCACGGTGTGGGCTCATGCCCGGAGCGTGTGCGCCTCGGCGCTCAAGCGGCAAACCTTGTTGCCGTTTCCGGGACGGCGCGATGGAATGGCCGCATGGAGAACGACCGCGCGGACAAGCCGGCGCCCCACCAGGCGGTACTCGACCAGGTGGCCCCCCGGCTGCGACGGCTGCGCGCCCAGCGGGGCCTCACGCTGGCCGCGCTCTCCGAGACGACGGGCATCTCGAAGAGCACCCTCTCCCGGCTCGAATCCGGACAGCGCCGCCCCAGCCTGGAACTGCTGCTGCCGCTCGCCAGTGCCTACCGCGTGCCCCTGGACGACCTCGTCGGCGCCCCCGAAGTGGGGGACCCGCGGGTGCGGCTGACGCCCCGCACCATGCCCAACGGCGGCACGGCCGTCCCCCTCACCCGCAGCATGGGCCCCCTCCAGGCCTTCAAGATGCTCATCACCGACCGGGGCACCGAGCCGGACCTCCGTACGCACGAGGGGTACGAGTGGCTGTACGTGCTCGACGGCCGGCTCCGGCTCGTCCTCGCGGACCACGACCTGGTCCTCGGCCCCGGCGAGGCCGCCGAGTTCGACACCCGGCTGCCCCACTGGTTCACCAGCGCGGACGGACGGCCCGTGGAGATCCTGAGCCTCTTCGGGCGCCAGGGGGAGCGGATGCACCTCCGCGCCAAACCGCGCACGTGACGCGGACGCACGCGCAGCCGCCGGCGCGATGTGGCATCCGGTGCGTCAAGTGGGGTGAACCGAGCGCAAAATCGCCCTAAGGTGCGTCCGTACGCATGGTCGCGCACGGCTGTTCGGCTGTTTTCGGCCATGACTCACCCGGCCGCGCCACAGGGCCGCACGCCACACCGAACTGGGGGGTTCATGCGTAGATCCAGAAAGCTGGCGGCCGCTCTCGCCCTGTCCCTGGCCGGAACCGGCGCAGGGCTGGGCATCGGCCTCGTCCCCCAGGCGGCGGCCGTCACCCCGCCCGTCGCCTTCACCGCCGACCCGCTGTCGACCTGGCAGCCCAACGGCGTCGTCTGGGCCCTCGCCGAGGCGGGCGGCCAGGTCTTCGCCGGCGGCACCTTCTCCACCGTCCGCCCGCCCGTGGGCAGCGCCGGCAGCGAGCAGTCGGCCGTGAACTTCGTGGCGCTCGACGCCGCGACCGGCGCCCCGACCTCCTGCACACTGTCCTTCACCATCGCCTCCGGCAGCGCCACGGTCCGCGCCCTCGCCCTCTCCCCGGACAAGACGACCCTGTACGCGGGCGGCTACTTCGGCGCCGTCAACGGAACGGCCGTGTCCAGCCTCGCCGCCATCGACGTGGCGACCTGCACGGTGAAGACCGGCTTCCGCCCGGCCTTCGCGGCCACCGTCCGCGCCCTCGCCGTCACCGACGACACCGTCTACGCGGGCGGCGACTTCCTCAGCGTCGCCGGCCAGCCGCGCGAGCGCTTCGCCGCCGTCGGCGCGGCCGACGGCGCCCTCAAGCCCTTCACCGCCGACGCCGACGAGCCCGGACGCGCCGTCGAGGTGACCCCGGACGGCAGGAACGTGGTCCTCGGCGGTGACTTCTTCACCGTCAACGGTACGAACACGCACGCGTTGGCCGTCGTCGACGCGACGAGCGGCGCGCTCACCAAGTCGTACGCCGGCTTCATCGAGACCAACTCCGTCGTCAAGGACATCGCCACCGACGCCACCGGCTTCTACACCGCCAACGAGGGGACCGGCGGCGGGGTCTTCGACGGCCGGATCGCCCTCAACCTCGGCGACTTCGGCCAGCGCTGGCGCGACACCTGCCTCGGCGCCACCCAGGCCGTGCTGCCGTACCAGAGCGTGCTCTACAGCGCCTCGCACGCGCACGACTGCTCCAGCGTCGGCGAGTTCCCCGACGGCCAGCGCCACCACCTGCTCGCCCAGCCCACCAGCGGCACCGGCAAGCTGGGCTGGGCCCCCGACACCAACGACGGCATCGGCGAGGGCATCGGCCCGCGCGTGATGACGGTCGGCTCCAAGGGCGGCGTCCAGTACCTGTGGGTCGGCGGGGAGTTCACCACCGTCAACGGCGCGGCGCAGCAGAGCCTGACGCGCTTCGCCTCCACCGGGGACACCGGCGCGCCCACCGTGCCCGTCGCGAGCGCGGTCAGCTTCAAGCCCGGCGAGGTCCAGGTGCGCTGGCGCACCAGCCTCGACCTCGACGACAGCGCGCTGACCTACAAAATCTACCGCAACGGCGCGGCCACGCCGATCGCCACGGTCACGGCCGACTCGCTGTTCTTCAAGCGCCCGCAGGCCTCCTGGACCGACACCACCGCGGCAGCGGGCCAGTCGTACACGTACCGGGTGACGGCCACCGACGCGGCCGGCAACACCAGCGCCCTGTCGGCGACGGCGAGCGTGACCGTCCCGGCCCAGGTGGACGGCTACCCGAACCAGGTCCGCGCCGACGGAGCCCAGCAGTACTGGCGCTACGACGAGTCGGCCCCGCCCTTCGCCGCCGACTCGTCCGTCCCGGGCAACCAGAGCGGCGTGCACCTGAACGCCCCCGCCCTGCGCCAGAGCCCCGGCGCGGTCTCCGGCGCGAGCACGGCGATCGGCTTCAACGGCACCGACACCCAGGTGTACGGGGACAAGCGGCAGACCGTGGGCAGCACCTACACCATCGAGACCTGGTTCAAGACGAACACCACCCGGGGCGGCAAACTCCTCGGCTTCGGCAACAACCAGGCACGCGGCAGCAATCAGTACGACAAGCACATCTACATGACCAACGACGGCCGGCTGGTCTACGGCGTCTACACCGGAGCCACCCGCACCGTCACCACCAACGGCGCGTACAACGACGACCAATGGCACCACGTCGTCGCGAGCCAGGGCCCCGGCGGCATGACCCTCTACGTGGACGGCGCCCAGAAGGGCACCCTGAACGTCACCACTCACGAGAACTTCTCGGGGTACTGGCACGCCGGCGGCGACAGCCTCGGCGGCTGGCCCGACCGCCCGACGAGCGAGTACTGGGCGGGCCGGCTCGACGAGACCGCCGTCTACCCGACCGTCCTCAGCGCCGCGCAGGTCCAGAACCACTACGCCCTCGCCACCGCTCCGGCCGACTCGGTCGTCCAGGTCACCGCCGCGGAGGACACCTACGCCAACGCGGGCGCGCCCGCGACCAACTACGGCACCTCGTCCTCACTCGCGGTGCGCGGCACCTCCTTCTACGCGAGCTACCTGCGCTTCGACCTGCCGGCCGCGCCCGCGGGCACGGTCCTCAAGTCGGCCACCCTCAGCGTGAAGACCAGCACCATGAGCGGCGCCGGTACGACGGACACCGTCTCGGTCGTCCCGGTCACCGGCTCGTGGAGCGAGGGCGGGACCACGTACAACAACCGCCCCGCCCTGGGGGGTCCGGCACTCGGCGGCTTCGCGGGCATCCCGGACGGCAGCGCGGTGCACACGACCGCGCTCACCACCGCGACGGTCGCGGCGGCACTCGGCGACGGCTACGGCCTGGCACTGACCAGCAGCGGCACGGACGCCCTGTGGCTGTGGTCCTCCCAAGCGCAGGCCAACGAGGGCACACCGCAGCTGACCCTGATCTTCGGCGCACCATGACCTGAAGGCAGACCGCCCCGAGGGGGCGCTGGCCGATCCGGCCCGCGCCCCCTCGTGGCTGAGAGGCCCCGGCCGACGGCGCGGACCCCACGCGCGCATGGGCACGGGCCTGCAGGGAACGTGCAGGGCGTGACCGACATCCCCCGCACCGCATCATGTCGAGGCGGCGGCCCTCCCGCCCCCGCCACCGCCCTCGTGGCGCGCACCCGCGCCGAGCTGCGGAGTACGGCCGTTCGCGTCTGGACGGACAATCTCGCCGACCACGCGGCCGCCCTCACCTACTACGCCCTCCTGGCGCTGCTGCCCGCGCTCGTCATCGCCGTCTCCCTCGTGGGGCTGCTGGGCGGGGCGACGAGGGACCGGCTGATCACCGACCTCACCGCGTACGCCCCTCCGCAATCGGCGCAGGTGCTCCGGGACGCGCTCGGAGGCCTCACGGCGGAACACTCGTCGATGTGGGCCCTGCTCGTCAGCGGTGTCGCGAGCGCACTGTGGTCGGCGTGCAGTTACCTCGCGGTGTTCCGCCGCGCACTGCACACGATGTACCAGGTTCCCGATCACCGACGGCCGCTCCGCGCGGCCCACATGCTGCTCCTCAACGCCGCGCTGCTGCTGACCCTGCTCGTCGTCGGCGCCGCGGGGCTGGTCATGTCCGGGCCGCCGGCCCGATGGGCCGCACGAGCCGCCGGGGGAGGCCCGGACACGATCTCGCTCCTGCGCTGGCCGGTGCTGCTGGTGGTCGTCACCCTCCTGGTGCTGGTCCTCTTCCGTACCGGCCCGGCCCAGACCCGGGGCGTGCGCCGAGGTCTGGCCGGCGGCGTACTGGCGGCGCTGCTGTGGCTGGCCGCCTCGGCGCTCTTCACGCTCTACACGGGGCTGGACACCTACGGCCGCCTCTACGGCTCGCTGGCCGGCATCGTGGTCTTCGTCGTCTGGCTCTGGTTCGCCAACCTGGCCCTGCTCACCGGGGCCCAGTTCAACGCCGAACGCGCCCGGCCGGCCTCGCCCCTGACGGCCTCCGACTAGCTCTGCCGCCGTGCCCGTCGCGCCCGGCGTACCTTCCGGGCGAGCACGGCGGCGGCCAGTACGCCGGCCCCCGTGGTCAACGCGGTCCGGTTGGTCCGCGCCACCGCCGCGGCCCGACCGGCCCCGGCCCGCGCGGAGGCGAAGCTCTTGTCCCCGGCGAAGCGTTGGGCACGGGCAGCCGTGCCGCGCAGACGCCGTGCCGCCCGGACCGCCCGGGCCAGGACGGGATCGGGCGTCTTGGCCTCCACGAGATGGCCGACCTGCACGGCGGTGTCCCGCAGCCGGCCGGCGGCCCGCGCGGCCTGCCGGCGGAACTCGGTCGGGGTGGAAGCGTTCTTGCCCTGCGATGTCATCGTCATCGGGGTGCCCTCTCCGTCAAGTTCTCCGTGTTCGGGTGCTGGGCGGGTACCCGCGATCGAGCGGATGACGCGGGTGATACGGCGGCCGTCGGGGTTTCGGACGCCCCATCGCGGCCAGACGTCAAGGAGAGACGAACTACGAGGAAGGAGCACTCCCATGACGACGATGGTCCTGCTGATCGCGCCCGTGGTGTTGGCCCTGCTGCTCGTCCACCGCGGGGAAGGGCACCGGGCCCGCCACCGGGCGAGCCGGTTCTGATACGCGTCCCGACCCATCCGACCCGTCAGATCCACCCGACCCATCCGATCCGTCAGATCCACCCGATCCGTCCGGTCCGTCCGGTCCGGCGTCACACGAGAGCGCGAGCGAGGTGAGCGCGGTGTCCATACGTGCCAAGGGGTGGGCCACGTCCTTCCCCGTACACCGAGGGGTGCGCGAAGCCCGCCGGTGGACCGCGGAACACCTGGACTCCTTGCAGTGGACGACGGACGCCCCCGACACGGTCCACTCCGTCCTGCTGACGGTGTCGGAGCTCGTCACCAACGCGCACGTCCACGCCCGCAGCAGCGCCGGGCTGGTGCTCACCTGGGACGGGCGGTGCCTGCACGTCAGCGTCGCCGACGGCGACCCGTGCCTGCCGGCCCCGCGCGACCCCTCACGCGAGGCGACCTCCGGACGGGGACTCGCCATCATCGACGCCCTCGCCGACGAGTGGGACGCCCATTCCTTCCACGGCGGCAAGACGATCACGGCCTGTTTCCATCCCCGGATGACACCCGCCCCGCACGCGGGGACCGACGCGTGACGGCAGCCCGTTCCCGCACGGTGGGGTGAGCTCCGGACACGCGGTCAACCGGATCCGGTCCGTCCGTCGTCCGACCCGGGCCGGGCGGGTGTCCCGAGGGCCGGCTCGGGCTCGGTCGCGGAGATCTCGGGCTCCAGCCCCTCCCCGAGGCCGGTCCGGCGGCGCCCGATGTCGGTCCGCCAGGCTTCGAAGACGAGCGTCGTGGCCGTGACCACGACGAGCCCGAGGAGCCAGCCCCCGACGACGTCGCTCACCCAGTGCACGCCCAGCGCCACACGGGTGTAGCCGACGCCGAGCACGCTCGTCACCGCCAGCGCCCAGGGCAGGGGCCGCCAGGCGGGCGGCACCAGCGGGAGCAGGACCAGGAGGAGTACCGCGCAGGACACCATGGCCGTCATGGCGTGCCCGGAGGGGAAGGAGAACCCGGGCGCGTGGGCGACGGGATCGGGCAGGTGCGGGCGCGCCCGTTCCACCGCGTTCTTCGTGAGGAACCCCAGGAGGGCGCCGGCCGTCGCGGTGACGGCGGCCCAGGCCGCCAGGCGCCAGGCTCGGCGCCTCAGGAGCCACACCACCAAGGCGGCCACCAGGAGCCGCATGGTCACCGGGTCCCACACCACGTCCGTGAGGAAGCCCAACACCCGTACCCGCCCCGGGTCTTCGAGGGCGGCACGGTGGAGCCGTTCGGCCGTGTCCCGGTCGAGGCGGTAGAGCGGCGGCCACCGGGACTCGACGAGCACGACGGCGAGTACGAACGGCACGGTCACGGCGGTCGTCGCCGCTACCGTCAGCAGGAGTCTCGTCCCGAAGGCCGCATCGGGCCCGGAGCGTCCGGCCAGGAAGGCGCGGGCCGTGCGACGTCGGGAGCGGGGCGGGCGCTGTGCCATGGGTACGCGGCTTTCGGTCGGGGGCGTTCGGGCGGCGTGGCGGGCGGTGGGCGGTCGGCGGTCGGCGGTGGGCGGTCGGCGGTGGGTGGTGGGCGTCAGACTCCGGGGTCCCGTGAGACGGGTTGCCGTACGCCGGCTCGTACGGCCTCCAGCTGGGCGGCGAAGGAGAGGCCGAGGAACAGGGCCAGGGAGGTCAGGTAGGACCACAGCAACAGCGAGACGAGGGCGCTGAGGGGCCCGTACACGCTGGTGAAGGAGCTGCTGGCGCCGACGTACAGGCTCAGCGCCCAGGTGGCCGTGATCCACAGTCCGAGATAGACGACGGCGCCGAAGGCGAGCCAGGTATAACCCGGCTGGTCGCGGCGCGGTGAAAGGCGGAAGATCGCGCTGGTGGCCAGCACGGCCAGCAGGATCCCGGCCGGCCAACGCAGCACGTCGCAGGCGCGGACGGCGCTCGGCCCGAGGTGGTAGACCTCGGCGAAGGCGTGGGTGAGGTCGGCGCCGAGCACGGTGATGACGAAGCTGAGCCCCAGCGGAAGACCCGCGAGGGCCGCCATGACGAGCCCGCGGCTGTACTTGCGCAGGAAGGGCCGGTCGCGTTCGTTGCCGTAGATGCGGTTGGCGCCGCGCTCGACCTGGCACAGGCTCGTGGTGACGTTGACGAGGGAGAAGAGCAGGCCCAGCCACAGGGCTGCCTGGCCGCCGTCGCCGGCGTGGCGGCGGCTCTCGCGCAGCGCCTCGTCGACCACCTCCCGGCTGGGTCCGCTGGTGATCCGTCCGATCGTCAGCTCGGCCACCCGGCCGAGGCCCTCGGTGTGGAGGACGCTGGACAGGCCGATGGCGGCGATGGCCAGGGGCACGATGGACAGGACGGTCTGCAGGGCGAGCGCGCGGGAGTGGCTGAAGCCGTCCGCGTAGCGAAAGCGTACGAAGGAGTCGCGGACCAGGCTCCAGCCCCCGTATCGGCGCAGGGCCGACCAGGCCTCGTCGGCGGACAGTTCCTCGCCCACCACGTCACGTCTCTGCGGTACTCGGCTCGCGGTTCCCATCGGCTTCCTGACTGTGTGTGGTCCCGGTGCGCGGCGCGCCCGGACGGGTTCAGCGGCGCGGGGTAGGGGACGCGTGCGCGGGGCTGCTCGGGTGGGGGACGCTCGGCGTGCTTCCCGGGGCCCGGGGAAGGAAGATCCGCAGGGTGCCCGGTTCCACCTCGGCGAACAGCCGGGAGCCTTCCGCCATGGTGTCGCCGTCGACCTCGCGGGCCTGCGCGTCGGCGAAGCGGATCTCGATGCGGCGGGCGCTGAAGTACTCCAGGGCCCCTCCGGCCACGGTCCGGCTGCCGGTCGGCGACGCAGGGGTCGACGCGTCCGGCGCGCGGGTGCCCGTGCGGACGAGCCGGCAGGCGAGGTGACCGGCCGCGGCCAGCCAGCCCGCCGCGCCGCGGGGGTCGAACAGCACGAGCTCCAGCCGTCCGCTGTCCGGCCGGGCCCGCGGCAGGAGTTCGAGTCCGCCCTGGAGCGCGCCGACGTTGCCGACGACGACCATCCGCGCCCGACGACGACGGGCCCGGCCCCCGTCCACCCGTACGGACAGGCGCATGCCTGGGTCTCCCAGGTGGCGGGCGGCGGACAGGGCGTAGGCGGCCCAGCCGAGGCGGGACTTGAGGGCGGGCGAGGTGTCGCGGACCGTGGCGGCGTCGAATCCGGCCCCCGTCATCACGGTGAACCGCGTCGACGGGAGGCCGTCGCCCCACACCCGCCCCACGTCGATCGGGAAGACGTCGCCGGTGAGGGCCGTTTCGAGGGCGGCGAGCGGATCCAGGGGCAGGTCCAGGTTGCGGGCGAGGAGGTTGCCCGTCCCGCAGGGCACGAGTGCCAGCGGTGTGCCGGTGCCGGCCACCACGTCGGCGCAGGCGCGGACCGTGCCGTCCCCGCCGCAGACGACGACCAGGCCGACTGAGGGGTCGGCGCACTCCTCGGGCAGGGTCCCGCAGGGTCGTTCGACGGAGGTGGCGGTCCACCGTTGGTCGTCGTACCCGTGGCGGTGGAGGAACAGGCGTACCCGCTCGGCCAGTTCGTCGCCGCAACCGTGGGGGTGGCGGACCACGACGGCCCGCTGACCGGAACGCCCCGCGGTGGTCCGCTCGGCGGGCCGGTGAGCGGGCTCGTGGGCGACTTCCGTGTCGCGGGTGCCCTCGGTGTCGCGGGTGCGGCCGGAGAGGAACGCCGATCCCATGACGAGCAGCGTGGCGATGCCGTTGACCAGACCGCCCGCCACGTCGGAGGGGTGGTGCATGCCCCGGTACATCCGGGACAGTCCTACCGCCGACGGGACCAGCACCA
Organism: Streptomyces sp. NRRL F-2580; assembly: GCF_000720115.1. Lineage (GTDB taxonomy): Bacteria > Actinomycetota > Actinomycetes > Streptomycetales > Streptomycetaceae > Streptomyces. The sequence continues at coordinate 75,844 of NZ_JOIR01000018.1, forward strand.
GGACCACCGCCGCGACGTACCGCCACGGGCCGCGGACGCGGGTCCACACCAGGGCGGCCAGCCCGCCGTACAGGGCCACGGAGGCGCCGACGTGGCCGGACGGGAAGCTCGACGTGGGCGGCGCGCCGTCCAGCCGGGGCACGTCGGGGCGCGGGCGTTCCACACACATCGTCACGAAGAGGAAGACGGCCGACTGTACGGCGACCGACCCGCCCAGAAAGACCGCGTCGGCCCTGTGCGGGGTGCGGGGCAGCACGAGCAGGGCGATGACGCAGAGCAGCGTCACACCGACGATGCCCTCCGTGGAGGCCACGACGGACAGCCACTGCGACAGGGAGTCGGCCCACGGGGTCCGGTGCGCGGCGAACGCGTCCGTGACCCGGTCCTCCGGCGACACCAGCCGGAGGCCCGCCGGTACGGCCGTTACGAACAGACCCAGCGCCACCATCACGGCGGCCTGGGCCGGTACGAGCCAAAAGGGCCGCGAGGGTCTCGCGTCCGTGCCGCTTCGTGTCGTCATGGCAGCCGTGTTGCCCGAGACGGCCCGATGATGCGCCTGACACCCACCGGATGTCTGAAATGTCTATATATCTCCTCATCTCCCTTCGGTGTGACGGGGAGTGACTCCCGTCACTTCCAGTGACGTATGGGACATGGCCTCCGAAGGCCTGGGCAAGTGCGCCCGAGCAGCACCACCGCGGGTAGGCCGCGGTGCCGGAATCGGAGGTACAGCGCGTCGTGTCCGAGCAGATGACCATCCACATCGCCGGGACCTGGCGTTCCGCGGTCTCAGGAGCCACCCGAGAGGTCCTCGACCCGGCGGACGCCACGGTCCTCGCCGTCGTCGCCGAGGGCGGCGTCGCCGACACCGACGCGGCCGTCAGTGCCGCCCGCGCCGCCTTCGACGGCGGGGAGTGGCCCCAGACCCCTGTCCAGGAGCGGGCCGCACTGCTGCGCCGCACCGCCGACCTGCTCCACCGCGACCGCGAGATCCTCGGGCTGCTGGAGAGCCGTGACGCGGGCAAGACCCTGGAAGAGGGCCGCGTCGACGTGGACTGCGTCGCCGACGCCTTCCGCTACTTCGCCGACCTCGTCGTCGGCGAGGGCGCCGGCCGCGTGGTCGACGCCGGCACCCCCGACGTCCACAGCGTCGTCGTCCACGAGCCCGTCGGGGTCTGCGCCCTGATCACCCCGTGGAACTACCCGCTCCTCCAGGCCTCCTGGAAGATCGCCCCGGCCCTCGCCGCGGGCAACACCTTCGTGCTCAAGCCCAGCGAGATCACCCCGCTGTCCACGGTGGCCCTCATCGGCCTGCTGGCGGAGGCCGGCCTGCCGGCCGGTGTCGCCAACCTCGTCACCGGACCCGGCGACTCCGTCGGCGCGCGCCTCGCCGCCCACCCCGACGTCGACCTCGTCTCCTTCACCGGCGGTCTCACCAGCGGTACGAAGGTGATGCGCGCCGCCGCCGACTCCGTCAAGAAGGTCGCCCTCGAACTCGGCGGCAAGAACCCCAACGTCGTCTTCGCCGACGCCTGCGCCACCGAGGAAGGCTTCGACACCGCCGTCGACCAAGCACTCAACGCCGCCTTCATGCACAGCGGCCAGGTCTGCTCCGCCGGCTCCCGGCTCATCGTCGAGGAGAGCGTCGCCGAACGCTTCGTCGCCGAACTCGCCCGCCGCGCCGACCGGATCCGCCTCGGCCGCGGCACCGACCCGGACGTGGAGTGCGGACCGCTCGTGTCCGCCGCCCAGCGCGAACGCACCGAGGGGTACGTGGCCTCCGCCCTCGCCGAGGGAGCCGTGCTCCGCTCCGGCGGCCGACGGCCCGACGGGCCCGGCTACTTCTACCGGCCGACCGTGCTGGACGGCTGCCACCGCGGGATGCGCGTCGTGCGGGAGGAGGTCTTCGGGCCGGTCCTGACCGTCGAGACCTTCCGTACCGAGGCCGAGGCCGTCGAGCTCGCCAACGACACCGAGTACGGCCTCGCCGGCGCGGTGTGGACCTCCGACCCGGGCCGCGGCCGCCGCGTGGCGGGCCGGCTGCGCCACGGCACCGTCTGGATCAACGACTTCCACCCGTACCTCCCGCAGGCGGAGTGGGGCGGCTTCGGCAAGTCAGGCATCGGGCGCGAACTCGGCCCGTCGGGCCTGGCGGAGTACCGCGAGACCAAGCACGTGTACCAGAACCTCGCCCCGCGCCCCGTGCGCTGGTTCGCGGGCTGAAGGAGGAGCACAGCCATGACCACCCCCACGCACACCCCCGCGCAGGAGCAGCAGGAGCAGCAGGAGCAGCAGGAGCGGCAGGAGTACGACTACGTCGTCGTCGGCGGCGGCACCGCCGGCTCCGTGATCGCCTCCCGCCTCACCGAGGACCCGGACGTCACCGTCGCCGTCATCGAGGGCGGCCCCAGCGACGTCGACCGCCCCGACGTGCTCACCCTGCGCCGCTGGATGGGCCTGCTCGGCGGCGAGCTCGACTACGACTACCCCACCACCGAGCAGCCCCGCGGCAACTCGCACATCCGCCACAGCCGCGCCCGCGTCCTCGGCGGCTGCTCCTCGCACAACACCCTGATCGCCTTCAAGCCGCTCCCGTCCGACTGGGACGAGTGGGAGCAGGCGGGGGCCGAGGGCTGGGACGCGGCCGCCATGGACCCGTACTTCGACAGGCTCCTCAACAACATCGTCCCGGTGGCCGAGAAGGACCGCAACGCCATCGCGCGGGACTTCGTCGACTCCGCGCAGAGCGCCCTGGGCGTCCCGCGCGTCGAGGGCTTCAACCGCAAGCCCTTCCACGAGGGCGCCGGCTTCTTCGACCTCGCCTACCACCCCGAGGACAACAAGCGCTCTTCGGCGTCGGTGGCCTACCTCCACCCCGTCATGGACGAACGCCCCAACCTCCGGATCCTCCTGGAGACCTGGGCCTACCGCCTGGAACTCGACGGCCTCCGTGCGCGCGGGGTCCACGTACGCTCCTCGGACGGTACGGAGTCCCTGGTCACCGCACGCCGCGAGGTCCTGGTGTGCGCCGGCGCCGTGGACACCCCGCGGCTGCTGCTGCACTCCGGCATCGGCCCGCGCGCGGACCTGGAGGCCCTCGGCATCCCGCCGGTGCACGACCTGCCCGGGGTCGGGGAGAACCTGCTCGACCACCCCGAGTCGGTGATCGTCTGGGAGACCGACGGCCCGATACCGGAGAACTCCGCGATGGACAGCGACGCGGGCCTGTTCGTCCGGCGCGACCCCGAATCCGCGGGGCCCGACCTGATGTTCCACTTCTACCAGGTCCCCTTCACCGACAACCCCGAGCGCATCGGCTACGAACGCCCCGCGCACGGCGTGTCGATGACCCCCAACATCCCCAAGCCCCGCAGCCGCGGCCGCCTCTACCTGACCAGCGCGGACCCCGAGGTCAAACCGGCCCTGGACTTCCGCTACTTCACGGACGAGGACGACTACGACGGCCGCACCCTCGTGGACGGCATCAAGCTCGCCCGGAAGATCGCCGCGACCGAGCCGCTCGCCGGCTGGCTGGGGCGCGAGGTGTGCCCCGGCCCGGAGATCACCGGCGACGAGGAGCTGAGCGCCTACGCCCGCTCCGTCGCGCACACCGTCTACCACCCGGCCGGCACCTGCCGGATGGGCGCCCCCGACGACCCCGGGGCCGTCGTCGGCCCGGACCTGAAGATCCGCGGCCTCGAAGGCATCCGCATCGCGGACGCCTCCGTCTTCCCGACGATGCCCGCGGTCAACCCGATGATCGGAGTGCTCATGGTCGGCGAAAAGGCTGCCGAACTGCTCGCCCGGGACGGTGGTACCCGATGACCACCATCCCCACCGTGCCCGTCTCCGCCCCCGCCACCGACCCCGTCGGCTCGCCCGTCTTCTCCGTGGACGGCCTCTGGAAGGTCTTCGGCCCCGACAAGGCCGCCGCGAAGGTCCCCGGCTCCGCCGACGCCGACCTGTCCGCCGGCGAACTGCGCGAGCGCACCGGCTGCACAGCGGCCGTCCGCGACGTCAGCTTCGACGTCCGCAGGGGCGAGGTCTTCGTCGTGATGGGCCTGTCCGGCTCCGGCAAGTCCACCCTCGTGCGCTGCCTCACCCGGCTCATCGAGCCCACCGCCGGAAGCCTGGCCATCGACGGCGAGGACGTCCTGGCCATGGACGCCACCCGGCTGCGCGCCCTGCGCCGCCACCGCGCCGCCATGGTCTTCCAGCACTTCGGCCTGCTCCCGCACCGCACCGTCCTCGACAACGTCGCGTACGGACTGGAGATTCAGGGCGTCGGACGCGGCGACCGCCGGCACAAGGCCGCCGAGCTCGTCGCCAAGGTCGGCCTCGAAGGACTGGAGGACCGGCGCCCCGGCCAGCTCTCGGGCGGCCAGCAGCAGCGCGTCGGCCTCGCCCGCGCCCTTGCCGCCGACCCCGAAGTGCTCCTGTTCGACGAGCCGTTCAGCGCACTCGACCCCCTCATCCGGCGTGAGATGCAGGAGGAGGTCGCCCGGCTCCACCACGAAGAGGGCCGCACCATGGTCTTCATCACCCACGACCTCGCCGAGGCCCTGCGCCTGGGCGACCGGATCGCGCTGATGCGCGACGGCCGCATCGTCCAGCTCGGCACCCCCGAGGAGATCGTCGGCTCGCCCGCCGACGACTACGTACGGGACTTCGTCCGCGACGTCCCGCGCGAACAGGTGCTCACCGTCCGCACGGCGATGCGCCCCCCCACCTCCGGCGAGGCCGAACAGGGACCCGCGCTGGGCCCCGCCACCACCGTGTCCGAGGCCATCCACGCCGTCGCCCTCAGCGGCGGTCCGGCCCGCGTGGTCGACCGCGGCCGCTGCCTCGGCGTCGTCGACGACGCGGGGCTCCTCGCCGTCGTGGCCGGACTCCCGGCCACGACCGGACCGGGGTGGGCGGCATGACCGGCCCGGCCCGTCCCGCGACCCCCGTCCCCGATGCCCGGAGGTGGTGCGCATGACCGCGACCCCGACCCACACACCGGGCCGCACCCCGGCCCGCACCCGGCCCGGCACCCGCGCCGCCGCCCCTTCGAAAGCCCCGCTGTCCTTCGAACGGACCGCCGGCGCGCGTCCCTCCCGTACCGCGTCCGCTCCACAGGACCGCCCCCGCAGAGCCCTGCCCGGCCTCGCCGGGCGCCGCGGACTCCTCCTCCCCATGGGCATCGCCGCCGCACTGCTGATCCCGCTCGCCGTCGTCTTCCCGGGCGCCGGCAGCTGGCCCGCGGCCCTGGCCGTCGACCTGTCCGGCCCGCTCGGCCGCGCCGGCGACTGGATCATCGACCACCGCGACAACCACTGGCTGTTCCTCTACTTCTTCGGCCACGTCAGCAACGGCGTCGTCGTGTCCGTCCGCGCCGTGTACGTGGTCCTCCTCGCCGCCGGATGGACCGGGGTCACCGCCCTGGCCGCCCTGGTCGCCTGGCGCCTCGCCGGCGTCCGGCTCGCCCTGACCTGCGCCGCCGCCTTCGCCGCCTGCGGACTGCTCGGCATGTGGGTGCCGACCATGCAGACCCTCGCCCTGATGGCCGTCGCCGTCGCCGCCTCCGTCGTACTCGGCGCCCTGCTGGGCCTCGCCGCGGGACTCTCCCCGCGCGCCGACCGCGTCCTGCGCCCCGTACTCGACACCATGCAGATCCTGCCGGCCTTCGCGTACCTGCTGCCGATGGTGCTGGTCTTCGGCATCGGCGTGCCCGCCGCCGTCCTCGCCACCGTCGTCTACGCCGCCCCGCCGATGGCCCGCCTCACCGCCCTCGGCCTGCGCGAGGCCGACGCGGGCGTCCTGGAAGCCGCCGCCTCGCTCGGCGCCACCGGCCGCCAACGGCTGCTGACCGCTCGCCTTCCCCTCGCGCGCCGACCGATCCTGCTCGGCGTCAACCAGGCCATCATGACGGGCCTGTCCATGGCCGTCATCGCCTCCGTGATCGGCGCGGGCGGCCTCGGCGACCGCGTCTACCAGGCCCTCGCCTCCGTGGACGTCGGCGCGGCCCTCGCCGCCGGCATCCCGATCGTGCTGCTCGCCGTGGTGCTGGACCGCACCGCCGACGCCGCCGGCCGCCGCATCGGCGCCGACCCCGTACCCGCCCGCGAACAGCACCTGCTGCGCCGGGTCTTCTCCGGCTGGTACGGGCGCCTGCTCACCCTCCTCGCCGCCGTGGCCGCCGCGGTCGCCGGCCGCATCGCCGGCAGCTCCCTGTGGCCCGAGTCCTGGACCGTCTCCCTCGCCGACCCCGTGAACTCGGCCGTCGCCTGGATGACCGACCACCTCTACTCCGGCGTACCCGTCGTCGGCGGCACCGCCGACTGGGCCGCCCGCTTCACCGGCTGGATCCTCGACCCGCTGCGCAGCGGCCTCCAGGCCGCCCCCTGGTGGCTGCTCCTGCTCGTGGCCTGCGCACTCGCCCTGCTCGCGGGCACCTGGCGCACCGCACTCACCGCCGTCCTCGCCCTGGGCGCCGTCGGAGTGCTCGGCGTGTGGGAGGCCTCCCTGGACACGCTCTCCCAGGTCCTCGCCGCCGTCGCGGTCACGCTCGTCCTGGGCTTCGCGATCGCCGTGGGCGCCGCCCGCAGCGCCCGCGCCGAGCGGCTGCTGCGGCCCGTCCTCGACATCTGCCAGACCCTGCCGCAGTTCGTCTACCTCATCCCCGTGGTCGCGCTGTTCGGCGTCGGCCGCGCACCGGCCGCCGCGGCCGCCGTGGTGTACGCGCTGCCGGCCGTCGTCCGGATCACCGTCCAGGGCCTGCGCGAGGTGGACCCGACCGTCGTGGAATCCGCCCGCTCCCTCGGCGCGACCCGCTCCCAGCTGCTACGGCAGGTCCAACTGCCTCTGGCCCGGCCCGCGTTGCTGCTCGCCGTCAACCAGGCGGTGGTCCTGGTCCTCGCCGTCGTCATCATCGGCGGCCTGGTCGGCGGCGGCGCGCTCGGCTACGACGTCGTCCTCGGCCTCGCCCAGGGCGACCTCGCCACCGGCCTGGTGGCCGGCGCCGCGATCGTCTGCCTCGGCCTGCTCCTCGACCGCGTCACCCAGCCCGCGAAGGAGGCCTGACATGCGCGACGCACACCCCCTGCGCCCCCTGAGCCGCCGGCGCGGCGCGGCCGTCCTCGCCGCCGTGACCGGACTCGCCGTCCTCACCGGCTGCGGGGCCGCCGACATGACCCGTCAGTCCTCCCCGTACGCCGCCGCACAGGGCGCGAAGACCGTCACCCTCTCCGTCCAGTCGTGGGTCGGCGCCCAGGCGAACACCGCCGTCGCCTCCTACCTCCTCGAACACGAGCTGGGCTACCGGGTGGACACCGTCCAGGTCGACGAGGTCCCCGCCTGGGACGCCCTCAGCCAGGGCCGCGTCGACGCGATCCTGGAGGACTGGGGCCACCCCGAACAGGAGAAGCGGTACGTCGAGGGCAAGAAGACCATCACCCCCGGCGGGGATCTCGGAGTGACGGGCCACATCGGCTGGTTCGTCCCCACGTACTTCGCCGAGGCCCACCCCGACGTCACCGACTGGAAGAACCTCGACAAGTACGCCGACCAGCTGCGCACCCCCGAGAGCCGCGGCAAGGGCCAGCTGATGGACGGCTCCCCGTCCTACGTCACGAACGACAAGGCGCTGGTGAAGAACCTGGGCCTGGACTTCGAAGTGGTCTTCGCCGGCTCGGAGGCCGCCCAGATCACCCAGATCAAGCAGTTCGCGAAGGAGCACAAGCCCTTCCTGACGTACTGGTACGAGCCGCAGTGGCTCTTCGAGCGCGTCCCGATGACCGAGGTGAAGCTCCCCGAGTACACCGAGGGCTGCGCGGACGATCCGCAGAAGGTGGCGTGCGCCTACCCGCAGACACCGCTCCAGAAGTACCTGAACACGCGCTTCGCGGAGTCGGGCGGCAAGGCGGCCGCCTTCCTGAAGAAGTTCCACTGGTCCAAGGAGCAGCAGAACGAGGTGTCCCTGATGATCGCCGAGGAGAAGCTGTCGCCGCAGCAGGCGGCGAAGAAGTGGGTGGAGAACCACGAGGACGTGTGGAAGCCCTGGGTGGAGTGAGCCCGCTCAGGCGTGACCACGCCCAGGGGTGACCACCCCCGGGAGTGACCACTTCCGCCCCCGCCCCTCCTGAGAGGGGCGGGGGCTCCGTTCAGGCGTAACGGCTGAAGAGGGACTCGATGTATCCCTCCAGCCGCTGGGTCAGCACACCGGCCGTCAGATCGACACGGCCCAGCTCGCGCCAGGGGCCGGCGACCTTCTCCGCGTCCGGGGCGAAGCCCAACGCGTCCAGCAGGCGCCAGTAGAGATGGGCGGCGCCGTCCTGCGCCAGGGTTCCGCCCGCGGCGACGTAGCGATCCGCGAAGCGCATGCCCGCGGGAACCCCGTGCAGCAGGGCGAGGGCGGTCGAGCAATGGGCCACGTCCAGGTCCGCCGGCCCCCAGGACGTCTCCACCCAGTCGACGACACCACTGACCCGAAGGTCAGTGCCGGTGCCCGTGAAGAGGACGTTGCCGGGGTGGAAGTCCCGGTGCAGGAAACACCCCTGATGGGCCGGGGGCTCCTGGCGGATGACGTCGACAGCCCGCCGCCAGAGCTCGGTACGCCCGGGGGCGGTGGGCGCGGGCAGGGTCACTCGCTCGGGAGAGGCCCAGGCCTGGTAGGCGCGCGGCCGCTGCCGCGCGGTCACCGGCAGCCGGTGGATGCGTACCAACTGCCGGGCCAGCAGTTCGGCGCGGTCGTCGGCGCCCTGATCGCCCAGGCGCACGGTCCCCGGCAGCAGGGACATCAACAGGGAGGGGTGATCGCAGTGCTGCGCCGTCGCATCCACCCCCGCCAGCGTGGCCGCCGGCACGTCCGTGCCGTCGAGCAGGCGCAGGACGTTCGCCTCACGGGTGAGCAGACCCTCCGCATGGCGAAGGTAGAAGGGCTTCACGAAGGAACGCAGGACGAGCGAGCGCCGACCGTCCGGACCGCGGAGGTCCAGACGGCGCATCTCGGAGGTCCAGCCGCCGCGCAGCCGTACGGCCCCTTCGATGTGCTCCGCCTCGGGCAGCCCCTTCTCCACCCAGGCGCGGGTCGCGCCCCAGCCCTGACCGTCCCGTTCCGCGCCGAAGTCCTCGGTCGCCCCCGCACCCGAACCCATGGCGCCAGACTAACCGTCACGAGCGGCGAACCAGCGCCGGAGTGCCGAAGATCCACGGCTGCTTGACCGCCGGGCCGGGGAGGCCTTCCGCGGTCGAGCTACTCGCGGACCTGAGCGTTCACCGAGGGTTGCGCGTCGCCGCTGTCCGTTCCCAGGCCGGCGAGCAGGCGCAGCCCGTCCTCGGCGGGGCTGCCGGGGGCCGCGGACAGCACCACCAGCTCCATGCCCGGCGCGTCCGGCAGTGCGAAGTTCTCCTGGTGCAGCTCCAGCACCCCGATCAGCGGGTGCCGGAACGCCTTGCGGCCGTGTCCGCGGGCGCGCACGTCCGCACGGGCCCAGAGGCGGCGGAAGCGTTCGCTGCCCATGGCCAGTTCGCCGATGAGCGAGGCCAGGCGGGGGTCGTCGGGGTACTGGCCGGCGGCCAGGCGCAGGTGCCCGACCACGTCGAGGGTGCACCTCTCCCAGTCCGCGTAGAGGCCTCGCTCGGCCTCCTCGAGGAAGAGGTGCCGGGCGGTGTTGAGCCCTGGCATCGGCCGGCCGAAGAGGAGTCCCGCCAGACGGTTCCCGGCGAGCACGTCCAGGCGGTGGTCCATGATCAGCGCGGGTGCGTCGGCGACCAGGTGGAGGACGCGCAGCACCTCCGGCCGGAGCTTCCCGCCCGGCGCCTTCGCGGGGCGGCGGCGGTGCCGGGCGAGCCGGTACAGGTGGCCGCGTTCGGTCGCGTCGAGGCCGAGGACGCGGGCGAGCGCGTCGAGGACCTGCTCGGAGGGCTGGGTCGCGCGGCCCTGTTCCAGGCGTACGTAGTAGTCGACGCTGACTCCGGACAGGTGCGCGACCTCCTCGCGGCGCAGCCCTTCGACCCGACGGCGGCTGTCGGCGGGTATGCCGACGGACGCGGGGTCGACCCGGGAGCGCCGGGTCCGCAGGTAACCCGCAAGATCGTCCATGCCCCCAGTATGACCTCGGCGCCGCCCGCGAGGGTGGCCCTGCCGGTACCAGGAAGTCCGGTCCGATGGAAGGGGCGCCCCTGAACAGCGGGCGCCCCGGCGGCCAGGATCGAGGGCATCCGATCCCAAGGAGTTCCCGTGAAGACGCTGATCGTCCACGCCCATCCGGAGCCGCAGTCGCTCAACAGCTCGCTGAAGGACCTGGCGGTGGCCACGCTGGAGGCCGCCGGGCACGAGGTGCGGGTGAGCGACCTGTACGCGATGAACTGGAAGGCGGTCGTGGACGCCGCCGACTACGGCCCCCGGGCATCGAGCCCGTTGAGGGTCGCCCGGGACTCGGGCCGGGCCTTCGAGGCCGGGACGCTCACCGCGGACGTCCGCGCCGAGCAGGAGAAGTTGCTGTGGGCCGACACGATCATCTTCCAGTTCCCGATGTGGTGGTACTCGATGCCCGCGATCCTCAAGGGCTGGGTGGACCGGGTGTTCACCTACCGGTTCGCGTACGGCGTCGGCGAGCACAGCGACACCAAGTACGGCGAGCGCTTCGGCGAAGGCACCCTCGCGGGCAAGCGGGCCCTGCTGTCGGTGACCGTCGGCGGCCCGGAGGCGCACTACGCCGCTCGCGGGATCAACGGCCCCATCGACGACCTGTTGTTCCCGATCCACCACGGCATCCTCTACTACCCGGGCGTCGAGTCGCTGCCGCCGTTCGTCCTGTACGGCACCGACCGGATGACCGACGAGGACTACGCGGACGTCGCCAAGGCCTGGGAACAGCGCCTGCTCACCCTGGAGTCGACCGAGCCGATCCCCTTCCGGCGGCAGAACTTCGGTGACTACGAGATCCCCTCGCTGCACCTCAAGGAAGGCCTGGAGCCCACGGGCCGCACGGGCTTCGGGCTCCACGTGCGCGGCTGACCGGCGGGACACGCCTCCTCGGAGGAGCCAGAGGAGGAGCCCGAGGAGGAGCCGGAGGAGGAGCCCGGGGCCGTGGCGGCGGAAGTGGCGGCGGCGGCGGTCAGCCGATCGGCTGCCGGGACTCGGCACGCACCTTGAGGGTGATCTCGGCGATCTTGGCGAGGTCGACCGCCCCGGGCTGCTGCCGTGCGATCTCCGGGGTGAAGATGCCGACCGAGGCACCGGTGTTCTCATCCGCCCAGGCGCACATCGGCAGGGTGCTCTTGACGCTGCCCTTCTTCATGGTCAGCACCTCGCACGACACGGTGATGCCGGAACCGGCGGGAGTGATGTCCCGGGCGGGGACGGCCAGAGAGGCCCCTTCGGCGTCCTCCGCGCCGGCCAGCATCTTCTTGCGGGCGCCCTCGGGGTCCTTGAACCGGCCGTACATCCCGGAGATGACCAGGGCGCTCCCCGGGTCCGGAGAATCCGAGGAGTACTGGGCGACGACCGGCTTCGGATCGCGTATCCGGGCGTCGTGGCTGCCCTTGAGCGCCTGCTCGCCCCCGGTGTCCGACAGGTCCTGGACCAGCGCGTACTTGCCGTCCAGCACCGTCTTGGGAACGGTGAGCCGGTACTTCGCCTCGGGGAACCCGCCTCCGCCCGCCGCGACGGACACGACTGCCACGACGGAGCCGAACACCACCACCGAGCCCACGACGATCCCGATCACCATGCCCGTGCGGTTCCTGCGCGGCGGACCCGACGGGGGCTGACCCCAGGCACCTTGACCGGGGTACGGCTGCGGCGGGTAGGCCTGCCCCGGATACGGCTGCTGCCCCGGGTACGGCTGCTGGTGCGGGTGGGGCGAAGGCTGCGGGGCGTGGTACTGCGCACCGTACGGCTGCGGGGACCCGTACGGGCCCGGGGGTTGCTGGGGCGGTGGCATGGTCATGCCCGAACGCTACTTCAGGGGGCGCGCGGGAGCCGACCGACTTCCTCCGGCCCCTCCTGGGCCGCCGGGCCCGGCACCACGTCGAGGTCGGTGGGGCCGGCCGAATTCCCTTCGCCCCGGCGTCGCCCCGGCGTCGCCTCGCGGGCACAATCACTACCCGGTGAACCTTCCCCCGCTGCTGGCCGCCGTCGCGCGCGGCGACGACCGTACGGTGTTCGACCTCCTGGACGATGGGCCGGACGAGGAACTCACCGGTGACGACGGCGTCGCTCTCCTGGCCGCCGCCGCGTATGCCGAACGTGACGAGGTCGTCTGGCGACTCGTCGAGCCGGGCGTCGACGTGACCCGTCCCTGGGCCGGTGGCGTCGACCCGGTGACGTAGGCGGCCCGCCGGGGCGCGTACCCGGTCCTGCTGGCCCTGTTGATCCGCAGCGGTGACCCGCTGGTCGCCGACAGCCAACACCGTCGTGCGCTGCGCGCGGCACAAGCCGGGATCGCGTCCGAGGCCGCGGCGGAGGAGCCGGGGCCACCTCCCGCACACTGGGCGATCGTGAGCCACCTGGAGGCCGTACTCGGCGTCCACCGCTCCCCGGACGAGCTGATGGCGCGGGCTCTGGTACACGCCCGCCCGGATCACGACGACTGGTGCGAGCCGCTCCTCCAGCTGGGTTACCGCGCCGACCAGGAGGTGTTCACGTGGGCGCGCGACGTCGCGAGCGACGGATCCTCGCGTGACCGCAGGCGTTTCGGGCTCGATGCGCTGAACTTCATCGGCTTCGGACTCGACTCGCCGTACGACCCGGACGTGCACCGGAAGGACGATGAGCAGCTGCCATTCACGCGTGAGGCGACCGAGTTCCTCCGGCCGTTGCTGGACACCGAGCAGGATCCCCACGCCCTGCGCAGCGTCATCGCCGGCTTCACCTCCTACTGCTCGGCGGAGGAGGCCCTGGCCGTCTTGGTCCATGCCGGCCACGCCGCCCCGGGCGTCCGCCGCTGCGTCGCCTCACCACTCACCAACAACCGCGACCTGACCCACCGTCGTCTCCGCGGACCGCAGGCCTCAGAGACGTCCCATCGTCACATCACCTGAGTTTCAGGAGGCTGCGGCGGCCTTCTGGATGCGGGAAACGAAGATCTGGGCCAGGTTGTGGGAGGTGGTCGGGCTCAGGTCGCTGCCGCCGCCTTCCAGCCTTACCTCGGCGATGACCGTGCCCAGACACATGGTGAGGTTGAGGCCGTCCAAGCCACCTGCGTTGCGGTAGTACGCGTGGCTGCTCCCGACGCCGGGAACGGGAGACACATCCGCCTTGGTGTATTTGGCCGACGAGTCCTTCTCCTTGAGGCATGCGGCCTCGGCGGCCTTCTGGTCGGTGAAGGCGGTGATGGTGAAGGCGGCGGTTTCCCCGAACTCCTCGAAGGACGCCAAGCCGTTCGCGATGGCGGCGCACTCCCAATCCGGGTCCGGTCCGCAATCGGCTGCGGACTTGGGCTGGTCCACGATGTGTGCCCGGCCGGTCTTCGGGGTCCAGCCCCTCATCGACCCCGGGTCGGGGAGCGCCGCCTGGATGCTCTTCTCGGTGTTGAACAGGGCGCCGAAGCCCCCCGTACCACCCTTCGGCTTCTCCGTGCCCGTACCCGTACCCGTACCCGCGCCGTTCGTACCTGCTGCCGACTTGTCGGCGGTCGGCGGCTTCTCCGCGGTGGCATCGGAGCCGCCCCCTCCGCAGCCGGCGGCGAAGGCCGCCAGTACCACCAGGGCTGCCGCCTTCGAACCAATGCCGGACCTCAAACGCATGTCCCGTTCCCCCGAGTTCATCGGACCAGCCCACCTGACTGTCGCCCCGTCAGATGATCCTGGCAGCCGGCCCGATGATGATCAAGCGCGATGCTGGCCCACCTCAGCCCGGCAGTGCCGTGTGCTCGAGCCGCGCCAGCTCCTCCGTGCTCAGCGTGAGCTCCACCGCCCCGGCCGAGTCGGTGATGGAGGTCGGGCGGCTGGCGCCCGGTACCGGGATCACCGCGGGGGAGCGGGCGAGCAGCCACGCCAGCGCGACCTGCTGCGGGCTGACGCCGCGCTCGGCCGCGACGCGGTGGAAGGCGGTGCCGACGGAGGTGGGGCCGGACGGGCCGTCGAGGGAGCTGCGGGCGATGCCACCGAGCGGACTCCAGGGCAGAAAGGCCAGACCCAGCCGCGTACTCAGGCGCAGCTCGGGCTCACTGTCGCGGACGGCGGGCGAGTACTGGTTCTGTACGGAGACGAGGCCGTCGCCGAGGATCTGGTGCGCCTGGCGGATCTGGGCGGTCGTGACGTTGGAGATCCCCGCAGCGCGGATCGTGCCGGCGTCGAGCAACTCACGCAGCGCACCGACGGACTCCGCCCACGGCACGGCCGGGTCCGGCTTGTGCAGCTGGTACAGGCCGATCGCGTCGACGCCCAGGCGCTTCGCGGAGGCCTGGGCGGCCCGCTTCAGGTGGGCGGGCGTGGCGGTGACGGTCCAGCTGCCGTCGCCGGGGCGGCCGCGGCCGCCCTTGGTGGCCACCAGGACGTCGGAGGTGTCGCCGCCGTAGCGGGCCAGGGCGCGGGCGATCAGCAGCTCGTTGTGGCCCGCCTCACCGGCGTGCCAGTGGTAGCTGTCGGCGGTGTCGATGAGGGTGACACCGGCGTCGAGGGCGGCGTGGACGGTGGCGATGGCCCGCGCCTCGTCCGGACGGTGCTCGATGGACAGCGGCATGGCACCCAGGCCGATGGCGCTGACGGCGGTGCGGGCGATGGTGCGGTACTGCATGGTTTCTCAGCTCCTCAGGTGGTGGGTGACGGCTCGGCGCTGAGGGCCTCGGCGACGGCGCCGGGCAGCCAGTCGGCGGTGTGGGAGAAGGAGAATCCCAGCCCCTTCGCGCGGGCGTTGCTCATGGCGTAGTGGCGGTCGAAGGAGAACGGCGAAGCCTCCTCGCCCGCCCCGACCGCCCGGTAGACGGGCTCCCGGCCCGCCTGCGCGGCGATGACGGCGCCGAGGTCGCGTACGTCGAGCGGACCGTCGGAACAAGCGTTGACCGGACCGGTGAAGTCGGCCGTGGCCGCCCACCGCAGCAGCTCCGCCAGCTCCTCGTAGTGGATGAAGACCGTGGGCAGCGCCTTCGCGTGCACCGTGACCTCTTCGCCCCTGCTGATGCGCCCGACGTAGTGCGCCAGCCGGCCGGTGAACTCCCGCGCGCCGCCGCCGAGTACATGGGCGCTGCGCACACTGGCGAACACGAAGCCGCCGGCGCGGGCGAGGACGGCCTCCGCCTGGCGCTTGCCCTCGGCGTAGCGCGCCCGCAGGTACGCGTCGTCGTGCCAGGGAAGGTCCGTGACCGCCAGCCAGCCGGCCGGGTCCACGTTCTCCTCCGGCACCGGCGTGCCCGGCGGCACCGCCGGCAGCGCGGCGGTCGCGGGGTCGTAGACCTCGATCGTGGAGGTCATGACGTAGCGCCGGGTGCGGCCGGCGAAGGCACGGGCGGCGATGTCGGCCTGCACGGGGGTGTAGCAGACCTGGTCCACCACGACGTCGAAGGTACGGGAGCCGAGCGCGGCCGTCAGGGCGGTCTCGTCGTTCCTGTCGACAACGAGGTGCTCGACACCGGCGGGTGGCGGGGTGGAGCCGCGGTTGATCACCGTGACCCGGTGGCCCGCATCCTGCAGGCGCTTCACCAGGAGCTTTCCGAAGTACCGGCTTCCGCCGATGACGCAGATCCTTTGCATGCCCCCATCCTGGAGACCTATCGTCGCCAGCAGAAGTCACGACCTACTGGATTCGTATTAAGGAAAACTGTTGATCGATGTGCAACGGCTCCGCGTCCTGCGGGCAGTGGCGGAGCACGGCAGCTTCAACCAGGCGGCCACGGCCCTCCGCCTCACTCCCTCGGCAGTCTCGCAGCACGTGGCCGCCCTGGAGCGCAGCCTCGGCGCCCAGGTCGTCGCCCGCAGCACCCGTGGCGTCACCCTGACGCAGGCCGGCCAGATCATGGTCGGTGCCGCGGAATCCGTCGCCGCAGAGCTCGAACACGCACGACAGCAGGTCGCCCGGCTCAGCACCGGCCGTACCCAACTCACCGTCGCCACCTTCACCAGCGGCGGCCGGCTCCTGCTGCCCGCCGCCCTCCCCCGGCTCATGGCAAGCCATCCCCACACGGTCCTCCACATCAGGGAGGGCGAACCCGAGGACACCCTGCCGCTCGTCCGCCAAGGCGCCGTGGACCTCGCCCTCGCCTACCACTTCGACGGCCCGCTCCCCGTCGGTCCGGGCCCCAGTGCCGGCCTCCAGTGGACGCCGCTCCTGGAAGACCCCCTCCACGTCGTCCTGCCCCAAGGGCATCAACTCGCCCACCGCGACACGCTCGACCTCGCCGAGCTGGCGGCCGAACCCTGGGTGCTCGGCTGCCTGAAGACCGAGGCCTACCTGCGCCGCTACGCCGAGCGCGCCGGCTTCGCCCCGGACGTCCGCGGCACCACCACCGACTACTTCTTCGCCCGCTCGCTCGTCGCCGCGGGCCTGGGGATCTCCCTGATCCCCTCCATCGCGCTCGCCCCCGAGATCCCGGGCCTGCGCACCGTCCCGATCACGTCGCCGGGGCCGATCCGGCACATCGGCGTCGCCGCGATCAGGCGCAGCGACCGACCCCACGTCACGGCGCTCGTCCACGCCCTGCGCGAGCAGGCGTCGCAGCACACAAGGGGACTTGACCCGGTCCTCCTGGAGGCAACCGCCGACCTCACCCTCGACAAACTCACGGTGGGCCCCCACGCCTGACCCACCCCACGGACCCGCATCGACCCACGACGCGGGCGCAGCCCCGGCAGGGGTCCCACTGCGCACAGGTGATCACCCACCTGGCCGCCCCGCTCCTCGTGCCGGTCGGGAACCGGCACGAGGAGCAGGGGCGGCGCGGTCGCATTACGCGACGGCGGTCCCTTCAAGCTCGACCATCTGGCCGGGGATCGCCAATCGCGTCACCCCGAGCATCGTGGAGGTCGGCGCCACCCCGGCGGCACCCAGCCGCCCCGCGAGCACGCCGTAGTGCTGGAAGAGCACATCGACGTCGGTCGTGTAGACGTTCAGCCGTACGAGGTTCGCGAGGGACATGCCGGCCGCGCCGAGCACGGCCTCCAGGTTGTCGACGCTCAGCGCCAACTGCGCGGCCATGTCGCCGTCGTGCTGGGGCTTGCCGTCGGCGCTCATCGCCGTCTGCCCCGAGACGTACAAGGTCCGGGTGTGCCCGGAGAGGAGCTCACCCTGGTTGAATCCCAGCTCCTGCGACCACGTCACCGGGTTGACCGCTGTTCGCTCCACTGCCACATCAGCTCCATTCCATTCGATTCGATGCGATTCATCGGCGGTACGCACGTCCATCCGCCGGCCGGACGACCAGCTTTGACGTCGCGTCAACGAGCCTCGCAACAAATCACGACACCCTCCGTCATGTATTCCTCTAACGTTCTCGTATGCGTGCCGACAGGCTGGTCTCCCTGGTGCTGCTCCTGCGCCAGCGCGGTCGGCTGACGGCGGACACACTGGCCCGCGAGCTGGACGTGTCCACCCGTACCGTGCTGCGCGACATCGAGGCGCTGTCCGCGGCCGGCGTCCCGGTCTACGCCGAACGCGGCAGGCACGGCGGGTTCGCGCTGTTGCCCGGTTTCCAGACCAAGCTCGCCGGACTGAACCACGACGAGGCCCTCGCCTTGCTGACCGCCGGAGCGGGCCGCGGCGAGCAGGTCTTCGGGCTCGGCTCGGCACTCGCCTCGGCCATGCGCAAGGTGGTCGACGCACTGCCCGAAGGTCACCGGACCTCGGCGCACGACGCGGCCCAGCGCTTCCTCGTCGACCCGGAGGCCGATCTGCTCTCGCGCCGCCGGCCGGTCGCCGAGGAGGTGCCCGGCACCACCATGGTCGAGGTCAGGCGCGCGGTGCTCGCCGGACACAAGCTGCGCATCCACTACGCGGCCACGGGCCGGGCGCCGCAGTGGCGCACGGTGGACCCGATCGGCCTGGTCACCGTACGAGACCGGGGATACCTGCTGGCCACGAGATCCGGCGAAGACCGTACCTACCGGCTGTCGCGGGTGCTGGCCGCCGAGGAACTCCCCGAACCGGCACAGCGACCGAACCGGGTCGATCTGGACCGGATCTGGCAGGAACGCTCCGCGCAGTTCCTCTCCGGCGGTGACCACATCACCGTGCTGGTACGGATGAACCCGGCGCGGCGGGAGGAGCTGCTGGACACCGCGCTGGCCGTCCGCGCGGAAGAACCCGACGCGGACGGCTGGCTACGGCTGGAGGTGACCTTCCAGGACTTCCGGCACGCGGACTGGGCGCTGTGGCAGCTCGGCACGGACGCGGAAGCCCTGGCCCCGCGGTCGCTGCGCACCTCCCTGCGCAACCGCGCCGCAGCGATGGCCGCCCGCTACGAAGACTCACCCTGACACGGGGACTCATCGATAGGGTTGCGCGCATGGACAACGAACGTTCGACAGGGCCGACGGGCTTCAGGTAGCCCGCCAGGAAGTACCTGGCGGTTGCTGCGAACGGAGTCCGTCCCGTGACACGCACCGCTCACCATCTCCCCCCTTCACGCAGCCAGAGTGCGCACGAGCGCACATCAGGAGATCCTTGGCGTTCCGTGGTTCTCTACGACCTCAGGTACAGCGCCCACACCTTCCGCGAGGCGACACGAGAGTCCAGAAGGCCTCAACCTCACGTGGTGCGCCGCACGGTGGACGTCTACTCGTTCCCCCGACACCAGCAGGACCGCTCCGTCGCCCGGTGGTCTGCGGAGGAGGAACGCCGGGCGCGACAGCGGCTGCGCGCCCAAGTGGGGACGCTCCTGAGGCTGGTGCGTTCCACCGCCGATGAACTCGCACTCGATGCCGCGGACACCGTGGACATACCGCCGGCACGTCATCGGCGCAGCTCGCTCTGGCTCGCGTAGTCAGCACTGGAGAACCGGCCCACCCGTAGCCCCGGCCCACCCGTAGCCCCGGCCGGCCGATGCCTCGTGCCTCGGCCGGCTCTGGAGGCCGCCTGCACGAGCAGCGGCAGCGGCCTGCTGCGTAGGTGGTCTAAGGCGTCTCGGCGAAGGCCCCCAGGGCAGCGCCGCCCCGTAGAACACCCGGCCGGACCGCAGCGCGGATGGCCTCGATCACCAGCCGTTGGTCACTCGGCCGCATCATGGTCAGCGGGACCTTGAGCTCCGGTTCGCCGGCCTGACGACAGCGGATCACATGCCCGAGGCGCCCCATCTCCTTCACCTCGACGCTGTCGAGGTCGGCCAGCGGTAGCCGTCGCGGCGTGAGGCCCAGGCGCACGGCGACGTATCCGTCCGCCACCGAGACGGCGAGAAGCCAGTGCAGGGCGAAGGAGAAGACAACGGACGCGGCCCCGAGGACAAGCCAGACCGGTCTCGGCAGCACCCTGCCGTCGCTGGTGAGACCTTGCGTGAGCGCCACGAGAACGGCGGGGACAGCAGACACCAGGAGGCGACGTGGGTCAGGGCGGACGCACACGGACTCGCGGTGTGCAGGCATGGAAGGGCTCTACTTTCGAGGTGGTGGGGTGCGAGACCCACTCGGGGCGGACCGGCCCACCCTCCGCCACGCACGGAGCCTGGTCAAGTTCCCGCTGGTCGGCGAGGCCAGACGTCAGCCTTCCCCCGTCGGGTCCGGCTTCCAGTCCTGGACGAGGAGTCCGAGCACCACGTCGTCCAGGAACTCGCCCATCACCCAGGCCGAGGAGCGCAGCACGCCCTCGCGGACGAAGCCGTTGCGCTCGGCGGAGCGCAGCATCGCGGCGTTGTCCGACAGCGTCTCGATCTGCAGCCGCTGCAGGCCACGGACGATGAAGCCGTAGTGGCACATCACCGCGACCACGTCGGTGCCGTAGCCCTTGCCGCGGCAGGACGGCCGCAGCCCGAGCCCGATGTGCGCGGACCTGTTGTGGTTGTCGATGCCCCACAACGTCGCGGTACCGGCGAGCGTGCCGCCGTCCAGCTCCACCACGGAGAACGAGACGTGCCCCTGCTCGTTGTCGTCCACCACGAGCCGCGAG
This sequence comes from Streptomyces sp. NRRL F-2580, assembly GCF_000720115.1. Lineage (GTDB taxonomy): Bacteria > Actinomycetota > Actinomycetes > Streptomycetales > Streptomycetaceae > Streptomyces. The sequence goes on from NZ_JOIR01000018.1 coordinate 95,861, forward strand.
TCCTTCGAGCCGGGCGTGATCGGCCGCCACGGCCGCAGTTCGGACCGCGAGTAGTTGACCACGTCGTCGTGGAGCTCGGTCTGCAGGATCGGGATGTCGTCGTCGTGCCGGGCTCTGAGCCCGACCTTGGTGCCCCTTAGCATGCAAGGTTCCTATCCGAGCAGGCTGGTCGGCAGCAAACCAATTAGCGGTCGGCGGCCACAGGCTGCCCGAAGGAGCCGAGCCCTAGGGGGCGGCGGGGTGTGCCTCCAACTCCGACTTCAGGTTGCGCAGGGTGGCTCGGATGTTCTTGCGCTGGAACTCGGCGAAGGTGTGTCCGCGCGTCGCGATCCTGTCGAACGCGTTGGCCGCCGGGTCGGGCCAGCCGCGCCGGTCGTCGGTCCATGTCTCCGTCACCTCGGTGCCCCCGGGTACGGCGGTGAAACGGTACTCCCAGGTGGCGATCGGGCCGCGCAGCCACGGGCGGCGCAGGCCGATGGCGTGCACCTTGAACCGGAAGACCTCTTCCGGGTCGGCGGCCGTCACCGTGCAGCGGGTCGTCCAACGGAACGGACCGCGCTTGTTGTGACCGTCGAAGACCATCCCGGCCCTCGTCGCGGTGCCGGGTCCCTCGGCGGGGGTCGCGCCCAGGTTCTCCGGGCTCCAGCGGCCCATGAGAGCGGGGTCGGAAACGTGCTGGTAGACCGTCGACGGGTCGGCCGCGACGATGATGGTGTCGCAAACGCTGAACGTGCGGGGCATGTGGCTCCCTCCTCGGACCACGACGGTAGCGGTCGCCGACCCGCCCGCCCGCACCCGGGGCCCCCGCCGCGGAGTCCCTCACAGGTCCCGCGCCGGCACGGTTGAACGGCGGCGTCGAGGGCTCCGGGTACCCCGAGCCGGGCACGGCACACGCTCGGCCATGCGGCCGTCAGGCTGTTCACCGGTGCCGAGGTGCCGAGGTGCCCGGCGAGCCCGTGGTGAGCGTCGGTGAGCGCCCGCCGCGACTGTCGGGTCACGTCGGACCCGCTGCGGACCGGCCCCGCCCGCCCGGCTGGTGAGCTTCGTGGGCCGCGCAGACGAGGTCGTCGAGGTCGCCGAGATGCTATGGGTGGCGCGGCTGGTCACCCTGACGGGCCCGGAGGCGTCGGCAAGACCCGGCTGTCGGTCGAGACCGCAGGTCTCGTGGGCACCGGGGGTGGCCCCGGGGCCCGTCCTCTCGTCGGAGGACGGGCCCGCCGAAGCCTGGTGCGCCCCCTATTGCGGCTTCGGGCCCTTCATCAGCTTGCTGAGCTCTTCCAGGGGGCCTTCCTGCATGCCTCGGACGTAGTCCCAGCCGTTGTGGTCGCCGCCCTGGATCTCGTGGATCGTCACCTTGATCGGGCCCTTCCCGAACTGCTGTTGGAACTTCTCCATCCGGTCGCGGCCGCCCTCCTTGGTGCCGTACTGGAAGAGGACGTTCACCTCGGGGCCCTTGCCGTTGATCAGCTTGGGGGCGAGCTTCTCGGGGTTGTTCGCGTCCATTTCCGCCTGGTGTCCCTTCCAGAGCGGGGAGTCCGGGACGATCTCGCCGCCGTTGGCGATGACGGCCCGGAAGCGGTCCGGCCTCTGCAGGAGCTGCTTGAGGCCGACGAAGGCGCCGGAGGAGTTGCCCATGAAGGCCCAGCCGTCGCGGGACTTGTAGGTACGGAAGTTGGCGCGGGCGAGGTCGGGTACGTCCTCGCCGATCCAGGTGCCCATCTTGGCCTGGCCGGGGATGTCGGAGCCGTCGTAGTAGTACTTGCTGTCCGGGTTGAGGATCGGCATGACCAGGATGTACGGGAGGCTCTTGCCGGTGGCGGCGCCCTCGGCGATGGCCTTCTGGAGGCCCAGCTTCGGCATGGTCGCCCAGTAGTTGTCGGCGTTCCCGTTGCCTCCGGGCAGCGCGATCATGACGGGGAAGGCGCTCTTCGCGTACTCCGGGCGGTCGTACTCCTTGGGCGTCCACACCCAGACGCTGCCGTCGAAGCCGGACTTGGCGCCCTTCACCCGGGCCTTGGATATTCGGGTGCCGTCGTCCAGCTTGACCGTCTGCTTGAAGTCGGTGAACGGACCGGTGGGGAGGGATATGTCCGGGTCCACGCTCGGGGCCGAGGCCGGCTTCCCGCCGCCGGTCTCCTTGCCCTTGTCCCCGTTCTTGTCCGGTCCGGCAGGAGGCTTCCCGTAGCTGACGGACTCTCCGTTCCCGTCGAACCAGTCCGTCGTCCAGCAGATCAACCCGGCGCCGGCGCCGGCGAGCAGGGCCACGGCCACCCCGGAGCCGATCCACACCTTCTTGCGGGATCGCCTGGGTCGCTGCGGCTGCGAATGCGGCTGCGGGTATTCGTGCACGAACTTTGCTCCGAACGGGGCGGCTGCCCTCGGGCGGGCAGAACGGGTGGGTCCTTCTCTTTGGATGCGCTTCGCGACTCCCAGGTTGCAAAAATATGCAGCAAATGTCGTTTTGCTTTCAAATGAGTGCGCCCGCAGCGCTGTCCACGGCTGCTGCGGGAAGGGCAAAAAAGGAGAAAGTGTCACGGCACGCTGGGCGCAAAAGTCGGATGGTTGCCCCGTCGACGGGTAGAACGGACGCCGGGTGCCTTCCGGTGACGGACGGGGCCCGACCACAGACCAGCCGGGACCCCCGGCGCTATCGAAGGACAAGCAGCATGGCCAGCGGCACCGTGAAGTGGTTCAACGCCGAGAAGGGCTTCGGATTCATCGCCCAGGACGGCGGCGGCCCGGACGTCTTCGCCCACTATTCCAACATCTCCGGCAACGGATACCGCGAGCTGACCGAAGGCGAGCCGGTCACCTTCGAGGTCGCCCAGGGCCAGAAGGGCCCCCAGGCCGAGAACATCATCCGCGGCTGACGGATGTAAACGCGTGCTGCCCCGCCAGGATCACTGTGTAAAGTGGCACTACCGACGCGGGGTGGAGCAGCTCGGTAGCTCGCTGGGCTCATAACCCAGAGGTCGCAGGTTCAAATCCTGTCCCCGCTACCAAAGAGAAGGGGCCCGGCCATGCCGGGCCCCTTCTCTCATCCAGGTGACTTCCAGCGGCTGCTCGTCCTGGCCGCCCGAGCCCTGGAGCAGAAGACGGAAAGGGTGAGGCATCCGGTATCCGTTGCGGTTCACGTGAGCATGGTCTCCGCATCACGATGAGGCTGCTTGGGGGCTGCGGGCAGAGCGAGGCGGGACCCGAGACGGCAGCGCATCTCTTCGGCGGCCTGGCGTACCTCTTCGGAGCGGGTCTCTTCCTCGAGGGCGCCGAGGAGCATCATGACCGCTCGCGCCTCGTCCGCGGTGAGCAGCTTCAGGCGGGTGTCGGTGACGGCGTCCAGGAGCACGCCAAGGAAGTCTTCTTCGTCCATCTCCATGCCGGGACAACGCGCTACCGCATCGCCGGTCACCCCGGGGCCCACTGTCAGCCCCGGTCCGGGAGCGCGAGCCCCCGGACCGGGCGCCGTCCTGCGATGTGGACGCCCCGAACCCGCCCTCGTCACGATCGGATCTGCACGTGGTGATGAAATGTGCGCGATGCGCTGTGACTCGTCACGCTGCTGAGCTGCACTGTCATCTCGGGAGTCGAACCCGATGCGCTGCTCTCCGCGCGCCAGCCGGGCCGGTAACCGCCGGCCCTCGGTTGTGCACGCCTCCGGTGTGACTACCTGCTCCACATCGCGGGTCTCAGTCCAGGAGGTCGGCCTCCCAGTTGGTGCGCTGGATGCGTACGTCGATCTCACGGATCTCGCGGGCGGCGTCGTCGGCGCGAGCGCGCAGCTCGGCGACGGGCAGCGCGGGGAGCACCAGCAGCTCGGAGCGCAGCTGACGGCCGTGGCCTCGTTCCCCGCTGCCGGCGGCGGCGTCGGCAGCCGAGGTGAGCACGGAGTGGTGCAGGCGCAGGGTGTCGCGGCGGGCGAGGGCGTCGGTGAGGGTGCCGTCGGCGCCCATGTCGACGGCGGCGTTGGTCCGGTTGATGCGCCGGATCAGGGACTGGAGGTCGTCGAGGGTCTCGGTGACCTCGGCGAGCAGCGCGGCCGGGTCTTCGGCGGGGGTCTCGCCCTCTTGGTGGCGGGCGTTGGCCACGATGCGGGCCCGTAGCTGTTCGACGCGACGAGCCGCCTCGGCGCGATTCGCCAGTGCTTCGCCGAGCTTCATCGTGGTGGTCCGTCCCTTGGCGCTGTTCGTCGTGCGGTACCGCCGCGCTGATCACCCTACGTCAGGTCATGGGCAGGCCCTCGGCACGAGCGGGGACCAGCGGCTTGGCGACGAACCCAGATCGTCTGCTCGGGCCCGTACAGCCGACCGTTCGTATGACCGGGGGAGGCTCTTCCGGTGATGGGCGGGGGTTTAGCGAGGCGGGCACGGGGTGGGCGGGGTAGGGCATTGTCGCGGCGACGACGCCGAGCACCTTGAGGAGACCAGCCATGTACGCAGCAGTCCGAAGGTACGAAGGCGTGACCGACCCGGCCGAAGCCGGACGCCTCGTCGACGAGGGGTTCGTGCCGATCATGCGCCAGGTACCCGGATTCGTGGCCTACTACTGGGTCGATGCCGGCCACGGGGTGATGGTGTCGACCAGCGTGTTCCAGGACCGTGCGGGCGCCGACGCGTCGATCGAGAGGGCGGCGGACTTCGTGCGGGAGAACCTCGCTTCGCTCCTCCCCAACCCGCCGCAGGTCACGGCGGGCGAGGTCGTTGCCTCCGCGTAGCGGCGTCGGACGCGCCCAGCGGCTACGCCGAGGGGCCAAGGAGATCCTTGCCCCTTGCCGCATCTACGAGGCGGGGCACCGTGCGGGCGCTGCGGTTCGGGGTGCGATCCGTATGCGGGTCCCGTCCCACAGCACTGTTTCCGCGGGCAGGATCAGCAGGCCGGCCTCGCTGTCGCCCCAGGCCGCCCCGACGCGGCGCACTTGGACGGCGGCGCCGCCCGCGCCGGCCATGTAGACCGTGGGGTCGACCTCCCAGCCGCGCTCGGCCAGCCACTCCTCAAGCTGTGCCATGGCCGAAGCGGCCGCCCCGCGCGGCCACGTGTACGTGTTCTCGCCGTCCATGCCTGTTCCCCCCGTCGTGGTCGGCCATCCGGCCACGAGCGATGCTCTCAGGTGGCACTGACAACGGCCTCTCGATTTCACACTCGTCCCTCGCCCAGCTGCCGACCACCGGGAAGAGCGTGCCGCGGCTGGTTGCCGCGGCACGCTCCTGCGGGGTGGGCCGGCAGGTCACTCTCCCCGATGGAGCGGCTGCCGGTCCGGGTCAGCGGCGGTGGTTGTCGTGGTGTCCGCGGCGGCCCCAGCTCTCGGTGTCGATGACGCGGCCGCGGTCGTCGCGGAGGGTGGCGGTGTCGCGCTCGTCCCAGATCTGGTGGCGGCGGTCCTGGTAGACGTCGCGGTGGGTGTCGCGCCCGTTGCCGGTGTGGACCTTGACGCTGGAGTGGCCGTCCAGGCGGAGGTGGTCGAAGCGGTAGCGGTTGCCGTCCTCGTCGGTGAGGGTGAAGCCGCGCAGGTTGACGGCGCCCCGGCCGGTGTTCTTCACCTCGACCCATTCGCGGTTCAGCGCGCGGTTGTCGCGGGCGCGGTCGCGGTCGCGGTCGCGGCTGTCGTGCTGGACGTCGCCGATGACGATCGAGGAGTGCCGGCCGTGGTGGCCGCGCCGGTCGTCGTCGTGGGCTGCGGCCGGGACGGCGGCCGCGCCGACCAGGGCACCGGCGGCCAGGACCGCGGCGAGGAGACGGCGGGTGGCGGGGGAAGCAGACATGCAGATGGCTCCTTGAACAGTCAGCCCGGCCCGGCGTCGTGCGAGCGGGCGGGCTCCGTGCGGTTCTCGGCGTCCTGCCGAGGAGCCACACTCTGGCCCGGACCATCGCCAACCGCCACAACTCGTGAGGTGTGTTTCTCAATGCGGACATGTCCGTAACTCTCGCCTGTAAGGGGCAAGCGTCAAGGTCTGGTTGACGTGAGTGGGGCAGGGCCGGGTGCGGCCGCCGCGTTGTCGGAGCAAGGGGCTTTCAGCCACATAAGCAGTTCATTCACGCCATGCCGTGCGCTGTGCGCCGAACGGGTTCAGGCTCCTGTAACAGGCGCACCTGCCGTGTGAATCCCGTTTGCGTCGGTCACGGGGGTGGCCTCCAGACCGTCATCAGCAGGCGGGATACTTGGCTGATGGACGTATCGAGGGCTTCCTGGGAGAACACCACGCACGATTGGTCCGGCCTCGTCGATGCCGGTCATCTGGCGCACATCCGACGGAGTCCCGCGGAGTTCGCTCCGGACGGACCCTGGCACCTCGTCCTCGAGGTGCTTGCCTACGCCGCCGACGAGGCGTCAAGCAGGGGCGGCGGAAGCTGCGTCGTCGTTCTCCATCCCGACGGTTCCCTGTCCGTACGGGACGACGGGCGGGGCACCGACACCCGCGTGGACGAGCACGGCCAGGTCGTGAAGAAGCCGGTCATGGCCACGAAGGATCTCCGGTTCTTCGACTTCCCGCAGGCCGAGGCGCTGCCCGACGGCCGTCCTCGGCGCGGAATGTCTGTGGTTGCGGCCCTCAGCGAGTGGCTCGCCCACACCAACCGCCGCCTCAACGGGGCCTGGACCCAGCGCTACGAACAGGGCGTGCCCGTCACCGGTCTTGAGCCCGTCGAGGCCGACGGCACGACCGGGACGCTGGTCCACTTCAGGCCGGACGCGTCATTGGGCCGGGTGAACGTGCCGGCGGCCGGCGACCTTTCGCGCCTGGCCACGCTCTGGCCGCATCTGGAGGTTCAGATCGACGACAGGCGCGATGCCTGACGGGTTCCGCCACCGTTACCGAGCGCACGATCGGCGCGGTCCTGTCGGCGTCACGGGACGCGGGTCTCGTGTGGTGCCGATGGACCCGAGCCGCGCTGTCGAGTGCGAGCTCAGCCGGACGGCGTGGCCGAGGACCATACGCCGAACCACTGCTCGGCGCCGTACTCCTCGAACCGCTCCACCTCGGCGAACCCCAGCTTCCGCGCGACGCGCATCGCACGGTCGTTGGCGGCCTGGGTGGTGAGTACCACCGGCTCGCCGGGCCGCGCGCCGGCGAACCAGTCGAGTGCCGCCGCGCACGCCTCGGCGGCGTACCCGCGCCCCCACGCGTCCGGCAGGAACATGTAGCCGAGTTCGGCCTCCCCGCCTTCCGGGCGGAGGTGACCTGGACGCTCCGCGTCGCGCGGATCGAGTGTCGTCATGCCGATCATCGCTCCGTCGAGCTCGATCACGAAAAGGCCGGGACGCCGCCCCGGCACCTCGGGCATCGCGCGCTCGAGCTCGTCACGCGGTCGGGAGCCGCCGATGTGGGTGCCCACCTCCGGCGAGGCGAACAGCTCGATGAACGCCGCACGGTCCCGCGCCTCGGACTCACGGAGCACGAGCCGCTCGGTCCTGATCGGGGCAGGGGGCCAGGCGGCGGGGTGCGCTGTGATCTCGTCCGGCATGGAACGGCTCCTGATCCTCTCGACCACCCGGTTCGACCTCGTATGGACACGGGCGTGGCGGGCAACGGCCTCTGACGTCACCACACTCGGAGACGCGCTGCGCCGCGATGCCGGTTGCGTGGCCCGACAGCGCACGCTGCCCTTCTGTTACCTGGCCATGACACTCCAGTACTTTTGAACGCGCTCAACAGCCGCTAAATTCTTGAACATGATCAAAATTGAGTACGGAGCATGGGTGAGCGGATTCCAGGCCGAGCGGGAGCGCCGGGCGGCTCTGGGCGACCCCGACTGGGGAAAGGGCGCGCGGCTGCCGGCCGAAATCGTCCGCAGCATCCAGAAGTTCCAGGTCGGCGAGGACGGCGACGGCTCCGCACTCTCCGGCAAGGCCGATCTCGCGGGTGATCCGGTCTACTCCGAGGCGGTCCGGCTCTTCATCGCCGAGGAGCAGAACCACGCGCGGATGCTGAAGCTCCTGTTGGCAGCCGGCGGGGCGGGCACCCTCGACGGACACTGGAGCGACGCGACCTTCGTGCGGGTACGGCGGCTGCTCGGACTGCGGGTGGAGCTACTGGTGTTGATGATCGCCGAGGTGGTGGCGCTGGGGTACTACCGGGCCCTGCGCGACGGCGTCGCCGACCCGCTGGCCTCCGAGGTCGCGGGCCGGATCCTGGCGGACGAGGAGCGGCACGTTCCGTTCCACTGCCTACGCCTGCGGGAGGGCCTCGCCGGGCTGCCCCGGCCTGTGCGCCGGGCGGTGACGTGCGGATGGCGCGGACTGCTGGCCGGCGCCGCCGTGCTGGTCGCGGTGGATCACGGCCCGGCCTTGCGGACTCTGGGGGTGGGCCGCGGTGCCTTCGTCGCGCAGACCCTGCGCTCCTCCGCGTGGATGGCCCGCGCGATGTCGGGCGGCCCGGTTCCCGCGCCGGCGGTGGCGGGCACCGTGGCGGTTCTGCGCGACCTGAACGAGTTCGGCGTTTCCCGCGACAGGCTCAGATCGCGCCGGGGGGCGTTCAGGCCGAAGGCTTGAGGGTGGCCGTCACTGGTGGGGGACGGCGATGCCGGCCGCGCGCAGGTTCGCCTCGACCAGTGCGTTCAACCGGACGATGGACGACGCCTGGTCCTCCCGGGGGTGGTTGACCAGCCCGTAGCGGGAGGCGGCATCGGACCGGTTCCGAAATCCGGTCGGCGTCGCCAGCAGCGCACGGTTGCTCAGCGGCTTGTCGGTCAGCGCCCACGCCAGCTCCTCGATCCGGGGTTCGTCCGGATCCCAGGACCTCGCCTCCCCACCGCGCTTGGTCAGCTCGACGTGCTCGGGATCGTCAAGGGAATGTTCGAGCCGGGTCAGGCAGCTGTCGGAGATCTCCGGAACCAGCGCGCGGGCCAGTATCAGAGCCTCCCGTTGACCGGTCACGTAGTCGGGATCGAAGCCGAGATCGACGAGCCGGTCCAAGACCGCGCAGGCCCGGTCGGGCAGTAGAACGCGGTCGCCGTGCCGCTCTGCCAGGCGATCGACGACTGACAGTGCCGCTCTTCCGAACCGTGCGCGTCCATACGCGCGGGAGCCCCGCCCGCCGATGCCGTGGGGATGCCACCAGTTGAGATCATGGGACGGTGACCACACACCTCCCCACCGGATGGACGATCGAGCAGATCCGCGCGCTCTCACAAGACCGAAGGGCCACCGCGCTCTCCCGCGACAGGCTGGTGGTGGTCGAGGAGCCGGGCCGGAGCGAATACGCGACCCTCCAGCCTGAGGTAATCCTCGGGTTCCACGACTTGTGCCTCGTGCTCGACGACGGCGAGTGGTTCATGGGCCAACTCGACACGGACGGCTCAGTGGTCTGCTGGGCCTCGTACGGCCCCGACCTGGCTGGGGCCATCCTTAGCCTGTGAGTCGGCGCCCTGCGGCCACCCTCACGCCGGGCTCTACTCGTTCCCGGGTGACGGCGCGCACCAGGCGATGCAGGACATGCGCGACCTGGTGGGCCGGTGCTGGAGCGGCTCGGAGACGAGAGCCTCGTCATCCAAGCGATGGTTACGGGCGGTACGGGCGACTCGCAAAGCGCCGACGCGACCGTTGTGCGCGTGGGGGGTTCGCTCGTCGTCATCAGCAGCGTCCTCATCCTGACGCGCGAAGAGGCCGACGCCGTCGCGGCGTTCCTGCCGGTCGCCGTGGAGCAGGTCAAGTCGGACCACCCCGAGCCGGTCGACGCGGGCTCGTAGGCGCCCCGACGCGTGCGCGGTGGTTTGCCCCACTCAATCTGGAGGCATCTCTAAGTTTAGAAGAGTCTCTAAGTTCTTGGGGGAGGGGAGCGCCCGTGCGGACAGAGCGTGTGCGGACATCCGGGGGAGGGCTGCGCGAGCAGCACAAGGCCCGGAGGCGGGTCCGGATCCTCGACGCGACGCGCGCACTGCTGCGGGAGGGCCCGGAATCGGTGATCAGCACCGAGCGGATCGCCGAGCGGGCGGAGGTCTCACCGGCCACCGTGTACAACCTCATCGGACCGCGGGAGAAGATCTGGGAGGCCCTCGCCGACGGGCTCATGGACGAACTCGAGGACCGGCTCGTCGCGCTGGGATCCGGTGACCCCCAGGACGTCGTCAGATCGACCGTCCAGCTCTTCGTCGGCGACCCGGTCGTGTCCCGCCGTCTGGTGCGCGGCTGGGAGGAGAGCGGCCTCGTACTCGACCGCAGTCCGCTCGTCCGGCTCCGCCGGGCGATGGCGGACGCACGGACACGGGGTCTCCTGCGCGCCGACGTCGACACCGACGCGTTGGCCGCCGTGGTCAGTACCGCGTGTGTGGGTGCGCTGCACCGGTGGGTCGCCGCCCTGATCGACGACGACAAGTTCCTCGCGAACGCCCTGTTCGCACTGGACGTCGCGCTCGCCGCGGCGGCCGCGGATCCCTACCGCGACCAGCTGCTGGCGCCGCTGCGCACACGGGGCGCGGTATGACGGCCGGCGCGCCGCCACGGCACCGGGACTTCGTGGGACACGGCGGGATCCGGATCACGGCGGACGTGTGGGGCGCGGACTCCTCTCCCCCTCTCGTCCTCCTGCACGGCGGCGGCCAGACGCGGCACGCCTGGGACCGGACCGGTCCCCGGCTGGCCGCGCTGGGGTGGCGGGTCATCGCCCCGGACCTGCGTGGGCACGGCACCAGCGCATGGTCGGCCGATGGAGACTACGCCCTCGACCTGTTCGCCGAGGACGTCCGGGCGATCGTCGCCCGGCTCGGCGGCCGGCCGGTGCTCATCGGTGCCTCGCTCGGAGGCCTGGCCTCGCTGCTCGCCGCCGGAGAGGCACCGAGGGCGGCGATCCGCGCCCTGGTGCTCGTCGACGTCGCCCATCGACCCGATCCCCGCGGGTTTCGCCGGATCGTCGCCTTCATGCGCGGCCATCCGGACGGATTCGCCGACGTGGGGGAGGCGGCCGCGGCGGTGTCCGCCCACGTGCCCCACCGCCCGAGGCCGTCCGACCCCGAGGGGATACGGACCAAGCTGCGGCGCCACGGCGACCGCTGGGTGTGGCACTGGGACCCCCGGATGCTGGACAGCTTCGAGGGCCGGATGGACCCGCCGGGCATGGCCGAGCGCCTCCTCGACGCCGCGCGCCACGCCGACGTGCCGATCCTGCTCGTCCGCGGTGGGATCAGCGACGTGGTGCGCGAGGACGTGGCCGAGCAGTTCTGCGACAGCGTTCCCGACGCGCGGCGCATCGACGTCCTCGGTGCCGGGCACATGGTGGCCGGCGATCGGAACGACCACTTCCTCGACGCGATCGTCCCGTTTCTGGAAAGGGTCGAATGAGAAGGGGGCTGCCGCGCACCGCCGCCACACGGGGCGCCGGGGTCGGTTCGCACGCCGTGCACGGCCTGCACGGCGTGCACGACGCGCGGTTCAGTCATCGGGGTGCGCCTGCTCCCATTCCGTCCTGAGCTGTGCGGGGAGGCGGCCGCGGTGCTGCGGCTCGACGAGTGGTACCAGTCCGAGGACCTCCGGGAGGTACCACCAGGCCAGCAGGAAACGTTCCGGCTGCTCGCCGAGGTCCTGGACTCGGGCGACCCGGCCCGCTACCGCCCGACGCGTCCCCCGAACACCCACTGGTCGCACTGGCCGGACTCGGGCACGTTGTAGGGCGGGCGGGCGGCCTTGCTTCCGACGCGTGGGTCGACCGGTGTGAGGACTCCGAGTCGGTCCTCGATCGACTGGGCCGCGTCCAGGCACAGGTCTTCCCGGAACGCGCGCCCGACGATCTGCACTCCGCAGGGGAGCCCGTCGGCCAGCCCGGTCGGTACGGCCACGCCGGGTACGCCCACGAAGCTGGTCACGGTGCACAGACGCATGCCCGACCCGACCCGGTCCCTGCCCGACCTGTCTCGCGACTCCAGCCCCGGCTCCACCGGCGGCTCGGTGAAGACCGGGCCGAGCAACAGCGGGTATTCGTCCAGGAATTCGGCCCATGAGCGGCGGATGTTCAGCCAGGTGCCCATCAACTTCATGAACTCGTCCGCACTCACGGGCGGGGTCCGCTCCATCATCATCTCGACATAGCGGTCCCCGCCCTTGCCGAGCAGCGTGCGCACCACCGGCCAGCTCGGCGCGAACTCGGTCACCGTGATCCGGCCGTACGCCTCGAGGGCCTCGTCCATCCGCGGTACGTCCCGCACCTCCCGCACGTCGTACCCGGCGTCGCGGAGCGCGTCGGCCGCGGTCGCGACGGCTCCGCGAATCGTGGGGTGGACTCCGTGCCCGCCAGGATCCGCCACGACCGCGACCTTGACGCGTCCGGGGAGCGGTTCGCCGTAGGCGGGCACCGGCACGGCGCGTGGGTCTCGCGGATCGGTCCCGGCCAGTACTTCGTACGCGAGCCGGAGATCGCCGACGCTCCGGGCCAGCGGGCCGTCGGTGACCAGCATCTGGGACGCCGGGCCGGGGTCGTCCGGGCCGAGAACGCGGTGGTCGGCGGGGAACCGGCCCGTGGACGGCTTCAACCCGGCCACTCCGCAGAACTGGGCCGGGATGCGCACCGACCCGCCGGAGTCGTTGCCGAGCCCGAGGGCCGCCATGCCCGTGGCCACGGCCACCGCGTCGCCCCCGCTGGTGCCGCCCGGGGTCCGGCTGCGGTCCCACGGATTGACCGTGTCGCCGAACAGCTCGCTGCGCGTGTGCATCCCCGCCAGGATCAGGGTGGGGAGGTTGCTGTGCCCGATGGGGATGGCGCCTGCCGCGCGCAGCCGCGCCACCGGAGGTGCGTCGGCCGGCGCCACCAGATCGCGGAAACGCTCCGCGCCGAACGTGGTCGGCACGCCCTCGATCGGGGTGCTCTCCTTCACCGTGAAGGGCACGCCCGCGAGTGGTCCCAGCGCTTCACCTGCGGCCCGCCGACGGTCCACCTGTGCCGCGGCCTCACGTGCGCGCTCCGCCAGGAGCTGCGTGACCGCGTTCACCTGCGGGTTGACCTCGGCGATCCGATCCAGGTGGCTGTCGACCAGTTCGACAGCCGAGATTTCCGCGCCGCGCACCGCCTCCGCCTGCGCGGCGGCCGGCATCTTCCACAGGGCGTCGTCCTGCATGGCTCTTTCCTCCCTCTCCCGTACCGATGCGCTCGCATCGGAACCGAAACGAACCCTACCCCTGGAATCGATGCGATCGCATCGAATAAAGTGCCGAGAACGGAGAACGCAGAGAGCCGTGCAACAAGGAGGGGACCGGGCATGCCCAGGCAGGTGGACCACGCGGGCCGACGCCGCCTCATCGCCGAGGCCGTCTGCCGCCTCGCCGACGAACGGGGGCTGGAGGGCGTGACCCTTCGCGACGTCGCCGCCCGCGCGCAGGTGTCGATGGGCGCCGTTCAGCGGTGTTTCCGCACCAAGGAAGAGATGCTCGTGTTCGCTCTCGGCTACATCAGTGAGCGGATCATGGAGCGCGTACGAGCCCGCCTCGTCAGGAGCCCGGCCCAGTCGGCCGGCACCGCCCTGGGGCACGCGGCCACCGAGATCTCACTGCTGAGGGAAGAGCACCGCGCCGAGGCCAGGGTCTGGCTCGCCTTCGTGGCGCAGGCGGCCGTCAGCGAGGTCCTCGCAAGGACGCTCCAGGCGAACTACGCCACCCTGCAGGAGGCGTTCACCCGCCTCATCGAGGAAGTCGGCGAGGGCGCCGGCCGCGCCGTTCCCCTCGATGCGCAACGCGATGCGCAACTCGATGCGCAACGCGAGGCCCGCACCCTGCTGGCCCTCGCGGACGGCCTCACCACGCACGTCCTCATCGGCCACCTCACCTCGCAGGAGGCACACGACGTCCTGCACGCACACCTGTCCGCCCTCTGGGAGCAACCGGTCCGGCCTCCTCGCACCACCTCGAACCGGTGAGTCAGGGCCGGATCGGTTCCGGTCCCGTCTCCGGGGAGCCGGGGCCGGGGTCGGGGTCGGCCGGGAGCGGCGGGTGCGGTTGCGGTTGCGGATGGAGGCCGGGGCCGAGGGGTGGGCCGGCCAGGGGGGTGGGGGAGAGGTCGGTGGGTTCCTCGCCCGCCTCCAAAAGGGTGTCGGCGGCGCCGACGATGAGGGGGTCGGGGTGGCCCACCGCCGCTTCGTCCTTCCGGTCGTAGTCGATGCGCGACAAGAGGCTGCGGATCGCCTCCAGCCGGCCTCGCCGCTTGTCGTTGCTCTTGACCACTGTCCACGGGGCGTGCTCGGTGTCGGTCGCACGGAGCATCGCGACCTTCGCGGCGGTGTACGCGTCCCACAGGTCCAAGGAGGCCAGGTCCGTGGGTGACAGCTTCCACTGCCGCACCGGATCGACCTGGCGGATCGCGAAGCGGGTGCGCTGCTCGGCGCGGGAGACCGAGAACCAGAGCTTCACCAGCAGGATCCCGTCCTCCACGAGCATGGTCTCGAAGGTCGGACACTGGCGCAGGAACAGCTCGTACTGCTCCTGGGTGCAGAACCCCATGACCTTCTCGACGCCGGCACGGTTGTACCAGGAACGGTCGAAGAAGACGATCTCACCGGCCGCCGGCAGATGGGCGACGTACCGCTGGAAGTACCACTGCCCCTCCTCTCGCTCGGTCGGCTTGTCCAGGGCGACGATCCGTGCCCCACGGGGGTTGAGGCGCTCGGTGAACCGCTGGATCGTGCCGCCCTTGCCGGCCGCGTCCCTGCCCTCGCAGATCACCACCAGCCGGGCCCGGGTGTCCTTCACCCAGTGCTGCAGCTTCAGGAGCTCGATCTGCAGGATCCGCTTGGTGCGCTCGTACTCCCCCCGCCTGATCTTGCGGTCGTACGGGTAGTTCTCCTGCCACGTGCGAATCGGAGCGCCGGTCGAGTCCAGCAGCACGGGCTGCTCCGGACGGCGGTCATCCACGCTCAGCCCCGTCAGCAGGTCCTCACCGTCCGACCGCTGGAACTCGTCTTTTTTCATACCGAGCCCCTACCCCCGCGATACGCCCCGATGTGCGCGCCCCCGAAACGTATTCACCGAGGTATTCATGGCTGCATACTCGGAGGTGTGGCAGACAGTGATGTGGAGATCGACTCCGTAGTCAGGCGCCGGGCGGCCGCGAGCGGACACCGGGCGGGCTGACCTTGCAGCTGCACATCGACATCCGCTGGCTCCTGGACCGGCAGGAGGAGCTCCTCGGCAACGAGCTGGGCGTGCTGGACTACTCCGGTCTGGTGTGCGCCCGCTGCCGGCCAGGAACGAGTACTTCGGGTACGGCGTGGCGGTGGCCTACATCCGGGCCTCGGGCCAGGACGTGGACACCGCCTTCGAACCCTGGCGCGACCTGATCACCGACATCCGTACGCTGCGCGCCGGTCAGTTCCAGCAGGTGCATGACCTGCGAGGCCGGGGCGTGCAGGCGGATCCGTCGGCCGTGCTCCTGGGCGGTGAGGCGGGCCTGGAGGAGGGCGTTGAGGCCGGAGGAGTCGCAGAAGGTGAGCTCGGCCAGGTCGACGACGATCTCGTCCGGACCGTCCGGACCGTCCGGACCGTCCGGCCGGGTGATCACCGTGTGCAGAGCGTCCCGCAGCTGGGGCGCCCGGTCGAGGTCGATCTCACCGCTCACGCGTACGACGACGCCCCGTTCCCCGCGTTCCACCCGTACGAGCGGTACGCGGGCTTCTTCCCGGTCATGTGCCATGCCGCTCAGCGTAGAGGGGCCAGAGCGGGCGAAGACAGAACACCTCGAAGGAAGAGGGTCGTGGCCGCGTCAGCGGGAGCCCGTGAGCGAGGCCGCGACCGACTTGGCGTGGTTCGCCGTACGCGCCGCGGCCGCTTCGACGGGGCGGCGGACGGCACGGACCGGGTGCCGGTGGTCGAGTGCGTGCCGGGAGCGGTAGGCCAGCGAGGGCTTGCCGTGGGTGTCCGCGGCGGCGATGAGGAGCCCTCCCAGTGCGGACAGGTCGGTCAGGAAGTGAGCGCGCTGCCGCGCGCGCTCCTCCGGGTCCTCCACCGTCCAGAAAGCGTGTGCGGCGAGGGAGGTCGGCACCAGCGTGGCCGCGAGCGTGAGCGCGGCCAGGCGCGGGGCACGCCCCGTCGCGAACAGCAGTCCCGCCGCGGCCTGGATCGCGCCGGTGGCACGCACGAGCCGCAGCGGATCCCCGGCAAGGGCGGGCACGCGCTTCCCGACCGCTCGGACGACGGGCTGGACGATGGGTTGGGCGACTTCCACTACGGCCTCGGGGCGGCGCAGGGTGCGTAGTCCGCCGGTGACGAAGGGGGCGGCGAGCAGGGGACGGGCGAGCTTTCGTACGACAGCCATGTCCCGCTGTTGCCCCGTCCCGGCGCGTCCATCCGGTCCGTGAGCTGAAAGGAT
Source organism: Streptomyces sp. NRRL F-2580 (assembly GCF_000720115.1). GTDB lineage: Bacteria > Actinomycetota > Actinomycetes > Streptomycetales > Streptomycetaceae > Streptomyces. The sequence goes on from NZ_JOIR01000018.1 coordinate 112,132, forward strand.
CTCAGGACTCACCTTCGAGCCCCGTGACCGCCGGCGGTCCCAGGGGCGCGTCCTTCTCCGAGAACCCGAGCTCTGCGAGGGCACCCGCCAGCAGGCGTACGGCTTCGTCCTCGGCCGTGGCCCGGTCCGGGGCCTCGACTTCGAGCCGGGCGGAGAAGGTTCCGCCCTCGTGGACCGTGAGCAGTTCCACGTCCTCGGCCTCGCTCAAGTCCGTGTGGTGCGAAGCCAGCCTCCTCGCCAGCTTGGAGCGGGCTGCGTCGTCGACGTCCCTCAGGAACGTTCCGGGCACGGTGATGACATAGGTGGTCACTGCTGCTCCTGTCAGTGGGCAAAGGGCTGCGTTGTGGATGCCCCAGTCTCGCGCTTCAAACCTCCCCAAGCCCGGCACATCGGCCTGCCGGGTGTCGCCGCGCGGCCCCCTGCCCGGGGCGGGGGGCCGGCAAGTGGTTGCGCCCGCACTGAATAGAGCGGCCGGTACCGGCCAGGAGGGATGAGTGAGGATTCGGACGAATTGGATGGAGGAATGACGATGAACTGGCGCCACGAGGCCGCCTGTAGGTGGGAAGATCCCGATCTGTTCTTCCCGGTGGGCTCCAGCGGCCCGGCCCTCGTCCAGATCGAGGAGGCCAAAGCGGTGTGCCGCCGATGCCCGGTCCGCGAGAACTGCCTTCAGTGGGCCCTCGAAGGAGGTCAGGACTTCGGTGTGTGCGGCGGCATGAGCGAGGAGGAACGCCGGGCGGCCAAGCGGCGCGCGGCTCGGGCCGCCCGCGGACGATCGGCGGGCTGACCCGCGTCCGGCAGACGGCCCGCTCGCCCGGCGCGCCGGATTCGGGGCCGAGGGCCCCGGAGCGGGCGCGGCTCAGAAGACGTGGCTGATCCTCTCGTCCCGGACCAGCGTCCCCAACTCGGTGTCCGACAGCGGGTGCAGGGTGTCCAGGAGGCGGCGCAGCCCGGATTCGTCGAGGGTTTGGCTGCTGACCTCGACCTCCTCGTTCCCGTGGCGGCGGGTGAGGGTGACCAGGCGGGGGGAGTCGCGGACGGTGCGCATCTCGCCGTTCGCGCCGACCGTGCAGGACACTGCCTCGTCAGTGGGTTCGGGGCATCGTGGCGTCGGCGTGAGCCCCGAGCGCACGACCAGGCCCACGTACCCGAGATCGGACTCCTCCCGGACGGGGCGGTAGTCAACGATGAAGCCGGCGGGTTCCACCTGGGCATGGGACACCCGCATGCCCGGCGGCGCGTCGCCCAGGTACAGCAGCTGCGGATGTTCCCGGTACCGGGCGAGCTGCGCGTCGTGCCGGCGTTCCTGTGCCCGCGCCGGGCCGGCGAAGCCCCCGTAGGCCACCGCGGTCGCCAGCGCGGCCATCGCCCCCGCCCGTACCCACCGGTTCGGCACGAAGAACGCCGCGGCCACGGCGTACGGCACCCCCGTCAGGGCGAGCCGGGTACTGGCGCTCCCCAGGGGCACGTCCCGGGCGTAGGCGGCCAGGCCCGCCAGGACGCCGAGCGTTCCGAGGACGAAGACCAGCGCTGCCCAGCCGAACCGCTCGCGCACGGAGCCGCACAGCGGGACCACGGTCCGTGCGGGTATGCCCGCCGTGGCCAGCAGTCCCACCGCCAGCGGTAACCCCAACGCGAGGACCCCCACCAGCTCACCGGCCCCGCCGTCCCAGGCCGCGAACAGCAGCCCGACGCCGAGCGTCGGCACCACGGCCGCCATCACCGCCCAGACCAGGAACAGATGCAGGGCCGTCAGCGCCCCCTTGCTGCTATTCACAGCGCGGATCCTGTCAGTCGGCGCTGCGGCGCACATGAGTTCCCGTACTCAGAACCGCGCCACGGTCTGCGACCGCTTCCACGCTGCGCCGCGGGTCGCCGCCTCGATCTCCGCAACGCCTGACGGCACATGCGCCGGTGCCCACGTGATGGACTCTCCGCCTCTCCGGGCATTAGCGTGATCGCATGGAACAGCGCATCACCCTGGTCACCCTGGGAGTTTCCGATCTCGCACGTGCCAAGGGCTTCTACGAGGCCTTGGGCTGGCGGGGACAGGAGGTCGAGGAGACGGTCTTCTTCCAGGCCGGCGGACTCGGGCTGGTGCTGTGGGACCGGGACGAGCTGGCCCGTGACTGCGGTGTGGAGCCCGGACCCGTCGGCGGGTTCGGCGGGATCGTCCTGGCACACAACGTCCGCTCTGAGACCGAGGTGGACGAGCTGCTCGCCGCGGTACGACGGGCAGGCGGCAGCGTCACCAAGCCCGCGGCCGTCAACGCGATCGGGTTCTACTCCAGCGCTTTCGTGGACCCCGACGGGCACTCCTGGGAAGTCGCGTACAACCCGGGATTCCCCCTCGCCGCGGACGGCTCGGTCACCCTGCCCGACTTCGGCGGATCGTGAACGTACCGTCAGGTCCTGGCACTACGGGCGATGCGGTACAGCACGTTCGGACGCAGTGGCCCTTCGGGCACGGTGGGGTCGTCGAAGTCGTCGGCCGGATTCCGCGTCATTCCGATGCGGCGCATCACCGCCTGTGAGCGGTGGTTGGTCGCCGTTGTCACGGCAAGGATCTCGGGAAGTCCAAGCGTGTCGAACCCGTGGGCGAGGACCGCCAGCGCGGCCTCGGAGGCGTAGCCGTGGCCCCAGGCCGGGCGGGCGAGCCGCCAGCCGATCTCCACTCCGGTGAACGGCATGCCGTCATCGACCTGGTCCAAGCCCGCGAAGCCGATGAACTCACCCGTGGCCTGCACCTCGACCGCCGACCACCCGTAGCCTCGCTGGTCGAACTCGGCCTGGAACCGCGCCACGGAGGCGTCGCTCCGTTCGCGGGTCAGCAGGTCGCCCAAGTGCTCCCGGACCTCGGGATCGGCGTTCATCGCCGCCCACGGTTCAAGGTCGGAGTCACGCCATCGACGGACGGTGAGGCGAGCGGTACGCAGTTCGGTCATGCTGCCCAGCCAACGCGAAGGTCCGGCCCCGGGGCAATCCCATTTTCTGGTGACCCCACGACGTTGCCGGCCGTCGGACGAGCCCTGGACACGGCCACCGCCCCGCCGGACGCCCTGCGGACGCGCGGCGACCTCCCGTGGGGAGCCGGGAGGGCGACGGGCCCGGGATGATCCGGAGCCACACCATATGCGCGGGGCCGGACGGGCCGATAGGCATATGACACGAGAGATTCCGGATCCAGACGGCGGCGCGCCGCTGGAGCGGCTCGCCTGCGGTGGCCGCCGCCAAGAGGCGCCGCAGGGCGGGAGTCGGTGGGCCCGCGGGAACCGCGAGCCAGGTGGTCAGGGGCGGGGCGGTGAACGGGCGGATCGCGGTGCCGGGGAGCGTGGGCAGGCCCGTGACCTGTAGAAGACGGTCCGGGAAGGGGTAGCGGACGAGGCGATGGCGGTGAGCGCCTCGCGCAGGCCGGTGAACGGCGGGCCGAGCGGCGGCCGGGCACCGGCGTCCCGCAGGGCGCCGATGACCAGGTCGTGGAACGGGGTGTTCGCCGCGCGGTCGGCGAGCCGGAGCGGGAGCCCGGCCGGGTCGGCCAGTGACAGCGGGGGCGGGCGGCCAGCGGTGGGCGGCCGGGACGCAGGGACCGGCCGGGTCCCGGACGACGCCACCCCTACGTGCTCGGCCCGGGCCCGCGGTAGTGGACTTTCGGCAGTGCCGCGGGGGCAATGGAGTTCCGTAGGGTCGCGTGCGTGAGAACAGTGATCATCAAGGCGCGGGTACCGGCACCGGTGCTGTCCGCAGGCCTGTTCGTCGGGGCGGTGGTGGCCGTCGGCACGGGCGTCGTCACCCTTTGGTGGGGGATACCCGCGGCGGTCTGCGCCTTCCTCGCCGGCTGGCAGCCGGGACGGAACCGGAGCACGGTGGCGGCCCTGGCCGGAGTGCTCGCGGCCGCCGTGGTGGCGGTGCTCCTGGTGCCGGCGTGGCTGGGCTGGGCGAGCCAGTTCGTGGGGTTGCTGCTCGTGGCGGCGATGCTGCCGTGGTTCGCCGGCCGGTTCCTGCGCCAGTACCGCGAACTGGTGAGGGCCGGATGGGAGCGGGCCGCGCGGCTGGAACGCGAACAGCACTTGGTCGCCGAACAGGCCCGGTTGCGCGAGCGGACCCGGATCGCACAGGACATGCACGACCTCCTCGGCCACGACCTCAGCCTCATCGCCCTGTCCGCAGGGGCACTGAAGCTGGCCCCCGGCCTGTCCGAGGACCACCGGGCCACCGCCCGGGACATCCGGGCCCGGGCGGGAGCCGCCGTCGACCGGCTCGGTGAGGTGATCGGCCTCCTGCGCGAGCCGTCGGATACCGCTACGGAGTCCGCGTCCGAGGCCGGGCTCACGGCAATCGAAGGCCTGGTGGACCGGGCGGCCGCGGCGGGGCTCGACGTCCGGCTGCGCGTGGAGGGCCAACCGGCGGCCGGTGACCCGTCGTCGGCCGTCGAACGGGCCGTGCAGCGCGTCGTCCAGGAGGCGCTGACGAACGTGGCCAAGCACGCGCCCGGGCACCGGGCGACCGTCGTCGTCCGCCACACGGACGGATGGACCGAGGTCAGTGTGACGAACGGCCCGGTGCCCACCACGTCTGCGGCCCATCACGACCACGCCATGCGCCCCACACCGGGGGTCCGAGCCGCCTCCGCGCCCGGCGAGAACCACCGCTTCGGGCTCATCGGCCTGGACGAACGCGTCCGACTGGCCGGTGGCACCTTCACATCGGGCCCGGAGGGCCCCGAAGGCCCCGGGGAGGGCGGCTTCGCCGTCCGGGCCAGGCTCCCGCACCGCCCCGGGGCCGTGCCCCCGCCGCGCCGCGCCGAGCCCGGCGGGCCGGCCGGCGCACTGCCTCCCGAGCACCGCAGTGCCCGTCGCCGACTGGGCCGTACCGCCGCCGCGGCCGTCCTGGTACCGCTGTGCACCACCGCTTTGCTCATCGGCGGGGTGCGGACGTGGGACACCGTGACGGCGCGGCAGTCGGTACTCGCACCCCGGGACTACGCCCTCCTGTACGTCGGCCAGCCACGCGCGGACGTGGCGCCGTACCTGCCAGAGCGCCAGACGACCCGCCGCCCGGCAGCACCCGCGCCCGCACCACAAGACGCGGTCTGCGAGTTCTACGTACAGACCGGCGACCCGTTCGACGACCGCTCGGGAGACATCTACCGTCTCTGCTTCCGGGCCGACCGCCTGGTCTCCACCGACGACTACACCGGGAAGGCCGTCCGATGATCCGGATCCTGATCGCCGACGACGAACCCATGATCCGCGCGGGTGTCCGCGCGGTCCTCGCCACCGACCCCGGCATCACCGTCGTCGCCGAGGCGGCCGACGGCCACCAGGCGGTGGAACTCGTACAGCGCCACCGCCCGCAGGTGGCCGTCCTCGACATCCGCATGCCCGGGACCGGCGGGATCGAGGCCGCCGCCGAGATCCGAAGGACCGTCCCCGACACGGGCGTGGTGATGCTGACGACCTTCGGCGAAGACGAGTACATCCTGCGCGCCCTGAGCGAAGGCGCCACCGGCTTCCTGATCAAGTCCGGCGAGCCGGAGGAACTGAGCGCCGGTATCCGGGCGGTGGCCGACGGCGCCGCCTACCTGTCACCGAAGGTCGCCGCCCGCGTCGTCGCGCATCTCGCCGCCGGCGGTGCGGGCGCCCAGGCCGGCCGCCGCTCCGCGGCCCGCGCCCGCATCGAGACCCTGACGGCCCGGGAGCGGGACGTACTCGGCTTCCTCGGCAGCGGTCTCTCCAATGGTCAGATCGCGCGCCGACTGCGCCTGGCGGAGGGGACGGTCAAAGCCCACGTCAGCTCGATCCTCGCGCGCCTGGGCGTCGACAACCGGGCCGCGGCGGCCGTGGTCGCCCACGAGGCCGGCGTGGTCCCCGTGCCGCCCGACCGCCTGTCGTAGGAGGGACGCCGACACCAGCCGTACGGCGATCGGCAGGACCAGGAGCCGTACGGTCACCACGGCCGCGGCGCCGAGCACCGCGCCCGCCAGGACGTCGTGCGGGTAGTGCACCCCGACCAACACCCGCAACAGAGCGGCCGCCGCGGCCACCGGCAGCACCAGGACGGAAAACCGAGGACGTACCAAGGCCACGCCGACCGCCAGCGCGACCGCGAGGGTGGCGTGGTTGCTGGGGAAGGACCAGTCGCCCGCCGGGGGACACGAGGCGAGGGCCGAGACCCCTGGCAGGGCCCTGCACGGGCGTTCCTCGTCGACGAGGAGTTTGATCGCCTCACTGAGCACGTAGGCGACGACGGTCCCGGCGGCGGCGACCGAAACCCCGGCCAGGCCCGGCGCGTCACGGCGCCGCAGGGCGGTCCACGCGACGCAGGCCAGGAGCAGGCCCAGGAGGATCAACGTGCCCTCGCTCGCCGCTTCCAGGGCGGACTCGGCCCACGACGGCCCGTCCGCCACGCTCTCCGTCAGCGCCTCGTAAGCCTTCGCCGAGTAGCCCGCGGTGACGTGCACCGGTGCGTTCGTGCCCAGAGCGCCGCCTGGCGTCAGCCAGACCACGGCCGCTGCCCCTGCCCCGGCCGACATGACGGCCATCGGTATGCGTCGACCCCATCGGTACCGATACCCGTACCCGTACCCGTTTCCGTATCGCTTGATCGAATCCATGGCGCCCACGGTAGGAACACCGCAGGCCGGGCACCCTGGCCGAACGGCAGCTCGGTACCCCGACGATCGTCAGGGTTGACCGGTACGGGACCGGTCGGCCTAGTGGAACTCCACCCCGTCCACGGTGATGTACGGGCCCTCGACCGCGGCCGCGGTCTGAGGACGTTCAGGCTGTCACCCGTTCGGGTGCGGCGGGCTCCGGCGGAGCGGGAAGCGGTCCGCGCCGGCGAGGGCGCGGGGCGCGCGGTGACGGCCGACGCCCGGCCGCAAGCCGGCGGGGCCCGGCACCCGCGGGCGGGCGTCCTCACTCCCTCGGCGCGCCGGCGGCGTGGACCGCCGTTCCCGCGAGGGGGCCCGGGTGCGCGATCATGTGTGGTGTGGTGGGGTTCGGCTCGGGCGCGGAAGGTACGGCAATGGAGGCTGCGCGGGAGGCGGAGTTCGTGACGGTCGCGGGTCTGGTCGCGGCGGTGGCGCAGGGGCAGAGCGGCGCGCTGTGGCGGCTGGAAGGCATCGACCGGCAGTTGGACGCGAACCTGGTGCGCCACCTGCCCGGGACCGGCGGGGCGCCGCACACCGAGGACGAGGTCGACGTGATGCTGGTCGTCCTCGGCGGCGGCGGCACGCTCACCCTCGACGGTGCCCAGTCCCAGCTGTCCCCCGGATTCCTCGGCGTGCTGCCGCGCGGCACGTCCCGGGCGCTGCTGGCCGGCTCCGAAGGACTGCTCGTCCTGACCGTGCACCGCAGGCGCCGCGGCATGCGCATCGGACGGACCGCCCCCGCCGCCGCGCCCCGACCGTGCGAGCTGCACCTGGTGTGCGGCCGGTGCCAGCGGCACGCGATCGAGGCGGACGCCCGCTACTGCAGCGCCTGCGGCACGGCCCTGCTGCCTGAGAACCCGACGAGGCAGGCCTGAGAAGGAGGCGGGGTCCTGGTGCCGTCCGGCGGCACCAGGACCGTGAGCAGACCCGCGGCAACGAGTCCACTCTCTCCGCGGTATCCGATGGCCCGCAGTACATCGGAGAGCCCCGCAGCCGGCCGTGACCGGCAAGCGGGCGCATGCCCAAAGATCGGCGATGCGGTCCATCGGGTCAACCTGCGGGGCACGACTGCGGGAATCCGCCGCGCCGCGCCGTCTTGAGCTGGGGAGGCGGGGGTTGAGCCATACCGGAAGACCTCGCGGATTCACGGGACGCGGCTGCGGAAAGCCGGACACCGACTCGATCGCTCACGAAGAAGGTGGGTCGCAGCTGCGGATTCCGGAGCGTCATCCGACGGCTGACCTGGCCCGATTCCAGGGCCGCCCCGCCACCCGGGCCGGCTCGGCACAAGGACGCACACGCGGATTGGACCGTACGAGGCTTAGTCCGGCAGGCCCGGATGCTGCAACATCACTACCCGAAGGCGGTGGCAACCGCCTTGTGTAACCAGCACCTTCGCCCACGTTCGCCCGCAGTACACGTCTGGAGAGTCCACCCGTGAACCACACACCTTGCGGCGCATCCTCCGCCGCGCCGCGCCCACTGACGGCCCCGGAGACCGGAGCCGTGATCGTCATCGTCGTCATCGCCGTCGGCCTGGCCGTCGCCGGACTTGAGTTCCTGAGCATGGCCGTCCTGGTCGCGGAGGCGACGACGCTCGGCATTCGGCTCTTGCGGCGCCTCCGCAGCAGCAGCATCAGTAGCAATGGCAGTCGGCCTGCGCCGGGCCTGACGGCGGCGTAGCTTCATGGCGCGCCGTGAGAACCCGGTCGCCCAGTGCGGCAAGTCCCTGCTCGCGCTGGTCACGTGGCTGCGGGCCGGCCGCGCGGCGGCGGGGCTGACCTACCAGCAGCTGGCGGTCCGCACCCCGTTCAGCGCCGACACCCTCGCGCGCGCCGCCTCCGGACGCAGCGTGCCGCAGAACCTGAGCGTCGTCGTCGCCTACGCCCAGGGCTGCGGCCGCAACGTCAAAGAGGCAGAGCGGTTATGGAAGAACGCCCGCCGTGATGAAGTCCGCGCGCAGGGCGTGCTCGCAGGCCACCGCGGCGGGGGCCACATCACCGTCGCCAAGGACTTCGCCGACCTGCACTCCGCCATCGTCGACCTCTACCAGGACGACGGATGCCCGCCCTTGCGCAGCTTGGACGGCCGGGCGGGGGGAGTGGGACGTCTGCCCCACAGCACGGCCGGGCGGGTCCTCAACGGCCAGTCGACGCCCAGCCGGGCGTTCCTACTGGCCTTCGCCGAGGCCTGCGGCGTCCGGAAGGGCGGCCTGCCGGAATGGGGGAAGGCCTGGGACCGAGCGGATGCCGACCTCCACAGCACGCGCATGCGCCGCAGGCGCCCGCGCATCGACCACCCGGGCGGTTTCCTCACCGCACACGACCGCGTCACGCCCCGCGACCTACAGCTGCTGATGAGCGACCTGGAGTCCTCGGCCCGCAAGGAGCCGGGACTGAAGCTCCTGGTGGCCGTACCCGACCCGGGAGCGGCCACCGTCAGCCGGTCCGCCCGCCGCATGACCAGGGAACTCCTGGTCGACCAGGCGCAGCGGCGGGGAGAACTCGCCTGCCCACGCTGTCGTCGGCCCTCGTTCGCCTATGACGGCGCGACGGGATGGACGAGAGCCCTGTGCGGCAACTGCACCCCGGAACGGGCCGGGATCCCTTCGTCCGGGGCGGAGCAGCAGGGCGCACCCGCACGGCGGAGCCCGAACGCGTTCCTCGCCCCGCCACCCCTGCCACAACGGACCCCCGGGGCGTCGTGGCCGCGCCCTGCCGAAACGGCGCCCGCGGCATCCGCGACGGAAGACCCGTTCAGCGCCCTTCCTCCACCGCCTCCGCCGACACCGGGCCGACGGGCATCCGGCTGGATCCCGCACCCCAACTGCCACTGCGCGGCCTGTGAACGCACCCGCGCCGGGGCACCCGAAGAGGCTCCGACGCCGCCCCTGACAACCCGGATCCGCGTCAACATCCCGGGCGCCCAACGCGCTTGACCTTCACCTGCCGTCAGTGTGGCGGACGGTTCTAAACATCACTCAACGTGTTTATCGCAGCCGGTATTGGAAACGCTGAGTAGCTACAAGAGGTAAGGGTCAACGCGAAAGGCGGGAATCATGTCCGTGAGCATCGGAATCATCCTCGTTGTGGTGACGGCGGTCATCGCTGCGATCGCGCTCGCCCCGGCGGTGGCACCCGCGGAACCCGACCAGGCCGCAACTCGGTCCGGTGGTGGGGACGCACGCAGGGCCGGCCGGAGCCGGCATGCCCGTCGCCGGCTGCACCACATCCCGCCGCAGCAGACGGGTGACCGCAGGCGAAGCTTCGGCTGACCGGCGGTCGGCGCCCAGCTCAGCTCAGCCCAGCTCAGCCCGGCCCGGCCCAGCGCAGGGACGAGGCAGGGCCCAGACGGTGGGCCCGCGGTCATCGCGGGCCCACCTGGCCGGGGTTACCGGGGTTACCCCATCGCGCCGAAGACCGGGGGCGCCAGGGGGCAGTGGATCAGGGTCCTGGCGGGTCTGCTCAGGGGTGGCCGCGGAGGGCGGCGGTTCCGCGGCTCGGCCCGTTCCCAGTGGAGCAGGAGGACCGCCGCGAGTATCGGAGTGCAGGTCAGGAGTATGAAGGTCATGACATCGCCTGCGCCGTCAGTGAGGCGGTCTGGGATGGCTGTCGTGTCGTCGCGGCGGCCGCCCGCAGGAGGCGTCTCACGGCCGGGGAGCGGTTGGCGAGCCTGAGGCGACGCCCGTGCCGGGGCCACCAGTCGAGGACGGCCAGGAGGCCGGAGTCGGCGAAGGTGACGTCGGAGGTGTCGAGCACGAGGCCGGTGTAGCCGTCTTCGGCCGCCGAGGCCAGCAGCGCCCGCAGTGGGGCGGCACTGAAGTGGTCGATCTCCCCGCTGAGGCGGACGATCAGGGTGGCGCCGAGGGTGGTGCAGGAGCGGATGTCTATGACGCCGGGCGCGGTGTCAGCGCCCGCCTCGTGCACGGTGGGAGGGGCCAGGGGCGCGAAAGCGGCGGGCAGTATCGGGGCGGTGCTTGAGGTACTCACGTCCCCATCAACGCGTCCCACCCGGTCTCGGGAAACGAGCCATGCGGTGCTTTCACCCCATGTGACCAGCATCGATCCCCGACAAGAGGAAAGTTTTCACCCGGATGAGGCGTCAGGCGCCCGCCGTGCCGCGTTCGTCGCGCCGGGCAGGGGCAGGGCAGGCAGCGGGCAGGCAGCGGGCAGGCGCCGGTCAGGCACCGGCGGTTCCGGTCAGTCTTGGGGGAGGACGCGGCCGTCCTCGTCGAGGGGGAGGTGGATGCGTGCGGGGTCCTGGCTGTTGGTGTCGGACGGGCGCGGGCCCTCGGGGCCGTCGGGGCCCCAGCGCAGCAGGCGGCGGGTGCGGGCGATCCGGTACACGGTGTCCTGGAACTCCAGCTGGTTGACGCGTCCGGCCCTAAGGATGTCGGCGGCCTCGGCGTACGCGGCCAGCTCCGCGGGCCGAGAGGCAGCCGACGCCCCGTCCTTCGCCGTCCAGGTGCGGGCATCGGCCTGCGGGCCGGCGTCGCCGGGGATGTGGCCGTGCATGCGCGGCCACATCCATGTGAGGGCGAAGTCCAGTGACTTGCGGGCCTCGTGCGCGCTCGCGTGCGGGCCGCTGACCGGCCGCCAGCCGCGGGAGGCGGTCCGTTCCACGACGGTGAACGTCGGGGGCAGCAGCAGTACGTCCGGGTGGGTGTCCAGGGCCCGCTGCGCGTCGGCGCGCACGTCTTCGGGGAACCGTTCGCCGGTGTAGCACAGGCCCCGAAGCGCCAGCCGCTCCACGGCCTGGGTGGGGGTGACCGGTGCGTCCGGGTCCAGGAGCAGGTCGTCGTCGACCCCCGGTCCCTTGGCGGCGCGGTCCCAGTCGGGGGAGAGGGGGTCGGGATCGGTGGGACGCGGCTGTTCGATGCCGTCCGGGCCCGCGCCCGCGTACTCCTCGGCGCGTACGACCCGGTACCGGGTCCCCGCCACTTCCAGTTCGTCGACGCGCTCGCTCTCCAGCCGGGCGACCGCCGCCAGCAGTGCGCGCCGTTCCGCCCTGTCGCGCGCATCGTCCTTCGCGCGGAACCACAGCCGCGAGTTCAGCCCGTCGCGCGCCTGCTGCGGGCAGCCGTCCGTCACCGCGAGCACCACCCGCCACCGCGGTTCGTCCCCGGCGCCCTGTGCCGCCACCCCGAACAACGGGCCGCGTACCACCACGCCGGCGGTACGCGTCACCGCGTCAACCGCGTCGGCCTCCACCGCGGCTTCCACCGGCTCCACGGGTACCCGTACCACCATCGGTCGGGACCCGCCCGCCCCCACATCCCCACGGTCCATGCGCCCATCCTGCCGACCGCGGTACGGCACCGTCCCTGATTCGCCGATTCCCGTCCGGTCGGGTGCGGGATCGACTATGCGGAGGACCCCAGGTCGTACGTGAAGGAGTAGGCGACGGCGGTTTCCCCGTGGCGGTACGTGAATCCTCCCGAGCCCGTCAGGCTGGCGAGGTCCCCGGTGGCGGAGCCGGGCACGACCTCGAAGCGGCAGACGGTGCCGCCGGCGTCGAAGGTGCCGCGCTCCTCCAGAACGAAACTGCCCTTGCGGCCGTCGACGCTGCCGGTGAGCAGTTCCATGCCGCTGTAGCTGCCGACGTTCTCCCCGGTGTAGGCGATCGTGTAGTCGCAGGCCGTCTTCGCGGCCTCGATCCCGCCGGTGAACGCGTTGGTGACATGGGCGTGGGCGAGCCGCGGGACGGCCTCCGCGGATCCGACGGGGGTCTCCTCCCAGTTGGCGAAGGTGAAGTGGCCACCGGTCTCTACGGGCGCGGGCGTGGGCATGGCTGTCCTATCGGTCGGTCAGTCGGTCGGTCAGTCGGTCAAACGGTCTGGTCCGCCCGGCGGTTGATCGGGCGGTGTCCCCAGACTGGCAGCGGTACCTGACACCTTCTGTCAGGTATGGCGGACAATGGGATCCATGCGCGCCGACCGGCTCCTCTCCCTGCTCCTGCTGCTGCAGAACCGCGGCCGGATGACCGCGCCCGAGCTCGCCGCCGAGCTGGAAGTGTCCTTGCGCACGGTCTACCGGGACGTCGAGGCCCTCGGCGCCTCCGGCGTCCCCGTCCTCGCCGACCGGGGCCCGGCCGGCGGGTACCGGCTGGCCGAGGGCTACCGCACCCGCCTCACCGGCCTCACCGACGCCCAGGCCGGCTCCCTCTTCCTGGCCGGCGCCCCCGGACCCGCGCAGGAGCTCGGCCTCGGCGCCGACCTGGCCGCCGCCCAGCTGAAGCTCCAGGCCGCACTGCCCGCCGCACTCGCCGGACGGGCCCGGCGGATCCAGGACCGCTTCCACCTCGACGCGCCCGCCTGGTTCCGGGAGGCCGACCCCGTCCCGTACCTCGCGCAGATCGCCCAGGCCGTGTGGGACCAGCGCGTCCTGCGCGCCCACTACCGCCGCTGGCGCGGCGAGGTGCGGCGGGAGCTGCACCCGCTCGGTCTGGTCCTCAAGGCGGGCATCTGGTACCTGGTGGCCGAGGTCGACGGCGGCGGCTCCGTACGGACCTACCGGGTCGCCCGGTTCCTGGCCGTGGACACCGCGGAGGAGGAGTTCGAACGGCCCGCGGGCTTCGAACTCGCCGCGTACTGGGAGGAGTCCACCCGCCGCCTGGGCGCCGTACTCCACCAGCAGACCGCCGAGCTGCGCCTGTCCCCGCGCGGACAGCGGCTGCTCCCCATGCAGTTCGGGGCGGCGGCCAACCGGGCTCTTGCCGAGGCCGGCCCGGCCGACGCCGACGGCTGGGTCCGCGTGCTCCTGCCCGTCGAGTCGGAGGCGATCGCCGTCGGCGACCTGCTGAGGCTGGGCGCCGAGGCCGAGGTGCTCGGGCCGCCCGAACTGCGCCGCGTCCTCGCCGAAACGGTGGCCACACTGGCCGGACGCTACACCTGACGTGTCGACACACGGCCAGTGCCAGACGGGGATCCGCCGTGTTCCTATGGCAGCGACGATCTCGACGAGCTTCGACAGCACTCGCAGCGGACGGGGCACGTCGGCATCCGCGACAAGGACGGCCTGCTGGAAGCGGCCCGGCCAACCGAACGCAAGTCAGTCAAAGGCAGGGCGGTGGCTGAGGTCGCCCTCGGCGTTCTGGCTGCCACCGCCGCGGGGGTTCTCGCCTGGAAGAACCAGAAGCTGACGGCTGAGAACGACGAACTGGCGGCTGAGAACGGCGGACTGAAGCCCATGGCCGGCGGCCTGCTGGCAGAGCTGGCGGCGTTGGTGGCGGAGAACGAGTTCCTGAAGTCGGCCAGCGGCGCAGGGACTACGCTCAACAGCTATCGCGGAGGCTGAGCACGTTGGGGTGATCAGAGGCTCGACGCCTCGTGATCACGGGGCATCGGCTACGGTCCTTGGCTGTGAACCGTACCGAGCGTCTGTACGCCCTGGTGGAGGAGTTACGTGCGGTCTCGCCCCGGCCGCGCAGCGCGCGGTGGCTCGCCGAGCGCTTCGGCGTCAGCAGCCGCACGATCGAGCGCGACCTCAGTGCCCTGCAGCAGTCGGGCGTGCCGCTCTACGCCGAACCGGGCCGCAGCGGCGGGTACGTGGTGGACAAGGACCACACCCTGCCGCCCCTGACCGTCACCGCGGCCGAGGTGGCGGCCCTGGCCGTCGCCCTGCACGGGCTCTCGGGGACACCGTTCGCCGCGGACGCCCACTCGGCGCTGTCCAAGGTGTTCGCCGTCATGCCGCAGCGCGAACGCCAGGCCGCGCGCGAGCTCGCGGCCCGGGTACGGCTCGCCGTGAACCCCGCCCGGCCGTCCGCGCTGCCGCACACCCTGCGCGAGGCGCTCTCGACCCACCGGCTGCTGCGCCTGCGCTACGCCGACGACGCACACGGCGAGGTCACCGACCGCACCGTCGAACCCCTGGGCTTCCTCGGCGGCGACCCCTGGTACCTCGTCGGCTGGTGCCGGCTGCACTCCGCCGTGCGGGGCTTCCGTCTCGACCGCATCCGGGAGGCGCGGGCACTGGAGGAGACGGCGGAGCCCCGTCCCGTGGACCTGTCCGAACTGGACTGCCTCGGACGGGATTTCGTCGCGCTCGACGAGCTCTACAGTTTCACTTGAGCCGCTGCCCGGAGGGCTAAACACCGACAGAGGGTTGTCGCCTCCGGCCCGGAGGCTGGGTGACCACGAACCGACCCTGGAAGGCACCCATGTCTGTGACGACGATCCCCACCACCGACTCCGCGCCGCTGACCCGGGAGGCCGGCACCCGGCTGGTGGAGGGCTGGACGGCGCTCTGGAACGGAGAGCTCGCCCTCGCCGAGCAGATCCTCGCCCCCGGCTTCCGGCTGCACTTCGCGGACGACTTCGACGGCACCGGGTCCGCCGCCACCTTCGGCCGGGACGAACTGACGGCGTTCATCTCGGCCAACAGCCTCGCCCTCACCGGCCTGACGTTCGCCGCCGACGCCGCACCGCTGGTCGACACCGAGCGCGGCGAGATGGCCTGCCGGTGGCTCGAGAGCCACACCGGCGGCGGAGACGTCGTCGTCAAGAGCGGCATCGACATGTTCGCCGTCACGGACGGCCGGATCTCCGCCGTGTGGTCGCTCACCGGCAACCGTCGCTTCGACGCCTGAAGAGGCGCTCGCCCCGGCCGTCGCCGGACTCCCAGCGGACCTCGCCGTCCTGGAGCCGCCCGGTCGGGCGCAGTCCGCAGCGCGCGGCGACCGCCGCCGAGGCGGCGTGGTCCGGACGGATGTGCGCGACCAGCAGGTCGACGGGCAGTGGCCTCAACCAGGCCGCGACGGCCCGCGCGGCCTCCGAGGCGAAGCCGTGGCCCTGCCAGGGGGTGCCCACGACCCAGGCGAGCTCGGCCAGGCCGCGCCCCGGGACGATCGTGGCCTGGACGGTGCCCATCAGCCGCCCCTGCCCGCGCAGCCGCAGCACCCAGTTGGCCCAGACGGCCGCGGGGTCGGGGGAGCCGGCGCTGAGCCGCTCGTAGCGGATGCGGAGCTCCTCCCGCGACAGCGGTGCGCCGCCGGTGAATGCGTACAGGGCGGGGTCGGCCAGGACGAGGCTCATCTCGTCCGCGTGCACGGGGAGCAGCGGGAGCAGGTCCAGACGGCGGGTGGCGAGGACGGCGGGCCGGACGGCGGGCCGGCGCACCTTGGCCGCGGCGCCCGGGCGGGGTACGCCGTCCACGGCCAGGCAGATGCCCAACACCCGGTCGTAGCCGGTCCAGCCGTTGACGCGACCGCGGTTGTTGCTGATCTGCACGCGCCGGCGCGGGGCGTCCACCGCCGACACGAGGTGCAGGTACACCGTGCCCGAGACGCGGGCCAGGACGATGTCGCCGACCTCGACCAGCGCCGGTTCGGCCGGTGCGACCCGGACCCGCTGCCGGCTGTGGACCAGCGGCTCCATGGATCCGCCGGTCGGCCGGAACTCCACGGTCTCGCCCCGGCCGACGCGGTCCGCCTGTGTGTCGAGCATGCCCATCGGGCGAGTCTCGCGGGGCGCGGTGTTCCCGGCCACCGGATTTCTCCCGCCCGGACAGCCCTTAGTGGGCGGCCGCGCCGGGCTCCACCTCCAGGAAGCGGCGCCGGCGCGGGCCCCGGTACAGGAGGCAGACCCACCCCAGCGGTTCCAGTACGGCCGCGCAGGCGGTCAGGCGCTCCTGCTCCTCCTCGGCCGCGCCGCCGCCCGGGGGCCCGAGCCAGGTCACGTGCACCCGCCCGGGCTCCGGCGCGGCAGCCACCCGGTACCCCGTCCGCGTGCGCCGGCCCTCCGCGTCCAGTGCCGACGGGGTGATCCCCGCCGCCTCCAGTACAAGGGCCACCGCGCGCGGCAGCTGCCGTACCTCCCACGGCGCGGGAACCGTTACGCCCGCCGGGCCGTTGACCAGACGACGGATCTGCAGCAGCCCCTCGTAGGCCGTCCGCAGCTCGGCCTCCCGCCGGCCGGGTGGCGTGGCCGGGCCGTCACCGGTAGCGGGCTCGAAGCCCTGCCCGGGTACCGTCATCGGCTCACACCCTCCCGCTCGTCGAGTGCCCGGTGGGCGCCTCGCGCACCCGTCTGAGTACGTTGTGCCCAACGGCCTGAGTATCCGCCCCGATTCCCCGCCGGGCCGCCGCTGGTCGAATGGGGTCATGACTTCCGACGCCCCGCGCAGCGCGACCGTCCGCCCGCGCATGCAGCACGTGACCACCGCAGGCTCGGCCCTGGCCGTGGCCCTGGTCCCGCTCGTCGTCGGCGTCCTGTTCGCCAAGGCGATGGCCGCCGACCCGATGACCCCGGTCAACGCCCTGATCGCGGGCGGCGGCCAGCGGGCCGCCCTGCCGCGGGGCGAGTGGAAGCGGCGCGGCCACAGCACCCTGCGCAGGTTCCGTACGGTGCGGCGTGACACGGCCCGCCGGTGCGCCCACGTCTGCGGTCGCCGCCCCTGATGCCTCCGGGCGTCAGGGCCCGGCGAGGGGCTCCTGCAGTTCGGTGACCCACTGGTCCGGGTCCTCCGGGCAGGAGAGGGTGAGCTCCCGCGCGTACCCGGCCGAGCGGTGGCCGTGCGCGTCGATCCACCGCGCCAGGGCCTGCGCGGTCGGCAGTACGCCGTCCATCGCGCCCCGGTGGACCACGGTCGCGGCCCGCTCCACCCCGGGCAGCGTGACGATCCGCACCTCGCCCCCGAGTTCCTCTGCGCGGACCGAGGCCGCCACCGGAAGACCGGCGTGCACGAGGATCGCCGTTCCGGAATCCGCGCCCGGCGCGTCCTCGTAGTAGGCGGTGCCGGGACCGGTCGGGACGACCCCGGCCTCCTCGACGCGGCGGCACAGCTCGTCGTAGAGCAGGCCGATGACCGGGCCGATGTCCTGCGGGGCGAAACTCCCGGCCGTACCGGTCAGCTCGGCGAGCCGGACGGGCGGGAGGCTCTTCACGACGATGTCGTCGGCAGGCATGGTTCCCTCGCTTTCGATGGTCCGGAGCCTCGCCTCGACCTGGACCAGCCGGGCCGCCGCGGCGGCCATGGCGCTCTCCAGTTCCGCCTGCCGCAGTCGCAGCATGCCGCGCAACTCCTCCGCGCCCACCCGCTCGTCGAGGATCGTCCCGACCTGGTCGAGGCTGAACCCCAGTTCCTTGAGCGCGATGACACGGTTGAGGCGGGCGAGCTGCCCGGCCTCGTAGAAGCGGTAGCCGGTGAAGGGGTCGACACGCGCGGGGCGCAGCAGTCCGAGGGCGTCGTAGTGACGCAGCATGCGGACCGACACCCGGCCGTGTTTGGCGAAGTCTCCGATGGTGAACATGACGCGCTCCACTACAAGGTCTGACACAGGGAGAGGGTCAAGCCTCGCATCCGGCACGGGGACGGCCGGCGGCAGTACGGCCGCGGACCGCGGGGACGGTCAGCGTCCGTACTGCCGCAGGCACAGGTCGACGATGGACGGCGGTACGACCCCGTCCGCGGCCGCGCAGAGCTCGTCCATGCGGGGCGGCGGGGCCGGCCGCCGGCGCGGGTGCGGGTGCGGGTGTGCGGTCGCGGGCCCGGGCACCCGCGTCCGCCGGGGCGGCACCGCCTTGGCGCGGGCCCGCTCGCGGGACGGTTCGGGCTCCGGGCCGGAGCCCTGTTCCGCCGCTGGTTCCGGGTCCGGGCGCGGGTCGGTTTCGGGCGGCGCGGGCAGTTCCCCCAGGGGCAGGGCCAGGGGAGTGGGGAACTCGGGCGCGTCGGCGGGCGGTACGGAGCCGCGTACGGGAACCGGAGCCGAATCCTGCGGTGCGACGGAGACACAGCCGGCGCTCGCGAGGAGCGCGAGGAGGGAGAGGGGCACGGCCCGGCGTAACTGCATCCGACCACCTTGCCGTACGGTTCGGCCCGCCCGGTTCCCCCCTCACGCGTCCGGGTGACACGGCCCCCGTGGTTGCGGCCGGGGCGTGTGGGAAATTGGAACGGCAGTGCGGGTGACGGGGGAGGCGCGACCTCCGGCGCCCCGCGCCGTCGTGTCCTGCCCGCCGAACGCCCGTACGGAGTGCCCGTCCATGACCTCAGCCGCCGCGCCCGGCAGCCCCTCCCCGCCCTCGGAGCCCCCGGCCCGCCCCGCGTCCCCGCCCTCGGCCGCGTCCGTTCCCTCTGCCGCCTCCCTGCCCGAGGCCCGATCCGCACCGGGGAGCGGACCCGGATCGGAGAGCGGACCCGGATCGGAGAGCGCGCTCGCGCCGGGGAGCGGGCTCGCGCCGTGGAAGGCCTGGGCGGCCGTGTGCGCCGTCGCCCTCGGGATCTTCTGCCTCATCACCTCCGAACTGCTCCCCGTCGGGCTGCTCACCCCCGTCGGGGCCGACCTGGGCGTCTCCGACGGGACCGCCGGGCTGATGGTCACCGTCCCCGGCCTGGTCGCCGGATGCTGCGCCCCGCTGGTCACCGTCGGCGCCGGCCGGCTCGACCGGCGGCTCGTGCTGTGCGTGCTCATCGCCCTGATGGCCGCCGCCAACCTCGCCGCCGCCCTCGCCCCCGAACTTCGCCGTGGTGCTGGCGGCCCGCCTGCTGGTCGGCGTCGGCGTCGGCGGATTCTGGGCCATCGCGGGCGGACTCGCCGTCCGCCTCGTCGCCGCGCACCAGGTGGGCCGGGCGACCGCGCTCGTCTTCGGCGGCGTTTCCCGCCGCCTCCGTGCTCGGCGTACCCGCAGGCACCCTGCTCGGTGAACTCGGCGGCTGGCGCGCCGCCTTCGCGGCCGTCGGCGCCCTCGGCCTCGTCACGCTGACCGCCCTGCTCCTGCTGCTGCCCCCGCTTCCGCCGACCCGGCACATCACCTTCCCCGAACTGCCGGCCCTGCTCCGCGAGAACCCCGCGGTCCGTGCGGGAGTGATCGTCACGTTCCTGGTGGTGACCGGGCAGTTCGCCGCCTACACCTTCGTCCGGCCGATCCTGCAGGACGTCTCCGGCATCGACGCGGCATACGTCAGCACGCTCCTGCTCGGCTACGGCGTCGCCGGTGTCGCCGGAAACTTCCTGGCCGGGACCCGCGACGCGTACCGGATCCTGCTCGTGGTCAGTTCCTCCCTCACGGTGATCCTCGCGCTGATCGCCGTCCTCCCGGGACCGGTCGCCGGCACCACGCTGCTGCTCGCCTGGGGACTGGCGTACGGAGGGGTCTCCGTGAGCGTGCAGGGCTGGATGATCAAGGCGTCCCCGGACGCGCCCGAGGCGGCCTCCTCGCTGATGGTGGCCATGTTCAACCTCGCCATAGCCGCGGGCGCGCTGTTCGGCGGCCTCGCCGTCGACGGCATCGCCGCACCCGCCGCCCCGCTCGGCGGGGCCGCCCTGATGCTCGTGGCCGCGTGCACCGTTTGGGCTACGGCGGTCCGCCGCACCGAAAGACGGGATGACCAGGCGGATACCGGACAACCGGCTTGACCCGGACCGTGCCGGAGGGAAAGAGTGCGCCGATCAAGAACCACCGCTTGAGCCGCACCTCGGAGATACGCCAGATGTCCCCATTCGTTCGCACATCGCTCGCCCCGGCCACGGTCGGCGGTTCTCCGGCACTCGGCACCCCCGGCGTCCCCGCCACCGGTGCCCCCCTGGCTCCCGCCGCCCGGCGGCGCAGAGCCTGACCGGCCGGGTGGGGGCCGGCACCGCACCGCCGTGCCGGCCCCCGTCCCAGCCGGGGAGCCACCATGTCCCAGGACCCTCAGGAGAGCGGGGTCGTCCCCGACGACCACCTGCTCGTACGCCCGTACGTCGGCCCCTCGGGCCGACCGCCCCGGTCGACGGCGCCCGCCTGGCCGCAGACCGGACCCCTCGCCTTCCCCGGCCCGGCGCGCGGCCCGCAGCCCGGTGGCCCCGCCGCGGTCCCGGCCCCCGCTGCGACCCCCGCAGGCGTGCGTGATGCCGTGGACGGCGCGAGCGGCAGCCGCAGTCGGCTTCCGCTGGCCGTCGGCACCGTGCTCGCACTCGCCGTGGTCGGCGCCCTGGTGCTCCTGCTGAGCGGGCCCGAACCGGAACCGCCCCGGGCCGGGCGACCGCCCGAGCTGTCCCTGCCGGTGCTCCCGGCGCGCAGCCCGGACGCCGGCGTCAGCGGGAAACCCGGGCCGGCCGTGTCCGCTCGGGCCGGGGCGTCCCCGGCCTCCGCGACGGCGAAGCCTTCCGACAGCGCGAAGGCGAGCGAAGGACCCGAGCCGACGCCCTCGCCGAGCGCGTCGGCGCCGCGACCGTCGCGTGCCCCCGTGACCCTGCGGATGGGGGACAAGGGGCCCGAGGTGCGCGCCCTGCAGGAAATGCTCTACGGGCAGGGGTTCACGTACGTCTCCGTCACAGGCGTCTTCGACGGCCAGACCAAGCGCGGCGTCAGCCAGCTCCAGCGCGACCGGTCCATCAAGGGCGACCCGCCAGGCGTCTACGGGCCCGCGACCCAGGCGGCCATGAGGTAGCGCCGCCCGGCCCTCGGCGGCGACCGGCGGCTTTCGGAGGCCGCCGGCGGCCATGGGCGGCTTTCGGCGCCCTCCCGGCTCCGGTGGCCTCCGGCGGCCGCCGCGCCCGACGGGGCTCAGCGGCCGCCCGCGACCCGCAGCACCGTTCCCGTCGTGTACGAGGCGTCCGGGGACAGCAGCCAGGCGATCGCCCCGGCGATCTCCTCGGGCCGGCCGGGCCGCCCGAGCGGGATTCCGGCCGCGGCCCGTGCCGGCCGGTCGGGATCCCCCATCGCCGCGTGCATGTCGGTCTCGATGATGCCGGGAGCCACGGCGTTGACCCGGATCCCGTCCGGGCCGAGCTCCTTGGAGAGGCCCACGGTCAGCGCGTCGGTGGCCGCCTTGGTCGCCGCGTAATGCACGTAGTCCCCGGGGCTGCCGAAGGTGGCGGCCGCCGAAGAGACGTTCACGATCGCCCCGCCGCCCGACTCCGCCATGTCCCGGGCGGCCCGGCGGCAGCACAGCAGGTACCCGAGGAGGTTCACCTCGACCACCCGCCGCAGGTCCTCGGTCCGGGCGTCGGCGAGCCGGCCGAGCGGGCCGGTCACCCCGGCGTTGTTGACCAGGCCGGTCAGCGTGCCGAGTTCGGCGCCGGCGATGTCGAAGAGCCGCTCTACGGCGCACTCCTCGGAGGTGTCGCCGCGTACGGTCACACAGCGTCCCCCGGTGGCCCGCACCCCCTCGGCGACGGCCTCGGCGGCCGCCTCGTCGCGGACGTAGCCCAGCGCCAGGTCGTGCCCGTCGGCGGCCAGCCGCAGCGCGGCCGCCGCACCGATGCCCCTGCTGCCGCCGGTGATGACGGTGACCGGACGAGGAAGAGGACGTGACACGGGAGCCTCCTGCGGAACGTGGAACACAGCGCGCGCGGTGCGGCAGGCTAACACCGTGATATTCGCTGGACCAGCGAAAATGGCGCCCGGAGAGTGATCGTCACCGACGCGCCGCAGGACCGGCACGTCGTCCGCGTCCCTGACGACTGCAGGAGCCGTCCATGTCGACCTTGAGAGTCACCGCCGAAGAGCTGACCGTCCACGAGCACCCGAACGCCGACGCGTTGGAGCTGGCCCAGGTGGGCCTGTACCGCGCCGTGATCGCCAAGGGTGCCTACCATACGGGCGAGTTCGCGCTCTACATACCCGAACAGGCCGTGCTGCCGGCCGAGCTGATCGAGGAGCTCGGC
Organism: Streptomyces sp. NRRL F-2580; assembly: GCF_000720115.1. GTDB lineage: Bacteria > Actinomycetota > Actinomycetes > Streptomycetales > Streptomycetaceae > Streptomyces. Next base: position 134,372 of record NZ_JOIR01000018.1, read on the forward strand.
CTCACCGGACGGCTGGCCGGCAGCTCCGCCGACCGGGTCAAGGCGGTGCGGCTGCGCGGCGAGCTCTCGCAGGGCCTGGTGTGCCGCCCGCGCGCGCTCGCCGACGTCGACCTCGTACAGGCCGCCGAGGAGGGCACGGACTTCGCGGAGCTGCTCGGCATCACCAAGTGGTCCCCGCCCATCCCCACCACCATGAACGGCGACGTCGAAGCCGCCGCCGACCTGATGCCGTGGGTCGACATCGAGAACCTCCAGCGCTACCCGCACATCTTCGAGCCGGGCGAGCAGGTCGTCCTCACGGAGAAACTGCACGGCACCGCCTGCCTGTTCACGTACGTGGTCCAGGAGGAGCGGTCGATCGTCTCGTCCAAGGGATTCGGCTCGAAGGGGCTGGCGCTCAAGGAGGACGAGCGCAACCTCTACTGGCGGGCCGTACGCGGCCACGGCGTGCCGGCCGTCGCCGCGGCCCTGGCCGCCCGCCTCGGCGCCACCCGGGTCGGCATCTTCGCCGAGGTGTACGGCGCGGGCGTCCAGGACCTGGCGTACGGGACCGACGTGCGGACCGCCGACACGCCACCCGGATACGCCGTCTTCGACGTGTCCGCCGAGATCGACGGGCAGGTGCACTGGCTGGACCCGACCGCCGTCCTGACGGAAGGGGAACTGCCGCTGGTGCCACGGCTGTACGAGGGCCCGTACGACCTCGACACCGTGCTGGAGCTGGCGAGCGGTCGCGAGACCGTGTCCGGGCGGGCCGTGCACCTGCGCGAGGGCGTCGTGATCCGCCCCTCGGCGGAGCGCTACAGCCCGGTCGTCGGCGGCCGCGCCATCGCCAAGGCGGTCAGCCCGGCCTACCTGACCCGTAAGGGCGGTACCGAGTACGAGTGATCGTCCAGCGCTCCTAGGATGATCCGATGTCCCGTACCGATGCCCTGTCGAGGGCGCTCGACACCTCGGGGGAACCGCCGCTGCGGCCCCTTCCGCCCACCGTGTCCGGGCTGTTGCGCACGCTGGCCGCCCCGCCCCGGCTGGCCGCGCACCTGCGGCTCGTGCACGACGTCGCTTACGAGCTGGCCGACTGGTGGGCCGGGCACTGCCCGGGCCTGGCCTTCGACCGGGAGGCGGTGCTCTTCGGGGCGGCCACGCACGACATCGGCAAGACCGTCCACCCGGCCGAACTCAGCGGGCCGGGCGCCGAGCACGAGCCGGCCGGGCGGGCGCTGCTGCTCGCGCACGGGTTCACGGAGGGGCGGGCCCGGTTCGCCGCGACGCACGCCACGTGGGGCGAAGACGGGGTGACCATCGAGGAGTTGCTGGTCAGCCTCGCGGACAAGGTGTGGAAGGGCAAGCGGGTCCAGGACCTGGAGGACCTCGTGGTGGACCGGCTCGCCGCGGCGACCGGAGCCGAGCGCTGGGCGGCGTACCTGGAGCTGGACGGGGTGCTCGGGCGGATCGCCGAGGGGGCGGACGAGCGGCTCGACTTCCAGGCGGCCTTTCCCGTGCACGGGTGACCGGCTGCGTCTGACCGGCCGGGGCGTGTGGGCCGGGCGGCCGTGTGGGCCGGGCCCGTGTGGGACGCGCCGCGCCGCGCCGCGTTCGCCCCGCATCGTGGGGCGGGCGCGGCGTGCGTGGTGGGATGGACCGGGGGCGGGTCCACCAGCACACGGAGAGGTCGGGTACATGTCCCAGTCGGGCCGGAGCAGCCAGGAAACCATGCGGGCGATGGCGTACGAGACGTACGGCGGGACGGAGGTGCTCTCCGAGATCCGGCTGCCGGTGCCCAAGTACGGCCCGGGCGAGGTGCTCGTCCGGGTGAAGTACGCCGCGGTCAACCCCGTCGACTGGAAGATCATGTCGGGCGGGCTCGACGCCCTGATGGACGTCGTCTACCCGGTGATCCCCGGCTGGGACGTGGCCGGCACCGTCGAGCGCGTGGGCATCGACGTCCCCGAGTACGCCGAGGGCGACGAGGTCATCGCCTACGCACGCAAGGACTACGTGCACGGCGGGACCTTCGCCGAGTTCGTCACCGTGCCCGTACGCGCCCTCGCGCACAAGCCCGCCTCGCTGAGCTGGGCCGAGGCCGCCGGGCTCCCGCTGGCCGGGCTCACCGCCTACCAGCTGCTCACCCGCCTCGGCACCGGCAAGGACGACACGGTCCTCATCCACGGCGCCGCGGGCGGTGTCGGCTCGTTCGGCGTGCAGATCGCCCGCGCGCTCGGCGCCCGCGTCATCGGCACCGCCTCCTCGCGCAACCACGACCGGGTGCGCGAACTCGGCGGCGAACCCGTCGAGTACGGAGAGGGGCTCGCCGACCGCGTCCGCGCCCTCGTGCCCGACGGGCCCACCGTCGTCGCGGACTTCGTCGGCGGCGTCGGCGGGGTCACCCGGGAAGTGCTCCACGACGACGGCCGGCACGCCTCCGTCGCCGACCCCAGCGTGCTCGGATCGGGCGGCGAGTGGATCTGGGTCCGCCCGGTCGGCAGCGACCTGGCGGAGCTGGGCCGGCTGGCCGACGCCGGGCAGCTGAAGGTGCCGGTGGCCAAGACCTTCCCGCTGGCCGAACTCGCCGCGGCCTTCGAACTGAGCCAGGGCGGACACACCCCGGGAAAGATCGTCATCGAGGTCTGATCCCGCCCGCAGGGCGATCTAGGTCAGGTCCGGCACCTCGCCGCAGGCCGCCCGGGTGACCTCGACCCCCGGCAGGCCGGCCCGCCACGGGCCGGCCAGCGCGGCCAGGTCCGCCGCGTCCGGCGGGGCGGAGCCGAGGCCGATCGCGTAACGGGCGAGGCCCGGGGCGGACTCGAAGGGGCGCGGCCAGGCGTGCGCGTCCGTGACACCTGCCCCCTCCAGCGCGCCGAGCAGCGCCCGCAGCCGCCCCCGCACGCGGCCCAGGGTCTCCTCGAACTCCCCGCCGGGCGCACGTACGCTCACCACCGCCCAGGCGGCGTGCCGGCGGTGCAGCGGCGGCGGGGCCACCAGGGCCCGGCCGGCGTCGGCGGGGCCGGCCTCCAGCAGCTCCCAGGCCCGGTACAACTCCTGGACCAGCAGGTCGCGCAGGCCCGGCCCCACCTGGGCGGTGCAGCTGCGCACCGGCTCCGAGGGCGTGAGCACCGTGACCGGATCGATGACCGTGACGGGGTCCGGGCTGCCCGCCGCGACCGTGTCCTGCCCGCGCGCCGCGGCCGGCTCCGCCGTAGCCGGGTCCGCCGTCGCCGCGACCGACGGCAGCAGCCCGACCGGCTCCCGCCAGTCCCAGGCGGCCCACCGGCCGAAGAACTCCCGCAGCAGGTCGTCCGGGGCCGGCGACCCGGCCTCCTGGACCGTACGCGCCGCGAGGACCGCCCAGGCCAGCCCCGGCAGCCCGCCGAACGGCGCCGAGTCCAGCCCGCGGGCCCGCGCCCACGCCTTCACCTCCCGCGCCAGCCGGGCGAAGGCGGCGTGCTCGGCGCCCACCCGCTCCCGTACGGCGTCGGCGTCGCTCACCGCGCTCAGCGCGACGGCGGCCGCCTCACCCAGCTCCGCCCGCCGCGCCACCGCCTGCGCGGGCTCCAGGCCGTTGGCGGCCACCGTCACCAGGTCCACCGGCAGCGCCCCGACGCGGAACCGCAGACCCGGCACCCGCGCCCCCGTCACCTCGCGCAGCGGCCCGGCTTCGGGCAGGGCCACCGCCAGCCGGTCCCGTACGGCGCCGACCTCGTCCGGCCCGGGCAGCACCGCGACCAGGTCCAGGTCGGCCTCCGGCAGCGCGCAGCCCATCCGGCGCGATCCGGCCAGGTGCACCTGTGCCCCGCCGAGGGCGGCCCGGACGCGGGCGGTGACCTGCTCGGCCCGGGCGGGCGTACGACCGTGCGCCTCACCGGACTCAGGCTCCGGGCCCGGCTCCGGCTCCGGCTCCGGTTCCCAGCGCACCTCGCCCGTTCCCAGTGCCACCGTCGCGCGGACACGCATCGGTCCGTCCCCGCGCCGCGAGAGCACCGCCAGCTCTCCGACCCGCGAGGGCACGGCGCCGCGGAGCCGTGCCGTGAACTCGGCGACCGCCCGCTGCGGGTCCTGGCTGCGCCCGAGCGTCAGGTGCGGGGTGTACCCCTCGGCGCGCCCGCGGCAGGCCGGGAACCGCTCCGTCAGGGCGCGCCGGAGTTCCTGCCACGGCCCCTCACCGGCCGCCGCCGGATCCAGCCAGAGCGTGGCGTCCTCACGGTGCCCGAAGCTGTGCACGCCCTCCAGCCGGACGTCGAAGGGGGCCGTCCCGGCGGCCGCTTCGGCCAGCAGCGGCAGGGCCTCGTCGAAGGAGGACTCCGGCACGAAGCCGAAGAGCAGGTTCACGTGCGCGGGCCAGCGGCCGGCCTGCGGGTCGTGCCGCTCGCGCACCTCCCGCACCGCCTCCGGCAGCTGCGGCGGCAGCCACGCCACGGCCGTCCGCGCGGTCGCCGGTACGTCGAGCCGCGCCGGGCCGCCGCCGGGCGCCCCGAACTCCACGGTCGCCTCGACACCGAAGTGGTCGGAGACGAACAGCCCCTCCGCGGCGGGCGCGTCGCCGCGCAGCGCCGCCCGCGTCACCCGCGCCCCCGTGGACCCGAGCAGGATCCGGTCCAGCCGGGCGGCCCGCCCGGACAGCGAGCCCACCGCGGCCAGCGGGTTGGCCACCGGATCGAAGGTCGGCGTACCGTCCGCCGCCCCGTGTACGTCGCCCCAGGCGTCCCGCATGCCGAGCGCGGCCGCGGGCCCCTCGGCCCCGTGGCGGCCGTCGTTGAAGTCGCCCAGCAGGGCCACGGCGGCGTCGATGCCGCCCAGGCCCTCCGCGAGCCGGGCCAGTTCGGCGTCCCGCCGCAGGTGCCCGTTCTCGGTGTGGTCGCTGGTGAGGTGCGTGGCGGCGACGACCAGGGCGCCGGCCGCGGTGTCCACGGTCACGGCCGTGACCGCCTTGTGCTTGCCGAGCAGGTGCATGGCAGCCTCCCGCACCGGCAGCCGGCTCAGCACCAGCAGCCCGCACTCGGCGACGTCCCGGCCGCCGGGATCCGTGCCGAGGGTGTACCCGGCCCGCACCCACGGCGCCGCCAGCAGCATGCCGACCAGCTCGGGCTCGACCTCCTGGAGCGCGATGACGTCGGCGTCGGCGGCCGCCAGATCGGCCAGCAGCAACGGCCTGCGCCGGGCGGTGGCGATGCGCGGGGCGTCGTACCGGTCCCAGAGCGTGTTCCAGGTCAGCAGCCGCACCGCGGCGGGGCCCGCCGCGGTGCCGGGGGGCGGCGGCTGCGCGGGCCGCCAGGCGCCGCCGTCGGCCGGGTCCCACGCGTACGGGGTGCGCGCGGTGAAGAACGGAGCCCGCAGCAGGCGCGGATCGCGGACCCGCCCCGCCGCGCTGACATCGATCCGGTCCACGCCGGTGGCCCGGTTCCAGACGAGTTCGCCGTCCGCCTCGACGAACAGCACCCGGTGCCAGGGGATGTCGCCGCCGGGTACGAAGGAGGGCAGCGGAACCCGCTTCGGCGCGGCCCCGCGCTGGAGCAGGCCGAGCACGAACCGCGCCGGATCGAACCGGGGGTCCCAGCGGACCTGGTGGTAGAGCTGCTCACTGGTACGCATCAGAACTCCCCGCAGATCGGATCCGGGCCGTCCGCGAGGCCGCCCGCCGTGTCCTCGACGTCCCCGCCCGCACCGATGTACCACGTGCGGTGCGCCTGGCCGGCGTACGGCGGACTGAACCGGTGCAGCTGGGAGGTCAACACCTGATCCGGCACCGGGTGCGTGCGCACGGCGTTGCGGCGCAGCAGCTCCGGCTCGTCGACCAGCACCACGGCGTGGGTGACCAGCGCGTCGCGGCGCCGCGCGACCGAGCCGGCCAGGCCGCGCTGCTGGTCGGTGAGCGAGGTCGCGTCCCACACCACGGTTCCGCCCCGGGCGAGGGCGGCGTCGAGGCGGTCGAGGCCCTGGCTCAGCACGTCCGCGTTGGCCCGCTGGTCCGCGCGGGAACCCCGGGCGGAGCGCAGGTCGTCAAGACTGATGTACGCGTCCACGCCGGGCAGGCCGCGGCCGAAGGTGCTCTTCCCGCTGCCCGAGGGGCCGCTGAGCTGCACCAGTCGGGGAAACGTTCCGTCACGCCACTGCCAGGTCGCCGCCACCGCCTCCTCGACGGCGACGCAGCCGACTCCGGGACCCCGGCCGAGGCGCGCGGCCGCGATCCTTCCCTGCCCGAACGCGCGCCGGGCCTCCGCCCAGCAACGGTCCGCCGCCTCCGCCTCCAGCCCGGCGAGGGGCTCCCGCAGCGCGGCGCGCAAGGCTTCCAGCGGGTCCTCGGCGCCGAGCAGCCCCGCCTCCTCCGCCCACAGCGCGGACCACTCCACGGACTCCCGCGCCTCCGCCCCGTCGGCCAGCGCCCCGGCGAGCGCGTGCAGCACCCCGAGATCGGCCGCCATGGCCATCCGGACCAGCCCGGCCCGCCGGTCCGCGTCGGGGAACGGCCGCTGCACGTACGGGTACAGGCCCACCAGGTCGGCGACCCGGCGCGCGAGTCCCATCCCGGCCGGCCCGGCCGCGAGCCGCGCCGCGATCCGGCCGCGCGGCTCGCGCCGCAGCAGGGCGGCCAGCACGCCGGCCAGCCGGTCCTCGCCGCGCCGCCCCGCCCCGTCGATCCGAGCGGTGGCCTCGGCCACCTCACCGGCCGCCACATCCCGCCCGGCGTCATCGGCGGCCCCGTCCGCCCCGACGGCGGCGGCCAGCCCGGCCAGGTCCGGCTCGGCTCCCGAGCGCACCGCCCACAACGGGGCCGCCGGACCGAGCCCGTTGGGCACGACCTCGGCGAACATCCAGTGCGTACCGGTCTGCACGTGCCCGCCCCGCACCCACTTGGCCACGCATCGCCCGAAGTCCTCGCGTGCGAAACCGGCCGCCGTCCGCACGACGTAGCCCTCCTCCCGCGCGGTGTCGAGCTTCAGCTTGCGCAGCGTGCGCGCGTCGAAGGTGCCCCGCCAGAGCACGCGCGGCGTGGGCACCCCGAGGCCCCGCAGGAACCGTACGGTCCGGTCCCAGTCCAGGCAGTGGTCCCCGTCCCACACCGAGAACCCGTAGAACCAGCTGTCCAGGTCCTCGTACGGGATCGAGTGCCGGGCGTACAGGTTCTCGCCGCACACCCGCCAGCCGGCCGGAATCCCCGGGCCGATCCTGCCTTGGAGCCCCTTGACCCATGCCCGCGAGGGATGGTGCGCCGAATCGAGCGAGCGGGCGTGCAGGCCGTCCGCGTACAGGGTGGTGTTCTCCCCGTCGAGCTTCTCCGTCACCACCACCTCGCGCCCCGCCAGCCCCTCCAGTCCGACGGCCCGGACGTCGTCCGCCGAGGCCCCGGGGGACCAGGGCAGGTGCGGCGTACGGGGATAGTGGGTGCGCATGATCCGCTCCTGCTCGACGACGTGGTGCCTCGTCACTGTAAGTATCCGGCGCAGACCCATCCACCCATTAACCCGACGGGGAGCAGCCCACGGGGACCCATCCCACGGGGGAGCCGGGGCCTGTGCGGCGCTCAGTAGCCGAGGGTGAACCGCCGGCCCGCGTGCGCGTCCAGCTCGATCTCGTCGAGCACGGCGACGGCGTAGTCCTCCGTCGAGATCCGGCTGCGGCCCTCGTCGTCGACCACTTGGTCGTCGATCCCCAGCCGGTACGTCCCCGTGCGCTCGCCCGGAGCGATCTGCGCGGCCGGGCTCAGACACGTCCAGTGGACCTCCTCCACGGGCACGGTCCGCAGGAAGTCCAGGGCGTCCCCGTGGGCGTGCATCAGGGCCAGGACGGGCTCGGGGACGCCCGCCTGGTCCCAGACCAGCGGGCCGCCGGGGGTGCGCAGCGAACCCGCCCCGCCGACGACCACCACCCGCGGCCGGGGCGTGTCCGTGCCGAGCGAACGCACCCCGCCGATCAGCGACTTCGCGGCGGCCACGAGGACGGCGGGGTCCCCGGAGCCGGGGCCGACCGCGCTGATCACCACGTCCTGTCCGGCCACCGCCCCGGCCACGGACGCCGGGTCGAGCACGTCGCCGCGCACCACCGCCGTGGCCCCGCCGCCCGAGTCCGCGAGCCTCGCGGGATCGCGTACGACGGCGGTGACCTCGTGGCCGCGCCGGAGCGCTTCGCGCAGCACCTGGGTTCCGATGCTGCCGGTCGCGCCGAAGAGGGCGATCTTCGCCATGGCAACTCCCTGGGGATGAAGGGCTGTACGGAACCCCGGTCGAGCCCCGCCCCACCCATCCAACCGAACCGCCCCACCCCCACCGGTCAGCCGGGCCGAAGCCACTCGGATGATCCGGCCCGGGGGAGCAGCGAGAACGAGAACGCGCAGGCCGTTCCTACCAGGTCGAACGGCGCCGCACCGCGTTCGGGCCGGGAGGACGGGATGGTCCTCGGAGGGCATGGCGTTCAGCGGCGGCGTGCCACCAGCCGGGCGGGGAGGGGCGGGTGATCCCGGCAGTGGGCTGGTCGGGATGCAGGCCGAGCCCGCGCAGTGCGTCGGCATGGACGCGGACGGTGAACCAGCCGTGCCAGTGGCCGTCCGGGCCGATGCCGCAGGACAAGTCGCAGCGGACGTCGCCCGGATCGAACGGCATTCAGTCGATGCCACGGTCGCGCAGTCAAGCGCGGGCGGCCGCCAGCGGGTGGAGGCGCCCCAGGTGCTCGTAGGCCGTGATCGTGACCCAGTCGGTGCTCGGTGTGTCCATGGCGACCATGATGGCGGGCGGTCGGGTGGATGTCGTGGTCATTCGAACCGATCGATCCCGTCCGGTGCGGTCGGGGCGGCGGCGGGACCCCTGCGGGGCCGACACCGGCTCGGGTTGCGGTGGCGGCGGCGCGGGTGCCGATACCGCCGCTCCCGGGACCGGCTCCCGGAGCGGATCCGGAGGATCGAACATACGATGGGCGGGAACCGGGGCGGGCGGCCCGCCGTGCCGCCGGTCCAGGCCGTCGTGGGAGACGTATGGCAGAGGTCGCCGACCCAGCACGGACCGTCATCCTGACCGTGGACGACGATCCCGGAGTCTCCCGTGCCGTCGCCCGTGACCTGCGGCGTCGCTACGGCGCCGGGTACCGCATCGTGCGCGCCGAGTCCGGTCAGTCCGCCCTGGAGGCACTGAACGAGCTGAAGCTGCGGGGCGACCTGGTGGCCGTGATCCTGGCCGACTACCGCATGCCGCAGATGAACGGCATCGAGTTCCTCGAGCAGGCCCTGCACGTGTACCCGGGCGCGCGGCGCGTGCTGCTGACCGCGTACGCCGACACCAACGCGGCGATCGACGCGATCAACGTCGTCGACCTCGACCACTACCTGCTCAAGCCGTGGGACCCGCCGGAAGAGAAGCTCTACCCGGTCGTGGACGACCTGCTCACCGCCTGGCGATCCAGCGACTACCGGCCGGTACCCGCCACCAAGGTGGTCGGGCACCGCTGGTCGGCGCGCTCCTCGCAGGTGCGGGAGTTCCTGGCCCGCAACCAGGTGCCGTACCGCTGGTACTCCTCCGACGAGCCCGAGGGACTGCGCCTGCTGGAGGCGGCCGGGGTCGACGGGCAGCGGCTGCCGCTGGTGATCACCCCGGAGGGCACCGTACTGGTCGAGCCGGAGGCGCCGGACCTGGCCGCCCACGTGGGCCTCGCGACGACGCCGACCGCCGAGTTCTACGACCTCGTCGTGATCGGCGGCGGCCCGGCCGGGCTCGGCGCGGCCGTGTACGGAGCCTCCGAGGGGCTGCGTACCGTACTCGTCGAGCGGTCGGCCACCGGCGGGCAGGCGGGGCAGAGCTCCCGCATCGAGAACTACCTCGGCTTCCCCGACGGCGTCTCGGGCGGCCAGCTCACCGAACGCGCCCGCCGCCAGGCCGGCCGGTTCGGCGCCGAGATCCTCACCGCGCGCGAGGTCACCGGGCTGGAGGTCAACGGCCCGGCGCGCGTCGTCCGTTTCTCCGACGGCTCGTCGGTCGCCGCGCACAGCGTCATCCTGGCGACCGGCGTGTCGTACCGGCAGCTCCAGGCAGCGGGCTGCGCGGACCTGACCGGCCGCGGGGTGTACTACGGCTCCTCGCTCACCGAGGCCTCCTCCTGCCAGGGGTACGACGTCTACATCGTGGGCGGCGCCAACTCCGCCGGGCAGGCCGCCATGTACCTGGCGCGGGGCGCGAAGTCGGTGACGCTGCTGGTGCGCGGGGAGTCCCTGACCGCGTCGATGTCGTACTACCTGATCCAGCAGATCCAGGAGGCGCCGAACATCTCGGTGCGCACCCGGACCGTCGTCGAGGCGGCGCACGGCGAGGAGCACCTGGAACGGCTGGTGCTGCGGGACGTGGACAGCGGCGCGACGGAACGCGTCGACGCGCAGTGGATGTTCGTCTTCATCGGCGCGGCCCCGCGCACCGACTGGCTGGACGGCACGGTGCTGCGCGACGAACGCGGCTTCATCCTGGCCGGACCGGACCTCACCGCGGACGGACGGCCACCGGCCGAGTGGCCGCTGGACCGGCCTCCGTACCACCTGGAGACCAACATTCCCGGCGTGTTCGTGGCCGGCGACGCGCGGGCCCGGTCAGCGAAGCGCGTCGCGTCCGCCGTCGGAGAGGGAGCCATGGCCGTGATGCTCGTCCACCGGTACCTGGAGCAGTCATGAGCGGGCAGGCGATGCCCTGCAGCCCGCAGGAGATCGCCTCGCTGTTCCTGTTCGAGAAGCTGTCCCCGGAGCAGCTCGGGCGGCTGTGCGCCGAGGGGCGCGTGGAACGGTTCGAAGCCGGTCCCGTGTACACCGAAGGCGACCCGGCGACCTGCTTCTACGTGATGATCGAGGGCACCGTCGTCCTGTTCCGCCGGGTCGGCGGCGACGACGTCGAGGTGAGCCGGACCTCGCAGCGCGGGGTGTACGCCGGAGCCATGCAGGCCTACCTGGGCGACCGGGTGCCGCAGACGTACACCAACTCGATGCGGGTGACCGAGCGGACGCGGTTCTTCGTGCTGCCCGCGCAGTCGTTCGCGGACTTCATGCAGGAATGGTTCCCGATGGCCGCCCACCTGCTGGAAGGACTCTTCTTCGGCGCGAAGAACACCCAGCGGGCCATCGGTCAGCGCGAACGGCTCCAGGCCCTCGGATCGTTGTCCGCCGGACTCACCCACGAGCTCAACAACCCGGCCGCGGCGGCCGTCCGGGCCACCGCGACCCTGCGCGAACGGGTCGGCAAGATGCGGCACAAGCTGGCCGTCATCTCCCAGGGCGGCTACTCCCGCGAGACCATCGCCGACCTCATCGAGATCCAGGAACGCACCGTCGAACGCGTCGCCAAGGCGCCGGTGTTGAGCCCGCTGGAGGCCTCCGACCGGGAGGACGAGCTCACCGACTGGCTCGACGACCACGGCATCCAGGAGGGCTGGCGGATCGCGCCGACCTTCGTACAGGCCGGACTGGACACGGACTGGCTGGACCAGGTCGCGGCGACCGTGGCGGAGGACATCCTGCCGGCGGCCATCGGCTGGCTCAACTACTCGGTCGAGACCGAGCTGTTGATGGACGAGATCGACGACTCCACCACGCGCATCTCCCACCTCGTGGACGCGGCCAAGCAGTACTCGCAGCTCGACCGGGCCCCGCACCGGGTCGTCGACGTCCACGAACTCCTCGACAGCACTTTGCTGATGCTGTCCGGGAAGATCGGTCGCCGGATCCGGGTGGTCAAGGACTACGACCGTTCCCTCCCGGACGTGCCCGCCTACCCGGCGGAGCTCAACCAGGTGTGGACCAACCTCATCGACAACGCCGTCTTCGCCATCGGGAGCACCGGTGGCGAGGGCACGCTGACGGTCCACACGGCGCGCCAGGGGGACCGGCTGCTGGTGGAGTTCCGCGACACCGGGCCCGGCATCCCGGCCGACATCCGCAGCCGCATCTTCGATCCCTTCTTCACCACGAAGCCGGTGGGTGAGGGCACCGGTCTGGGCCTGGACATCTCCTGGCGGATCGTCGTCAACAAGCACCACGGCAGCCTCCAGGTCGAGTCCGAGCCCGGCGACACCCGATTCCAGGTGCTGTTGCCGCTGACCGCACCGGAAACCCAGACCGAGGTCGAGACCGGGACCGAGAGCGAAGCCGGGACCGAGAGCGAAGCCGAGACCGCCGAGGAGCCCGTATGACCGACATCAAGGGAATCGACCCGAGCGTCCCGCCCACCGGTACCGGCTGCGCCGACTGCGACGCGGTGGGCGGCTGGTGGTTCCACCTGCGGCGCTGCGCCCAATGCGGCCACGTCGGCTGCTGCGACTCGTCGCCGGCCCAGCACGCCACCGCCCACTGGAAGTCCGCCGGTCACCCCCTGGTGCAGAGCTTCGAACCGGGCGAGGACTGGTTCTGGGACTACGGCCGCAACGAGATGTACGAGTCCGGGCCGGAGCTGGCGCCGCCGGGCGGCCATCCCGCGGACCAGTCGGTGCCGGGACCGGCCGATCGGGTTCCGCAAGACTGGACGCAGCGGCTCCACCGCTGAAGGGGCGCGCCACCCCCCGCGGTCACCTTCCGCGCCCCGAGCCGCCGAGGAGCGTGCGGCTCCCCGCCCGCGTGGCCAGGCGGAGCGCGTGTTCCACCGGGCCGCGGCGCAGTGGGCTGTCCGCCCAGATCCGCTGCCAGGCCCACGTCAGGGCCAGCGCCGTGCCGCTGAAGACGAGCCAGGCGGACCAGGACGCGGCGCCGTGCGCCGGACCGGCCAGCACCAGCGCGTGGAGCACGTACGCGCTCAGCGCCATCGCCCCGAGCACCGCGAGCGGCCACAGCAGGCGCGCGCCCAGCCGGTGCCGGCTGCCAGGGCGCACAGGCCGATCAGGGCGCATCCCACCCCCGCGTTGCCCAGGGTCTCCAGCGGGGTCTGGCTGTACGGATCGGCCACCAGCAGCCAGTCCCCAGGAGGTGCTGGGCACGGCGCCGAACTGCCCGCTCAGTACTTCCCGTACGGGGTCGGCGGCGGCCAGGGCCTCCGGGTGGTGGAGGGCGATCGCCTCCAGCAGTCGCTGCCGGGACCCGAACACATGGGAGGCGAGCCAGGCGGAGCCGTATCCGGCGACCGCGGCCGCCGTGCCCCACCCCGCCATCCGCCGTGCCGCCGCCCGCTCCCGCACGTCGAACAGCCGGGCGAGGGCCATTCCCGCCAGGACGTACGGGAAGTAAGTGGCCAGCGGATACGCCCCGGTGAGCAGCAGCTCGCACACCACCGTGCCCAGCCCGGACCAACTCGCCAGGTCGGCGGCCTGCGGGACCAGGCCCCGCCCGGACGACCCGTACCCGAAGACCGGACCCAGCAGGAACGACCGCAGCGGCCCCGCCGGCACGGAGACGCCCGCGACGGCGGTGAGCACCGGTGCCGACAGCCGGGTGAAGGGCTCGGAGGCCAGGAAGTACACGGCGAAGAAGGCCAGGATGACCTGGATCCCGGGCCGCAACGAGGCAAGGAACAGCCCGAGTACGGCGAGCACGGCGCAGCGGATCAGCAGCGGACGCCAGCGCCGGTCCCAGCTGTCGGGCTGCCGCGCCGCGTCCGGGCCGTGCTGGGCGAGGACCAGCGAGAAGCCGGCGAGGAGGGTGAAGAGCGCCGTCGGCCGCGACGAGCAGGTAACCGGCGCCCTCGGGTCGCGGGCCGGGGCCGACGTGCACGGCGAACATGCCGAGGACGGCGAGACCCCGCACGGCGTCCACCCCGGCCAGCCGGCCGCCGCTCCCGCCGGCTGCCGGGGCCGTGAGCGAAGCCGCGGCTTCCGTGGGGGAAGCGCGTCGCATGGGGGGTCTCTCCTCGGTCCGGCCGGGTGGGGTGCGGTGCGGGGCGGTGACGTGGTCGGACCGGCGGTTTTCATGCCGCCAGTCCGCCAGCGGAAGGTACCAAGGACGGCATAACCGCGTAATAAGGAGGTATAGGGGTGGCAAAGGCGAGGGTCGGAGGCGGTGGCGCGGGGGCCGCCGTAACCCGGGGGCCGCGCCCGCTGTTGCACAGCCGGCGGGTCCACCCACGGTGAACGGAGTCCGATGCCGCAGCTGACCGACCAGGGCGCGATCGACCAAGCCGCGATCGACCAGGCCGAGATCGACAAGGCCGAGATCGGCCAGGCGGAGATCGATCAGACCGCTGTCGAGCAGACTCCTGCCGATCAGGCCGGGACCGATCAGGCCGGGACCGATCAGGCCGGGACCGAGCGGGCGGGCACCTGGATGACCCCCGAGGAGTACGGCGCCTCGCGCGCCGCCGTGTGGACCGCGGCCGTCGTCCTCGTCACCGACACCGACGGCCGGATCCTCGTCCAGAGCGTCGACTACCGCGCCGACCGGCTGCTCCCCGGCGGAGCCGTGGACGCGGGCGAGGCACCCTCCGCGGCCGCCGCCCGCGAGCTGCGCGAGGAACTCGGCATCGACGGCCGCTACCCGCGGGGCCTCGCCGTGGACTGGATCCCGGCCGACACCCCCGGCTTCGCCCCCGCGATGCGCTTTCCCGGCGAGATCCTGCACGTCTACGACGGCGGTACCTGGACCGCCGAGCGGATCGCCGCCGTCCGGCTCCCGGACCAGGAGATCCTCGGCATCCACTTCGCCGAGCCGGCCGACCTGCCCGCCCTGATGGACGCGGGAGACGCCCGCCGCGCCCTGTCCGCCCTGCGCGCCCGCATCAACGGCTCCGGCACCGCCCTGCTGGAGGACGGCCGCCCCACCGCGCCGACCGCCCTCGACCGGCTGGGAGTGCTCCGTACCCGGCGGACCCCGCAGCACGGCACCTGGCATCCGGGTCCGGTCCCGGCGCAGCTGCCCGTACGGGACCACTGCGGCTGGCTGTTCGGCCCCGACGGCCGGGTGCTGCTCCTGATCGCGCGGGCCACCGGCACGGCCCATCTGCCGCCTCCGAGGGCCGGATCGACCACCGGGGCCGTCGCGCTCGGCTACCGTCGGGTCGGCGAGGGCGCCCACGCCCGTACCGCGGCCCGCCTCACCGGCCTCCCGCCCGCCACGGACCCGTCGTACGCCCGGCTGCTGGCCACTCCCGAACAGGTCCGCGAGCTGAGCGACTGGGGCCCGGCCGGCGCGCAGGAACTCGCGGCGGTGCACACGGCCCGCGCCCGGCTGTCCCTCCCCGTCCCCACCCGGACGCCGCCCACGGAACTCCCGGAGGACGGCGTGCGCTGGTGACGCGGCGGCCCCGTCCCGGCCCCGGCGACCGCCATGATCGGGAAATCCGGCGTCAGCCGTCCCCGGTCCCGCAGCATGGGGCCATGAGCGACAGTGCGATCACCTACACCCTGTACATCCAGGCCGATCCCGCCCGGGTCTGGCAGGCTCTCACCGACCCCGCCCTCACCCGCCGGTACTGGGGCCTGACCTTCGAGACCGACTGGGCGGTGGGCTCGGCGATGGACTGGGTCGAGCGCGGGGCCCGCACCAGCGACCCCGAGCAGGTGGTCCTCGACTGCATCCCGGACCGGGTGCTCTCCTACACCTGGCACACCTTCACCCCGCAGTGGGCGGCCTCGGTCGGGATCGGCGAGGAGCTGCGGGCCGAACTGGCCAAGGAGCGGCGCACGAAGGTGACGTACGAGATCGAGCCGGTCGGCGAGACCCTGGCACGGCTGACCATCCTGCACGAGGGGTTCGAGCCCGGCGGCACCCTGATCGGCATGTGCGGGCGGGCCTGGCCGATGCTCGCGTCGAGCCTCAAGACCCTGCTGGAGACCGGGGCTCCGCTGCCCGAGCCCGAGCACGAGGGCGGCCAGGGGGCGGGCGGTCACGAGGCGCACGAGACCCGCCCGAACCGCCGGGCGCAAGAGGAGTGACCGCGCGGCGGAGGGCCGGTGCCCCGGCGGGTACGGCGCGGCCCGGCTCTCCGCCGTCCCCGGCTCTCCGCCGTCCCCGGCTCTCCGCCGTCCCCGGCCGAACGGCCCCGTACCGCACCTGAGACCATGTGTAGCAACCACGAATCAGGAGCGCGGACATGGCACGCGAGCGGCAGGGCTGACGGCATGGGGCGAACGCTGACGGAGATCCTGGACGCGGCGGCCGAGGGGCGGTTCCCGCCGCCGGACGGCGCCACCACCGTGGTCCCGCAAGAGAACCGGCGCGACGCGGGTGTCATCGCCTTCACCGCGCACTCCGTGGTGTTCACCGACGAGGACCCGGACTGGGTGCGCTCCACCCTCGCCGCCCTCGACTGCGACGCGCTCGCGGCCACCATGAACGCCCGCTTCCTGGCCGCGTTGCTGGACCGCACCGGACGCAGCACCGACACGATAGACCTGCTCACCGTCGCGGACCCGCTGCCCGGCGAACCCCCGCTGGAGCTCCGGGAGATGGCCGACCCCGACCACCCCCGGGTGCGGCGGGCCCTGAAGCGCCGTGACGACGTACGGGTCTGGTCGGCCGACGGCGGAGTCCTCGTCCTCGGCCGGGGCGTCGCGGGACGCTGGGAGACGGCGATCGAGGTGGACGAGGGCGTCCGGCACCGGGGCCTGGGCCGGGAACTGGCCCGCGCCGCCCGCCACCTCGTCCCCGACGGGCAGCCGGTCTGGTCCCAGCAGGCCGCCGGCAACGCGCGCAGCATCCGCGCCTTCCAGGCCGCCGGATACCGGCCGGTCGGCGCGGAGTCGCTGCTGCTGGCGCCGGCAGGCTGAGAACGCCCCGACGGCACCCTGGCGACAGGCCGTTCACGGGGGTCGTGTGGAATGGGTGCCATGGGGAGAGGAAAGCAGCAGCGGCGACCCGCCATAGGCGTGCCGGAGCGGGTCCTGGTCGTGCCGGACGCCGGCCGGGCCGGGCGCGTGCGCGAAGGCGTCGCCCGATGAACCGTTCCGATGCCGCCAGGCCCCCGGAGCACTGGCGCTACGGCCGCCACCTGGAGGCGCTGGCCGTCGCGCCGGGGGAGAGCGCCGAAGCCGAGGCCGTGGCCGCCGTGCTGCGCGATCCCGATCCGGTGATGGCCGAGAGCGCCGTGGTCACCCACCTCGACCGCAGGGCGGCGCGGCTGCTCGCCGACGAGGCCTTCCCCGCCTGGGCCCGGGCGATGGCCGACGCGCTCGCGGGGCGGGCCTTCCCCGAGCGCCGGCTGCGGGAGTGGATCCTGCTCAAGGCCATCACCCGGGGCGAGACCTGGTCCGCCGCGGAGCTCACCGCGGCCTCCGACTGGTGCCAGCGCACCGCCGCCCAGTCGCTCACCTCGTACGAGGCCCTGCACCTGCTGGCCACCAGCGCCCGCACCGGCCGCGTCCGCAACGCCGCGGCGATCCGCCTGCGCAGGCGGACCGCGGTCTGAAACGGAAACGGCCGGGCCGCGGCGGGCGCCGCGGCCCGGCCCGTCAGATGCCCCGGCGGGCGCCGCGCCCGTCAGATACCCCGGCGGACCCGCGCCGCGCGCCGAGCCTCGGCCTGCTGGCGAGCTTCCACCGTCTTGCGGGATTCCTTGCCCTTCCCCGGTCGGCCCGGCCGGGTGCCGATGCCGCGGAAGCCGAGGTCCGAGCCCGAGGGCCGGCCCTTGGCGTCGGTCGGCGCGGAGCCGGCCAGCGGCACCCCGGGGGCGGTCTTGGCGCCGGTGATCCGGCTCAGCGCCGCCTCACCGGAGCGGACCTGCGTGATCGTCGGCCGGATCCGGGCGTCGGCCATCAGCCGGACGATGTCACGGCGCTGGTTCGGGGTGACGAGGGTGACGACCCGGCCGGTCTCGCCCGCGCGGGCGGTGCGGCCGCCCCGGTGCAGGTAGTCCTTGTGGTCGGCGGGCGGGTCCACGTTGACCACGAGGTCGAGGTCGTCGATGTGGATGCCGCGCGCGGCGACGTTGGTCGCGACCAGGACGGTGAGTTCCCCGGTCTTGAACTGGGCCAGGGTCCGGGTGCGCTGCGGCTGCGACTTGCCGCTGTGCAGCCCCTCCGCGCGTACGCCCATGGCCCGCAGGTGCTTCACGAACTGGTCGACGCCGTGCTTGGTGTCGAGGAACATCAGCACCCGGTTGTCCCGGGCCGCGATCTCGGTCGCTGCCGAGATCTTGTCGGCCGCGTGGATGTGCAGCACGTGGTGGTCCATCGTGGTCACCGCGCCCGCCTGCGGGTCGACGGAGTGCGAGACCGGGTCCTTCAGGTACCGGCGGACCAGCTGGTCCACATTGCGGTCCAGGGTCGCCGAGAACAGCATCCGCTGCCCCGCGTGGTGCACCTGGTCCAGGATCTCGGTGACCTGCGGCATGAAGCCCATGTCGCACATCTGGTCGGCCTCGTCGAGCACGGCGATCTTCACGCGCTCCAGGTGCACGTCCCGACGTCCGACCAGGTCGCTGAGCCGCCCCGGGGTGGCCACCACGACCTCGACACCGGTGCGCAGGGCGCTCACCTGCCGCCCGATGGACAGCCCGCCGACGACGGTGGCCATCCGCAGCTTCAGGGCCGCCGCGTACGGCTCCAGTGCCTCGGTCACCTGCTGCGCCAGCTCGCGCGTCGGTACGAGGACCAGCGCCAGCGGGCGCTTCGGGTCCGCCTGCTGTCCCGCCGTACGCGCCAGCAGCGCCAGGCCGAAGGCGAGGGTCTTGCCGGAGCCGGTCCGGGCGCGGCCGAGGACGTCCCGCCCGGCCAGTGCGTTCGGCAGCGTCGCCGCCTGGATGGGGAACGGCTCCGTGACCTCCAGGGAGGCCATGGTCGTCACCAGCTCAAGGGGCAGGTCGAGCTCCGAGAACGACTCCACCGGCGCCAGCCCCGGCACCTTCGGCTCGTGCATCGTGAACTCGCCCTGCGGCCCGATGCTCCGGGGGGTCTTGCCGCCGGACTTGGCTCCGGGCCGGGCACCGCCCTTCACACCGAAGCGTCCGTGAACTGACGGGTTCCTCATGCAGGGCCTTTCGAAGCAATAAGCAGATGAGAAGAAGTTGGTCAACCGCCCATGGTACCAGCGGGCCCTAAGCCTCCTCGGTGTCCAGCTCTCCGGAGCGCACCTGGGCGCAGTGGGCGCGGACCTCGACCGCGGCCCGTTCGAACCAGTCGGCGATGACGGCGACCTCGTCGGGGGTGTAGTCGGCGAACAGGGCGCCGAGCCGGTCGTAGAACGGCTGGTAGACCGCGACGACCCGGGCGGCGGCCTCGGGCTCGGCCACCACCCGTACCCGGCGCCGGTCGGTGGGGTCCGGCCGGCGCCGGGCGTATCCGGCGCGTTCGAGGCGGTTGAGGACCCCGGTGACGGCGCCGGTGGTGAGGTCCACCAGCTCGGCGAGGTCACCTGCGGCCAGCGGGGTGTCCCCGGCTCCCAGGATGTGTCCCAGGCAGGTCAGGTCGGTGACGTTGAGCCCGAGCCGCTGTGCCACCTCCTGCTGGCCGACGATGCCCAGGGCGACGTACTGGTCCATGCGCGACATCGCCTCCGCGGCCGTGGCCGCGGGGCGGGGCTTGCCCTCCACGCCGATACTCCTTAGCATCTAAGTAACTTAGCTCGTGAGATAAATGATTCCTCTCTCCGAGCCTACTGCCGACGGTCCGACCAGGGAGAACCATGAGCGCGCACGGCCACGTCGATCTCGGCCACACGGTGGCCGGCTGGACCGGTACCACCCTGGCCCTGCTGGGCTTCGCCGGAGCGGGCGTCGCCGTGTGCGCGTCCTGGACCCCCGGGATCTGGCTCGGCCTCGGCGTCGTCGCCGCGGCCGGGATCGTCACCTGGCTGCTGCACCTCGCCGGCTGGGGCAAGCCGAGCGGGCCCCGCCCGGAAGCCGACTGGGACTGGCGCAACCGGGACACCACCGCCCGCGCCGGGCACGCCGACTGCCTGGGCTGCAGGGTCAGCGGACCGCGCCGAGCCGCAGCAGCAGCCCCTCGGCCTCGATCCGCCGTGTCGTTGCCCGCCGCGGAGAGCAGCGCATGAACATGCGGGTGAAGTGCTCCCCGTCGTGGATCGCCTGTCGTCCCCCCCCGGCTCCGGCCGCAGCGGCCGGACCATGGCGTCGAAGCGCGGCTCGTGGAAAGAGGCCAGCGTGTGGCGCTCCCGGTCCGCGCCGCACCTTGTGCGGGGTCGACAGCGGCGCGCCGCCCGTCAGGAACTGCAGGATGTCCCCGGGGAACACCGTCAGCACCCCCGGTACGGGGGTCACGGACGACCAGCCGGATGCCGCGTCCGTCGTGCGCGAGGCGGCCGGGAAGCGCAGCACCCGCATGTGGTGCCGGCCGCCGCGGGTCAGCGCGGCGAGCCGGTCGACACCGGCCGGACCCAAGCCCAAGGCCGGGGCTCAACCCGATGCCGGGGCCCAGCCCGAGCGCCACCAGCCGCAGCAGCCGCTCGCCGAGCGCACCCACCCCCGCGAGGTAGGCCTCCCTGGCAGCGCGGTACTCCGGACCGGGCTCCCCGTCACCCGGTCGGGCCCCCGGAATGTCGCGAACCCGCTCGTGTCCGTCCCCTCTCGAAGGCTTCCGTAAGGCCTCCGGAAGGAGCTGCTCCCCCTTTTCACGGACAAGTCGACAGGAAGTTCGAATGCGCGCCGCGCCACGGTTGGCCGCGTTCAGCGTGTGCTGTAGGGGACCGTTGGGCAGGATCGAGACGGCCGCATATGCGGCCCGCAGTGGAACGTTGAGAAGGATCAGCCAGATGGCAACAGGCATCGTGAAGTGGTTCAACTCGGAGAAGGGGTTCGGGTTCATCCAGCAGGACGACGGCGGCCCGGACGTGTTCGTGCATTTCTCCGCCATCGCGACCACCGGCTTCAAGTCGCTGGAGGAGAACCAGAAGGTCGAGTACGACGTCACCCAGGGCCCCAAGGGCCCGCAGGCAGAGCAGGTGGTCCCCCTCTCGTAGTGCCGCTTCACGGGCCCGGCCCGTGAGCCGAGCCCCGCCGGTCCCCGGCGGGGCTCTCGCACGTCCGGGGCCCGAACCGGGCCGCTACCCCGCCCGGTGGAGGGCCAGGAGCAGGCGCCACAGGTGGTCCGCCAGGGCGGGCGGATCGGCGGGGACGGCGCCGTGCAGCCAGTCCGCGAGTACGCCGGTGAAGGCGGCGGCCACCGCCGAGGCGACCAGGTCCGGGTGCGGGGCTCCCGCGGCCGCGCGCTCGGCGCGGGCGCGTTCCCGCAGCTCCCGGTGGAGGCGGTCGCCGAGCGGGCCGCCGCCGCCCGGGAGGAGCAGGGTGCGGTAGAGCGGCCCCCGCTCGGCCGCCCCGGCCAGGAATCCGGCCAGTTCGGCGGGCGGCCGCGCCGGGGGCGGCGCCGCCGGACCGGTCTGCCAGGCGTGCAGGGCGTCCACTGCGGCGTGCACCACATCGGCGCAGGCGTCCACGGCGAGCGCGGTGAGGTCCTCGTAGTGCAGGTAGAACGTGGCCCGGCCGACGCCGGCCCGGCGGACCACCGCCGCGACGCTGACCTCCGCGAGCGGTGTGGCGGCGCACTCCGCGAGCAGGCCCTCCCTCAGCCGCGCCTTCGTCCGGGCCGTGCGCGGGTCCGGTGCGCGGGCGCCCGCCGGGCTCACGCGGCCAGCAGCGCCGCGCCGAAGGCGAGGGCGCCGGGCAGGGCCTGCGCGACGAGGATCCGGCGGTTGGCGGTCGCGGCCCCGTACACCCCGGCGACGATCACGCAGACGAGGAAGAACACCTGCGTGGCCAGCGAGTCGATGACGAGCGACCAGATCAGACCGGCGGCCAGGAAGCCGTTGTAGAGGCCCTGGTTGGCGGCGAGCGGCGCCGTGAGGCGGGCGGTGTCGGCGTCGAAGCCGGACAGCGCGCGGCCGGGCGGGCGCTGCCACAGGAACATCTCCAGGACCAGGAAGTACACGTGCAGCGCGGCCACGAGGCCGATCAGGATCTGAGCGACCGTGTGCATGGCCGCCTCCACTTCTGGGGGCTGAAGGGGGACTGAAGGGGGACGCTATTTCCTGGACGACTGTACAGGAAATATGGTCGTGCCCGTGCCCGTGCCCCGTGCCCCGTTGCCCTGCTCCCAGGCTCAGAGGTTGGCGTCCAGGAACGCCCGGAACTCCTCGCGCGTCATCGGGCCCGCCTGGCTCGCGACCGCCTCGCCGTCCCTGATGAGCACGGCGGTCGGCGCCGCGGTCACCCCGTAGCGCCGGGTCGGCTCTGGGCACCGCGTCATGTCGGCGCGGACGGCGGTGAACCGCGTGCCGTACTCCTCGGTCAGTTCGCCGACCACCGCGTCCATCGCACGGCACGCCTCGACGGCCTTCGGCCAGCTGCCGCAGAAGTAGGCGAGAACGGGCCCGCTCGTCATCGACAGGATGAAATCGAACTCCTGGTTCTCCAGTGGCTGGTGCACCCGACGTGCCATGCGTGTCGCTCCTCGCTCGTACGCCCCCGCGATCCGGAAGGCGGCCCCCATCATCGCCGGATTGTCAGTGGCACCTGTGAAGCTGATCGGCATGGACGACAGGATGCTCCGGCGCCGGGTCTACGGCGCCGACCACGAGGACCCCGACCCCGGCCCGCGCCCCGACCACACATACGGCGAACTGGTCGGCGGGCCGCTCGACGGGCTGCTCCTGGACATCACGGGCTGGACCGCGCCCCAGCTCGCCGAGGAGGCCCGGCTCCCCACGGAGATAGGACGGTACGGAGCGGGCGGCCGCGCTCACTACCGCCGCCGCGCCGGGGACCCGGGCCACTGGGACTGGACGGGTGACAGTCGCTGACGTCGCGGTGGCCGTCCCCGGAAAATCTTCGAAGAATTTCCCGGGAGCTGTCGATCGGGGCGTCTCCCGTTCGACGCAGGGGTGAGAGGCGGGGACAGTCCCCGCCCTCCCGACCGAGGAGTCACCATGCCGCGCTTCCTGACGCTGATCCGCATCAATGAGCAGGAGCTCACCACCGACACCGAGTTCCCGCCCGAGTTCCTGCAGAAGATGGGCGCCTACATGGAGGAGATCACCAAGGCCGGGGTCATGCTCGACACGGCCGGGCTGCTCCGCACCCCCGAGGGGACCCGGGTCAACTGGTCCGGCGGGAAGATCAGCTACACCGACGGCCCCTTCACCGAGACCAAGGAGGTCGTCGGCGGCTACTCCCTGATCCAGTGCAAGGACAAGGCCGAGGCCCTGGAGTGGACCAAGCGGTTCCTCGAGATCCACCCGGCCGAGTGGAACGTCGGCGCCGAGGTCCGGGAGATCGAGGAGATGTGATCCCGGGGCGTTCGCGCCGCGTTTGCCCTGGCTCGTCACGGCTGCTCTGATGGGTGGCCGTGACGGCAGTGAGTGCGGCCCAGGCGGTCGAAGCGGTGTTCAGGATCGAGTCCGCGCGGATCATCGCCGGCGTCGCCCGGATCGTGCGGGACGTCGGCATCGCCGAGGAGATCGCCCAGGACGCCCTGGTCGCGGCGCTCGAACAGTGGCCGGAGTCCGGCGTCCCGGACCGGCCGGGCGCCTGGCTCACGGCCACCGCCAAGCACCGCGCCATCGACCTCGTCCGCCGCAAGGAGACCTACGCGCGCAAGCTCGCCGAGGTGGGCCGCACCCTGGAGGACGTGCCGCCGCCGGCCGAACCGGCGGACCCCGACGACATCGACGACGACCTGCTGCGCCTGATCTTCACCGCCTGCCACCCCGTCCTGGCCACCGAGGCCCGGATCGCCCTCACCCTGCGCCTGATGGGCGGGCTGACGACCCAGGAGATCGCCCGCGCCTTCTTGGCCACCGAACCCGCCGTCGCCCAGCGGATCGTCCGGGCGAAGCGGGCCCTCGCCAAGGCCGGGGTCCCCTTCGAGGTCCCGTACGGAGCCGACCGAGAGGCACGGCTCTCCTCGGTCCTGGAGGTCATCTACCTGATCTTCAACGAGGGCTACTCGGCCACCGCCGGGGACGATCTCCTGCGTCCCGCCCTCTGCGAGGACGCGCTACGCCTGGCCCGCGTCCTTGAGGGCCTGATGCCCCGGGAACCCGAGGTGCACGGCCTCGCCGCGCTGCTGGAGTTCCAGGCGTCCCGGACCGCCACCCGCACCGGCCCCGACGGGGAACCGGTGCTGCTCGCCGACCAGAACCGGGCCCGGTGGAGCCGCCTGCTCATCGCCCGCGGTGTCCGGGCCCTCGGCCGCGCCGGGAACGGCCCCTACTCCGTGCAGGCCGCCATCGCCGGCTGCCACGCCGCAGCCGTCCGCTACGAGGACACGGACTGGCCGCGGATCACCGCGCTCTACGGCCGCCTCGTCCGGCTGGTCCCCTCGCCGGTGGTGGAGCTCAACCGGGCCGTCGCGGTCTCGATGGCCGAGGGGCCGCGGGCGGCCCTGCCGCTGGTCGACGCCCTGGCGGAGGAACCGGCCCTGCGCGCCTACCACTTGCTGCCGTCCGTACGGGGCGACCTGCTGGAGCGGCTCGGCCGGCCGCAGGAGGCCCGCGCGGAGTTCGAGCGCGCGGCCTCGCTCACGCGCAACGCGCAGGAGCGCAGTCTGCTCCTGCGGCGCGCTGCCCGTCTCTGAGCACGGGACGACGACCCCCGGCCCCGGGGTCAGCGGCGCCGGGCGTGCGCGGCCACGTCCAGCGGGGTGCCCACCGGCCGCCGCGGCGGCGTCAGCGCGATGGGCCGGCGGAAGCCGCCGGAGCGGACGATCTCCTGGAGGGTGCGGCGCAGCGCCTCCTGGAAGTCGCCCATGGTCCGGCGGGCCGCCGGGGTGTCGACGTAGAGGGAGTTCATGTGCAGCCCGTCCGTGTCCCGCTGGAACCACGAGCAGGCCCCGTTGGCGCGCGCCGACCACACGTGGGTGGTGGGCCGCCACTCCTCGTGGCGCTCGGCGCCCGGGCACCTGCGCATGTCGATGTACGAGAAGAAGTTCACCGGATGCGGCCAGGAGCGGGCGGCGAACTCCTCGGGCGCCAGCAGCTCCCACGCCCGCACGAACGGCACGTCGACGTGGCCGATCATCTCGGTGAAGCCGGCCCGCACCGAGGCCATGACCTGGGCGAAGTCGCGGCCGGGGGAGGCGTCGAACTCGATGGGCATGGTGTTGACGAACCAGCCCACCGAGTTCGTCCAGGTGTCCCGGCCGCGCTCGCTGACCGGCATGAGGCCCCGGTAGACGCCCGGCCCGCCGGCCTCGCGCAGACACACGGCGACGGAGGCGAGCACACCCATGAAGGGCTTGCCGTCCACCGTCAGGCAGGTCTTCTCGAAGACCTCGGCCTCGCCGGCGTCCAGCAGCAGGGAAGCCTCGTTGACGATCGGGTACATCCGGTCGGGCTCGACGCCCAGGTCGAGCGGGAAGCGGGGGAAGAACTCGCCGGCCCGGCCCATGAAGGACTTCCAGTAGTCCAGGCGTTCGTCGCGGGCGTCGATCGACAGGTAGCGACGGCGCTGCTCGTCGGCGAAGTCGAGGTAGCTGGGGGCGGGCGGCAGTTCGACGTCCTCGCCGCGGCACAGGCCCTCGTACGTGGTCATCACCTCACGGGCGACGATCGGCATCGACATGCCGTCGCAGACGATGTGGTCGAAGGTGAGGTAGACCGTCGCGGAGTCCTCGCGGATCACCGCGCCCATGATGAACAGCGGCCAGGCGAGGGTGTCGATGCTCTGCTGGAACCGTTCGACGAGGAATCCGTTCAGCAGTTCGGCGGTCTCGAAGGTGCCCACGTCCAGGGGGTCGAGGACGAGTCCGGCGGGATCGAAGGGCTCGCAGGCCAGCTCGCCGGCAAGCCGGCGGAAGGCACACCGCAGCACCTCGTGCCGCCGGACGAAGGAGAGCAGGGACTGCGCCAGGGCCTCCTCGTCGAGAGGGCCCGTCACCTCGAAGGTGACCGCGACCCAGGACGCGACCGGGTCGTCGGCCGCCCGGCTCTCCTCGGCGACGGTGAAGTGCTTGTCCTGGTTGAAGGACGCCTTCCTGCCCGCCGGATCGTCCGTGCCGCCGGCCTCCGCCGCCGTGGACCGGAGCCGCCACTCGACCACCCGGCCGGGCGCCACGTGGTGCATTTCCAGAGGAAACTGCCGCATACCGTCATCCCTTCGTCCCCCGGATCAACCCCCAGGCCCTAACGACCCCCGGGCCGGGGAAGTGACGAACCACTTGCCGCGGGCCGGGGGGCGGGGGCCGGGAGGGGGGATCAGAGCGCGTCGAGGTCCACGGCGTCGGCCATCGCCTTGTACCCGGCGTCGTTCATGTGGAGGTGGTCGGCGGCGTAGGCGTACTCGTCCTTGATCTTGACCTCCTTGGGGCGCTCGGGGTCGGCGGGGGCGGCCAGTACACGGTCGAAGTCCACCACCCCGTCGTAGGCGCCGCCGGTGCGGATCCAGGTGTTGACGGCCGTACGCACGTCTTCGCCGCGCTCGGTCCAGTAGTCCGAGCCGTGGAAGGGCGGGATGGTGGCGCCGATGACCTTGACACCGTGGGCGTGGGCCTCACGGACGAGTTGCCGGTATCCGGCGATGATCTCGTCGGCGGTGACCCTGGGCCCGGGAAGGGTGCACGGGCCGGGGGTGGGGGAGTCCGGCAGGACGATGTCGTTGGTGCCCTCCAAGAGGATGACGGTGCCCACGTCCGGGCGGCCGAGAGCGTCCCGCCGGAACCGGTCGAGGGCGCTGTCACCGAAGCACGCCGAGTCGTTCAGCACCCTGTTCCCGCCGATGCCGGCGTTGAGCACCGGCCGTGAACGGCCCTCGGCGGCCAGCCGCTTGGCGAGCTCGTCGGGATAGCGGCGGTCCGCCCCGGGGGTCGCCCCGAAACCGTCGGTGAGGGAGTCACCGAAGGCGACGACCGCCTTCCCGGGGCCGCCCGGACGGGTGTTCTTCACGTCGACGCCGGCCAGGTGGTACCAGGAGAAGCTCGGCTGCGCGGCGGCGAAGGCGTCCGCCGCCGCGTCGCGCCGGTGGTCCCCGCCGGCCTTGTAGGACAGGGACATGGCGACGTTGTGGAAGGTGGCCGGGCCGGTCGGACCCGCGAAGTAGAAGGTGACGGTGAGCTGTTCGAAGGCCTGCACGGGAAGGGTCACCGGATCGCTGGAGAGCTGCCCGCCGGCCGGGACCGTGACGGACTGCGCCCCCTCGAAGCGGAGCGTACGGAGCGACTCCGGCCGGACGGTGGCGCCCCCGGCGGTCCTGGCGACGGTCGCGCCGGTGAGCCGCAGCGGGGTCTTGCCGTAGGCGTTGGTGAGCCGGACGCGCAGTTCGGACCCCTCGGCGCCGACGCGGACGACCTGGCGCACGGACTCGTTCGCGAAGCCCGCCTCGGACCAGTTGGGGAACCAGGGGGTGGTGGCGGGCGCCTGCGGCGAGGTTCCCCAGGCGCTGTGCCAGGGGCCGTGGTGCGCGGCGGAGACGGGAGCGGTGGCGGTCACGGCCATGAGCGCGGCGGCCAGCGGGAGGGCGAGGACGATCTTCTTGGCAGTCATACCCCTCTGACCCGGGCCGGGGGTGGGATGTGACAGCCGTGACGAAAGTCGATCAGCGGTCGCCGGTGCGCCGTTCCGGGGGAGCCGGTGCGGCGCCGCTGCCGGGGCTCCGCCCCGGACCCCGCGCCTCAAACGCCGGCGAGGCTGAATTTGCGCGCCCGCCCCCGTCCCAACCGGCCCCCACCCGACCCCGCCCAAGCGGCGCAGCCCACCGGCGCCCGACGCCGGCACAACCGGCCACCCCCTGCCCCCGCCCGAGCGGCGCAGCCAACCGGCAGCCAACCGGTCCTCAGGAGTTGGCAGCGCGGAAGGCCGTGGCGCGCACCGTGGTGCCGCAGAGCGCGAACTCCCCGCCGCCGTCGGGCGAGACCTGGAGTCCGCCGCCACCCACGCCCACCACGATCGAGGGCGCGACGGTCAGCTCGGCGCCGGAGGCACAGTACCCGTCGGCCTCACCGAGCACCGGGGTGAAGGTCAGCTGGGTCCAGGCCCGGCCGCCCACGGGCAGCTCCACCGCGCGTGCCTGGCCCTGGGGGACCACGTTCAGGGGCTTGTTGCGGTCCGGCGAACCCTGACCGGCGAGGGCCACCGTGGGGAACCCCTTCAGGGAACACGCCTCCGGGCCTTCGTTGGTCACGGTGACCCGCACCTGGCTGCCGCGGATCTGCTGCGCGTCCGCGGCGAGCTGTGTGCTGGTGCAGGGCGGGGCGGGGGCCCGCAGACCGGCCGGCTGCTGCGCCGCGGCGCCGGGGCCCGCGGCCAGCAACAGGCCGCAGGTCACGGCGCCCGTCGCGAGCCAGAGGGTCGAGGTCCTGGCCATGCCTGCATGCGTTGTGCCCTTCATGCGGTCTCCTCAAGGTCCGCAGGACGCCCGCTCACGCCGGGCCACATCTCCTCCCAGCCTCCGCACCACCCCTGCCAGACGGCACCCGTAGCGCTCTGACCTGGAGACAAGGCACCCGCTAGGAAGCCGGCAGGCCGAGGATCTCCAGGATGCCCTCCGCGTAGGCGGCGGGTCCCGAGCCGGGAGCCGCGGCGAGTTCGCGGCGGAAGCCGGCGGTGCCCGTACGGATGAAGGCCACGCACTGACCGTGCAGCCCGGCCTCGTGGGTGCCGCCGTCGTCCACCGTGCACAGCAGGGCCAGCAGCGTCCACAGCAGCGCCTCGCGGGTCGCCTGCCGCGGCGGCCGCGCGGACCACACGGCCATCAGCACGGCGCACACCGCCGGAGCGGGCGGTTTGAGGTTCTCCGCGAAGAAGACATGGCCCTCCAGCGCGTGGAACGCGGCCGGATGTCCCTCGGCGGCGTCCCGTACGGCCGCCACCAGATGGCCCGCCGAACGGCCGCAGCCGCACTCCGTCGACTCCCAGTCGTGCCGGGCGATCTCCGCCTCCACCGCGTCCGGAACCAGTGGACTGCGCGGCACGGCGCCCTGGCGCAGCAGAGCATGCTGCCGCTTCTCGCTCCCCCTCATGGGGCACAGTATGAGCCCAGGGCGCACCGCTCTGCGAGGGGGGTCGGAACCGGATCACCAGGGCCTTCGTCTGAGACCCCGTGTGGATGAAACGAAGAATTCCGGCCTTGCTCCTCGCGCTGCTCGTGACCCAGCTCGGCGCCCTCGTCAACCCCGCGTACGCGTGCGGATGCGGGGCCATGGTTCCCGACGGCCAGTCCCGGATCGGCGTCGACCGGGAGACCTCCGTCGTGCGCTGGGACGGCCGGACCGAGCAGATCGTCATGCGGTTCACCGTCCGCGGTGACGCCCAGCGGGCCGCCTGGATCATGCCGGTGCCCGGGCGGGCCACGGTGGAGCTCGGCGACGGGGACATGTTCGGCGAACTGCGGGACCTGACCCGGCCCGAGTCCAAGGCCCGGTACTACTTCTGGCCCCGCGACCGCGACTGGCCCTTCTCCTCCGGCCGGGGCGACCTCGCCGGCGCCGCACCCCCGGGCGCCGGCGACGCGGCCGTCGGTGTCGTCGGCCGCGAACAGCTCGGCGACTTCGACGTCGCCCGGCTCACCGCCACCGACCCGAACGCCCTGAAGACCTGGCTGGAGACCAACGGCTTCAAGCTCCCCGACCGGCTCGCCGCCGAGGTCCAGCCGTACGTCGACCAGCACTGGGAGTACGTGGCGGTACGGCTCGCCCCCCGCCAACAGGGCAAGGCGCTGCGCGGCGAGCTCGACCCGCTGAAGATCCGCTTCGACAGCGACCGGCTGGTCTACCCGATGCGGCTCTCCCGGATGGCGAAGACACCCCAGTCACTCGGCCTGTACGTGCTGGCCGACCACCGCATGGAGCCCGCCTCCCCGATCGGCGGCTCCAGGCCGAAGGTGACCTTCGCGGGCAGCGTGCACCCGACGGACGGACCGATCGCCGAACTGGCGGGCGGCAAGCCGGTGT
Source organism: Streptomyces sp. NRRL F-2580 (assembly GCF_000720115.1). Taxonomy (GTDB): domain Bacteria; phylum Actinomycetota; class Actinomycetes; order Streptomycetales; family Streptomycetaceae; genus Streptomyces. The sequence continues at coordinate 164,075 of NZ_JOIR01000018.1, forward strand.
TCCTGACCGCGATCGACCAGGAGTTCCCGGAGCCGGGCCGCATCGACGCCGACCACGAACTGCGCGCCACCGCGAAGGACACCCCGTACCGCCGGGCGGTCTACCACAACGAACTGCTCACCGTGGGGCCCGGCATCCCCGCCTGGCTCCTGACGGTTTCGGCCGTCCTGGTGGCACTGGCGGGCTCCTGCTACGCGCTGGTCCGGCGCCGCCGCCGGCTCCGCGAGGACCAGGCCGCCTGAACTCCCCCGCGGGGCGGCCCGGTCCCGGCTGGTCTCGGTCGGTGTCGGTCGGTCCTGGCCGGTGCCGGTCGGTCCCGGTCGTTCAGAGGGGCCGGGGAGGCCGGGCCCGCCAGAAGGCGCACTGGTGGTCCTCGCCGAAGGACGACGTCGTCCGCGTCGCCGACGGGTTCAGGGTGAGGACCGTACCGGCGGCGCCGGCCGGCGGCCACGTGGTCTGACCCGACACGACGGGGGCGCCGAGGCGCGCGAACGCGGCCCAGTAGCGCTTCATCCGGGTGCCGAGCGCGGCCTGGGCCGGGGTCAGCGGGCGCTCGCCCATCGTGAAGTCGTGCAGGTAGGCCAGCTCCGCGCTGTGCGCGTTCGACTCGTCCAGGCCCGGCACCTGCGCCCCCGCGAGCGTGGGCGACTGCGGGTCGTCGAACTCGTAGACGTACGTCGGCACCTGGGACGCGAACAGCTGCGCCGTCCACGCCGTGTGGCAGGCGAAGGTCGAGTCCGTCATGACGGCCGACAGCGCTAGGTACGGCGAGCCGTGGGCCGCGACCGGATAGCGGGCGAGCACCTCGGGACCCGCGGCCCCGTAGTCCGCCAGGACCTGCGTGGTGTACTGCTCCGCCGTCAGGTGCGGCTGTGTCAGCGCGACGAAGAAACGGGCCTCGGCGCGCGTGCTCCCGATCAGCACCGGCACCTTGTTCCACGCGCCGCTTCCGATGGCCTGCGCGGGCGGGACCGGCAGCAGCCCGTCACCCGACACCGGACCCGGGGTGGGCAGCGTACGGGCCGCCTCGACCAGCGCCGCACCGGAGGCGGCGCGCAGGCAGGCGGCCACCTCGGCCGGAACGGCGCATCCCGCCTGCGCGGCGAAGGACCGTGCCTGCCCCTCGGCGCTCGTGCTGTCGGGCGTACGCAGCAGGGTGCACGGACCGCTCTGCAGCACGGCCCGATGGAAGAGACCCGCGGCCGAGGGGGCCGCCAGCAGCGCACAGACGGAACCGCTGCCCGCGGACTGCCCGGAGATCGTCACGTTGCCCGGATTCCCGCCGAACGCCGCGATGTTCTGCCGGGTCCACTGGAGCGCGGCGAGCTGGTCCATCAGGCCGAAGGAACCGGAAAGCCGGGCGTTCTCCCGGCCCAGCTCGGGCAGCGCCAGATAACCGAGCTGCCCCAGGCGGTAGTTGATGCTGACGACCACGCTCTGGGTGAGATCGGCCATCGTGCGCCCGCCGAACTGCGAGCCCGTCCCCTGGCTGTACGCGCCCCCGTGCATCCAGAGGACCACCGGGAGCCGGGCTCCGGGGCGGGCGGTCCGGGGCCGGTAGACGTCCAGATACAGGCAGTCCTCGCTGACGGCTCGCGGATCGGCCAGACCGAACGGTGAGAACTGCAGGCACGCGGGGGCCTGTTGCACGGCCTCGCGCACCCCGTTCCACCGCGGGGGAGGCTGAGGCGCCCGCAGCCGTGCCTCCCCGACCGGGGGAGCGGCGTAGGGAACACCGAGGAACTCCTCTGCGCCGTCCCGTGATTGACCCCGCAGGCCGCCCTGCGCCACGGCGACGACAGGGCGGGGAGGCGAGCCGGCGGCCGCCGATGCCGACGGTGAGGGCGGGGAGGCCGCTGCCGGAAGTGCCGAGGCGAGCAGGGTCACCAGTGCGAGGGCCGTGCCGAGCAGGGGTCTTGCCGAAGACAGCCGGTTGCCGGGCCTCTTCATCCGTCCTCCTGGAGTCGTGCGGGATGCGGGTGGTGCGTGCGTGGGGGCGAGCGCAGGCGTGGCGTGAGGCAGGGGCGGAGCGTCGGGCGCGCTCCGCCCCCGGCCGGTCCGCGGTCCTACGGACGGAGCCCGGCGATCAGGGCCGAGGTCACGGCGTGGTCCGCCGGTCCGGTGTTCCAGTCGGAGTTCATCGGGCTGACGGCGATCTTGCCGGCGGCCACCGCCTCGATGTCACCACCCTTGGCGGCGGGCTTCAGGGCCACCTTCACGCCCACCTTCCAGGTGCCGTCACCCGCGTCGGTGAAGTCCGGCTCGAGGAAGTTCTGCGGGTCCTGGAAGGTGGCAGCCACACCTGCGGCCGTGCCCTTGCCGTCCGCGCCGACGATCGGGTGGTTGACGTTCAGGCCGACGCCCTTGGGCAGCAGCGGACCGGACCGGGCCCGGACCCGCAGCCGGTCGATCAGCTTGACCGCGAAATCGAGCGTGGGACCCATGGCGTTGACCGTGGTGACCGGATCGGGCGCGCTCAGGCCGCCGGTGCTCAGCGCGATGGCCGGCACGCCGCTCTCCAGAGCGGCGACGGCGCCGCCGACCGTACCGGAGTGGGTGGCCAGTCCGGCGACGTTCGGGCCGAAGTTGGTGCCGGAGACGACCAGGTCGGGGGCCTCGCCGGCGAACACCGCGGCCAGTCCGAAGGCGACGGAGTCGCCCGGAGTGCCGTCGACGGCCCAGACCTTCGGCTCGGGGTGCTTCACCGAGATCGTAGGGGCACCGCTCATCATCTTGGTGCCGGTACCGCTCTGGTTGGTGAGCGGGGCGACGATCGTGACGTCGTGCCCGGCGGCGGTCAGCCGCTCGAAGGCCTTGCGGATGCCGGGCGCGTTGTAGCCGTCGTCGTTGGTGAGCAGGATCCGCAGCGGACCGGCGGGCGCGGCCGCCGGCTCCGCGGCGGGCGCGGTCTGCGGCGCTGCGACCGCGGGTGCCGTGCCGGCCAGGGCCGGCGTGCACAGCATCAGGGCGGCCAGCGGCAGGACTCGCTTGCGTCTCACAGAGTGCTCCTTCAGAGCGTAGGGAGGTGAGGGCGGGCGGAGGCGGTGCTGCCCGGCGGGCGCGCGACCCTCGGCGCGCGCCCGCCGGAGTTCAGGCCGGGCCCGGTCCCGCGGGACGGGTCAGGAGTCCCGGGGGGTCTCGCGGGGTCCCGGGGCCCGGGGGAGTGGGCGCGGAGGAGGGAGGTCAGCGCACGCTGCGGATCGGGAGGATGGCGAGCGCGCCGATCAGGGAGAGGGCTCCGCCGACCAGGAAGAGCGGGGTGTACCCGCCCAGCGTGGTGACGACGGCCGAGGCGACGAAGGGGGCGATGATCTGCGGTCCCGCGTTCGCGATGTTGAGGACGCCCATGTCGCGGGCGGCGTCCTCGGCCCTCGGGAGCACCAGGGTGACGAGTGCGGTGTCGACGGCCATGAAGCAGCCGAAGGCGAGGCCGTTGAGCGCGCTGAAGACGAGCATGCCGGTCCAGGTCGGGCTGACCACGGGGACCACCATGACCAGTCCGGCGAGGGCGGCCGATACGCCGACGAACACCTTGCGGCGGTCCAGGCGGTCGGACAGCAGCCCCCCGAGCACGGTGGAGAGCGCCATCGCGACCATCGACACCGGGGTGAGGACGGCCATCGCGGCGGGCGGGGTGAGTCCGGCCGGCAGCGTGATGTGGTCGTCGAGGATGTACAGCTGGTACCCGACGACGGCGAAGTAGCCGAGGACCATCAGGGCCCGGCCGATGAAGGCCCAGCGGAAGTCGTGGTTGCCCAAGGCCGAGAGGAAGGCGGCCAGTTGGGCGCGCTTGGGCGCGGCCGACGCCTCGACGGCGAGCTCGGCGCGCGGGACGTCCCGGCAGAATCCGGTGAGCAGCAGCGCGGAGACCGCGACGATCGCGCCGAGGATCAGATAGCCGGTGAGCAGGTGCTCGGAGGTGTTCGAGGCGACGAGCACGCCGACCGTGCCGCCGATGGGCAGACCGAGCCCCACCAGCGCGGACGCGGTACCGCGACGGGCGGCGGGGATCCGGTCCGGGACGATCGCGGTGACCGCGGCCTGGTAGATGTTCATGGTCGCCTGGATCAGGCACCAGCCGATTCCGACGAGCAGCGCGGTGTTCACGCTGCCGAGCAGGCCCAGGAAGACGAGCGAGGCCAGGCCGCCGCTCAGGATCCAGGGGTTGCGGCGGCCGCTGCGGTCGGAGAGGGCCCCGGCGATCGGGTTGAAGGCGGTGGCGAAGATCGCGCTGATGCCGCCGATCAGTCCCAGGACGGCGACCTTGTCATCGGGGGCGATCTCGGCGATCTGAGTGGGGAGCAGGACGGAGCCGACACCCATGTAGACGGCCATCAGCGCGGAGTTGGCGACCAGCAGCAGGGGCAGCAGCCCCCGCTGGAGGGCGGGCTCCGGCTTCGGAGGTACGGGTGTATCGACGGCTTCGGGCGTGGCCATGACGACTCCTCGGGGGACTGAGCGGGGAGGTGGCGGTGCGTGGGGAGAGGGGCGCCCCGCGAGCGGAGGCCGGGCGGCGGTGTCACGGGGGGTGGGGCGGACGACCGCGGTTTACTTGATGTTGTTACACGTGTCACCAAGTGCGTTGGAGACTGTGTAGCACCCATTTCCAGCCTCCGCCAGAGGCTGCGGCGGGTCGTTGCGCAGATCGTGACCGACGGCGGCGCCGCGATGAGATGACGTGTAACCGGCGCGTTGAGTCACTTCGCAGGGCTGATGTGTCGAAAAACCCTCTTGCACTTGTGGCGGCCGTCACGCATCGGCAATACTCCGTGCCGCACCGCGACGACCCGTCGGCCGGGTATCTGCGCGACGCGGCAGCCCGTACGGCTCACGCGGCGAGCGCGCCCACCAGGCACGGCGGGCCGGCGGGGACCCGGGACCGCCCCGCCGAGCTCGTTCGGCCCGGCAGGGCGTCCCTCTCCGGCGACCGCTGGGAGGTGCCCGTTGACACCGCCCAGTCACCGCTGGGTGGGTGCCCGCTGTACGGACTTCGTCGTCCACCGACCCGCACGCGGCGCGTCCGACGGAACCCCGCGGCGCCCGGCCGGGCTCGTCGATCCCGCGGGGCTCGCATGGTCCCGCAGTCCCGGCTCCTGGCTCCAGCCTCCGGCCCCCGACTCTCGGCCTCCGGCCCTTGGCCTCCGCCTCCGGCCCCCGACTCTCGGCCTCCGGCCCTTGGCCTCCGCCTCCGGCTCCCGGCCCTTGGCCTCCGCCTCCGGCTCCCGGCCCTTGGTCTCCGCCTCCGGCTCCCGGCCCTTGGTCTCCGCCTCCGGCTCCCGGCCCTTGGTCTCCGCCTCGTCCCCATCGCGCCGCGAGGTGGCCGTGAAAGGCTCGCCATGTTTCCCTCGCCCTCCCTCGTGCCGCCGTCCCGCCCGCCCCGTCCGTCCCCTCCGCCCCGGCATCACCTCCCCGCCGCCCCGCCGCGCCATGCGCTCGCCCTCGGGGTCGGCCTACTGCTCCTCGCGTTCCTGGTCGCGCTGCTGCTCCGGGTGGATCAGCAGCCCTTCTTCCAGGAGCTCGACGACCGCTGGGCCGCCTCGGTGAACGATTCCGCCGCGGAGGGATCCGGCGGATCGGACGGGTTCGGTGGGTTCGCCCTCTTCCTCGACCGGCTCGGCGGCCCGTTCGGTCTCGTCCTGCCCCTCGCGCTGATCGGCTGCCTCTGCGTCTACGGGCGCTGGCGCTCGGGGCTGTTCGTCCTCACGGCGGCCGTCGTCACCAACGTCTTCCTCGTCCTGCCGCTCAAGGCGCTGGCCGACCGCCCGCGTCCCCCGCACCCGTGGGTCCTGGTCAACGACGGCTCGTACCCCTCCGGCCAGGTGTTCAGCGCAGTGACGCTGGTGATCGTGGTCGCGGTGGTGGTGTTCCCGCCGCGTGCGCGACGCTGGTGGTGGGTGATCGGGGCGTCCTACGTGCTCGCCATGATGGGGAGCCGTACCTGGCTGCACGCCCAGTGGCTCAGCGACACCTTCGCCGGGGTTCTCCTCGGCGCGGGAGCCTGCCTCGTGCTGTGGCGGGTCTTCGAGCCCTTGCTGGACGTGGAAGCGGAGCGGATGGCCTCGGACAGCTTGTGGATGTGAGCAGGAGCCCCAAGGGGCGTCTCAATATATTGCGCAGTGTTGACGGGCGTTAAATTCACGCCATAATCTCGCTGTCATCGCGCATCCGGTGCGCCGCACTCAGGAAGGAACGGCTCATGCCCCACTCCCCAGGTCAGGAACAGACGACGGTGGTGGACCTCCCCGCGGGGCGCCTGCGCGGCGCGACCGAGCGCGGGGTCGCTGTCTTCCGGGCCGTGCCCTACGCCGCACCCCCCGTCGGCGACCTGCGCTGGCGGCCCGCGCGGCCGCACGCCGGGTGGAGCGGCACGAGGGACGCCACCGCCGACGGTCCGAGCGCACCGCAGATGTACGTGGAAGGCGGCGACCCGGTGCTCGGCGGGCACGGGTCGCCGCCGTTCGACGAGGACTGCCTGACCCTCAACGTCTGGACGCCCGCCGCCGACGGCGCTCGCCGTCCGGTACTCGTCTGGATCCACGGCGGCGGCTTCGTGTCCGGCTCCGGCTCACTGCCCGGCTACTCCGGCGAGACCTTCGCGCGCGACGGCGACCTCGTCGTCGTGAGCATCAACTACCGCATCGGGCCGCTGGGTTACCTCTACACCGGCGAGGAGGGGGAGGAGGGCGAAGGCGGCAATCCCTGGCTCTCCGACCAGCTCGCCGCCCTGCGCTGGGTGAAGGAGAACATCGCCTCCTTCGGCGGCGACCCGGACCTGATCACGGTCGCCGGCCAGTCGGGCGGCGCGGTCTCCACCGCCGCCCTCGCCGGACACCCCGAGACCCAGGGGCTGATCCGGCGGGTGATCCTGCAGAGCCCGCCCTTCGGCCTGGACCTGCCCGCCCCGGACGCCTATCTGGAGCGCACCGCCGCGTACCTGGAGCTGGCCGGGGCCAAGGACCTGGCCGAGCTGCGCACGCTGCCCTGGCAGGAGCTGATCGGGGCGGCCGGCGGGCTCTTCGCGCGGACCATGCGGTGGGGGTACTGGCCGACGCCCTTCCTGCCGGTCATCGACGGGGTCACCCTCGGGACCCACCCGGCGCAGGCGCTGCTGAACGGAGCCGCCGTCGGCATCGACGTCATGATCGGCTGGACGCGGGAGGAGGCCAACTTCGGGTTCGCCCTCGATGAGGGGTACGCCGCCGCCACCCGGGAGCAGGTGACCGACCGGATCGCGGAGACCTTCGGGAGCGAAGCCGCCGCCGAGGTGTACGCGGCGTACGAGCGCGCCCGGCCCGGGGCCCGTCCGGCCGACGTGCTGATGGACCTCATCACGGACGAGCTCTTCCGGGTCCCCGCCGTCCGGCTGGCCGAGGCGAGGGCCGCGGCGGGCCACCCCGTGTGGGCGTACCAGTTCGACCTGCCCACCCCTGCCTACGAGGGCCGGCTCGGCGCCGCGCACTGCCTCGAACTGCCCTTCGTCTTCGACAACTTCGACCAGTGGGCGCACGCGCCGTTCCTGGCCGGACTCGCTCCCGCCGTCCGCGACGGCCTCGCGTACGCCATGCACCGGGCCTGGATCTCCTTCGTCCGCACCGGCGACCCGAACCATCCGGACCTGCCGCACTGGCAGCCGTACGACACCGGCCGGCGCACGACGATGCGCTTCGACTCCGTCGTCACCGCGCTCGACGACCTGGCGGGAGCCTCCCGCCTCCTGCACGGTCCCGCGCGCACGTCTGCGCACACCACCGCTCCCTTGACCTAACTCGTGTAACCTGAAGGAAGGAGCAATTCGCGCACAAGGAGCATCGAGGGACGTCATGGCCAAAGACACTCACGTCCCCGCGTCGATCACCAGCGCCGACGTGGCCCGCCTCGCCGGGGTGTCGCGCGCCACGGTCTCCTTCGTCCTCAACGACACCCAGGGCCACCGGGTCAGCGCGAGCACCCGGGCCCGGGTGCTCGACGCGGCGCGGCAGCTCGGCTACGTACCGCACGCCGCCGCCCGGTCCCTGCGCGCCGGCCGCAGCAACCTCGTCCTGATGCCCGCGTCGATCTCCGCGATCGGCCGCCTCGTCAGCGACTGGGTCGACGACCTGCACAGCGAGCTCGACCACCTCGGCTACACGGCCGTGCTCCACGCGGGCCGCTTCGCCGACCCCGTCGACGCCGCCCGTGCCTGGGCCGAGCTGCGCCCCGCGGCCGTCGTCGCCCTGGACGGCGACCGCTTCACCCCGCAGGCGGCCGAGCTGCTGGGCCGCGCCGGGGTGCGCGGGCTGCTGGCCTTCGCGTCCCACCCCGTCGAGGGCGTGCACACCATCGGCTTCGACCACAGCCACATCGGGGCCGCCGCGGCCGAGCACCTCATCGAGCGCGGCCGGACCAGGATCGGCGTGGTCATGCCCCAGGAGAGGGGTCTCGGCACCCTCGCGCAGCCGCGCCTCGCGGGCGCGGAATCGGTGGCGGCCCGGCGCATGGCGACCGTCACCCCGGTGGAACTGGCCTACACGCGGGAGTCCGCGAGGGACCTCGCCCGACGCTGGCCGAGCCTCGGGCTGGACGCCGTCTTCACGTACAACGACGAGTACGCGGCCCTGCTGCTCCACGCGCTCCAGGCCGAGGGGATCGTCGTACCGGACGAGGTCGCCCTCGTCGGCTGCGACGACCTGGTCCTCTCCGCACTCCAGCAGCCCGCGCTCACCACGATCCGCCTGGACCTGCCGTCGGCGGCACGGATCGCGGACGCCGTGCACGAGCTGATCGAGACGGGGGCGGCGACGCCGGTCCCGGCGGTGGAAGCCGTTCTGGTCCCCCGCCTGACCTCGTGAGCGGTCGGGGGAGTTCGAGAACGCCAGCCGGGCCGCGGGCCGGACATCAGGGAGTTGACGTGCCTCCGAGGCTGAAACTGACCGCGGTCACGCTCGACTGCGCCGACCCCGTGGCGCTGGCCGCGTTCTACCAGAGCGCCACGGGGCTGGAACCCCACCCCGCGTCCGACGGTGACTTCGCCGGCCTCACCGGCGAGGACGGGCTCTTCCTCGGCTTCCAGCGGGTCGAGGGTCACCGAGCGCCGGCCTGGCCGGACCACACCGTCCCGCAACAGGCCCACCTCGACTTCGGCGTCGACGACCTCGACGAGGCGGAGGCGCTGCTCCTGGAGTTGGGCGCGACCAAGCCGGAGCACCAGCCGGGTGGCCAACGATGGCGCGTCTTCACCGACCCGGCCGGGCACCCCTTCTGCGTGACCCCTTCCCGGCGCGACCCGGAGAGCAAGCCCTAGAGGGCCAGGGGCCGGTGTTCGGACGGCCCGGTTGCGCCGCCGCGCGCTCCGCTTACGCGTTCCCGGGCGAGGGCGGGCTGGAAGAGCCACCAGACCAGCAGGCCGGCGCCCGCGCCCGAGGCGGCGCCGGCCACCGTGTCGGTGAGCCAGTGCGCGTGCAGCCAGGTACGGCTCCACATCATGGCCAGGGTGAAGCCCGCGCCCCCGTACCACCAGGCCCGGCGCCGGGCGGCCGGGACCAGGAGCACGCCGACGGTGACGACGAGGAGCGCCGCCGTGGCCGCGTGGCCGGACGGGAAGGAGCCGTGGTCGACACGGACCAGGGGGTCGGCCGGACGCGGCCGGTCCACCAGGTGCTTGAAGCCTTGGATGACGACCATGTTGCCGCCGAGGTAGCCGACGAGCAGGAAACCGGCCGAGGCCCAGCGCCGGCGGACGAGCAGGACGGTCAGCAGGGTGAGCGGGAGGACGGCCCCGAGCGGGCCGCCGAACCAGTTCAGGGCCGTGGCGGCGGCCAGGTACGGCCCTTCGTGGGGGCCGCCCATCCAGACCAGCCAGCGTTCGTCCAGCCCCTGGAAGGGCGGATGCGTGGCGTCGGCGCGGACCACGAGGGCCGGGACCACGGCGGCCGCCAGGAGCAGGAGGGCCGCGACGAGGACTCCGCGGTCGCGGCGCGGGGGTGATGCGGTCGCGGCGCGGCGGGCGGCTGCGCGGGGGCCGTCGGGTCTGTCGGGTCTGTCGTTCGGGGTGATGACCGGAGTGCCGGGCATGGCGGTGCCTCTCGCGGCCGCGGGAGTGCCCGTGGCCGTTGTGCTCTGGAAGGAGGGGGAAGGGGGAGGGGGTTCGGGGGAACGCGGGGGGCGCAGCCGGGCCGCGCCCCCGCGGTGGAACGCCGTGCGCGGGACCGGCCGTCAGACCCCCGCGCCGAGGTGCCGGGCCAGGAAGGCCACGCTCTCCTCGACGATCGACGTGATGTCCGGGGAGCCGAGGAAGATGTGGTCGGCGCCGTCCACGGGCCGCAGGGTGACCTCGCCCCCGGCACCCCGCAGGGCCTCGGCGAGGACCTCGCTCTGGCTGTACGGGACCAGGCCGTCCCGGGTCCCGTGGACCAGCAGGAACGGCGGCGGGGTCGAGTCCGCGGCGTACGTCACCGGGCTCGCCGTCCTGGCCGCCTCCGGGTTCTCCGCCACGGAGGCGCCCAGCAGGGCCTCGTAGGGATCGGGGAACTCCGTCCCGGACGGCATGGCCGGCATCGGGTGCGCGGCCAGGGCGACCAGGTCGGAGACCCCGTACCAGTCGACGACCGCGAGGACCCCGGTGTCGCCGGAGCCGACGCCGTGCGTGCCCTCCAGTGCCGCGGCCTGGGGGCTGTGGGGGCCGACGAGTCCGGCGAGCGCCGCCAGGTGGCCGCCCGCGGACTCGCCCCAGACGCCGATCCGGTCCGGGTCGATGCCGAGGGTGCCGGCGAAGGTGCGGACGTAGCGGATCGCGGCCTTCACGTCGTGCAGCTGGGCCGGGAAGGGCGCTTCGAGGCTGTGCCGGTAGTCGATGGAGACGAGCGCGAGCCCGGCCGCCAGTACCGCCCCGTGCAGCAGGGCGGCGGGCACGGTCGGCGGCGGGTAGCGGCGGTCGCCGTCCAGCCAGCCGCCGCCGTGGATCCAGACGACCGCCGGAAACGGCCCCTCGCCCGCGGGCACTTGGACGTCGAGCAGGCGGGGACGGTAGCCCGGGGTGGTCGCGTACGTGATCCCGTCGAAGCGGCGCACGCCGTCCGCGCCCGTCACGGGCGGCACGGGTGACTGGTACGGCGGGGGCGGCCAGGTCATGTCGGCGATGTCGAACTCGGCGGGTGGGGATTGCGTCATTGCGGCCCTTCCAATGCGGCGGTCCCGGCGGGGGCGGCGTGCAGGCTTCGCGTCGTATGTCCGAAATGCTTGCGCGAGTCGCCGGGGGCGGCGTAGCTTGTTACACGTGTAATCACGACTCTAGCGACGCATTTCCGCTGACTACAAGCCCAGGGGTCGTTCGACTTCTTGAGCAGTTGCACGAGGCACACCAGCGGACGCGCCACCTTCCCCCTCCGGGAGCACGTCATGCTCACCAGTACCGCCACCTCCGCCCCTCCCGCGGTCCGGAGTTTCGTGCACTGGGTCGCCGACCCCGTCGCCGCGAGCGTTCCGCAGGTCAGGGCCCGGGTGCGGGCCACGCTCGAAGGCTGGCGCGTCCCGTGCGGCGCGGCCGACGTCCTGTTGCTGGCCGTCAGTGAACTCGTCGGCAACGTCGTCCGGCACGCGGGAGCCGGCCGGATGCGGGTCGGGGTGGCCCTCGGCGGGGGCTGGCTCCGACTGGAGGTCGCGGACCGGGGTGCGGGGCTGCCGCGGCTGCCGGCTCCGCGCGCCGAGATCGATCCGGAATCCGAGGACGGGCGCGGGCTGCTGATCGTGCAGCTGATGACGGGCGAGCTGGGTGGCGAACTCTCCGTCATGGCGCATGAGTTCGGGAAGTCGGTCCGGGTGCGGATACCCGCGGCCTGAGCTGCTGCGCGGTCGTCCGCGACGGGGGTCACGCTCTCGGATATCGCGAGATGTTGACGGACGCTAAATGTTCGACATATCTTGCACCCGTCTCCCCGCTGCTCCCTGATTGAGGTGCCGCCCCATGGAGCTCTCCCCTTCCGCGCATGCCGATTCCTTCTGTCGTGACCGGCTGCCGCCCCTCGCTCTCTGGCCCGAACTCCACTTCGACCTCCCGGAGTTGGAGTACCCGGACCGGCTCAACTGTGCCCAGCGCCTGCTCGACGAGGCCGTCGAACGGCTGGGCCCCGACCGCCCCTGTCTGCTCACCCCCACCGAGCGCTGGACCTACGGCGAACTGCAGCACCGCGCCAACCAGGTCGCCCAGGTCCTCACCGAGGACTTCGGCCTCGTGCCCGGCAACCGCGTCCTGCTGCGCGGCCCCAACAACCCGTGGCTCGTCGCCACGTGGTTCGGGGTCCTGAAGGCCGGCGGGGTCGCCGTCACCACCATGCCGATGCTGCGCGCGTCCGAGCTCGCCGAGCTCACCGACATCAGCCGGCCCCTGCTCGCCGTGTGCGACCACCGCTACGCCGACGAGCTCGACCCGGCCCGCCGCCCCGGCGGGGCGGACGCGCAGGACTTCCCGGACCTGCCCGTCCTCACGTACGGCGGTCCCGGACCGACCGACCTGACCGCGCGCTGCGCGGCCAAGGACGGCCGGTTCGCCACCGTGGTCACCGCCGCGGACGACGTGGCGCTGATCGCCTTCACCTCCGGTACGACCGGCCGCCCCAAGGCGACCCTGCACTTCCACCGCGACGTCCTCGCGAACGCCGACACGTTCTCCCGGCACGTCCTCAAACCCCGCCCGGACGACGTCTTCACCGGCACACCGCCGCTCGCCTTCACCTTCGGGCTCGGCGGGCTGGTGGTCTTCCCGCTCTCCGTCGGGGCCGCCACCCTGCTGATCGAGCAGGCGCCCCCGCTGGAACTGGCCGAGCTCGTCGCGGCTCACGGGGTGACCGTGCTCTTCACCGCACCCACGGCCTACCGCGCGATCATGGAGGGCGGGGCGGTGGACCGGCTGGCCGGGCTGCGCCGCTGCGTGTCCGCCGGGGAAGCGCTGCCGGCCGCGGTCTGGCACGAGTTCCAGGCCGCCACCGGGCTGCGCATCATCGACGGCATCGGCGCCACCGAGATGCTGCACGTCTTCATCTCCGCGGCCGACGAGGACATCCGGCCCGGTTCCACCGGCCGCCCGGTGCCCGGCTACCGCGCCGCCGTCGTCGACGAGCAGGGCGATCCCGTCCCCGACGGGCAGCCCGGTCTGCTGGCGGTCACCGGCCCCACCGGCTGCCGCTACCTCGCGGACGCGCGCCAGGCCTCGTACGTCAGGAACGGCTGGAACATCACCGGCGACACCTACATCCGCGATGCGGAGGGCTACTTCTGGTACGTCGCCCGCAGCGACGACATGATCGTGTCCTCGGGCTACAACATCGCGGGCCCCGAGGTGGAGAAGGCCCTGGCCACCCACCCCTACGTGGAGGAATGCGCGGTGGTCGGGGCCCCGGACACACGGCGCGGCATGGTCGTCAAGGCCTACGTGGTCCTCGGCGCCGGCGTCCCGGCCGCCGAGGGGACCGTCCGCGAGCTCCAGGCCCACGTCAAGCAGACCATCGCCCCGTACAAGTACCCGCGCGCCGTCGAATTCGTCACGGAACTCCCCCGCACGGGCACCGGGAAGCTCCGGCGCGGCGCACTGCGCGAGCGCGCCCTCTCCGACGCGGTGAGACCCGACGCGGCGAGACCCGACGCGGCGAGACCCGACGCGGTGAGACCCGGCCCGGCGACACCGGGCCGGTCGGCACCGGCCGAGCCGACGCGCGCCCAGCCGGTACCGGTACCGGCCCCGTCCGCGCCGCCCAGCGTCATCGTCGAACGCCGCGTCGAGTGGACCGACACCGACGCGGCCGGCCACTACCACCACTCCACCGTCGTGCGCTGGGTCGAGGCGGCCGAGGCCGTCCTGCTCCACCGCCTCGGCTTGGCCCACCTGTTCGGCAGCACGCCCCGGGTCCACTTCGAGGCCGACTACCGGGCCCGGCTCTGGTTCGGGGAGGCGGTACGCACCGAGCTGACGGTCACGAAGGTCGGTTCGGCCTCCCTGCACTACGCCTTCACCGTGCGCGGCGAACAGGGCGCGGAGGCGGCCACCGGCCGCATGGTCATCGCCCACTCGGCCGCCCACGCGACGGGGTCCACCCCCTGGCCCGCCGACGTACGGGAACGGCTGGACGCGGCGGGGCCGCAGGAACCCGAACTACTCACCACCCGCGCGCAGTCAGCGCACTCACCTGGAGGTACGGCGTGCGCGTCGCAGTCATAGGAGGAGGGCCCGGCGGACTGTACTTCGCGGCCCTCACCAAGCAGCTCTCCCCGCACTGGGAGGTCACCGTCTGGGAACGCAACGCCCCCGACGACACCTTCGGCTTCGGCGTCGTCTTCTCCGACGAGACCCTCGACGGCATCGCCCAGGCCGACCGCGAGATCCACGCGGCCATGTCGGCCGAGTTCGCCCGCTGGGCCGACATCGACGTCCGATACCGGGGCTCCACCCTCACCTCGGGCGGCCACGGCTTCGCCGCCCTCGGCCGCCGCCACCTGCTGCGGATCCTCCAGGAGCGCTGCGCCGCGCTGGACGTGGACGTCCGCTACCGCACGCAGGCCCCGCCCGCCGCCGAACTCGCCGTGGCGTACGACCTGGTGGTGGCGTGCGACGGCGTGCGGTCGGCCACCCGCGCCGCCTACGCCGACACCTTCGGCACCGACCTCGACGAACGCAGCGGCCGCTACATGTGGCTGGGTACGGACAAGGTCTTCGAAGCCTTCACGTTCATCGTCGACGAGCACGACTTCGGCACCCTCCAGGTGCACGCGTACCCGTACGACGCCACCCGCTCCACCTTCATCGTGGAGATGGAGGAGGAGGCGTGGCGGCGCGCCGGCTTCGAGGAGTTCGCCGCCCTCGACCACCCGCCGGGCACCAGCGACGAGGACAGCATCCGGCGCTGCGAGGAACTCCTCGCGGACCACCTCGACGGGCACCGCCTCCTGCCCAACAACTCCAAGTGGCTCCGCTTCACCACGGTCCGCAACCGCACCTGGCGCCACGAGAACATCGTCCTCCTCGGGGACGCCGCCCACACCGCGCACTTCTCCATCGGCTCCGGCACCAAGCTCGCGATGGAGGACGCCCTCGTCCTCGCCGCCAGCCTGCACGAACACCCGGACGTGCCGAGCGCGCTCGCCGCGTACGAGGACGAGCGCAAGCCGGTGGTGGAGTCCACCCAGCGCGCGGCCCAGGCCAGCCTGGAGTGGTTCGAGCACATCGACCGCTACACCGGCCAGGACCCGCACCAGTTCGCGTTCAACCTCCTGACCCGCAGCCGCCGCGTCACCTACGACAACCTGCGCGTGCGCGACGAGAAGTTCACCACCGCGGTCAACCGCTCCTCGACCGTGCCCCCGATGTTCCGGCCCTACCCGCTCGGCGGACTGCTGCTGCGCAACCGGGTCGTCGTACCGCCCACCGCCCTGCACACCGCGCGCGAGGGCGTCCCCGGCGACTTCGACCTCGTCCACCTCAGTACGCAGGCCCTCGGCGGCGCCGGCCTGGTCCTCGCCGGGATGACGGCCGTCAGCGCCGACGGCCGGGCCACCCCCGGCTGCCCCGGCCTGTGGAACGACGAACAGGAAGCGGCCTGGCGACGCATCACCGACTTCGTCCACGGCCAGTCCGACACCTGCCTCGGCATCCAGCTCACGCACGCCGGACGCCGCGCGGCCGCGCACGACCGGCAGCCGTTCGCCGCCTCCCCGCTGGCCTGGGACGAGCGGAGCCCGGAGCCGCGCGAGGCCGACCGGGCCGACATGGACGCTCTCGTACGGGACTTCGTGAGCGCCGCCCGGCGCGCCGACCGGGCCGGCTTCGACGCGCTGGAACTCCAGTACGGCCACGGCCACCTGCTCTCCGGCTTCCTGTCCCCGCTGACCAACCTGCGGACCGACGAGTACGGCGGCGACCTCGACGGCCGGCTGCGGCTGCCGCTCGAAGTGCTGCGCGCCGTACGGGAGGTGTGGCCGGCCGGCAAGGCGCTGCTCGTGCGGATCTCCGCCGCCGACTGGGCCGAGGGCGGCACCAGCGAGGCCGACGCGGTCGCGATCGCCCGCGCGCTCGCCGAGGCGGGCGCCGACGCCGTCGACGTCTCCACCGGCGAGGTCGTCTCCCACGAGCGGCCCCGCTACGGCCGCAGCTACCAGACTCCGTACGCGGACCTGATCCGCAACGCCACGGGCATCCCCACCATCGCCGTCGGCGCGATCTCCACGTACGACGACGTGAACTCGATCATCCTGGCCGGCCGGGCGGACCTGTGCGGCGTCGGCCGCGCGCAGATCCACGACCCGCTGTGGACCCTGCACGCCGCCGCGGCCCAGGGCTACCAGGGCCCGGCCGCGCCCTGGGCCCGCGCCTGGCGGGCGGGCAGCGGCCGGCCCCCGTCGGCCCGCACCGACCGGATCCCGCCCCGCCTCGAACTCCTGCGGCAGCCCGCCGCCTCCGCCCACCGCCGCTGGCTGCCGCGCGCCGCGGCCCCGGCGCCCGCCCCCGTCCCCCGATAGCCGGAGGTCCCCATGCCCATGGACAGGGAGAACCTGCCCCGTTTCACGGCGGCGGCCGTCCAGGCCGCACCCGTCTACCTCGACCCCGCCGCCACCGTCGACAAGGCCGTCGCCCTGATCGCCGAGGCCGCGGCCAACGGGGCCGAACTCGTCGTCTTCCCCGAGGTGTTCGTCCCGGGCTACCCCTACTGGAACTGGACGATGAACCCGGTCCAGGGCTCCCCCTGGTTCGAGCGGCTCCAGCGGGCCTCCGTAGACATCCCCGGCCCGCACGTCGACGCCCTGCGCGCGGCGGCCCGCCAGCACGGCATCGTCCTCGTCATCGGCGTCAACGAGCGCGCCCCGCACAGCCTCGGCGTCCTCTACAACACCCTGCTGACCATCGGGCCCGACGGAGCCCTCCTCGGCGTCCACCGCAAACTGGTGCCGACCTGGGCCGAGAAGCTCACCTGGACCGGCGGCGACGGCAGCTCACTCGTCGTCCACGACACACCCGTCGGCCCCCTCGGCGCGCTCGCCTGCGGCGAGAACACCAACACCCTGGCCCGCTTCACCCTTCTCGCGCAGGGCGAACTCGTCCACGCCTCCTGCTACATCGCCCTGCCCGTCGCCCCCGCCGACTACGACATGGCCGACGCGATCGCCGTCCGCACCGCCGCCCACAGCTTCGAGGGCAAGGTCTTCTCCGTCGTCGCCTGCTCGACGATCTCCCCGGAGATCGTCGACCGGATCGCCGGGGACGACGAGGAACTGCGCAAGCAGTTCACCCGTCCCCGCAGCGCCCTGTCGGGGATCTTCGGCCCCGACGGCCGCCCGGTCACCGAACCCCTCGTGGACGACGAGGGCATCGTCTACGGCGAGATCGACCTGGCCCGGTGCATCCAGCCGAAGCAGATGCACGACATCACCGGCCACTACAACCGCTTCGACATCTTCCGCCTCGAAGTCGACAACCGCCCCCGGCTGCCCGTGACCTTCACCGTGCCCCCGGCCCCCTTCACCGACACCGCCACCCCTGAGGAGGACGTATGACCATCGAGCAGGACGACACCATGCTCGGCCGCGCCCGGGTGTCCGATACCCCCGAGCTCACCGCGTACTACGAAGAGCTCGGCGCCCTCGACGCCGGCGCCCTGTGGACCGTGGCCAACGACATCGAGCCCTGGTACCCGCAGCCCAAGTCCGTGCCCGTGCTGTGGCACTACGACGAACTGCGCCCCCACGTCCTCAAGGCCCTCGGCCTCGTCAAGGGCGACGACGCCGGCCGCCGCGTCGTCATGCTCGTCAACCCGGGCCGCAAGGACGTCAGCGCCGCCGCGGGACTCCTCTACACCGGCCTGCAGATCATGGGACCCGGCGAGGCGATGACCGCCCACCGCCACCAGGCCGCCGCCCTGCGCTTCGTCCACGAGGGCACCGGCGCCTGGACGATCGTCGACGGGCAGAAGCTGAAGGTCGGCCCCCGCGACTTCGCGATCACCCCGAACGGCACCTGGCACGAGCACGGCAACGACGCCGAGGACGGGCCCGTCATCTGGCAGGACGGACTCGACATCCCGCTGGTCAACGCCCTGGACGCCGGGTTCTACGAGGTCCACCCCGACCTGTACCAGACCCCGGGGAAGGTCATCAACTCCTCGGTCCTGACCTACGGAGCGAACCTCTTGCCGTACGGGGTGGAGAAGTGGACCCGGCCCTACTCGCCGCTGCTCGCCTACCCCTGGGAGTCCACGTACGAGGCCCTGCGCGGGCTCGCCAAGGCGAGCGAGGGCTCCCCGTACGACGGGGTCATCGCCGAGTACACCAACCCGGTGACGGGCGGCCCGGTCATGCCCACCATGGGCGCCCACATGCAGCTGCTGCGCCCCGGCCAGGCCACCCTCGCCCACCGCCACACCGGCTCCGTGATCTACACGGCCGCCAAGGGCCGCGGAGTCTCGGTGATCGCCGGACAGCGCTTCGAGTGGAAGCAGGGCGACATCTTCTGCGTCCCCTCCTGGGCCTGGCACGAGCACCACAACCTCGACCAGACCGAGGACGCCTGCCTCTTCTCCTTCAACGACTTCCCCGTCATGCGCTCGCTCGGTTTCCACCGGGAAGAGGCGTACGCCGACAACGCCGGGCACCAGCCCGTCACCGCCGCCTGACCCACGAGGAGCCCCGCATGCGCTTGCTGACCTTCACCCACAGCCCCGACGACACCACCGAACGCCTGGGCGTCGAGGCCGACGGCCTCGTCCTCGACCTCGCGGTCCTGGCCGACCACGCCGGCGTGCGGCTCCCGCACGACCTGCTGTCCTTCGTCCAGGCCGGCCCGGCCGCGCAGGAAGCGGCCCGGCAGCTGCTCGCCGCCGACCCCGCCGGACCGCTCGCCGGCGCCGTCCACCGGCTGGAGGACGTGACCCTGCGCGCCCCGCTGCGCCCCGGCAAGATCATCGGTGTGGGCCTCAACTACATCGAGCACGTCGAGGAGTCCAGCCGCAGCCTCGACACCGACAAGGACCTGCCGCCGCGCCCGGTCCTCTTCGGCAAGCCCGCAACCGCCGTCACCGGCCCCGGCCAGCCGATCCTGCACAACGCCGACCTGACCACCCAGCTGGACTGGGAGTGCGAACTCGCCGTCGTCATCGGCCGCACCGCCCACCGGGTGAGCGAGGAGGACGCGTACGACCACATCTTCGGCTTCAGCATCATCAACGACATCAGCGCCCGCGACCAGCGCCGCTCCGGCCAGTGGTTCTTCTCCAAGGGCCAGGACTCCTACGCGCCCTTCGGCCCGGTCATCGTGACGCGCGACGAGATCCGCGACCCCATGGCACTCGACCTCTCGCTGCGCGTCAACGGCGTCACCAAGCAGAAGTCGAACACCCGCCACATGCTCTTCCCGATCGCCCGCCTCATCGCCGACATCAGCTCCGGCATGACCCTGGAACCCGGCGACGTCATCGCGACGGGCTCGCCCTCCGGCGTCGGCGCCGGCATGGTCCCGCCGGAGTTCCTCACCCCCGGCGACACGGTGGAAGCCACCGTCGAGCTGATCGGCACCCTGACCAACCCCGTCGTCGACGCCCGCTGAGGAGCACCCAGTGGCACCGCGCACCTACCGCATCGGCCAGATCGTGCCGAGCTCCAACGTCACCATGGAAACCGAGGTCCCGGCCATCCTCCGGGCCCGCCAGGCCATCGCACCCGACGAGCGCTTCACCTTGCACTCCAGCCGGATGCGCATGACCCACGTGACCCCGGAACAGCTCAGGGCCATGGACGCGGACTCCGACCGCTGCGCCGCGGAACTGTCCGACGCCCGGGTCGACGTACTCGGCTACGCCTGCCTCGTCGCCATCATGAGCATGGGCCTCGGCTACCACCGCACCTCCGAGGAGCGCCTGCACCTTCGTACCGTGGAGAACGGAGCCCCCGCCCCCGTCGTCACCAGCGCCGGAGCCCTCGTCCACGGACTGCACACCATCGGCGCCAGGAAGATCGCGCTGCTGGCCCCCTACATGCGCCCGCTCACGCGGACCGTCGTGGACTACCTCACGTACGAGGGCATCGAGGTCCTCGACTACGAGGCCCTCGAAATCCCCGACAACCTCGACGTCGCCGCCCACGACCCGGCCCGGCTGCCGGGGCTCGCGCGGGCGCTGGAGTACTCGGACGCCGACGCCGTGGTGCTCTCCGCCTGCGTGCAGATGCCGTCCCTGGGCGCCATCGAGGAGGCCGAACAGCTCCTGGGCAAGCCGGTCGTCTCCGCGGCGGTCTGCACCGCCCACCAGCTGCTGCGGGCCCTGGACCTGGACGCCGTGGCCCCGGGGGCCGGCCACCTCCTGTCGGGCAAGTACGCGCGGGCGCCCCTGCCCGGGCAGCCCTAGGGGGTGGGCTACCGCATGGGCGGCGGCACCGTGTAGTTCGGGATCGACGGGTCCTTCGGGTCGAAGGGCGTCGGCTTCCAGCTCGCCGGCGGCGGTCGGTCGGGCGCCGGCGGCGGGTTGGGGCCCCGGTTGGGGTTCTGCGGGATCTCCGACGGACCCGCGGGGGTGCGCTTCGGCGCCGGTCCGCCCGTGGCCGAAGGCCTCGCCTGCGCGGTCGGCGCCCCGGCCGGGGCGGACGGCTGCGCGGTCGCCGGCTCCGAGGGGGAGGGAGCCGGCGGGGCGGTCGCGGGGGTGGAGTCCGGGGCCGGAGCGCCGGGCTTCCCGGCGTCCGGTCCGGCCGCGCCGCCGGAGCAGCCGACCAGCATCAGGGCGCCCGCCAGCGCCACGGTCACGGCGCCCGCCACTCGGTTTCCGGAGCCCATGCCCACCGCCCGCCCTCGCCGTACGGTCCGTCCGTTCGGGTCGGGCGATCGTAGCTCAGCCACGCGTCGACGCCCCCGGCAGGATGATCGTGACCCCGCGCCCCGGCGACGTACCCATCGCGGCCAGCGCCGCCGGGGCCGCGTCCAGCGGGATCGTCGAGGTGACGAGCAGGTCCGGGCGCAGCGCCCCGCCCCGGACCAGCTCCATCATCGGCGGGTAGGCGTGCGCCGCCATTCCGTGGCTCCCGAGGACCGCCAGCTCCCAGCCGATCACCCGGTCCATCGGCAGGACCGCCGCGCCGGCCGCCGCCGGAAGCAGCCCCACCTGCACGTGCCGGCCCCGGCGGCGCAGGCCGCTGATCGACGCGGCGGCCGTCGCCGGCGACCCGAGCGCGTCGAGCGAGAGGTGTGCGCCCCCACCGGTCAACTCCCGCACCGCCTGCGCGGTGTCGGCGCAGGCCGTGGCGTCCACGCCGTGCACGGCGCCGAACTTCCGTGCCAGCTCCAGCGCCCCCGGCGCCGTGTCGACGGCGACCACCCGCGCCCCGGCCGCCGCCGCGATCATCACGGCGGAGAGGCCCACCCCGCCGCAGCCGTACACGCTGACCCACTCGCCCGCCGCGACCCTGCCCTGCGCCACCACCGCCCGGAAGGCCGTCGCGAACCGGCAGCCGAGCCCGGCCGCCGTGGCGTACGAGAGTTCCTCGGGCACCGCCACCAGGTTCACGTCGGCATGGTCCAGGGCCACGTACTCGGCGAATGACCCCCAGTGGGTGAACCCGGGCTGCGTCTGCCGCGCGCAGACCTGGTGGTCGCCCGCCGCGCAGTCGGCGCAGCTGCCGCACGCGCACACGAACGGCGCCGTGACGCGGTCGCCGACCCGCCAGTTCGAGACTCCGGCCCCCACCGCCTCGACCGCGCCCGCCAGTTCGTGCCCGGGCACGTGCGGCAGCACGATGTCCGGGTCGTGCCCCATCCACCCGTGCCAGTCGCTGCGGCACAGTCCGGTGGCCTCCACCCGCACCACCACCCCGCCCGCCGCCGGCCGCGGCTCCGGCAGGTCCCTGACCTCGGCCTGCTCGCCGTACCGTTCGAAGACCACCGCTCGCATGGCTCCCGCCCTCCGCTCGACTGACCGGCACGCTACCCGTCGTCAGGGCGCGCCGTCCCCGGCCCGGGCGAGGGCCAGCACCCCCGTGCCGATCAGGGCGATGCCCAGCAGCTGGGGGAGCAACCACCAGCCCGACCGCAGGTGTTCCTCGTAGAGCACCACGCCCAGCGCGATGCTGATGCTCGCGTCGCCGAGGGTCAGCGCGGGCTGCGAGGCGACCAGCGGCCCGCCCTGCATGGCGTGTTCGAGCAACAGCAGGGCGCAGATCCCGCTCGCGCCGAATGCGTACGTCTCCCAGGAGGTCAGGAACGCGCCGAGGCCGGCGTCGTCGAGGACGTGCACCGAGGACTTCATCAGGGCGGCGGTGAGCGCGTAGCAGACGGCGGTGGCCGCACCGAGGCAGCCGGCCCGCGCGCGGCCGGGCGGGCGGCGCAGTCCGGCCACGGCCAGCAGGGCCACGACGACCGCGCAGGCCGTCAGGGCCACCGCCCAGCGCGCGGCCGGCACGTCCGTACGGTTGCCCTGGGGCGAGGCGGCCACCAGCGCGATCCCGAGCCCCGCCACCACCCCCGCCACGGCCAGCCACAACGCCCCCGGCAGCCGCTGACGCGCCACCAGCGAGGCGATCAGCAGGGCCAGCGGCAGCTCCAGCACGAACAGCGGCTGTACCAGGGAGAGCGCACCCGTGGCCAGCGCGACGGCCTGCCCGACCCCGGCGGCGATCACGGCCAGGATCCCGCCGACCCACACCGGCCGCCGCAGCAGGTCGAGGACCAGGCCGAAGCGGAAGCCGTCGCTCTGCGGCACGGTGAGCGCCGCCCGCCGCTGGAGCACGGTGGCGAGCGCGTTGCTGAGCGCCGCGAACAGCGCGAAGAGGACCGGCAGGACGACGCCCATCCCCCGATCCTCACCGCGCCCACCCGCGCCCCCCGCCACGACACCGCCCCGGGGCCGCCGCACCCCGCGCATTCCCCCGTCCGGCCGCGCGCGTCCGCTCCGAACCGGAGCCGCGAGGTTCAGGGCGCCGTTCGGGGCGGACCGAGAAGGCGGGCTCAACGCCGACGGCGGTGGAGCTCCAGGGCGGTGACGACGGCCACGCCGAGGGTGATGTGCATGAGGGCCAGGGCCGCGACCGTGCCGCCGTCGGCGCCGGACGACAGCGGGCCGGTGACCGACAACAGCGCCAGCCCGCCGCCCACGAACGGCGCGATCCGCAGGAAGACCGGCTTCCACAGGGCCAGCAAGAGGGCGGCGCCCGTCCCGACGACCAACGGGACGACGGAGGCCCCGATGACGCCCCCGACCGTGATCGCGTGCTCTTCGCCCGCGTCGACGACGACGAGCGAGGCACCGGCCAGCTTGGCGACGGCAAGAACGATCAGATTGACCACGGCCGCGCCGACCGCGCCGGCGACCAGCACCTTCCACCAGGCCAGGCCGGAACGACGAACCGAGGGTGCGGTGGGAACGGCGGGGCGGGAGTTCGGAACGACGCTGCTCGACATGAGACTTCCTCCAACGTGTGAAGTGCTGCGCTGCCGTACGGCCAGCGGCACACGAAGAAGCCTCCAACCTGAACCTCACTTGAGGTCAAGCCCCTGTCCCGGCTACGGGCGCCGCTTCCTGTTGCGGCGGTCCGCCCTCATGAACGCCATGCGGGCGCCCAGGGCGAAGGGCGGTCCGCCGCTCGGCGCAGGGTCAAGGACGCGAGGGCTGCCGGGGCTTCGGACTGGCCGCGGACGCCCGGGAAGGCGTTGATGTCGACGATCAGCGGCGTGCCGCCGCCGGTGTCGATGATGTCCACACCGAAGACGTCCAGCGCGAACACCGCACCCACCTCGCGCACCAGACCGGCCCATCCGGACGGCAGTTCCTCCGGGGACAGCGGCAGGTCGGGGCCCCGCCCGCCGGGGGAGAGCTCGGAGCGGCGCCGGGCCGCGAAGACCTGCTCCCCGATGGCCCACAGTTTGTGGTCCCAGCCGCTGTTGGGCGCGTACTCCTGCACCACGACCGGCTCCCGGGGCCAAGCCCGCGCCAACTCGCGCAGCTCCGCGGTGTCGTCGGCGCGGGCGACAAGGTCGCCCTTGCGGTTGTGCCGGCTCTTGACCACCACCGGCGCGGCGAGGGGGGACCCGCACGCCCACTCCGAGAAGGAGCCGACGGTACGGGTCGCGGCGAAGGGAAGCCCGGCCCGCAGGGCGAGTCCCGCCATCTCCGTCCGGTCCTGGCACAGCGCGGTGGCCCCCGCGGAGTTCAGCACGGCGGCGCCCCGCTGCTCCAGCTCCCGCGCGAGCCCCACCGCGTGCGGGGTACCCGACTTGAGCAGGTACACATCGGCCGGCCGCCGGGGCACCGGCACCGGCGCGTCCCCGGTCGGGGTCGGATCGAGCGCTTCGACGACATGGTCCGCAGCCAGCAGCGCGGCGGCCCCCGCCAGCAGCGGATGCCCGGGGTCCGGGGTGATCAGGCCGATCCTCATATGCTCTCGCCCGCCCTCGCGGACACCTGCGCCGGAATCGAGACGGGCAGCGTCGGGAACGGCAGCGCCGCGGGTGCCGGTGGGGCCGTGGACGCGGGCTGCGGTGCGGTCGCCTGAGACTGCGCCGGGCGGCCGCCGCCCGTCCGCGCCAGCTCCAGCACCGCCCGGGCCACCCGCGCCGCCGCGTCCGGCACCTGACGGAAGCTCGGGAAGTCGTTCACGTCGACGACCACCGGCCCGTCCGGGCCCAGCAGCACGTCCACCCCGTACAGGTCCAGCCCGTAGACCGCCCCGACCTGCGCGGCGATCGCCGCCACCTCGGCCGACAGCGGCACCCGGCGCTCCCGCACCGAGGGGTCCGGGTGCAGCGGGGAGCAGCGCTCGGTCGCGAACAGCTCGCCGCCGACCCCGTACACCTTGATGTCGGTGCCCGAGTTGGGTACGTACGGCTGGGCGATCAGCATGCCCTCGCCCGCGAGCACGGGGAGCATCGTCTCCAGCTGTTCCGGCGAGGACACCAGGCGCACGGCCCGTCCGGAGCTGCCGTCGGCCGGCTTGACGACGAGCGGGTACTCCGCCGCCGGTACCTCCCTGAGCAGTTCGGGACAGGCCACCGCGTACGTGGTCGGCAGCGGCAGCCCGCTGCCGCGCCCGATGGCGGCGGCCAGCGCCTTGTCCCGTACGCCCCGGATGGACCGGGCGTCGTTGACGGTGGTCATCCCGGCCGCCGCCGCGGCTTCGAGCAGGGTGAGCCCCGGGCCGCCGGAGACGGTCTTGAGCACCCAGGCGTCGTGCGACCCCGTGTCCACGGCCTCGGACATGCGCAGCAGCGAGCCGCCCGGCCGCACCACGTCCACCCGGTGCCCCCACGCCGTCAGCTGCCCGATCACCTCGTTCGGCATGCCGTCGTGGCGGTAGTGCTCCTCCACCAGGAAGCAGAGCCTCATCGACCTTCCCCATATTCCCCGGACGTCCGCCGATTCCGTCCGGCGAGTTGTGACGTCACAGGATGTCATGGACCGCAATGTGATGATCGGTCCGGCTGTGGGCTTCCTTGTTACGCTGCCCGCTTCGGATCAACGGGGGAATCGGACATGGGCGATCGCCGGACGGGGCTGCTGCACGGGCTCGTGGGGAACAGGGCCGCACCGGCGGACGTGCTGCTGCGGCTGCTCGGTCACGAAGACGAGTGGGTGCGACAAGCGGTTGCGGGGCGCGAGGTTCTTCCGCATGAGGTGATCGAGGCCGTCCTGGTCCACCCGGACCGCCGCGTCCGGATCGCCTTCGCCGAGAACGGCGGCGCCGACCCCGACCAGCGCGCCCGGCTCGTCGACGACCCGCACCCGTCGGTCCACCTCACCCTCGCGATGGGCCCCATGCCCTACCGGCAGCGTGTGGCACCGCTGCCCGACTGGGCGTACGAGCGGCTGCTGAAGCATCCCAAAGCCCTGGTGCGCCAGGAACTGGTCACGTGGGGCGGGACGCCCGCCCACGTCCTGGCGGGACTCGCGGACCACGGGGAACCGCTGTTCCGGCAGGCGGCCTGCCGCGCCTGGGACCGGCTCCCGGAGGAGGCCCGGGAGCGGCTGCTCCACGACGAGGACCCGGACGTGCGGCAGGCCGCGGCCCTGCAGGTCTGCCAGGAGGACGAGGAGCGGACCGCCTGGCTGGTCGACCGGCTGGGGGAGGCGTGGCGGGTGGGCGAGGTCCTGGCGAAGGGCCGGCTCACCCGGCAACTCGCCGAACGCGTCATCGCGGAGGGCGTACGGCTCGCGGCGATCGCGGGCAACCCCTCGCTCCCGCGCGACCTGGTGGCGCGGCTGGCCGTCGACCCGGACCCGCTGGTCCGGCTCCATGTCTCCGCCCGCCCCGAACTGAGCGAGCCCGAGCGCGTCGCCATCGACTTCACGGTCGACGCCGAGGACCGGCTGCCCACCCTCGACTGGGTGTGGGAGCGCCGCGACGACGCCGCCTTCCTGCGGGAGTGCGCCCGGTCCTCGCACACCTGGCTGCGGCGCAGCGCCGCGGTCTGCCGCGGTCTGCCGTCCGACGCGGTCGAACTGCTCGCCCACGACGAGGACTTCGCCGTACGCCTGCTGCTCGCCGAGTTCCATCCGGCGCCGCCGCCCGAGCTGCTCCTCGACCTCTACCTGCACGGCACCCACCGCGCCGTGGGCATGCTCGTCACCCGGCCGGGCTTCCCCGCCGCCGGGCTCGCCGCGCGCTTCGGCGACTCCCCGGACCCCGTGCGCCGGCGCCTGGCCCTGCGCGACCCCGGGCTGGAGCCGGAGCTCCTGGACCGGCTCAGCCGGAACCCGCAGACGCGCGCGGACGCCGCCCGGCACCCCCGGCTCCCCGTCATCCGGATCCGCGAACTGCTCGCCGACGCCGACCCGGAGGCCGCCACGGCAGCGCGTGCGGCCGCGGCCAACCCGGCGCTCCCCGCCGAGGACATGCGCCGCCTGCTCGACAGGGCCGGGGTGCCGGAAATCCCAGTGAATGATCGGACAATCGACTGCTAGTTTGATCGCGTGCCGAAGCTGAATCAGATCATCGCAGTGGAAAAGGGCGTCAAGTCCAAGTCCCTCCAGGAGCTCACGCAGGCTCACCACGACGTCCAGAAGCCCGCCTTGCTGGCCGGCATCTCCCGGACCTACCAGCCCAAGGACGAGGAGGGCGAGCAGCTGCCGCCCGAGTCCACGCGGGTGCAGGTCAAGGCCGAGGACGTGCTGCGGGCGACCGCGGGGACCCTGACGCGGCTGTTCGACGTGACGGCCACCAAGGACTGGGCGAACCGCACCGCGGCCGCCGACGTCGTCGTGGACGGGACGGTCCTGCTGGCGCAGGTGCCCGTGCCGTACCTGCTCTTCCTCGAGAAGCAGCTGACGGACATGCACACCTTCGTACGGAAGCTGCCGGTGCTGGACGCCTCCGAGTCCTGGAACCTCGACCCGTCGACGGACTCCTGGAAGACGGACCCGGTGCGCACGATCCGCACCAAGAAGGTACCGCGCAACCACGTCAAGGCCGAGGCCACCGAGAAGCACCCGGCGCAGGTCGAGGTCTACTACGAGGACGTCCCGGTCGGGTACTGGACGACCGTGAAGTTCTCCGGAGCGCTGCCCGCCCGCCGGGTCAACGAGCTGCTCGACCGCGTGGAGAAGCTCCAGCAGGCCGTCAAGTTCGCCCGCGAGGAGGCCAACAGCGCCGAGGTCACCGACCAGCGGGTCGGGGACGCGGTGTTCGGCTACCTGTTCGGGTAGCCCCGAAATCTCCCCCCGCACATCTGCGGGGGGTGCGCGAGAGCGCAAGCTGAAACTGAATGTCGAAGCTGAACAGGGGTGTCAGTTGGGGGTTCGAATCCCTCCCCCGGCATTGCGTGCCGGGGTGGCCCAAGCCGGTAGAGGCGGCCCCGTAAATCTCAGATTCTCGCTCCAGTCTCAGTATTCGCCGCCGAACACCGGATCGACCGAGCGTGGACGATCATCGATGGATGGGGGTTCAAGTCCCCTCTGTGCCTCTTTCGTGGCGCGGTAGTTCAAAGGTAGAACACGTCGATCTAAGAA
Source organism: Streptomyces sp. NRRL F-2580 (assembly GCF_000720115.1). Lineage (GTDB taxonomy): Bacteria > Actinomycetota > Actinomycetes > Streptomycetales > Streptomycetaceae > Streptomyces. Next base: position 192,004 of record NZ_JOIR01000018.1, read on the forward strand.
TGATCCGCGACTCTTAAACGTGCCGGTGTGCGCAATTGGGTGGCACACAGGAGCCCGGGAGCTGGATATGCTCCCGGGCTCCGTCACATCCCGGCCCCCGTCACACCGGGACCGGCCCCGGTCACGCCGGAACCGACCCCGGCCCCGGTCAGGCCGGAACGGACACGAACGTCCGGCCCGCCTCGTTCTCCACGAGGACCGCCTTGACGTTCGCCGGGTCCACCGCCGCCGAACCGTCCAGCGACGCGCCCTTGCCCTCGCCGTTCTCCTGGCCGCCGACGACCCAGCCGCCCGCGGTGGTGCGCGTACCGTCCTTGGCGACCACGACCAGCCGGCACCGCTCGCCCTGCGGCACTCCCGTGACCGCCGCGTGCAACCGCACCCACTTCGCCGCCGGCGTCATCCGCACGGTCATCCGCGCGCCCGTGCCCGGATCGGTCGCGGAGAGCACCTTGGTCCCGGCGGCCGGAGGCGAGGGATCCGCCGGCGCCGTCGGGGACGGCGGTGCGGGCAGGGCGATGGCGTCGGGATCGCCGCCCAGCTGCGTTCCGGCCCAGAACACGGCGGCCAGGGAGGCCGCCACGGCCAGGCCCGCGAGCCCCGCGCGCCGGCGCTGCGCACCGGCCCGCTCACCGCGCATCTGCCGCAGGGTCCGCTGGAGCAGCAGGTCCCCGCCCTGCGGCGGCCCGTCGAGGAACGCCTCCTCGGGCACCTCACCCAGTGCCGCCTCCATCTCGCGCAACGCGGCCAACTCCTCCCGGCACTGCACGCATCCGCTCATGTGTTCCTCGATCCGGCGGACCTCCTCGGCGTCCAGGACGCCGAGCACGTACGGGCCGAGCAGTTCCTCCTCGTGCCGCTGCCGGTTCATGCCACCACCTCACGCAGTCCGGCGGGCTGCTGGGGCGGCCTGCCCTGTCGTTTTCCGTCTCTGAAGCTGCTGTCACTCGAACGTTGGTCCCTGAAGACGTCGCGCAGGGCCTTGAGCGCGTAGTGCGCACGGGATTTGACCGTACCCGCCGGAATGCCGAGGGTGTCGGCCGCCTCCGCCACGCTGAGCTGCCGGTAGTACAACTCCTTCAGGACGTCACGGTGTTCCGGCGACAGCTGGTCGAGGGCGCCCAGGACCGTCATGCTGTCCACCACCGCGTCGGCGTGGTCCGCCTCCACCGGGGGAGTGGCCGAGGCCCCGGAGACCTCCGGGGGCCGTGCGGCCTTGGCCCGGTAGCGGTCGGTGATGATGTTGCGGGCCACGGTGAGCAGCCAGCCGCGCACCGAACCCTTTCCGTTGACCAGGACTTCGGAATGCCGCCAGGCCCGGATGAGCGTCTCCTGGACGACGTCCTCGGCGGCGGCCCGGTCCCCGGTCAGCCGGGTGGCGTACGCGAGCAGGGCGTGACCGTGCTCGTCGTACACCGACTTGATCAGTGCCTCGTCGGTCGAGCCCCGCCGAGTGCGGGGCCACAGTGGTCCGGCCATCTCACCCTCTCCGTCTTCCTCGCTTGGGTGGTGCGGTCGGAACACGCCACCGGCGCCCGTCCGGTTCACGTGACCTGCGTCACTCAGATCCGGCAGGCGCGTCCCTCGTTGAGGCAGCCGACGACCACGGCCATCTGCCGGTCGGTCATCGCGTTCACGAACATCGCGTGGTCCGTCTTCGGGCTGTGCCGCTGCTCGGGGAAGGAGTCGATCGCCACCGGCACCCCCGCGGGGACCTCGTAGGCGAGCGAGACGCGCAGTTCGGGCACCGGGAAGAAGTCCGGCGGGCAGACCCCGTTCGTCCCGGGGAAGCGCAGGTGCGAGCGGTGTCCGGCGCCGGCGGTGTCGATGCCGTTCCAGCAGCTCGGGAACACCAGGGTGCGGGTGACCCTATCGCCCTCGGGGCAGCGCGGGTAGCGGGTGGTCGGCCGGTCGGGGGAGCCGGAACACCCCCAGCGGGCCCGTACGTCGGCGTCACTGCCCGCCGTATAGGCGACGGCGTCGCCCGTGATCCCGCGCAGGAAGCGCGGCATCGCCACCACCTTGCTCACCGGGCTGCCGCGGAACTCCACCAGGACCGAGACCTCCGGCAGGATCTCGCCCGCGTTCCCGTGCCCCGCCGAGTGCTCGTGGGGGCGCGTGCCCGGCCGGTCGAGCCGCCGCAGGACGGGCCAGTAGTACGTGGACCGGTCGCCGCCCGCGCAGCTCGTGGCGGCCGCGTCCAGCGAGGCGTCGGTCGACATCGCGTCCGTGGACAGGTTCCCCACGTACGCGTGCGTGTGGTGGGCGCCGGCCCGCAGGCCCGGCGAGACCACCAGGTTGTCCTCGTTGTAGTGGCCCTGCTCGTTGCGGCCGCAGTCCACCACCACCGAGCCGGCGGATCCGTCGGCACCCGGGGCGGGAGCGGCGGTCGGGACGCGGGGAACATCACGTATGTCCACGTAGTCGGAGGGCGCCGGACGCCCGGCCACGGTCCCCCCGTGCGGACCGGCCGCTCGCGAGGCACCCAGCACCGCGGCGGTCAGCCCGCCCCCCAGGACCAGGCAGATGACGAGTGTGAGCAGGCGGCGTTCTTTCCCCATGGCGGTCACGGTCGCCGGTGGCGAGACCGTCGTCAACCTGGCATCCGGATGGCGGTCTCCGCCCGGCCCCGGACCACCGGCCCCACCGGCCCCCACCAGCCCCTCAAGCCCCTTGAAGGGGGCTCCGGTTGTCCGTGGGGCCGCTTGCCCGGCCGGACCGCGACCGCGCACAGTGAGCCGTATGACATCAGCCGCGACACCCGCCGAACTCCTGCAAGCATTCGCCCGCACCCGCGCCTCGCTCGACGGCGAGGAGGTCACGTTCTGGTGGACCGGTGACGTCCACTCCTGGGCCCCGGGCGAGCCCTACCGGCGCCTCTTCGGCTTCGAAGGGCTCAATGTCGCCCGCCTCGTCCCGGACGAGGAGATCGGCGGCTACCAGCTGCTCTCCAGGGAGGCCGCGTTCTACCTGGACCCCCGGACCCGGGAGATCACGGACACCTGGGAGGGCAAGCCGGTGGTCCACGTCTGGAACGATCCGGCCAACCAGCGGTGGCGGCCGTTCCCGGTGCCCGTGACCGACCTGGGCGACCAGGTCTGCTTCAGCCTGGAGATCCCGCTCGCCTACCCCTCACCCCTGCCGGTCGAGGAGTACCCGGCCCAGTCGGCCGACGACACCTACCGGGCGCTGGAGCTCTTCCAGTTCTTCACCCCCCGGGCGGCGCTGGCCACGGACGCGGCGAGCGTCCCCTCGACGATGTCCTGGACACGGATGTCCCCGTGGCTGCCCTGGATGGAACAGGGCGCGCGCCCCGGCGGCCTCACCTTCCACTGCCGCGGCCGCAAACTCGACGCGTACACGCAGGTCCCCGAGCGCACCCGCGCGTACATCGCGGACCACCATCCCGAATTCGCCCACGCCCCGGAAAAGTGGAGCGAACCGAACGAAACCAGCTGGACCTATTACCGCAAACTCTTCCCGCCGAACTAGCTCCGCGCTCCCGCTCCCCGCCGCCGAGGGACCTCCGGGGGATGCGGCAGGGGGCGGACAAGGGTTTTCCCCGTATCGAGTTCATCGCCGCGTTGCCTACTGTCTGCCCACCGGCGACCTTCCCCTGACGGGGCGGTTCACGCGCCAACCCCACATGGCGTGTAGGCCCCACCGTCCGGGGAAGGGCCGGGAACGCCGTTGTCCCTGCCTCGCCGTTGCGGCGGGACGACGTGGCGTGCGGCGGCGGCCGGGGCGAGACCGACCAACTCGCTCCCGGCCCCGCGGCCGCCGGAACCTCCCACACTGCACCGACCGGCCGCTCCGGCCTGCCCGGAAACGGCCCGCGAAGGGGAACACGTGCACGCTTCCAGACGCCGGCTCATATCCGTGGTGGCCATGTCCGTCACCCTGCTCGCCGGCTCCGCCACCGCCGCGGCCTCCGTGGCCGTGGCCGTCGAGAACCCCGGCGCGGCACCGGCCGCCACGGTCGCCGCCACGGCGCCCGTCCAGAACCTCATCGTCGGGTACAAGTCCTCGGCCACCGAGGCCAGCTCGAACACCGCGGCCGCCGACGACGCCGCCGCCAAGGGCAAGAAGGCCGGCAAGAAGGCGAAGTTCGACCGCCGCCTCGGCACCGGAGCCGCCCTGGTCAACCTCGGCGGGACCGTGGCCCCGGCCGACGCGGCCGACGTGATGGCCCAGTTCCGCGCCGACCCGGACGTCGCCTATGTAGAGCCGGACTCCCGCGCCTACGCCCAGGCCGTCACCCCGAACGACACCGAGTACGCCAAGCAGTGGGACCTCTTCGAGCCCACCGCCGGCATGAACGTTCCCGGCGCCTGGGACAAGACCACCGGCTCCGGCGTCACCGTCGCCGTGATCGACACCGGCTACGTCGCCCACTCGGACGTCGCCCCGAACATCGTCGCGGGCTACGACTTCATCTCCAGCGCCGCCGACGCCCGTGACGGCAACGGCCGCGACAACAACCCCGCCGACCAGGGCGACTGGAACGCCACCGACGGCGAGTGCGGCCTCGGCTCCAAGGCCGGCAACTCCTCCTGGCACGGCACCCACGTCGCGGGCACCATCGCCGCGGCCACGAACAACTCCAAGGGCGTCGCCGGCATCGCGTACGGCGCGAAGATCCAGCCCGTCCGCGTGCTCGGCAAGTGCGGCGGCGCCACCTCGGACATCGTCGACGCCATCACCTGGGCCTCCGGCGGCTCCGTGGCCGGTGTCCCGGCCAACGCCACCCCGGCCAAGGTCATCAACATGAGCCTCGGCGGCTCGGGCGCCTGCGGCACCAGCTACCAGAACGCCATCAACGCCGCCGTCGCCCGCGGTACCACCGTGGTCGTCGCGGCCGGCAACAGCAACGCGGACGCGGCGAACTTCTCGCCCGCCAGCTGCAACAACGTGATCAACGTCGCCTCGACCAACCGCGCCGGCGACCGCTCGTACTACTCCAACTACGGTGCGATCATCGACGTCGCCGCCCCGGGCGGTGAGACCCGCCGCGCCACCGACACGCCCGGCACCGTCACCACCCCCGAGAACGCCATCCTCTCCACGCTGAACGCGGGCACCACCACCCCCGGCGCCGAGACCTACAAGCCCTACCAGGGCACCAGCATGGCCGCCCCGCACGTCGCGGGCCTCGCCGCCCTGCTGAAGTCGGCGAACTCCGCGCTGACCCCGGCGCAGATCGAGTCGGCGATCAAGACGAACGCCCGTCCGCTGGCCGGCACCTGCACCGGCGGCTGCGGCACCGGTCTCGCCGACGCCGCCGCGACCGTCGCCGCCGTCACCTCGACCCCGCCCACCCCGGGCTTCGAGAACGGCACGGACGTCACCATCGGTGACAACACCACCGTGGAGAGCCCGATCACCGTCAGCGGTGTGACCGGCAACGCCCCGGCCACCCTCAAGGTCGGCGTGAACATCGTCCACACCTACATCGGCGACCTCAAGGTCGACCTGGTGGCTCCGGACGGCACCGTCTACACGCTCCACAACCGGGCCGGCGGCAGCACCGACAACATCAACCAGGTCTTCACCGTCAACGCCTCCTCCGAGGTCGCGAACGGCACCTGGAAGCTCCGTGTGAACGACAACGCCGGCGGCGACACCGGCAAGATCGACTCCTGGAACCTCGCGTTCTGAGTCGCATCCCCTTCACTGGGAGTCCGCACCAACTCGGCCTGACGGGCCGATAGTACGGACCAAAGGAATCCCCGGGCCTGCCGATACCACGCGTATCGGCAGGTCCGCCGGGTTTTCCGTGCCGAGTGACTGAATTCTGCGTCACAATCCGGGCCCACCTGCCGTCCGACCTCGTATTCTCGCCTCTCACAGGAAAGGCACAGGAGCTGGGTACTGGAAGGCTGGTGGCTGTGCGTGGTGGCGGCGACGGGGAACGCTGACACGAGTGTCGGACACGGTGAACTCATCAAGGCGGTCGACCATGCGCTGACCACGCACGGCCGGGCACTGCTCACCGGACCCGCCGGCGCGGGCAAGACCGAGATCGTGCGCGCCGTCGCGGCCGCGGCCGAATCCCGCCGCGAGAGCGTGCTCCGCCTCGCCCCCGAGGCCGCCGACCAGTGGATACCCGAAGCGTCCGCGGCCGCCCTCCTCGCCTCCGTCCCCGGCGCCGCCCTGGACCAGCTCTCCGGCCCCCAGCGCACCGCCATCGCCCTGCTGCGCCGAGAGGCCGACGCCCCCCGCGCCGGACGCGATCACATCGCGCTGCGCCTCGCCGTCGTCGAGGTGCTCCGCAGCCTCGCCGCCCGCCAGCCCGTCCTGCTCGTCCTCGACAACGCCCAGTGGCTCGACGCCGAGAGCACCGACCTGCTCCGTTTCGCACTGCGCCTCACCCCGCCCCGCGTCCGGGTCCTGGTCGCCGAATGCGTCCAGGGCGGAGCCTCCGTCGGCGAGCCCCTCTGCGGCCCCCACGTCCCCGCGATACGCGTCCCCCCGCTCGGCGCCGACGAGGTCGCCGAACTCCTCGTCCGCCACTGCCTCCCCGCCCGCCTCGCCGGACGCATCCACCAGGCCAGCGGCGGCAACCCGCGCCTCGCCCTCGCCCTCGGCCACTCCCTCGCCGAAGCCGCCGAGGCCCGCGACAGCAGCGCCCACCACGCCGACCCGCTGCCCGTCTCCGGTCAGGCCCGCGAGGTGGCCCGCCGGCTCCTCGCCGGGGTGCCCGCCCAGGCCCGCCGCACCCTGCTGCTCGCCGCCCTCGCCGCCCGCCCCACCACCTCCCTGCTCCGCCGGGCCGGCCGCCCCGACGCCGAGGCCGAGCTGGCCGAGGCGGAGCGGGCCGCGCTGGTCAGGGTGGGGGAGGACGGCACCGTGGAGTTCACCGCGGGCGCCCTCCTCACCGCCCTCGCCGCCGACGCGGGCTGGCCCGAACGGGCCGCCGGGCACGCGGCCCTGGCCGCCGCCGTCGACGACCCCGTCCAGGCCGTACGCCACCGGGCGCTGGCCGTGGACACCCCGGACCAGTGGCTCGCCGCGGAGATCACCGAGGCCGCCGCCGTCTGCCGCCGCCGGGGCCAGCGGGCCCTCGCCGCCGAACTCGGCCTGCTCGCCGCCGAACGTACGCCGTCCTGGCTGGCCGGCGAGGAACTGACCCGGCTCGTCACCGCCGCCGAGGACGCCGGCTGGGCCGGCCGGGCCGACCTCGCGCGCCGCGCCACTCGGGCCGTCCTGGCCCGCGACGCCTCGCCCGCCGACCGGGTACGGGCCCGGCTCGCCGTGATGGACGCCGCCGGACAGGCCCTGGGCGCCCTGGACGAGACCTTCGCGTACGCCATGGACGAGGCGGCCGGGGACCCCTCGCTCCAGGCCGCCGTCCAGCTGCGGATCGCCTGGAAGCACAACCTCAGCGACGGCGACCCGGTCCGCTCCCGCGACGCGGCGGCCGAGGCCGGCCGGCTCGCCGCGCTCGGCGGCGACCAGACCGCCGAGGCCATGGCCCTGACCGTGCGGGCCCGCATGGGCCGCATCCTCGGGGACACGGACGCCGAGGAGATCCTGGCCGAGGCTCTGGCCCTGCCCGCGCCCGAGGTGCCGCTCGGCATGCGCAACGCCCCGCAGTACCTCGCCGTCCGGCACGCCTTCTTCGACGACCGCCTCGCCGACGCCCGGCGGCAGCTGATGGTCCTGCTCCCGGCCGTCCAGCGCACCGGCTCCGCCGAGGACGTCTTCGAGGTCCTGCGCAGCCTCACCGAGGTGGAGCTGCGCAGCGGCCGCTGCGAGGCCGCCTCCGCCCACGCCCGCCGGGCCCTGGAGCTGACCATCGAGGCGGGCCTGTCACCCGGGCCCGCCTGGTACGTCGCCGCGATGGCCGAGGCCATGGGCGGCAGCTTCGCGCGCGCCGCCGGCTACGCCCGGCGCGGCATCCAGGCCTCACAGGAGGAGCAGGACCAGGTCTTCCTCTCGCGCAGCCTGCACGCGCTCGGCCTGGTCGAGCTGGCCACCGGAGAGGCGGCGAAGGCGGTCGCCACCCTGCGCCGCGTCGCCGCGCTGGAGGCCGCCCAGCAGGTGGTGGACCCCTCGGTCCTGCGCTGGCACGGTGAGCTGGCCGAGGCGCTGATCGCCGCGGACGCGCCCGGCGAGGCCGCCGAACTCCTCGATCGCGTCGGTGCGGACGCCCTGGGCCTCGGCCGCACCGGGGTGGTCGCCGCGCTCGACCGGGCCCGGGGCCTGTGCCTGTCGGCCCAGGGGGAGGCCGATGAGGCGGTCCACCTGCTGGAGACCACGGCGCGGCGCTTCGCCGACCTGCAACTGCCTCTGGAGCGGGGCCGTACGCTGCTCGCCCTCGCCCGGGTGGAGCGCCGTCGGCGCCGCCGGGCCCCCGCCCGCGCGGCGCTGCGGGCGGCGGCCGAGGTGTTCGGCCTGGCCGGGGCGGCCCCCTGGACCGAGCTCGCCAGGGAGCCGGCTCCCGGCGAGGGAGGCGGTGCGCAGGTGCAGGCGGCCGCGGTGCTGACCGAGGCCGAGTCGCGGCTGGCCCTGCTGGTCAGCCAGGGCGCCAGCAACCAGGAGGCTGCGGCCAAGCTGTTCCTCAGCGTCAAGACGGTGGAGGCCCGGCTGACCCGCATCTACCAGAAGCTCGACGTCCGCTCGCGGGCCCAGCTCGCGACCGCCCTGCGCACCCTCTGACCGCACCGCGGGATCAGCGGATCAGCAGCCGAGGTTGTTGCCCGGGGTCACCCCCAGCAGCTGGGTGAAGCTCTGGTACTTCGCGATGCGGCTCTGGACCTGGGCCGGGTTGCCGCCGTTGCACTCCAGGGACCCGTTGATGGAGCGGATGGTCTCGCCGAAGCCCGAGCCGTTCACCATGGCGGCGTGCGCGGTCATCGTGCCCGGGCCGTTCTGGGTGTTCCAGTACCAGAGCGCCGTCTTCATGGCGACGGCCGGGTCCTGCTCCACGAGGTACGGGTTGGCGAGGAGGTTGATGCCCAGCGCGTCACCGGCCGCCTTGTAGTTGAAGTTCCAGCTGAGCTGGATGGGGCCGCGGCCGTAGTACGCCGCCTGCCCCGCCGGACAGCCGTACGGCTGGCTCGTGTCGCAGTAGTGGGGGTAGTTGGCGGTGTTCTGCTCGACGATGTACACGAGTCCGCCCGTCTCGTGCGAGACGTTCGCGAGGAAGGCCGCGGCCTCGCGCCGCTTCACGGTGTCGTCCCCGGTGTTGGCGAATCCGGGGTAGGCGGACAGCGCCGCGACCAGGCCGTTGTACGTGTAGAAGGGGTTCCGGTTCGGGAACATCTGGTTGAACTGGGCCTCGGAGACCACGAATCCGGACGGGTTGCCCGGGTCGGGGTCCTGGCCCCCGCCACCGCAGGAGCCCTGGTCCGACCAGACGCCCCACTGCCCGGTGGTGCCGGGCGTCTCGCCCTGGGTCCACCACTTGGCCTGCCAGTTGTGTCCGGCGTACGAGGCGCTCATGCCGTTCGTGTAGACGGCGGACGAGGTCCAGGCTCCGGCGCAGGGAGCCGCCGCAGAGGCGGGGGAGGAGGGGAGGGCGATGGCGAGGCCGACCGTGACGGCCGCGGCGGCGGCCAGGGAGAGGGCACGGCGGCGAAGCGTACGAATCACGCAACTGCTCCTTCAGTGGGGGGAATTGCCGTGGGGGGCAACTGCGCCCACTGAAGCGAAGGTGGTCTGTACCTGTCAAGGTCTAGACCAAGTGAAACGCGCCGGTGTCACGCGTGACGCGTGACACCGGCGCGAGGCCGGGTCGATCAGCTGCCGGCGGAGACGTTGCCGGAGAGGATCGGGATGTTGCTGAGGATGTGCGAGGCCGACTCGTCACCCTTCGCCTGGGTGGAGTTCTCGGCGCACTGCTGGTTCTGCGGGTTCGACAGGACGTTGACGTCCTGGACGCCGATGTTGGCGATGACCGCGAACAGGGACTGGGCATTGACCTTGGCCGGCAGGCCGATGCAGAGCTTGTTCAGGGAGCCCTGGACGGCGCTGAGCTGCGGGCTCATCTTGCCGTGGGTCTCCTGGTTGCCGTAGATCTGCGCGGCGTCGTTGCCGTTGACGGTGGTGACCCCCTCGTCGTTGCCGATGGCCATGGCCGGGGAGGCGAGTGCGGCACCCGCGCCGAGCACGGAGGCGGTGACGGCGGCGGTGGCCATGAACTTCTTGAACATGTGGGGGATCCTTCTGTCGCACTGTCGCATGAGATAGCTGCCCTCGGCGGGACGAGCTGATCAACTGTCGACAGTGCCAGGAGTTATCCTCCCTCACCCGGGTGGCCCAATGGCGGGCGGAGTCGCCCGGTCCCGCCGCCGCGGCGGCGAGACTGAGCTCCTCGGGTGCGAGGGTCAGCCGGTCTTGCGGCGGACCTTCTTGTTCTTGCCGCCGGGGCCGCTGCTGGCGCCCTGGACCTTCGCCCGGCTCTGGTGCGCCTGCTGGGACTGGGCGTTCGCCGCGTTGCGCTCCAGGGCCTCCCGGAACTTGCGCTTGGCCGCATCGGCCGGGGACTCGTCCTCCGGGGCCTGCGGGGTGTCTGTTTCGTCAGCCATTCGTCCTCCTGGGGTGATCAAGCCGTTTCAGTCTGTCAGCTGGCGGGTCCACTGACCAGCGAGTTCACCTCGCCCCCAAGGGTAGCTTGGAGGGGTCATAAGATTTAATTATGAGGTCATAAAGCGAGACCGGGTGCTGGGTTAGGCTTACCTTCGTTTAGGGTTCCCCTTGATCCACCCTGCCGTCGCTCGAAGGGAACCCCTGCCATGCCTCGCCCTCTGCGGGTAGCAATCGTCGGTGCCGGCCCCGCCGGAATCTATGCCGCCGACGCGCTGCTGAAGTCCGAGGCCGCCGTCGAGCCCGGTGTGTCCATCGACCTCTTCGAGCGGATGCCGGCGCCCTTCGGGCTGATCCGGTACGGCGTCGCCCCCGACCACCCGCGCATCAAGGGCATCATCACCGCCCTGCACCAGGTGCTCGACAAGCCGCAGGTCCGCCTCTTCGGCAACGTCGACTACCCGAACGACATCAGCCTCGACGAGCTGCACTCCTTCTACGACGCCGTGATCTTCTCCACCGGTGCCACCGCCGACCGCGCGCTCACCATCCCGGGCGTCGACCTCGACGGTTCCTACGGCGCCGCCGACTTCGTCTCCTGGTACGACGGCCACCCGGACGTCCCGCGCACCTGGCCGCTGGAGGCCGAGAAGGTCGCCGTGCTCGGTGTCGGCAACGTCGCCCTCGACGTCGCGCGGATCCTCGCGAAGACGGCCGACGAGCTGCTGTCGACCGAGATCCCGGCGAACGTCTACGACGGCCTCAAGGCCAACAAGGCGCTCGAGGTGCACGTCTTCGGGCGTCGCGGTCCCGCGCAGGCCAAGTTCAGCCCGATGGAGCTCCGGGAGCTGGACCACTCGCCCAACATCGAGGTCATCGTCAACCCCGAGGACATCGACTACGACGAGGGCTCCATAGCCACCCGCCGCGCCAACAAGCAGGCCGACATGGTCGCCAAGACCCTGGAGAACTGGGCGATCCGCGACATCGGCGAGCGCCCGCACAAACTGTTCCTGCACTTCTTCGAGTCGCCCGTGGAGGTGCTCGGCGAGGACGGCCGCGTGGTCGGCCTGCGGACCGAGCGCACCGAGCTCGACGGCACCGGCAACGTCAAGGGCACCGGCCGGTTCACCGACTGGGACGTCCAGTCCGTCTACCGGGCCGTCGGCTACCTCTCCGACGAGCTGCCCAAGCTCCCCTGGGACGTCGACTCCGGCACCGTCCCGGACGAGGGCGGCCGCGTGATCGAAGCCGGCGCCCACCTGCAGTCGACGTACGTCACCGGCTGGATCCGGCGCGGTCCCGTCGGCCTGATCGGCCACACCAAGGGCGACGCGAACGAGACCGTCGCGAACCTGCTCGCCGACCACGCGGAGGGCCGCCTGAGCGCGCCGGTCACGCCCGCGCCGGAGGCCGTCGAGGCCTTCCTCGCCGAGCGCAGCGTCCGCTTCACCACGTGGGAGGGCTGGCACCGGCTGGACGCGGCCGAGAAGGCCCTCGGCGAGCCCCAGGGCCGCGAGCGCGTGAAGATCGTCGAGCGCGAGGACATGCTCGACGCGAGCGGGGCGTAGCGAGAGGGGGCCGGGACCCGGACGGGGTCCCGGCCCCACCGGCGGCCGTGGCCGCACGGCGCCGTCCGGGCAACGGGACAGGGCCGGCCGGGGCGGCGCCGGAGGGGCGGGCCGGGCGCCAGGGCGGTCGTCAGGAGCCCAGGGTCCGCTCCAGTACGCCCCGTACGAAGGCCGCCTGCCCCGCGTGCTGGAGGTCATCGGAGACCACGCTGACCAGGCGCACCCCGAGGGTGACCGGCGGGTCCCAGCGCTCGTCGACCACCCGGTCCAGATCTGCGGCGGCGAGCCCCCGGACATAGCGCGCGGTCCGCTCGTGCACCGCGTCGAAGTACCCCAGCAGCAGCTCGCCCGAGTCGACCCGGACGGTGTAGACGTCCCGCGGCGAGTGCCCGTACCCGGTCGCCCCGACGGGCAGCGGCAGCGCGAACCGGTCCGACCACCCCTGCGAGTCCCACACCTGCTCGGTGCCGGCCGCGTCGGCGACGTGGTCGTCCTGGATGCGGGTCAGGTGCCAGACCAGCCAGGTGATCGAGTTCGCCGCCGGGTCCACGCGCGCGTTGAGCGTCTCCGCAGGGACCCCGTCCACGACCTCGTGCACGATCTCCCCGATGCGTCCGAACCCGTCGGCGATGACGTCCGTTGCCTTCATGTACCCACCATGCAAGGCCCGGCGGTCCCCCCGCCGTGAACGACACGCGGCAGGGGGACCGCCGGGCCGGCGGAGGGGATGGGTCAGCGGGCGGCTTCGGCGACCTGCGGCTGCTCGTCGGCCTCGGCCTCCTTGGCTCCCTCGACCGTGTCGGACTTCGCGGTCTGCTCGGCCGCCCCGGTCTGCGCGGACACCACCACGGTGCGGTGTCCGCCCCGCAGGCCGATCCAGCTGATCACCGCGACCAGCGCGAAGGCCACGGCCCCGATCCCGAAGGTGAGGGTGAAGCCGGACTCGGCGGGCAGCGGGGGCACGCCCACGGGCAGGTGCTCGATGGTCTTCGAGGCCAGAATCGTGGTGACGACGGCGCTGCCGATCGCACTGCCCGTGGAGCGGGAGATCGAGTTGATGCCGTTGGCGATGCCGCTCTGGTGGTGCGGGACGCTGGACATGATCACGGCGGGCATGGCCGCGTAGCCGAAGCTGACGGCCGCGCCGACGACCAGTCCGGCGCCGATCACCGAGATGCTGTGCTGGTGGTCCAGGACGAGCCACGCGAAGCCGGCCGCGCCGAGCGCGGCGGCCAGCCCCAGCGCCACGCGCGGACCGCGGTGGCGCACGATCTGGCCGCCCACGGGCGAGGCGAGCAGCGAGACGATGGCGCCGGGCAGCAGGAACTGCACGGAGGCGCGCAGGATCGACGCGTCGAAGCCGTAGCCGGTGAGCGCTTCGGGCATCTGGACGAGGTACGAGACGCCCAGGAAGTTCGCGAACATCCCGAAGCCGACGAGGACGCCCGCCAGGTTGGCCATGAGGACCGGGCGGTGGACGAACATTTTCATGTCGACGAGCGGCTCGCGGACCTTGCGCTCGACGAGCACCCAGACCGCGGTCATGACGGCGGCGCCGGCGAAGCTGCCCAGCGTACGGCCGGAGGTCCAGCCCCACTCGTGGCCCTGGGAGATCGGCAGCAGGAGCAGCAGCAGGGCGAGGCCGAGGGTCAGCGCGCCGAGGAAGTCGGTACGCCCGCCGGTCTTGTGGCGGGGCGCGGGCACCAGGAAGACGACCGCGAGCAGGGCGAGCAGGGCGAAGCCGGTCGCCATCCAGAAGGCGTTGCGGTAGTCCGCGTCCGACCCGGAGGTGAGCAGCCCGGTCGCGACGAGCGCGAGGCCGCTGCCGAACGCGAGCGTGCCGCTGACCAGCGCCATCGCTCCCGGCAGCTTCTGCGGACGGACCTCTTCGCGCAGGACCGAGAGGGCCAGCGGGAAGATCGCGGTGGCGGCACCCTGGAGCACCCGGCCGAGGATCAGCAGGGGCAGTGAGGACGCCAGCGCCGCGATGACGGAGCCGACCACCATGACGCCGAGCACGGCCACCAGGGTGGGCTTCTTGCCGTGCTGGTCGCCGAACCGGCCCAGGAGCGGGGTGAAGACGGCCGCCGACAGCAGGGTGGCAGTGGTCACCCAGCTCACGTTCGCGGTCGAGGTGCCGAGATCGTCGCGGATGAGTCCCAGGATCGGGACCGGCAGGGTCTGCATCATCGACACGACCATGGCGGCGAGGCTCAGGGCGAAGACGATGACCGTCTCGTTCCGGGGCCCGGAGGCCGGGGTGGCGGGGGAGGGGGTGCTCATGGCTGGCGGGACCTTCTTCGTGTTTCGGAGCTGAAGAGCTTCGGAACGCAGATGTTTGACTTCATCAAGTAACTCGACTGACGGTAGACCTCGATAGTTAAGGTGGTCAAGTAAACAATTGATAATGTCAAACATCCTGAGTACGCTCCAGGTATGAGCGACACCGCCACGCACACCCCCACCAAGCTCCAGCTGCTGGAACTGCTCGCGGCCATCGGCACCGCCCAATGGCGCGAGTTCGCGGCCGCCGCCGCCCAGCACGGCCTCACCTCCACCCAGGCGAGGGTCCTCGCCCAGCTCGACGGCCCCGTGCCCATGCGCGGCCTCGCCACCCTGCTGGTGTGCGACGCCTCGAACGTGACCGGCATCGTCGACCGCCTGGAGGCCCGCGAGCTGGTGCGCCGGGAGCCGGACCCCGCCGACCGGCGCGTCAAGAACGTCGTCGCCACGGACGCGGGCCGCGAGGTCATCCGCCGGGTCCGCGAGGAGATGCAGGACATGCACGGCGCGCTCGACACCCTCGACGAGGCCGAGAGCGCGACGCTGTACGCCCTGCTGGGCCGCCTGCGCCCCTCGATGGAGAAGCGCGCCTGAAACGCGTCGCCTGAAACGCGTTGCCTGAATCGCGTCGACGTCGTCGGCGTTCCCGAACTAGCCTCGACCTCCATGAGCACCCTGCAGACGATCAATGACGTACCCGTCCTGATGTGCGCGGCCGAGGGCGAGGTCATCGCGGGCGAACGCGACGCCCTCGACTGCATCGGCGACGCCTCCTACCAGGGCGCGCAGTGGGTCGTCATCCCCGCCGAACGGTTCGACGACGGGTTCTTCCGGCTGAGGACCCGGGTCGCCGGGGAGATCATCCAGAAGTTCGCCCAGTACCGGGTCGGCATCGTCGTCCTCGGCGACATCTCCCGCCACACGGCATCGAGTTCGGCGCTGCGCGACTTCGTCCGCGAGTGCAACCGCGGGCGCCAGGCGTGGTTCCTCGCCGACGCCGGGGAACTGGCCGCTCGGCTGACCGGGCCGACCGCGTGAGCGGCGGCGACGGGCTCCGCCTCCTGCGGGCGGCCGACCGCGGCGCGACCCCGTGGAAGAACGGCGGGGGAGTCACCCGCGAGATCGCCGCACGGCGCGAGGGCGCCGGCACCGGGGACTTCGCCTGGCGGGTGAGCTTCGCGGAGGTCGCCGCCGACGGGCCCTTCTCCTCTTTCCCCGGGGTCGACCGCACCCTCACCCTGGCCGAGGGTGCGGGCATGGACCTCGCGGTGGCCGGCGTCCGCCACCTCGTGGACGAGCGGTTCGCGCCGCGTGACTTCGCCGGGGACGAGCCGACGGACTGCCGGCTCCTCGACGGTCCGGTGGTCAACTTCAACGTGATGTACCGGCGGAGCGAGACCCGGGTGGAGACCGCCGTCGTACGGGGCGCGCTCGCGCTCGCCGTGCTGCCGGGGGAGACCCTGCTGGCCGTGGCCCTCGACGGGCCGGCCGTGCTGCACCGGTCCGGTGACGCGGGCTCCGGCTCCGGCCCCGGGCCCGCGCCCGGCTGTCTCGCGGAGCTGGCTCCGTACGACGCCGCCCTGCTGACGGGCGGGCCCGACCTGATCCTGCGTACGGCCGGGCGCGCGGCGGTGGTCCGCTTCGGTCCCGCTCCGGTGGCGGACACCTTCAGCGGGTAGTCCCCGGGGCCTCGGCCCGCGCCCGCCCCGGAGCTCCCGGCCGCGGGCGCGGCGCCGCCGGGCGTCCCAGCAACACCCCGGTCAGCGCGAGCGCCAGGCCGCAGACCTGCGGCGGGTCGAGGGACTCCCCGGAGACGGCCGTACCCAGCAGGACGCCCGTCACCGGATTGAGCAGGCCGAGCAGCCCGACGGCCCCGGCGGGCAGGTGCCGCAGCCCCGCGAACCAGGCGGCGAAGGCCACCGCGGTCGCCACCACGGTCACGTAGCCGAAGCCGGCCAGCGCGGGGCCGTCCAGGTGCGGCGGGGCCCCCTCCACGGTGACCGCGAGGGGGAGCAGGAGCAGCCCGCCGCCCAGCAGCTGCCAGGCCGTCGACGAGAGCACGTCCACCCCGGCGCCCCACCGCTTGGCCAGTACGTAGCCCAGCGAGGCCATCCCCATGGCGGCGCCCGAGGCGAGCACGCCGAGGAGGTCGAGGGGTGCGCCCGGGGTCAGCAGCATCAGGCAGACGCCGCCGACCCCGACAACCGCTCCGGCCAGGTGTCGCGGGCCCGGCCGTTCGGCCAGCAGTGCCCAGGCGAACAGCATCATCACCAGCGGCGCCGTCGCCATGACGGTCGAAGCCACGCTGGTCGGCAGCCGCTGCGCGGCCAGGTACACCAGCGCGAAGAAGCCGCCCATGTTGAGGACGCCGAGCAGCGGCGCGCGCCACCACCAGCTGCCGCTGGGCAGCCGCCGGCCCGCCGCGAGCAGCAGCAGCCCGGCCGGCAGGGCCCGGATGACACCCCCGTAGAGCGGGTGGCCGTCGGGCAGGAACGTGCGGGTGACGAAATAGGTCGTGCCCCATGCCACCGGGGCCATCGCCGTGACCAGTGACCACCGCAGATTGTCTTCCATGGAAGATACAATACCTTCCATGGAAGCTAACGTTATGCTGTTCCCGTGAAACCCCAGTCCAAGGACCACGTGGCCCGCATCCAGGACGAGTGGGCCCGTGAACGGCCCGACGTCGACGTCAGTCCCCAGGGCGTGATCGGGCGGCTGCACCGGCTCGGCCTGCTCCTGACCGACCGCCTCGCCCTCGTCTACCGCAAGTACGGCCTCGGCGAGGGCGAGTTCGACGTCCTGGCCGCCCTGCGCCGGGCGGGGGAGCCGTTCGAGCGGGCCCCCGGAGAGCTCGCCGCGCACACCATGGTGACGACGGGTGCCATGAGCAAGCGGATCGACCGGCTCGAACGCGACGGGCTGGTCACCCGCCGCCGCTCGGCCGCCGACGGCCGGGGCCGGGTGGTCGCGCTCACGCCGGCCGGACGGGACCTGATCGACCAGGCCTTCGCCGAGCACATGCGCAACGAGCGGAGCCTCCTGGACGGCCTGGCGCCGCAGGAGGCCGCGCAGCTGGAGCAGCTCCTGACCACCTGGCTGGCGAAGGTCGAACCGCCACTGCCGGGGCCGTGATCGCACCGCCGCCGGGGCCGTGATCGCTCAGCGCGACCGCGGGCGCACGCCCAGCTTCACCCACTTCGCCGTGCTGGGCACGCCCTTCGCGTCGAGCAGGAAGAGCATGTAGTACCCGGGCGGGGCGTCGGCCGCGCTCGGCGGGGTCCGGAGCCCGATCGTGGAGCCCTGCACACCGGTGATCCGGAGGTCCAGGTGGCGCTGACTGGTGTTCACCGAGTGCGTGACGGTGGTCGGCGCCAGCAGCACGGCGCGCTTGACGTCCTTCGCCGTCGAGCTCGTGACCTGGAAGGCCGTGTCGTGGCCGAGCTCGCCCGCCGGCGCCCGGTCGAGCGCCGGGCGTGCGCCCCGGTGCAGGTAGGCGGGCTCGTACAGCTCGATGCTGCCGTCCATCCCGTCCTTGATGTCGGGGTCGTTGGCGATCTGCTGGAGTTCGTCGCCGGTGACCATCATCCGCCCGTCCGGCAGGACCAGGGCGTTGGAGTGGTAGCCGCGGGGCAGCCGCTGGGCCGGCCCCAGCGTCCAGTGGCCGCGCGCGTCGCGCAGTTCGATCTGCCGGTACTTCAGATCGGCCTTCGGGTTGAAGGGTCCGTTGCCGTAGTTCCGGGTGTCCAGGGCGCCGTTCACCGTGAGCAGCGTGCCGTCCGGCAGGATCAGGGTGCCGTCCTGGGTGCGGCCGAAGGCCCTCGGCTCCTCGATGCTCCAGCGGCCGCCGGACAGCCGGTACGTGAGCGGATCGCGCGGGTCGCCGCCGAGCACCAGGACGGAGTCCGGGCCGCGGAAGCCGGCCGGCAGCGGCACGGCCGAACCGTAGCCCCGGAAGTCGGCGGGCCGCCGGGGCAGGTCGGTGCGCACGTCCTTGACCGGATCGAACAGCCACTGCTGGTCGGCGTCGCGGCCGAGTCCGTAGATCATCCCGTCCCGCAGTGAGAAGAGGTGCGGATAGTCGTTGCGGAAGGGGGCCGCGGAGCGGAGCCGCTCCGCGGGGACGCCCACCGGGATGTCGAACGGGCGCCAGGGGACGGGGCGCCCCAGCGCGGGGAAGCGCTCCACGACCGGCGTGGGGGTGCCCGTGCCGCGCTCGGACTGCCCGGACATGATGATCTGCCGGCCGTCCGCCCCGGTCACGACGGAGGGGTACCAGCGGCCGACGGCCATGTCGCGGTTGCGGAACCAGGTCTCGGTCCACGGGTCGAACACGAAGGACAGCTTGGCGCCGCTGCCCCCCTTGCCGCCGACGTTGCCGCCGAAGACCCCGACCATGCCGTTGGGGAGGTAGGAGTGCCCGGCGCAGAAGAACGGCGCCCGGCGCGGGGCGTAGGTGCCGTCGGGCATCAGCACCACCGGCGGCGGCACGTTCTTGAAGGCCCGGACGCCGGTGCCCTTGGCGGGGTCCCAGAGGTAGGCCCGGCCGGCGTTCGTCCGCCCCACCGTGTTCGTCGGGCCGGTCTCCTTGGTGGGATCGGCCTCCACCCGCTCGAAGGAGAAGAGCAGCACCTTGCCCGTCGGCAGCTGGGCCACGTGGACACCGAAGTCGGGCGAGGGGAAGAACTCCGTGAAGCGGCCGAACCGCGCCGCGTCCAAACCGGCGTTGGCCCTGCGCTGGGACTCCTCCAGCGAGGCCAGGCTCGCCGTGCGCTTCGACTGCGGATAGCCCTGGGTGCCCTTGGCCGCCTGGCGCAGTCGGGCGTGCGCCCGGGCGTGCTCCTCGCCGAGCACGGCGGCCTCGTCGCCGGTGTGCCGGAGCGCGGCGAACACGGGTGCGTGTCCCGTCGCCGTGACGGCCAGGACGGTGGCGAGCGCCAGCGCCGCCCGGGTGGCGGACCGTCGTACGCGGGACATGGGTCTCCTCACCGCAGGGCCTGAAGGATCTCGCCGATATTAGGACAAGCGGGACTTGATGGCCGGTGCGACTCGGTGCTCCGCGCCACCTGCGGCCGTTCGGCAGACCGGTATGGGCTGATTGATCGTTTCTGCGGTGAATCGTTTCGGCCATCGAGGTGAGACCGCGTACCCGTCGGCCCTCCGACGCCGCCGCCGAGGGCTATCCATGACGGTGTGATCAACTCGCTCCGTACCGGATTCACCGCAGCCGCCGTGACCGCAACGCTCGTCACGCTGACCCCCACGGCCGGGGCCTCCCCCTCGGCGCCCACCGACCAGGTGACCGTGGACGTCGCCTCCGTCAACGGATCGGGCTGCCGCCCAGGCAGCGCCGCCGTCGCGGTGGCGCCGGACAACTCGGCCTTCACCGTCACCTACAGCGAGTACCTGGCCCAGGCCGGCGGGGGCGTCCCCGCCACCGAAGGCCGCAAGAACTGTCTCCTCTCCCTCCAGGTGCACGTCCCCCAGGGCTACACCTACGCCGTGGCGAAAGTCGACTACCGGGGCTTCGGCAGCCTGCAGGAAGGCGCGATCGGCACCCAGAAGGCCAGTTACTACTTCCAGGGCATGAGCCAGACCGCCCAGCGCACCCACAAGTTCAACGGCCACTACGAGGACAACTGGCAGGCGACCGACACCACGGGCATCGAAGCCCTGGTGTTCGCGCCCTGCGGCGAACAGCGCAACTTCAACATCAACACCGAACTGCGTGCCGAAGTGGGCACCTCCGACCCGTCGCAGACCAGCTTCATGGCCCTCGACTCGACGGACGGCGGCATCAACAGCATCTACCACTTCTCCTGGAAGCAGTGCCCCGTGCGCCGCTGATCCCGGACGTCCCTCCGCTCGGCCCGGCCGCCGGGACCCGCTGTCACGCGGGCCCCGGCGGCCGTGTCGACGGGCTCGGCCCGCGGGGGCCCGTCCGCGGCGGGCGGTGTCAGGCCGGTGCCGCGTCAGGCCGGTGGGGCGCGTCAGGCCGACGCGCGCCGGACCAGCGACGTCGCGGTGATCACCGGACCGACCGCAGCCCGCTCCTCCGGACTCCCGTCCAGGGTGCGCATCAACAGCTGCGCCATCATGCGCCCCATCCCCTCGATGTCCTGGCGCACGGTGGTCAGCGGCGGGTCGGTGCCCTCCGCCACGGACTCGGCGTCGTCGAAGCCCACCAGCGCCACCTCCTGCGGAACCGTCCGGCCCCGCTCCCGCAGCACCCGTAGCGCGCCGGTGGCCATCAGGTCGTTCCCGGCGAAGACGGCATCGATCCCGGGGTCGCGGTCCAGCAGTTCGGCCATCGCGCGGGCCCCGCCCGCCGGGGTGAAGTCCCCTTCGGCGAACAGATCGGGGGCGTCGCCCGGGAGCACGTCCCGGTAACCGCTCAGCCGGTCGGCCGCCGAGGTCTGGTCGAGCGGACCGGCGATGTGCGCGATCCGCCGCCGGCCCTGCGCCAGCAGGTACCGTACGGCGTCCCGCGCGCCCCCGCGGTTGTCCGCGTCGACATAGGCCACGCCCTCGTTCTCCCCGGGCCCGGCGGTCCAGCCGGGGCGGCCGCCGTAGACCGTGGGCAGGCCGATGCGCCGGGTGATGGCGGGCAGCGGATCGTCGGTGTGCAGGGAGAAGGCGAGTGCCCCGTCGACGTGGCCGCCGGCCAGGTAGCGCTCGATGCGGTCGTAGTCGCCCCGGTCCTCCACCAGCAGCAGGACCAGTTGGGCGTCGTGGGCGGTCAACTCCTTGCTGATGCCGCGCACCTGGTGTGAGAAGAAGGGGTCCGAGAATATCCGGACCTCCGGCTCTGCGATGATCACCGCGACCGCTCCGGTGCGGCGGGTGACGAGGGTGCGGGCCGCGGGGTTGGGGACGTACCCCAGGTCCCGGATCGCCTCGCGCACCCTCTCCACCAAATGCGCACGGACGCCGTCTCCGCCGTTGACCACGCGGGAGGCGGTGGCCCGGGACACCCCGGCGAGCGCCGCGACGGCCTCCAGGGTGGGACGGTTCCCGGGATGCGGTTCGGGCACGGGTGTTCCTCCAAGGTGATCACGAACGGTGCACAGCAGGGTAACCGCTCCGCCCGACAGCCCGAACGCCCTCGCGGCCCAGCGGCCTCAGCTGCGGTGACGGCCGCTGGACGCCGGTGGTTCACCGGCAGGCCGTCACCCGGTTCATGCGCCCCGCGACTGCGCTCGGCGGCGGGTTCCTGCGGTCGAGGGCGGCCGGCGCGGTGTCGACGAGGTCGCCGGGGGAGGCGGGCCTGGTACCGCCGGCCGCCTGCGGGGTGCGCACGACCTCGAAGAACTGGTCCGGGTGGCTCGGTGCCGGTGCCGGTGCCGGTGCCGGTGCCGGTGCCGGTGATCAGGGTGGTCCGTCGTGGTAACCGACGGCCGTCACCGTCGCTGCACGTCCGCTACATCGAGAAGCGCCTGCGCGGGCAGGCCGAACTCGTCCCGGCGACCGAACTCAGGGCCGTGCACGAGGGGCGACTCGCCATGGCAGACCTCTACGACCAGTGCCTCCGCGGCGGTGCGGGAGGCGTAGGCCCGTGCGGTGGGCTGCGCCCCGTTGCCGCCTCAACGACGTCGCCCGCCGCGCCGGACTCGGTGTCGGCGCCGTCTACCGTCACTTCGCCACGCCGGAGGCGCTCCTCGAGAGCTTCCTGTTCCGCACGGTGGTGGCCCAGGTGACCGACGCCTCGCTGGCGCCGGTCACCGCTGCGGCCACCGACGCCCTGTCTCGTACGCCGTGCAGGTCCACGGCGGCAGCCCGGCGGAGCGGAGCGACGCGGCGCACCGCTACCTGACCGCGCTGCTCGACCCTCCATGCAAGCCGTACGCGCGGACGGCGAACATGCAGAGCGGCACGCAGAGTTGCGCGGCGGCTCTCGCCGGTGCGGCCTTCCTCGGCCAGCAGGGCAGCCAGCACTTCCAGGGCCTCGGCGTGCCACGGCCGACCCGCGGTTCGTGGCCGTGCCGGGTAGGGCGCGTCGGCGGACCGGTCCGGCGGTCGCGGTCAGTTCGGCTGGCGTAGTCCCGCGACGAGGACTGCGACCAGTCGGCGGGCGTCGTAGCGGGGGTCGCTCTCGGCGCCGATGCAGAGGTTTCCGATGCCGCGCATGAGCTGGTACGCGTCGAGGTCGGAGCGGATCTCACCGGAGGCGGCGGCAGCGTCGAGGAGCTGGGCACACGCCGGCACGAGGCGTTCGAGGAAGTAGGCGTGCAGCGACTCGAAGCCGGTGCTCTCCCCCTGCATCGCCGCGGCGAGGCCGTGCTTGGTGACCAGGAAGTCGACGAAGAGGTCGACCCACCGCCCCAGCGCGGCATGGGGTGTCGGGCTGCTCGTCAGCAGGGCCGGGCCGGCCTCGGCGCAGGCGTCGACCTGGTGGCGGAAGACGGCGATGACGAGGTCCGCCCGGGTGGGGAAGTGGCGGTAGATCGTGCCGATCCCGACACCGGCCCGGGCCGCGATGTCACGTACCGGCGCTTCCACGCCCGAGGTCACGAACACCGCGGCGGCCGCGTCCAGCAAAGTCTGCTGGTTGCGCCGGGCGTCCTTGCGCTTGGAGTTGGCTGAGCTTCCCGGGCTCTGGCCGCTGTCGTTCACCGCGGTACTCCTTCCGAACCTTCCGCAACCGCTCTTGCAAAGCGGAACCGTGTTCCGTATCGTTAACGGAACAAGGTTCCGTTTCATTCATGATGGCAGAACCGGGGGCGGTTGACCACGTCGCCGTCCGCGATCCCGCGCCCCGCCGGACCAGGACCGACCGCGAAAGCACTGAGCGAAAGGCACTTCCATGCCCGAATCGAAGACCGCGAACGCGCAGAAGACCGCGAACGCGCAGGCCGCAGGCGCGCCCACCACGGTGACATCCGCGAAGCCGGTCGTTCTGCCCGCTCCCGGCCGCGGCGAGGACCTCCAGGTCCGCGTCTCCGCCCCCGCCACAGGCGGCGATCTGCCCGTCATCGTCCTCTCGCACGGCCACGGCTCGTCGATGAACGGCTATGCCCCGCTGGCGGACTTCTGGGCCGCCCACGGCTTCGTGGTCCTGCAGCCCACCCACCTCGACTCCAGAACGCTCGGCCTCCCCGCCGAGGACCCCCGTACGGCACGGATCTGGCGCCTCCGCATCGACGACCTGGGGCGCGTACTGGACGGACTCGACACCCTGGAAGCCGCCCTGCCCGGCCTCGCCGGGCGCCTCGACCGCGACCGCATCGCCGTGGCCGGCCACTCGTGGGGCGCCCAGACGGCGAGCACACTGCTGGGCGCACGCGTCCTCGACACCGACGGTGTCCCCGGCGAGGACATGTCCGACCCCCGCGTCACGGCGGGCGTGCTGCTCGCGGTACCCGGTCTGGGCGACGACCTGACCCCCTTCGCCGCCGAGCACCTCCCCTTCATGAGGCCGTCCTTCGGCACCATGACCACACCGGCCCTCATCGTCGCCGGGGACCACGACGACTCCGCGCTGTCCACCCGCGGACCGGACTGGTTCACGGACGCCTACACCCACAGCCCGGCGGGCAAGAGCCTGCTCACGCTGTTCGGGGCCGAGCACTCGCTCGGCGGCATCGCCGGGTACGAGGCCGCCGAGACCACCGACGAGAGCCCGGCACGCGTCGCGCTGATCCAGCGACTCACCACGGCCTTCCTGCGCAGCGCCCTCCACTCCGAGGACACCGGCTGGAAGGCGGCGGCCACCGCGCTGGCGGAAGACCCCAACCCGCTCGGAGAGCTGCGAACCAACTAGGCGCCCTTGGGTGACCAGGACCGCCAGAAGGAGGGACACGTCCCATCCTGCCGTCCCCGACGCACCGGTCGAGGCGACCCGGCAGGGGCGCTCGGCGGACTGCTGAACATCGCCCAGGCGGCGCAGGAGTGGGGCGTGCGGCGTCTGTCGCCGAGGACGGGCTCGACCTCACCTACGTGAAGGACACGGGGCGGGCCATCGCCCTCCTCCGGCTCGCGGACAGGCTGAACCACCGCACGTACGACATCGGCATGCCGCCCCGCGCCGTCGTCGGTCATCAGACAGTAGGGTTGCCCGGGTGGATACTCCTTCGCTCCCGCGTTCCTTCCGGCTGCTCGTGACAGGCGGGGGGACCGGCGGTCACACCTATCCGGCCCTGACGGCGGTCCGTACCCTGCAGGGCCGCCTCGCGGCGGCGGGCGGCACGCTGGACGTCCTGTGGATCGGTACCGCGGACGGCCTTGAGGCGCGGGTCGCTCCGGCGGAGGGGATCGCGTTCAAGACGGTGGCGACGGGAAAGATCCGCCGCTCGTCGAATCCCCTCAAGATGCTGTCCGCCGCGAACGTGAAGGACATGGCGCGGGTGCCGCTCGGTGTGGCGCAGGCGCGGTCGATCGTGTCCGAGTTCCAGCCGGACGTCGTGCTCGCGACGGGCGGGTACGTCGCCGTGCCGGCCGGGCTCGCCGCACGGCTGTGCAGGCGTCCGCTGGTCCTGCACGAGCAGACGGTCCGGCTGGGTCTGGCCAACCGGAAGCTGGCGGGTTCGGCGACGCGGATCGCCGTGTCCTCCGACTCGTCGCTGGCCCTGCTGCCCGCCGAGGTACGGGACCGGGCGGTCGTCACGGGGAACCCGGTGCGGCCGGAGGTGCTGACCGGTCACCCGGACAAGGCGGTTCAGGCGCTGGCCCTGTACGGGTTCGACCGGCGGCTGCCGACGGTGTACGTCACCGGCGGGGCGCAGGGCGCGCAGCAGATCAACGGGGTCGTCCGGGACGTGCTGCCCTGGCTGCTGAGCCACGCGAACGTGATCCACCAGTGCGGCCCGGCGAACGTGGCCGAACTCCGCGACGCCGCCGCAGCCCTGGACCCCGTCCTCGCCGGGCGGTACCACCTGACCGGTTTCGTCGGGCCGGAGCTGCCCGACGTGCTCGCGCTGGCCGACGTGGTGCTGTCGCGCAGCGGGGCCGGCACGATGGCGGAGCTGACCGCGCTCGGGAAGCCGGCCGTGTTCGTGCCGCTCGCCACGTCGGCGGGGAACGAGCAGGCGCACAACGCCCGGCACCTGGCCGACGCGGGAGCGGCCGTCGCCCTGCTCGGCGATGTCACGGCCCAGGCCCTCGGCGATGCGCTCGGCCCGCTGCTGACCGATCCCGGACGGCGGGCGGCGATGGCGGAGCGGGCCAGGGCGTACGGGAGGCCGGACGCCGCGGACCGGCTCGTGGACGTCATCCTGTCCGCTGCGGCCGGCTGATCCGTCCGCCGCAGGGCTCCCGGATACGCCGCTTCAGCGGGTACCCGCCGGAGGTGTGTCAGCCGCGGCGGGCAGAACCGGCCCCATGAGCCTCCACTACGAAGTCGTCTTCGCCTGCTTCCTCCGGGACGACACGCCCGACACGCTGCTGGCGGCGCTGCGATGGCACCTCGGCCTGGCCGGCGGAGCTCGACGCGGAGGAGGACGCGTATCCGGTACTCTCCCCGGACCCCGACAGCCGCCTGCCGGGAGGAGATCGGGCGTCCCTGCGACGCCAGTCCCGCGGCTTCTCGGCGGCCGGCGAGGAACGCCACGCGTGGGGACCGTTCAGCCGCAACCTCTGGCTCGACGACATGATCGGTGACGTGTACACCGTCATGGACCTGATCGCGCCCCATGTCGCCGGCCCGGCTACTGCGGGCACCTCCGGGAGGAGTTCGCCGCCGAGCCGACCGTCTTCACCTTCCGGGACGGCGAGTTCGAGCCGCTGAAGCCCTGAGGCCAAGCTTCTTCTTAAACCTTGGGCTGGGCCCCTGCTGTTTGGCCCGCTCGCGGGCCAGTGGCAGAGTGAGCCGGATGATCGGACACCTGTACACCGTTGTCATCGACTGCCCCGACCCGGATGAACTCGCCGGTTTCTACGAGAAGCTGCTGTCGCTCTCACGGCAGGCCGACACCGGCGACTTCGTCGTGCTCCAGAACGCGGCGGGCACCCCGGTGGTCCTCTTCCAGCGGGTGGACGACTTTCGCGCGCCGCGATGGACGGATCCCGCGCGTCCTCAGCAAATGCACATCGACGTGATGGTCACGGACCTCGATACGGCTGAGGCCCAGGTGCTCGCCCTCGGTGCGACGCTGCTGGATGGTTCGGACAAGCCGATCGGATACCGCGTCTACGCGGACCCCGTCGGCCATCCCTTCTGCCTGATCACCCCCGAGGGAGCCTGACCCTGCCATTTGGGGTCCGGCGTGGAAAATGACTCGAACCGGGTCGCTGACCTGGGCATTCTCCTGACGCTGAGGCGGCCTTCGTCTGATCATGCGCTCCGACCAAGGTGCACCGATCAGAACGAAGGCCGTAAGGGTGATCTGGTGGCCGAAGCCGCTCCGGGGAAAGCGTTCGCGGAAGCGTCACGCTTGCGGGACGAGTTGTACGCGTGTCCGGCCCAGTGTGGTTCGCACTCCTCTCACAAGCCGTCAGGCTTGCCCGTTCGTCATGGCTCCGCCGGCGGTGAGCTGTGACGTACATGGCCGAGGCCCGTCGGGAACTTCGCAGGGCAAGTGGGTCTTGGAGCATCGTCGGTGGCCCTGGGCAGTCACCGCAGCATCGAATGGGCAGGGGGCGGTTCGTTTCTCGCCATGGACACGCGAATACCAGGAGTATGTCTACTGCCCCGGAAGGCGTAGCCGTCGCCAGGGAGCGTCCTGGTCACCACGCGGCGGCGGACTCGCCGACCGGCCGTCATCGGTGCCTTCGGCGTGGCACGACCCGTGCATAGGACCCCACGGCGGTGCCGTGATTCACCGATTCGGTTTGATCGCGTGGAAAACCCGCATGCCTCGGGGGCCCGCTGCAGCGTGCCGGACATGCAGGCCGGCGCGCCGGGCTTCGCCGCTCAGCCAGTCCGCGGCCAGCCGCAGTTTGGGGTAGCTGCCGACCTGGAGACGCCACTTTCCCTCCGAGCGGGTGTGGAGTAAGTCGTGGACCATGACCGTGTCGTCGTCGACGTACTCCAGGAAGCAGGTGAGGAGTTGGTCCTCGGTGGACCGTACGGGGAAGAACCGGTCATCGCCGTGCAGCTCCCCGGTGAGGTCGCGGAAGGTCAGCACGACGTGTCCACCGGGACGCAGGGCATGCGCCACGCCGTCCAGGAGGGTGCGGACGTCGGCAGGGCGGGACAGGTGGGTCAGGGTGTCGCCCATGCACACGATCGCGGCTGCAGTGCCTGATTCTGTCACGTGGGGGAGGGCATCCAGGAGATCAGCGCGCACGGTGCGTACGGCGCCCGCGACGCCGGCGGTCTCGGCATGCCCGACGACTTCATCGAGTAGCGCCTGGCTGAGGTCCACGGCGGTGACGGTGGAGAAGCCCAGGTGTGCCAGAGCCAGGGTCTGCGGGCCGGGCCCGGACCCGAGGTCGATGGCTGCGTCCCCGTCCGCCACGGGCCGTACTCCCAGCCCCCGAATGAGTTCGGCCTGCTCACGGGCGACCGCGTGGATGTCGCTGCCGAGCATCCAGGTGTAGTGCGCGGCGAGCATCCGGTCGTAGTGCTCAGGAGCGGTGGTCATGGGGATGATGTCCTTTGGTCGGCGGTCCGGTGGTCCGGTGGTCCGGTGGCGCGTGGTAAGAGCGGCGACTCGGTGAAAGAGCTACAGGGAATTCAGGTTCACGGCGTCGGCCATTGCTCGGTAGCCGGCGTCGTTGGGGTGGAGTCCGTCCTTGCTGGAGTAGGCGGGGAGCAGTTGTTCGGGGTTCAGCGGGTCGGCGAGGACGCGGTCGAAGTCCACGACGGCTTCGTACGCGCAGCTGGTGCGGATCCACTGGTTGAGTGCGGCGCGGGTCTCGGCGGGGGTTCCGCTTTCCAGGCCCTTGCCGGGCGGAAGTGTCGCGCCGATGACGGTGATACCCCGGTTGTGGGCCGCGCGGATCAGCGTGCGGTGGCCTTCGATCAACTCGGCAGCCGTCACGCGCCGGTTCGTGGTGGTGCAGGCGTCGGCGGCCAACTCGCCCATGAGGATGTCGTTGGTTCCCTCCAGCACGATCACAGTGCCCACTCGGGTCTGGTCGAGGACATCGTGCCGGAATCGGGTCGTGGCCTTCTCGCCGAAGCACGCTGAGTCGCTCAGTACTCGGTTGCCGCCGATGCCGGCGTTGAGGACCGGGCGCTGACGTCCTTCCGCCGACAGACGACGGGAGAGCTGGTCGGGGTAGCGGTTGTCGGCTCCGGGTGTCGAGGCTGCGCCGTCGGTGAGGGAGTCGCCGAAGGCGACGATCGCATCACGGCGGCCTCCCGCCGGATTCGCGGTGACGTCGACGCCTTCGAGGAAGTACCAGGAGGAGCTTTCCTCGGCGAATGCGTCCGCGCTCACGTCTGCGCGGTGGTCGCCCTCTGCCCGATACGCGGTCTCCATAGCCACGTTGTGGAAGGTGGCAGGACCCGAGGGACCGTTGAAGAACAGGGTGATGCTGAGCCGGTCACCCGTCTTCACCGGCAGCCGTACCGGGTCGCTGGCCGGTCGAGCCCCGGGCCGGATCGAAGGGGAGGCGGATCCGTCGAAGGTCAGCCTGCGGAGAGTCCCGGGGCGGACAGCAGCACCCTCGGCAGAGATACCGACTGTGGCACCGGTCAGTCGCAGCGGGGTTGTGCCGAAGGCGTGGGACAGGCGTATGCGCAGGTCGGAGCCGTCGGCGCCCACTCTCACGGTCTGGCGTACGGATTGGTTGTGAAAGCCCGCGTCCGCCCAGGTCGGGTGCCAGCTCTGGGAGGGGCGTTGGACGGCCGTGCTCCAGCCGGCGATCCACTGGTGTGCTCGTGGGGAGGCGGTGGCCGTGTGTGCGGACGCTGGGGCGGCGATCAGGAGAGAAGCCAAGGTGGCGGCAGCCAGAGGCAGGCGGGGCAAGGCACGCATCGTGTGCTCTTTCGTATCTGGTTGACAGGTGAGGCCGGGCTACAGCACATCGGCGACCGGTTGTTTGTGGCGCTCTTCAGCAGCCTGGTGTTCGACGCGGCAGCCTTGTCTTCGACGCGTCGCATCGGCTCGAGCCGGGTCGCGCGGGTGTTAGGCAGTGAGACCGAGAGCGAGGGTGACCGTGACAGGAGCCAGGTAGAGCAGGGGAAAGGCGACGGTCTTGTACGAGCGGGCTCGCAGCACGGTGATGACAGCGCCGAGGAAGTAGAGCACCAGACCGGTCCCGGCCAGCACCCCGACCACCGGGACGGCCAGCCCGATCATCAGGCCGGCTGCACCGGCGAGCTTGGCCAAGGCGAGCGGGGTCCACCAGGATGGCGGCACCTCGTACTGGACGAGGGGTTCCACGACGAATTGGGCTCTGCGCATCAGCGACAAGCCGGAGAAGCCGACCCAAAGAGCGGTCAGGAGGGTAACGA
The DNA here is from genome assembly GCF_000720115.1 of Streptomyces sp. NRRL F-2580. Lineage (GTDB taxonomy): Bacteria > Actinomycetota > Actinomycetes > Streptomycetales > Streptomycetaceae > Streptomyces. The sequence continues at coordinate 221,728 of NZ_JOIR01000018.1, forward strand.
CGACGGTGATGGGCATGCGGATACTCCAAAGTTCGCTGGGTGCGAGACGTGTGGTGGGTGTGAGGTTTCAGGCCGAGACCGGGGTGTTTCACCGGGCGAGTGCCATCTAGGCGGGCCGTCAGTACCGCATGTCCGCTGAGCCCATTCCGATCCGATGGTTGTGGACCCGGTCGAAGCGAGTCCACTGGTCCGGCGTGAGGAACGCCTCCAGGGGAGGACAGCCTCCTCTTCGGGGCGGAGGTGCGGCGACGCCTTGGCCGTCCGCTGCCGCGGCGGCGCTCAGGCTGCGCCGGTTCTCGCTGCGGCAGGCCTTCACGACCGCCGCCAGCAAGAGGGGGCCGGTACCCCCGGCGCCGGTATGCGGGGTCGACATGCAGCTCGACCTCGGATAGGTGCTGCTGGCCCGGGGACGTGAATACCCGTAGGGCGGCGACTCCGAAAGGGGCGCCGTCGGCCTCGAGAGCCCTCCAGGCCAGCCGGCGGCTGCCCAGAGCGGGCTGGGTGAGCTGGGCGGGGTCGGGGGACGGGTACGCCGGGCAGCTCGTGGGTCATGGAGGCCGCGACGACCTGGTGGCAGGAGCCGGCCTCGGCGGCCGAGACATGCTGGAGCGGAACGAAATGTGCGGCGGCAGACGCAGATGAAGACAAAGCGGAACTTTCATAGTCGATTCGGTCGTATCTCCTCGGGGTGACGAGATCGTGCCTGTGTAGTGAAGCCAGGAGGGGCCGGCAGCTCGTCCACCGGTCAGAGCAGGCGGCGTTCGTGCTCGTGGGCAGCCGGGCGGTGCCTGCGCCGTCGGTTGGTCGACGCCAGCCGCCGGCCACGGAGGCCGTAGCGGTGCATTGCGGTGCACGTTCTCGAAGACGGGGCCGCTGAGCGGCCCCCTGCTGGATGCCAGTACCTGCTGGATCGGAAGGCAGCGCCGTTTCCTCTCTCGTGCTTAAAGTGGCCGGCCAGAGACGAAACCAGCCGCAGCGAGCACGCGGAGCAGGGGCGTGCCTGCCCTTCCCAACGGTGCCGTCACGTTGCTTCGACGGCTTGATTAGACATCGTGGGGCAGGGGGCGCAGTGTGCACATGGTGCGGAGCGCCTTCGCGTTTTGTGCAGCCTGCTTGACCCCGGCCTATGGATCCGGCGGCGGTCCGTATCGGGTGCTTCCCGACCGGCAGACCCCATTGGTGCCGTGAGGTGCACCGCCGGCGGCTCCTCCAACGGCGTGCCGACCGACCCGATCCCACCGTCACCCCAATGCTCCCGGCTACCCCTCGGCCCACCGCGGTCACTGGCCCTCAACCCACCGGACGGGCGCCGCCATCAGGACACTCGAGAGCCCACTTGAGTTCCAAAGCGCCAGATTGGATCATGAGGTAATCAGATCAACTGCTTCTGTGGCATGACACGTACACGGTGGGGGACTTGTGGGTGGGGCAAGGGCATCGGCTTCTGTCGTACCCCCAGCAGACAGATTCGAATGGTTCCTCGAAACCATTTCCAACGAGGTAATGCCCCTGTCGCTGAGCAGTGACCGACGGGGCGACTTCCACGCAGACATACAGGACATGCAGCTTGGCCCCGTCGCGTTGTCGGCGTTCGAATTCTCCCCCATGCGGGCATGGAGATCCGCGAGGCACATCCGACAGGGCGATCCCGAGGGCTACCAACTCGTACTCGTGACCCAGGGCAACTTCCGGGTCTCCCAGAGCGGCCGCGAAACACTGGTGGCGGGCGACTTCGTACTGACCGACACCTCCAGCCCCATGCTGACCGCGTGCCTCTCCGCAGGCAACCCCATCCACGCCCTGACGCTACAGATACCGCGGACCACCCTGCCGCTGCCCCCTCGCAGACTCGAACCACTCCTAGTGCATCGACTCCCCGCCCAAAACGGAGCGACCGCCATTCTCGCGGCGTTCCTGCGCACCCTCCACGCCCAAGCAGCGCACTGCGGAACCGAGGCCTTGCTTTCCATGGGGTTCGCCACCGTCGACCTGGTCACCGCGTGCCTCGCACAGCACCTACATTCCCTGGACGAGGCGCCGGTCGAAGCACGATCCCAGCTGATGCTGCAGCGGATCCTGCATTTCATCGAACACAACCTCGGTGACCGCGACCTCTCACCCCGCACGATCGCCGAACGACACAACATCTCTCTGCGCACGCTCTACACACTCTTCGACGGCGAGCCCGACAGCATCGCAAGAGTCATCCGACGCCGACGCCTCGGTCGCTGCCACAACGACCTCGCCTGCCCCGACATGGACCACCGAACCGTTCAGATGATCGCAGCCCGCTGGGGCTTCACCAACCCCGCCAGCTTCAGCCGTAGCTTCCGCGACACCTACAAAACCACCCCCTCCGAACACCGTGCCCACGCACGACAGCACCGCGAAACAGACACGACCCAGCAAGCGAGGTACTGACCTCAAGGGATGTCCGCGACTGGCGCACCTGCGGGGCCGTCGGCCGTGACTGAGGCTTGGCGGTGACCTACCGGCCGGGCAGGACTGTCTGCGCACCATGGCTGGGGTGAAGGTTCCGAACGGTATTTGTCAGTACTGTGGTCGGGTGGCACTGGCGTGGTCCGCGGGGAGGTTACGGCCGTGTTTGATCTTCTGCGTCCGAAGACCCTGCTCTGTGCGGTTTGCCGGGCCCCCGCCTTCGACGGGACGGCGCGGACACTGGAAGCCGGGCAAGGGCGGTTGTCGGTGACCTGGCGCCGGGGCGCCTGTCCGCATCTCGCGGCAGACCGGATCCTCGCGGAGGGCGACAGCTGACTTCACGCGCGCGGGTGGCCACCCAGCAGACTCGGGCTAACGAGCTCGTGCATGGTTGGCGGTGCGACGCTGGATCTTGATCCCTGATCATGTTCATGTGGTGGGGACAGCGACTCGTGCAGCGATCATCAGCGGTCGGCGGATCACAGGTCTGTCGGCCGATGTGATCGCCGAACTCGTCGCCGAGGTAGGTCCGTTATGGAATGAGCAGCACCAGGCGAGACTGGTGTCCAGGCCACGCAAGCGGGCCGTGGGCGCCGGCGCAAAGCACCAGCTGGTCTTTGTCGACAGGCTCCTGGCCACGCTCGTCCACCTTCGCCACGGTGCCACTCACGACGTGCTGGCCTGCTGGTTTGGTGTCGGACCGGTCCACAATCACCCGCGCTATCGGCGAGGTGCGGCGGCTGCTCGCAGCCCGCGGCTGCACCATCGCCACCGGCGTCCGGCTCCGCAGCCTCGCCGAAGTCATCGACCACCTCGGCGCCGGCGGACAGACCGGGATCATCGACGGCACCGAGATCCGGGTTCGCAGGCCCGCCGCCGGCCGCAAGGACCGAGAGAAGTTCATCTCCGGCAAGAACAAGCAGAACGCCGTCAAGGCCATGGTCCTCGCCGATGCCGGCGGCAAGCTCCTGTTCTGCAGTCCCGCCCAGCCGGCAAGCTGTGCCGACATCACCCACGCCCGGCAGTTAGGCCTGGTCAAGCACCTGATTGGCGGCCCGGCCGTGGAGATCCCCCGTGGCCGCCGCGCTCGACGGGCCACTGCCCGCTGACGCCCCGGCCATCGCGCACGGATTCTCCGACGTGTGGCAAGTCTGGCGCGAAGGCCGCCGTGGGCAGGGCCCTCACGATGGCCGACGGCGGCTATCCGGGCACCGGCCTCCTCATGCCCCACCGCCGCACCCCGGGCGAAGAGTTGCCGGGCTGGAAGCGCGAGCACAATCGCTCGCACAAACAGGTCCGGGCCCGCGTCGAGCACGTCTTCGCCCGCATGAAGACCTGGAAGATCCTCCGCGACTGCCGTCTCAAGGGCGACGGGGTCCGACACGCCATGCTCGGCATCGCCCGACTGCACACCCTCGCTCTCACGGGATAGCTTCTGCCGCATACGAGACCCGAGAGGTCCCCGGGAGACGGCTCCCCCCTCGCAGTCTCGGAGGAGAATCAGGCGAGGCAGAACTCGTTGCCCTCGATGTCCTGCATCGTGATGCACGACTCGTTGACGCCATCGGCGCGCTGCGTCAGCACGTGTTTCGCGCCGAGCGCCATCAGCCGTGCGCATTCGGCCTCGAGTGTGGCCAGGCGCTCGTCACCCACGAGCCCTGTGCCGACCCGCACATCAAGATGCACCCGGTTCTTGACGACCTTGCCTTCGGGAACTCGCTGGAAGAGCACACGCGGGCCCAAACCCGAGGGATCAGCGCACGCGAAGTAGACCTCGTCCTCAGGCGGCAGCGAGTGGTGGTACTCCTCCCACGTGGCAAAGCCCTCCGGGACTGTCGGTACGACGTACCCCAGCGCCTCGCACCAGAAGGCGGCGAGGCGCGCAGGTTCCGCGCAGTCGAAGGTCACTTGGAACTGCTTGATCGTTGACATCGGCGCACGATAACAGGGGCCCTGCTCATCTCCCCGGGCGGGTGGATCCACACGTTGCCGGGAGGACGGCCCCTGCCATCCGCTGCTGTGTCGTGCGGGCACAGGGGTGAACCGAGGTCGGCGCCTCTTCCAAAGGGTGGGACCCAGGATCCGATCTCAGCCGACCACTCTCGTGCCAAAGATCAGTTACGGGACAGCCCTTAGACGTCATCTCATTTGGTGAGTCTGCGGTAGCAGATGAGGGTGCAGGCGATGCTGGTGAAGGCGAGGAAGTGCTCGGCTTTGCGCTCGTAGCGGCGGCGCAGTCGGCGGCACCCGGCGAGCCAGGACATTGTGCCGGGGAGGGGTCCTCTCACGAACCAAAGGCGGAGCATCTAGTGGTGAGGGTGGTGAGGCGGCTTGTCAGGATCAGTGTCAGGAAAGCGTTGCTGTGGCGTGGCGTGATGTGGTGGAGTGAACTGCGCGTTGTGTTCCCTGGCAGCCCTGCTGGCGCCCGATTTGCGAACAAACTCGCCACTGATGACGGTGTTGTCTTCCTCGCAAAAGGCTTCCCATACGAGTTCATGGTGGGTTTCTGCTGGGTGTTGCTGCTCGCTAGGTTTCGTCATCGAGGATCAGCCCCTGCCGATATGCATGGTCGAGATGTACTGAAGTAGCCCCAGTGCTTATCGCCCCTTGCTTTAGCTTCAGTGTGCGAGCGTCGGGGTTGACTCGCCACTGGCCGGGACGGCTCATCGAGGCCGAAGGCGATACGTCGGCCCCGTGCCTGTCCGAGAGCGACCGTGCCGACGCCCCCCCCGAGATCTCCACGCCGGCAGGTTACCGGAGAGGCCAAATGAGATGACGTCTGAGCCACCAAAACGAGGCGACCGTGAATACAAGGGCACAGGCCGCGACGAAAGCGGCGGCTGGCAGGGACGACTGCTGCTCCGTGACGACCGTCAGTGAAAACATGGCACGAGTCTGATTTCGACCTTTTCCACGACTTCGCCTCCCAGTCCAACTGCGGAGTCACCGTCGGCTCCGTCATCTATTCGGGAACCTGCAACGGATACCTCCACTGCCAGTCCTATCAGCGAGCTGTCAGTTCCTTCCGGACATGCGCCATGGAGGGTCACTGATTGTCGACTCAATCGAGATTACGGTTACCCGCAGGTGACTGCTACGGTATATGTCAAGAACAAAGATGCGCTAAATGAACACACCTATACGCAAATTGTGGCATTCGGGGATTCCGATAACAGGATCGCGACTGACTATGTATACGTCAGCTATGTAAAGCCACTGGAGACTGGAAAGAATCAAATTATCGATGATAATCCGTCTTGTCGTGTCGCAGAGATTGACACTCTGGACGATGCCTCTGACCAGGCCAGATAGCGAACCGCTGCTGGAGTGCTAGTGGCCACTGCAATGGAAGAGAACGTCTTGCAACTCAACCTCCAGTTGGGCTTCGTCGAACTCTATTTCAGTTTTGAACTCTTCAATCGCCTTCTTCAGTTGTTGAGTCGTTATCGGATCCGTTTCATGCGTGAGCTTGAGCTCGAGCTCGGAGAGCTTTGTTCTCTTGTCTTTTAGTGCCTTTTTACTCAGCTCAGCTTCGTGGCGCATCTTGGCGCAGATGTCAGTGTTGGAGCCAGCGTGAGGTGTCGTCGCCATGTCAGCATCTCTCCCGCATAGGGCGGATGGTAGGCAGTTCCGGTCCGCTACTTCTACCGTCGCACTGCCGTGCAGTCCACGCATCTGGGGGAGTTGGGATGAAGCTCCACCGGCCGAACACGCCGTACAACGATGGGGCGCCTGGGTGAAAAGTGAGCCAGAACCGCGAAATCCGACCGACCGCGGAAAGCCCGGATCGAAAATCCACTTGCTCACCGACCGGAACGGACTGCCGCTCTTGCTCGGCATCTCGGGCGCGAACATGCGTGACAGCCTCGGTTTGGAACCGCTCGTGCGGGGCATCCCGGCGATCAGGTCCCGGCGAGGACCTCGCCGACGGCGTCCCGACAAGCTTCACGCCGACAAAGGCTACGACTACGACCATCTGGGCTGCTGGCTCCGCAAATGCGGCATCCGCCACCGATCGCCCGCCGCGGCATCGAGTCCTCCGGGCGGCTCGGCCGTCACCGCTGGGTCGTCGAACGGACCGTGAGCAGGATCGGTGACAGCATTCTTACCGGCACCCCTAGCTAGGCGGTGTCTTCAAAGGGGCTTTTAGGGTCCGCTGTATGGCGAGCACCGGCTCCTGTGAAAACATCGGAATCCGTGCTTGGTGAGCAATGACTGCGTGGTCGGGCGTGAGCAAAGCTGCCCCATGGCTGTGATCATTAGTCACCGTCGGTAGTGGTCGAATCTTGTAGCTCCCACCGCCCCCGGGTCCGTCCGCTTACGCCATCGCTGTGACCGCAGCCGGAGCGCGGTTCTTCACGGTGGCTGGTTCGGGTCGCGTGCCGTGGGGCTGGCGGCAGGCCGGCTCACGGCCAAGTTGATTGCTCCCGCTGGCCTTTGTGGAGCCGAGCTTCTGCAGCTGCTCCTCGGGGAACCCGGACTGCTGCCGCTCAGCTTGCGCGGGGCCCCGAGCGGGTGCTGCTCAAGGTTCCGGATGCTCGGCGAAGAACGTTTTCTTATAGGAGAAGCTGTCCGTGTATCCCACGCTGGCACCGCGGCGCGTGGGTACCTCCGTCCCGAGCACCGACTCCTTCTTGGCTGCTGCGATCTTGGCTGCCTCCTCGCACGGAATCACATGTTTTGTCATCTCGCCGGGGCAATGTCAGAGCCGTGTTGGAGGATCACGCCATGCTGATTGCGACTGATGAGGCGGGCCGCGTGGTGAAGAAGCCCTCGAAGCCAGCGATAGGCAGGATGCTGGCCAACCTCCAGCGTGGTAACGCGCATCTGATTCTGGAGCGCGAGGAGGAGGGCACGGAAGGCAACTGGTATGTCCAGGTGTTGCTGCGTGACGACAACACGTACCAACTCGAATTCCGGGACGGCGTGGCAGCCGAGCACTATCAGACGCGGACCGTGTCCCAGGAGAAGGTCCTGACCGCGATGCTCGGCTGGGCGGCCGGCATGGCCGACTGGAAGGTCGACTTCAATTTCGTGGACGGTCGCGTGCTTGGCGCGGCTGCGGTCTGCGAAGCGGTGGCCGGTGGGTCAAGGCGAGCCGGTCGGGTCTTGGACCTTATCGGGTCGGGGGCTGGCTGGGCAGGATTGGGTGCCAGAACCCGCAGGCGGCCCCGGTCGTCGGAGACGCATCGCTCGGCGGCCTCGCTCAGGTTGTGCCAGAGATGCCACCTGTCCGCCACCTGCACCGCCTGGGGTGCCCCGACGGTGGCGCCTTCGGCGAAGAACGGTGCGCGATCGCGGCAGACCACCTCGATCGCTGGCCGTTTCGCGAGCCAGGCGGCCAGGCTGGACGCCTCCCGGTCGGGCAGCAGGTCCACCGGCCGCCGGCTTTCGACATCGACCAGGATTAACGACGGGTCAACCCTGACAGCTGTTCCGCGAAGGTCCGCCGTCCGCACGAGATGACCGGGCAGAGGAACGTGCGGACGCGTAATCAGAGTGCGACCCGCCTGCCTCCGCTGGGCACATCGGCGGGAAACCGCAGGTAGGAGCTGTGACTCCGCCGTGACGAAACCCCACAGTCGGGACAGACGACCCCGATCACCGTGCTTCGGGCCTCTATGTGTACCGCCTCGTCGTTCACATCGACCGACAGCACCGCGCCATCGGCGATCGACGGGAACAGCAACTCCTCCAGCCGGAGCACCACTTCTTCCACGAGCCGCACTGTCCGCCACACCGCACCCGGTACGGGCCAATTCCGGGCAACTTCCCCAAGCCGACTCGCCCGAGCCCCGTCACTCAGCGTGCATGCTCCACGGAAAGTGAGCCAGAACCACAACCCGTGAACAAAGCCAACACCACACGACCCCAGGCCCTGCCCATCGGCGGGGCCTGCCCTCGTTCAAGGGAGCCCGATGCCCACCGACTGCGTGTTCTGCGACATCGCCACCGGCCGCGCCGCGGCCACCGTCGTCCGGCGCTGGCCCCAGGTTTCCCTATCAAGTCCTGCGTGTTGATTCTTTCGATGAATCTGAGCTCGGATGTGCTGTCCTCCTTGGAGAAATGAGTCCTGCTTTGATGTGCTGGCCCGGCGATCCGCTGCGCGGGAGATGTCTGGCAGGATCGAGGCCATGAGTGATTCGCCCTTTGACGCCGTGCTCTGTGACTTGGACGGTGTGGTGCGCTTGTGGGATCCGGATGGCATGACCGCGCTCGATCGCGAGGCTGGACTGGCCGAGGGCACCCTTGCGGCTGCGGCTTTCCATCCTGCGCTTCTGGATGCGGCTGTCAGCGGTCGGATCAGCGACGAGCAGTGGCGTCAGCGAGTTGCGGAAGACCTCGCCGGGAGCTGTGGATCAGCGGCCCTTGCTCAGGACCTCGTGGGAGGCTGGGAGGCGTTGACCGGCCGCGTCGACACTGACGTCCTGGAACTGTTGACGTCCGTCCGTAGCCGGATACCTGTGGTCCTGGTCTCCAACGCCACCACACGGCTGGAGGCGGATCTCGCCGCGCTGGGCCTGGCCGACGCATTCGACGCAGTGATCAACACTGCTCGTATCGGAGTCGCCAAGCCCAATCACCAAGTTTTCGAGGCCGCAGCTCAGACCGTGGGCGCGGAACTGCGCCGATGTCTGTTCGTTGACGACACTCCCGGTCATGTGGCGGCGGCGAAGAGCGCCGGACTGACCGGTCACCATTACCGAGGTGTCGAGGGATTGCGTAGTGCCCTCGTGTCGCTGGGGGTATGAGCAGACTGTGGGTCGTGAGGGCTGACTCGTGAAGTCAGCCACTTGGGCGGGGTTGGGTCGGAAGGACCCGCACTCGTGCGTCGGGCGCCGTGAGCTCGGTCCGCAACTGGCGGTTCTCCACGGTGAGCTGGTGGACGACCGGGCGACACGGCACCCGAAGGGGATGGAATTTGTTACCTGGGCACCGGGTTGAAGCCCGACTCCGAGGAGCTGCTCGCCGCCCTGTGCGCCGGGGTACCAAGCGCCCCCAAGGTAACGGCCGACGAGACGACCTTGACGTCGCGGAATGACGCGGGCGCGTAGGCACTGGTCGGTCCGTTGAGCTCGTGGGCGTGGACGACAGGCGTCCCCTTCTCCTTGAACGGTAGCTCTCAGGTATCAATTGACGATGGGACCGGCCCGCACGTTCGGTGTGGGCGGAATTCG
>NZ_JOIR01000019.1 GCF_000720115.1 Streptomyces sp. NRRL F-2580
TCTCCGCCCCCCCGTCACGTTCGGCGCCCGAGGAGACGCCCCGGCGCCCGCCCGCCCCCGGCACAACCGGCCCCCACCCGACCCCGCACGAGCGGCGCAGCCAACCCGCGCAACCGGCCCCCGCCGACCCCGCCCGAGCGGCGCAGCCAAGCGGCCCGAGCGGCGCAGCCGACCGCAGCCGACCGCGGCCGACCCGGGGTCAGGACGGGGTGGGGCGGGGGGTGCCGGGGTGGAGGCGGGTCAGCCAGTTGCGGAGGGCGCCGCGCCGGACGCGGCCCCCCTCGTCGCGGGGCAGCGCGCCGACGATCTCCAACCGCGTCGGCAGGAAGGCCTCCGCGACGCCCAGCGCGACGAGGTGCACGCGCAGTTCGGCCGGCCCCGGCGGCCGGTCCAGGGCCGTCGGGACCACGACGGCGCAGGGCAGCTCCCCGTGCTCGGGATCGGTGTAGGCGACGACCGCCGCCTCCCGCACCCGGGGGTGCGCCAGCAGCCGCTCCTCCACCTCGGCGACCGGGACCATGAAGATGGCGCCGGTCCGCGTGCCGGCCCGGGCCAGGACCCGTATCCCGCCGTGCCGGTCGGCGGTCGCCAGGTCACCCGTGTCGAGCCAGCCGTCCCCCCGCTCCCAGGTGGCCACCGGCGCAGGGGCGCCGTGGCGCCAGGTGGCCAGGCAGACCGACGGGCCGCGCACCTCCAGCGGAGACATCGCGTCCGCGGCCGACACCTCCAGCCCCCGCAGCGGGTGGACGCCGTCTCCGCGGACGCCGTCACCGCCCTGCGGGGTGTCCACGGAGAGCGCGCCCATGCCGAGTTCCGGCGCCCCCCACACGGACAGCACGGGTACGCCGAACACCTCGCGGAGCTCGGCGGCGAGCGGCGCCGGGGTGCTGGTGCGGCCCCCCGACAGCACCAGCCGCAGCCGGTCCGTCTCCCGCGGGCGCCGGCGCTGCGCGGTGACCAGCTCGGAGAGGTAGGCCGGCTCCGCGTAGACCTGGTCGACCCCGGCCGTGGCCATCAGGTCCAGGCACCGGCCCGGATCCCACACGTCCTGGAAGACCCCCGTCCCGCCGACCGCCAGCGGCCAGCACACGGTGTAGAGCAGCGAGGCCAGCGAGGTGAGCGGCAGTGTGCTGAGGAAAACCTCGCCGGGCCGCCGCCCCGGGCCGTCGGGCCCGCTCTGGGCCGAGATGTTGGCGTACAGGGTGTTGGGGGAGTGCAGCACCGAGGTGTACGCGTCCCGCAGGCCCATGACGCTGATCAGCAGCGCGGGCCGGTCGGCCTGCCCGCCGCGCGGCCGGCTGCGCAGGCCCGCCTCGGTGCGCTCGTGGGCGGTGCGCCGGAAGTACGCGGCGAAATCGATCGCTCCGGTCGCCGCCGCGTCCCCCAGGACGACCCGGTGGCGCAGCCACGGCAGCCGCCCGGCGAGGTCCGCGAGGGCCTCGGCGTGCGCGAAGCCCTCCCAGACGTCCGGCACCACGCAGATCCGGGCCCGGGTGCCGTCCAGGATCCGGTGGAGCCCGTGGGCCCGTACCGTCGGCAGTACAGGAACGGCGACCGCGCCGACCCTCAGACAGGCGAGGGTGAGGGCCGCGGTCTCCCACCAGTTGGGCAGCTGGAAGGCGACCGGATCGCCGGGGGAGACCCCGAGCGAGGTCAGGGCGCCGGCGAACCGGTCGACGTACCGGGCGAGCTGGGCGTAGCTGAGGGTGACCCGGCGCAGGCCTTCGGGCCGGTGCGCGCGCTCCGAGATGATGGCGGGGCGCCCGGGCGCGCGGGCGGCCGTACGGTACAGGTCGTCGAGGAAGGTCTGCAGGCGCCACCAGCCGGCCCCCCGGAACCGGTCCGCGACCTCGGCGGGCGGGACCAGGTCCAGCGGCCGGGCCGGGGTGGGCCCGGGGCGCGTGCCCGCCGTGCCGTGCGCGGTGGAGCCGGTCAGGCCCATCGGCCCACCGCCCCGGCCACCTGCACGCGCGAACTGCACCCGAGGCGGCGCATCACGTGCCGGACGTGATTGACGACGGTCCACTCGGAGATGTCCAGCCTGGCGGCTATCTGACGGTTCGTCATGCCTTCGGAGACCAGCAGGGCCACCTGGACCTGCCGCGGGGTGAGCGACTGCGCCTCGGGGGCCGCCCCGCCCGCGGCGCGCCGCGAGGGCGCGGGCGCCGAAAGGGCCTCCGCCACCGCGGCGGGCACGGTCATCCGCACGCCCTCCGCCCAGGCCACGGCGAAGTCCGTCCAGCCGAGGCGCGCACTCAGCTCCGTACGGGCCCGCTCGGCCGCGGACCGCCACTCGTCCGGCACCTGCGCGCCCGTCTCGCCGCGCAGGGTGTCGGCCGCCGCCAGCAGCCGTACCGCACGCGGCTGCTGGGCGGGCGCGGTGCGGAGCAACAGCAGGGAGAACTCCTCCAGTACGCCCGGCAGTTCGGTCCGCTCGCCGAACGCCCCGTACAGCCGCAGGCTCTCCCGCAGCGCCCGGTCCGCCGCGTCCGACTCGTCGCCCTCCAGGGCGAGCGCGGCCGCGGTCCGCAGGGCGCCCGCGAGCCCCCGCCCGTCGCGGATCCGCCGGAACGTCTCCACGGACCGGTCCAGCAGCTCCCGCGCCCTGCGCCGGTCGCCCTCGGCGCGCAGGACGGCGGCGAGCGAGCCCGCCGCCTCGGCCGCGCCCCTAGTGACGCCCATCGACTCCAGCGCGGTGAGGGCGGTCACCAGGACCGCCCGCGCGCCCGCCGGATCGCCGGCCCGCAGCAGGGCCGCGCCGAGCCGGGCGGAGACGAGCGCGTTCTGCCGGCGGTCGCCGACGCCCTTGCCCAGGGCCAGCGCGTGCCGGTGGCGGCGGACGGCTTCCTGGGGATCGCCCAGGGCGAGCGCGAACACGCCGGACGTGTCGGCGAGCCGGGCCCGTACGGCCTCCGGCAGTGCCGGCCCGCCCGCCTCGGCGGTGTCGTCGCACCACTCCAGGCCCTCCCGCAGCCGCCCCTGCGCCAGCCACGGGAGGCGGCAGCCGAGCACCAGGGCGGCTGCCGTCTCGCTGTCGCCGCGCTCGCGCAGCCGCCGCAGGGCGCCGCTCACATTGGCGCCCTCGGCCGCCAGCTCCCGCAGCAACCGGTCCTGTCCGGTGCCCCGCAGTCCCGGCAGCGCGGCGGTGACCAGCAGCCGGTAGCGCTCCGCGTGCGCGTCGAGCGCCGCCTCCTCGCCGCCCGAATCCGCCAGCTCGGCGCGGCAGTGGGACCGTACGGGCTCGGGCACGGCCAGCCGCAGCTCCCCCTGCTCCTCGCCCACCACGGCGAGCAGCCCGCGGTCCAGCAGGGTCTCGACGGCCGCCTCGGCCGACAGCCCGGCCGCCGACAGGCCGAAGCCGGGCTCGTACACGGAGAGCCGGCCCAGCAGCGCGCGGGCGCCGTCGTCCAGGCCGCGGCAGCTCCACTCGGCGAGCGCGGCGAGCGAGCGGTGCCGTTCGGGCGCGTTCGCCGGGCCGCCGGACAGGACGGTAGTGCGGCCGCGCAGCCGCCCGGGCAGCAGGTGCGCGGGGAACAGCCGCAGCCGCCGCGCGGCGAGTTCGACGGCCAGCGGCAGGCCGTCCAGCAGCGTGCAGATCTCGGCGACGGCCCCGGCGTTCTCCAGGGTGAGGGCGAAGGAGGGGTCGGCCTCGCGGGCCCGGCGAACGAACAGCGCGACCGAGGCCGCCTCCTGCACCTCGTGCGGATCGGCGGCGCCGCCCACCGGTCCCCGCCGGGGCCCCGGCACGGGCAGCGGCGCCAGCGGCAGCAGCTGCTCCCCGTAGACCCCGAGCGGCTCCACGGCGGTGGCCAGCACCACCACCCGCGGATCGCCGGCGAGGGCCTCCACGGCCGCGGCGGCGGCCGGGCGCGCCTCGTGGTCGCAGCCGTCGAGCACGACCAGGATCCGGCCGGCCGGGCCGTGCGGGGCGGCCGAGCCGTGGGGGGCGGCCGGATCGTGCGGGCCTGACGGACCGTGCGGGCCTGACGGACCGTGCGGCTCCGGCAGGTCCGGGCGCGCGACCGCGGGGTCCGGGTGCTCCACGCGGGCGAACTCCCCGCCGATCTCCCGTACGACCTCCACGGCCAGCCGGCTCTTGCCCACACCGGCCCGCCCGGTCACCGTCACCAGCCGCACCGCCGGGTCCCGCAGCCGCTCCCGCAGCGCCGCGGCTTCGAGCTCACGGCCGACGAGCTCCGTCACCGGACCCAGCGGGTGCCTCACCGACTCCTGCCTCCCGCTCATGCGCCGACCCCGGCCGGATGGATCCGCCACAGCCCCGGACGGATCTCCACGGCACGCGTCGCCGCAGGACGGGAAGCGGAACCGGGACCCGAACCGGGACCGGAGTCCGCGCCCGGCCCGGACGGGGTGCTCAGCGCGCGCAGCGAGCGCAAGGCGTACACCTCCAGCCGGTGGTCGCGCAGCGCGCCCGCCAGCTCCAGGCACTCGCCGAACCAGGCCCGGGCGCCCTCCGGCCCGTCCTGCGCCAGCGCCAGCAGCGCCCGGGCGCGGCTCGCCTCGTACCGGCCCCGCGTGCGGCCGGGCTCCGACAGGGCGGCGAGAGCCGGCTCCAGCAGGGCGGCCGCCTCCGCCGACTCCCCGGCGTCCAGTCGCAGTTCGGCCAGTCCCACCAGGGCGCGCGCCGCCTCCTCCTCGTCGTCCGCCGCCCGGGCGAGGGCCAGCGCCCCGGAGAACAGCTCGTGGGCGCGCTCCACGCGCCGGAACTGCCAGGCGAGATCGCCGAGCGAGCGCAGCATCCGCGCCTGGGCCGAGCGGTCCGCGCACCGCTCGGCGGCGTCCAGGGCCAGCGTGTAGGCCGCCTCGCCCTCGTCCTGCACCCACGCGCCGGCCAGGGCGTCCGTCAGCCGCACCGTCAGCGCCCACAGCCCGGCCTCGTACGCGGTCCTGGCCAGGCGTACGAGCCCGCGCGCGCCGGAGTCCGGTGCGTGACCGGGCTCCGCGGCGGCGGCGACGTACGCCCGGCACACCCGCTCGGCCCCCGCACGCACCGCCCCGGGCGGCTCCTCCAGGGCCAGCCGTTCCACCGCCAGCAGCCGCAGCAGTTCCGGGAGGTGCCAGCCGTCCCGGTCCACCGCCACCAGCCGCTCGTCGGCCAGGGCCTCCAGAGCAGCCGAAGCCCGCGGCGCGGTCACGTCCAGCGCGGCGGCGGCCTGCACGGCGCCGAACCGGCCCGGCGGCAGCAGGGACAGCAGCCGGAAGGCCCGCCGCTGCTCGTCGGGGCACGCCGCGTACACCTCCAGCAGGCGGGCCCGTACGTCCACGTCGCCACTGCGCAGCGCGTCCAGGCGGCCGCTCTCGTCCCGCAGCCGTTCCGCCAGGGTGGCGGCCGACCAGTGCGGCCGGGCCGCGAGCTGCGCGGCGGCGGTCCGCACGGCGAGCGGCAGCCGTCCGCACAGTTCGGCGATCTCGGCGACCGTGCCCGGATCGGGGCCGGGGCCGGGATCGACGACGGGAGTGCCGCCGCGCGTCACCGCGCGGGTCCCGGCGCGGCCGGTGAACAGCCCGACGAGGCGCCTGGTCTCCTCGGGGCGCCATGGTCCGAGCACCATCGACCGCAGTCCGGGGAGCCCGGCGGGCACGCGGCGCGCGGTGAGCAGCACCACGGCGCCCCGCAGCGCGGGCAGCAGGGCCCGCACCTGGGTCTCGGAGGTGACCCCGTCCAGGACCAGCAGCACCCGGGGGGCCGCCGGGGGGCCGTCCGCCGGTCCGGCGGGCCCGCCGCTTCCGCGCAGCAGCCGGTCCAGGGCCTGCGCCCGCTCCGCCTGCGGCCCGTCCGCCGGCGCGTCGGTGGACTCCCGCAGGTCCACGAAGATCCGTCCTTCGGGGAAGGCGTCCGCCACTCGGTGCGCGGCCTCGACGGCGAGGGCCGTCTTGCCGGCGCCCGGCATGCCCGTCACGGCGACGCAGCCGCCCGCCGGGGCGCCGCGCAGCATCCGCTCCAGTGCGGTGAGTTCGTCGGCCCGGCCGGTGAAACAGGGGTCGGCGGCGGGCAGCGCGCCGAGCGCGGCGGACCAGCCGCCCGCGGCAGCCCCCGCGCCGGTACCCGACGCCTTCCCGCCGTACGCGACTTCGGCCCCGGCCCCGGCCCCGGCCCCGGCCGCCGCGCCGGCCGTGCCCGCGCCGTCGCGGTGCGCGGCCCGGCCCGGTCCGGCCGGCGCCACGCCGGCGCCCGCCTCCGTCCCGCCCGCCTCCGTCCCGCCCACGTCCGTCCCGGTCCCCGCGGGCCCGGTCCCGGTCCCGGCCCCGGGACCGGGCCCCGTCTTCGTCCCGGCCGCCGCCCTGGCCCGCGTCCCGGCGCCCGACCGCGACAGCGCGGGGTCGCCCTCCAGGATGCGCCGCTGGAGCCGGCTCGACCCCGGACCCGGCTCGATCCCGAGCTCCTCGACGAGGGTCTCGCGCAGCAGCGCGAACACCCGTAAGGCCTCGGCCTGCCGCCCGCACCGGTACAGCGCCACCATCAGATGGGTGTGGAACTCCTCGTGCATCCGGTGCTCGGCCACCAGCTCCTGGAGTTCGGCGACGAGTTCACGGTGCAGCCCCAGGTGGAGCTCGGCCCGGATGCGCTCGTCGAGCGCCGTCGTGCGCGCCTCCGCCAGGCGCACGGCCGTGCCCTCCAGGACGGGACCGTGCGGGGTGTCCGACAGCACCGGCCCCCGCCACAGTGCGAGCGCCCGCCGCTGCAGATCGGCCGCCGCGGCGAAGTCGGCCGTCTGCAAGGCCTGGTGGCCGCGCCGGGACAGCGCCTCGAAGGCCGCGCTGTCGACCGCGTCCGCGCCGACCCGCAGCAGATAGCCCGGACGGCGGGTGACCAGCGCCTCCCGGCCGTTCTCCGGATCGGCGCTCTGCAGGGTCTTGCGCAGGTGGGAGACGTACACCTGGAGCGTCGTCGTTGCGGTGCGCGGCGGCGCGTCCGGCCAGAGCTCGTCGATGAGGCTCTCCACCGACACGACCTCGTTGGCCCGGACCAGCAACGTGCCGAGGACGACCCGCAGTTTGGCGGCCTGCGGGGCGTACGAGGTCGCCTGGCCGGTGCCCGTGGGGCACGTACCGCCGGTGACCTCCAGCGGGCCCAGAATCCCGAAGCGCATGGTGCTCAGTAGTCCTGCACCACGGAGGTGCGGGCCTCGGCGACGGCCCGGCGGCGCTGCGTCAGCGTGAGCGTGACGGGAACGGTGGGCCGTCCCTCGTCGTCCCGCCCCAGCGGCCCGGCCACTGCCACGCAGCGCAGCGGCAGATCGCGCTCCGCCGGCCCGCGGAAGTGCACCTGGCAGGCGCCCAGCGTGCTGCGCGCGGGGTTGAGGCCGTGCGCGCGGCCCGAGGCGAGCAGCGAGGTCTGGCGCAGTGCCTCCATCAGGTGCAGACCGGAGTACTGGCCGTCCTCGCCGGTGAAGACGGGGCTGACCCGGGTGGAGAGCAGCCACGTGCTGAGCCGGCCGCGCGAGAGGTCGGTCGGCTCGCTGATCACGATGTTCTCGGGGGCGTAGCGGCCCGCCTCGGCGGAGTCGACCGGACGCAGCGGGCCGTCCGGGGCGTCGTCGAGCTCGGGCGCGGCCTGCAGGGCCTGCCGGGAGTGCTCCACGTGCTTGCGGTACAGCTTCGGCATGAGGAAGACCAGGCCGGCGGCGCCCGTCGCGCAGGGGCGGCCGTCGATGGTGACCTGGAGGTGGAAGTCGAGCCCGCGCGGCACCTCGGCCACCACGTTCGCCGGACGGGCCGTGATGTGGGTGGCCAGCGGGACGGGGCCGGCGGCGCCCGCGTCCGTGCGCCAGGCGGAGAGGTCGGTGAAGTCGAGGGCGAAGCGGTAGAAGAGGCCCGGCCGCTCGTCCGGCACGCCGAAGTAGCGGTGCCCGACGAACTCGCCGATCTCGCGCACCGTCTCGGTGGCGATCTGCAGGTCGTGGAAGTGCCCCGGGCCGTCGTTGAAGAGCGGGTGGGTGACGGGAGTCGCGCCGACGAGGGTGAAGTGCTCCTCACCCAGGCTGGGTGCGTCCAGGGCGTAGTACGCCCGGGTGGGCGGACGGTGGATCAGGTGCTGGGTGCCCGCGGTCGCGTGTCCATGGATGGTGGGGGGCGAGGTCGTGCCGTGGTCGACTGTCATGTCCCTCTCCTTCTCTGCCCGCCATGGTGGAGCGGTGGTGGACCGGGCGGCCACTCGGCGCCGGTGTCAGCAAGGTGCATGGCAGGAACTCGTCCCGCCCCGCACGCCCTCTGCGGGCCCCGGGCTTTAGTGACCTCCATGCGGCGGGACGCACTGTTCGTTCCGAGGCCCCGCCCCCCGGGACATCCCCCAGCCCTTCGGGCGGGGCCTTCGCACCGTCGCTCTCCCGCTCTCCCCGATCCCGGAAGGGACCCCCGATGGCCACCACGAGGTCCGCGCGCACCCCCCGCGCCGTACCGGACGCCGCGGAGCCGGCGGGAGCACCGGAGGCACCGACGGCGCCCGGCGCACCGGGACCGGCGGGAGCACCGGGCCCGTCCGCCCCCGCGGGACCGCCGCACCGGCCGCCGGCCGCCCTGCCCGCCCGGCTCCGGTTCGGCTACGCCTCCGGCTCCCTCGTCACCGGTACCTTCACCACCCTCCCGGGCCTGCTCCTGCTCCCGTACCTCACGGACACCCTGGGCGTGGGCGCCGCGTTGGCCGGCGCGATCGTCTTCGTCCCCAAGGCGTGGGACGCGCTGCTCAACCCGCTGGTCGGGCGGGCCAGCGACCGCACCCGTACCCGCTGGGGCGCCCGCCGCCCGTACGTCCTCGGCGGCGGCTTCGCGATGGCCCTGGCCTTCGCACTGACCTTCGCCGGCCCGCTGCCGGGCACCGCCGGCGCCTGGTTCACCGCGGCCGGCTACCTGCTCACCGCCACCGCTTTCGCCTTCTTCCAAGTGCCGTACGTCGCCATGCCCGCCGAGCTCGCCGACCGCGACCAGGACCGGATGCGGCTGGTCGGCGGGCGGGTCGCGGTCATCGGGGTGGCGGCCCTCGTCACCGGCGCCGCCGCACCCGCCCTCGTCGACGCCGGTGGCGGCGGCCTCGCCGGGCACCGCTGGGTCGGCCTGTTCGGCGCGGCGGTCATCGCCCTGGGCACGCTCTGGGTGTTCGCCGGCACCTCCGGCGCCGGCCGCGGCGCCCCCGTCCTGGAGAGCGAACCCAGCCTGCGCCGCCAGTTCGCCGCCGCCCGCGGCAACCCCGCCTTCACGGCGCTGCTGCGGTGCGCGGTCGTCCAGTCCGTCGCGACCGGGATCCTCCTCGCGGGCGCCCCGTACTTCGCCGACCACGTGCTGCACGACTCCGCCGGCGTCGGCCCCATGGTGGCCGCGTTCGTCGCTCCCAACCTGCTGACCCTCCCGCTCTGGTCACGGCTGCGCGGTCGCCGCGGACACGCCTTCGCCTCCGCCCTCTTCGCCACCGGCTGCCTGCTCTTCCTCGCGGCCCCGCTGCTGCCCCCGGCGGCGGTGCTCGTCACCATGGCGCTCGCGGGCACCGGCCACGCGGGCCAGCTGCTCTTCCTGTACGCGATGCTGCCGGACTGCATCGCCCGTGACTCCGCCCGCACCGAGCGCCGCCAGGCGGGCGTCCTGTCCGGCCTGTTCACCACGGGCGAGGGGCTGGGCGTCGCCCTCGGCCCCTTCCTCTACGGCCTCGTGCTCCAGTTCTCCGGCTACGTCCCCTCCGGCACCGGCCGCGCCGCCGAACAGAGCGCGACCGCCGAACTCGGCATGCTGGCAGGTTTCGCGCTGCTCCCGGCCCTGGCCACCGTGGCCGCCGTAGTCCTGCTGCGCGGCTACGGACGTCCGGGCCGCCGCCCCTACTGACCCCTCATCCGTCGCCGTACGGCCGAAACGGGTATGCGGGGCCCGGTGGGCGCAGGATGATGGGGCGATCATGACTCGCGGGCATCGGGGGATGGCGTGACGTACGCACAGGGGTGGGACGCGGCCCAGGTCGGTTTCGGTCCGGGGGCACGGGCCCTGATCGAGGAAGAGCTCCTGCCGGACCGGAGCGTCGTCGTCCGCACCGGTACGTACGTCGTCGACCCACCCTTCTTCGGCAACGGCGACATCGGCCGGGTGGCCGTCTGCGGCGCCGTCAACGAACTGGCCGTCACCGGCGCCGAACCCCGGCACATCGCCCTCGGCATCGTGCTGGAGGCCGGGCTCCCGCTGGAACTGGTGCGCAGGCTGACCGCCTCGGTACGCTCCGCCGCCGCCGAGGCCGGGGTCACGATCGCCGCCGTCGACACCCAGGTCGTCCGCGCCGGCGAGGCCGACCGGGTCTTCGTCACCGCTACCGCCTTCGGGGTGCTCGGCCCCGGCGCACCGGCCCTGGACCTCGACTCGGTCCGGCCGGGCGACCGCATCGTGGTGACCGGGCCGCTCGGCAGCCACGCCGCCCACCTGGTCTCCCTGCGCGACGGCCTCGGCTACGAGCACCACGTCCCCAGCGACTGCGCTCCCCTCGGCGGCATGCTGCGGGAGGTGGGCGCCGACCTCCACCACGCCCGCACCGTGGTCGCGGGAGGCCTCGCGGAGGTGCTGCGCCAGTGCGCCGCGGGCCGCGGCCTGACGCTGTGCGTCGACGAGGCCGCCCTGCCCGTACGGTACGAGGCCCGGGTGGCCCTCGGCGCCCGCGGCCTGGCCCCCCTGGACGCGGCCTGCGCGGGCTGCCTGTGCCTGTTCGTCCCGCCGGAGCACACCGGGCGGGTCCTGACGGCGCTGCGCGCCCACCCCCACGGCCGGCAGGCCGCCGTCGTCGGCGAGGTCACGGCCGACCCGATGGGCGACGTGGAGTTCCGGGCCCCCGACGGCCGCCTCCACACCCGCACCCTCCCGGCCGGCCCGGTCCCCGAGCGCCTCCTGTGAACCAGGGAGCGAAACCGGCCAAATCCTTGGCGGGGGCGGTGGGTTGATCCACACGTGGGGTGTCCCGTCGACGCATATGCTCGGCTCGTACGGACGTGCGTCCGCATGTCCGCATGTCCGCATGTCCGTATGTCTCGCGAACCGTAAGGGGACCGCGCCGTGAGCGTCCGCATCCAACCCTCCTCCCAGGTCGACGAGAGCGCCGAGCTCGGTGAGGGGACCACGATCTGGGATCTGGCGCAGATACGGGAGGAGGCCCGGCTCGGGCGCGGGTGCATCGTGGGGCGCGGGGCGTACGTCGGACCCGGCGTACGGATCGGGGACCACGTGAAGCTCCAGAACTACGCGCTCGTGTACGAGCCGGCCGAGCTCGGTGACGGGGTGTTCATCGGTCCGGCGGCCGTCCTCACCAACGACTTCTACCCGCGCGCCGTCGAACCCGACGGCCGGCTCAAGCGCGACGGCGACTGGGAGCCCGCCGGGGTCGTGGTCGCCGAGGGGGCCTCGCTGGGGGCCCGTTCGGTGTGCGTGGCCGGGGTGCGGGTCGGGCGCTGGGCGCTCGTGGCGGCCGGCGCGGTGGTGTCCAAGGACGTACCGGACTTCGCGCTCGTGGCGGGTGTGCCGGCGCGGCGAATCGGCTGGGTGGGCCGGGCGGGCGTCCGGCTGGTGGAGCGCGCGGACGAGCCCGGCGTATGGGAGTGCCCGCGCACCGGCGCGCTGCACGACGAGAAGGACGGCACGCTCCTGGAGCGAACCTGACGGAACGTCGGCAAACTGCGTCACCGGCATTTCCTCAAAACCGCAATCAACGAACATCCGTGGGCATACCTTGTCCCTGTATACGGGATCTGAGCACGCAACAGGCCGTGCTCAGTGGGGGGTTGTAACACGACGAGGGCATCGCCGGCAGTGTGACGGCGGGCGCGCACACCACGCGCCCACCCGCACTGCCGATCACGCATGCTCCAGTCCGGGGCATCGCTGGGGGGTCCAGACGCAGCCTTCGGACGGCTCGTGACGCCGGTGGGACGACACCGGCGGCACGGGCGTCGCCGTCACGCGCAATCCCCCTCCGAGGAACGATCAGAGGGGGTAGGTGTCTTGGTGCCGTACGGCTCGGACATACGGAGTGCGCTGAGCACCCGGGGCATCGGGGTGGGGACCCGATGACCAGCACACGATTAACAGCACTGGCCGGTGAGGACCTGCCGCTGCGCGCACTCGCCGAACGGCTGCTCGCGCTGGCCGAGGCGGGACTTCCCGCGATGTACCTGCCGGGCGCCGAGACCTTCGTGTTCACCAGGGCGGGAACGGTCTCGCCCGACGGCACCCGCCGCCTGGAGCAGCGGGGGACCAGCACCCGGTACGCGGCCATCACCGCGCTGGGCGCCCGGTTCCTGCCCGAGGACCGCCAGCGCGCCCTGTTCGGCGGGCGCTCCGCCGGGGAGTTCGCCGGCCTGCTCGTGGAGCGGCTGCCGGGGGTGGTGAACCTCGGCGACGCGGCACTCATCGCCTGGGCCGCCGCCGAGACCCGCCACCCGAAGCTGTCCGACGCCCTCGACCGGGTGGCGGTACTGGACGTGCCAGGGCGGCCGCAGTACACGGTCGAGGCGGCCTGGGTGCTCTCCGCCCTCGCCGCCGCGCGCGGCGCGGTGGACGTGGAGGCCCGCCTCGCGGCCGCCCGCACCCGCCTGCTGGCGGCCAGGACGGGCGACGGCCCGCTCTTCCCGCACGCCACCGGGCCGGGACTGGTCCCCGGATACCGCTCCCACGTGGCCTGCTTCGCCGACCAGACCTATCCGCTCCAGGCACTGGCCCGGCTGCACGCGAGCGGCG
Source organism: Streptomyces sp. NRRL F-2580 (assembly GCF_000720115.1). Lineage (GTDB taxonomy): Bacteria > Actinomycetota > Actinomycetes > Streptomycetales > Streptomycetaceae > Streptomyces. Next base: position 12,715 of record NZ_JOIR01000019.1, read on the forward strand.
ACGACCCGGAGGCCCTCGCGGCCGCCGACGCCTGCGCCGCCCGCATCTGCGCCCTGCAGGGCGACGGCGGACAGTGGTGGTGGCACTACGACGCCCGCCGCGGCGACGTGATCGAGGGCTACCCGGTCTACAGCGTGCACCAGCACGCCATGGCCCCGACCGCCCTGCTCGACCTGGCCGAGGCGGGCGGCACCGACTTCGGCGCGGCCGTCCGCAAGGGCCTGCGCTGGATGACCGACGTGCCCGAACTCGCCGGCCCCACCGGGAGCCCGCGGGAGCCGATGATCCGCGAGGACTACGGCGTCACCTGGCGCAAGGTCTACCGCGGGGACCCGAAGAAGGCCGTCCGCGCCGCCCGCGGGCTCACCACCCGGGTCGTGCCGGGCGCGCGCCTGGCCCCGCTGGACCGGATCTTCCGGCCCCTCGCGGTGGACCGCGAGTGCCGCCCGTACGAGTTCGGCTGGATGCTCTTCGCCTGGCTCGGGGGGCTGCCGAGATGACCCAGCGGCCCTTCCTCTTCGGGATCGCGCTCGATCCCCTGACCATGGACGAGACCGTGCAGCGCTGCCTCGACGCGGTGCGGCGCGGCGAACAGATCGAGATCGGCATGGTCAACGCCGCCAAGCTGGTCAACATGCGGCGCGACCCCCGTCTCGCCGCGGCGGTCGCCGGCTGCGACCTCGTCCTGGCCGACGGCCAGGCGGTGGTCTGGGCCGGCCGGGTCCTGGGCGTCCGGCTGCCCGAACGGGTCGCGGGCATCGACCTGTTCATGCGGCTGCTCGCCGCGGCCGAGGTGGCGGACATCCCCGTCTACCTGCTCGGCGCCGAACAGTCCGTGCTGGAGAAGATGCTCCGGCAGATCTCCGAACGCTTCCCGCGCCTGCGGGTGGCCGGGAGCCGCAACGGCTACTTCGACGACTCCGACCAGGAGCCGGTCGCCGACGCCGTCGCGGACAGCGGCGCCCGGATGCTGTTCCTCGGGATGACCTCGCCCAAGAAGGAGATCTTCACCGCGGGCTACGGCAAGCAGACCGGCGCCCACGTCGTCCACGGGGTCGGCGGCTCCTTCGACATCCTCGCCGGCATCACCAAGAGGGCCCCCCTGGTGTGGCAGCGGATGGGACTCGAATGGTTCTACCGCACCCTCCAGGAGCCGCGCCGTCTCGGCAAGCGCTACCTCACCACCAACGCTGCCTTCCTGGCCATGACGGTCCGGGAACTGATCCACCGCACACCGTCTGCCGGTTCCGCGAACAGGAGTCACTGATGCGCGTCGTCGTCGTGGGACAGGGATACGTCGGACTGCCGCTGGCCGTCCGGGCCGCCGAGGTCGGACACCAGGTGATCGGGTACGACGTGGACGCGCGGCGGGTCAAGAGCCTCGCCGCCGGCGAATCGTACGTGGAGGACGTCTCCTCCGAACGGCTGAACCGGGCGCTGGCCAACGGCACCTACCGCCCGAGCGAACTGGCCCGGGACTGCGGCGGCTTCGACGTCGCCGTGGTCACCGTGCCGACCCCCTTACAGGACGGCGCCCCCGACCTGCGCTACATCGAGGAGTCGGCCCACACCCTGGCCCGCTTCCTGCGCCCGGGCGCGACCGTCGTCCTGGAGTCCACCACCTACCCGGGCACCACCGAGGAGCTGTTCGCGCCGATCCTGGAGGACGGCTCCGGACTCACCGCGGGCGAGGACTTCCACCTCGGCTACAGCCCCGAGCGCATCGACCCGGGCAACACCGTCTGGGGCTTCCAGCAGACCCCCAAGGTGGTCTCCGGAGTCGACGCCCGTTCCCTCAAGGCCGTCGAGGCCTTCTACGGGGAACTCGTCGACACCACGGTCCCGGTCCGCTCGCCCAAGGAGGCAGAGCTGGCGAAACTGCTGGAGAACACCTTCCGGCACGTGAACATCGCGCTGGTCAACGAGATCGCGATGTTCGCCCGCCACCTCGACATCGACGTCTGGCAGGCCATCGAGGCGGCCTCCAGCAAGCCCTTCGGCTTCATGAAGTTCACCCCCGGCCCGGGCGTCGGCGGCCACTGCCTGCCGATCGACCCCTCCTACCTGAACTGGCGGGTGCAGCGCGAGCTCGGCCAGAACTTCCGCTTCGTCGAACTCGCCAACGACATCAACAACCACATGCCCGAGTACGTGACGCGCCGGGTGATCGACGCGCTCAACGCCAAACGCCGCTCGGTCAACGGCTCCAAGGTCCTGCTGCTGGGGCTCGCGTACAAGAAGAACACCGGCGACGCGCGGGAGTCGCCCGCCGTCCGCATCGCCCAGCTGCTCCTCGACATGGGGGCCAAGGTCCGCGCGGCCGACCCCCACGTGGTGGAGAGCATCAAGGTCGACGCCCGGCTCGTACGGGTCGAACCGACCCGCAAGGAGCTGGCCGCCGCCGACGTGGTCGTCCTGCTCACCGACCACGACTCCTTCGACTACGCGATGGTGACCGAGCACGCCTCCTTCGTCCTCGACTGCCGCAACCGGGTCTCCGGACCCACGGTGGAGGTGCTCTGAACCCCATGACCAGGATCGTCTGCGTGGCCGGGGCCCGGCCCAACTACATGAAGATCAAACCGGTGATGGACGCACTGGAGCGCCGCGGCGCCGAGGTGATCCTCGTCCACACCGGACAGCACTACGACGAGTCCATGAACGACGTGTTCTTCCGCGACCTCGGCATCCGCCCGCCCGACCGGTACCTGGGCGCCGGATCCGGCACCCACGCCCAGCAGACCGGGCGGGTGATGGCCGCCTTCGAGCCACTGCTCGACGAACTGGCCCCGGACGCGGTGGTGGTGGTCGGCGACATCAACTCCACCCTCGCCTGCGCCCTGGTCACCGCGAAGGCCGGCCCGCTGCTGGCCCACGTGGAGTCCGGGCTGCGCAGCCGGGACTGGAGCATGCCGGAGGAGGTCAACCGAGTCGCCACCGACCGGCTCAGCGACTACCTGCTGGCCCCCTCGCCCGATGCGGCGGCGAACCTGCGGGCGGAGGGCTACCGGGAGGACCAGATCCACGTCGTCGGCAACGTCATGATCGACACCCTCCTCGCCAATCTGGACCGGGCCCGGCAGTCGGACGTCCTGGACCGGTACGGACTCACCCGCGGCGGATACGGCCTGGTCACCCTGCACCGGCCGGCCAACGTCGACGACCCCGGCGCCCTGCGCGGCCTGCTCAAGGCCCTGGGCGAGATCGCCGACCGCTGCCCGCTGCTGCTGCCCGTGCACCCACGGGCCGCGGAGCGGCTGGCCGAACTGGGCGTGCCCGGCGGCATCCGGCTCGTACCGGCCGCCGGATACCTCGACTTCATCGCCCTGCAGGACTCCGCGCGCATGGTGCTCACCGACTCCGGCGGCGTCCAGGAGGAGACCACCGCCCTGGGCGTGCCCTGTGTGACCCTCCGGGAGAACACCGAGCGCCCCATCACCGTCGACGAGGGCACCAACGTGCTCGCGGGCACGGATCCGGAGCGCATCACGGCCACCGTGAACCGGGTGCTCGACCACCCGCCCGCCCCGCGCTGCCCCGCACTCTGGGACGGCCGGGCGAGCGAGCGCATCGCCGCGGTCCTGCTCGACGGCCCGCCCGCGCACACCCGGCCGCGCCCGACCGACCTCGTCCCGCGCGGCGCGGCCACCGATCGACAGCACGCGCTGTAAACGCAATGCGAAGGGGAAGACCATGGATCTCGCGGAGATCTGGCGGGTCATGCGCAGACGCTGGTACGTGCTGCTGCCCGGACTGCTGATCACGGCGGCGCTCACCGCCGCCGTGTACCTGCTGGTCCCGGTGGAGTACCGGTCGCAGAGCACGGTGACCCTGCTGAACTCGAAGAAGGCCACGGTGGCCTTCGACGGCAACCCCTTCCTGAGCACCCAGGCCTCGCTCACCGGGATGGCCGACGGCCTGGCCCGCAACCTCAACTCCGACGGCGCCAAGGCCGACCTCAAGGCCCTGGGCGTCACCGGAGTGCACGAAGCGAAGATCGCCGACAACGCGCTCGGCCCCTACATGTGGCTGAGCGTCGTCGGGACCGACCCGGCCGCCGTGCTGACGTCGGACGAGATCCTCACCACCTACGCGGAAAAGCGGCTGCTGGAGTTCCAGAGCCAGCAGTCGGTGGCACCCGACGCCATGATCCGGATGTCGACGATCGTGCCTCCCCAGAAGCCGGAGGCACAGACCAAGGCCAGGCTCCAGTTCCTGGTCATGGCGGGCGGGCTGGGCTTCGTACTCAGCCTGGTGGCCACCTTCTTCGTGGAGGCCCGCAAGCGGCAGCGGTCCTCGCCCGGCAGGCACCGGCCCGCCCCCGGCGAGGGCGGCGAGGCCGGCGGACCGGCCGCGGAGGACGCCGGTGACCCGACGGCCACCCTGCGCATGACCGTCGCCCACCCGGCCGGCTCCGGCGCGGCCGGCTCCCGTACGGGCGGATCGCCGTGACCGCCGCCGGAACCGACGCCGAGACCGCCCCGGCGGCGCCGTCGCTCGGGCGCAAGGTGGGCTCCGCCGCCCGGTGGAGCCTGATCAACACCGTGGTCATGCGCCTCGGCAACTTCGCGACCGGGATCATCCTGGCCCGCTTCTTCCTCGGGCCCGAGGCCTGGGGCGTGTACGGGATCGCGCAGACGGTGCTGCTGGTCCTGCTCTCCGCCAACGAACTCGGCGTCTCGCTCGCGATCGTCCGCTGGGAGGGCGACCCGCGCCGTTTCGCCCCGACCGTCCTCACCCTGAGCGCCCTGTCCAGCGGCCTGCTGTACGTGGTGCTGTTCGCGGTGGCCCCCGCGGTGGCCGGCGTACTCGGCTCGCCCGAGGCCTCCGGCGTCCTGCGGGTCATGTGCCTGTGCGTGGTCCTCGACGGCCTCTCCCAGGTGCCCGCCGGCTTCCTCACCCGGGAGTTCGCACAGGGCCGGCGGATGGCCGTCGACGGCCTCAACTTCGTCCTCAGCACCGCCGTGACCCTGCTGCTGGCCGTGGACGGCTGGGGCGCCATGAGCTTCGCCTGGGGCTCCGTCGTCGGCAACGTCGCCGCGCTCATCGGCTGCTGCCTCGCCGCGCCCGGCACCCTGAGGTTCGGCTGGGACCGGGAACAGGCGAAGGCACTGCTGCGGTTCGGGCTCCCGCTCGCCGGCGCCAGCATGCTCGCCCTCGGCGTGGTCAACGTGGACACCATGGTCGTCGGCTCCGCCCTGGACGCCCTGGCCCTGGGCTTCTACGTGCTCGCCTTCAACATCTCCGGCTGGCCCGTACGGATCATCTCCGAGGCGGCCCGCCGCGTCTCCTTCGCGGGCTTCTCCCGGCTGGCGGACTCCCCGCAGGCCCTGGCCGCCGGATTCGGCCGCGCCCTCGGCGTCGTGATGACGGGCACCGTCCCGCTCTGCGTCCTGCTCGCCGCCCTCGCCGGACCGCTCGTCGAGCTGATCTACGGCGCGCGCTGGCTGCCCGCCGCCCGCGCCCTGCCCTGGCTGATGGCGCTCGGTCTGGTCCGGATCGGCTGCGAGCTCGCCTACGACTGCCTGGTGGCCATCGGCCGGCGCCGCTCGCTCATCGGGGTCCAGGGACTGTGGCTCGTCCTCCTGCTCCCGGCCCTCGTGGTCGGCGCCCGCACCGGCGGGATCGTGGGGGTGGCCCAGGGACACGTCCTGGTCGCCGGGGCCGTCGTGGTTCCCGTCTTCCTCCTCGCCCTGCACCGCGGCGGCATCCGCCTGGGCACCGTCGCCCGCGCCTGCGCCTGGCCGTTCCTCGGCGGTGCGGTGATGACGGTGGTCGTCCTCGGCCTGGAGCGGTACCTCGGCGACGGGGTGCTCGCGCTCCTGGCGACCGGGACCGCCGGCACGCTCGTCTACGGCCTGTGCGTCCTGCCCAGCCGTTCGTTACTGCGGGGGCAAGCGGCGTGAGACGGCACCGAAGGCGTCTGGGAGCCTGGCTGCTCGCCGGGGTCGTGCTGGCCGTCGTACTGACCCTCTACCAGGCGGACCGCACCGGCGTGAGCGACCCCTCCGCCGCGCCGCCCGCCACACCGACCGCCGCACCCTCCGGTACGGCCGCCGCCGCGCCCACCGCCACGCCGAACCCCTCGGCCACACCCTCCCCGACGCCCCCACCGGGGACGGCCGAACCCTCGCCCTCCGGCTCCGGCGGCGCCGCTTCCTCCTCCTGCACCTCGCCCGGAGCCTGCGGATTCCCCGACGAGAACAGCACCGGCCCGCGGATCGCACTGGAGCGGCACGACACGGGCAACATGTCGGTCAAGAAGGACGGCACGGTCATCAAGGGCTGGGACATCCGCGGCTCGCTCGACGTCTACGCCAACGACGTCACCGTCATCGACAGCAGGATCACCTCCATCAACTGGTGGGGGATCAACCTGCGCCCCGGCTTCAGCGGACTGAAGGTCCTGCACACCACCATCACCGCCGTGCCGGGCAAGGGCCCCGACAACGGCGGGGTGAACTACGCCGTCTCCAACATGGGCGGCAGCTCCATCGAGGTCGGCTGGTGCGACATCTCGGTCTTCGGCAACGCCCTGTCCATGGGACAGGGGGACCTGCACGACAACTACGTGCACGACCTCGTCGCCTTCCGCAACCAGGGCGGCGAATGGCAGCACACCGACGCCGTCATCAGCGGCGGCGGCAACAAGGGCCGGCTGATCCTGCGCCACAACACCCTGCTGAACTCCACCCCGGTGGACCGGGGAGCCACCGCGGCCGTCGGCCTGTTCGCCGACACCGGGGTCGTCTCCTCCGTCGTCGTCGACGGCAACTGGCTGGCCGGGGGAGCGTACGCGCTCTACGGCGGCGGCCCGGGCGCCACCGGCATCCAGGTCACCGACAACGTCTTCTCCGCCCAGTACCACCCCGGAGCCGGAGCCTACGGCCCGGTCGCCGCCTGGAACGCGGGCGGCGCCGGGAACGTGTGGAAGGGCAACCGCATGTCCGACGGGCGGCCCGTCACCCCCGAACCACCCAGCTGAGGATTGAGAGTTCATGATGCGCCGGATCGCGCGGGCCCCCTGGGAGCTGCTCAAGCGGGCCTTCGGCTGGCTGGTGCTCTTCGAGGCCAGGAACAAGCTCCTGCTGGCCCCCTCCGCCCTGCGGCTGCGGCGCTTCGAGGACGCCGAGACCACCCGCCTCGCCGCCGTCCTGGGCCGCCCCCCGGCCGCCCTGGTCGCCACGGTGATCGCCACCCACCGGCGCCCCGAGGCGCTGCGCGCGGCGGTCCGCTCGGCGCTGGAGCAGACCGTCACCGACCAGGTGGTCATCGTCGTCGACGACGGCGCGGGCCTGCCCGAACTGCCCGAAGACCCACGGCTGTTCGCGGTGTCCCTGGCCCGCAACACGGCGACCGCCGGAGTCGTGCGCAACGTGGGGATCCGGCTGACCGGCTCGCGCTACGTGGCCTTCCTCGACGACGACAACCTGTGGGAGCCCGACCACCTGGAGCAGGCCCTGGCGGTCCTGGAAACCTCCGGCGGCCCCGACGCCGTCTACACGGCGCTGCGCCGGGTGCTGCCCGACGGCACCGAACGGGACGTCCTGTCGGTGCCCTTCGACCGCCGCCGCGCCGCCCACGAGGCCTTCCTGGACACCAATGCCTTCGTGGCGCGCCGCACCCGGTCCCTGTACTTCAGCCGGCTGCGGCGCACCCCCGAGGTGCTGCCCCGCGAGGACTGGGAGCTCGTCCGCCGCTACGCCCGCCGCCACGAGGTGCGCCACCTGCCCCGCCCCACCGTCCGCTACCTGGTCAACCCGGAGAGCTTCTACACCGCCTGGGACGGCCACACCCCCTAAGGCCCGGGGGTGGTGCGCAGCGCGGACGGGCTGGCCAGGGCGCGGGCGGCCGCCAGGCTGGCGGGGCGGCCGAGGACCGCCCGCGAGGACTCCCGCAGCAGGACCGCCGCCCGGAACACGGCCGTCGCCGCGGCCCCGTGCCGGCGCCCGTAGAGCCGCACCCGGTTGAGCGTCAGCAGGGTCCACAGGCGCGGCGAGACCTGCGAGTCCCCGCCGAGATGGGTGGCCGAGGCCGCCGGCTCCAGCCGCGTGACGAAACCGAGGTCCCGGGCCCGCAGGCAGTACTCCGTCTCCTCCGAGTACAGGAAGAAGGACTCGTCCCAGGCCCCGCAGGCGTCCAGGCACTCCCGGGACAGGGCCATCAGCGCGCCCGTGGCCCAGTCCGCGACCGTCGCCCGCTCGTACGCGGCCGGGTCGGTGACCAGCTCGCTCCAGCGCGGGAAGCGCCCCGCCCGGCGGTTGCCGATCACCGCCTCGCCGAGCGCCCGGGTCACGCGCGACTCGCGGCGCAGCGAGTGCAGCAGCGTGCGGCCGTCCTCCTCGCACAGCAGCGGGACGCTGATCCCGACCCGGCCGCCGCCGGGCGCCGCGGCGCCCAGCGCGTCCAGGAGCAGCGCGGCGCAGCCCCGCCGCATCCGGACGTCCGGATTGCACACCAGGGCCGCCCGGAAGCCGCCCTCCCACGCGGCGGCGGCCCCGAGGGCGGCGTTCACCCCGGCCGCGTACCCGGCGTTGCGGCCGGTCTGGACGACCGTCGCCTCCGGAGCCAGGGAGCCGATCAGGTCGACGGTGTCGTCGGCCGAGTCGTTGTCGGCGACGACCAGGCGCCAGTCGAGCCCGGCCATGCCCTCCGGCAGCGAGGCGAGGAACTCCGGCAGCACCGGAGCACTGTTCCAGGTGACGACGACGACGGCTACCGGACCGGAGCCGGCGCCGGCGCCGGGGAGGGGCTGAGGGGAGACGGGTCGGCGGGAAGACATGGGAACTCCACGGATCGGGGCTTCGGCGCCGCGCGCCGGATGAAGCCGAGGTAGCTGCCCCCGGCGGCGATCGTCAGGAAGAACATCCCGGCGAACATCGGGAAGCTGAGTGCGTCGAAGGTGGCGCTGACGACCAGGGCGACGACGGCGGAGGCGAAGAAGGCCTGCCCGAGCTCCCGGTCGGACTCGCCGACGGCCAGCCGGCGGATCGCCCCGCCCTGGTGGATGCCGGTGAAGAAGAGGAACAGGAGCGCGAACAGCCCCAGGAAGCCCATCTCGGCGAGGGTCAGCATGTACTGGTTGTCGGTGAAGAAGTACAGCTCGGGGATGAAGGTGCCCAGACCCCGCCCCACGAACGGGCGCTCGTCCAGGTAGGGGACGATCGCGCTGTACTTGACCGTACGGGCCTGGGTACTGCTGTCGGAGTTCGTCAGGAACGACGCGAACAGCGCGGTGATGGTGCCGATCAGCCCGGGGATGATCACCTTGAAGCAGGCCACCGCGCCCAGCAGCACGCCGATCGCGCTCCACCTGCGCTGCGGCTTCCAGCGCGGCACCATCACCAGGATCACGAGCAGCGCCCCGATGATCGAGGTGCGCGACACCGTCAGCGGCAGCGCCCCGCCCATCAGCACCACCGGCCCCCAGCGGCGCCACGCCCGCAGGTGCCGGCGTACCGGATCGAAGGCCTGCTGCACGGCGAAGGGCAGCAGCAGCGCCAGCATCCCGCCGAACTCCAGCGGCTGCGCCGTGGTGGACCGGGGTCGGGTGAACGCCCCGCGGTCCAGGGTCGTGATCTGCGGGACGCTCGACTGCAGCCCGGGGATGCCGATGCTGTCGGCGATGTTGGTCGCGGTGAAGAAGTCGTAGAACCCCACGGCGGCCACGATCGTCCCCATCACCACCGCCCGGCGCAGCAGTACGTCCAGGCGCGAGCGGTCCTGGATGCCCGCGGAGACCAGCACCACCAGCGACACCCACACCAGCAGGGCGATCAGCCCGCGGTCCGCGCCGAGCAGCTCCTTGCGCACGCTCCCGCGGCCCGCGTTCGCGATGTAGGAGGCCAGCACCGACACGGCCAGCAGCCACATGGCCACCCGCGGCAGCCGGGTCCCGGGCGCCGGCCGGATCCGGCCGGTGAGCCAGGTCGCCAGGTACCAGAACAGGGCCAGCAGGGCGAACACGTTGGCCGGGGTGCCCACCCCGCCCAGGCCCGGCAGCGTCAGGTTCGACGGGATGAAGAAGGCCAGCGCCAGATAGCCGGTGAGCAGCGCGGTGGCGTCCACGTGGCGGCCCCGGGTCCGGCGGCGGCCGGCCTTCCCGCGCGCGGCGGCCTCGGCCGCGCTCTCGCGCCTGCGGCGGCGGGCCGCCAGCAGGGCGTCGGCCACGAAGGAGAGGGTGAACCCGCCGCCGGCGCCGAGGATGAGGACCCCCAGCACCTGCTGGTAGCGGCTCTTGAGCTGCGGCACCGGGGTCTGCGGCAGCACCACGGGCGCGGTCTGCACGAAGTAGGCGGGCTGGACCTTGGCCGCCGCCTGGAGCGCGTTGAGCTGCTCACCGGCGAAGGCCGTCAGCGTGTTCGTCTCCTCCAGGACCCTTCCCCGGTCGGTGCCCGTGACCGTCATCGTCAGCAGCGGGCCCGAGGTGTTCGCGGCGAACCCGACCGTGTACGGATCGGTCACGCCCAGGCTGTGCAGATCGCGGGCGGCATCGGCCCCGGACAGCGTCCTGATCAGCACGTCCGCCGTCACGACCAGGCTGCCGCCCGCGTTGGATATGGGGTTGCCGAAGGCGGGCGGCAGCTGCGAGGCCGCGTTGGAGTCGAGCAGCGCCACCGAGCTCTGCGACTGGTACGCCACCGGCACCGACCGGTACAGGTGGAGCGCGGCCAGCACGCTGAGCAGGATCGCCGGCACGATCACGTACCAGCGACGGCGCAGCACCGCGCCCAGTTCACGAATGCTCACGAACACCCCTGCCGGGTAGCGGATTTGATGGCGGACCTACCCGGGCCCTGCAAGGATCGGTCATGAAGGAAAGGAACCCCGTGTCGCCTGGTGAGTTGGTCCGTGCGCTGCGTCGGCGCTGGTACGTCCTGGTCGTGGCGGTGCTGCTCGGGGCCGCCGGAGCGGCGGCGGTGCTGCGGCCCGAACCGGTCTACTTCAGCTCGGCGATCGTGGTGCTCAAGCCGCCGGTGACCAGCACCCAGCCGAACCAGCTCGCGAACCTCCAGCCGCCGCTCGCCGCCGTCTCGTACGGGGTGGTGCAACAGCTGGACTCGCCCGCCGGAGCGGCCGAGCTCACGGCCGAGGGGGTCACCGGCACCTACCGGATGACACCGCGCAACAGCGGCACCAGCGTCACCCCGCGGCACCTGATCCCCTCGCTCCAGATCCAGGTGGAGCACGCCGACCCCGCTGCGGCCGACGCCTCCGTACGGAAGATCATCGAGGTCTACACCCGGCACCTGAACGATCTCCAGACGCAGCAGAACATCCCGGCCGGGGCACGGATGAGCGTGGACCTGCTGGTGCAGCCGCACGCGGTCGCGCGGACCGGAGACCGGATGCGCGCCCTCGCCGGAGTGGCCCTGCTGGCGGCGGTCGGCGGCGTGGCGGCGACCCTGTGGACCGACCAGCTCCTGACACGCCGGAACCGGCGCCGGCGCGAGCGCGCCGACGCCGGTCCGCAGGACCCGCCGGGGGAACCGGTGGAGACGGGACATCAGATCCCTCGGCGCTTCCAGGACCGCCACCACAGCCACTCGCGCCCCCTGTCGGCCACGGCCGACAGCACCAGCGGCTGCAGGTAGGGCATGACGCGCACGCCGATGCGCCGACGCCTGCGCAGCGCCCGGTACTCGGCCAGCGAGGTGTAGCGGCCGGGCAGGCACTCGGCGGCGAACTCCACCAGTTCGTCCACGGGTACCACCGCCGTGCGCCCCCGGTCGTACGCCCGGTAGGCGCGCCGCAGTGCGTACCGGGCGAGCCGGGTGCGCGCAGCCAGCGCCAGCTGGTCGGCACCCGGCAGCAGGTCGGCGCACTTGTCGAGCACCGAGTCGAAGGCGACCAGGCGCTGGCGCAGGTCATCGAGCTGCCCACCGAAGTCCGTGGTGGACATGTTGTTGCCGTGGACCCGGTAGAAGGCCTGGTCGGCCCCCTGGACGTAGCCCACGTCGGCGTGGGCCGCGAGCCGCATCCACATCTCGATGTCACCGGCGTGCGGCAGCTCCGGATCGTAGCCGCCGACCTTGCGCTGGAGACCGGTGCGGACGACCACCTCGGGTGAGGTGATGCATCCGGTGCCCTCCCGGAACCGCCGGTCCAGCCACCACCGACCGGGGTAGACGACCGACCCCGTGCTGTGGGTGCGGGCCGCGGGCAGCGGGCCGCCGTGCCGGAAGCGCAGCGGCCGGCCGTAGGCGAAACCGGCCTCCGGATGCGCGTCGAGCAGGGCGGCGGCGCGCACCAGCGCCCCGGGGACCAGCCGGTCGTCGGCCGAGAGCAGGGCCACGTAGTCCCCGTCGGCCCACTCCAGCAGGCCCTCGTTGTAAGTGGCGATGTGACCCCGGTTCTGCTCGTGGACCCGGACCTCGATCCGCGGGTCGGCGGCCGCGAGGGCGCGCGCGACGTCCGCGGAGTCGTCGGGGGACGCGTCGTCGATGATCAGCACCCGGACGTCGACGCCCTCCTGCTCGTCCAGGACGCTCTTGACGCAGTCGGCCAGGAAGTGGCCGTACTTGTAGCAGGGGATCACCACGCTGACCGTGCTCACTGGCCGGCCACCTCCGTGGAGCCGTCCGACTGGAGGCCGTTCGGCGGGGTGGTGGTGAAGAGCGGGCCGACCCAGTAGTTCACGGAACCGAAGGTGTTCGTGGGGAACGTGGTGCTCGCGCCGTACTTGTAGAGGCCGTTGGCGCCGCCCGTTCCGTCGGCCGGTGCGACCAGCGGGTAGGAGCGGTGCGCTCCGGTGAAGTAGCCGCCGTCCACGGAGTAGTTGCCGTTCGGCGCGTGGTAGGAGGCCACGTACGAGGTGCCGGCCGTGACGGGCACCGGGGTGGCGAACTTGAGCTGCTGCCAGCCGGTCAGGGTCTCGCTGCCGAAGGTGCCGGTGGCGAGGAGCGCGCCGTCGGCGGCCCAGAGGCTGCCGGTGTGGCCGCCGGTGTTGCCGGGGCCCTTGTAGAAGGTGATACCGGTGACGTAGCCGTTCACCGCGGACTGGAAGCGGGTGCCCAGTTCCACGGAGTTGGCGTCGTCCACCACGTTGGTGGTGCTCGGCGTGGCGGTGTTCGGCCACAGGCCGCATGGGCAGTTGACGGCGGGCGGGTTGGGACTGGTGGTGAAGTTCCACGTGACCGGCGCGGTCATCGCGTTGCCCCACAGGTCGCTCGCCTGGACCGACAGGGTGTACGTCGAATTCAGGGCCAGTTCGCTGGAGGGCGTGAAGGTCGCGCTGTTGGCCGCGCCCATCACCTTCGTACCCGGGATGTTGGCGCCCCCGGCGTCCTTCAGCGTGAACACCAGGGTCTCGGAGTCGACGGCCGTGGAGAAGGTCGCCGTCGCCGAGGCCGTGATCTGGGTGCCGGTCGCCGCGGACTGCGGGGAGGTGGAGGTGACGGTGGGCGGTGTGGTGCTCGCGGCCGAGGTGTCCAGGACCGCGTCGACCCAGTAGTTGCTGCCGCTCGCCGCCGTGTTCGGGAAGCCGCCCGTCGCGCTGTAGCGGTAGACGCCGTTGCCGCCGTCGGTACCGCTCTTGAGCGCGGTCAGGGGGGCGAGACCCGCGGAGCCGGAGGCGAAGGTGTTGTCGAAGGAGTACCCGCCGTGCGGGGCGAAGTACGAGGCGATGTAGGTGGTGTTCGCCTTGACCGGCACCGGAGTGGCGAAGTTCAGCTGCTGCCAGCCCGAGGCCGTCTCGTTGGTGAAGGTGCCCGTGGCCAGGCGCTGACCGGTGGCGCTCCACAGGCTGCCGGTGTGCGTGCCCGTGTTGGCCGGGGACTTGTAGAAGCGGACTCCCGTGATCGAACCGGCCGCCGTGGTACGGACCTTCACGCCCAGCTCCACCGCGCTGCCGTCACCCGCGTTGACGGTCCCCGGTACCGCGGCCGCGGGCCAGACGGTGCAGGGGCACTGCTGGGGGCCGACGGTCAGCGGCACCGTGGTGACGGCGCCGATGTTGACGCTGTCGTCCACCGCGCGGACCTTGATCTGCACGGAGCCGGGAGCGGTCGGCGTCCAGGTGTAGCTCCAGGAGCCCACGCCGTTGGTCGCCTTCCAGGTGGTTCCGCCGTCCGTGGAGACCTCCACGCGGGCCACCACGCCGCCACCGCTGTCGGCCGCCGTGCCGGTGACGGTGACGGGCCGCAGGGCCGGCACGGTCGCGCCGGACGCGGGGCTCGTCACGGTGACGGTCGGCCCGGTGGCGTCGGTGGACGCGGTGGCCGGGACCAGGTCGCCCTGCAGACTCTTGGGCTGCACCCCCATGTCCGCGAAGACGTTGACGGTGGCCTGTTGCATCCGCTTGTCCTCGGTGACCACCGTGTCGTCCGGGTTGCCCGTCGGCATGTTGGTCAGACCCCACGACCACTGCACCGTGCCGGTGCCGAAGACCAGGGCGTGCGAGGTCTGGTCGCGGAAGGCCACCAGGCTGTGCGTCGCGGTGCCGTTCCCGTAGGTGTTGCCGTAGTCCAGCCGGTACTTGCCGTCCTCGATGTCCACGGTGGTGGACGACATCTTGATCTGCCCCGGCGGCCGCGCCGCGTCCTCGATGTCGGAGTCCCACTCGTAGCCGAGCGTTCCGGTCGGGAAGGTCGCGGTCTGCGAGGGCGTCAGGTTCGCGACGGTGGTGTTGCGCCACAGCCGCATCCTGGCGAACGCACCCGGCACGGTGATCGCGTCCGACCGGTAGCCGTTCACCGTGAACAGCGTTCCGGTCAGCTGGTTCTGGGGCTGGTACGGACGCCCGTTGGTGGCGCTGGCCGGGTCCATGAAGGTGCCCGTCCAGGTGCCGCTCGGGTCGGGGACGCCGTTGGGCACCGGGAAGGAGAGCTTGGTCTCCTTGTAGCAGACCAGGGTCCGGTGGGCGGTGTTGGCGCCGTCGATGCTCGGCGCCAGCCGGGTCTTCCAGAAGATCTCGTTCCCGGCGAAGTACGTCTGGTGCTGACCGGCGCGCCGGGCGTTCAGGGCGTTGGTGAACTGCTCCTGCGTCCAGTACTCGTCGTGCCCGGAGGACATGAACACCTTGTGGTTCTGCATGAGGGAGGCGCCGCGCACCGACATGTCGATCCCGGACATGTAGCTGAGGTCGTAGCCGTTGCGCTCCAGCCACGAGATCATCTGGTACTCGGAGCCGTAGATCCCGTTCTCCCCGCCGATGTCCATCGGCCGGTTGTAACTCACCTCGTACGCACGCCCGTCCGGTGCGGGACCGCCGCCGTCGTAGAGGTCCTGGCCGCCGTAGTTGTTGTACGCCTGCCAGGTCTGGTCGCTCGTCTGCACCAGGATGTCGGAGTGGCTGGAGTCGTTGCGGACGACGAACGGGTACGGCATCAGGCCGTTGCCGTCCGCCTGGTCGAAGTTGGCGATGTACAGGCCGGAGACGGCGTTGGACGGCACGCTCCACGTCGCCGTCACGGGCCAGTTGCCGCAGTCGACCAGGCCGGTCGAGGCCTTGGTCGTGCAGCTCTTCGGATTGCCGCCCTGGGCGAAGTTGGCCGGGTAGGTCTGGGCGGCCTGGGCCTCCGTCGACAGCAGCCGGGCGCCGTCGCCCCCGTAGTAGCCCAGCCGGTAGACCGAGACGCGGTAAGGGGAGGGGGACTGGACCTTGAACTGCACGGTGTCGCCGGCCTGGACGCTCATCTGGGCGCTGAAGCCCTTGATGTCGCCCCAGGCGCTGGGCGCGAACCACTCCGACATCGGCGTGCCCGGCTTGGAGTTCTCGCAGACGACGGCGTTCGACGTCGGACCGCAGGGGTCTGCGGCACCGGCCACCGAGGCCGGTGAGAGAACCGTGGCCACCAGGGCGGCGACCACGGTGAAAAGACCGTACCGGAACCGGAGCAGCCTTCTCCGCTTGTTCATCTGTACCTCATTTGTTTGCGTGAACCGGCAGGCGTCAGCGCAGGGCGCCGATGAGCGCGTCCACGACCCGCTGCTGCTGGGCGGCGGTGATCTGCGGGAAGAGGGGCAGGGAGAGCATCCGGTCCGCAGCCTCCTCGGCGTGCGGGAAGGCGCCGCGGCCGTGCCCGAGGTGGGCGAAGGCCGGGGTCAGGTGGACCGGGGCCGGGTAGTGCACGCCCGCGCCGATGCCCTCCGCGTTGAGCTTGCCGACGACGGCGTCGCGGTCCGCTCCGGCGACCCGTACGACGTACAGGTGCCACACGTGGACGTTGCCCTCCGCCGTGACCGGCAGGGTCACCCGGCCGGCCGCCGCGAGCTCGCCGAGGAGGCCGTCGTAGCGGACGGCCGCCGCCCGGCGGGCCGCGTTGCCCTCCGCCAGCCGGGCCAGCTTCGCCCGCAGCACCACGGCCTGCAGGCCGTCCAGCCGGCTGTTGAAACCGGCCACGTCGTGCCGGTACTTGGCGACGCCGCCGTGGTTGGCCAGGGCCCGGACCAGGTCCGCGCTCTCCTCGTCGTCGGTCACCACCGCGCCCGCGTCGCCGTACGCGCCCAGGTTCTTGCCCGGGTAGAAGCTGGTCGCGGCGATCCCGCCGCTGCCGGGGGAGCGCCCGTCACGGGTCGCACCCTGGCTCTGCGCGGCGTCCTCGACGATCCGCACGTGCGCCGGCAGCTGCGCGGTCAGCTCCGCGGTGGCGGCACACTGCCCGTAGAGGTGGACCGGGACCACCGCGCGGGTGGCCTTGCCGACCGCGTCCAGCGCGGCCCGCGGGTCCATCAGCAGCGTGTCGGGAAGGCAGTCGACCAGCACCGGCCGGGCACCGATCCGGGCGACGGCGCCGGCGGTGGCGATGAAGGTGTTCGCGGGCAGCACCACCTCGTCGCCCACCCCCACCCCACTGGCCCGCAGCGCCAGTTCGAGGGCGTCGGTGCCGTTGGCGACGCCCACGCAGTGCCCCACCCCGGCGAACTCGGCGTACTCGCGCTCGAACGCGCGGACCTCCTCGCCGCCGATGAACGCGGTGTTCGCGAGGACCCGGTCGAATCCGGCCCGTAATTCCCCGGCGACCTCGGCGTGCGCCGCCTTCAGGTCCACGAGCGGTATCTGGTTCATGCGACTGGGCTCTCCATCCGTGTCCCCGGCCGGCGGCCGGTCATCTCCCCATCGGTCCGCAGCTCGTCGAGCGCCGGGGCGTCCGCGGCGCGCAGCCGACGGGCCGGGCTCCCGGCCCACACCTCGCCGGCCGGCACGTCGGCCAGGACCGTGCTTCCCATACCGGTCAGCGACCAGGCGCCGACCGTCGTGTACTCGCGGACCAGCGAGCCCGCCCCCACATAGGCCCCCCGGCCCAGCCGCACCCCGCCGCCGAGGCGCACCCCCGAGGCGAGCGTGGCGAAGTCCCCGACCGCGTCGTCGTGGGTGAGGACCACCTGCGGCATCACCGCCACGTGCGACCCCACCCGGACGGCGGCCGTCAGCACGCAGTGCGCGAGGAGCACGGAGCCGGCGCCGAGCACCGAGGACCCCGACACCGCCGCCGTGGGGTGGACCACGGTCGCGTAGCGGTTCACGGGCAGCCCCAGCCGCCGCACGAGGCGGGCCCGTACGGCGTAGTCGCGCGGGCTGCCCACGCAGACCACCACCCGGGCGGACCGCAGCTCGTGCACCCGGTCGCTGCCGCCGAGGACCGGCACCCCGTCCACGTCCCGCCCCGCCAGGGCCGGGTCGTCGTCGAGGTGCCCGGCGAGCCGCCACCGCGGCGGGAGGCCCCGCGCCGCGTCGGCGGCGGCCACGTCCCGGACCGCCTGCGCGGTCTCCCGGGCGAACCCGCCCGCGCCGACGATCAGCAGGTCCTCGGTGTGCCGCGGCCCGTTCATCCGCCGGCCTGTTCCCGCAGCACCGTCACCACCCGGTCCTGCTCGGCTTCGGTCATGGTGTGGAACAGCGGCAGGATCAGCGAGTCGCGGCTGATCCGCTCGGTCACCGGCAGCGCCGCCGCCCCGTGCCCGGCGTACGCCGGCTCCAGGTGCGAGGCCATGATCCCGCGCCGGGCCGAGACACCCGCCTCGGAGAGCGCCGCGAGCAGCGCGTCCCGGCCGACCGGGAAGTCCTGGGCCGGCAGCACCCAGTACGACTGGAAGTTGCCCTGGCCGTGAGCCGGGTCCCGGACCGGGGTGATCCCCGGCACCTCGCGCAGCAGCTCCTCGTACCGGGCGGCCAGCGCCCGGCGCCGGGCGACGATCGCGTCCAGCTTGCCGAGCTGCACCAGGCCGACCGCGGCCTGGATGTCGGTCATCCGGTAGTTGTAGCCGACCTCCAGGTAGCTCTCCACGATCGGCTTGCTGCTCGCGTGCCGCTGCGCCGCGGACACGTTCATCCCGTGCTCGCGCAGCCGGCGCAGCCGCTCCGCCCATTGCGCGTCGTCCGTGGTCAGCATGCCGCCCTCGCCGGTGGTGATCACCTTGCGGGGGTGGAAGGACCAGGCGGCGAGCAGCGCGCCGTGGCCCACCGACTTGCCGCCGACCGTCGCGCCGATGCCGCAGGCGGCGTCCTCCACCAGGGCGAGGTCCCAGTCGGCGCACGCCGTCCGCAGCGCGTGCACGTCCGCGGGCACCCCGCCCTGGTGGACGGCGAGCACCGCCTTCGTACGGGGCGTGCGGACCGCGTCCACGGTGGCCGGGGTGAGGTTGCCGGTGGCCTCCTCGACGTCCGCGAACACCGGCCGCGCCCCCACGTAGCGGACCGCGTTGGCCGTGGCGATGAAGGACAGCGAGGGGACGATCACCTCGTCGCCCGGGCCCAGGTCCAATGCGACGAGGGCCAGGTGCAGGGCGGTCGTGCAGGAACTCACCGCGATGCCGTGCTCGGCGCCCACCCGCTCCGCGAAGGCCCGCTCGAACTCGGCGACCCGGGGGCCCTGGGCCACCCAGCCCGAGAGCACGGCGTCGGCCGCGGCCTTCGCCTCCTCCTCGCCCAGCCACGGCACCATGACCGGGATGCGGGCGGGCGGTACGGGATCCTGCGCGCTCATCGGCCGGCCTCCCCGGCCGCGGTGTCGGCCGCCGCCGCTGCCGCTGCCGCTGCCGCTGCCGCTGCCGCCGCGGCGTCGGCGGCGCGCTCGGCCCGCCACCAGTCCACCAGGTCCCGCAGCCCGCTGCGCAGGTCGATCCCGGCGGTGAAGCCGAGCCGCTCCGCGGCCTGCGCGGTGTCCGCGAGCCGGCGGGTCACGCCGTTCACGGCGCGGGCCGGACCGTGCTCCGGCACCAGGCCGTCCGCGCCCATCGCCTCCAGCAGGCCGTTCGCCAGCTCCAGCAGGCTGGTCTCGGTCCCGCTCGCGATGTTGAACACCTCGTCGGTCAGGTCCGATTCGGCGGCCAGCAGGTTGGCGCGCGCGATGTCCCGCACGTCGACGAAGTCCATGGTCTGGAGGCCGTCCCCGAGGATCAGCGGCGGCTCGCCCGAGGCGATGCGCTCCATCCAGCGGATCAGCACCTCGGTGTACAGCCCGTGGATGTCCATCCGCGGCCCGTACACGTTGAAGTAGCGCAGGGCGACGTAGTCCAGCCCGTACATGGAGTGGAAGCTGCGCAGCATCCCCTCGTTGAACGCCTTCGCGGCGCCGTAGAAGGTGTCGTTGTTGTACGGGTGGTGGCGCTCGGTGGTCGGGAACTGCTCGGCCAGCCCGTAGACCGAGGCCGAGGACGAGGCGATCACCTTGCCGACCCCGGCGGCGGCCGCCGCCTCCAGCACGTTGAACGTGCCGTCCACCATCACCTCGTTCGCCAGCCGCGGCTCCTCCGCGCACTGGGTGATCCGGATGGCCGCCAGGTGGAACACCAGCTCGGCGCCCTCCGTCACCTTGCGCACCGCGGCCAGGTCGCGGATGTCCCCCTCGACGACCTCCACCACGCCGCTCGGCAGGGCGCGGGCCAGGTTGGCGGTCCGCCCCCGCACGAAGTTGTCGAGCACCACGACCTCGCGTGCCCCGTTGTCCAGCAGCAGGTCCACCAGGTGCGAGCCGATGGTGCCCGCTCCGCCGGTGACCAGAATCCTCTTGCCTCGTACGCTGCTCAACGCCCTGCCCCCACTGAGTCGTTCATCGTCTTTCGTGTCACTGACCCGCGAATGGGTCAGCGACCGGTGCGCAGTCCGACGACCGCGCCCTTGAACTCCAGGCTCCGTGAGGCCGCTTCCAGGATGTCCAGCACCTTCAGGCCCGCCCGTCCGTCGGTCAGCGCCGGCCGCCCCGAGCCGATCGCCGCGGCGAACTCCTCGACCATGCTGCGCAGCGCCTCCTTCTCGCCGATGGCGGGCGCCACCATGTCGCCGGTCCGGTAGGAGACGAGCATGTCGCGGCGCTCGTCCGCGCCGATCTCCTGCGGGGTGCTCAGCTCCACGCCGCGGTCGAACACGGCCACGCGCTGGGAGGGGTTGAGGTCGTCCCACACCAGGGTGCGCTTGGACCCGCCGACCATGGTGGTGCGGACCTTCGTCGGGGACAGCCAGTTGACGTGCACGTGCGCGATGGCACCGGTGCTCAGCTGGAGGGTCAGATAGGCCACGCAGGACTGTCCGGCCCCGATCGGGTCGGCTCCGTGCGCGGCGACGGCGACGGGCCGGACGTGGTCCGGGAGGATGAAGTCGAGGACCGACAGGTCGTGCGGGGCCAGGTCCCACAGGACGTCGATGTCCTTCTGGACGAGCCCCAGGTTGATCCGTACCGAGTCGACGAAGTGGATCTCGCCGAGTTCGCCGGAGCGGACCATCTCCCGGATGCGGCCCACCGCCGGGGTGTAGCAGTACGTGTGGTCGCACATCAGCGTGAGTCCGCGTTCCTCGGCCTCGTTGACGAGCCGCAGCCCGTCCTCGTACGTGGCGGCGAGGGGCTTCTCCACCAGGACGTGCTTGCCGGCGCGCAGGGCGGCCAGGGCGACGTCCAGGTGCGTTCCGGCCGGGGTGGCCACGGCGACCGCGTCCACGGCCGGATCGGCGAGGACCGCCGCGTAGTCCGAGGTCGCCTGGACGGTGGAGTAGCCGCCGAGCACCTGCCGGGCCCGGTCGGCGTTCAGATCGCAGAGCCAGCGCAGCCGGAACTGCGGACTGGACTGGAAGTTGCGCACGAGATTGGGGCCCCAGTAGCCCGCACCGACCACGGCGACGCCTAACGGCTCCGCCGCACCGGCGGCCTTCGCGCCGGTGTCCTTCACAGTGTTGGGCTTCACAGCGTTCCCCTTCCTTCCACGCACGCCGACCGGCGTGCCGACGACTCATGGCCGGGGCGCGTGGGATGAAGGGGGAAAGCCGTCGAGGGCAGGCCGGACGCCTGCGCGACCCGTGCGTGACCTGCTCAACGGTGATGGCCCCCCACAACCGATGCTTTGCGTGTTCCGCGTACTACCCCCCGGCCGGCTGCATGTTCCCCCAGGCAGCCGAACCCGTACCTCCTGCCGAAACCGCTCGGCGCCGCTCAATCTAGTCCACCGGGCTTACCCCCGGGCAGAGTTGAAGGAATCGCCTGGCTCGGGTGTTCGACCGTGCATACTGCCCGGGTGACCAGCATCGTGATACCGGCCCACAACGAGGGCCGGGTCATCGGCCGGCTCCTGGACGCGCTCCTGGCCGACGCCGACGCCGACTCCGACCCCCGCACCGACCCCCCCGTCGGTACCCGCATCGGCACTCCCGCCGGCGCCGACGCGTCGGCGGACGGACCCGACATCGTCGTGGTGTGCAACGGCTGTACGGACGACACCGCCCGGGTGGCGGCCGCGCGCGGCTCCCGGGTGCGGGTCGTGGAGATCCCGACTCCCTCCAAACACACGGCACTGCGGGTCGGGGACGAGCACGCGCGGGGCTTCCCCCGCCTCTACGTGGACGCCGACGTCGTCGTCGGGGCCGCCGACGTCCGGGCCCTGACCGGCGCGCTCGCCGGGAGCCCCGGCCTGCTCGCCGCCGCCCCCGGCCGTGACATCCCGCTGTCCGGCTGCGCCTGGCCGGTCCGGGCGTACTACCGGGTGTGGCAGCGGCTCCCGGCCGTCCGCGAGGGCCTGTTCGGGCGGGGGGTCATCGCGGTGACCGAGCCGGGGCACGCGCGGATCGCCGCACTGCCCCCGCTGATGGCCGACGACCTGGCCGCGTCCCTCGCCTTCGGGCCGGGGGAGCGGTGCGTGGTCGAGGCGGCCCGGGTCGTCGTGCACCCGCCGCGCACCTGGTCCGACCTGGTGCGGCGGCGGATCCGCGCGGCGACCTCCTCCGCCGAGTTCGAGCGCTTCCAGGTCTCGCAACGGGCCGGTGCGGCCGCGCCGTCCGCCCGTACGGGCACGTCCGACCTGCGCGCCCTCCTCCGGGAGCAGCCGCGGCTCCTGCCCGGGGTGCTGGTCTTCGTGGTGGCCGCGCTCGCCGCCCGCAGGGGGTCCCGCAAGGCCATCCGGAACCAGGACTTCTCCACCTGGCTGCGGGACGAGAGCAGCCGGCAGAGCTGACCGGGGCGATCGGGGCGTCCGGCCGAACCGAGCCGTACGCCCCACCGTTGGCCCGTACAACCATTAGGGTTTCACCCGCACGTTCGAGTCACTCGGACCGTCGGCACCAGGAGCTCCAGAGCATGTACCTCGTGGACCGCTCCACGCCCCCGCCCTCGCCCTCGCCCGAGGACACGCAGACCGCGCCGGACGGCAGACGCTTACGGGCCCGCGCCGTCGGTCCGGCCGTGCTGGCCCTCGGCACGGTCAGCCTGATCACCGACGTCTCCTCGGAGATGGTCACGGCCGTCCTGCCCCTCTACCTGATCGCGGGGCTGGGCCTGAGCCCGCTCGGCTTCGGCGCGCTCGACGGCCTCTACAACGGAGTCAGCGCCCTGGTGCAGCTGACCGGCGGCCACCTCGCCGACCGGGTCCGCAACCACAAACTGATCGCCGGCATCGGCTACGGCCTCTCCGCCCTGTGCAAGCCGCTGTTGCTCTTCGCCCACGGCCTCGGACCGATCAGCGTGATCCTCGCGCTGGAACGCACCGGCAAGGGCCTGCGCACCGCCCCGCGCGACGCCATGATCTCCCTGTCCACCCCTGCGGACGCACAAGGCCGCGCCTTCGGCGTGCACCGGGCCATGGACACCACCGGGGCGCTGCTCGGCCCGCTCGCCGCGTTCCTCGTCCTGAGCGTCGCGGTCGACGGCTACGACGCGGTCTTCGGCGTCAGCGCATGCGTCGCGGTGCTCGGTGTCGTCGTGCTCGTGCTGTTCGTCCCGTCCGGCGGCGACGGGGCCCCGCCCCGGCGGGCCGGCGGCCACGGCGCGGCGGCCCGCCCGGACCCCGTACGGCTGCGCGACGCGGCGGCCCTGCTGCGGCTGCCCCGGCTGCGCGCCCTGGCGCTCTGCGCCGTGCTGCTGGGCCTCACCACTGTCAGCGACGCCTTCGTCTACCTGCTGTTGCAGCGCCGCACCGGCATCGGCGACCAGTGGTTCCCGCTCCTGCCGCTGGGCACGGCGGCGGTGTTCCTGCTGCTGGCCGTCCCCGCCGGGAGCCTCGCCGACCGGATCGGCCGGCGCACCGTGTTCCTGACCGGGCACGGCCTCCTGCTGGCCGGGTACGGGCTGCTGCTGTGGGCCCCCGACCGGCCGCCGCTGCCCTATCTCGTCCTCGCGCTGCACGGCATGTTCTACGCCGCCACCGACGGGGTGCTGCCCGCCGCCGTGGCCGCCACCGTCCCCGGGCGGCTGCGCGCCACCGGCCTGGCCGTGGTCGGCACCGGCCAGGCGCTCGCCCGCTTCGGCTGCTCGCTGGCCTTCGGCGGGGCGTGGAGCCTCTGGGGCACCGGCCCGGCGCTCGGCGCCGCGGCTGCCGGGCTGCTGTGCTGCGCGGCGGTCGCCGGATTCGTCCTGCGTCCCGAGGGGCCCGGCGGCGCCCCCGCCGACACGCCCGCCGACGCGCCCGTCCTTCCCGACCCGACCCGAAGCCCGTGAGGCCCCCCGTATGACGCTGTCGTTGTCACGCCGCCTGCTCGTCCTCGCGGTGGCGGTGCTGCTGCTCGGGGGCCTCGCCGCCGTGCTGGTGGTACGCGCCGCCGACCGCGCCGACCGGCCGGGGACGGGCGGCCCGGAGATCGCCGCGGGCGGCGTCACGCTCACCCGGCAGGGCGAACTGCTCCTCCTCAACAGCGGACAGGGCCCCCACCGCGGAGCCCTCGCCTCGGTCCCGGCCGGTGCGCCGCAGTCCGCGCGCACCGCCTCCGCCCTCGACTGCCAGCGCTTCCACGCCGCCGCGGGCACCGGCGTGTGCCTGCGCTCCTCCCCGGGCGCGCTCGCTCAGGACAACAAGGCCCTGATCGTCGACGCCGACCTGCGCACGGTGCGCAGCCTGCCGCTCGCGGGCACTCCGAGCCGCGCCCGCGTCTCGCCCAGCGGCCGGTTCGCCGCCTGGACCGTCTTCGTCTCGGGCGAGTCCTACGGCTCCGCGTTCTTCTCCACCCGGACCGCGATCCTGGACACGCGCACCGGGAAGCTCGAATCCAGCCTGGAGGAGTTCGCCCTCTCCATGGACGGCCGGGACTACCGCGCCCAGGACGTGAACTTCTGGGGCGTCACCTTCTCCAAGGACGACGACACCTTCTACGCCACCCTCGCCACCGCCGGCCGGACCCATCTGGTCAGGGGGTCGATCTCCCGCCGTACCGTCACCACCCTGGCGCAGAACGTCGAATGCCCGTCCCTGTCGCCGGACGAGACCCGCGTCGCGTACAAGAAGCGGGTGCGGCCCGGAGCCACGCTGTGGCGCGAACACGTCATGGACCTGGGTACGCTCCGCGAGCACGCGCTCGCCGAGAAGCGCAGCGTGGACGACCAGGCCGCCTGGCTCGACGACCGGACCCTCGCCTACGCCCTGCCCACCGACGGGGCCGCCGACAGCACGGACCTGTGGACCGTGCCCGCCGACGGCACCGGCGCCCCCCGGCTGCTGGCCTCCGGCGCCTCCTCCCCGTCCAGCCCGCGGTGACTGGCCCGCGCACGGGCCCGCGCACGGGCTCGTCACCCCGGGCCCGTCACCCCGGGCCCGTCACCCCGGGTCGGTCAGGCCCGGTCCACGAAGGTCCTGACCCGTTCGACGAGCGAGGCGTGGTCCCGGATCCACCCGTAGTGCCGGCTGCCCCGCACCCCGTCGCCGAGGACCAGCTCCCAGTGCGTCACCCGCGCGCTCGTGAGCTTGTCGCTGAGCCCCCGCACCCCGGCGGGCGGGGCCATGCCGTCGCCCTTGACGGTCACCGCGAGCACCGGCAGGTCCAGCTTGGCCAGCCAGGGCTCGAAGTCCACCGGGGAGGACGGCACGTCGTAGCGGCCCGTCCGGACCTGGGTGGCCATGTCCCGCAGGATCTGCGCGGAGTCGTTGCCCAGCACTCCGATGCGCCGGCCGGGGAAGTACCCGTACGCCGAGGAGAACGCGGCCACGAGCTGGAATCCCGCGAGCATCCCCAGACTCCGCGGGAACGGCCAGCCGCGGTAGTGGCAGGACGGGGCGCCCACCAGGACCGCGCCCGCGGCCATGTGCGGCTCCTGGCTGAGGTAGAGCGTGCCGAGCTGCCCCCCGAGGCTGTGCCCCAGGAGGTGGCGCGGCGCTCCCGGGAAGGCGTCGGCGACCGTGCGGAACAGCGCGGGGAAGTCGTACGCCACGATCTCGTGGTAGCCGTAGCGCACCCCGCGCCCCGGTCGGACGGAACTGGTCCCCTGCCCCCGCAGCTCACCGACGGCCACCTGGAACCCGGCCCCGGCGAGGGCTTCCGCCAGGGGGGTGTAGGAGACGGCCCTGGTGCCCATGGCGGGCATGCACACCAGCACGGGAGCCGACGGCTCGTCGGGCCTGCGGTACAGCCGGACGTCGGCCGTGGCGCCGTCGTCGGCGCGCACGGTCTCCGTGGTCACTTCTGTGGACGGAATTACAGGCCTCCCTCGCTCGTGGCCATCCTGCGCATCTCCCGGAACACGTTCAACAGCTGGATCTCGCTGGACCCTTCGAAGATCGTGAGGGCGCGCGCGTCGCGCCAGCGCTTCTCCACCCCGTAGTCGGCGGCGATGCCGCGCCAGCCGTACAGCTGCAGGATCTCGTTCGACGCGCGCACGGCCAGCTCCGTCGCGGCGTACTTCGCCATGGAGCTCTCCCTGCCGAACGGCAGCCCCTGATCGGCGAGGGCCGTGGCCTCCTCCAGGAGCCCCCGCGCCGCGCAGAGCTCCACGTACAGCCGCCCCAGGGTCAGCTGCACGTGGCTCAGGGTGTCCATGCGGTCGTCCGGGTACACCCGGCGCTCGCCCACCCACGTCAGCGCGTCCGTGAGCATGGCGGCCACGAGCCCGGTGCCGCACGCGGCCCCGCCGATGCGGATGGTCGCGAGGAGCTCGTTCAGCAGGAACTCGCCGTCGCCGGCCCGTCCGATCAGGCTGACCGGCTCCAGGGCCACGTCCCGGAAGGTGACCGAGGGCGTGGGAAGGCAGCGGAAGGCCGCCTTCTCGATGTCCTCGCTCACCGTCACACCAGGAGCATCGCGCGGGACGGCGAAGAACGACAGACCGCGTTTGCGGTTGTCCATCACCGTGTTGGCCAGGACGAGGAACACGTCGGCGACGGTCCCGTTGCCGGACATGCACTTGCCGCCGTTGAGCAGCCAGCCCGAGTCGGTCCGCACGGCGCGGGTGGTGGCCGCCAGCAGGTTCGAGCCGTTCTCGGGCTCGGTGAGCCCGAGCGCCGCGTACCCGTTGTCCTTCAGGAGCCGGGTGACGAAGAGCTCCTTCTGCTCCGGGGTGCCGGCGGCGACCACGGGATGCAGGGCTCCGCGGTTGAACACCAGCGTCCAGGTCATCCCGGGGCAGACCGCCGACAGCTCGGCGATGCCCTCGGCGAACTCGGTGTACGAGAGCCCGGCGCCGCCCAGTTCCTCGGGGAAGGCCGCGTTGAGGATGCCCTGCGCCGCCGCCCGTTCGTGGATCGGGACGGGGAACGTCCGCTCCTCGTCGTAGTGGCGTACGTGCGGTGCCATCACCTCAGCGGCAAACGTGCGGAATATCTGCTTCCACTCTGATCGACTGCGCGATTCTTCCACGACCATCCTAAGAAACGGTGATGACGAACTTGCCGATGTTGTCCCGGTTCCGGAGCCGGGTGATCGCCTGCGGGGCGTCCTCGAGAGCGAAGACCCCACCCACGGCGGGACGGAACACGCCCGCGTCGATCAGCTCGACGAGGCGGTCCATCAGGGGCCGGAGCCTGGACGGATCACGCGCCAGCGCACCGACGTTCACCGTGCAGAACGAGCGGCTGCTCATGAACAGGTCCCGGCCGTTCACGGCCAGGTCGAGCACTCCCGCCGCCCCGATCTCTATGAAGCGGCCCCCCGACCGCAGCAGGGCGAGGCCCTTGCCCACGGCGTCCCCGGAGAGGGAGTCGACGATGAGGTCGAGCCCCTGGTCGGGGGTGATCTCCCGGACCGCGTCGGCGAAGTCCGCCTCCGCGTAGTTGATCGGGTGCTGGACGCCCAGCGCCCGCAGGTGGTCCAGCTTGGCCTCGGTGCTCGCCGTACCGAACACGGTCGCGCCGTGGTGCAGCGCCAGCTGCACGCACGCCGTGCCCGTCGCCCCGGCCGCGGCCTGGACGAGCACCCGGTCGCCCGGGTCCACGCGCGCCTCGCGCTCCAGGCACGCGATGGCGGTGAGCCCGCTGATCAGCATGGCCACCGCGTCGGTGAAGGAGACACCGGCGGGCAGCGGAGCCACCGTGTACGCCTCCGTCGTCACGCGGGCCGCGTAACCCCCCTGCGGGGTGAGCGCGATGACCGCGTCGCCGGGCCGGACGTGCTCGACCGCGTCACCCACCGCGTGCACGACACCGGCCACCTCGTGCCCGGGGACGAACGGCGGGCTGGAGAGGAACGGGTGGAAGCCGGTGGAGGCCAGGACGTCGATGAAGTTGACGCCGATCGCGTGCACGTCGATGACGACCTCGCCCGGCGCGGGCTTGCGCACGGGCACGTCCTGCAGACGCATGTCGAGCCCGGACGGGGTCGCGACGACGGTGTAGCCGCGGACGGTGCTGTGGCGCTCCGCCTCGTCCAGTGTGATCTCCTGCGCGCTCGGCGCCACCTCGTGCCGGGAATCCTCCTCGGAATCCTCCTGGGGCTCCGCCGTCCCGAGCAGGCCGTCCAGATGGAGCCCGACGGCGTCCACCGTACGGTGGTTGAACATGAACGTCGCCGGCAGTTCGAGCCCGAAGTGGGCCCCGATCCTGCGGGTGATGGAGACGGCGAGCAGCGAGTCGACCCCCAGGCGGTCGAAGCGGACCGACGTGTCGATCTCGCCCGGCGAGCGGCGCAGCGCACGGGCCAGCTCCGCCCGCACGAACCCGGCCGCGGAGCCCGCCGCGCCCGCCGGCCGCGCCCCGGCCCGGGCCCGCGGCGCCCCGGCCCCGCCGGAGCCGCGGTTGAAGCGGGCCACCAGCCCGTCCGCGACCTCGTCGCGCACGTCCAGGACCGCCAGCTGCGGGTGGGAGCCGGCCAGGGCGAGCAGGAACGCGCGCGCCCCCTCGTCCGGGGACATCGGGTGCAGGCCCGATTCGATCAGCCGGCGCTGGTACTTGGGGTCCGCGACCATCCCCAGCTCCGCCCACGGGCCCCAGTTGACCGTACGTACCGGTGTGCGCCGGCCGCGCCCGGTGCCGGTCAGCGCGTCGAGCGTGGCGTTGCCCGCCGCGTAGGCGCCCTGGCCCGGCGTCACGAACAGGCTGGCCATGGAGGAGAACAGGACGATGAAGTCCAGGTCCTCCGAGGCCACCGTGTCGATGAGGATCCGGGCGCCGAGCTCCTTCGGCCGCATGATCGCGTGCATGCGCTCGGGCGGGGTGGACTCGATCAGCGCGTCGTCCAGGATGCCCGCGGTGTGGATCACGCCGTGCAGAGCGCCGAACTGACGCAGCGTCCGGTCCAGGGCGCCCCGTACGGCGGCCGCGTCGGTCACGTCGGCCTGGAGGTAGAGCAGCCGTCCGCCGGCGGCGTCGACCGCCTCCTCCAGTCGCGGGTCGACCTCCTCCCGGCGTCCGGTGAGCACCACCCGGGCCCCCGCCTCGCGGGCGAGGGTGACCGCGAGCGTCGAACCCAGGCCGCCCTGGCCGCCCGTGATCCAGTAGACGCCGCCGGGCCTGAGGTCCGCCGGGACGGAGCCGGGCTCCACCGGGGTCAGGGACGGGATCGTGCGCTCCCCGTGCCGGTACCGGACGAGGAACGCGTCCGCCGGTACGGCGAGTTCCGCGACGACGTCACGGGCGAGCTCGCGCGTCGCCAGCTCGTCCGCCTCGATCCGGATCGCCCGCCCGGACCAGGTCACCGTCTCCTGTTCGAGGGCGCGCAGCAGCGGGGGCAGCGCCACGTCGCTGCTCACCAGCGCGAGCTCGCGGCGGGGCGCCGACCCGGTCCGCGCGGCGCAGCGCAGCAGCGCGAGGAAGGCCTCGCGCTCCGGCTCGACGACGAGCAGGCGCGCGGCCGCCGGCTGCGCCTCCAGGAACGCCGTGCCGTCCTCGCCCTCGGGCAGCGGCAGGACGGTGCAGTCGGCGCCGTTCCCGCGCAGCTCCTCCACCAGCGGCGCGCACCGCTGCGCGTCCCGGGTCAGGAGGACGAGCTGACGGGGGCGTTCGCCCGGTTCGGCGGGCCGGGCCCGCGGGCGTTCGTCCACGGCGAAGAACCGCAGGGAGTGCCGGGTGCGCATCCGCTTCAGCGACACACCGGTGAACTGCGCGAGGACCCGGCCCTCGGGGTCGAGGACCGCGACGTCGCAGTCGAAGGTGTCCGCGTCCTCTTCCTCGTCGAGTTCGCCCCGCAGCCGTACGTGGGCCAGGGCCGGACCGGACCACGGCGCGAAGACGTCGACGCGGCGGTAGCCGAAGCCGACGAAGGTGCCGTTGGCGCCGGCGTCGAAGGAGAGCCCGGCGATCGACTGCATCGCCCCGTCCGCGACGTCCGCGGGAAGTGGGCGGCCCAGGGTCCGCGACGAGGGCGGCGCGAGCTCGGTGAGCAGCTCCTTCTCGCCCAGCCACATCCCGGTCACCATCCGCATGCTGTCCCCGTACGACAGACCGGAGGCCGCGAGGTGCTCGTACAGGGCCTGCGGCTCGACCGGCCGGGGGCAGCGCCGCCGGATCTCGGACAGGTCGGCCGCGGGCGGCACGGGTCCGGTGGCCGACCACGAGGCGGAGACGTGCTCCTCCCACGCCGCGCCCGGCTCGTCCGCCGCGCGGCTCTCCACGGAGAGGTACGGCTCGTCCCCCGCGCGCGTCCGCCGGGAGACCCGTACGTGCCGGGACTCGCCCTCGGCGACCGCCAGCGAGTTGGTCACCAGGACGTCGTCGAGCCCGTACCCGCCCACCGGACCGGGGTTGAGCTCCTTCAGCGCGGCGTCGAGCATCCACGCGGCGGGCGCGATCGCCCGCTCCTGCACGCGGTGGTCGCGGATCACCGGCAGCGAGCCGGTGACCAGCGTCCCCTCCGCCTGCGGGCCCGGCGGCTCGATCCAGTGCTCCTGGCGCTGCCAGGGGTAGGCGGGCAACCGCGTGCCGGCCCGGGGCGCGCCGCCGTGGAAGGCACGCCAGTCGATCTCGCACCCGGCCTCGAACAGCGCGGCGACCGCCTCGTAGGGGGCGCGGTCGTCCATGCGCCGCATCGCCGGTACGGCGGCCACGGGACGGTCCTCGTCCTCCAGGCACTCGGTCACCGAGACCGACAGCAGCGGGTGCGGGCTCAGCTCCAGGAACACGCGGTGGCCGGCCACCCCGGCGCCGCGGACGGCGTCGGCGAACAGCACCGGCTCGCGCAGATTGCGCCACCAGTACTGCGCGGTCAGCCCGTTCGTGTCGAAGCGCTCCCCGGTGAGGGAGGAGTGGAAAGCGATGCCCGCGGGACGCGGCGACAGCCCGGAGAGCTCCGAGAGGAGGTCCTCCCGCAGGTCCTCCAGCAGGGCGCAGTGTGAGGCCACGTCCACCTTGACCCGGCGGCTGAAGACGCCCTTGGCGTCCATGGCGGCGACGAACGCGTCGACGGCCCCGGTCTCCCCGGAGACGATCGTGGTGGCCGGACCGTTGTGCGCGGCGAGCGACAGGCGCTCCCCGTACGGCTCCAGGGCCTTGCGCACGTCCGACACGGGCAGCGACACCAGCGCCATGGCGCCCTGCCCCCGGTGGCGCATCATCAGGGCGCTGCGGCGGCAGATGATCCGCGCCGCGTCCTCCAGGCGCAGCGCGCCCGAGACGTGGGCGGCCGCGACCTCGCCCATGCTGTGGCCGATGACCGCTGCGGGCCGCACGCCCCAGGATTGGAAGACGGCGGCCAGACCCACCTGCATCGCGAAGACCGCCGGCTGGACGACGTCGATCCGCTCCAGCAGCGGGGCGGCGTCCTCCTGCGTCAGGACCTCGCGCAGCGACCACGTGACGTGGGGCGCGAACGCCTGCTCGCAGCGTGAGACGGCCAGGTCGAAGGCGGGCTCGGAGGCGAGCAGGGCCCGGCCCATCCCGAGCCACTGGGCGCCCTGCCCGGGGAACACGAAGACGACGCCCGCGTCGTCCGGCACGTGGCGCTCGGCCGTGAACTCCTCCCGCAGCCGGGCGAGGAGCTCGTCCTTGTCCTTGAAGGCGAACGCGGCGCGGAACTCCCGCCCCCGCGGCCCGCCGCGGCCCCGCAGCAGCGTCGCCGCGGCCGTTCCCCGGCTCAGCTCGTCGCCGCTCAGCCCGCCGGCCCACGCCGCGTGGTCCGCGGCCTGCGCGCGCAGGGCCGCCTCGGTGCCCGCGGACAGGGCCAGCAGCCCGACGGGGTGCTCCGCGACGGCCACCGGCTCCGCCTGCGGGGCGGGGCCGAGGACCGCGTGCGCGTTGGTGCCGCCGAAGCCGAAGGAGCTCACCCCGACCACGCCGACCTCGTCGGGGGACTCCCAGCGCCGCAGCGAGGACTGCACGCGCAGCCCGAGTCCGCCGAAGTCGATGTCCGGGTTCGGCTCTTCGCAGTGCAGGGAGGCCGGCAGGGCCTTGTGCTCGAAGCTCAGGGCCAGCTTGATCAGGCCGGCGATGCCGGCCGCCGCCTCCAGGTGCCCGACGTTCGTCTTCACCGAACCGATCGCGCACGGCCGGTCCGCGGCGCGCCCCCGGCCCAGTACGTTCCCCAGCGCGGCGGCCTCGATCTGGTCGCCGATGGCCGTCCCCGTACCGTGGGCCTCGACGTAGCCGACCTCGGACGGTGCGACGCCCGCCTGGGCGAGCGCCCGGCGTACGACGTCCTCCTGCGCCTGACGGCTGGGGGCCAACAGCCCGTTGGTCCGCCCGTCGGAGGTCACCGCCGAGCCGCGGATCACCGCCGAGACGCGGTCGCCGTCACGCAGCGCCTCGCTCAGCGGCTTCAGTACGACGACGCCCGCGCCCTCGCTGCGCACGTAGCCGTCCGCCTGCGCGGAGAAGGCCTTGCAGCGCCCGTCGGGCGCCATGACGCCCGAGGCGTCGAAGGCCTCGGTGATCGCCGGGCTCAGGATCACGTTGACCCCGCCGACGATGGCGACGCCGCACTCACCGCGCCGGATCGCGTCGCAGGCGAGGTGGACGGCGACGAGGGACGAGGAGCAGGCCGTGTCGACCGTCAGGCTCGGTCCGCGCAGGTCCAGTACGTAGGAGAGCCGGTTGGCGGCGACGCTGGAGGCCCCGCCGAGCAGGGAGTAGGCGTCCGCCGACGGCGCGTTCGACAGCGCGTCGCGGTAGTCCGAGCTGGAGATGCCGACGAAGACGCCGGTGGGCGAACCGGCCAGGCCGTACGGGTCGATCCCGGCGTCCTCGACGGCCTCCCAGGCGACCTCCAGCATGAGTCGCTGCTGCGGATCGATCTTGGCGGCCTCGTGTTCGCTGATGCCGAAGAAATCGAGGTCCAGGCCGCCGACGCGGTCGAGGAAGCCGCCGAGGCCGGCGCGGTCCGTGCCGCTGTTCCCGCGGCCCCAGCGGGAGAACCGCTCGTCGGGGATCCGTCCGATGGCGTCCACGCCGTGTTCGAGGAGGTCCCAGAAGGCCTCCGGGCCGTCGGCCCCGGGGAACCTGCACCCCATGCCGATGATCGCGATCGGTTCGCCGGGCCGCGGCCCGGCGGCCGCGCGGCTCGGCGCGCTGCGGGCGGCCCGGTCGGGCCGCGTGCCCTGGAGGTGGTCCAGGATCTCCCTGAGCGTGGGATGTTCGTACGCGACCGTCGGCGAGACCTTCCGGCCCAGGCGGGCGCCGATCTCACCGGCGAGCGCGACCGCGTCGATCGAGGACAGGCCGTACGCGGCCAGCGGTTCGTGGGCCGAGATGTCGTCGCCCGAACCCATGTGGGCCAGCTCGGCGATGCGCCGGCGCAGCCAGGTTTCCAGCTCCGTGTCCGTCATGTGCTTCCCCCTGTGGTTGTGCTGTCGTGCAAGTCAGCGCCTCGCGTTCCACGGATCGAGGCCGGCCAGGTACTCCTTCCGGGTCTCACCGCGCTGCAACTTCCCGCTCGACGTCTTGGGAAGGGTCCCGGCGGGCAGGAGGACGATGTCGCGCGCGGTCAGCCGGTGCTCCTGCATCACAGCGCGCCGTACGGCGTTCGCCACGCTCTCGGGCTCCGCCGCGTCCTTGCCGTCGGCGGCCTCCCGGCGGAGCTCGGCCGCGACCACGACCGTCTCTTCCCCGTCGCTCACCACGCCGAAGGCCGCCACGCATCCGGGGCGGATCGCGGGGTGCGCGCTCTCGGCGGTCCGCTCGATGTCGTGGGGGTAGTGGTTGCGGCCGCCCACGATGATGACGTCCTTGATGCGGCCGCAGACGAAGAGGCCGTCCTCGGTCTGGAAACCGAGGTCCCCCGTGCGCATGTACGGGCCTTCGCCGCTGTCGCCCAGCGTGGCCTCGAAGGCCTCGCGGCTGAGGTCGGGGCGCTGCCAGTAGCCGACGGCGACGCTCTCGCCCGCGACCCAGATCTCACCGACCTGTCCCGGAAGGCAGCGGATGTGCTTCTCCGGGTCGACGACGGCCACGTCCAGCGTCCGGCTGACGCCGCAGCTGACGAGCACGCGTGCGTCCGGACCGTCCTCCGGCACGATCTCCGCGAAACCGCGCTCCAGCTCGTTCTCGTCGAAGGAGCGGAACGTCCACGGCCGTGCGAGCGGAGCACCGCTCACCAGCAGCGTGCTCTCGGCGAGCCCGTACACCGGAATGATGGTTTCCGGACGGAACCCCGTGGAGGCGAAGGCCTCGGCGAACCGGATCATCGAATCCGCGCGGATCGGCTCGGCGCCGTTCGTCGCGACGGACCAGGAGGAGAGGTCCAGCGTCGCGCGGTCCTCGTCGGTCACTTTTCGCGTACACAGGTCGAACGCGAAATTGGGGGCCGCAGAAAGCGTCCCCCGGTACGTCGATATCGCGCGCAGCCAGCGCACCGGGCTCTGCAGGAACGCCACGGTGGGCATCAGAACGGAATGGATCCCCACCATCGCCGGCAGGATGATCATGGAGATGAGTCCCATGTCGTGATAAGGCGGCAGCCAGCCGACCACGACCGTGGACGAGTCGACCCCGAGCGACGTGCGGATGAGATCGATGTTGTGGGCCAGGTTGCGGTGGGTGACCATCACCCCCTTCGGCTGCCCGGTGGAACCCGAGGTGTACTGCAGGAATGCGAGGGAATCCGGATCCGGGGCCGCGGCGGACCATTCCGCTCCGTTTTCCTCCGGAATCGTGTCGACCGCCAGCCACGCCGTTCCCCGGATTTCCGGAATGGTGCGTGCCGTCGTCTCGATGAACGCCTGGATGTCAGCGGTGGTCAGCACGGCGGCGGGCTGGGCGTCCTCGGCGATGCCGGCCAGCCGCAGCAGTCCACGGGCGCGCTGCGCGGGGTGCGGGAGGTAGGCGGGAACCGCGACCACGCCCGCGTACAGGCACCCGAAGAAGGCGACGACGAAGTCCTGGCCGGGAGTGAACAGCAGGAGCGCCCGGGAGCCCGGCTCCACCTGTGCGCGCAGGTCCGCGGCGACGGCACGCGCCCTGGCGTCGAGCGCCGCGAAGGTGAGGGAGGGCTGCGCCTCCTCACCGTCGGGAAGGAAGGTGAAGAGCTCGTCCTGCGGAATGCGGGCGGCGTGCGCGTGCAGGGCGTCGACGACGGTGGCGTGGCGGATTTCGTCCAGGGCGGCGGGCAACGGCGATAATGATTCGTCAAGCATTCTCAGCCTCAATCAGTGCCGGAAGTTGATGCTCGCACCGGGTGCGGGCCGGTGGGCAAATGGCGAAAACGACACGCGACTCCAGGAGTGCGGTCGGCGCGAAATGCCCGTTCTTCGATCCGCCCGGGCGGAGTGCAGCAGAGAAAAAGTCAAGCCGGATATGGGGTACTGAGCAGTACTGGTCCAAACCTTAGGTGGGCCCGCGCTACCCGGTCAACTCGCATTGAATGGCCGGATGATGTCTGTGAATCGTGAGTGGGCCGTTGTTTTCGGCCATCCTCGAAAGGCCTCGAAGGACCGGTTCCGCACGCTGTCGTGGCTCCGAGCGGGGAGGACGACATCGGCGCCCGATGACCGTAGATGACGCTTGCTGAGCGAAAGTGACCGCTTGTGAGGAAGTCATCTCGCCAGTCTGGCGCGATATCTTCACAAAGAGTGGCCCTGTGCGTCCTGCTGGTGGCCACCTTCCTCGCGGTCCACCCGGCAGGCCTGGACTCCGCTGGCAGCACCTGGTGGGCGACGCGATGGGCGCGGTCGCCCTGCTGCTCCCGGCCCTGCTCAAGAACCCCGAGCGCCGCGCCGAACACGCGATCCAGCGCAAGCCCCACGCCATCGCCACCGCCCTCCTGGAGCAGCAGGAGGGGCGCGAGGCGAACGGCATCGAGGACCGTGGCCGGCGGACCGCCGCCCGCGTGCCCCGCGCCCGCGGGGCGAGCGGCACCCCCCACCCTCCCCGAGCGCGCCCCCTACGGCCGAGCGGCCGTCGTAAGGGGCGCTTTCGAGTGACATCGCCGCGCAGCTTCGGCCGCCGGGGCCGCGGAGTGCTCGACCATCTCAGGCGGCCGGTCATGTTCCGGTCACGCACGGCCGCTCCGGCCGGGCACCGCCGTACCGCGGCTCCGGGCCGCCGCTGGGAGATCACGTGTACGTCCTGCTCGTCGCGAGCGCGTTCAACAGCCTCACGCAGCGAGTCCACGCCGAGCTGCGCGACCACGGCCACCGCGTCGCGGTCGAACTCGCCCTGCCCGGCGCCTCCCTGCCCGGCGCCTCCCTGGCCGAAGCCGTACGCGGGCACCGGCCCGACCTCGTCATCGCCCCGATGCTGCGGACGGCCCTCCCCGAGGAGGTCTGGTCCGCCCACACCTGCCTGATCGTCCACCCGGGACCGGTCGGCGACCGCGGCCCCTCCTCCCTCGACCACGCGATCCAGGACGGGGAGACCCGATGGGGCGTCACGGTCCTGCAGGCCAACGCGGAGATGGACGCCGGCGACGTCTGGGCGAGCGTCGACTGCCCGGTGCCGCCCGTCGGCAAGAGCGATCTCTACCGCGGCGAGATCGCCGACGCGGCCCTGGAGGCCGTCCTCCTCGCGGTGGAACGCTTCGCCTCCGGCACCTACGTCCCACGGCCGCAGACCGGCGGCCGGGCCCGGCCCCTCCTGCGCCAGGAGGACCGCCGGATCGACTGGGCGGCGGATGGCACCGAACGGGTCCTGCGCGCGCTGCGCGCCGCCGACTCCCAGCCCGGCGTACGCGACGACCTGCTCGGCGGCGAGTGGTTCCTGCACGGAGGGCACCGCGAGGACCACCTGCGAGGCCGCCCCGGCGAGCTGCTGGCCACCCGCGCCGGCGCGGTCTGCCGGGCCACCGCGGACGGCGCCGTCTGGATCCCCGAGCTGCGCGCCCGCCGCCGGCCCGGCCGGCCGGCCGAGCCCAAACTGCCCGCGACCGTGGCCCTCTCGGACCGTCTGCCCCCGCTTCCCGAGGTGCCCGCGCCCCCGCACGCCGGCCCCCACCGCCGCACCTGGTCCGACATCGGCTACCACGAGGAGGGCCGGGCCGGCTTCCTGACCTTCTCCTTCCCCGGCGGCGCGATGAGCACCGCGCACTGCCGCCGCCTGCTGGACGCGTACCGGAGCGCCTGTACCCGCCCCACCTCCGTGCTGGTCCTGGGCGGCGGCCGTGACTTCTTCTCCAACGGCATCCACCTGGGCGTCATCGAGGCCGCCGCCGACCCGGCCGAGGAGTCCTGGGCCAACATCAACGCCATGGACGACTTCGTCGAGGCGGTCCTGACCACCACCGACCGCCTCGTGGTCGGCGCACTGGGCGGCAACGCCGCCGCCGGAGGGGTCGTGCTCGCCCTCGCGGCCGACGAGGTCTGGTGCCGCTCGGGCGTCGTCCTCAACCCGCACTACCGCCTGATGGGGCTGTACGGCTCCGAGTACTGGACGTACGTCCTGCCCCGCCGCGTCGGCCCCGGACTCGCGGAGCGCCTCACCGCCGAGGCCCAGCCGCTGAGCGCCGCCGCCGCGCACGGCCTGGGCCTGGTCGACCGTACGGTGCCCTGCGCGCCCGGAGAGTTCACCGGGGAGACGGAACGCCTCGCGGTCCGCCTCGCCGCCCTGCCCGCCACCACGGCCCGGATCGCCGCCAAGAAGGCCGCCCGCGAGCGCGACGAGGCGGACCGGCCGCTGGCCGCCTACCGCGAGGCCGAGCTGGCCCGCATGCACCGCACCTTCTTCGACCCGAAGGCCCCGTACCACGCCCTGCGCCGCGCCTTCGTGCGCAAGGAACGCGCGGTCGCCACCCCGCCCGTCACTGGACTGGCCGTACCAGACGAGGCGCCCGGACCGGCCTGCTGTTAGCAAGAAGGGTGAGGACGAGACAGGCCGCCTCTCCGCACCCCCTTCCCGACCCCCTCCCCGAGGAGGCATCCCATGGCCGCAGTGACGAAGGACCCGGTCGAAGACCCCCCGATCCACATCCTCTGGATCAACGCGGGACTGAGCTGCGACGGCGACTCCGTGTCGTTGACGGCCGCGATGCAGCCGAGCATCGAGGAGATCGTGACC
This sequence comes from Streptomyces sp. NRRL F-2580, assembly GCF_000720115.1. Lineage (GTDB taxonomy): Bacteria > Actinomycetota > Actinomycetes > Streptomycetales > Streptomycetaceae > Streptomyces. The sequence continues at coordinate 50,683 of NZ_JOIR01000019.1, forward strand.
GGCGTGCTGCCCGGTCTGCCCAAGATCGCCGTGCACTGGCCGCTGATCGACTTCGAATGCGGACCGGTCGGCGGCGCCGACACGTTCATCGAGTGGTTCTTCAAGGGCGAGCGGGGCGAGATCGACCCCTTCGTCCTGGTCGTCGAGGGGTCCATCCCCAACGAGAAGATCAAGCCCGAGGGCTACTGGTGCGGATTCGGCGACGATCCGGAGACCGGACAGCCCATCACCACCAGTGAGTGGATCGACCGGCTGGCCCCCAAGGCCCTCGCGGTCGTGGCCATCGGCACCTGCGCCACGTACGGCGGCATCCACGCCATGGAGGGCAACCCGACGGGCGCCATGGGCGTGCCCGACTACCTCGGCTGGGACTGGACCTCCAAGGCCGGCATCCCGATCGTGTGCGTACCGGGCTGCCCGATCCAGCCGGACAACTTCTCGGAGACCCTGACCTACCTGCTCTACCAGGCCGCCGGCTCGGCCCCGATGATCCCCCTCGACGACAAGCTGCGCCCGACCTGGCTCTTCGGGGCCACCGTCCACGAGGGCTGCGACCGCGCCGGCTACTACGAGCAGGGCCAGTTCGCCGAGACGTACGACTCCCCGCAGTGCCTGGTCAAGCTCGGCTGCTGGGGTCCCGTCGTCAAGTGCAACGTCCCCAAGCGCGGCTGGATGAACGGCATCGGCGGCTGCCCGAACGTCGGCGGCATCTGCATCGCCTGCACGATGCCCGGCTTCCCCGACAAGTTCATGCCGTTCATGGACGAACCCCCCGGCGCCAAGGTCTCCACCAAGGCCAGCGGTGCGTACGGGGCCCTGGTCCGCAAGCTCCGGTCGGTCACCGCCCACACCGTGGACGAGGAACCGAAGTGGAGGCACGGCGGCCGCAGCCTGACCACGGGCTACCGCCCGCCCTGGTGAGGTCCCGCTCCTCCCTCTCCCGAAGCGCACGCGCAGCAACTCCCGCTCCCCGCACCGAAGAAGGGTCACGGCAGACACGATGGCAGCGAACACGAAGGCGGCCGGCGACGGCAGCGGCCTGGTGGAGATGGCCTGGGATCCGATCACCCGGATCGTGGGCAGTCTCGGTATCCACACGAAGATCGACTTCAAGCAGAAGCGCGTCGCGGAGTGCTACAGCACCTCGTCGGTCTTCCGCGGCTACAGCGTCTTCATGCGGGGCAAGGACCCGCGCGACGCGCACTTCATCACCAGCCGCATCTGCGGGATCTGCGGTGACAACCACGCCACCTGTTCCGTGTACGCGCAGAACATGGCCTACGGGGTGAAGCCGCCCCACCTCGCCGAGTGGATCATCAACCTCGGCGAGTCGGCGGAGTACATGTTCGACCACAACATCTTCCAGGAGAACCTGGTCGGGGTCGACTACTGCGAGAAGATGGTCCGCGAGACCAACCCCGGTGTCCTGGAGCTCGCCGAGCGCACGCCGTCCCCGCACGCGGGGGAGCACGGCTACAAGACGATCGCCGACATCATGCGCTCCCTCAACCCCATCGAGGGCGAGTTCTACCGCGAGGCGCTCCAGGTCAGCCGCTACACGCGCGAGATGTTCTGCCTGATGGAGGGGCGCCACGTGCACCCCTCCACCCTCTACCCGGGCGGCGTCGGCACCATCGCCTCCGTCCAGCTCTTCACGGACTACATGAGCCGCCTCATGCGGTACTGCGAGTTCATGAAGAAGGTCGTCCCGCTCCACGACGACCTCTTCGACTTCTTCTACGAGGCCCTGCCCGGCTACGAGGAGGTCGGCCGCCGGCGCGTCCTGCTCGGCTGCTGGGGTGCCCTCAACGACCCCGAGTACTGCGACTTCACGTACGCCAACATGACCGACTGGGGACGGAAGATGTTCGTCACCCCGGGCGTGATCGTCGACGGCAAACTGGTCACCAACGACCTCACCGAGATCAACCTCGGCATCCGCATCCTGCTCGGCAGCTCGTACTACGACGACTGGCAGGGCCAGGAGCAGTTCGTCACCCAGGACCCGCTCGGCAACCCGGTCGACCCCCGCCACCCGTGGAACCAGCACACCATCCCGGCCCCGCAGAAGCGGAACTTCGACGACAAGTACAGCTGGGTGATGTCGCCCCGCTGGTTCGACGGCAAGGACCACCTCGCGCTCGACACCGGCGGCGGCCCCATCGCCCGCCTGTGGTCCACCGCCCTGTCCGGACTCGTCCACACCGACTACGTCCAGGCCACCGGCAACAGCGTCGTCATCACGCTGCCGCGCACGATGACCAAGCCCGAGACCCGCTTCGAGTGGAAGATCCCGAAGTGGAGCAACGCGCTGGAGCGCAACCGCGCCCGCACCTACTTCCAGGCGTACGCGGCCGCCATCGCCCTGCACTGCGCGGAGAAGGGCCTGGCGGAGGTCCGCGCCGGACGCACCCAGACCTGGGAGAAGTTCGAGGTCCCGGACGAGGGGCTCGGCGTCGGCTTCACCGAGGCCGTACGGGGCGTGCTCTCGCACCACATGGTGATCCGCGACGGCAAGATCGCCAACTACCACCCGTACCCGCCGACCCCGTGGAACGCGAGCACCCGCGACACCTTCGGCACCCCGGGCCCGTACGAGGACGCGGTCCAGAACACCCCGATCTTCGAGGAGAACACCCCGGAGAACTTCAAGGGCATCGACATCATGCGCACCGTGCGCAGCTTCGACCCCTGCCTGCCCTGCGGCGTCCACATGTACGTCGGCGGCGGCAAGACCGTGAAGACCATGCACGTGCCCACCGGCCTGAGCGGACTGGGCGGATGAGCGCGGTGCTGGACGCCGCCCAGGCGGGGCGCAGGGTCGAGGAGGTGCTCGACCGGATCGCCGCCACCGGCGACCGGGCGGCGTGCGCGGCCGCGGAAGAACTGGTGCGGGTCCTCATGGACTTCTACGGCGCCGGGCTCGCCCGGATCGTCGAGGGAGTGGGCAAGGGCCCGCTCGACGCGGTGCTCGACGACGAACTCGTGGCGAGCCTGCTCTCCCTGCACGGCCTGCACCCCGAGGACGCGCGCACCCGGATCGCCCGCGCCCTGGACTGCGTGGCCGACCCGGTGGAGCTGGTCGGCTTCGACGAGGGCACCGGCGTCCTGCGGTTGCGCCCCGGAGCCGCCTCCGGCGGCTGCGGCTGCGGCAGCGGCGGTCAGGACGCCGCCCGGCGGACCCTGGAGGACACCCTCGCCTGCTTCGCGCCCGAGGTGACGAGCGTGGAGATGGAACCCGCCGCGGCCCCGCCCCCCGCCCTCCTCCAGATCGGCACCCGGCCCCCCAGCCCGGCGCGGGTGTCGTGACCGGGCCCGGAATCCGTACGGACGGCCCGCGCGCCCCGCGCGGGCTGCGCAGGTTCGCGGGCCCGCGCCCGCCCCGGCCCGAGACCTGCGAACTGTGCGGGGTGATCGTGCCCGGGGAGTCCCACCGCCACTTGGTGGAGACCGAGAAGCGGACGCTGCTCTGCGCCTGCACCCCCTGCGCCCTGCTGTTCGACCGGCCGGGCACGGCCACCGGACGGATGCGGGCCGTCCCCGTGCGCTACCTCACCGACCCGGGCCACCGGCTCGACGACGGCGCGTGGGAACTCCTCCAGATCCCGGTCGGGGTCGCGTTCTTCTTCCGCAACGCCGCCCTCGACCGGCTCGTCGCCCTCTACCCGAGCCCGGCCGGAGCCACCGAGAGCGAACTCGCCCCGGAGACCTGGCAGACCGTACTGGGCACGGGCCGGCTCGCCGAGCTGCTCGAACCGGACGTGGAGGCGCTGCTGCTGCGCCGCTCGGAGGGCCGCACCGAGTGTTACCTGGTGCCCATCGACATCTGCTACGAGCTGGTGGGGCGGATGCGGCTGCTGTGGCAGGGCTTCGACGGCGGATCGGAGGCCCGGGCCGCGCTGCGCGAGTTCTTCGCGCAGGTGGAGCGCCGGGCCAGGGTCCTGGCGGAGGAAGGGGTCCGATGACCGCGATTCCATCGAGGCCCGCCGAGGCGGGGACGACGGCGACGGCGACGCCGGGGACGGCGGAGCTCGCCTTCGCCTGCACCGGCGTGCGGGCCGACCCCTACGCCGCCGGCCCCACCCTCGTCTTCCGGCTGCGCATCACCGCCGCCGGGGGAGCCCGCGTGCACGCCCTCGCCCTGCGCTGCCAGATCCGCATCGAACCGGCCCGGCGCGGCTACGGCCCCGCCGAGGCCGAGGGGCTGGCGGACCTGTTCGGGGAGCGCTCCCGGTGGGGGACCTCGCTCAAGCCCGTGCAGTTCGCCCAGGTCCAGGCCATGGTCCCGAGCTTCACCGGGGAGACCGAGACCGACCTGGTCGTGCCGTGCACCTACGACATGGACATCGCCGCGACCCGCTACTTCCAAGCCCTCGCGGACGGGGAGGTCCCGCTGCTGATGCTGTTCTCCGGCACCGCCTTCACCGGTGACGGCGGCTTCCGGGTCGAGCCGGTGCCCTGGGACCGCGAAGCCGCGTACCGGATGCCCGTGGCCGTGTGGCGCGAGATGGTCGAGCAGCACTTCCCCGGCTGCGGCTGGCTCCGGCTGCCCCACGACACCATGGACGAGCTGCTCGCCTTCCGCTCCCGCAACGCGCTCGCCTCGTGGGAGGCGACCGTACGGGCCCTGCTGGACGCGGCCGCCCCGCCGCCGCAGCCGCCCCCGCCGGGGGCGCCCCGGCCGGGTGCGGTCCTGCCCCGCCGAACCGGGAGGTCCGCCCCGTGACCGGTTCCCCGACCACGACGACCACCGCCGCCGAGTCCCGCTTCGCCGCCGCCCGGCAGGTGGCCGACGCCGTCCTCCTCGAGGGGTACGTGCTCTACCCGTACCGGGCCTCGGCGGCCAAGAACCGGCTGCGGTGGCAGTTCGGCGTGCTCGTCCCCCCGGCGTGGGGCCGCGCGCACGACGAGCACGCCTTCCAGCAGACCGAGATCCTGATGGAGCCGCGGGGCGGGGCGACGCTCGCCCTGGAGCTGCGGTTCCTGCGGGCGCAGCGGCGCACGGTCCAACAGGCCCTGGACGGCGGCCGATTCGAGGACGTGGCCGAGCTGCACCTGGACGACCGCGTGCTGGTCCCCTGGGACGAGGGCGTGGAGGAGCGGGTCGAACTGTCCGTCCCCGTCGCCGAGCTGGCGGCCGGGGAGGTGACCGTCCCCTTCCACCGCCCCGCCCGCGACGAGACCGAGACCGTCCTCGACGCCGACGGGCGGACGGTGGGCCGCCTGGTGCGGCGTACCGAGGAGGCCGACGGCCGCGTCCGGCTCCGGGCCACCGAACTCGACGGCGCCTACCGGGTGTTCAGACTCAGTGCGGTGGTGGAGAACACCAGCCCGTGGGCCCCGGCGGCCGGTTCCGGGAACGGCTCCGCCGACCGGGAGGCCGCCCTGCCGTACTCGCTGGTCGCCGCCCACCTCCTGCTGGGCCTCGACTCCGGCTCCTTCCTGTCCATGACCGACCCGCCCGAGTGGGCCCGGGAGGCGGTGGCGGCGTGCGTCAACCGCCACACCTGGCCGGTGCTCGCGGGCGAGCCCGGACGCGCCGACGTGGTCCTGTCCTCCCCGATCATCCTGGAGGACCACGCGGCCATCGCCCCCGAGAGCGCCGGCGCGATGTACGACGCCACCGAGATCGACGAGATTCTCGCCCTGCGCACGGCGGCCCTGACCGACCGGGAGAAGCGCGAGGCGCGCGGTACGGACGCCCGGGCGGCCGCCGTGATCGACCTCGCCGACTCCATGCCCCCCGAGGTACTGGACCGCCTGCACGGCGCCGTGCGCGCCCTGCGGGAGATCACCGGCCCGGACCAGCCGCCCCTTCTGACGGAACTCCCCTCCGAGGACACGGTGTTCAGCCCGGACACCCCCTGGTGGGACCCGGCACGGGCGGAGACCGCGGACCCGGCCCGTGACCGGATCACGATCGCCGGCGCCTCGGTCGGCCCCGGCAGCAGGGTCCTGCTCCGCCCCGGACTGCGGCGCACCGACGCCCAGGACCTGTTCCTCCAGGGCCGTGCCGCGTTGGTCGAGGCGGTCCTGCACGACGTCGACGGAGGGGTCCACCTCGCCGTCACCGTGGAGGACGACCCGGGCGCGGACATCCGCCGGGAGCAGGGCAGGTTCCTCTACTTCCAGCCCGACGAGGTCACCCCCCTGGAGGACGCGTGAGCGGCAGGGTCCTGATCGCGGGCATCGGCAACGTCTTCCTCGGCGACGACGGCTTCGGCGTCGAGACCGTACGGGCGCTGTCCGCGCACCCGCTGCCCGACGGGGTCGAGGCGGTGGACTTCGGCGTACGCGGGGTCCACCTCGCCTACCAGCTCCTCGACGGCTACGACACGCTCCTGCTCGTCGACGCCACCGCACGCGGCGGCGAGCCGGGCACGCTCTACCTCATCGAGGCCGACGGGAGCGAGGACCCGGGCGGCGCCGGCCCCGTGGGCGCGGCGCCCGGCGCGCCCGTCCTCGACGGCCACCACATGTCCCCCGACGCCGTCCTCGCGCTGCTCGGCACCCTGTGCGCCGGCACCGGCGCCACCCCGCCACGGCGCACGCTGGTCCTCGGCTGCGAACCGGCCTGCCTCGAAGAGGGCATCGGGCTCAGCGCGGCCGTGACCGCCGCCGTGCCGGAAGCCGTACGCATGGCCCTGGACCTGATCCGCACCCCGGCCCCCGACGAAGCCGGCGGCCTCCGCCGCGAACTGAGGAGAACCCCATGAAGAACGCCGTCATCGCAGGGGCCGCGGCCGCCGCCCTCGCCGCGGTCCTGGTCGTGGTCCTCCCCGACCTCAGGCGCTACCTGCGCATGCGCAGGATGTGACGCCGCTGCCCCAGCCGCGCCCGAATGGTGTACGGGGCGCGCCGCGCACCGGCGTGCCCGACCGTGACGACCCCGTCCCGCCGGTGTAATGAGCCCCGGCAGGACGGAGTCCCATGCACGAGATGTCCATCGCCATGGCCGTAGTGGGCCAGGTGGAAGAGGCGGCCCGGGCGGGCGGCGCGCGCGCCGTCACCTCCGTACGGCTGCGGGTCGGCGAGCTGGCGGGCGTGGTGCCCGACGCGCTGGCCTTCTGTTTCGAACTGGCCTGTGCCGGAACGGTCCTCGACGGCGCGACGCTCGTCACCGAGTCCGTGCCGGCCCGCGCCCGCTGCGCCTGCTGCCCCGGCACCTGGGCCGTGGGGATGCCCCCCGAACTGTGCTGCCCCGGATGCGGCAGGGCCACCGACGTGGAACTGCTGTCGGGCCGTGAGCTGGAGATCCTCAGCGTGCGCTGGGAGGACGGCCCCGCCGGTGCCCGTACCCGCGAACCGATTCCCGAGGAGGCCTGAACCATGTGCCGAGTGGTCGATCTGCGGCAGGCGGTACTCGCCAAGAACGACATGGCGGCCCAGGTCCTGCGCGCCGAACTCACCGCCCGCGGAACGACGGTGGTCAACCTGCTCTCCAGCCCCGGAAGCGGGAAGACGGCGCTGCTGGAGCGCGAACTGCTCCTCGCCCGTGAGCGGGGCGTTGCGGTGGCCGCGCTGACGGCGGACCTGGCCACCGAGAACGACGCGCAGCGGCTGGCCCGTTCGGGCGCACCGGTCAAGCAGGTGCTCACCGACGGACTGTGCCACCTGGAGGCCGGGATGCTCGGCCGGCACCTGGACGGCTGGCTGCCCGAGGACACCCGGCTGCTCTTCGTGGAGAACGTGGGCAACCTGGTCTGCCCGGCCTCCTACGACCTGGGGGAGTCGCTGCGCGTGGTCCTGGCGTCGGTGACGGAGGGCGAGGACAAGCCGCTGAAGTACCCGACCGCCTTCGGACTGGCCCAGCTGGTGGTGGTCACCAAGACCGACATCGCGCGGGCCGTCGACTTCGACGAGGCCGCCTTCCGCGCCCACGTCGAGCAGGTCAACCCCGGTGTGGAGGTGGTCCTCACCTCGGCCCGCGCGGGTGAGGGGATCGGCCTGCTGCTCGACCGGGCGCTGGCGGCGGGGGAGGGCGCCGGGGCGCACACGCCGGTCATGGCGGGCCTCCAGCAGCCGCACGACCACGGCCACAGCCAGGACCACGGCCACAGCCACGACCACGGCCACAGCCACGACCACGGGGACGGCCACGACCACGGGGACGGCCACGACCACGGGGACGGCCATGTGCACGCCCACGGGGACGGCCACGACCACGGTCACGGTCACGATCACGACCACCCGCACGTGCGTTCCGCCGCGCAGACCCGCTGATGGAGGCCGTGCAGCGCCGCCGCGTCACCGTCCGCGGCGTGGTCCAGGGCGTCGGCTTCCGGCCCTACGTCTACACCCGCGCGACCGGGCTCGGCCTCGCCGGGCACGTCACCAACACCCCCGAGGGTGTCATCGCGGAGGTCGAGGGCGCCCCGGCCGCCGTCCACCGCTTCTGCGAGCGGCTCGCCGCGGACGCGCCCCCGCTGGCCGTCGTGGACGCCGTCGACCACTGCGAGGTCCCGGTCTCGGGCGGCGCCGGATTCACCATCATCGCCTCCCGGACCGGCGGCCCCGCCCGCACCCTGGTCTCCCCGGACGCGGCCACCTGCGCCGACTGCCTCAGCGAACTGGCGGACCCGGCCGACCGCCGCCACCGGCACCCCTTCATCACCTGCACCCACTGCGGGCCGCGGTTCACCATCGTCACCGGGCTGCCGTACGACCGCGCCCACACCACCATGGCCCGCTTCCCGATGTGCGCCGACTGCGCCCGCGAGTACGGCGACCCCGCCGACCGCCGGTTCCACGCCCAGCCGGTCGCCTGCCCGGCCTGCGGCCCCCGGCTGAGGCTCCTCACCGGACAGCCGCCCCGCGAGACCCCGGGCGTCGACCCGGTCGCCGAGGCCCGCCGGCTCCTGGCGGCCGGGGCGATCCTCGCCGTGAAGGGACTGGGCGGCTACCACCTGGCCTGCGACGCCACCCACCCGGGAGCCGTGGCCGCACTGCGCCGCCGCAAGAACCGCGGTGACAAGCCCTTCGCCCTGATGGCCCGGGACCTCTCCGACGCCGAGCGGTTCGCGCACGTCGGCCCCGAGGAGCGCGAGCTGCTGACGGGGGGCGTACGGCCCATCGTGCTGCTGCGCCGGCGCGACGGCGGCGCGGCGGCTCCGGGCACCCCGGGCGCCCTGGCGGACGGGGTGGCCCCGCGCTGTCCCGACCTCGGCGTGATGCTCCCGTACACCCCGGTCCACCACCTGCTGCTCGGCCTGCCCGGCGACCCCCCGGGGCCCCGCCTGCTCGTCATGACCAGCGGGAACCTCGCCGGCGAGCCCATCGTCACCGACGACGACGAGGCCCTGGACCGGCTCGCCGCCCTCGCCGACGCCTGGCTCACGCACGACCGCCCCATCCACGTGCCCTGCGACGACTCCGTGGTGCGGGTCTGCGACGGCGAGACGCTGACCCTGCGGCGCTCGCGCGGGTACGCCCCGCTCCCGCTGACCCTGCCGCTGCCGGTCCCCCCGACCCTCGCCGTGGGCGGGGACCTGAAGAACGCCTTCTGCCTCGGGGCGGGGCGCCAGGCCTGGCTGTCCGCCCACGTCGGAGACATGGACGACCTCGCCACCCAGTACGCCTTCGAACGCGCCGAGCGCCAGCTGGAGTCCATCACCGGTGTGGATCCCCTGCGCCTCGCCGCCGACCGGCACCCCGGCTACCGCTCCACCCGCTGGGCTACGCGCGCCGCGGCCGGACGGCCGCTCGTGCGCGTCCAGCACCACCACGCGCACATCGCCTCCGCCATGGCGGAGCACGGCCTGGACGGCGGCCGGCCGGTCATCGGCATCGCATTCGACGGCACCGGCTACGGCGACGACGGGGCCGTGTGGGGCGGCGAGGTCCTCCTCGCCGACTACACCGGGTACACGCGCTTCGCCCACCTCGGGTACGTGCCGCTCCCGGGCGGGGACGCGGCCGTGCGGCGTCCGTACCGCATGGCGCTGGCCCATCTGCGGGCCGCGGGCATCGGCTGGAGCCCGGACCTGCCCTGCGCCGCCGCCTGCCCGCCGGACGAACTCCCGGTGCTGGAACGCCAGCTGGAGCACGGCCTGAACTGTGTCCCGACCTCCAGCATGGGCCGGCTCTTCGACGCCGTCTCCTCCCTGGCCGGCGTCTGCCACCGGGCGGGGTACGAGGCGCAGGCCGCGATCGAGCTGGAGGGCGCGGCCCTCGGGGCGGGCCCGGCCGGCCCCGGCTACTCCTTCGGACTGCGCCTCCCGCCCGGCCCGGCCGGCGGTGGTCCGGTCACCGCCGATCCCGCGCCCGTACTGGCCGCCGTGGTGGCCGACGTACGCGCGGGCACGCCCCCGGGGCTGATCGCCGCCCGCTTCCACACCGGCGTCGGCTCCCTCGTCGGCACGCTCTGCGCACTCGCGCGCGAGCGGCACGGACTGGAGACCGTCGCACTGACCGGCGGGGTCTTCGCCAACACCCTGCTGTCGTCCGCGTGTGCCCGCACCCTGCGCGCGAGCGGTTTCACCGTCCTGCGCCACGGCCGGGTCCCCCCGAACGACGGCGGTCTGTCCCTCGGCCAGCTCGTGGTGGCGGCCGCCGCCGACACCGCGCACCACCCACAGCAAGGAGAAGCCCATGTGCCTGGCGGTACCCGGCAGAGTGCTTGACATCGGGGAGAAGGACGGCACCCGCATGGCTACCGTCGACTTCGGCGGCGTGCAGAAGGAGGTGTGCCTGGAGTACCTCCCGGACCTCCAGGTGGGCGAGTACGCCATCGTCCACGTGGGCTTCGCCCTCCAGCGCCTCGACGAGGAGTCGGCGCGCCGGACCCTCGAACTCTTCGCCGAACTCGGCATGCTCCAGGAGGAGTTCGGCGACGCGTGGGAACAGGCCGCCGAAGCGGGCGGCGACCCATGGCCCTTCGCCGACGCACCCGCCGTCGCCGCGCCGCAGGAGGAGGTCACGCCGTGAAGTACATCGACGAGTTCCAGGACCCGGAGCTGGCCCGCCGGCTGCTCGACGACATCCACGCCACCGTGACCCGCCCCTGGGCGCTGATGGAGGTCTGCGGTGGCCAGACCCACACCATCATCCGGCACGGCATCGACCAACTCCTCCCGGACCAGGTGGAGTTGATTCACGGTCCGGGTTGTCCGGTGTGTGTGACCCCGCTGGAGGTCATCGACAAGGCGCTGGAGATCGCCTCCCGCTCCGACGTGATCTTCTGCTCCTTCGGGGACATGCTCCGGGTGCCCGGGACCGGCCGCGACCTGTTCCGGGTGCGGAGCGAGGGCGGCGACGTACGCGTCGTCTACTCCCCGCTCGACGCCCTGAGGGTCGCTCAGGAGAACCCGGACCGACAGGTGGTGTTCTTCGGCATCGGCTTCGAGACCACCGCGCCGCCCAACGCCATGACGGTCCACCAGGCGAAGAAGCTGGGCATCCGCAACTTCAGCCTGCTGGTGTCCCACGTCCGGGTGCCCCCGGCGATCGAGGCGATCATGCAGTCGCCCAGCTGCCGGGTCCAGGGCTTCCTCGCCGCCGGGCACGTGTGCAGCGTGATGGGCGTCGGCGAGTACCCGGAGCTGGCCGCGCGCCACCGGGTGCCGATCGTGGTGACCGGCTTCGAGCCGCTGGACATCCTGGAGGGAGTACGGCGGGCGGTGCGGCAGCTGGAGCGCGGTGAGCACACCGTCGACAACGCGTACGCGCGGGCCGTCCGCCCGGAGGGCAACCCGGCGGCCCTCGCCATGCTGGAGGACGTCTTCGAGGTCACCGACCGCGCCTGGCGCGGCATCGGCGTCATCCCCGACAGCGGCTGGCGGCTGTCCGCCCGCTACCGGGAATTCGACGCCGAGCACCGCTTCTCGGTGACCGGCATCAACACCCGCGAGCCGGCGGCGTGCCGCAGCGGCGAGGTGCTCCAGGGGCTGCTCAAGCCGCACGAGTGCGAGGCCTTCGGCACGCTGTGCACCCCGCGCAGCCCGCTCGGCGCCACCATGGTCTCCAGTGAGGGAGCCTGCGCCGCGTACTACCTCTACCGGCGGCTGGAACTGAAGACCGTGCCCGCCGCCCCGACCGCCCCGCTGGAGGCGAGCCCCGTTGTCTGACACCACACTCGACATCACGGCCTGGACATGCCCGGCCCCGCTGCGCGACCACCCCCGCGTGGTGATGGGCCACGGCGGCGGGGGAGCGCTCTCCGCCGAACTGGTCCAGCACCTCTTCGCCCCCGCCTTCGGCGGCGAAGCGCTGGCCCAGCTCGGGGACTCCGCGGCGGTCTCCCTCGGCGGAGTCCGACTGGCCTTCTCCACCGACTCGTACGTGGTGCGGCCGCTCTTCTTCCCCGGCGGCACCATCGGCGACCTCGCGGTCAACGGCACGGTGAACGACCTGGCCATGAGCGGTGCCCGGGCGGCCTACCTCTCCTGCGGGTTCATCCTGGAGGAGGGCGTCGAGATGTCCGCGGTGGCGCGCGTGGCCGAGGCCATGGGCGCCGCCGCGCGGGCCGCGGGCGTGGAGGTGGTCACGGGCGACACCAAGGTGGTCGAAGTGGGCCACGGGGACGGCGTGTACATCAACACCGCGGGCATCGGGATCATCCCGGACGGGGTGGACCTGCGCCCGCAGCGCGTGGTGCCCGGCGACGTCGTCATCGTCAGCGGCGAGATCGGCCTCCACGGGGTGGCGATCATGAGCGTCCGCGAGGGGCTGGAATTCGGCGTGGACATCGAGAGCGACTGCGCGGCCCTGGGCGGCCTCGTGCAGAGCATGCTCGCCGTCACCCCGGACCTGCACGTCCTGCGCGACCCCACCCGCGGCGGCCTGGCGGCCTCGCTCAACGAGATCGCGGCCGCCTCGGGCACCGGCGTCGTGATCAACGAGAGCCGTGTCCCCGTCCCGCCGGCCGTCGCGAACGCCTGCTCGATCCTCGGCCTCGACCCGCTCTACGTGGCCAACGAGGGCAAGCTGGTCGCCTTCGTCCCCCGTGAACACGCCGACGCCGTCCTCGACGCCATGCGCGCGCACCCCTTGGGCCGGCACGCCACGGTGATCGGCGAGGCCGTCGACGCGCACCCCGGCATGGTCGTCTCCCGGACCGCCCTCGGCGGCACCCGCGTGGTCGACCTCCCGCTCGGGGAGCAGCTGCCGCGCATCTGCTAGCGCCGGCCGCAGCCCTCAGCGTACGAAGAAGCCCCTGGTGGGGCGGGTTTCTCGAGGGAGAATCCCGGCTCCGCCAGGGGCTTCTCGCGCGACGCCGCACGAGGGACGCCGAGCGCGTGAGAGCAACCGCTGCGGAGCGGTTGCTCTCGCCCGGTCCGCCTTCCGTGCGCGGCGGCCGGCCGGAAGACTCGGCACCGGGAACAAGGCCGGCCCGCCTTCCCGCACACCGACCGAGTGATCCTCCTCGACCTCAGAAACGAGGCTTGCCGTGTTCTTCGTCTTCTTCGGCCTGATCTGGGACTGACCGGGGTCGTGCACCTCGTCATGACCCTCGTGCTCCTGTCGGCGCCGCCGGACCGTCCCGTCCGGCGCGTCGACCGCCACTTCGTCACCGATGTCATCCGGGCCACCGCGGTCCCCGCCGACCGGCTGGAGCACTTGTACGCCGGCTCCGCCGAAGGGCGCCTGGACAGCGCCCTGTTCTTCCTGGCCGCCGGCGCGGAGGAAGCCGCTTCGGCCGGCGAGCGGATCGTCCGCAGAGCCCTCGCCGTGGCGCCCACCTGATCAAGCGGGTGCTCGCCGTGCCCGGCGACCCCGTGCCGAGGGGCCTCGTCCCCGCCCCGGCCGGTGTACCGGAGCGGTACGTGCCCCCCGGCCGGCTCGTGCTCGTCGGCGACCGCCCCGGACACAGCCTGGACTCCCGGCAGTTGGGTCACTTCCCGGCCTCGGCCGTCCTGGGCCGGCTCCTGCGAGACCTCTGGCGCCGTCCCTGACCGCGCGTGCGCCTCGGGTCCTTCCCGTACGCCGAACCAGGGCGGCCAGGAGAACGCCGCCTCTGCCTGATCCCGTATCGTGCCGAACTCCCCTTACCCTGCCCTGCGTACCGTCGCTGTCCGCTGACGGCGATCGACGAAACGGAGAACCGGCCGTGACCGGGATGGAAAGCCTCGCCTCGTTCACGGCGACCGGACGCCTGCACGGGATCGGCATCGGGTCCACCCTCGGCGAGGTCGACCAGGCCTTCCCCCACGGCTTCGTCGACATCGTCGACGGTGGCGGGAAGTCGCTGCGCCGCGACTACGGATTCGTCGAGTTCTACTTCAACCCCGGCGAGGAGTGGGTGATGTCCGGCGGGTCGCTCGAGCTCCACCGCCTGGCCTCCGGCCACGACAGGGCGAGGACGTGGGCCCGGGCGACGGGCGTGACGTTCCCGCGCTACGCGGCCTGGGCGGACCTGCGGGAGGCGCTCGCGGGCGTCCCCGGAGCCCCGGCGTTCGAGGTCACCGACCAGGGCGGCTTCCTCGAATACCGGGCGGCGGCGTCCCACGTCTCCGTCATCGTCGTGGACGACGCCGAGGAGGAGCGGGGCTGCCACGTGGGGCACGGGGACGTGTGGAGCATCGGCCTGTGGGCGCCCGTACGGGCGAACTGACGGCCTGCCCGGCTCGCTACTGCCGTGCGCCGGCGCCGGCGACGACCGAGCTCACGACCTTGCGGACGTCGGCGACCTCGGGCGCGACGCCCCCGCGGCCCGCGAACAGCAGGTGGCCGGATCCGATCAGGGTCAGGGCGATCGTGTCGACGTCGGCGTCGGCCACGAGGCGGCCCCGCTCGCGCTCGGCGGCTAGGTACGAGGAGATCATCGCGGTGGCCTCGGCCAGGACCGGGACCCCCGTGGAGCCCGCCTGATGCAGCCGGGCGCGCAGCTCGTCCCGAGCGGTGACGAGGCCGACGATCGCCACCGCGACCGACTCGAACAGGTCCGTCAGAGCGGCGGTGAGGTTGTCCACGACCGTGCCCGTCCCGGCCGAGGCGGACAGGGCGGCGGCCTGGGCCCGGATCCGGCCGATGCGGTCCAGGACGAGCTCGGCCAGGAAGGCGTCGAAGTCGGCGAAGTGCCGGTGCAGGACGCCCTTGGCGCAGCCCGCCTCGGCGGTGACCGCCCGGCTGGTCAGCGCGTTCGGCCCGGACCGGAGCAGTACGCGCTCGGCTGCGTCGAACAGCTGCCGGGACACGTCGCGGATCGCCACCCCCGTCGGCATGCGGGCCTCCCTCACCATCCTCGTGGACGCGTACACGGTACCCGCACCGGTCCGCCGCGGGTTCGTTCCGTCGGGGTGTCTTCGAAGACGTCGTGGTGCAGGCGGAGTTGACGAGTGGGCGATCGCCCATGCAGAGTGGGCGCATGCCCACTGACCCGCACGGTGAAGTGCATCTGCAACGAGAGCTCGCGGAGTCCTTCGGCGCGGACGCCGAACGCTACGACAGGGCCCGGCCCCGGTACCCCGAAGCCATGATGGAGCGGATCGTCGGCGGTGGTCCCGGTGGTCCCGGTGGTCCCGGCGGTCCGGGCGCGCGCGTGCTCGACGTCGGCTCCGGAACCGGGATCGCCGCCCGGCAGTTCCAGGCGCTCGGCTGCCGGGTGTCCGCCGTCGAGCCCGACCTGCGACTCGCCGAACTGGCCCGCCGGTCGGGCCTCGTTGTGGAGGTGGCCACGTTCGAGGAATGGGACCCGGCCGGCCGTCAGTACGACGCGGTGGTGGCCGCGCAGGCCTGGCACTGGGTCGACCCGGTCGCGGGCGCGGCCAAGGCCGCCCGGATCCTGCGCCCCGGCGGCCGGCTGGCGGTCTTCTGGAACGTCTTCCACTTCCCGGCGGCGGTGGCGGACGCGATCGCCCAGGTCTGTCGGCGGGTGATGCCCGACGTGCCGTTCGACATCGGCGCGGTCCTGACCGGAGCCATGGACGGGTACCGGGCCTTCTTCGACAAGGCCTCCGACGGGATCCGGGGGTCCGGCGGCTTCGCGGAGCCGGAGCAGTGGTGCTTCGACTGGGAGTGGACCTACACCCGAGACGCCTGGCTGGACCAGATGCCCACGTTGGGCGCCTTCACCCGGCTCCCCCCGGACAAGAGGGCCGAGGTGC
Source organism: Streptomyces sp. NRRL F-2580 (assembly GCF_000720115.1). GTDB lineage: Bacteria > Actinomycetota > Actinomycetes > Streptomycetales > Streptomycetaceae > Streptomyces. The sequence continues at coordinate 66,726 of NZ_JOIR01000019.1, forward strand.
TCGACGGCACCGGTACCGCCATTGACGCGGTGGGCGGCAGCTTCACGATGCACTACACCACGGTGGCGATCTCAGCGGTACGCACCGATGCCTGACGCCTGACGCCTGACGCCTGACGCCTGACGCCCCAAGACCGCGGCCGCGCCGGGCTGAGGGGGAGGCCCGGCGCGGCCGTGTGATCACTTGGAGCCGCTCCGCTTGACTTCATCGCGCACCGCGCGAACGGAACGAATCGCTGTGATCATCTTCTGGGACAGCGCCGGGACCTGGTCGAAAAGATGTCCCACGACGGCAACACCTCCCGCGACCGAGGTGACGGCAACGGTCACCCAACCTGCCAGTTCCATAGAGCGCCTTTCGAAAGAGGGTGATGCGCGGACCGGGGAGGCCCCCCGGGCCCCCCTCGCCTCTGCGGCGTCCTCCTTGCTCCGGCCCTCCGCAACCCCTCGCGCTCGAACGGCAACTACGCAACCAGCGGTCTGAGTTGAGCGTACCGACCACCGGCGCCGCATGTCTTCAGGACCGGGGGGATCACGGCCCCTCCTTCCCCCCGCCGTGGGCGGGGACGGTCCCCACGGGGCGGGCGTCGTATCGGGCGAATCCTGCTGGTGGGGCGGGGAACGCCCCGGTTAGCATCCGACGATGACGACGCCCACGGACCAGCCCTTCGACGATGCGGTGCGTCGAGCCGACGTCGGCTGGTTGTCCGGCCATCTCGACGCGCGGCTCTGCCCGCCGGCCGTCTTCGGGCGGCTCATCCGGCACGAGGATCCCCGGCTGCGGTACCTGGGGTTGGTCCTGCTCGACGAGCGCGTGACCTCGGGCCGGACGGGCGACGCCTCCGAGGCGGCCGAACTCGCGAGGCTGCTGCCGATGTCGGTGGAGGGATCGCCGGAGTCACTGCTCGTCCTGGCGCGGCTCCATGAACGACTGGGGCCGTACGTCCCGGGCTCCCGCCGCCCTTCGTGGCGTACGGTCGATCTGCCGGTCCGCGTACGGATCGCCTGGCTGCGCGCCGAGCTGATGAACGAGCCGACGGTGATCCGGAAGGAGCCGCCGGGCGAGCTGCTGTACCAGGCCGTGCGGCAGGCGACCGTCACGTGCGCGCACCGCCCCGCACAACTCGTCAACGATCTGATGGACAGCGGTGACCCGGTGTTGCAGGCCGAAGCCCTGCGGCTGGCCCGGGAGGGGCTGCACGCCGGTCTGCTGGCTCCCGCACTGGTACGCGGACACGTGATACGCCTGCTCGGCGCCAGCGGCGGGGACGTGGTCGCCGCCGCACTGGGTGAACTCGCCGAACCGTGGATGGCGTTGGAATCCCTGCCGCCGGGACTCCTGACCCCCTTCCTCACCGCCGAGTCGGTGATCGCACGGCCGGACGCGGCCGGTGCCGCGCTCACGGCCGCCGCCCATCACGGGCACGGCGGTCTGCTGCGGCAGGTCATCGACGACCCGGACCTGCCGCCCGGTCTTCGCCGGCGCGGGATGGAACTGCTCGGTGACCTGGCGGACCGCGGCGACATCGGCGCACTGACGGCCATCGCCGCACGGGACCCCTTGCTGTTCGGCGGGCCGGCGGTGAGGTGCCTGCGAGGGCTCCACCGGCGCGGGCACTTCCCCGAAGGTCCGCACGTCCCGTCGATCATCGGCCTGGCACTGGCCGACCACACGATCGCTGCCCACGAGATCGCGACGATCCTGTTCACCTGCCGACAGGTGATGCTCCGTGAACTGGTGGACGTGGCCGCCGACGATCCGAGCTGGCCGCGCCGGCTCGCCCTGCTGGTCGCCCTGTCCGCGCAGGGGGCGGGGGAGCTCCCCATCGGGGACGCGATCACCCGGGTTCTGCCGTCGGCGCCCGTGCCGGGGCCGTTCCTCGCCGCGATCCGCGCGCTGCGCCACGCGGACGCCGAAGACGCGGTGCTCGCCCTCCTGCCCTCGGCGCCCACAGCGGCCTTGGACGCGCTGGAGGCCATCGGCGGGCACCGGACGGTGACCGTGCTGAGGGAAGGGCTCGGCGTCGCGGCCCACCCCGACGCGGAGGAGGGCGCGGGCGTGATCGCGCCGCATCTGCGCGCCGTGCGCAACTGCGCCCTCGAGGTGCTGTGGCACCTGACCGACGACCCGTCAGAGCGGCGCGCCCTCCTCGTCCGCCTCGACCCCGCCGACCTGCCCGCCCGCATCGCGGCGGATCTCGGCGGTCCGGACGAGCAGGAACTGGCTCTCCTCAGTTCCCACCTCGACCCGGACCAGCCGGAGGCGGCCCTGTGCAGGCTGGCCGCCCACGGCAGCGCCGCCACGCTGCCGGCCATCGCCGACCTGCTCCTGCGCGTCGTCGCCGAGCTGGCGGCGTCCTCGGAATCGGGAACGGGCCCCACGGCCCCCGCGAACGGACAGCCGGCCGGGGAGCCCGTGGTGCCCCAGGAGGTCCTGGACGCCGTACACGGCCTGGGCCGTCGTCTCCACGAGCGGGGCCGCATCAGGCCGGCCTGCCTGCTCGACGCGGCGACCGCACGAGAGGCCGGACACGCACTCGTCGCGTCCCTGGCGCTGGACCTGCTGGACCGGCCCGGACTGTCCGGCGGCGAGCAGGCGATCCTGCTCGAACTCCTGCTCCGCGCCCCCAGCCCGAGCACCCGTGCGCGGACACACCGGCTGCTGCGCCACCGCGACCGGCACGTGCGCAAGCACGTGATCGCGTTGCTCGCACGCGACACCACAGGGGACGACGCGCAGGCGTTGTCGGCGACCCTGATCGCGCTGACCGCCGCGCAGGACGTCCAGACCGTTCGGCAGGCCCTGCTCGCTCTCGGTCACGCGCGGGCCCGCTGGGCCTCCGCCGCGATCGCCGCGTGCCTCGGCCACCCGAACATGAACATCAAGAAGACCGCGGCCGAGGTCCTGGTCCGCGCGGGCACGCCCACGGCCGTACCGGCACTGCTCCATTGGCTCGGCCATCACGACAACCCGGGCCTGCGCGCCGGGCTCATCGAGGCGCTGCGCGCCATCCTCGGCGACGCGTACCGGGCGACCGTCCTCGCCGCCGCCGAACACAGCGAAGACGGCCGCGCCCGCGAACTGCTGCTGGAAGGCCTCGACCGCACCCTGCCGGCGAGCTCGGTCCTCGCGCTGCACCACCAGGCATCACGGGTCGCGCCCACCCTGCTCGCCCTGGTGGCGGCCGGCCGGGTCGGCCTCGCTTCCGGAACGATCGAGGACCTGTCGACGGCCATGGCCACGTACGGGATCACCATGCCCACCGCGCCGCGGTCGGCGGGCGGGACCGCAGCCGCGGACCTCGACGTCAGTTCGCTGACGACCGGGGGCTGGAACCCGTCGGCCGCGCTGCGCATCGCCGAACGGCACGAGCTGCCGTGCCCCAGCCGACTGCGAGCGCTACGGCCCATGCTGGCGGACTGGCTCCGCCTCGCCGCCTCCGAACCCGCCGCCCGGGGCCGCGTACTGCGGCTCACGCTCCGGCTCTGCCCCGCACCGTGGACGACCGAGGAACTGACGGCCTTCTCCCGGTCCACCACGGTCCTCCTCGACGGGCTCGCCGAGGCCTCGGCCGAAGACCGGCACGACCTCATCGCCGTACTCGAAGCGGTCGCACCGACCCTGTCGGCGTTCGAGAAGTCGACCGCCGCCGACGCCGTACGCGCGCTGCCCTCCGTACCCGCAGGAAACCGGTCCACACTGCCGCTGCTCCGCGGCCTCGGCGCCGTGCTCGTCCGCGCCGACCTCGATCGGGCACTCGCCTCGGCCCGGTTGGACGCCGACCCCCGGCAGGCGGAGACCGCCGTGCTACGGGACGCGTTCGCGGTCCGGCAGTCCCCCGCGGCCGCGCGCCCGGACGAGGAGTGGCGAACGGCACTGGCCGCCGCAGCCCGCACACCGAGCACCCTCCAGGCGTTCCGCCGCCACCCCCACCCCCCCGGATCCAGGGACCAGCTGACCGCGTTGATCGACGTCCACACCTCGGCCGGCTCCGAGGTACGCGCCGCCCTCATCGACTGGATGACGGACCTCCAGCCCCTCGACGCACCACCCTGGACCATCACCGAGACCACGCACGCGCCGGCGCCACGGCCGCGGACCGTGCACGTCGACGACCTCGACCAGCCCCGCTCCACCGCCCTGCGGGAGCGCCTGCTGGCCATGCTTCGGTCCGACGCCCCCGACCGCTGGCGCACTGCGGCCCTGGCGCTCCTGGAGTGGCCCGAGCCCGAGGCTGGGCTCCCCGTCCTCCGAGCGTTTCTGCACGGCCACATCGACGTACCGGTCAGTGCCGACCTGGCCCGCACCCTCAGCGCCATCGGCGAGACGGAACTCCGCGCGGACGGCGTCCTGCACGACCGGGTGGCCCTCGTGGCAGAGCGCCTCGCCCCGTGCGACCTGGGGCCCCTGGTCCCGCTCCTGCTGGAATGGTGGGAACACGACCCGCCGGCCGTCAGCTCCGCGGCCGCGCAGGCGCTGCGCCGTGTCCCCGCCGACGTCCTGGCGGAACGCCTCACCGGCCGCCTCGACACCGGCGCCCGGGGCTTCCTCGACCTGCTCTCCGGACGTCCCCTGCTGCGCACCCCCACACTGACGCGGATCGGCCGGCGCCTGCGCGCGGAGGGACGCGACGACCTCGCGGACCGCCTCCTCCTCGTGGACGGTCCACTGCGCCACCCGGACGACTCCGCCCGGCAGGACGCCGCCGCCCTGACAGCCCTCCGCGAGCGCACCCCACCGGAACCCACCCGGCCCCCGTCCCGCCAGGACCTGTTGACCCTGGCCCGCACCGGCGACCCGGCCCGCATCCACCAGGCACTCACACAACTCACCGAGGCACACCCCGGCCCGGCCACAGACCAGGACCCCGAGCTACGCGACCTGATCAGCGAGTTGCTGCACCACCCCAAGCCGGGGATCCGCCTGCGCGCCCACCGCACCTCGCGCGCCCTGCTGGACCGCCCGACCTACCTGCACCACACGTCGCTCCTGCTGGCCGACCCCCAGCCGGACCTCGTCCGCACGGCGATCCGCACCCTCACCCACGCCCCCTGGCCACCCGCCATCCCCGCGATGACCGCCCTGCTGGAGCACCCCCACCCCACCATCCGCAAAACCGCGACCGAAGCCCTCATCACCCTCGGCAAAGAGGCCGTCCCCGCCCTCAAACACGCCGCCACCCACACCCGCCCCGACAAACGCCCCCTCTACACGGACCTCCTCAACCACATCACGCACACCTCGGCCCCCGATCCCGAGTAGCGCCCGGGTCACAGGCCGCGGGCCCGGCGCGAGGTCCGAGGCGCTGCCTGCGGCCTGGTCCGTGAGGCCGCTTCCAGTTCCGCGGATGCGCGGACCACGGCCGCCCTGCCGGCCGGTTCCGAACCCTCCACGGCGATCCGGGTCCGCCGCGTGTGCTCCTCTTCCGTCCTCGCGGCGGTGCGGTGACCGATCCGCGCGGACCAGCGCGAAGGCGGCTCCGACGGTCAGGCCGCGGGACTGGACGCCGAGGCCGCCGCCCACATCGAGACGCTCATCACCCACCCGGCAACCCCTGCCCCGCGCCGCCTGAGACTGCAACAACTACTGGCCTGGCTCAACGCCGCCGGGGCAGGGCCGTAGGTCGAAAGTGGGCCTCCAGGAGGCCCGCCGGAAAGCGGCAGGGCCGGTTCGGGCGACCCGGTCCCGTACTGGTCGCTGGTCGGTGACTCTGCCGTCCGCACGTGGCGGACCGTGCGCCGCACCGACAGGTCTAGTCGGCTGAGCGCGGTCCGCTGTCCTCGGGAGTCGTCGCGAACCGGGCTTCGATTCCGTCCAGGATCATCGACAGCCCGCTCTCGAACCGTTCGTCGGCGTCACCGATCTCAGACTCGTGCGTCATCTTGCTCAGGTACGGGAACTCACCGGTCTCGAGCAAGGACATCAGATACGGCTTCATGCGCAGACGCCAGGCGTGGCGGTCGACGCCGGACTGGTACGTGGCCGCCTGCTGGGCCAACTCGGCCTGCACGGCACCGCTGACCCAGGAAAGAATCAGGTTGAGCACGTCGAGCGTCTCGTCCATGTCGAGGCCGCAGCTGCCGAGCAGGGCGAGATCGCGTTCCATGCCGCGCAGGAAGTTGGGGCCCATGATCGGGCGGGTGGCGAGGAGCGGAGCGAGCCAGGGGTGCCGCAGGAAGATCTGCCGGCGGCGGCGTGCCAGGGTCGTCAGGTCGGCGCGGAGATTTCCGGTCGGCTCCTGAGGCTCGAAGCCCGTCGCGTTGTCGATCATCACCGCGTACAGGTCTTCCTTGGTGGGCAGGTACCGGTACAGGGTCATCGTGCCGGTGCCGAGCTCCTTGGCGATGTTCCGCACCGACGCGGCGTCGATGCCTTCGGAGTCCGCGATCTTGATGGCCACCGCGGCGATCTCCCCACGGCTGTGCGTCGGGACCGGGCCCCGCGCGGGCCTCTCCGGCCGCATCCAGATGATTGGTTTCGGGTCCGACATGGCCGTGATCCTACCGCCGTCTCCGACCATTTGCGTGCGGTGTACCCACTGGCAAGGCAACTGCGTACACCGTCCTTGCGTAGGGCGTACCCCGTGGGCTAACGTGAAACCGCGTACACCGCACCCAGTGAGGGGATGGTCATGGAAAACGCGATCATGCATACGAAGGACTTACGGAAACACTTCGGCGATGTCGCCGCGCTGAACGGCCTGGACCTGGTGGTGCCGCCGCACGTCGTCTACGGCCTCCTCGGCCCGAACGGTGCGGGCAAGAGCACCACCTTGAAGATCCTGAGCACGCTGACGAGGCCCAGCGGCGGTCAGGCCGTGGTCGGCGGATTCGACGTGGCCCGGGATCCGGGCGAAGTGCGAAAGGTGATCGGGCTGGCCGGCCAGGACGCCACGCTCGACGACAAACTGACGGCCCGGGAGAACCTGCGGATCTTCGGCCGCCTGTCGCGGCTGGGCGCGCGTGGGGCCCGGCGACGCGCGGACGAACTGCTCGAACGGTTCAGCCTCGACCACGCCGGAAATCGGCTGGTCGGCACCTATTCCGGCGGAATGCGCCGCCGGCTGGACCTGATCGCCAGCCTGTTGCGCGCTCCCAAGGTGCTCTTCCTCGACGAGCCCACCACAGGGCTCGACGTCCGGAGCCGCATGGAGATCTGGGACACCGTCCGCGAACTGGTCGCCGAGGGCGCCACGGTCCTGCTCACCACCCAGTATCTGGAGGAGGTGGACCAACTCGCCTCGACCGTGGGCGTGATCGACCACGGCCAACTCATCGCCGAAGGCAGCCCGGCCCAACTCAAGTCTCGGATCGGCAGCCACATCGACGTCGTGGTGGAATCCTCGGACCATTTGGCGAGTGCCGTGTCGGTCTTGGAGAGCCTCACCGGGCGGCGTCCGGAGGTGGACGGATCACGCATCACTGTCGCCGCGGTGGACGCGGTGCCGTCCCTGCCGCAGATCGTGCGTGAACTCGACGCGTCCGGCGCCGCGATCCGCGACGTCGGGATTCGCCAGCCGAGCCTTGATGACGTATTCCTCTCCCTGACCGGCAAGACCGTCGACTCCGAGAAGTCGCTCGAAGTGCAGGAGGCGGTGGCGTGAACGTCCTCATCGACGGCTGGACCCTGACCCGGCGAAAGCTTCTGCGGTTGCGCCACGAACCCGGAACCCTGCTCACCATCATGCTGATGCCGACCGTGTTCGTGGTGTTGTTCGGATTCGTGTTCGGCAGTGCGATCGGGATTCCGGGCTCAGGGAACTACCGCGAGTACATGATGCCGGGGATGTTCGTGCTGGGCACCGGAACCGCGCTGTCCTCGGCCATGGTGGACGTCGCGATGGACCAGTCGCGCGGGGTGATGGACCGCCTCCGCTCGATGCCGACCAACCGTGTGTCCGTGCCGCTCGGCCAGAGCGGCGCGGAGGCGCTCATCGGCGTGTACGGACTCGTGGTCATGATGGTGTACGGGCTGATCGTCGGCTGGCGGGCACACAGCGGCATCGCGCAGACGGCGGCCGGCATCGGCCTGCTCCTGCTGCTCCGCTACACGCTGGCGTGGGTCGGTACCTACCTCGGACTGGCGATCCGCAACGCGTCCACCGCGGCCAACCTGGCACCGTTGACGCTGCCGCTCACCATGGTGTCCAACGCGTTCGTGCCCACCGACGGGATGCCGACCTGGCTGCGGGTGATCTGTGAGTGGAACCCGCTCAGCGCGCTGGCCACGGCGACCCGGACGCTGTTCGGCAATCCCGGTACGCCCGGCCCGGACGCGGCATGGCCGCTGACCCATCCGGTGGCCGCGACCCTGCTGTGGGCCGGCCTGCTGTTGGTCATCTTCGTACCGCTCTCGGCGCGCCGCTTCGCCCGAGCGGGACTGTAGAACCCGTCCCCGGCCAGGCCGGCAACGGCTCACCAAGCTCAGCATTGAGTCAACAGCGGATCACACTTCTCGCCGTTGTCCACTCGATGCCTACAGCCAGTCGCGTTTCTTGAAGATGACGTACAGGCTGACGCAGACCACCGCCATCAGCAGGATTGCGAAGGGGTAGCCGCCTGCCCACTTCAGCTCGGGCATGTCCTCGAAGTTCATGCCGTAGATGGTTCCCACGAGTGTGGGTGCAAAGAGGATGGCGGCCCACGAGGAGATCTTCTTGATCTCCTCGTTCTGTTCGAAGCCGGCTTCGGCCAGGGCGCGCATTTCGGCGTTCTGTTGTTGGGAGACCAGGGTGGCGTTGACCGTCAGGATTTCGGTGAGGGCCTGGCGGAAGCCGTCGACGCGTTCGCTGGTGTGCGTGACGTGGTCGGCCACGTCGCGGAGGTAGCGCTGGAGTTCCTCGTCCGTGCCGTACTTCGCGAAGCCGGCCATCAGGCCGTGGAGCATGCCCACCAGGGGGCGGGTGGCGCGTTGGAACTCGACCATCTCGCGGGAGAGTTCGTAGATGCGGCGGGAGACCGCCGGGTCGCCGCGGAAGACCTCCGTCTCGATCTCGTCGATGTCGGTCTGGACGCCCTCGACGACCGGTGCGTAACCGTCCACCACCGCGTCGAGGATGGCGTACAGGGCGGCCTCGGGGCCGAGTGAGAGGAGGTCCGGGTTCTCCTCCATGCGGTGGCGGACGGACGAGAGGTCCGGGGCTCCGCCGTGGCGGACCGTGATCAGGAAGTCCGGGCCGACGAAGATGTGGAGCTCGCTGAAGTCGACCTCCTCCTGGACGTCGAGGTAGCGGGCGGCGCGCAGGACGACGAAGAGGGTGTCGCCGTAGCGCTCCAGCTTGGGGCGCTGGTGAGCCTCAAGGGCGTCCTCGATCGCGAGTTCGTGGAGGTTGAACTCGGCTGCGAGAGAGTGCAGTTCGGGCTCGGTGGGCCGGTGCAGGCCGATCCAGGCCATCCCGTCGGGCTGCTCGTGCAGCTGCCGGAAGGTGTCGGCCAGGGTGGTGGGGGAGGCTACCCGGCGGCCGTCGCGGTAGACGGCCGAGTCGATCACACTGCGGTGGTTCGGGGGTGTGGCGGCCGGCGGTTCGGGCTGCGGGGCGTCCGGTGGTCCCGCCGGGGGCGTGGCGGCCGGGCCGGGGCCGCGCCGCCAGGGCGGGCGCTTCGCGCCGGGCGGCGGCGGGGTACGGCGGTCTGGGCGCTCCGACATCGCAGGTCAGCTCCCGGTTGAGGTGCGTTCGTCGCGGGTGTTCGTCGCGGGTGTTCGTCGTGGGTCATGGCCAAGGGCAGCGTATCGGGGGGAAAGGGTGTGGCGTGCGCAAGGAATGGAGTTGCGGACCGAAGCTGTCCGCAAGGAGGGCTAGCTTGTTGTCATGGCCTCCACGACGACGCATCCCGTACTCGGCACCCGCGCTCTGAACCGTGCCACGCTCGCCCGCCAGCTGCTGCTCAGCCGCGCCGAGATGTCCGCGGAGGGCGCCGTCACCCACCTGCTCGGACTCCAGGCGCAGAACGTCAAGCCGCCCTACTTCCAGCTCCACGCCCGGCTCGCCGGCTTCCGGCCCGCCGAGCTCGCCGGGCTCATGGAGTCCCGCGAGGTGGTCCGGATGGTCACCATGCGCTCCACCATCCACACCCACACCGCGCACGACGCCCTGACCCTGCGGCCCCTCGTCCAGCCCGCCCGCGACCGCGAGGTCACCTACTTCCGGAAAGGGCTCGTGGGCGTGGACCTGGACCGGCTCGCCGACCGGGCCCGCGCCTTCGTCGAGAGCGCGCCGCGCACCATGGCCGAGATCCGCGAGGAGCTGCTCCGCGAGTGGCCCGGGGCCGACCCGCAGTCGCTGTCCGTCGCCGCCCGCTGCCGGCTGCCGCTGGTCCAGGTCACCCCGCGCGGCGTGTGGGGGAGCAGCGGGCAGGTCCGGCTCACCACCGTCGAGAACTGGCTCGGGCGGACCGCTGGGGCGGCGCAGCCCGTGGATGACGTCGTCCTGCGCTACCTCGCCGCCTTCGGGCCCGCCTCCGTCAAGGACATGCAGGTCTGGGCCGGGCTCACCCGGTTGCGCGAGGCCTTTGAGCGGCTGCGGCCGGGCCTGGCGGTCTTCCGGGACGAGAACGGCGTCGAGCTCTTCGACCTGCCCGACGCGCCCCGCCCCGACCCGGACACCCCGGCGCCGCCGCGCTTCCTCCCGGAGTTCGACAACCTGCTCCTCTCGCACGCCGACCGCACCCGCGTGGTCGCGCCCGAGATCAAGGGCCGTACCTGGAGCGGGAACCAGGCCCACTGCACCCTGCTCGTCGACGGGTTCGTCGCCGGGCTGTGGAAGCTGGAGGGGGCGGTGCTCACCGTAGAGCTGTTCGACAGGGTCTCGAAGACGCAGAAGGAGGAGATCGTCGCCGAGGGGGAGCGGATGATCGCCGGCATGACAGGTGAGGAGAAGGACGGGGACGCGGGCGGGGGCGGGGGCGCGGACGCGGGCGGGGCTTCCGTGCGCTTCGGGACGGCGTACCGGAGCTGAACCCGGTAACCGGGCCTGCCTTCAAAGGAGTTGTGCGGCACGCGCGCCGGCCGCATGATCCCGGGATGGACGACATGCCGAGCCGGATCCCGCATTTCCTGCCGGCCCTGCGCGCCGGGGCACGCCGCGCGGGCTTCTCCCTCTCCTGCGAGGAGCGCACCGGCAACCTGCTGGCCCTTCTCGCGGCCACTCGCCCCGCCGGCCGCATCCTCGAACTCGGCACGGGAGTGGGCGAGGGCACCGCCTGGCTCCTCAGCGGGATGGACAGCGCATCCGCCTGATCACCGTCGAACTGGACGAGGGCGTGCAGAACATCGCCCGCGAGCAGTTCCGTTCCGACCGCGGGTGACCTTCGTGGCAGCGGACGGCGGCACGTGGCTGGAGGAATACCACGGAGATCCCTTCGACCTGGTCTTCGCGGACACCTGGCCGGGCAAGTTCACCCACCTGGAACGGGCCTTGGCGCTCGTGGCCCCCGGCGGTACGTACCTGATCGACGACCTCCTTCCGCAGCCCGGCCGGCCGCAGGGCCACGGCGCCTCCGTCGAACGCCTGCCGGCGGAGATCGAAGACCGCGGGGACTTCCGTACCCTCCGCATGGACTGGTCGAGCGGCCTGCTCATGGCCGTGCGAACGGCTCCGGCCGAGAGGCAGTGATCCGGCCGGGAGGCGGTGATCCGGCCGGGAGCCGGTGATCCGGCCGGGAGGGCGGTGATCCGGCCGGCGGTGGCCGGATCCTCGCCCACGCTCAACTCGCTCCGGGCGTCGCACTGGTGGTCCGTACGGCGGACGCGGCACGATACCTGCCATGACGACCGAAAGTACGCAGAACAGCGCCACCGCCCAGTTCCTCGCCGCGCGGGACTTCCTGCTGGAGCGCCGCGGTGACTACGAGGCCGCCCACAGCGGATTCACCTGGCCCCGCCCCCACCGCTTCAACTGGGCGCTGGACTGGTTCGACCACATCGCCGCAGGGAACGGCGCCGACGCCCTGCGCATCTTCGAGGAGGACGGCACCAGCGAGGCGCTCACCTTCGCCGAGCTGGCCGCACGCTCCGGCGCGGCCGCCAACTGGCTGCGCGAGCAGGGCGTCGCGCCCGGCGACCGGATCCTCGTCATGCTCGGCAACCAGCGCGAGCTGTGGGAGGTGATGCTCGGCGCGATGAAACTGCGCGCCGTCGTCATCCCCGCGACCCCCCTGCTCGGCCCGGCCGACCTGCGCGACCGCGTCGAGCGCGGCCGGGTACGCCACGTCATCGCGCGCGCCGAGGACACGGCCAAGTTCGACGAGGTGCCGGGCGGCTACACCCGGATCGCCGCCGGACGGCAGATCCCGGCAGGCTGGCGGCGGCTCGCGGACATGCAGGGCGCGGACACCGCCTTCACGCCCGAAGGGGAGACGCTCGCGACCGACCCGCTGATGCTGTACTTCACCTCCGGCACCACCGACCGCCCCAAGCTCGTCGAGCACACGCACGCCTCGTACCCCATCGGGCACCTCTCCACCATGTACTGGCTCGGGCTGCGCCCCGGCGACGTGCACCTCAACATCGCCTCGCCCGGCTGGGCCAAGCACGCCTGGTCCAACCTCTTCGCCCCGTGGAACGCCGGCGCCACCGTCTTCGTCCACAACTACACCCGCTTCGACCCCGAGCGGCTGATGGCCGAGATGGACCGGCACGGCGTGACCACCTTCTGTGCCCCGCCCACCGTGTGGCGGATGCTGATCCAGTCCGACCTCACCCGGCTGGCCAGGCCCCCGCGCGAGGCCGTCGCCGCCGGTGAGCCGCTCAACCCGGAGGTCATCGACAAGGTCCGCGAGGCCTGGGGAGTCACCATCCGTGACGGTTTCGGCCAGACCGAGACCACCCTCCAGGTCGGCAACTTCCCCGGGGTGCCGGTCAAGCCCGGCTCCATGGGCCGCCCGGCGCCCGGCTACGAGATCGTGCTGCTGGACCCCGTCACCGGAAAGGAGTCCCCGGACGAGGGCGAGCTCTGCGTGAACCTGGGCGCCCGGCCCGCCGGGGTGACCACCGGCTACCACGACGACCCGGAGCGCACCGCCGAGGCCATGGCGGACGGGCTCTACCGCACCGGCGACATCGCCGCGCGCGACGCCGACGGGTACCTCACCTACGTCGGGCGCTCCGACGACGTCTTCAAGGCCTCCGACTACAAGATCAGCCCGTTCGAGCTGGAGAGCGCCCTGCTGGAGCACGAGGCGGTCGCCGAGGCCGCCGTCGTCCCGGCCCCCGACGAGCTGCGGCTGGCGGTCCCGAAGGCGTACGTCAGCCTCGCGGCCGGCTGGGAGCCCGGGCCGGAGACGGCCCGCGTGCTGTTCGAGCACTCCCGCGCGGTGCTGTCCCCGTACAAGAGGATCCGCCGCATCGAGTTCGGCGAGCTCCCGAAGACCGTGTCCGGCAAGATCCGCCGGGTGGAGCTGCGCGAGCTGACCGCGGCCGGCTCGACGGGGGAGTACGACGAGGCCGACCTGCGCTGAGCCGAGCCGCTACGGGCCCTCCCGTACGGGCCCTCCGGTACGGGCCCTCCGGTACGGGCCCTCCGGTACGGGTCCTTCCGTACCGGAGGGCCCGTACCGGAAGCCGCGTCCGTACGGGAACGCGGCCGCGCCCTTACGCCGGGAGGTGCGCCTCGATCGCGGCGACGACCTCGGGGGCCTCGGGCTCGGTACGCGGACGGAAGCGCGCGACGACCTCACCGGCGGGGGAGATCAGGAACTTCTCGAAGTTCCACTGGATGTCCCCCGCCTCGCCCTCCGCGTCCGGGGTCTTCACCAGCTCCCGGTACAGCGGGTGCCGGTTCCCGCCGTTGACCTCGGACTTCTCCAGGATCGGGAAGGTGACGCCGAAACCGGCCGCGCAGAAGGTCTGGATGTCCTCGGCGTTGCCGGGCTCCTGCTCGCCGAACTGGTTGCAGGGCACGCCGATGACCGTGAAGCCCTTCTCCTCGTACTTGAACTGCAGACGTGCCAGTCCCGAGTACTGCGGGGTGAGCCCGCACTGCGAGGCCGTGTTCACCAGGAGGATCGCCTTGCCCTTGTGCGCCGCGAGGCTCGTGGGCTCGTCGGACAGGGTGGTCAGCGGGATGTCGTACAGGCTCATCGGGCTCTCCTCGGCAGGCGTAAGGATGTAAGCAAGTAACGCCCACGAGCTTAAGCGCCCCTCCCGCGGATCACGCCGACGCCCGGACGGGGCCTACGCCCCCGATCGGACCAGTTCGTCCGCCGGGTCGTTGACCGGCTGCGGCATCCCGGTGAGGTCCATGACGAACAGCGGTATCCCGAGATCGTCCGCGCGGGTGCGGGCGTCCTCCGTGTACCCGGCGAGGGTGAAGTAGACGCTGGTCGCGGAAGCGGTGAGGCCGTTCAGCCAGACGCACTCCACCGCCCGCAGCCCGGCCGGCGCGGTGGTCGGGTCCACCTGGGCGACCAGCCCCGGAGCTCGCAGGTCCACGGCCGCGGAGGGGATCGGGCGCGCGTCGGGCTGCCGTACGTCCTGGAAACCGAGCCAGCGCAGGTACAGCGCGGCCGTGGCCACCGCGTCGCGGGCCGTACGGATGGTCACCGGCCGGAAGGCGGGCCGCGGGAGCGGAGCGGCCGGCGGCAGCGGCAGTGGCACGTGGCCGGGCTGCCCGTCGGCGGGGCCGCCTGCCGACCCTGCTCCGCGCGGATCGGGCCCCGCGTGGCGAGGATCCGGCCGGGGGCCGGACCGGCGGCGGCCCGGGCCGCCGAGGCCGGGGCCCGAGCCGTGCCCCGTACCCGCGCCGTCCCTCCGTACCCCGCCGCCGGCCTGCCCCGGCCCGGGCTCGACACCTGCACCGGCCCCGCCCCCGGCCGCGTCGCCGGAGTCGACCCCCTCCAACGGGTGCACCGGGATCCGCACCACCGTCCCGCACGATCCGCAGCCCAGCTCGGGCTGCGGCCACTCGCTCTCCCGCCCGCAGGCCGTGCACCGCACCGCCACCCAGCTGTCCGACCAGGTGCGGTGCGTCAGCGGCACCGGCGGCGAGGCCAGGTCCAGCGGGGGATTGACCGGGCTTCCGCAGGCGCAGGGGAAGACCGGTGCGGTGTAGCCGTTGTCGCGCAGGCACGCCGGGCAGCGCACCGGTACCGCTTCCGCCATGAGACCTGGACCCCCTCGTCGCTGTGCGTAGGTCCATGCTCCACCACCGGCGACCGCGGGGGCGAGAGTGCACGCCATTTCCGGGGGATTCGGGTCGCCGGCTCGGTCATTTGTACAACTCACCGAGCAAGACGCGGCTTTTGGTGGGTTCCGGGGTCCGCTACCGCCTTGACGTCGGCGGAGCCGCCCCCTTAGCTTGTTCCGTATAGCAGAACAAAACTTCCGGATGACGGAAAAGCCTGACCGCCAGACCCGCAGGAGAACTGATGCCTCGTATGACAGCCGCCGCCGCTGCAGTTGAGATCCTCAAGCTCGAGGGTGTCGAACAAGCGTTCGGCGTGCCCGGTGCTGCGATCAACCCGTTCTACCGCGAGCTCAAGAACGTGGGCGGGATCGCGCACACGCTGGCCCGCCACGTCGAGGGCGCCTCGCACATGGCCGAGGGCTACACGCGGGCCAAGGCGGGCAACATCGGTGTCTGCATCGGTACCTCGGGCCCGGCCGGCACCGACATGATCACCGGCCTGTACTCCGCGATCGCCGACTCGATCCCGATCCTGTGCATCACCGGTCAGGCTCCGGTCTCGAAGCTCCACAAGGAGGACTTCCAGGCCGTCGACATCGCCTCGATCGCCAAGCCCGTCACCAAGAAGGCCACGACCGTCCTGGAGGCCGCGCAGGTTCCCGGCGTGTTCCAGGAGGCCTTCCACCTGATGCGCTCCGGCCGCCCCGGCCCGGTCCTGATCGACCTGCCGATCGACGTCCAGCTGACCGAGATCGAGTTCGACCCCGAGACCTACACGCCGCTGCCGGTCTACAAGCCGCAGGCCAGCCGCGCCCAGGCCGCCAAGGCCCTGCAATTCCTGCTGGAGTCGGAGCGCCCGCTGATCGTCGCCGGTGGCGGCATCATCAACGCCGACGCCTCCGACCTGCTGGTCGAGTTTGCCGAGCTGACCGGCGTCCCGGTCATCTCCACCCTGATGGGCTGGGGCACCATCCCGGACGACCACGAGCTGGCCGCCGGCATGGTCGGTGTGCAGACCGCCCACCGCTACGGCAACGCGACGTTCCTGGAGTCGGACTTCGTCTTCGGCATCGGCAACCGCTGGGCCAACCGTCACACCGGTTACAACCTCGACGCGTACACCAAGGGCCGCAAGTTCGTCCACGTCGACATCGAGCCCACCCAGCTCGGCAAGATCTTCGCCCCGGACTTCGGCATCGCCTCCGACGCCAAGGTCGCGCTGGAGCTCTTCATCGAGATCGCCAAGGAGCTCAAGGCCGAGGGCAAGCTGCCGGACTTCTCCGCCTGGGCCGCCTCGGCGCAGGAGCGCAAGGCCACCCTGCAGCGCCGTACGCACTTCGACAACATCCCCCTGAAGCCGCAGCGCGTCTACGAGGAGATGAACAAGGTCTTCGGCCCGGAGACCCGCTACGTCACCACCATCGGTCTCTCCCAGATCGCGGCCGCGCAGTTCCTGCACGTCTACCGTCCGCGCCACTGGATCAACTGCGGCCAGGCCGGCCCGCTCGGCTGGACCATCCCGGCCGCCATCGGTGCCGCCACCGCGGACCCGCAGACCCCGATCGTCGCGCTCTCGGGCGACTACGACTTTCAGTTCATGATCGAGGAGCTCGCGGTCGCCGCGCAGCACAAGGTCCCCTACGTCCACGTCCTCGTGAACAACGCCTACCTGGGCCTGATCCGTCAGGCGCAGGGCGGCCTGGGCATCAACTTCGAGGTCAACCTCGAGTTCGAGAACATCAACACCCCCGAGCTGGGTGTCTACGGTGTCGACCACGTCAAGGTCGCCGAGGGCCTGGGCGTCAAGGCCATCCGCGTCACCGACCCGGACAAGCTGGGCGAGGCCTTCGAGGAGGCCAAGAAGCTGGCCCAGGAGTTCCAGGTCCCGGTCGTCGTCGAGGCGATCCTGGAGCGCGTCACCAACATCGCGATGAGCAAGACGGTCGACATGAGCGACGTCACCGAGTTCGAGGAGCTCGCGACCGAGCCGGGCCACGCCCCGACCGCGATCAAGGCCCTCAAGGTCTGATCGGCGAGTCAGGCAGTACACGGCGACCCCCGCCCCTCCGTCAGGAGGAGCGGGGGTCGTTCCGCGTCCGGGGGCCAGGGCCCCTACGCGGGGACGGGCCCGAGCTCCACGTCCACCGCGCCGGTCAGCAGCGCGCGGGCCCGTTCCAGGGACAGGGAGCCGCTCAGCCGGCGCTCGCTGAGACCCTCCACCAGGGCGGTCAGCCGCTCCGCGGCGTCCAGCGGCGTGACGTGCGCACCGCCGAGGCCGGCCGCCCGGGCGTCCGAGATGGCCTCCGCCGTGTCCTGGGACCAGGAGCGGGTGGACTCGGCCAGGGTGGTGCGCAGGTCGGTGTCGAAGATGGCGTGGCTCCGAGGTGGGGCTGCCGGCCTTCGACACCCGGCCCATGTGGGAACACGCCATCAGCGCCAACGGCCTCGCCCACGCGCTCTTCATGATCGTGCCATACCGCACCGGCACCGAGGGCCGCTCCTCTTTCCTACGGCTCCTCCTTCATCTCCGACCCCTACGGCCGGGTCGTGTTGCGCGCACCCCGCGACCGGCCCGCGGTCCTCGTCGCCGACCTCGACCTCGACCACGACCAGCACCGCGTCTGGCTGGAGTTCGGCCTGCTGCAGACCCGTCGTCCCGAGCTGTACGGCCGGCTCACCGAGCCCGCGGACAGCGGCCGGAACGGGGGGACGACAAAGCGCCGAGTCACGGGACCGTCCGTGACTCGGCGCTCTGGTTGTTACCGCCCGACGGTGCGAGGCTGGCGCGACAGGACGTTCGCACCGCCGGGCGGAGTCGGTTGGGGAGGTGTGTTCCTGCCCGTGCAGGGGGCTCTGTGCGTAGCCCCTGTACGGAGAGGATCGGCTGGGACCGTGGCGGTCGGCGACGAGAACTCCGGCTTCGTCTCCCTCAGGTCAAGAGACGGGCCTCGGAACCCATTACCACCGCACTGGCTCGCACGCCCGCCACGGTCCTCGTCCTGCCCTCGCCGCGTACCACCCCTCATCCGGGTCCACGGGTCGGGCTCAGCACCCGGGGCCTGACCTCCCGTCAGGCCCCCGGTACAGCTGTGCGGCTCAGGCGTCGCGCAGGGCGCGCACGGCCTCCTCGACGCGACGGCCGTAGTCGGCGTCCGCGGCGTGGAAGTGAGCCAGGTTCTTCTCGATGACGTCCTCGAGGGTGACCTGAGACAGGCCGCCGGCGATGTTCGCCACCAGACGCTGCTTCTCGGCCTCCGACATCAGGCGGTAGAGCTCACCGGCCTGGAAGAAGTCGTCGTCCTTGGTGTGGGCCGGGGCCTCGTGGGTGCCCGTGTAGCCGGAGACGGCCTTCGGGGCGCCGAGCGCCAGGCCGGTCTCGGCCGGACCCTGGTACGAGTTGGGCTCGTAGTTCTTGTCGTGGCGCGAGCCGTTGCGCAGCGCCATGACGCCGTCGCGGCCGTAGTTGTCGGCCTTCGTCGCCTTCGGGGCGTTGACCGGCAGCTGGGTGTGGTTCACACCGAGGCGGTAGCGCTGGGCGTCGGCGTACGCGAAGAGACGGCCCTGGAGCATCTTGTCCGGCGAAGCGGTGATGCCCGGGACGAAGTTGTTCGGGGAGAAGGCGGCCTGCTCGACCTCGGCGAAGACGTTGTCCGGGTTGCGGTCGAGGACCAGGCGGCCCACGCGCTGCAGCGGGTAGTCGCTGTGCGGCCACACCTTGGTGAGGTCGAAGGGGTTGAAGCGGTAGTCCGCGGCCTCGGCGGCGGGCATGATCTGGACGTAGAGGGTCCAGCTCGGGTTCACGCCGCGCTCGATGGCCTGGAGCAGGTCGGTCTGGTGCGAGTTGGCGTCGCTGCCGACGACCTCGGCGGCCTGCTCGGAGGACAGGCAGCGGATGCCCTGGTTCGTCTTGAAGTGGTACTTGACGAAGAAGGCCTCGCCCGACTCGTTCGTCCACTGGTAGGTGTGGGAGCCGTAGCCGTTCATGTGACGGTACGACGCCGGGATGCCGCGGTCACCCATCAGCCAGGTGATCTGGTGCGTCGCCTCGGGGGCGTGCGCCCAGAAGTCCCAGACGTTGTCCGGCTCCTGCTTGCCCGTGAAGGGGTCGCGCTTCTGGGAGTGGATGAAGTCGGGGAACTTGATCGGGTCCTTGATGAAGAACACCGGGGTGTTGTTGCCGACGAGGTCGTAGTTGCCCTCTTCGGTGTAGAACTTCAGCGCGAAGCCGCGCGGGTCGCGGACCGCGTCCGCGCCGCCGAGCGAGTCGGCGACGGTGGAGAACCGCAGGAAGGTCTCGGTCTTCTTGCCGACCGTGTTCAGGAACGCGGCGCTGGTGTACGCGGTGACGTCGTCCGTCACCTCGAAGTAGCCGTACGCGGCGGAGCCGCGGGCGTGCACCACGCGCTCCGGGATGCGCTCACGGTTGAAGCGGGCAAGCTTCTCGAGGAGCTGCTGGTCCTGGACCAGGAGCGGGCCACCGACGCCGGCGGTGGCGGAGTTCTGATTGTCGGCGACCGGGGCGCCGGACTCGGTCGTCAGCGTGCGCTTCGACATGGTGACCTTCCGTACGGGTAACTGCTGACGGAAAGCGTCTTCCGTCATGCGGAACAGCCTAATTTCGGCGGCAACTAAACGTCAACAGTTTGTTGAACGAAGTTGAAAAGGCGAGTGGTGATCCGGACGGCGCCGGCGCTTGGGCGCGACAGGACAGGTGTCAGCACCGGCGCCATCCGGAGACTCGGATCCCCTGCGAGAGGGGAAGTGCTCAGATCTGAGCGCCGGAGAGGCGCTCGACCGCACGGAGCAGGGCGGAGTGGTCCAGGCCGCCGTCACCCTGGGCGCGCAGCGAGGCGACCAGCTGGGCGACGACCGCGCCGACCGGGAGGGCCGCACCGACGTTGCGGGCGGCGTCGGTGACGATGCCCATGTCCTTGTGGTGCAGGTCGATCCGGAAACCGGGCTTGAAGTCGCGGTTCAGGAAGTTGTCCTTCTTGCGGGTCAGGACCGTGGAGCCGGCCAGACCGCCGTTGAGGACGTCCAGGGCGGCCTGGAGGTTCACGCCGGACTTCTCCAGGAAGACGACGGCCTCGGCGCACGCCTGGATGTTCACCGCGACGATGAGCTGGTTGGCGGCCTTCACCGTCTGGCCGGAGCCGTGCGGACCGCACAGGACGATGACCTTGCCGAGCGCCTCGAGGATCGGCAGAGCGGCGTCGAAGTCGGCCTGCTCGCCACCCACCATGATCGACAGGACGGCCTCGATGGCGCCGGCCTCGCCGCCGGACACCGGGGCGTCGAGGACGCGGATGCCCTTCTCGGCGGCGTTCTTCGCGAGGTCGACCGAGGTCTGCGGGGTGATCGACGACATGTCGATGATCAGCGCGCCGGACTTCGCGTTCTCGAGGATGCCGTTCTCACCGTAGGAGATGGCCTCGACCTGCGGGGAGGCGGGCACCATCGTGATGATGACGTCGGCGTCCTTGACGGCCTCGGCGATCGAGCCGGCCGCGGAGCCGCCGGCGGCGGCCAGGCGGTCCAGCTTGTCCTGCTCCAGGGTGAAACCGGTGACCGAGTAGCCGGCCTTCAGGAGGTTCTCGGCCATGGGGGAGCCCATGATGCCGAGACCGATCCAGGCAATCGACGGGAGCGCAGCGGGGTTGCTCATGATGAGGGTCCTTCTCTTAATGCTTTGTACGAAAAGTTCGTGACGTGCCTGGCTGATCGCCTGGACTTTGTCCGCCTACTTCGCGGCGCGGGCCTCGGCCGGCAGCCATGCGAAGGACGCGGCAGCGTCGGCGGCCTTGTACTCCAGGCCTACGTAGCCCTCGTATCCGGCCTTCTTCAGCTGGTCGAGCAGCTCCTCGAGGGGCAGCTCGCCGGTGCCGGGGGCACCGCGTCCGGGCTTGTCCGCGATCTGGACGTGCCCGGTCTTGGCGGCGTACTTTTCGATGACCTCGGAGAGGTCCTCATCGTTCATCGCCAGGTGGTACAGGTCGAGCAGGAACTTGGCGTTGCCGAGGCCGGTGGCCTCGTTCACCTTGTCCACTACCTCGATGCCGGCCGGGGCGCTCACCAGGGGGTAGAGCGGCGACTCGGGCTTGTTGAGGGTCTCGATCAGGAGGATCGCGCCGACGCGGTCCGCGGCCTGGGCCGCCACGACCAGGTTCTTCAGCGCGAGCTCGTCCTGGACGGCCGGGTCCACGCCTTCGACGCGGTTGCCGTACAAGGCGTTCAGCGCCTTGCAGCCGACCGAGGCCGCGAAGTCCGCGGCCACGTTGATGTTGGCGTTGAAGCGCTCCGACTCCGCACCGGGAACCGAGACCGCACCGCGGTCCGGGCCCGGCAGCCGGCCGGCGTAGAAGTTCAGGCCCACCAGCTGGGTGCCGGCGTCCTCAAGAGCCTTCTTGAGGGCGTCGAGCTCCTCCTGTGCGGGGGTGGGGGTCTCGATCCAGGGCCACCACAGCTCGACCGCCGTGAAGCCCGCCGCGGCGGCAGCCGCGGGACGCTCCAGGAGCGGGAGTTCCGTGAAGAGGATCGAAAGGTTTACATCGAAGCGCTGGTCCGTGTATCCCATGAGGGGTGTGCGCTCCTTCCGTATTGCGGAAGTTAGTTTCTGCTTGATGGAAGACTGCATCGGGCTTGTCCCGGATGTCAAGTACGGACTGCCGAAAAAACGAGACCGCGGGGTAGCTTGACCGCGTGCGATTGAGAGTGGAGTTCACGACCGAGCCCTTCGACCTCGAAGAGGCTCCTGCCCATGCCGTGGCCGCGCGTGAGGTCATTCAGAAGGCCCAGCTGGACGCGGTGGACGTCGGTCCGTTCGGCAACACCGCCGAGGGCGAGGCCGGCCAGGTGCTGGCCGCGGTGGGGGCGCTGCTGCGCGATTCCCTGGAGGCCGGAGCCACGCGCGTCTCGCTCCAGGTCAACGTGATCGGGGAGGACACCCCATGACCGAGCCCCGCGACCACCCCTTCGTCACCGCCGTCAAGCCGCTGGTGGACGCCATGGGCGGCGAGCTGATGGACCCGGCCCTGGCGCAGCCCGACGACGTCGTGCTCAGCTGGGAGGGTCAAGACCTGCTGGCCGTGCGCCTGCCGCAGCTCTCGGACTCGCTGGACCACATCCTGGCGGCCCTGGAGCGCCGGCACGGCGTACCGTTGTCGCAGCTCGACCGGAAGTCCAAGCAGGACGTGGTGCGGATACTGGAGGCACGGGGCGCCTTCTCCGTGCGGCACGGTGTGGAAACGGTCGCGGGCGCCCTGGGCGTAAGCCGCTTCACGGTCTACAACTACTTGAACCGGGATTCCGGCCCCAAAGGCAGCGCCAAGAGCAGCCAAGAGTGAAAGGCTGTTGACCCGCGGTGACGAGCCGCCGCCCAATTCACCCGGGCGGCGGCTTTTGTGTACGGGAAGTTTCAACAAAGTGTTGACGCCGTGTTGTCGAGGGCGTTAGCTATGCGCAGCCCGTCAAAGCAACAACAGGCCACGGAGGCCTACCGTGACTTCGAGTCCGACCCCGGGTCTCACCCGGTTCAACACCTTGGACGACAGCGCGGCCACGGCCGAGCTGCACGAGGTGTGCGCCAGTTCGGCGTGGGGGAGCAAGATGCTCGCCCAGCGCCCCTTCGCCACCGCAGAGTCCCTGTTCGCCGCGAACGAAGCCGCCATGGCGGAGCTCACGGCGGAGGACCTGGGCGAAGCGATGGGAGGCCACGCGCCGATCGGCCGGCCGAAGCCGGGAGACCCGACCTCCGCCCGCGAGCAGCGTGGCATGGCCGGCGCCTCGGAGGAGCTCAAGAACGAGCTCCTCGAACTGAACCTGGCGTACCAGGAGAAGTTCGGCCACGTCTTCCTCATCTGCGCCACCGGTGCGACCGGGGAGTTCATGCGGGACGCGGTCAAGGTCCGGATCGACAACTCGCCGGAGCGGGAGTGGGAAATCGCCCGCGGCGAGCTCGTCAAGATCAACAAGATCCGCCTGACCCGCCTCGTCGAACTCGTTGAAGGAGAGTGAGACCGATCATGAGCACCGAGACCACCGCGTCGGTGTCCACGCACATCCTGGACACCAGCATCGGCAAGCCCGCCGAGGGCGTCGCCATCTCCCTGTCGGCCCGTACGGGTCTGGACGGCGAGTGGGCGGCCCTGGGCGGCTCCGCCACTGATGCGGACGGGCGCTGCAAGGACCTGCCGGCGCTGCCGGAGGGCACCACCCACGTGCGTCTCGACTTCGAGACCGAGACGTACTTTTCGAAGAAGCAAGCCGAGGCGCAGCAGGACGCCCCCCGCGTAAGGGACAGCGGTGCGTTCTTCCCCGAGGTCACCATCACGTTCGCGGTGAACCCGGGCGAGCACTACCACGTACCGCTGCTGCTCAACCCGTTCGGCTACTCCGTTTACCGAGGGAGCTAGCATGGCCACGATTCTGGGCCAGAACCAGTACGGCAAAGCAGAGAACCGCGTCGTCAAGATCACGCGGGACGGCGACACGCACCACATCAAGGACCTGAACGTCTCGGTCGCCCTCTCCGGCGACATGGACGACGTCCACTACTCCGGCTCGAACGCCAACGTCCTTCCGACGGACACCACCAAGAACACGGTGTACGCGTTCGCCAAGGAGTACGGCATCGAATCCGCCGAGCAGTTCGGCATCCACCTGGCGCGCTGGTTCGTGGGCAGCCAGGAGCCGATCCAGAAGGCGCGCATCCGGATCGAGGAGTACGCCTGGTCCCGGATCGCCACCTCGGACGCCAACTCCAAGTTCATCGGCTCCGACGAGGTGAACCACTCGTTCGTCCGCGACGGCGGCGAGACCCGGGTCACCCAGATCACGTACGACGGCAAGAACTGGGAGGTCATCTCCGGCCTCAAGGACCTCGTCGTCATGAACTCCACGAACTCCGAGTTCTGGGGTTACGTGAAGGACAAGTACACGACCCTGAAGGAAGCGTACGACCGCATCCTCGCCACCCAGGTGTCGGCCCGGTGGCGCTTCAACTGGTCGGACGACGACCAGCGGATGCCCAACTGGGAGAAGTCCTACGCCGAGACGCGCAAGCACATGCTCCAGGCCTTCGCGGAGACCTACTCCCTGTCGCTGCAGCAGACCCTGTACCAGATGGGTTCGCGCATCATCAACCACCGTTCGGAGATCGACGAGGTCCGCTTCTCGCTCCCGAACAAGCACCACTTCCTCGTGGACCTTGAGCCCTTCGGCCTCAAGAACGACAACGAGGTCTACTTCGCCGCGGACCGCCCGTACGGTCTGATCGAGGCCACTGTTCTCCGGGACGGCGTTGACGCCCGTATCCCCGTGGACATGACCAACCTCTGATGCGGCACGCGCGTCCCGGGGCTCCGCAGTGGCCCCGGGACCGCGCGACACTCTGCAGCTTCCTGAATCGGCACCCGGACGCACCACTCGGGGCGGCAGTACTGTCAGCTGTCAAGGCCCCCGGCTCCGGCACTCAAATCTCCTGGGCCTTGCCGTGCCCATACCGCCACTGAAAGCACGAGGAAGTCCCATGGCAGCATCGGCAGCCCCTGACAGCGCGGTCGAGCGCATCGTCATCGAGAACTGTGCGATCGCGACCGTCGACGCCAACGACACCGAGTACGCCTCGGGTCACATCGTCGTCGCCGGCAACAAGATCGAGTCGATCGGCGCGGGCAAGGCCCCCGAGAACCTCGAGAACGTCGTACGTCGCATCGACGGTACCGGGCACCTCGTGACCCCCGGTCTGGTCAACACGCACCACCACTTCTACCAGTGGATCACGCGTGGTCTGGCCACCGACCACAACCTCTTCAACTGGCTGGTCGCGCTGTACCCGACGTGGGCGCGCATCGACGAGCAGATGACGTACACGGCCGCGCAGGGCTCCCTCGCCGCGATGGCCAAGGGTGGCGTCACCACCGCGATGGACCACCACTACGTCTTCCCCAAGGGCTCCGGCGACCTCTCCGGCTCGATCATCCGTGCCGCTTCCGAGATGGGCGTCCGCTTCACCCTCGCCCGCGGCTCCATGGACCGCAGCGAGAAGGACGGCGGCCTGCCGCCGGACCACGCCGTCGAGACCCTCGAAGGTGCGCTCGCCGACACCGAGGCGACCGTGAAGAAGTTCCACGACGCCTCCTTCGACTCGATGACCCAGGTCGCCGTCGCCCCGTGCTCCCCCTTCTCGGTCTCCACCGAGCTGCTGAAGCAGGGCGCCGAGCTGGCCCGCCGCCTGGGCGTGCGCATGCACACGCACGGCTCCGAGACCGTCGAGGAAGAGCAGTTCTGCAAGGAACTGTTCGGCATGGGCCCGACCGACTACTTCGAGTCGACCGGCTGGCTCGGCGAGGACGTGTGGATGGCGCACAGCGTCCACATGAACGACTCCGACATCGCCGCGTTCGCCCGGACCAAGACCGGTGTCGCGCACTGCCCGTCCTCCAACGCCCGTCTGGCCGCCGGCATCGCCCGCGTCCCGGACATGCTCGCCGCCGGTGTCCCGGTCGGCCTCGGCGTGGACGGCACCGCCTCCAACGAGTCCGGTGAGCTGCACACCGAGCTGCGCAACGCGCTCCTCATCAACCGCCTGAACCCGGTCCACCGCGAGCGCGCCCTGAACGCGCGCCAGGCCCTGCGCCTCGGTACCTACGGCGGCGCCCAGGTCCTCGGCCGCGCCGACAACATCGGCTCGCTGGAGGTCGGCAAGTGCGCCGACCTGGTGCTGTGGAACCTGAGCACCTTCCTGCACTCCTCGATCGCCGACCCGGTCACCGCGCTGGTCTTCGGCGCGGCCGCCCCGGTGACCGCGTCGTTCGTCAACGGCAAGCAGATCGTCGAGAACAACCGCCTTCTCTTCGCCGACGAGGACGCCATCGCGGTGTCCACCCGGGAAGAGGCCCAGCGCCTGGCGCGGATCTCCGCGCAGGCCTGACCCTCCCCGGCTACCGCCGGGAGGTACCCCCAGAAGTCCGGCCGGGGGGGACGGCCCCCGGCCGGCGGCCGCGGACCCGAGCGGGGTCCGCGGTAGCCGTTCCCGGGTAGCGCCCGAGGAAATCCGAGGGCGCCCCCGGGGGCGGTGACGCGTGCCACTTGCGCTGCCGCGCGCGCTTCGCGCCACGGCCACGGCACCTCCAGCCCCCGCGGCTGGAACCACAGCGCGGAACCGGTGTTGGGCAAATCGTTTCTGCACCCCTTGGGACATGTAGTCGCACCACCCACAACTCCATACAGGCTCGACTCGCACTCCTTTCGCACCACCTCCATGACACCCACGTCCCTGCCGACGTGTTACCCGACCGGAGGAAGCCGTGGCCGCAATGCCCAGGTTTCGCAAAGACGCAGTCGCAGTACCGCAGGTCTCCGGGGAGAAACACCCGGTCGACGAGACCTTGCCTCCGCTGAAAATGTTCACGAGCGGTCTCCAGCACGTGGCCGCCATGTACGCGGGTGTCGTCGCCCCGCCCATGATCGTCGGCCCTGCCGTGGGGCTCTCCGCCACCGAGACCGCCTTCCTGATGGGCGCCTCGCTCTTCACCGCCGGCCTCGCCACCCTCCTCCAGACCCTCGGGTTCTGGAAGATCGGCGCCAAGCTCCCCTTCGTCAACGGCGTCTCGTTCGCCGGTGTGACCCCGATGATCGCCATAGGCAAGGGGGAGGGGGCGGACGCCGTCCCCGTCATCTTCGGCGCGATCATCGTCGCCGGAATCCTCGGCTTCTTCGCCGCCCCCTACTTCGGCAAACTCGTCCGCTTCTTCCCACCGGTCGTGACGGGTACGGTCATCACCCTCATCGGCGTCTCGCTCCTGCCCGTGGCCTTCAACTGGTCGCAGGGCGGGAACAGCACCGCCGCCGACTACGGCTCGATGAAGAACATCGGCATGGCCGCCGTCACCCTCGTCATCGTCCTGCTGATGCGCAAGTTCCTGCGCGGCTTCCTCCAGCAGATCTCCATCCTGCTCGGCCTGGTCGCGGGCACGCTCATCGCCCTGCCGCTCGGCATGACGAGCTTCGACGCCGTCAAGAACGCGTCCGTGGTGGGCTTCCCGACCCCGTTCCACTTCGGCGCCCCGCAGTTCCAGGTCGCCGCGATCATCTCGATGTGCATCGTCATGCTCGTCTGCATGACCGAGTCCACCGCCGACATCCTGGCGCTGGGCAAGATCGTCGGCCGTCCCGCGGACGCGAAGACCATCGAGGGGGGCCTGCGCGCCGACACCCTCGGCAGCGCGCTCAGCCCGCTGTTCAACGGTTTCATGTGCAGTGCCTTCGCCCAGAACATCGGGCTGGTCGCCATGACCAAGGTGCGCAGCCGGTTCGTGGTCGCCGCGGGCGGCGGCATCCTGATCCTGCTGGGCCTGTGCCCGATGGCCGCCTCCGTCATCGGTGTGGTCCCGCTGCCGGTCCTCGGCGGCGCCGGGATCGTCCTCTTCGGGTCGGTCGCCGCCAGCGGCATCCAGACCCTGGCCGGCGCGGCCATGGAGAAGGGCGAGAACGCCCTGATCGTCGCCGCCTCCGTGGGCATCGGCCTGATCCCGATCGCCGCGCCCGACTTCTACCACGCCTTCCCGAAGGACCTGCTGGTCGTCCTCGACTCCGGCATCAGCACCGGCTGCGTGGTGGCCATCCTGCTGAACCTGGCCTTCAACCACCTCGGCGCCAAGAAGGGCGCGGCCGCGGGAGCCGCCTCCGAACCGGTGCCGGTGCACTGACCGGCGCTGCCGGACCGAACGGCGGTGCGCACGTCACCCACTGCGGGCGTGACGTGCGCACCGCCGTACGCGTGCCCGGTCAGCAGGTCGAGTGGAAGAGCCCGGCGACCCGCTCGGTGGCGGCCAGCCGGTTGTAGACCTCCACGGCCGCGGTCGTCTCCGCCACGTGCACATCGACCCCGGCCCCGCCCGGAGCACCTCCAACGTCTGGAGCCTGAAGTCCTTGCCGGGGGCGAGCCCTTCGGCCTCGATCCGGCCCCACGAGAGGTGCGTGATGCGCGGGGAGCGCTCCGCGTCGGGGTCCGGCACCGGCGGGGTCCACAGCATCAGGTTGCTCATCAGCTCGGCCTGCTCGATCGCGTCGTCCAGGGCGTGGTGTGTGTGGCGGCGCCACGACAGTAGTTCACGGGGCATCCGGCCCTTGACCGCGGCGCGCAGCGGCACCCGGGCCTTGGTCGCGTAGAGGGTCTTCATGTCCAGGCAGCCGGAGTGGCCGAAGGGGCTGTTCCCGCCGAACCGCATCAGGTACCAGTACAGGAAGGTCCAGTCGAAGGGGGCCGGGTAGCCGCACATCACCGGCTGCGCCCCGGCCTCGGCCGAAACCTCCCGCACCCAGGTGCGGAACTCGTCCATGGCCGCCGCCGGATCGGTGCCCTCGCGGACCAGCCGGCCGCGGTCCAGCCCGCACCGTGCCGATCACCCGGATTTACCGGCTCCCACGCGCGGTGACCGGCCCCGGACGGTCCGTGCACCCTCCCGTCGGTCGACGGCCGACGCCGTCGGGGGGAGGATGGAGAGCGGGGAGCGTCGGATCGAAGGAACGGTCATGTTCGCAGACACCAAGGCATTCAGCGGATTCTCCGTCGACGACCTCGGCAGGGCCAAGGAGTTCTACGAAGGCACCCTCGGCCTGCGCGTCTCGGAGGACGAGGAGATGGGCATGCTGTCGCTGCACCTGGCGGGAGACAACACGGTCCTCGTCTACCAGAAGGACAACCACGAGGCCGCGAGCTTCACGATCCTCAATTTCCCCGTCGACGACGTCGACCGGGCCGTCGACGAGCTCACCGCGCGCGGTGTCCGAATCGAACGCTATGAGGGGTTCGACATGGACGACAAGGGAATCGTCCGGCCGAAGGGGAACGAGCCGACCATCGCCTGGTTCAAGGACCCGGCCGGCAACGTCCTGTCCGTGCTGAACCCCTCCCCCTGAGCCGCTTCAGGAGGCCGGCGTCAGGAACATCCCGGTCTGGTCCCCACCCGCGGTGTTCTTGCAGCTGAAGCCGGAGCTCGCGGGCTGGGCGACGACCAGTGCGAGGCAGCGGCCGGCCGCCAGCTGGCCGAAGTAGTTCGGGTGCATGGACTCCTGGATCAGGCCCTGCGTCTCGTTGTTGTCGATCCAGCGCGCCCACTCGCTCGTCTTCGCCGAAGCCGGCACCGTGGTGCTCACCTGCTTGCTCGCCTTGGCGCACACCTCACGGCCCTGCATCATGTCCCGCAGGTCCAGGAACTGCACCCCCTTGGCCGCGGCGACCCCCTTGATCCGGTTGGCTATCTGCGGCACGAGCGAGTCCCGCGCCCAGTCCGAGTCCCGGTTCCAGAAGGGGCAGCCGCCCGTGTTGAGCCGGCTCCAGTCGCTCTGGGTGTACCGGTTCTCCGCGCCCCGCGGGATCGGCGACGGGTAGGACTGCAGCACGAGCCGGTACGAGGAGTCGGCGTACCCGGCCGCGCGCATCACGGCCCGCACCTCGTCCACGGACTTGCCGACCTTGTCCATGACCGCGTCGATCTTCTGGTCGACCCCGTACTGCTGGTCGTCGTAGCAGTACGAGTTCCAGATGACGAAGTCGAGCGCGCAGTCCTTGATGATGTCGGCGAAGCCCAGGTCGTTGCCGCCGATGGACAGCGCGATGACCTTGACGTCATGGCTCGCGGCCACCGCGGCGAGCTGGTCCGCCTGCGGAGCCTCGCCCTTGAAGGCGACGCCGCCGTTGGAGGCGCGGAACACGTTGTCGGAAACCGCCCCGGAACAGGCCAGGTTCACGGCGACGTCGGCGATGGCTCCGGCGCTGCGCACCTCGGCGGAGTCGGAGCGGTGACACCCGCCCGCGGTGGTCCCGTACACCTTGCCGGGATCGTAGGTGCTGCCGCTGACCCAGCCCCGGTCGGTCCCGTTCCTGCTCCCGGTGTTGGTGAGGGTGTTGCCCTTCCAGCGTCCGGCCTCGCCGGAGATGTAGCTGTCACCCATGGACACCACGGCCGTGGGTCCGGCCCCGGGGCTGGCCACGGAGGTCCCGGCGCCGCCTGTCACCAGCGCGCCGACGGCGAGCGGCAGGACCAATCCGGCCCCGGCCAGTCGTCGCACCCGACTGCGGTACCGGTCCTTGCTGGCGTTGCGGAATCCGATCACTGCGGAACTCCTGCGTTTTCGGCCATGCCGAAGTCGGCGACGACTCCGTCGCATGGCTGGGAAAGTGGGGGTACCGCCGGCCGGTGGCATCGGAAAGGTGACACGGGCCCACTTGTTACCGCTAGGTACAGTCAGGTTACGAACGAGTAACGACCGATCGGTCGTTCGGGAGTCTGCTCCTCCTGTTGTGGAACGCAAACGGCTCCGCCCCCGCGCCGTGAAGGCGACGGGGGCGGAGCCGGCGGGTTCGGCCGCTGTGCGTTTCAGCCGAATCCGGGGATCAGCCGACCAGCTGGTCGTACGCGGGGAGCGTGAGGAAGTCCGCGTAGTCCGCGTCCAGGGAGACCTGGAGCAGGAGGTCGTGGGCCTGCTGCCACTTGCCGGCCGCGAAGGCCTCCTCGCCGACCTCGGCGCGGATGGCGGCCAGTTCCTCGGCCGCGATCTTGCGGGTCAGCTCGGCGGTGGCGGTCTCGCCGTTCTCGAACACCACGCCGGCGTTGATCCACTGCCAGATCTGCGAGCGGGAGATCTCGGCGGTGGCCGCGTCCTCCATCAGGCCGAAGATGCCGACGGCGCCGAGGCCCCGCAGCCAGGCCTCGATGTAGCGGATGCCGACCTGGACCGCGTTGCGCAGGCCCTCGTACGTCGGCTTCGCGTCCAGGGAGTCGATCGCGATGAGCTCGCCGGGGGCGACGTGCACGTCCTCGCGCAGCCGGTCCTTCTGGTTCGGCTTCTCGCCGAGGACCGCGTCGAAGGAGGCCATCGCGATCGGGACCAGGTCGGGGTGGGCGACCCAGGAGCCGTCGAAGCCGTCGCCGGCCTCGCGGTCCTTGTCGGCCTTGACCTTCTCGAAGGCGACCTTGTTGACCTCGGCGTCCTTGCGGGACGGGATGAAGGCAGCCATGCCGCCGATGGCGTGCGCGCCGCGCTTGTGGCAGGTGCGGACCAGCAGTTCGGTGTACGCCCGCATGAACGGGGCGGTCATCGTCACCGCGTTGCGGTCCGGCAGGACGAACTTCTCGCCGCCGTCACGGAAGTTCTTCACGATGGAGAAGAGGTAGTCCCAACGGCCCGCGTTCAGGCCCGCCGCGTGGTCGCGCAGCTCGTAGAGGATCTCCTCCATCTCGTACGCGGCGGTGATGGTCTCGATGAGGACGGTGGCGCGGACGGTGCCCTGCGGGATGCCGACGTAGTCCTGGGCGAAGACGAAGATCTCGTTCCAGAGGCGCGCCTCCAGGTGCGACTCCGTCTTCGGCAGGTAGAAGTACGGGCCCTTGCCGAGGTCGATCAGGCGCTTCGCGTTGTGGAAGAAGTACAGGCCGAAGTCGACGAGCGAACCGGAGGCCGGGCCGCCCTCGAACCGCAGGTGGCGCTCCTCCAGGTGCCAGCCGCGCGGCCGCATCACGACGGTGGCGAGCTGGTCGGCGGGCTTCAGGGCGTACGCCTTGCCCGTGCGCGGGTCGGTGAAGTCGATACGGCGCTCGTAGGCGTCGATGAGGTTGAGCTGGCCGAGGACGACGTTCTCCCAGGTGGGAGCGGAGGCGTCCTCGAAGTCGGCGAGCCAGACCCTGGCGCCCGAGTTCAGGGCGTTGATGGTCATCTTGCGGTCCGTCGGACCGGTGATCTCCACACGACGGTCGTTCAGCGCGGCCGGGGCCGGCGCCACCTTCCAGTCGCCCTCGCGGACCTGTGCGGTGTCCGGGAGGAAGTCGAGGGTGGAGGTCCGGGCGATCTCGGCACGGCGCTCGGCGCGGCGGGCGAGGAGCTCGGCGCGGCGGGGGGCGAACCGCCGGTGGAGCTCGGCCACGAAGGCGAGAGCCGCTTCGGTGAGGACTTCGTCCTGCCGGGGCAGGGGCTCGGCGTCGACGATGGCCAGCGGGGACGGCGCTGGTGCGGACATATCTGTCACTCCTTCAGCGGCGGTGCCTGGCGGCCGCGGGGGAATGCTCGCGCGAGACGGCACGCAGTGCCGTCGGGTGTGGAGAGTTCCGGAATACGGTCGCGGGCGCCGTCTGGGGGTTCAGGGCGCTTCTGACCAGTGGATAGTAATTTCCTCATGGTGGAAGTTCAATGGTTTGTTGATATCGAGATTCTCTGAGTCGACAGATCCCACGTCCCGGTGGCCCTCAGTGCCATCGCCGTCACACCGTGCTCAGAGGAGACGTACCAGGTCGGACGGTGTGTCGATGTCGAAGGCCTCCGCGATGTCAGAGCACTCCACCAGCATGAGCTCTTCGGCGTGTCGCGCGAGGTGCACCCGCGCGCCCTTGTCGTCCGTCGCCGTCGCCGCGATGTCGGCCCAGCGGTCCGCCCCGAACAGCACCGGGTGCCCGCGCTCCCCGTCGTAGGCCGCCGCCACCAGGCTCGCGGGGGAGCGGTAGGCCTCCCGGACCCGGGCCACGGCCGCCGGGCCGATGCCCGGCTGGTCCACCAGTGAGACCAGGGCCGCCCGGGCGCCCGTACCGGCCAGCGAGGTGAGGCCGACCCGCAGGGAGGAGCCCATCCCCTCCGCCCAGTCCGGGTTGTCCACGACGACGCAGCCGGCCAGGTCGGCCCGCTCGCGGACCTCGGAGGCCGAGGCGCCGAGCACCACGTGCACCGGGCCGCAGCCCGCCTCGCGCAGGACCCGTACGGCGTTCTCGATGAGCGGGCGACCGCGGTAGGGGAGCAGGGCCTTGGGGCGCCCGCCGAGCCGGCGGCCGCCGCCGGCCGCCAGGAGCAGGCCCGCGATCACGGGCGAATCGGAGGGGGAGCCGCAACCCGCGGGGGAGTGGGAGCCGGAGGGGGAGTTGGCTGACATGCCACCGATTCTCGCTCCTGTACGGAATCCCGTGAGCGCCGCGCCAGAGTGCGGCGTACGGAGTCCAGCACGGCCCCGACGCGCAGCGGCCGGGAGACCCGGTTCTCGGCGGCGGCCAGCAGGGCACGTTCGTCTCGGTCGGTCAGCATCTCGCCGTCTCCTTGCCAATCGGGGGCCAATACAGCGAGTCTGGTCCTCGATTGGCCTGGCCGTCAGAGCCAATCAGGGGAGGTTGGCATGGCAAACGGGCGAGTGGTCCAGACAGCGGACAGAACCATCGGCAGCCGGCAGCTCGCCGCCCTGCTGCCCGCGGAGGTCCTGGCGCGCCCCGGCTACCGGGCGCTCGCCGACGCCGTCCGCACGCTGATCCTCGACGGCCGGATCGCCCTGCACGTCAGGCTGCCCGCCGAACGCGAACTCGCCGAGGCCGTCGGCGCCAGCCGGGCCACCGTCACCGGCGCCTACGACCTGCTGCGCGGGAGCGGCTACGTCCGCAGCCGGCGCGGCTCCGGCACCTGGACCGAACTCCCCGACGGCCACCGCCCGGTCGGCGCGCACGCCATCGTCGGCGGGATCGGCGGCCGCGCGGACGGCGAACCGGGCATCGACCTCGCCATCGCCGCCATGGGCGCCCCGGAGGGCAGCCTCGCCGAGGCCTTCGCCTGGGCGGCGCCGCGCCTGCCCCAGCTCGCCCGCAGCCCCGGCTACCACCCCTTCGGCCTGCCCGACCTGCGGACCGCCGTCGCCGAGCGGTTCAGCCGGCGCGGGCTGCCCACGCGCCCCGAGCAGATCCTGCTCACCTCCGGCGCCCAGCAGGCCTTCAGCCTGGTCGTCAGCCTGCTCTGCCGGGCCGGGGACCGGATCGTCACCGAGAACCCCACCTACGCCAACGCCCTCGACGCCCTGCGCCACGCGCGGCTGCGCACCGGATCCATCGCCGTCTCCGACGCGGGCTGGGACATGGAGATCGCCGAGTCCACCCTGCGCCAGACCGTGCCGAGGATGGCGTACGTGATCCCCGACTTCCACAACCCGACGGGCGCGCTGATGCCGCCGGAGCAGCGGCTGCGGCTGCTGGCGGTGACCCGCGCCACCGGGACCTGGCTGGTGGTCGACGAGACCATCGCCGACATCGCGCTGGACGTGCCCGCGCCCGCGCCGCTGGCCTCCCTCGCGCCGCGCGGCGGCGCGGACCACGTGATCACCATCGGCTCGCTCAGCAAGACCCACTGGGGCGGCCTGCGCGTGGGCTGGGTCCGGGCCACCGCGAAGATGATCGCCGAGCTGACCGCGGTACGGGTCTCGGCCGACATGACCGGCTCGGTCCTCGACCAGTTGGTCGCGCTCCCGCTGATGGACGACATGGACCGGGCCCTGCCCGCGCGCCTCGCCCAGCTGCGGATCCAGCGCGAGGCCCTGGTGCAGGCCCTCCAGCGGCACACGCCCGAATGGTCCTGGCGGGTCCCGCCGGGCGGCCTCTCGCTCTGGGTCGACCTCGGCGAAGCCGTCAGCTCCGCCCTGGCCGAGCGCGCCGCGGCCGCCGGCGTGCACATCGGCCGCGGCGCCCGCTTCGGGGTGGACCCGGGCACCTTCGAACACCGGCTCCGGATCCCCTACACGCTCTCCGCGGACCGCCTGGACGAAGGCGTACGCCGCCTCGCGGGCGCCTTCCACGACGGGATTCCCCTGCCGTCGGCGGTGGACCGCCCGCACTGGGTGGCGTAGCGCCGCTCAGGCCCTGCGCAGGTACGTGTTCGCCGCCGGGCGGAACATCAGGACCACGGCGGTGAGCACGGCCGCCACGCGGACGGCCCGGCTCGCACCGCACACCAGTCGACTGCCCCCGCCCGGGACAGTGCCGCCGACGGCCGACCGCCGTCCGCGAGAAACCCGGGCGGCCGCACCACCACGGAGGCGGTACCGAGCACGCCGAGGCCGGTGCCGGCGGCCGGGTGCCTCGCAACGGCGGAGTGCATCGCGGGCTCGCTCTCGGATCGGGAATCGATGCCCCGATGCTCCCGCCCCGGCGCCCCGCTCCACGCCCCTGCCCACCGGTGTTCCGCCACGGGGGCCGGCCTCACCGGGACCGGGTCACGGCGTGCGGATCAGGCGGCGGGTGGCGGCGGCCGCGACCGCCGAGGTGCGCGAGTCGACACCGAGCTTGGCGTAGATGTGCACGAGGTGGGACTTGACCGTGGCCTGGCTGAGGAAGAGCTTCTTCGAGATCTGCTGGTTCGACAGGCCGTCCGCGACCAGCTGCAGCACCTCCAGCTCCCGCTTCGTCAGCGCCTCCGCCGGGGTCCGCATCCGGTCCATCAGCCGCAGCGCCACCGCAGGGGCCAGCGCCGACTGGCCCGCCGCGGCCGTCCGCACCGCCGCCGCCAGCTCCTCCGGCGGGGCGTCCTTGAGCAGGTAGCCCGAGGCGCCCGCTTCCACCGCCGCCAGGATGTCCGCGTCCGTGTCGTACGTGGTCAGGACCAGCACCCGGGGGGAGCCCGGGCGGGCGGTGATCAGAGCCGTCGCCTCGGAGCCGTGCATGCCGGGGCCCGGCCCGAACTGGAGGTCCATCAGGACCACGTCCACCGGCTCGGAGCCCGCCAGCTCCACCGCCCGCTCGGCGGTCGCCGCCTCGGCCACCACCGCGAAGTCCGCCTCCGTGTCCAGGACCGCGCGCAGTCCCGCCCGGACCACCGGATGGTCGTCGGCGAGCAGCAGGCGGATCGTCATCGTCAGGCCTCCAGGGGCAGCGGCAGGGTGACGGCCACGGCGGTGCCCTGGCCCGGGTCGGACTCCACGGTGAACAGCCCGCCCAGCGTCTCGGCGCGCGAGCGCATCGCGGGCAGCCCGAAGCCGCCGTCGCCGGAGGCCGAAGCGGCCGGGTGGGGGCACCTCCCAGCGGTAGCTGGGGGAGGGTCGAAGCCGTGCCCGTCGTCCACGATGTCCAGCGTGACCGAGGCGTCCATGAAGGTCAGGGTGATCTCGGCGCGCCCGGCCCGCGCGTGCCGCACCACATTGGCCAGCGCCGACTGCGCGATCCGCAGCAGCGCCACCTCGTACGGGGTGGGCAGCACCCGCGGGCTGCCGCTCAGCGAGAACCGCACCCGCGGCCCCGGCACCCCCGCGCACAGCCGCTCCAGCGCGGCGGCCAGCGACCCGTGCTCCAGGTCCGGCGGGGTCAGGGCCCGTACGAAGCGGCGCGCCTCGGCGAGGTTCTCCTGGGCGGCCTCCCGGGCCCGGGCGATGTGCGCCAGCGCTGCCGCGCGGCCTCCGACAGGCACGGCGGGCCCGGCGGCCTCCGCCGCGGCAGGGGCACCTTCCGCCCCGGCGGCCTCCGCTGCGGCTCGGGCGTCTTTCGCCCCGGCGTCTTCCGTCCCGGCGCCGGCCGATTCCGCGGCCCCGGGCTCGCGTGCCGGACCCGTCGCCCGCGCCGGACCCTCGGAGAGCGCCCGCTCGGCGGCCCGCAGCAGCAGCTGGATGGAGGACAACCCCTGGGCGAGGGTGTCGTGGATCTCCCGGGCGAGCCGCTCCCGCTCGGCCAGGATCCCGGCGCCCCGTTCGGCCGCGGCCAGCTCGGCCCGGGTGGTGATGAGCTCCTCGATCAGCTCGCGGCGGCGCTCGCTCTCGCGGTACAGGGCCTGGTAGCCCAGTACGGTCGCCACCGCCACGGCCCCGCCCAACAGCGGCCCCAGGAAGGCCCCGGGGGTCACCGCGCTGCTGTGCGCGAGGAACCCGCCGATGGCCGCGCAGGCGGTCAGCGCGACGGCCGCCACGCCCCAGCGCAGCCGCAGCAGGTGCAACTCCAGGAAGTACAGCGGGAAGGCGATCCACAGCCCGTCGGGAGAGACCGCCAGCAGCGCCGCCCAGGCCGCGCCGAGCCCGGCCAGCCACACCGCCCCGGCGCGCGGCGAACTGTGCACGGCGGGGGTCCGTACGCCGCCCGCGTAGACGGCGGCGAGCACCGCGCAGGCGGCGATCACCCAGTCGGCGCGGGGCGCGCCGTCGGTCACGGCCCGGCCGGCGGCGAGCGCGAGCAGCCCGAAGAGCAGCGCGTGCAGGCACAGCCGCAGCACTTTCGACACCGGGGTGAGGGCGCGGGAAACGGGGAGGAGGGGGGCAGCGGGAGCAGTCATGGCCGGACCAGCGTAAGTCGGGCCCGGCCGGCCCCGGTCAACCGAAAGTTCGATGTACCGGTGCGTCCTTCGATACGAGGATCCCTACTGTGGCGCGATGCCTTGTGTCCACGCGGAAGACCAAGGTGGGGAACATGTTCGTCGCATGGAGAGATCTACGGTTCGCCAAGGGGCGGTTCGCCCTCATGGGCTCGGTCGTCCTGCTGATCACGCTGCTGGTCGGCCTGCTGTCCGGGCTCACCTCCGGCCTGGCCCGGGAGAACATCTCGGCCATCACCGGCCTGCCCGCCTCGCACCTGGCCTTCGCCGCGCCCGCGGGGGACCAGAAGGTGTCCTTCACCAACTCCCAGGTTCCCGAGTCCGCCTGGCTGGCCTGGCGGAAGCAGCCCGGGGTGACCTCGGCGGAGCCGCTCGGCATCCGCACCACCAACGCCGTCTCGGGTGAGCGCACCGCCGCCGTCTCGGTCTTCGGTGTGGACCCCGCCGGCCGGCTCGGGCCGCGGAACGCGGGCCTCGCACAAGGCCAGGTGGTCCTCGCCGAGAAGGCCGCCAAGGAGCTCGGCGGCCTCACCGCGGGCGCCGAGCTCAAGATCGGCCCGCTGGAACTGACGGTGGCCGCCGTCTCCGGGACCGCCGCCTACAGCCACACCCCGGTGGTCTGGATGGACCTCAACGACTGGCAGCGCATCGCAAACCCCGGCACATCCATCGATACCCTCGCCACCGTCGTCGCCGTCTCCGGCAGCGGCCTGGACCTCGCGGCCGCCGACGAGGCCGCCGCGACCAAGGCCCAGACCGTCGACGAGGCCCTGGGCGCCATAGGCTCGTACCAGGCCGAGAACGGCTCCCTCCAGCTGATGCGCGGCTTCCTCTTCGTCATCTCCGCCCTGGTGATAGGGGCCTTCTTCACGGTGTGGACCATCCAGCGCAGCGGCGACATCGCCGTCCTGAAGGCACTGGGTGCCTCCACGCCGTACCTGCTGAAGGACGCCCTCGGCCAGGCCGTGGTGATGCTGGCCATCGGCACCGGGCTGGGCACCGCGCTGGCCGTCGGCTTCGGCGCGCTGATCAGCGGCGGGAACGTGCCCTTCGTGCTCGACGCCGCCACGGTCCTCGTCCCCGCCGCGATCATGACCGTGCTCGGCGCGCTGGGCGCGGCCCTGTCCATCCGGCGGATCACCGCCGTCGACCCGCTGACCGCCCTCGGGAGTGCCCGATGACCCTGCTCGTCCACGACGTCACGCTCACCTACCCCGATGGCGAGAGCCGGCTCACCGCCCTGGACGACGTCAGCCTGGAGGTGCCCGCCGGCACCTTGACGGCGGTGATCGGACCCTCCGGCTCCGGCAAGTCCAGCCTGCTCGCGGTCGCCGCCACCCTGGTCACCCCGGACTCCGGCCGGGTCGTCGTCGCCGGCCGGGACACAGTGGGGCTCAGCGCGGCCGAGAAGTCGGCCCTGCGCCGCGAGAAGATCGGCATCGTCTTCCAGCAGCCGAACCTGCTGGCCTCGCTGACCGCCGCCGAACAGCTCCAGGTGATGGCGCACCTTTCCGGGCGGCCCGCCAAGGCCCTGCGCCGCCGTGCGCTGGAGCTGCTGGACGCGGTGGGGCTGGCGGACAAGGCCGACAAGCGGCCGCACCAGCTCTCCGGCGGCCAGCGCCAGCGGATCAACATCGCCCGTGCCCTGATGAACGAGCCCGCCGTGCTGCTGGTCGACGAGCCGACCAGCGCCCTGGACCACGAGCGCGGCGCCGCCGTGCTCGACCTGCTGGTCTCCCTGACCCGCGAGCGCTCCACCGCCACGGTCGTGGTCACCCACGACCACGCCCACCTGGAGCGGATGGACCGTACGGCGACGATGGCCGACGGCCGCCTGATGCCCGCCCCGGAGCCGGGCGCCGGACCCGGCGCCCTGAGCGGCGTACGGGCCTCCTGAGCGGCGTACGAGGGCCCGCGGGCCCTCCCGCGCACCCGGACCGGGACCCGGACCCGGACCGGGACCCGGACCGGGACCCGGCACGCGAAGGCCCCGGCCGCTCCTCGCTCCGAGGGACGGCCGGGGCCTTCGCGTACGTGCGCCTGCCGCCTAGGCGGGGGTCTGGTTGGACAGGGCCACCGACAGCTCGGCGGCCACGCCCTGCAGGATCGGCACGAAGGACTCGGCCACGGCCTCGGTGACCCGGCCCGCCGGGCCCGAGATGGAGATCGCGGCGGCGGTCGGCGAGTTCGGCACCGAGACGGCGAGGCAGCGGACTCCTATCTCCTGCTCGTTGTCGTCGACCGCGTAGCCCGCCTTGCGCACCTGCTCCAGGGCGTCGAGGAAGCCCTCGGGCGTGGTGATGGTCTTCTCGGTCGCCGCCGGCATGCCGGTGCGCGCGAGGAGGGCGCGTACCTCGTCGGCGGGGGTGTGGGCCAGGAGCGCCTTGCCCACGCCGGTGGAGTGCGGCAGCACCCGGCGGCCGACCTCGGTGAACATGCGCATGGAGTGCTTGGACGGCACCTGGGCGACGTAGACGATCTCGTCCCCGTCGAGCAGGGCCATGTTCGCCGTCTCGCCGGTCTCCTCGACCAGGCGGGCGAGGTAGGGGCGGGCCCAGGTGCCCAGCAGCCGCGAGGCGGACTCGCCGAGGCGGATCAGACGCGGGCCGAGGGAGTACCGTCGGTTGGGCTGCTGGCGGACGTAACCGCACGCCACCAGCGTGCGCATCAGGCGGTGGATCGTGGGCAGGGGCAGACCGCTGGCGGCGGAGAGCTCGCTGAGGCCGACCTCGCCCCCGGCATCGGCCATGCGTTCGAGCAGATCGAAGGCGCGCTCAAGGGACTGGACGCCACCGCTGGCGGCAGGGGTCTTTGAGGAAGCGTCGGTGGTGCTGGCGCTGGACGTCGGCACGGCGCGGTCCTTTCGGTGCTGGCAGGCAAGGGAGCAGCCTACCCGGCGGTCGGCGTCGGTCCCAGTGCTGGGGTCGGGACCGTCGCCGCCGGTCAGAGGCGGTTTGTCCTGGTGGCGGACATCCTCGGAAAGTTACCTGCCCAGTTCCCGGTGGTGGTAGCTACATTCTGGATAGTGAAATCTTAATTCCATCCTGTGGAAACATCCAATTGCAGTCCCGGTGTGTCAGTGGTCCGTCCGGGCGCTCTTGACTGGCTCCGGATCGCCGGGAAGACTCCGTCAACAGAACGTTGAATTTCGCTCTGTGGAAGTAGATGGGGAGGTTCCGGTGGCCGACGTGGCTGTGGAACTGGTACTGCGCTCGACGCGCGTCATCACCCCCGAGGGGACGCGCGCCGCCTCGGTGGCCGTCGCCGGCGGGAAGATCACGGCCGTGCTGGCGTACGAGGCCGAGGTACCGGCCGGAGCCCGGCTGGAGGACTTCGGCGACGACGTCCTGCTCCCCGGCCTGGTCGACACCCACGTCCACGTGAACGACCCGGGCCGTACCGAGTGGGAGGGTTTCTGGACGGCCACCCGTGCCGCGGCGGCCGGCGGCATCACCACGATCCTCGACATGCCGCTGAACTCTCTGCCGCCGACCACCACGACCGACAACCTGCGCGTCAAGCAGGAGGTCGCCCGCGCCAAGGCGCACGTGGACGTCGGCTTCTGGGGCGGCGCCCTGCCCGACAACGTCAAGGACCTGCGCCCGCTGCACGACGCCGGTGTCTACGGCTTCAAGTGCTTCCTGTCGCCCTCGGGCGTCGACGAGTTCCCCGAACTCGACCAGGAGCAGCTGGCCACCTCCCTCGCCGAGATCACCGGCTTCGGCGGCCTGCTGATCGTGCACGCCGAGGACCCGCACCACCTCGACGCCGCCCCGGTCGTCCCCGGCCCCAAGTACGCCGACTTCCTCGCGTCCCGTCCGCGCGACGCCGAGAACACCGCGATCGGCAACCTGATCGCCCAGGCGAAGCGGCTGAACGCGCGCGTCCACGTACTGCACCTGTCGTCCTCCGACGCGCTGCCGCTGATCGCCGCCGCCAAGGCCGAGGGCATCAAGATCACCGTCGAGTCCTGCCCGCACTACCTCACCCTCACGGCCGAGGAAGTACCGGACGGCGCCAGCGAGTTCAAGTGCTGCCCGCCCATCCGTGAGGCCGCCAACCAGGACCTCCTGTGGGACGCGCTCGCGGACGGCACCATCGACTGCATCGTCTCCGACCACTCGCCCTCCACCGCGGACCTGAAGACCAGCGACTTCTCCACCGCGTGGGGCGGCATCTCCTCCCTCCAGCTGGGCCTGCCCGCCATCTGGACCGAGGCGCGCCGCCGCGGCCGGACCCTGGAGGACGTCGTCCGCTGGATGTCCGCGGCCCCGGCCGCGCTGGCCGGCCTGGCGCAGAAGGGCGCGATCGAGGTGGGCCGCGACGCCGACTTCGCCGTGCTCGCCCCCGAAGAAACGTTCACTGTGGACCCGGCCGAACTCCACCACCGCAACCAGGTCACGGCGTACGCGGGCAAGACCCTGCACGGCGTCGTGAAGTCCACCTGGCTGCGCGGTGCGCAGATCGCCGACCACGGCACCCCGACCGAGCCCACGGGCCTCCTCCTCGAAAGGCAGAACTGACAGTGGCGATTCCCTCCTTCACCGGCAACGCGAACCCGTACGGAGGCGGCGACCCGTACGCGGACTACCGCACCGCGGACTTCCCGTTCACCCAGTACGCGAACCTCGCCGCCCGTGAGCTGGGCGCCGGCGTCATCGCTGCCAACGACGAGTTCTTCGCCCAGCGCGAGAACCTCCTCATCGCCGAGGCCGCGCACTTCGACCCCGAGCACTTCGGTCACAAGGGCAAGATCATGGACGGTTGGGAGACCCGCCGCCGCCGTGGCGTCTCCGCCACCCAGCCCTGGCCGACCGCCGAGGACCACGACTGGGCGCTCGTCCGCCTGGGCGCCCCCGGCGTCATCCGCGGCATCGTCGTCGACACCGCCCACTTCCGCGGCAACATGCCGCAGGCCGTCTCCATCGAGGGCACCAACTGGGAGGGCGCCCTGGCGCCGACCCCGGAGGAGCTCCTGGGCGACGACGTGAAGTGGACGACCCTGGTCGAGCGCACCGCGGTCGGCGGCCACGCGGCCAACGGCTTCGAGGTCGCCGTCGAGCAGCGCTTCACGCACCTGCGCGTCAACCAGCACCCGGACGGCGGCATCGCCCGCCTGCGCGTCTACGGCGAGGTCCTGCCCGACCCGAAGTGGCTCGCGGCGCTCGGCTCCTTCGACGTGGTGGCCCTGGAGAACGGCGGCTCCGTCCAGGACGCCTCCAACCGCTTCTACTCCCCGCCGACCAACACCATCAACCCGGGCCGCTCCCGCAAGATGGACGACGGCTGGGAGACCGCCCGCCGCCGCGACAACGGCAACGACTGGATCCGCTACCAGCTCGTCACCGAGTCCGAGATCCGCGCCGTCGAGATCGACACCGCGTACCTCAAGGGCAACTCGGCTGGCTGGGCCTCGCTGTCGGTCAAGACCGGTGAGGAGGGCGAGTGGACGGAGTTCCTGCCGCGCACCCGCCTGCAGCCCGACACCAACCACCGGTTCGTCCTCGACGCCCCGGCGGTCGGCACCCACGTACGGATCGACATCTTCCCGGACGGCGGCTTCTCCCGCCTGCGCTTGTACGGCTCCCTGACGGAGACCGGCGAGGCCGCGCTGACCGCCCGTCACCAGGAGCTGGGCGGCTGACGCCACCCTGTTCGACCGCCCGCCCCGGGAGCCGACACTCCCGGGGTCGTGCACGGCCCGAGGGGGCGCACCGCGACGCGGCGCGCCCCCTCGGCATTCCCCCGGTCTTCCCCCTGCCGTGCGAACTCCCTTACGGGTGGGGCACAGCGGAGCGCGGCGGCTCCGCCCGGGGGCCGGCCGTCGCGGACAGGAGCAGCCCCGTATGACGGAGCAGACCATCCAGGCCGTCCCCGCGCCGCCGCCGCGCCCGCGCGAGGAGCGCCTCAAGGACGCCTTGGCCCGCTTTCGAGAACGACGTGGCGCGTGGGTCGCCAGCGCCGACGCGGACGGCGTCCTGCTGGCTCCGTTGACCCGCCCGGCGCGGCGGGTTGTGCCGAGGCCGAGCGGGTGGGGGCCGGTTGTGCCGGGGGCGGGCGCGCGCCGGGGCGTCTCCTCGGGCGCCGAACGTGTCGGGGGGTCGGAGGGCCGAGGCACCTTGCGTTCCGGCGGGGTCCGGGGCGGAGCCCCGATCTTTGAGCCGGACCATCCGGCCCCGCCGCACCATTCAGCCCCTCCGGCGTTTGAGGAGCGGGGTGCGGGGCGGAGCCCCGGCAGGGGGGCCGCACCGGGAGACGGCGGCATCCCCAGGCGGGAGCCGGCTAGGCGGAGTGGCCGCCGTCGACCGCGAATTCCGCCCCGGTGACGTACGCCGCCCCGGGTCCGGCCAGGAAGGCCACCATGTCGGCCACCTCGCCCGCCGTGCCGAAGCGTCCCAGGGCGGTCATCGCCGCCTGGGGGTCGGCGTACGGTCCGTCGGCGGGGTTCATGTCGGTGTCCACCGGCCCCGGGTGGACGATGTTCGCGGTGATCCCGCGCCCGCCCAGCTCCCGGGCGAGGGCCTTCGTCAGGCCGATCAGCGCCGACTTGCTCATCGCGTAGAGCGTTCCGCCGGGCCCCGGCACCCGCTTGGTCATGCAGGTACCGATGGTGATGATCCGCCCGCCCTGCCCCAGTTCGGCCGCCGCGGCCTGCGTGGCGGTGAACACCCCGCGCACGTTGACCGCGAGCACCCGGTCCACGTCGGCCGCGGTCAGCGCCTCCAGCGGCCCGAGCACGCCCACCCCCGCATTGTTGACCAGCACGTCGAGCCGCCCGAACTCCCGCACGACCCGCCCCACGACCTCGGCGCCGGCTTCCGGATCCCCGGCGTCGGCGCGCACCGCGAGCACCCGCCGTCCGAGCGCCTCGACCTTTCCGGCCACCTCGGCCGCGGCCTCCTCGCCGCGGACATAGGTGAACGCGACGTCCGCGCCCTCCTCGGCCAGCCGCAAGACGGTCGCGGCCCCGATCCCCCTGCTGCCACCCGTCACCAGTGCCACTTTGCCGTCCATGACGTTCCTCCTCGATCGC
Organism: Streptomyces sp. NRRL F-2580; assembly: GCF_000720115.1. Classification (GTDB taxonomy): domain Bacteria; phylum Actinomycetota; class Actinomycetes; order Streptomycetales; family Streptomycetaceae; genus Streptomyces. The sequence goes on from NZ_JOIR01000019.1 coordinate 110,966, forward strand.
CCACCAGTTGGTTGCGAGTTCAATAAAATCGCGGAGGGGTCGAGGACGCTGGCAGGAATCCGACCTCGCGTTTCCCGCGAGGGTGTGCGTGGCGTCGCGATGAGGTTTCGGGGGTCCGGGAGTCTGCATTCGTGTAGGGATGCCGAGCTAGGAGCGCAGAGCCATGGGCAAGCTGACCCTGACCACCTTCGTGACCCTCGACGGCGTAATGCAGGCGCCCGGGGGGACGGAGGAGGACCGCAGCGGCGGGTTCGAGTACGGCGGGTGGCTGGTGCCGTTCGCCGACGAGGGCATGCTGGAGTTCGTCAAGGACGTCTACGGACGGACCGAGGCGTTCCTGCTCGGGCGGCGGACGTACGAGATCTTCGCCGGGTACTGGCCGCACCACGACGATCCGGCCGACCCCATCGCGGGCAACCTGAACCGGCTGCCGAAGTACGTGGCCTCCACCACGCTCAGGGAGCCGGCCTGGGGCCCGGTCACCGTGCTCGACGGGGAGCACCTGCAGAGCGAGATCGTCCGGGTCAAGGACACGCTGGAGGGAGAGCTCCAGGTGCACGGCAGCGGGCAGCTCGCGCAGTGGCTGCTGGCCCGGGACCTCGTGGACGAGCTGAACCTGCTGGTCTTCCCGGTGTTCCTGGGCGCGGGGCGGAAGCTGTTCTCGACCGGCGGACTGCCGACCGCCTTCGAGGTGACGGACTCCCGTACGACCTCGGTCGGAACCTCCATCCACACCTACCGGCCGAAGGGGCGGGCCGCCTTCGGCACGTTCACCTGAGTCAGCGAGGGTCCAGGGCGAGCTGGACCACGCGGCCCTCGCGGAGGACCAGGAGGTCCGGGGCCTCGTTCTCGTAGTGGCGGAGGCGGCCGAGCGGGCCCGGCGGGCGGACGTGGGGGGCCAGGAGCAGCAGGAGGTCCTCCAGCTCCGGGAGCTGTTCCTCGTGGACCTCCTGGCGGGTGGTCAGGGCCCAGCCGCCGCGTTCGGCCGGTCCGAACTCTCCGACGAGCATGCCGCCGACGCGCCACGCCGGGCCCCGGGTCGAGAGCAGTCCGTCCCCCGTCAGTTGGCGCCGCACCTCCGCGAGCACGTCGTCGGGCGTGCTGTCGAGCAGGTCGAACGCCAGGTCCAGGGCGTAGAGATCAGCCATGCCGCCGATGCTACGGGTCCCGCGGGGGCGGCCGGTAAAGGAGTCGCCCCGCATGATCGGCTCGGGTAGCGTGAGCGCGCATCCGTGCGAGCCGCCGAAGTCTCCACCTCCCCCGTGCCGTCGGAGACACCCCCATGACCGTGCTCTCGCCCGCCGTCGAAGTCGAAGCCCCCCGCCGGGCCTGGCTCGCCGATCTGCCCGTGCTGGCCGTCGCCGTCGTCTGGGGCGGGAGCTACCTTGCCGCCAAGGGCATCACCACCACCCACACCGTCGTCGCCGTGCTCGTGCTGCGGTTCGCGCTCGTGCTGCCGGTCCTGGTCGTCGCCGGGTGGTCGCGGCTGCGCGCCCTGACGCCGGCGCAGTCGCGCGCCGCCGGACTGCTGGGCCTCGTACTCGGCGGGATCTTCCTCCTGGAGACCTACGGGGTCGTCCACACCTCCGCGACCAACGCCGGGCTGATCATCAGCCTGACCATGATCTTCACCCCGCTGGCCGAGGCCGCGGTGCGGCGGCAGGCGCCCTCCGGCGGATTCCTCGGGGCCGCGGCCGTCTCCGTGGCCGGTGTCGTGCTGCTCACCCAGGGCGCCGGATTCTGCGCGCCCGGCCTCGGTGACCTGCTGATCCTCGGCGCAGCCCTCGCCCGGACCCTGCACGTCCTGCTCATGGCCCGGATCGAGGCGGTCCGGGACGCCGACTCGCTGTCGCTGACCACCGTGCAGCTCGGCGGCGCCGTGCTCGTCTTCGCGCTGCTGGCCGCCGTGCCCGGGACCGGGGCGAGCCCGTGGGCCGCCGCGGCCGGCTTCGGGCCCGCGGAGTGGGCCGGGCTGGCCTTCCTCTCCGTCTTCTGCACCCTCTTCGCCTTCTTCGTGCAGATGTGGGCCGTGCGCCGGACCTCGCCCTCCCGGGTCAGCCTGCTGCTCGGCACCGAGCCGCTGTGGGCGGCCGTCGCCGGCATCGCCATCGGAGGGGAGGATCCGGGGCTCCTCGGTTACGCGGGCGCCCTCCTGGTCCTGGTCGGCACCGCGTGGGGTCGGCGCGCCGTCACCACCGCCTGAGGGTGGCCGGAAAGCTCGCAGCCACAGGTGATCACCCGGCTTAGTGTGGCCCCGTGCCCCGCTTACAGAACCGGCAGGTCCCGGAGCTCCTCCAGCCGGACCCGGCGCCGTTCCCGGCGCGAGAGTTCGCAGGCCTCCGCGATCCGGAAGGCCGCCAGCGCCTCCCGGCCGTCGCACGGGTTGGGCCCCTCGCCCCGCACCAGCCGGATGAAGGCCGCCAGCTCGGCCTCGTACGCCGGGGCGAAACGTTCCAGGAAGCCGGTCCACGGCTTGCTCGCCGGCGGTGGGCCGTGCGGTTCGGTGGAGGCGATCGGCGTCCGGTCGTCCAGCCCCACCGAGACCTGGTCCAGCTCCCCGGCCAGCTCCATCCGTACGTCGTACCCGGCGCCGTTGCACCGCGTGCCGGTGGCCGTGACCAGGGTTCCGTCATCCAGCGTCAGCACGGCGGCCGCCGTGTCGATGTCGCCCGCCTCCCGGAACAGAGCGGGTCCGGCGTCCGACCCGGCCGCGTACACCTCGACCACCTCGTGCCCGGTCACCCAGCGGACCATGTCGAAGTCGTGCACCAGACAGTCCCGGTACAGGCCGCCCGAGGTCGCCAGGTACGCGGCGGCCGGCGGCGCCGGATCGGCCGTCATCGTCCGTACGGTGTGCAGCCGCCCCAGGGCGCCCGAGCGGACCAGCTCCCGGGCCGTGCCGTAGCCCGCGTCGAAGCGGCGCATGAACCCCACCTGGAGCAGCCCGCCCGCGGCCCTCACCTCACGCAGTGCCGCCAGGGTCCGGTTCAGGTCCGGGGCCAGCGGTTTCTCGCAGAAGACCGGCAGCCCGCCGCGCACCGCCCGTACGACGAGATCCGCGTGGGCCTCGGTCGCCGATGCCACGACCACCGCGTCCACGCCCCACGTGAAGACCTGCTCCACGCTGGGCGCGGCAGTGGCCCCGAGCCGGTCGGCGAGGCGCGCCGCCCGCTCGGGATCGGCGTCCGCGAGCAGGAGCGAGCCCGCATCCCGGTGGCGGGCCAGCGCCGCCGCGTGGAAGGAGCCGATCCGGCCCGTTCCGATGAGCCCGATGCGCATGCACTCAACCTGACCCTGTCGGCGGAACCTGTCAATCCGCCCGCGCATGTCAACCTGCGCGTGAGTGCCCCGATGACCCTTCATGGTCGACTGTGGCGGATACTGAGCGGCTGGACCGGAATGGAGCCGGAATGACCGCATTGGTGACCGGCTCGACGGCGGACCGAATTGGTGACGAGGGAAGGGCACGGCGACGTGGCTAGGGTTCGGACAGGGGTGCGCGTCGTGGGCGCCGTGCTCGCGGCGGTACTGGGGGCCTCGCTCGCGGGCTGCAGCAGTACGGGGGGCAAGCGCGCCGAGGAGCGGGCGAAGGCCGCCGAGGCGGGTCGGCCCGCCGTCTCCACCCCGCGCTGGACCTTCGCGATGGTCACGCACGCGGGCGACGGCGACACCTTCTGGGACATCGTCCAGAAGGGCGCCAAGGAGGCCGCGGCGAAGGACAACATCAACTTCGTCTACGCCCACGACGACCAGGCCCAGCAGCAGGCGCAGTTCGTGCAGAACGCCATCGACCAGAAGGTGGACGGGATCGTCGTCAGCCTCGCCAAGCCGGAGGCCCTCAAGGACGTCATCGCCAAGGCCGTGAAGGCCGGCATCCCGGTGATCACGGTCAACTCCGGCTCCGCCCAGTCCGCCGAGTACGGCGCGCTGACCCACATCGGCCAGGACGAGGAGATCGCCGGCGAGGCGGTCGGCACCGAGCTGAACAAGCGCGGCCGCAAGAAGGCCGTCTGCGTCCTGCACGAGCAGGGCAACGTGGGCCACGAGCAGCGCTGCGCCGGGGCGAAGAAGACCTTCTCCGGGACGATGGAGAACCTGTACGTCGAGGGCACCAACATGCCCTCCGTCCAGGCGTCCATCCAGGCGAAGCTCCAGGCCGACCCGTCCGTCGACGCGATCATCACCCTCGGCGCCCCCTTCGCCCCGACCGCGATCAAGGCGAAGGACGCGGCGGCCGGCAAGGCCGAGGTCGACACCTTCGACCTCAACGCGTCGGTGGCCCGCGACCTCAAGTCGGGGGCCCTCGGCTTCGCCGTCGACCAGCAGCCCTACCTCCAGGGCTACGAGGCCATCGACCTGCTCTGGCTGTACCGCTACAACGCGAACGTGCTCGGCGGCGGCCGCCCGGTGCTCACCGGACCGCAGATCGTCACCGCCGCCGAGGCGTCCAAGCTGGAGGAGTTCATCAAGCGGGGCAGCCGATGAGCGCGCCCGCCGCCGTCGACGAACGGCTCGCACCCACTTCCGTCGTGCGCAAGCTGCTCGCCCGCCCGGAGCTGGGCTCCGTGGTCGGCGCCGCCGCCGTCTTCGTCTTCTTCTCCTTCGCCGCCCCCAGCTTCCTGCAGGCCTCCAGCCTGAGCACGATCCTGTACTCGGCCTCCACCATCGGGATCATGGCCGCTCCGGTGGCCCTGCTGATGATCGGCGGCGAGTTCGACCTCTCCGCCGGTGTCATGGTCACGACCTCCGCGCTGGTGAGCTCGATGTTCAGCTACCAGATGACGGCCGACGTCTGGGTCGGCGTCGCCGTGTCCCTGCTGGTCACGCTGGCCATCGGCTTCTTCAACGGCTTCATGCTGACCCGCACCAAACTGCCCAGCTTCATCATCACGCTCGGCACCTTCCTGATGCTGACCGGCCTGAACCTCGGCTTCACCAAGTTGATCAGCGGCTCGGTCTCCACCAAGACCATCGCCGACATGGAGGGCTTCTCCTCCGCGCGGGCCCTCTTCGCCTCGCAGTGGAACGTCGGCTCGGTCACCCTCAAGGTCACCATCCTGTGGTGGCTGGCCATCGTCGCCGTGGCCACCTGGATCCTGCTGCGCACCCGCGCCGGGAACTGGATCTTCGCCGTGGGCGGCGGGGCCGACGCGGCCCGCGCGACCGGCGTGCCCGTCGTGAAGACCCGTATCGGCCTCTACATGGGCGTCGCCCTGTGCGCCTGGATCTCCGGGCAGCACATCCTCTTCTCGTTCGACGTGGTCCAGTCGGGCGAGGGCGTCGGCAACGAGTTCCTCTACATCATCGCGGCCGTCATCGGCGGCTGCCTGATGACCGGCGGCTACGGCTCCGCCATCGGCTCGGCGGTCGGCGCCTTCATCTTCGGCATGACCAGCAACGGCATCGTGTACGCGCAGTGGAACCCGGACTGGTTCAAGTTCTTCCTCGGCGCGATGCTCCTGCTGGCCACGCTGCTCAACGCATGGGTCCGCAAGCGGGCGGAGGCACGGGCATGACCGGCGACGCACTCGTCAGGCTGACCGACGTCAGCAAGTACTACGGCAACATCCGCGCCCTCCAGGGGGTCTCCCTGGAGGTCTCGGCGGGCGAGATCACCTGTGTCCTCGGTGACAACGGCGCCGGCAAGTCCACCCTCATCAAGATCATCGCGGGCCTGCACCGGCACGACTCGGGCACCTTCGAGATCGAGGGCGAGGAGACCGTGCTCGCCAACCCGCGCGCGGCCCTGGACCGCGGCATCGCCACCGTCTACCAGGACCTCGCCGTCGTCCCGCTGATGCCGGTCTGGCGCAACTTCTTCCTCGGCTCCGAGCCCACCAGGGGCCACGGCCCCTTCCGCCGCCTCGACGTGCCCCTCATGCGCGAGACCACCCGAGCCGAGCTGCTGCGCATGGGCATCGACCTGCGCGACGTCGACCAGCCCATCGGCACCCTGTCCGGCGGTGAACGCCAGTGCGTGGCCATCGCCCGCGCCGTGTACTTCGGCGCCAAGGTCCTCGTACTCGACGAGCCCACCGCGGCCCTCGGCGTGAAGCAGTCCGGCGTGGTCCTCAAGTACGTCGCCGCCGCCCGCGACGCGGGCCTCGGCGTGGTCCTGATCACCCACAACCCGCACCACGCGTACCTGGTGGGGGACCGTTTCGTCCTCCTCAAGCGCGGCACCATGGCGGGCAGCCACACCCGCGACTCGATCACGCTCGACGAGCTCACCCGGCAGATGGCGGGCGGCTCCGAGCTGGACGAACTGAGCCACGAACTGGAGCGGGTGGCAGAATCGGGGGCAGACGCCCCACCCGGCGCAGCCGACCCGGCTTCCCGTACCACCCCAGCCAAGAGGGACGACACGACTCGATGAGCACGTACCGGGACTTCACGCTCACCCACCGGGGGTCGGCGCGAGGCACCGTCCTGCGGACCATCGGAACCCGTGAGCGCCGGTCGCACCTGACCGCCCCGCGCGTGCCGACCGTCGGGATCGACATCGGCGGCACCAAGGTGATGGCCGGGGTCGTCGACGCCGACGGAATCATCCTGGAGAAGATCCGCACCGAGACCCCGGACAAGTCCAAGAGCCCCAAGGTCGTCGAGGACACCATCGTCGAGCTGGTCCTGGACCTCTCCGACCGGCACGACGTGCACGCGGTCGGCATCGGGGCCGCCGGCTGGGTGGACGCCGACCGCTCCCGGGTCCTGTTCGCACCCCATCTGGCCTGGCGCGACGAGCCGCTGCGCGACGCGCTCCAGTCCCGGCTCGCGGTCCCGGTCATGGTGGACAACGACGCCAACACCGCCGCCTGGGCCGAGTGGCGCTTCGGCGCCGGGCGCGGCGAGGACCACCTCGTCATGATCACGCTCGGCACCGGCATCGGCGGGGCCATCCTGGAGGGCGGCCAGGTCAAGCGCGGACGCTTCGGGGTCGCCGGCGAGTTCGGCCACATGCAGGTCGTCCCCGGCGGCCACCGCTGCCCCTGCGGCAACCGCGGCTGCTGGGAGCAGTACAGCTCCGGAAACGCCCTGGTCCGCGAGGCCCGCGAGCTGGCCGCCGCCGACTCCCCGGTCGCGTACAACATCATCGCCAGGGTCGGCGGCAACGTCCACGAGATCACCGGGCCGCTCATCACCGAGCTCGCCCGTGAGGGCGACGCCATGTGCGTCGAGCTGCTCCAGGACATCGGCCAGTGGCTCGGCGTCGGCATCGCCAACCTCGCCGCCGCCCTCGACCCCTCCTGCTTCGTCATCGGCGGTGGCGTCAGCGCCGCCGACGACCTGCTGATCGGTCCCGCGCGGGAGGCCTTCCGCCGCCACCTCACCGGCCGCGGCTACCGGCCGGAGGCGCGCATCGCCAAGGCCCAGCTCGGCCCCGAGGCCGGTATGGTCGGCGCCGCCGACCTCGCCCGGCTCGTCGCCCGGCGCTTCCGCCGCGCCACCCGCCGGCGGGTCGAGCGCTACGAACGGTACGAGCGCTACGTGCAGCAGCTGGGCCGGCGCGACCCCGCCGGATCCGAGGACCAGGAAAAACCGTGACACCGCCCTCCCTGCCCCACCAGGCCCCCGCACCCGACGCGGACGCCACGCCGCCGCCCACCGCCGAGGACCGCAGGCACGTCGTCAAGCGCCGCTGGATCACCGCGATCATCATCGTGCTGCTGATCGGCGTACCCGCGGGCTACCTCGCGATCTCCACCCAGCAGAGCCGCGAGAGCGGCCGTGACAAGGCCGCCAAGGTCGGCGCGTCCGAGGTGCGCCCCGGCTGGCCCTCCAAGGTGCAGCGCAGCATCTACGAGGTCCCGATCCCGCCGAAGGCCTGGCGGGTCGGGTTCCTGGAGACGAACAACTGGCGCACCAGCCGGCTGTTCACCGCGTTCGCGGTGACCCCCGAGGACCTGGACGCCTTCCTCGCCGCCGTCGGCACCAGCCGGGCCGGGCTGACGCGGGGCGAGGTCTCGATCTCCGCGCACGACTCCGAGGTCGCCGGCTGGAGCTGGAGCCCGGAGGCCACCTGGTACGGGACCACCCTGGAACAGCCGGACCCGCGCCCCACCCGGGACATCACGGTGGACCTCACCGACCCCGAGAAGCCCCGGGTCTACGTGGTCTCCACGACCACTCCCTGACCGGGGCCCGTCCGGCGCCAAGGGCTGTCCCGTAATCCCCGGCGGGCGCACGATGCCAGCTACGGCACCTCGCTGCATTGTCGGAACGCCCGAATACGCCCAGTATGGGGGCGCCCCTCCGCCTTGCGATGCACCGCATCTGCCGCCGTGCGCTGATCCACCGGGGATTACGGGACAGCCCTTAGCCTGGGATCATGAAGCTCACCAAGCGGCTGCACTCCTGCGTCCAGTTGGAGAAGGACGGGCGCACGCTCGTCATCGACCCGGGCGCCTTCAGCGAACCCGACGCGGGCCTGGGGGCGGACGCCCTGCTGGTCACGCACGAACACCCCGACCACTTCGAGGAGGGCCGACTGCGGGCCGCCCTCGACGCGAACCCGGCGGCCGGGCTGTGGACCCTGCGCAGCGTCGCCGACAAGCTCGCCCCCGCCTATCCGGGCCGGGTGCACACCGTCGGCCACGGCGACACCTTCACCGCCGCCGGGTTCGAGGTCCAGGTGCACGGGGAGCTGCACGCGGTGATCCACCCGGACATGCCGCGGGTCACGAACGTCGGCTACCTCGTGGAGGGTTCCCTCTTCCATCCCGGGGACGCCCTGACCGTGCCCGGGGTCCCGGTGGAGACCCTGATGCTCCCGGTGCACGCCCCCTGGAACAAGGTCGGCGAGGTGATCGACTACCTCCGTGAGGTCAAGCCGCGCCGGGCCCTCGACATCCACGACGCCTACCTCTCCGACATCGCCAGGCCGATCTACGACTTCGCCCTGGACGCCCTGGGCGGCACCGACCACGGCCGACTCACCGCGGGGGACAGCACGGACCTGTGAGTGTCGGTGCCTGGAGGTAGGTTGGAACGCATGCGTATCGCCACCTTCAACGTCAACTCCGTCACCGCCCGGCTGCCCCGTCTGCTGGCCTGGCTGGAGAGCTCCGGCACCGATGTCCTGTGCGTCCAGGAGACCAAGTGCTCGGCGGAGCAGTTCCCGCACGCCGAGCTGCGCGAGCTGGGCTACGAATCGGCCGTCAACGCCACCGGCCGGTGGAACGGCGTGGCCCTGCTCTCCAAGGTCGGCCTGGACGACGTGGTCCTCGGACTGCCCGGAGGGCCCGACTACGAAGGGATCCAGGAGCCCCGCGCGATCTCCGCGACCTGCGGCGGGGTCCGGCTCTGGTCGGTGTACGTGCCCAACGGCCGGGAGGTCGAGCACGACCACTACGGCTACAAGCTGGACTGGTTCCGCTCACTGACCACGGCCGTCGCGCAGGACGCGGCCGGCCCGCGCCCCTTCGCGGTGCTCGGCGACTTCAACGTGGCCCCGACCGACGAGGACGTCTACGACCCGGCCGTCTTCGCCGGCCTCACCCACGTCACCCCCGCCGAGCGGGCCGCCCTGGAGGCACTGCGGGCCGCCGGGCTCTCGGACGTGCTGCCGCGCCCCCTCAAGTACGACCGCCCCTACACGTACTGGGACTACCGCCAGCTCGCCTTCCCCAAGAACAGGGGCATGCGCATCGACCTGGTGTACGGGAACGAGCCCTTCACCAAGGCCGTCACCGACGCCTACGTCGACCGCGAGGAGCGCAAGGGCAAGGGCGCGTCCGACCACGCCCCGGTCGTCGTGGACCTCGACCTCGACCGGTAGGCCGCGGCGGACCGCCCTCGCCGGCCGTCATCCGGGCCGGCCGATCCAGGCGCGCCCTGTGGCCAGCGGCGGATCCTGGTGCGACGCTGGGCGGTATGAACATCCCTTTCCTGGACAACTGGCTGAACCGGCGTGAAACGGAACAGGGTGCGGGACTCGCCGCCGCCCTCGCGGACGATCCCGAGGGCGTCGCCGAGCTCTTCTCGGAGTGCGAGATGCTGCGCGTCCACGCGCGGGCGGCCGGCCTCGAACTCGACGAGAGCCAGGGCTCCTTGGAGGCGCTGGACCAGCTGATGCCGCGCTGGCGCCGGGACCCCGAGGTGGTGCCCTGGCTCGGCAACGACGCGGGCTTCTACCTCGGGACCGTGATCGTCCGGACCGTCCCGGGGGCCGGCTGGCAGGTGTGGCCCAACGGCCAGCCGGTGATCCTGCTGGCCTCGGGCCGCGAGCTGAACGTGATCGAGTCGGGGGTGTCCTGGGCGATGACCGGATCCCCCGAACTCAGCCAGGCCTACGCCGAGGCCTCCGAGGGCTGACGCCCCGGCGTCCGGCGCCCGGCGCCCGGTGCCCGGCGTGTCGCGGCGAAGTGCCCTTGCGGGGCTGGATAGTTTGCGCTGACCTCGACACACCGGAACCCAGGGGACAGGGCAGCGCATGACCGTCGATCCGTTGATCGAGCTGCGGGACGTCAACAAGCACTTCGGGCAGCTGCACGTCCTGCGGGACATCAACCTCACCGTGGGCCGCGGGGAGGTGGTGGTGGTCATCGGCCCCTCCGGTTCCGGGAAGTCCACCCTGTGCCGGGCGATCAACCGGCTGGAGGCCGTCGAGTCGGGCACGATCCTGCTGGACGGGGAGCCGCTGCCCGCCGAGGGCAAGGAACTGGCCCGGCTGCGCGCCGAGGTCGGCATGGTCTTCCAGTCCTTCAACCTCTTCGCGCACAAGACGGTCCTCGCCAATGTGTCGCTCGCGCAGGTCAAGGTCCGCGGGCGCGGGCGCGGCGAGGCGGACCGGCGCTCCCGGGAGCTCCTGGACCGCGTCGGCCTCGCCGACCAGGCGGAGAAGTTCCCCGCCCAGCTCTCCGGTGGCCAGCAGCAGCGGGTGGCCATCGCCCGGGCCCTCGCCATGGACCCCAAGGCCCTGCTCTTCGACGAGCCCACCTCGGCGCTCGACCCGGAGATGATCAACGAGGTGCTGGAGGTCATGCAGCAGCTCGCGCGCGAGGGCATGACCATGGTCGTGGTCACGCACGAGATGGGCTTCGCCCGCTCCGCCGCGAACCGGGTGGTCTTCATGGCCGACGGGCGGATCGTCGAGGACCGCACTCCGGAGCAGTTCTTCACCGCTCCGGAGAGCGACCGGGCCAAGGACTTCCTCTCCAAGATCCTCAAGCACTGAGGTACGGGCGGCCGCCGCGGATCACTGCTCGCGCAGCGGGACCGAGACGTAGGAGGGATCGGAGCGCGACGAGGAGAAGGTCAGCTGCGCCCCGGTGGGGTTGTGCTCGATGTAGAGCGGGTCGACGGTGTCGATGACGAGCGCGAGCCGGTGTCCCGCGGGCACGTCGTACGCGGTGGAGAAGAGCTCCAGGTCCACCCCGAACGCCCGGCCCGGCGCACGGCCGTGGAAGGTGTACGGGGCGTTGCTGACGAGCTTGCCGATGCCGAGCGGGCCGACGTCGTAGAGGTACGCGACGAAGGTGCCGTCGGCCTTGGTGGGAGTGACGGTGGTGTGCAGGGCGACGGTGCCGCGGACCCGGCGCGCGCTGTCGTAGCGCTCCGACTGCCAGACGGCGGCGAAGGCGCGGGGGAGCAGCGGTATCGAGGCCGTCGGGGGCGCCTTGACGAACTGGTCGAGGATGCTGGAGAGGAAGATGATCCCGCCGTTGGCGCCGGAGTCGACATTGGCGAAGACGTGCTCGCTGTCGGAGAGCGCGAGTCTCTCGTTGCCGCCCGAGCCGACCGACTTCCAGTCGGCGTAGCCCTCGTAGCCCTCGTCGCTGCGGGACTTGATCTGCACCGGGGCCTCGGTGTCGACGCCGTTGCGCTCGCCCTTGAGGTAGCGGTCGAACCAGCGGTGGGCGTTGGTCCAGGTGTCGTTGGGCAGGCCGAGCAGGCCGGTGCCCTCGGCGGTGGCGTGGTCCCCGGGCCGGAACTCCAGGCGCTTGGGGCCGGTCAGCCGCTCGTAGAACTTCGCGTACTGGTTGGGCGGGAAGATGGTGTCGCCCCAGGCGTTGCCGAGCATGACCGCGGTGCCGTTGGCGTTGATCCGGTCCACCTGCTCGGCGGCCGAACGCTGCCTGCCCCACTCGATCATCTGCTGTTCCCGGTCCAGCCGGGAGCCGAGGAAGTCGCCCAGGACCGACTGGAGTTCGGGGCCGGGGCGGCCGGTGAGGTAGCCGGCGGCGCCGAGCATCCCGGCGGCCTGGAGGTGCTGGGTGCGGCCGGAGTAGATGGACTCGATGAGGTCGGCCCAGCCGCTCATCGCGACCACGGCCTTGACGCGCGGGTCGTGCGCGGAGGCCAGCAGGCTGATGCCGGCGCCGTACGAGACCCCGCCGAGGCCGATGTGGTCCGCGTCGGCGGGGGAGTTGGCCAGGGCCCAGTCGATGACGGCGCTGACGTCGGCGATGTCCGGCGGGCCGGCCACCTCGATCTGCCCGCCGGAGAGCCAGAAGCCGCGGGAGGTGTAACTGACCACGACGTAACCGGAGTCGGCGAGCTTCCGGGCCTGGGCGATGTATTCGATCTGGGGCATGCCCCAGCTGCTGGGCAGCACGATGAGCGGGTACTTCCGGCCGCTCACCGCCCCGGCCGGGGTGAAGACGTTGCCCTTGAGGGTGATGCCGCCGGAGCCGGGGATGTCGTGGAAGCGCAGCTCCGGCGAGGCCGCCGGGGCGTCGGCGGCGACCGCCGCGGCGGGGGCGGGAGCCGCCTGGGCCTGGTGGGGGGCCAGGCCCAGGGCGGCTGCCGCCAGCAGGGCTGCCACGGCTGCGGCGGTGGTGGTGCGTTCCATCAATCGCTCCTCGCGTACGCCGGGGTTGTCAAAGTGACCCGACGGTAACGGGAGGGAGTTACTGGAGGTAACCCGTCAGTAAGTTACGTGGTGGTAACAATTGAACGAGAGTCAACGGCCGGGCGGTTGACGCTCAGCCGTTCTGCGGGGTCCCGGTCGCGGCGCTCTTGGCCTTCCAGGCGTCCCAGGTCAGGTTCCACTCGCCGTAGCCGTTGCCGATGTCGGCGTTGCCCTTGGAGCCCGAGCCCACGACCTCGAAGGGGTCACCGATCTGGGACTGCGCGAAGAAGCCCTTGGCGTCGGCGTCGCTCATCCCCACGCAGCCGGAACTGCTGTTGGCGCGGCCGAAGTTGGCGGAGTTCCACGGAGCGGCGTGCGCGTACATGCCGGACCAGGTGAGCCGCATCGAGTAGTCGACCATCTTGTCGTAGGCGTCGTCCAGGCCCACCGTCTGGGAGTCCATCCGGATGGTGCCCTCCTTCGTCATGATCACCATCTTCCCGGACCAGGACGCCTTCTTGCCGCCGGGAGTGCCGGCCGAGATCGGGATCGTCTTCTGCGCCTGGCCGTCCTCGGTCACCGCCAACTTCTTGGTGTCGAGGCTGACCTCGATCCGACGGTCCTTGCCGATCTTGAACTCGGTGTTGTAGTCCTTGGCGAACAAGCCGCCGCCCTTACCGGAGTCCACGCCGTTCAGGTTCATCTCGACCTTCACGTCCGTGCCCGACTTCCAGTACTCCTTGGGCCGCCAGTCGACGCGGTCGTTGCCGGAGTAGTCCTTGATCCAGCCCCAGGAACCCTCGGTGTTGTTCGAAGTGGTGACCTTGAGCTGCTTCTCCACCTCGGCCTTGTTCGCCACCGGGTTGTCGAAGACGATCGAGACCGGCATCGCCACGCCCACCGTGCTGCCCTTGGGTATGTTGATCGAGACCTTGTTCACCTTGTCGGCGGCGCCGGTCTTGAACTGCGTGGTGGCGCTCTGGCTCTCGGTGTTCTGGGCCTCGACCTTGTACTCCGAGCCGGGGGCCGCGTTGCGCTCCGAGGTCCAGGTCCTGCCGTCGTCGGCTATCTTCCCCGGCAGCTCCGCGCCCTTCGCGTCGGTCACCTTCACCTGGGCCAGCTTGCCTTCGGCGACGGTCACCGTGACGGGCTGGCCAGCCTTGACCTGATCGCCCGTGAGGTTCACCGAGACCGCCATGTCGGCCTTCGGCTTCATATCGGCCTTGCCCGACGCACCGCTCCCGCTGTCGCTCCCGCCCGAGCAGGCGGTCAGCGCGGCGGCCAGAAGTGCGGTACCCGCCATGGCGGTGCGGCGTGTGCGGCTCAACGTAAACCCCTCCCAAGAATTAACCGTTCGCAAACCTGGATGCGAACAAGACGACTCTAGGTTGCGCAATCCGCGGAAAATGTCGGTCCGCCGCTTGTGACATGGACCGCAGCAAAACGGTCACCGTCCGGTCACAATCGCCGCGCGGTCCGGTCATGGCCGACTGTGAGAGTCCTGTGCATCCCGACCCCGCCGCCCGCCCCGGACGTACAGGAAGGCCGAACAGCCATGTGTGCACTGCTCGTGACCCCCGCCCAGCAGTACCGCGACCAGGACCGGGAGCTGACGGTGCGCACCCTGTCCGACGTCGAATACCAGGCGTTCCTTTCCCGGCACGGGCGGGCCAGCTTCCTCCAGTACCCGTCCTGGGCCGCAGTAAAGGACCTTTGGCGGTCGGAAAAGGTCGGATGGCACTACCCCGGCGGAGAAATAGAAGGCGCCGGTCTCGTTCTCTACCGGCAATTCCCCGGCACCCGGAAATACTTCGCCTACCTTCCCGAGGGTCCCGTCGCGGACTGGTCCGACCCGCGCATCGACCGCTGGCTGAACCCCCTCATGCGCCACATGCGCTCCGCCGGCGCCTTCGCCGTCCGCATCGGCCCCACCCCCGCCTACCGCCGCTGGGACGCGGCCACCGCCAAGGCCGGGACCGGGACCGGCCGGCAGATATCCGACGTGCTCGCCACCGAGGTCGACCCGGTGGGCGCCGCCCTCGCCGACCGGCTGCGCACCCGCGGCTGGAAGCGGTGCGGCGGTGAGGACGACGGCGACGCCCAGCCCCGCCACGTCTTCCGCGTGCCGCTGGCCGACCGCTCCCTGGACGACCTGTGGTCGGGCCTGAACCAGGAGTGGCGGCGCAACGTGCGCAAGGCCGCGAAGGCCGGCGTGGAGACGGTCCTCGGTACCTCCGCCGACCTGCCCGAGTTCTACCGGCTGTTGCGCATCACCGAGGAGCGCGACGGCTTCCGGCTCGGCCGCTCCCTCGCGTACTACGAGCAGCAGTACCGGGTCCTGAACGCGGAGCAGCCCGGCCGCATGCGCCTCTACCTGGGCATCCACCGGGGCGAGATCCTCGCCGCCCACACGATGATCGTCGCCGGGAAGCGGGTCTGGTACCAGACCGGCGCCTCCGCCGACCACCGGCGCGAGGTGCGTCCCAGCAACGCCCTGCAGTGGCGCATGATGTGCGACGCACACGCCCTCGGCGCGGAGGAGTACGACATGCGCGGGGTACCCTCCACCCTTGACCCCGACGAACGTTCTTTCGGGCTGCTGCGCTGGAAGCTCGGCACCGGCGGGCAGGTCGTCGAAACGCTCGGCGAATGGGAGACCCCGATGGACGGAGTGGCCAACACGGCGCTCTACAAGGCGTTCCAGGCCTACCTGGCGCGCCGGTGACGGCCACCGACGCCCGGCATACCGCCGCCGCGGCCGACGGCGGCCCGGCACCGGGCAAGACCTCGGTGCTGCGCAGCGGCGCGCTCATGGCGGCCGGCTCGGTCGTCTCCCGCGCCACCGGCTTCGTCCGCTCCGCCGTCGTCGTCGCCGCGCTGGGCGTCGGCATGCTCGGCGATGGCTACGCGGTGGCCAACACGGTCCCGAACATCATCTACATGCTGCTCGTCGGCGGCGCGCTCAACGCCGTCTTCGTGCCCGAGCTGGTCCGGGCCGCCAAGGAGCACGAGGACGGCGGCGCGGCCTACACCGACCGCCTGCTGACCGCCTGCACGGCGGCGCTCGTCGCGCTCACCGCCGTGGCCGTCCTCGCCGCCCCGCTGATCATCTCGACGTACACCGACTACAGCGGGGCCCAGGAGAGCACCACCGTCGCGCTCGCCCGCTACTGCCTGCCGCAGATCCTCTTTTACGGGCTGTTCACCCTGCTCGGCCAGGTGCTGAACGCCCGCGGCCGGTTCGGCGCGATGATGTGGACCCCGGTCCTCAACAACTTCGTGATCATCGCCGTCTTCGGGCTGTTCCTGTACGTCTCCCACGACGCGACGGACGGCCTCACCGCCGGCGAGACGCGCCTGCTGGGCCTCGGCACCACCGCCGGCATCGTCGTCCAGGCCCTCGCCCTCGTCCCCTCGCTGCGCGCCGCCCGCTTCCGCTGGCGCCCCCGCTTCGACTGGCGCGGCAGCGGCCTCGGCCGCCCGCTGCGCAACGCGGGCTGGCTGGTCATGCTCGTCCTCACCAACCAGATCGCCTACTGGGTCGTCACCCGGCTCTCCACCACCGCCGGCGTCCAGGCCGACCTGGCCGGCCTCCCGGGCGCCGGGTACGCCGCCTACAGCAACGCCTACCAGCTGTGGATCGTCCCGCAGGGCATCATCACCGTCTCCCTCGTGACCGCCCTGATGCCCCGCATGAGCGCGGCCGCGTCCGACGGCGAACTCGCCACCCTGCGCGGTGACATCTCCTACGCGCTGCGCTCCAGTGCCGCCCTCGTCGTCCCCGCCGCCGCGCTCTTCGCCGCCCTCGCCCCGTGGGTGATGGGCAGCGTCTTCGAGTACGGCCGCACCGACGCCGCCGGCATCGAGGTCATGGCCGGCATGCTCATCGCCTTCGCCCCCGGCCTGGTCGCCTTCTCCGCGCAGTACGTGCTCTCGCGCGGCTTCTACGCCCTCTCCGACACCCGGACCCCCTTCTTCCTGAACCTGGTCATCGCCGCGCTGAACGCCGGGCTGTCCGCCGCCGCCTACTTCCTGCTGTCCCCCCGCTGGGCGGTCACCGGCATGGCCGCGGCCTCCTCCGTCGCCTTCCTCGCGGGCGCCGCCGTGACCGCGTACACCCTCTCCCGCCGACTCGGCCCGCGCACGGGCACCCGTACCGAGCGGCGCGCCACGGCCGTGCGGACCCACCTGCGGCTCCTGGTCGCCTGCGCCCCGGCGGCCGCCGCGGCGTACGCCGCCGCCCGGGCCGCCGAAGGTCTCGGCGATTTCGCGGCGGTCGGCGCGGGAACCGCGGCCCTCGCTCTCGTCGTCGTCCTCCTCGCCGGGCCGTTGCACCTGACGGAGATCACCGACCTGCTGGACTCCCTGCGGCGAAAGGTCGGCCGATAGCGGGAGGAAGCGCAACACAACGACTTGGCATACTGACCGGATGCCACGTGTACTGCTGATCGAGGACGACCCGTCCATCCGGGAGGGCGTGGGCCTGGGCCTGCGCCGCCGCGGCCACGAAGTGAGCTCCGCCGAGACCGGTGAGGAGGGGCTCGCCCTGATGGCGGGCTTCCGCCCGGAACTCGTCCTCCTCGACCTGATGCTGCCCGGCATGAACGGGGTGCAGGTGTGCCACCGCATCCGCGAGAACAGCGAGGTGCCGATCATCATGCTCACCGCGCGCGGCGACGACTTCGACATAGTCATCGGCCTGGAGGCCGGCGCCGACGACTACATCGTGAAACCCGCCCGCACCGAGGTCATCGAGGCCCGCATCAAGGCCGTACTGCGCCGGCTCAGCGACCCGGTGGGCACCCGCAACGAGATCGCGGTCCACGGCGAACTCGCCATCGACCGCGCCGGGCTGACCGTCGCCAAGAACGGCGAGCGCGTCGCCCTCGCCCCCAGCGAGATCAAGCTGCTGCTGCACCTGTCGGCCTCGCCCGAGCAGGTCTTCTCCCGCCAGCAGCTCCTCGAGTACGTCTGGGACCACAGCTACCACGCCGACTCCCGGCTCGTGGACGCCTGCGTCCGCCGCCTGCGCCACAAGATCGAGGACCCCTCCGGCAGCCCCCGCTACATACAGACCGTGCGCGGCTTCGGCTACCGCTTCGGTCCCCTGTAGGCCGCGGTGCGACGCATAGCACCGCTCGGACTGCGCACCCGGCTGATAGCGGCCTTCCTGCTGGTCGCCGCGATCAGCGCGGTGACCACCGCCGCCCTGACCTACCAGCAGGCGCGCAACGCCATCCTCAAGCAGACCCAGGACACCGCGGTCAACACCCTGCGGGACCAGGTCGAGCAGCAGGAGATCCGCCTCCCCCTCACCCAGCCGGAACTCCAGCGCATCGTCATCGAGCTCGGCAAGCGCGGCAAACCCCACCCGTGGATCATCTTCGGGGAGTACGGCGGCCTGCGCGTCTCCACCAACCCGGGCACGCCCACCTCCACCGTCATCACCGACGGCCTCCGCGAGAAGGTCCGCAACAACCAGTACGCCGCCTTCCAGCGCGCCGAGGACCAGCGCGGCAACCCGTGGCTCACGATCGGCGTCCCCGCCCTCTTCGAGCACAACGGCTACACCGAGTCCACCGGGGCCGTCTTCTACGCCAGCGTCCCGCTCTCCACCGAGAAGCAGACCGTCGAAGCCATGGTCGAAGCCGCCCAGCAGGGCGCCGTCCCGGGGCTGGCCATCGCCATCGTCCCCGCGCTGCTGGCCGCCCGCAGCGTGCTGCGGCCGGTCCGCGACATGCGCCGGGCCGCTCAGCACCTCGGCCGCGGCCGCCTCGACACCCGCATCGAGGTCCGGGGCGCCGACGAACTCGCCGGTCTCGCCCGCACCTTCAACGAGACCGCCCGCGCCCTGGAGCAGTCCGTGCGCGAACTGCAGGACGCGGAGACCCGTGCCCGCCGCTTCGCCTCCGACGTCTCCCACGAACTGCGCACCCCGCTCGCCGGGATGCTCGCCGTGACCGAGGTCCTCGACGAGGACGCCTCGCGCCTCGACGCCGACACCGCCAAGGCCCTGCGCCTGGTCAGCGCCGAGACCGGCAAGCTCGCCGTCCTCGTCGAGGACCTGATGGAGATCTCCCGCTTCGACGCCCGCGCCGCCGAACTCAACCTCGACGACGTGGACATCGCCGAAGCCGTGCGCAAGACCCTCGAACGACGGCACTGGGACGACGAGCGCGTCGTCACCCGGCTGCCGGAGCGGGTGCGCGCCCGCCTCGACCCCCGCCGCTTCGACGTGGTCCTCGCCAACCTCGTGGGCAACGCCCTGCGGCACGGCGGCGCCCCCGTACGGATCACCGTACGGACCGCACCGGGCGCGGACGGCGAACGGCTGCTCATCGACGTCGCCGACAGCGGGCCCGGCATCGCCCCCGAGGTGCTGCCGCACATCTTCGACCGCTTCTTCAAGGCCGACGCGGCCCGGACCCGCTCCGCGGGCAGCGGCCTCGGACTCGCCATCACCCTGGAGAACGTGCGCCTGCACGGCGGCACCCTCCGGGCGGGCAACGGGCCCACCGGGGGAGCGCTCTTCACCCTCGACATGCCCCTGGAGGCCCGCGTATGAGAGGGCGGAAGACGAGAGCCCGGGCCGGCGCGGCCACGGCCGCGCTGGCGGCCTGCGCCCTGCTGCTCACCGGCTGCGGGATCAAACGCACCGGGGTGATCGAGAGCGGCCACGCCGCCACCGTCAAGGTGCCCAACGGCACGAACGCCGCCGTCCTCTACTACGTCTCCAAGGAGGGCGACCGGCTCGTACCGGTCCCGTTCGCGATCAACCCCGAGTACACCCTCGCGCCCGTGCCGCTCGTGCGGCTGCTGCTGAACGGCCCCACCCCGCCCGCCCTGGAGGCCGGCCTCACCACGGCGCTGCCCCGGGTGCCCGACGGGCAGGAGCAGGCGGTGACCGTGACCGCGTACGTGCCGGACAAGGGGCTGACGGTCCACGTGCCGTTCGCCGTGGGCAGCCTCTCGGAGCTGGCCCGCAAGCAGCTGGTGTGCACCGTCGGCACCTCCGCCGTGGCGGACGTCGTCACCCAGGTCACCCTGCACGGCACCGACACCGTCCTCCCGGCCGCCGACTGCACCCAGCGGTGACGTGTGCGGCCGGCCCGCGGCCGGCCGCGTCGGCCGGCCGTACCCCTTGCGGGCGGGCCGCGCACCCGTCACGGTGGCCCCATGGATCACGCCGCGGACGTCCCGGACGTCTTCGACCCCCGGATCTACGCCGAGGGCATCCCGCACGACAGCTACCGGCTGCTGCGCGATCACCATCCGGTGGCCTGGCAGCCGGAGCCGGAGATCCAGGGCTGGCCGGCGGGCCCCGGCTTCTGGGCCGTCACCCGGCACGCCGACGTCGTCCGCGTCCTGCGCGACCACCGGACGTACTCCTCCCGGCTCGGCGCCACCCAGATCCGCGACCCCGACCCGGCCGACCTGCCGTTCCTGCGGCGCACCATGCTCAACCAGGACCCACCGGAGCACGGCGGACTGCGCCGGCTCGTCTCCCGCGCCTTCACCCCGGCCCGCGTCGACGCCTTCGCCGGCCGGGTACGGGAACGCGCCCGCGCCCTGCTGGCCGCCGCGCGGGAGGGCGCCGAGGACGGCGCCGCCGACCTCGTGCGCACCGTCACCGACGAATACGCGCTGCTGAACCTCACCGACCTGCTGGGCGTCCCGGCCGCCGACCGCGCCCTGCTCCTGGAGTGGACCGTACGGATCATCGGCTACCAGGACCCCGAGGACGCCCCGGCGCCCGTGCCCGGCCCGGACGGCAAACCCCGCAACCCGCGCTCCCCGGCGCTGCTCGGCGAGATGTTCGCGTACGCCCGCGAACTGGCCGCCCACAAGGGCGCGCACCCCGGCGACGACCTGATGACCGCCCTGGCCGAGGCCGGACTCGAACCGGCCGAACTGGAGATGTTCTTCTTCCTGCTGACCGTCGCCGGCAACGACACCGTGCGCAGCGCCGCCCCCGGCGGCCTGCTCGCACTGGCCCACGCCCCGGACGCCTACCGGCGGCTCGCCGGCGGACGGGTCCCCGTGGACCGGGCCGTCGACGAACTCCTGCGCGTCCACCCGCCGGTGCTCAGCTTCCGCCGCACCGCCGCCGTCGACACCGAACTGGCCGGGCGGCCGGTCCGGGCCGGGGACAAGGTGGTCGTCTTCCACGCCTCCGCCAACCACGACGAGCGGGTCTTCACCGACCCCGCCCGCCTCGACCTCGGCCGGACGCCCAATCCGCACGTCTCCTTCGGGGACGGCCCGCACGTCTGCCTCGGCGCCCACTTCGCCCGGCTCCAGCTGCGCATCCTCTACGAGGAGTGGTGCGCGTCCATGCCCGCGCCGGAACTCGCGGGCCCGCCCAGGCGGTTGGTGTCGAACTTCATCAACGGGATCACGCGGCTGCCGGTTCGGGTGTCCGGGCCGGCCCGGTGACGTCCGCCACCAGCTCCGTGACGTCGGGCCCGTAGGCATCGGAGTTGATCACCTTCAGCATGAGGCAGAACGGCCCCTTGCCGTACTTGCGGGCCAGCCGCTCGTGGTGCCTGGCCAGGTAACGGGCCGCGGCCTGGTTGCTGATGGCGGTCTGCCCCGACAGCAGGAACACCGGCCGGGTGCCCTGATCCGTGGTCAGCCGCGCCAGCAGGACGTGCTCCACCTCCCCCTTCACCCAGCGGTACGCCTCCCCGCCGATCCGGATGGCCCCGCGGTCCGGATGCCCCGACGCGAGCCCCACGTCGGTCCGCACCCCCGGCAGCATGGAGGCCAGGTGCGCGGTCGTCCGCGCGTTGGAGGCCGGCCCGCCCACACAGAACTCGGCGCGCTCGCCGAAGCCCTGGCGGGCCCCGTCCTGGGTGACGATCTGGACGGTCGCCCCGCAGTCCTTGATCAGGGAGGAGATCTCCAGCAGGGCGAACGCATCGTTGCGGTGCAGGGACGAATCGGTGCCGCCCATCTGCCGGTTGACCACGAACAGACAGTCGGAGCCGGTCGGCAGGCCGAAGAAGGCCTGCTTGCGGCGCAGCGCGCGCCGCCAGAGGTAGGTGCGGGCGAACCAGCCGAGCCCGCCGCTGAGGGCGGTGGCTATCACCCCGAGCAGGATGTTGCGCACGTCGTCGTTCATGCGCGGGATGCTAGCGCCGCGACCGCGGCACCGGGACACCCGGTGCGGAAGACCGCCGGCCCCGCCCGGAGCCCTGCCCGAAGCCCCGCCCGGGCCTGGGCCGACGGCGCGCCGCAAGGCGCCCTGACGGGGCGGGGGGCTCGGCGCTAGGCTCGGCGCCACGCTGCCACTGGAGGTCCGGATGCACCGTCCCGTCGCCCGCACGTTACCGCTGCTGGCCGTCGTCGCCGCACTCGTCTCGACCGGCGCGGCACCGCCGTCCGCCGCCGGGCCCGGGGCCCCGCCGGCGAAGGTCCCGGTCGCCGCGGGCTACGGCGGGGCCGTCGCCAGCGTCGACGCCGACGCCTCGGCGGTGGGGATCGACGTCCTGCGCTCCGGCGGCAACGCCGTGGACGCCGCCGTCGCCACCGCCGCCGCGCTCGGGGTCACCGAGCCCTACTCGGCGGGCATCGGCGGAGGCGGCTACCTCGTCTACTACGACGCCAAGTCCCGCCGCGTGCACACCATCGACGGCCGCGAGACCGCGCCGGCCTCGGCCGGCGAGACCCTCTTCCAGGAGAACGGCGTCCCCATCCCCTTCGCCGAGGGCCAGACCAGCGGCCTCGGTGTCGGCGTCCCCGGCACTCCCGCCACCTGGACGAGCGCCCTCGACGCGTGGGGCACCCGCCCGCTGCGCCACCTCCTGAAGCCCGCCGAGAAACTGGCCCGCGACGGCTTCACGGTGGACAGCACGTTCCGGGCCCAGACCGAGCTCAACGAAGCCCGCTTCAGGGACTTCCCGGACACCTCGAAGCTCTTCCTGCCCGGCGGCGCCCTGCCGGTGGTCGGCTCCACCTTCAAGAACCCGGACCTGGCCGCCACCTACGCCGAACTGGCCCGCAAGGGCACGGGCGCGCTTTACCGCGGCCCCATCGCCGACGAGA
Source organism: Streptomyces sp. NRRL F-2580 (assembly GCF_000720115.1). GTDB lineage: Bacteria > Actinomycetota > Actinomycetes > Streptomycetales > Streptomycetaceae > Streptomyces. Next base: position 133,806 of record NZ_JOIR01000019.1, read on the forward strand.
TCGTCCGAGCCGTCCGCAAGCCCCCGGTGGACCCGGCGGCGAAGCGGATCGTCCGCTCCGGCGACCTGACCACCCGCGACCTGCGCGCGTACGCCACCAAGCGGCAGGACCCGACCCGGGTGGGATACCGCGGCCTGGACGTCTACGGAATGGCCCCCTCCTCCTCCGGCGGCACCACCGTCGGCGAGGCCCTCAACATCCTGGAGCGCACCGACCTCTCGAAGCTCTCCGAGACGCAGTACCTGCACCGGTTCATCGAGGCCTCGCGGATCTCCTTCGCCGACCGGGGCCGCTGGGTCGGAGACCCGGCCGCCGTGAACGTACCGACGCGCGAGCTCCTCTCGCAGCGCTTCGCCGACTCGCGCGCCTGCCTGATCGAGCCGGACCGTACGCTGACCAGCCCGCTCGCCCCCGGCGACCCGCGCAGCCCGGTGCCGTGCGCCACCACCGGGCAGGCCGCCCCGACCACGTACGAGGGGGAGAACACCACCCACCTGACGGTCGCCGACCGCTGGGGCAACGTGGTGTCCTACACCCTGACCATCGAGTCCACCGGCGGCAGCGCGATCACCGTGCCGGGCCGCGGATTCCTGCTGAACAACGAGCTCACCGACTTCTCCTTCGCCCCGGCCGCGCCCGGGGTCCCGGACCCGAACCTGCCCGGCCCGGGCAAGCGGCCGCGCTCCTCCATGTCCCCGACGATCGTGCTGGAGGACGGCCGGCCGCTGCTCGCCGTGGGCTCGCCGGGCGGCGCCACGATCATCACCACCGTCCTGCAGACCCTCATCGGCCACCTGGACCGGGGCCTGCCGCTGGTCGACGCGATCGCCGCGCCGCGCGCCAGCCAGCGCAACCAGGCCACCACCGAGCTGGAGCCGGGTCTGTGGAACAGCCCGCTCCGCGCCTCGCTGGAGGCGCTCGGCCAGGGCTTCCGGCAGAACCCGGAGATCGGCGCTGCCACCGGTGTCCAGCGCCTGCCCGACGGCCGCTGGCTGGCGGCGGCCGAGACCACCCGCCGGGGCGGCGGCTCGGCCATGGTGGTCCACCCGCACGGCAAGCCGTAGCTCTCAGAGGGCGGTGAGGATCCTCGGGCCCCCGGCGGTGATCGCGACCGTGTGCTCCGAGTGCGCGGCGCGGCTGCCGTCGACGGTGCGCAGGGTCCAGCCGTCCCCGTCGCACCGGTAGTCGTCCGTACCGCCCGCGATCAGCATCGGCTCGATGGCGAGGACCATGCCGGGGCGCAGCTTCATGCCGCGTCCCGGCGGGCCCTCGTTGGGCACGCCCGGGTCCTCGTGCATGGCGCGGCCGATGCCGTGGCCGCCGAAGCCGTCCGGGACGCCGTACCCGGCGGCGCGGCAGACCGTGCCGACGGCGTGGGCGATGTCCCCGATCCGGTTGCCGGGCACGGCTGCGGTGATCCCGGCCGCGAGGGCCGCCTCGGAGGTCTCGATCAGCCGCAGGTCGGCCGGGCGGGCCCGGCCGACGGTGAAGCTCACCGCCGCGTCCCCCACCCAGCCGCGGAGCTTCGCCCCGCAGTCGATGCTGACCAGGTCGCCGTCGCGCAGCCGGTACCCGTCGGGGATGCCGTGCACGATCGCGTCGTTGACCGAGGCGCACACCACGCCGGGGAAGGGCACCGGCGCGAACCGCGGCCGGTAGCCCAGGAAGGGCGAGGTCGCGCCCTCCTCCTCCAGCACCCCGCGGGCCACCCGGTCCAGGTCCAGCAGGGTCATGCCGACGCGCGCCGCCTCCCGTACGGCGGCCAGGGCGCGGCCGACCACCCGGCCCGCGGCGCGCATCTCGTCGATCTCTCGGTCCGTCTTCAGTTCCACCATTCCAATAACTATACCGGTATAACAATGACGGGATAGTTATTGGTGTCCGGGGGTAGGATGACCGCATGGTCCGTACCCCCCTCACCCCCGAAGAGCGCGAGCGCGGCGAGCGGCTCGGCGCCCTGTTGCGCGAGGCGCGCGGCGGCCGCAGCATGGTCGAGGTCGCGGCCGGCGCGGGGCTCTCCGCCGAGACCCTCCGCAAGATCGAGACCGGCCGGGCGCCCACCCCCGCCTTCTTCACGGTCGCCGCTCTCGCCGGGGCGCTCGGGCTCTCGCTGGACGACCTGCTGACGCGCTGCGCCGTCGTTCCCGTCTGACGCCGGACCGGTTCCGTCCGGGCGGCCCCGCGGGCCGAACGGCCCAATCGGCGGTGGGAGCGCCGGGGCGCGGGGCAAGCGTGAAGGCGTGTCAGCCACGAACGCATCCCAGCGACTCGGTCTCGGAATCCTCGGCGCCCTCCTCGCGGGCGGCCTGCTGCTCGCCGCGTGCGCCGCCCCCGACGGCCCGGCACCCGCCGACGAGGAGGGCCGCGCCCCCTCGAAGACGGCCCGGGGTCCTGCCGCGGCGAACGGAAGGACGCCCCCGCCCCCGGCCGGACGGCCGCCGGGACTAGGGTCGCGTTATGGATCTCGAGGAGCTCGGCAGAGCGCGCTACATCAGTCTCACGACCTTCCGCACGGACGGCACGCCCGTGGCGACGCCGGTCTGGGCGGTGGCCGACGGCGGTGAGCTGTACGTGTGGACGCGGACCGAAACGTGGAAGGTCAAGCGGATCCGCAACAACGGGCGGGTCACCGTCACCGCGTGCGACGTGCGCGGGCGCGTCCGGGAGGGGGCGCCGGTGCGCGAGGGCGAGGCCCGGCTGCTCGACGAGGCGGGGCTGCGGCGGGTGCGGAAGCTGATGTCGCGCAAGTACACGTGGCAGTACTGGTTGGTGGACGTGCCCGCCACCCTGGCGCGGCGCGGGAAGCGGCCGCACACCGCGATCGCCGTCAAGCTTTGAGACTCCCGTAGCCCGCCCGTAACACGGGTGGGATCCAATGCGCTCATGGAGACCGCGACTTCGCTGGCGATCAGTCAACTCTCGGGATACTTGCGGGGGTTGACCCAGAGGCTGGATCCCGGGGCAGGCTGGTACGGGGAGTTCCTGCGCCGGGATCCGGAGGGCATGCGGGCCTGTCTGGAGGGGGCCGCGATGCCGCCGTGGGACGTGGTGGAGTCGCTGCTGAGGGACCTGGCGGGGGCGCGGGGCGCGGAGTCCGCGGCGCGGGAGACCGTATACGCGGCGCAGCTGCGGACGGCGGCCGTCACCGTGTGGGACCGGCTGCCGGGCGGCGAGGAGGAGCTGCGGACCCTGCTCGCGGCGTCCGCCGCCCAGCGGGCCGACTCGGAGACGGCCCTGCGGAACCTGACGGCGCGGCTCGCCGTCAGCGCCGACCCGGCGGAGACGGACGCCCTGACCCGCGAACTCTCCTGGACCCAAGACGACGTGGCCCGCGCCGCGGCCCGCCACGAGGACCTGACCGCGCGCCTGGCCGCCCTGCGGCCCGGCCGCCCGGAACCCGCCTCCCCCCTGTCCGCCGTCCCCCGCCAACGGCCCGTGCCCGCCGAGCAGCCCCACCACACGGCCGCCTGGTCCGAGGCACCGGACGGCTGGACCGAAGCGCTGCCCCGGCGGCCCCGCCAGGCGGCCGAGCGGCCGGAGGCGTCGGCCGAGCGGTCCGATCCGCCGGGCGGGCAGGTGCGCCCGGAGCCCGGCGGGGCCGAAGCGACGGGCGGGCAGGCGCGCCCGGCGCCCGGCGGGGCCGACGCGACGGGCGGGCACGGGGCCGTGGGGCGGGCCGAGGGGCGGTGGCTGCGCGGAGGGCGGCGTGCCGGGGGTGCCCGGTACGCCGGATCGGCGGCCCCTGAGGTGCCGGCCTTCACCCCGCCGCCGGGGCAGCCGGCCGACGAGGATGCGCCGGAGCCCGGCGGCCTGGGGGAGGAGCACGGCCGGCCAGCCCCGCGCGGAGCACGCTTCGGGCCGCCGCAGGGGCCGTTGCCCCGTGGCGCCCGGTTCGGCCGGCCCCGGCCGGAGCCCGTGGCGCCGCCCCGCCAGGCGGCTCCGGCAGCGGGCGGCGAGGCCGCGCCCGACTCCCCGGCCGCGGCCGCGTCCTCGTCCACCTCCACGGCCGCGGCCGGGACCGCGCGGGCCGTCGCCGGCGAACTGCTCGCGCTGCGCGCTCAGGGCCGCAGCGGGGAGGCGCACGCGCTGCTCTGCGAGGCCGCCGCCGGGCCCGCCGAGACGCTGCCCGGGCTGGCCGCCGAGCTGGCCCGCGCCGGGCTCGTGGCCGACTGGGCCACCCTGCTGTGGGAGGCGGGCTCGCTCCCGCCCGCGCGGCTCGCGGCGGCCGCCGCGGCCCTCGGCGACGCCGGCCGGGAGGCCGACTGCGACGCCCTGCTGCGCCAGGGCGTGGCCCGTCCCGCCGCCGAGGTCGCGGACGCCGCGCTCGCCCTCGGTGAAGCCGGCCGCATCCGCGAGGCCGACGCCCTGCTCGGCGCCTTCGTCCGGGTCCGCACCGCCGAGGAGGCGGCCGGGTTGGCCCGCCGCGACCCGCAGTGGTTCGCCCCGCGCCTGCTCCAGGCGGCCCGCGCCCTCCCCGGCTCCCGCCACCGCGACCTCGTCCACGCCCTGCGGGTGGCCGGCTTCGGAGCGGGCTGACGGTTGCCTCCGGCGGGTCGGCGGGGGAGCGGCCGGTCGGCTGCGCCGCTCGGGCCGGAGTCGGGGGGCGGTCGCGCCGAAGCCGGGCGGGGTACGGGGGGCAGGTTGTGCCGGTTGGCTGCGCCGCGCGGGCGGGGTCGGGTGGGAGCCGGTTGTGCCGGGGGCGGGCGCGCGCCGGGGCGTCTCCTCGGGCGCCCGACCTGCTCGGCCAGCGTCCAGCCGTTCTTCCGCTCCAACGGAGCCAGCAGCCCGGCCAGGTAGTCCAGCGCCCGATCGCGGGGCTCCGACCTGCCAAAACGATGCGCGATGCGGGCAGGGAACCCGGCTATCCCCTCGAACCACGACTCGACCTGCTCAACCGTCAGCTCATCGGCACACGGATACACCGACGAGCCCCCCACGACATTCGTCACGCAGATGCGGTTGCAGGATTAGGCTGACCGGATGACAGCTGATCGCACAGCAGCCAAGTACCGCCGCATCCTCGCCCTGGCCGGCGCGGCCGGGATCGCCCTTGCCGGGAGCGCCTGTTCCTCGTCCGGGAGTTCCGGCGGGGCCGCCTTTGGCGGTGAGAGGCTGTCCTACGACCGGGTCGCCTCGACGGCGAAGCAGCTGACGAGTACGTCGGCCTGCCCGTTCGGCCTCGACCCGGCGGCGGCGCTGAAAGCGGCCGGTGCCGAACGGACCGTCATCCCGGCGGCGTCCGGCGGCCACCCCGCGGTTCAGGGGACCGTCGACCCGGGCCGGCCGGCCGAGCCCTTGCCCAGCGGGCAGCCCAGGCCGTCCGGGTTCTCCTCCTTTCCCGCCGTCCCGCCGAACGCGTCCGTCGTCTGCAACTTCACGGCTTCGGAAGCCCCGGTGGAGATCGACCTCGTGGCCGTGTCCGAGGGTGGGGTGGCGGTGAACCTGGCGCTGCCGCAGATCGCCACCCTCGGCAACCTCCGCGCCGACGAGGTGATGGCGTTCTCCAAGGACGAGCCCGGGATCGGCCAGACCAGGGTCACCCCGGGCCGGGGCACGGCCGCCGTCGCACGGGTGGCGGTGGCGGGCAAGGGCGACTTGGCGCTCGTGGTCTCCCAGGGATGGCCCGTCACCAAGGCGGACCCGGCCCTGGCCGGCGAGTCGCTCAGGAAGGTCGCCGAGGCACTCGCGGCCCAGCTGCGGCCGTAGGCGGCGCCGGCAGGCGACCCGCCGCGCACTGCTCGCCGCCCGACCGGAGCGAGCCGGTGCGGTACCCGGGAGGGCCGAACCGGAGGTCCCCAGGGCCCGCGGCCGGGGCCGCCTCGGAGCCCCGGGTGGCTCCGAACGAGTACCACGACTCGACCTGCTCAACCGTCAGCTCATCGGCACACGGATACACCGACGAGCCCCACACCACATCCGTCACGCAGATGCGGTTGCAGTACTAACCCGCCCGTCTGTTGACCGCAATCGACCGCGAGGCGACGTAACCTGATCGACTACTCCAACAGTGCACGGCGGTCTTGCCCCACGCTGTAACGGGGCCTACGTTCTACTCCCTACGGACATCATCTACGTGCGTAGAACTCGGCGTTCCCGTCGCGAGGAGCAGCTCATGGCCCAAGTCGTCCGCGCCGCGCTGGTCCAGGCCACCTGGACCGGAGACACCGAATCGATGATCGCCAAACACGAGGAGCACGCCCGCCGGGCCGCCGCCCAGGGGGCAAGGATCATCGGCTTCCAGGAGGTGTTCAACGCCCCCTACTTCTGCCAGGTCCAGGAGCCCGAGCACTACCGCTGGGCCGAGGCCGTTCCCGACGGCCCCACCGTCCGCCGCATGCAGGACCTCGCCCGCGAGACCGGCATGGTCATCGTCGTCCCGGTCTTCGAGCTGGAGAGCGAGGGCTTCTACTACAACACCGCCGCCGTCATCGACGCCGACGGCAGCTACCTGGGCAAGTACCGCAAGCACCACATCCCCCAGGTCAAGGGCTTCTGGGAGAAGTACTACTTCCGCCCGGGCAACCTCGGCTGGCCCGTCTTCGACACCGCCGTAGGGAAGGTCGGCGTCTACATCTGCTACGACCGCCACTTCCCCGAGGGCTGGCGCGCCCTGGGCCTGGCCGGAGCCCAGCTCGTCTACAACCCGTCGGCGACCCACCGGGGCCTGTCCTCCCACCTGTGGCAGCTGGAGCAGCCCGCCTCCGCCGTCGCCAACGAGTACTTCGTCGCCGCGATCAACCGCGTCGGCCAGGAGGAGTACGGCGACAACGACTTCTACGGCACCAGCTACTTCGTCGACCCGCGCGGCCGGTTCGTCGGCGAGGTCGCCAGCGACAAGGAGGAGGAACTCCTCGTCCGCGACCTGGACTTCGACCTGATCAAGGAGGTCCGCGACCAGTGGGCCTTCTACCGGGACCGCCGCCCCGACGCCTACGGAGGGCTCGTACAGCCGTGACCGACCCCACCCCGCTCCACAGCCGCCACCGCACCGTCCTGCCCGACTGGCTCGCGCTCTACTACAAGCACCCCATCGAGCTCACCCACGGCGAGGGCCGCCACGTCTGGGACGCCGACGGCAACCGCTACCTCGACTTCTTCGGCGGCATCCTCACCACGATGACCGCCCACGCCCTGCCCGAGGTCACCAAGGCCGTCTCCGAACAGGCCGGGCGGCTCATCCACTCCTCCACCCTGTACCTGAACCGGCCGATGATCGAGCTGGCCGAGCGGGTCGCCGCCCTGTCGGGCATCCCCGACGCCCGGGTCTTCTTCACCACCTCCGGCACCGAGGCCAACGACACCGCCCTGCTGCTCGCGACGACGTACCGCCGCTCCAATCAGATCCTGGCGATGCGCAACAGCTACCACGGCCGGTCCTTCTCCACGGTCTCCATCACCGGCAACCGCGGCTGGTCCCCGACCAGCCTCTCGCCGCTGCAGACGTACTACGTGCACGGCGCGGTCCGCAGCCGCGGCCCCTTCGCCCACCTCTCCGACGCGGACTTCACCGCCGCGGCCGTCGCCGACCTGGAGGACGTGCTCGGCCAGGCCCGCGGCGGAGTGGCCGCCCTCATCGCCGAGCCGATCCAGGGCGTCGGCGGTTTCACCTCCCCGCCCGACGGCCTGTACGGGTCCTTCCGCGAGGTCCTGAACCGCCACGGCATCCTGTGGATCAGCGACGAGGTGCAGACCGGCTGGGGCCGTACCGGCGAGCACTTCTGGGGATGGCAGGCGCACGCCCAGAACGGCCCGCCCGACATCCTCACCTTCGCCAAGGGCATCGGCAACGGCATGTCCATCGGCGGCGTGGTCGCCCGAGCCGAGGTGATGAACTGCATCGACTCCAATTCCATCTCCACCTTCGGCGGTTCCCCGGTCACCATGGCGGCCGGCGTCGCCAACCTCGCGTACCTGCTGGAGCACGACCTCCAGGGCAACGCCCGCCGCGTCGGCGGCCTGCTCCTGGACCGGCTCCGCGCCGTCGCCGCGCACGCACCCGCCGTACGGGAGGTCCGCGGCCGGGGCCTGATGGCCGGGCTGGAGCTGACGAAGCCCGGCACCGACGAGGCCGACCCGGACGCCGCCTCCGCCGTCCTGGAGGCGGCCCGCGAACGCGGCCTGCTGCTCGGCAAGGGCGGCGGGTACAACACCAGCGTGCTGCGCATCGCGCCGCCCCTGTCCCTCACCGTCGCCGAGGCGGAAGAGGGCGCCGAGATCCTCGAACAGGCCTTGCGCAGCATCGAGTAGGGGGACTCCCATGAGCATCCGCACCCTGATCCGCGGCGGCCTCGTCATCACCGCGGCCGACGAACTGCACGCGGACGTCCTGATCGAGGACGGCCGCGTGGCGGCCCTCGCCGCACACGGCTCGGCGGCCGCCGAGGCCTGGACGGCCGACCGTACGATCGACGCGAGCGGGAAGTACGTGATCCCGGGCGGGGTCGACGCCCACACCCACATGGAACTCCCCTTCGGCGGTACCTCGGCCTCGGACACCTTCGAGACCGGAACCCGGGCCGCCGCCTGGGGCGGCACCACCACCATCGTCGACTTCGCCGTGCAGAGCGTGGGCCACTCCCTGCGCGAGGGACTCGACACCTGGTACGCCAAGGCCGACGGCAACTGCGCCGTCGACTACGCCTTCCACATGATCCTCTCGGACGTCAACGAGGGCACCCTGAAGGAGATGGACCTCCTCGTCGGGGAGGGCGTCACCTCCTTCAAGCTGTTCATGGCCTACCCCGGCGTCTTCTACAGCGACGACGGGCAGATCCTGCGCGCCATGCAGCGGGGTGCCTCCAACGGCGGGCTGATCATGATGCACGCCGAGAACGGCATCGCGATCGACGTCCTCGTCGAACAGGCCCTGGCGCGCGGGGAGACCGACCCCCGCCACCACGGCGAGGTCCGCAAGGTGCTCCTCGAAGCCGAAGCCACCCACCGTGCGATCCAGCTCGCCAGGGTCGCCGGCGCGCCGCTGTACGTGGTCCACGTCTCGGCGGAGGAGGCGGTGGCCGAGCTGGCCGCCGCCCGCGACAAGGGGCTGCCCGTCTTCGGGGAAACCTGCCCGCAGTACCTGTTCCTGTCCACCGACAACCTCGCCGAGCCGGACTTCCAGGGTGCCAAGTACGTCTGCTCCACGCCGCTGCGGCCGAGGGAGCACCAGGCGGCGCTGTGGCGGGGGCTGCGGACCAACGACCTCCAGGTGGTCTCCACCGACCACTGCCCCTTCTGCTTCCGCGGCCAGAAGGAGCTCGGCCGCGGGGACTTCTCCAAGATCCCCAACGGACTGCCCGGCGTGGAGAACCGCATGGACCTCCTCCACCAGGCCGTCCTGGACGGGCACATCAGCCGCCGCCGCTGGATCGAGATCGCCTGCGCGACCCCGGCCCGGATGTTCGGCCTCTACCCCCAGAAGGGCACCATCGCGCCGGGCTCCGACGCCGACATCGTCCTCTACGATCCGCACGCCGAGCAGGTCATCTCCGCCGAGACGCACCACATGAACGTGGACTACTCGGCGTACGAGGGCAAGCGGATCACCGGGCGCGTCGACACCGTGCTGTCGCGCGGCGAACTCGTCATCGAACAGCGCGAATTCACCGGCCGGGCCGGCCACGGGGCCTTCATCCCCCGCTCCACCTGCCAGTACCTGTAAGCGTCAAGGAGCCGCCCCATGGACTTCGGCCTCGTCCTGCAAACCGACCCGCCCGCCTCACAGGTCATCAGCCTCATGCGCCGCGCCGAGCGCAACGGCTTCCGCTACGGCTGGACCTTCGACTCCGCGGTGCTGTGGCAGGAGCCGTTCGTCATCTACAGCCAGATCCTGGAACACACCCGCAAGCTGCACGTGGGCCCCATGGTCACCAACCCGGGCACCCGCACCTGGGAGGTCACCGCCTCCACCTTCGCCACCCTCAACGACATGTTCGGCAACCGCACCGTCTGCGGGATCGGCCGCGGCGACTCGGCGATGCGGGTCGCCGGACGCAAACCCAACACCCTGGCCCGGCTCGGCGAGGCCATCGACGTCATTCGGGACCTCGCCGAGGGCCGCGAGGCGCTGGTCGACGGCAACCCGGTGCGGCTGCCGTGGGTCCGCGAGGGCAAGCTGCCGGTGTGGATGGCGGCGTACGGGCCGAAGGCCCTGGCCCTCGCCGGGCAGAAGGCGGACGGGTTCATCCTTCAGCTCGCCGACCCGTACCTGACGGAGTGGATGGTGAAGTCGGTCCGCGACGCCGCCGCCGAGGCCGGCCGCGATCCGGCCGGGATCACCATCTGCGTGGCGGCCCCCGCGTACGTGGGCGACGACCTCGCGCACGCGCGCGACCAGTGCCGCTGGTTCGGCGGCATGGTCGGCAACCACGTCGCCGACCTCGTCGGCCGCTACGGCGAGCACTCCTCGATGGTGCCCGACGAGCTCACCGAGTACATCAAGGCCCGCCAGGGCTACGACTACAGCCACCACGGCCGCGCCGGGAACCCGTCCGCGGACTTCGTCCCCGACGAGATCGTCGACCGCTTCTGCCTCCTGGGCCCGGCCGAGGCCCACATCGAGAAGCTCCGGGTCCTGCGCGACCTCGGCGTCGACCAGTTCGCCGTGTACGACATGCACGACGCGCGCGAGGCCACGATCGACGCGTACGGCCAGTACGTCATCCCGGTGCTGCGGGACTGACACCCCGTCGCGCACCCGATCCGTCCCCGGGCGGTCCCCGGCCCGGCCCCTCACCGGGGCCGGACCGGGGACCGCCCGGGGCGCCCGGCGCTCAGGCCTTGCGGCGGCCGAGGCCGAGGGCCACCAGGAGGGCCGCCGCGATCACGATCGCCGCGTCGACCGCGAGGACCGTGCGCACCCCGTCGAAGAGCGAGGCCCGCGTGGTGGCCAGCACACCGAGCAGCGGGATGCCGATGGTGATGCCGACCTGCTGGGTGGTGGTGACCAGGCCGGTCGCCAGGCCCTGCTCCTCGTCGGGCACGCCGCTCGTCACCACCACTCCGTACGAGACGATCGCGCCCAGGTGGCACATGCTGGCCAGCGAGACGGCCGCGGTCGCCAGCAGGGCGCCCGACCCCGTGCCCACGCCGAGCAGCGCGACCCCCAGCAGGCCCTGGCCGAGCAGCGAGCCGACCAGGGTGCGGCGGGCACCGAAGCGACCGATCACCTTCGAGGCGTACGAACCGGCGAGGACGGACGCGAGGCCCTGGACGCCGAAGACCAGCCCCGTGCGGAAGGACGACAGCTCCAGGGTCTCCTGGAGGTAGAGGGTCAGCACGAAGACGACCGTCGACATCATCGAGAACGTCACCAGACCGCCGATGTTGCCCCACGCGATCGTGCGCCGCTTCAGCATCGGCAGCGAGACCAGCGGGGCCGGGGACTTCGACTCCACCGCCACGAACGCGGCGAGCAGGACGAGTCCGGCCACCAGCGTGCCCCAGACGTCCGGGTCCCCGAAACCGCGCTGGGCCGCCGTCGTCAGGGCGTAGATCAGCGCGAGCAGTCCGCCGGTGACGGTGACGGCGCCGGGCACGTCCAGGCGCGGCCGCTCGGCGGTGCGCGATTCCGGCAGCAGACCCGGGGCGAGGGCCAGGACGACCACCGAGGCGACCGCGAGCAGGCCCATCGTGGAGCGCCAGCCCAGGGTGTCGGTCATGACACCGCCGAGCACCATGCCGACGGTGAAGCCGAGGGACAGCAGGGTGCCGGAGATGCCCAGCGCCTTGTCGCGCAGCGGGCCCTCGGGGAACGTCGTGGTCAGCAGGGACATGCCGGTGGGCACGATGACCGCCGCGCCCAGCCCCTGCAGGGCGCGCCCGGTCAGGAAGGACGCCGGGTCCCAGGCGAGGGTCGCGAGGACGGACGCCGCGCCGAAGAGCGCGAGGCCGGTGAGAAACAGCTTCCTGCGGCCGTACAGGTCGGCGATCCGGCCGAACAGGAGGAGGAAGCCGCCGGAGGGCAGTGCGAACGCGGTGACCGCCCACTGGAGGGCGGACCGGCCGAGGCCCAGGTCCTCGCCGAGCACCGGCAGGGCCACGTTCAGGACGGAGAAGTCGAGCGCCACCATGAACTGGGCGGCGCAGAGGACGAAGAGGACCAGCCGGGCCCGTCCGGAGAGCCGGGTGTCGTCGGGGGTCGCCGGGCGCGGCCCGGTGGTCGTGGTCGTGAGATGTGTGTCGATCGCCATGGCCACCACCTTCGTGGCCCGGGAATGCCGGTGGAGAGTGTGAACTTATCCTGTTGGCGGCACCACCAGGCAGCCGAACAGGGGGACTTCGTGGCCACAGCGACCGATGCGCACCGCCGGACGGAACTGCGCGAGTTCCTGATGAGCAGGCGCGCGCGGATCACCCCGGCCGAGGCCGGCCTCCCGGACGGCGGGGGCCGCCGGCGCACCCCGGGCCTGCGGCGCGAAGAGGTGGCCGTGCTCGCCGGGGTCGGGGTCTCCTGGTACCAGTGGCTGGAACAGGGCCGCGACATCACGGTGTCCTCGCAGGTCCTGGACTCGGTGGGCCGGGTGCTGAAGCTGACCAGCGCCGAGCGCCGGCACCTGTACGTGCTCGCCGGGCTCAACCCGCCGGCCCTGGAGGTAGCCCCCGACGACCGGGGCATGTGCGACGGCCTGAAGCGGCTGATCGAGGCCTGGATGCCGTTCCCCGCGCACATCATGGACGTGTACTGGAACACCGTGGCGTACAACGACGCGGCCGCGCTGGTGTTCGGGATGCGCCCGGAGATCGTGCAGAACTGCCTGATCGCCTTCTTCACCGACCCCATCTACCGGTCCCGCGCGGCGCACTGGGAGCGGATCGCCTGCCTGGTGGTGGCCCAGTACCGGGCGGCCTGCTCCGAGAACCCCCACGACGAGGGCTTCCGGGCCGTGATCGAGGAGGCGCGGGAGCTCAGCCCGGAGTTCGCCGAGCTGTGGGACCGGGGTGACGTCCGGCCCGGCGGCCAGACGGAGAAGCAGATGGACCATCCGGTCGCCGGCGCGCTCTACGTGGAGTCGACGCAGCTGCGCGTGCCGGCCCGCCCCGACCTGGCGATCGTGCTCCACACCCCGCTGCCGGGCACGGGCACGGCCGAGAGGCTGGAGTGGCTGGCCTCGCCCGAGGGCCGGCGGGCCTGCATGTTCCCGCTCGCGGGCTGAATCCCGCAGCGGCCGGCCCGGGGGCGGTTCACCCGGCGGCCACCCGGTGGCCGGGCGGACGTCCGGGAACGGCGGTGGGGTTTGTCGGCCGACCGTGCTTTGCTGGGGGCATGATCGATGAGTTCCTGGCCCATGGCCTGTCCGATGTGGAAGAGGCCGTCCGCAAGGCGGCGGCGATCGAGATCATGCCGAGATTCAGGCAGCTCGCCGAGCACGAGGTCGACGAGAAGAGCGGCCCCCACGACCTGGTGACCGTCGCCGACCGCCGGGCCGAGGAGCACCTCACGGCCTCCCTGACGCGGCTGCTGCCCGGTTCCGCCGTGGTCGGCGAGGAGGCGGTGCACGCCGATCCCACCGTGTACGAGGCGCTGCGCGCGGACGCCCCGGTGTGGATCGTCGACCCCGTGGACGGCACCCGCCAGTTCGTCAACGGCGACCCGGCCTTCTGCACCCTGGTGGCGCTGGCCGTGCGCGGGGAGATCCTCGCCTCCTGGACCTACGCCCCGGCGCTGGAGGAGCTGGCGACCGCCGTGCGCGGGCAGGGCGCGTACGTCAACGGCGAGCGGATCCGGAGCGGTTCGCCGGAGGCCGGCGCCACGCTGCGGGTCGCCATCGCGCACCCGCTGTACACCTCCGACGAGAACAAGCGGACGCTCGCCCGGCTGGACGTGCCCGGCGTGGCGGCCAGGCCGTGCGGTTCGGCGGGCCTGGAGTACCTGAAGGTGGCCCGCGGCGAGATGGACGGCCTGGCCTTCACCTGGCCCTCGGCCTGGGACCACGCGGCCGGACTGCTGCTGGTCGCCGAGGCCGGCGGGGCGCAGAGCACGGTCGACGGGGTCCCCTTCCGGGTGGACCGCGACAACGCGCTGCCGTTCGCCGTCGGACGCGACGAGGCCACCGCCGTACGCATCCGGGAGCTGCTCCGGGGCGCCTAGCGACCCCGGACAGACCCCGGACAGACCCCGGACAGACCCGGACAGACCCCGGTCTGTCCCAGGGGTGTCCGGCCCCCGGCGCGGGGCGCAATATCCTAGAGGCGCAGGGCCGCCGGAGACGAAGGAGTCGCAAGTGCCGTCGATTCTCGATGTGGTCGTGGTGGGGGCGGGGCCCAACGGGCTGACCGCCGCCGTCGAACTGGCCCGGCGCGGCTTCTCGGTGGCCGTCTTCGAAGCCGCCGAGACGGTGGGCGGCGGCGCCCGGACGGAGGAGCTCACCCTCCCCGGCTTCCGGCACGACCCGTGCTCGGCGGTGCATCCGCTCGGGGCCGGCTCCCCGGTCTTCGCCACGATGCCGCTGAAGCGGTACGGGCTGGAGTGGCTGCACGCCCCGCTGCCGATGGCGCACCCCTTCGATGACGGCACGGCCGCCGTCCTCTCCCGCTCGGTGGCCGAGACGGCGGCGTCGTTCGGGCCGCGGGACGCGGGCGCCTACCGTCGGCTGGTCGGCCCGTTCCTCGGCAAGTGGGACACCCTGGCCCGGGACTTCATGTCCCTGCCGAACACCGCGCTGCCGCGCGACCCCCTCACCCTCGCCCGTTTCGGGCTCGCCGGGCTGCCGCCGGCCACCTGGCTCCTGCGCCGCTTCCGCGACGAGCGGGCCAGGGCCCTGTTCGCGGGGCTCGTGGCCCACGTCATCGCTCCGCTCGGCGGGATCGGCACCGGAGCCGTCGGCCTGGTCTTCGCGCTGGCCGCGCACGCGAACGGCTGGCCGATGGCGCGCGGAGGCTCGCAGTCCGTCTCCGACGCGCTCGCCGCGTACCTGCGCGACCTCGGCGGGACGATCCACACCGGTTTCGAGGTCAAGCGGCTCGACGACCTCCCGCCGGCCCGGGCGTACGTCTTCGACACCTCGCCGACCGCGCTGGCCCGGATCGCCCGGCTGGGGCGCGCCTACGACGGCTACCGGTACGGCGCCTCCGTTTTCAAGATCGACTACGCGCTGGACGGCCCGGTCCCGTGGACCGCCGAGGAACCGCGCCGCGCCGGCACCGTCCAGATCGGTCCGCGCGCCCGCGACATCGACGCCGCCCTGCAGCTGGCCTCGGGCGGCCGGGCCCCCCGCAACCCCTTCCTCATCACCGCCCAGCCCAGCCTGCTCGACCCCGGCCGGGCACCCGAGGGCAAGCACGTCTTCTGGGCGTACGGGCACGTCCCCGCGGGCTGGGACGGCGATCTCACCGAGGCCGTCGAGAGGCAGCTGGAGCGCTTCGCCCCCGGCTTCCGCGACCTCGTCCTGGCGCGCGCCACGGCCGGCCCGCCCCAGCTCGCCGCCCGCAACCCCAACTACGTCGGCGGGGACATCGCCTGCGGAGCCGCCTCGGGCCTACAGCTGCTGCTGCGCCCGAAGATCTCCCTCTCCCCGTACACGACGGCCTACCCGGCGGTCTTCCTCTGCTCCTCGGCGACCCCGCCGGGCCCCGGGGTGCACGGCATGTCCGGCCACAACGCCGCCAAGGCCGTCTGGCGCCATCTGCGCGACGACGCCTGACGGCGGCTCAGCACCGTTCGTCCGGGCACCGTGCCACTCGCGAAAGGACGTCCCCATGGTCCGCATCACCCTGGTGCTCGGCGACATCACCGCCGAGAAGGCCGACGCGATCGTCAACGCGGCCAACTCCTCGCTCCTCGGGGGCGGCGGAGTGGACGGCGCCATCCACCGCCGCGGCGGGCCGGAGATCCTCGCGGCCTGCGAGGACCTGCGGCGCTCCCACTACGGCAAGGGACTGCCGACGGGCCGGGCCGTGGCCACCACGGCCGGCCGGCTCGCCGCCGGGCACGTCATCCACACGGTGGGCCCGGTCTGGTCGCGCGAGGAGGACCGGTCGGAGCTGCTGGCCTCCTGCTACCGCGAAGCGCTGCGGATCGCCGACGAGCTGGGAGCCCGTACGGTCGCCTTCCCGGCCATCTCCACCGGTATCTACGGCTGGCCCGTGGACGACGGGGCGCGGATCGCGGTGGAGACGGTGCGGGCGGCCCGGACCGAGGTGCGGGAGGTGCGGTTCGTCCTCTTCGACGCGGCCGCCTTCGCCGTCTTCGAGGCGGCGGTCGAAGGCTCCGAATAGGTCGTGGCGCCGGGATCGGTCACGCGCGCCGCGACGCGCCCGGGGCGGGCCGCGGATAGGTCCGGGACTGTTTGACGCTGCCGTACGCGAAGCTCGACTCGATCGAGGCGATCCCGGGGATGGCGTGGATGCGGTGGCGCACCAGGGCCTCGTAGGCCTCCAGGTCCTCGATGACGACGCGGAGCAGGTAGTCGCTGCTGCCCGCCATCAGGTAACAGTCCTGGATGTGCTCGATGACGGCCACGTGCTCCTCGAAGAGCCGTACGGCCTCCGCCGTGTGGCGTTCCAGGCGGATCCGCACGAAGACGGTGACCGGGAGCCCGAAGGCCACCTGGTCGACCATGGCCGTGTAGCCGCGGATCAGGCCCGCCTCCTCCAGCCGCCGGACCCGGCGCAGGCAGGGCGACGGGGAGAGCCGCACGCGGTCGGCGAGGTCCTGGTTGGACAGGCGTCCGTCGGCCTGCAATTCCCGGATGATCTGCAGATCGACTGCGTCCACGGCCACTCCTTGGCAGATTCTGCCCCAAACGTATGTCCGAGAGACAGAACTGGCAATCGGCTGCCCCGCCCGAAGCCCTAGCGTTGCCCGGGAACGGACCGGACCGGTCCGAGTCCCAGAGGCTGGAGCAATTTCCTTGGTCGCGACGCACACCACCCGGGCGGCCCAGCCTCACGATGCGGCGGGCCGGCGTGCCGGACACCCCGGCCGGCGCGGGCTCTCCCCGCAGGCCGAGGGGCTGCTGGCCCTGCTGGTGACCGTGGCGATCTGGGCGGCCTTCGCGCTCAGCGCCCGTGCCCTGAGCGCCTCCTCCCTGCTGCCCGCCGACGCGGCCCTGCTGCGCTTCGGCGTTCCCCTCGTCGTGCTGCTCCCCGCCCTGTGGCGGCGCCGTCGCCGCATCGCCGCGGTACGGCCCGGCGCCGCAGCCAAGATCATCTGTGGTGCGGGGGTGCCCTTCTTCCTCGCCGCGATGCACGGCGGCGCCCTGACCTCCGCCGCCTTCGTCGGCTCGATCGTCCCCGGGATGGTCCCGCTCTTCGTCTCCGCGATCATGATCCGCCGGGGGCACGGGGTCCCCCGCGGGACGCAGGCCGCCGGACTCGCGCTGATCGCGGCCGGTGTGGCCGCCCTCGTCTGGCGCTACGTCGTCCCGGTGGACACCGACGTGCTCGCCGGCTCCGGCATCCTCCTGGTCGCCAGCGGACTGTGGGCCCTCTACACGGTGGGCCTGCGCGAGGTGGACCTCGATCCCGTCGGATCGATCGGACTGCTGTGCCTGCCCTCCTTCGCCGTGATCGGAGTCCTGGTCCTGACCGGGGTGCTCCCGACGGGCATCGCGCACGCGGCGGGCGGCGACATCGCGCTCTTCCTCGTGGTGCAGGGGCTCGGCGTCGGGCTGTGCGCCGGCCTGCTGTACGCCTTCGCCATCCGCCGGCTCGGCGCCGAGCGCAGCTCCGTCGTCGGCAGCCTCAGCCCCGTCGCCGTCGTCCTGCTCGCCGTCCCCCTGCTCGGTGAGACACCCACCCTCGCCGTACTCGTCGGCGTCCCCCTGATCACCGCCGGCGTCGTCCTCGCCAACCGCCGCCCCAGACCCGAGGTTCCCGCAGATGCTTGAGCTCCTCCCCCCGCCGCCCACCGACCCGCTGTGGGACCTGACCTACGAGTTCGGCAGCGACGAGCGGCCCGAACGGCTGAACCTCGTCCTCGGGGTCTACCGGGACCAGACGGGCACCACCCCCGTCATGGCCGCCGTGCGCGAGGCCGAGATGCGCCTGGCGGAGCGCTCCGAGTCCAAGGAGTACCGCGGGCTCTCCGGGAACGCCGCCTTCAACCGCTCCCTGCTGGACCTCGTGCTGGGCCCGCAGGGTCCGGCCGACCGGGCCGCGGCCGTCCAGACCGTCGCCGGCTCCGGCGCGCTGCGGCTGCTGGCCGACCTGATATGCCGCACCCGCCCGGGCACCACGGTGTGGATCAGCGATCCGGCGTACGTCAACCACCGGCCCATCCTGGAGGCCGCCGGGCTGCAGGTCCGCACGTACGGCTGGCGCGACGCCGAGGGCGGCTTCGACACGGCCGGCGTCCTGCGGGAGCTGCGCGAAGCCCGGCGGGACGACGTGGTGCTCCTCCAGGGGTGCTGCCACAACCCGACGGGCGTGGACCCGTTGCTCGACGACTGGGAGGCGCTGGCCGATTCCGCCGTCCGCGGCGGCTGGGTGCCGTTCGTGGACCTGGCCTACCACGGCCTCGGCGACGGCCTGGAGGCCGACCTGCTGGCCACGCGGATGCTGGCGGCGCGCGTCCCGGAGATGCTGATCGCCGTCAGCTGCTCGAAGAACTTCGGCCTCTACAGCGACCGCGTGGGCTGCGCCATCGTGCTCGGGTCCTCGGCCCGGGCCGTGCGGCACGCCGAGACGGCCCTGCAGAACGCCGCCCGCACGCTGTACTCGATGCCGCCCGAGCACGGCGCGGCCGTCGTCACCACGATCCTGGAGGACCAGGGACTGCGGGCCGCCTGGCGCGCGGAACTGGACGTCATGCGCAGCCGGATCATGGCCAACCGGGCCGATCTGACCGTCCACCTCAGCGCCCTGGGCTGCGCCGAGCAGGCCCGCTCCCTCGCCCGGCAGAAGGGCATGTTCTCGATGCTGCCGCTCACCGCGCCGCAGATGCTCCAGCTGCGCAGGCAGTACGCCGTCTACGGCACGACCTCGGGGCGGATCAACATCGCGGGCATCCCGGCGCACCGCATCCCCGGCCTCGCCCGGGGCATCGCGGGAGTCCTCGGCGCGGCCGACACGGCCCGGGCCGTGCGGACGGCGTAGCGAAAAGGAAGCGGTGCCCGGCCGCGACGACGGCCGGACACCGCTCGGGGTCACCCGGGGTCACCCCGGGGCCGCGCGGGTCAGGAGACGGTGAGGAACCTGGCGATGCTCGGGACCCCCTGGGCGTCGAGGGCGAAGAGCATGTAGGTGCCCGGCAGGACGACACCGGTGTCGGCGGGAACGGACACCGTGAAGGAGCCGGCTCCGTTGGCCGTGGCCACCAGCGGGATCCGCCGCTGGTCGTTGTCGGTGGAGTGGGTCGCGGCCGCCGCCCGCATCAGGACGAAGGAGGCCACCGGGCCCTCGGTGCTCACCGTGAGCGAGGTGCCGGGTGCCGTCCTGGCGGGCACGCCACCGGAGATGACCGGACGCGGCTTCGGCGATCCGTCCGCGTTCAGCAGGTACGGCGGCGTGAACACCGCCCCGTCTGCGTGGTTGGTGGCGCAGTCACCGCACAGGCCCCCGCCCCCGGAGAAGATCCGCCCGTCCGGCAGCAGGTTGGCCACGCTGTGGTAATTGCGCGGCACGGCCATCGAAGCGAGCGGGGTGAAGGCTCCGCTCGCCGGGTCCCACAGCTCGGGCGTCAGCACCGAGGTCGCGTCGCTGAACGGCACCGGATGGGCCTGCCCGCCGAAGACGGCCACCTTGCCGTCGGGCAGGACGACGCTGTTGCTGAAGGCGCGGGCGTGTTCCATGTCCCCGGTACGGGCCGCCCGGGCCTGGTCGCCCGTGACGTTCACCGTGTAGGCGCGCCGGGTGGCCGGGCTGTCCTGGTAGGCGGGGGAGCCGCCCAGGGTGAGCAGTTTGCCGATGTCGTAGGAGACGGCGTTGCCGGTCATGGCGTCCTGGCTGTCCGCCCGGGGGCCGGCGGGGGTGATGGCGCCCTGGCCCGTGGTCGAGATCCAGTTCATCTGCTTGCTCGGACCGAGCTGGAGCACCTTGCCGCCCGAAGTGGCGTACAGCCACATGTGGTTGTCGGCCCGGTAGGGTCCGGCCGGGTCGGACGTCAGCGCCGGGACGGCGGAGACGCCCGGGAGCCTCCGCCAGGTACGGGTGTCCGGCGACCAGACCTCGCCGGCCTTGTCGCCCGCCGTCCCGCTCCAGGAACCGCCCAGGACGAAGGCCTCGCCGGTGGAGAGCAGTGTCATGGCCTGGTAGCCGCGGGCGATGTTCATGCTGGTGGTGGCGGACCAGGCGTCGGTGGCCGGGTCGTAGACGCTCGCCTTCTCGGCGTTGCTGCCGCCGGTGACCAGCACCCGGCCGTCGGCCAGCATGGCGATGCCGGGACAGAACATGTCGTGGCCGGTGTTGTCGATGCGGCGCTGGGTGACCTTGCCGGTCTTCAGGTCCAGGATCGCGGTCTGGGTGTAGCCGTTGCTGCCGCCGAAGCGGTCGGCCGCGTACGCCGACCAGGCCAGCAGCTTGTCGCCGGGCAGGACGGCGGTGGCCACGGGCACCAGCGGGAAGCCGGTGATCCGGCCCCAGGAGCCGTGGACGGCCGGGCTGGCCGGCCCGCTCAGACGGATCTCACCGGCGGAGGTCCACGGGCCGCGGCCGCCGGCCTCGCTGGTCACGGTCAGACGTACGTAGCGGGCGTGCTCGGCCCGGGTGAAGGTGGCGGTCTTGACGGTGTCGTCGTCCCGCCAGGTGCCCGAGGCCACCGGCGCGGCGAAGGTGAAGCCGTCGGTGCTGGTCTGGACGCTGTACCCGCCCGCCCGCCCGTTGGGCCCGTCCGCGCGCGGGTGGTAGACGAGCGCGGAGACGACCGACGTGCGGTGCATGTCGATGGTGAGGGTGTGCGGCAGGGGAGTGGGCGTGCCGCTCCACTTGCTGTGCCAGAGGGTGCTCGTGTTGCCGTCGAGCACGTTGGCCGCGCGGCCGTTCTCGCTGCCGGTCTCCTCGTCGCTCGCGGTGGCGGTCCATCCGGTCCGGGACAGGTCGACGGTGGCCGCGGGGGTGCCGGGGTCGCCCAGCATGTCGATCTCGGCGGCGGAGCTCCAGGGCCCGCGGCCGCCGGCCTCGGTGAGGGCCGTCAGGCGCACGTACCGGGCGCCCTGCGGGGCGAAGCCCAGGGTCTTGGCGGAGGCGTCGTCGGCGAGGGTGCCCGTGGCGACCGGGGTTCCCCAGCTCTGTCCGTCCGTGCTGAGGCTGATGCTGTACTCGCCGACGCGCCCGTTGGGCCCGTTCGTGCGGGGTCGGTAGACGAGTGCGGAGACGACCGAGGTCTGCCGCATGTCGATGGTGAGGACGTGCGGCGGCGGGGTGGGCGTGCCGCTCCACTTGCTGTGCCAGAGGGTGCTCGTGTTGCCGTCGAGCACGTTGGCCGCGCGGCCGTTCTCGCCGGCGGTCTCCTCGTCGCTCGCGGTGGCCGTCCATCCGGTCCGGTCGAGGACGGGAGCCGTGGGTTCCATGGCGTTCGCCGGCGCGATGCCGTGGTGCGGTGACTGCTTCGCCGACTGCTGGTCCTGGGGCACGGGCGTGGGCCGGGGAGCCGGGGCCCGGCCGGCCGCCGTGCTGGAGACCCCGAGCCACGGGGTCAGGCCGATCAGAAGCGAGCCGAGGCCGAAGGCTATGAGCAGGTGGGAACGGCGTAACAGGCGTGGAAAGGCGAATAAGCGCCTGGACTGCAATCTGACCTCCTGGAGCGACGGGATGTGCCCCAGAGAACATAGGTCAGAGCAATCGCAACCCTCCTGGAAAAATGGAGAGTTGGCGTGAAGCGGCATTGCCGCCGAAATGTGCGCGGATGCGCCGGCCCCGGAAGCCGCCCGGGGTTCAGCCGAAGTCTGGAGGCCCCGCGCCGATGCCTCGGATAGGGTGAACCGGTAGGAATCAGCCCCCCGGGGTGAGGTCGGTGCATTGGACACTTACCAGTCGACGAGCGAGGTGCCGGAACAGCCGGTGGCGGCTGTCGGGTACGCGGGCGTGCTCCGCGAGCTGCTGCCGATCGCCCTGTGGCGCGAGGACGCCGACGGTCGCGTCGTCGAATGGTCGCTGGCCGCCCAGGACCTGCTCGGGCACCGTCCCGAGGACATCATCGGCCGCCTCGGCACCGCCGTCCTCGTCCCCGACGCCAACCGGGAGCTCGCCGACCAGCTGACCCGGCGCGTCCAGGCCGGCGAGACCGTCGTCGGCACCCTGCCCGTGCGCCACCGCGACGGCCACCGCGTCCCCATGGAGATGTGGATCGTGCCCGCCGTCGACCCGCGGGGCCGTACGGGCGCCCTGCTCATCGCCGTGGAGACCTCCGAGGTCCTCCACATGCGGGACTCGCTCGCCGCCCTCCAGAGCCTCTTCACGCAGTCGCCCATCGGCCTCGCCACCCTCGGCCCCGACCTGCGCTTCCTCCGGGTCAACGACGCGCTGGCCCGGATGAACGGCGTCTGCGCCGCCGAGCACGTCGGCCGACGGCTCACCGAGGTGGTGCCCGGGGTCAACGCCGTCGCCCTGGAGGCGACGATGCGGCAGGTCCTCGACCGGGGCACCGCGGTCGTCGACGTCCGCCGCACCGGGCGGACCCCCGCCGACCCCGAGCACGACCGGACCTGGTCCTGCTCGTACGCCCCGCTGCTCGACGGCTCCGGCCGGGCCCTCGGGGTGATCGCCTCCCTCATCGACATCACCGAGGCCGAGCGGGCGCAGGCCGACGCCGGACGGGCCCAGCGCCGGTTCGAGCTGCTGGCGGAGGCGGGCACCCGCATCGGAACGACCCTGGACCTCCACCGGACGGCCGAGGAGATCGTCGACGTGCTGGTGCCGCAGCTCGCGGACTCAGCCGACGTACAGCTCCTGGAGGCGGTCCTGGGCCCCGACGAGGGCGCCGCGCCCGCCGCCTCCACCCGCGGGGTCCTGCGCCGCCTGGCGGCCCGCTTCCCCGACCCGACGGCCCCCACCGCCAAGCTCACCGCCGGCCAGACCTTCCAGATCCCCGTGGGCACGCATTACGAGCGGGTCGTCACGGAGGGCCGGCCCATGAACCTCTACGTGTCCGACATCCCGGCACTGATCACCTCCCCGCGCGCCGACGCCCTGCGCGCCTACCTCGCCACCCTGGGCTCGGCGCGGCTGGTCCCGCTGGTCGCGCGCGGCACCGTACTCGGCACGGTCACCGTGACGCGCACGCGCGACCGGGAGCCCTTCGACGAGCAGGACTGCGTACTCGTCGACGAGCTGGTCGCCCGCGCGGCCCTCAACATCGACAACGCCCGGATGTACACCCGCCAGCGGGAGGCGGCCCTGACCCTCCAGCGCAGCCTCACCAACAGCGCGCTGCCCGAGGTCCCCGGCCTGGTGCTCACCGGGCGCTACCTGCCGGCCAGCGACCACGACGTCGGCGGCGACTGGTTCGACGTCATCCCCCTGGCCGGCGGCCGGACCGGACTGGTCATCGGCGACGTCATGGGCCACGGGGTCCACGCGGCGGCCGTCATGGGACAGCTGCGCACGGCGGTACGGACCCTCGCGCGCCACGAGGTGTCCCCGGAGCGCATGCTCGGCTCGCTCGACGCCGTGGTGGCCGACCTGGGCGAGGACGAGATGGCGACCTGCGTGTACGCCGTGTACGACCCGGAGTCCGGCGGCTGCGTCATCGCCCGCGCCGGGCATCCGCCGCCCGCCGTGGTCGCCACCGACGGGACCGTCTCCTTCCTCGACGGGCCGCCCGGCACCCCGCTGGGCACCGGCGGGCAGGAGTTCCGCACCGAGGAGGTGCGGCTGCCGGCGGGGAGCCTGCTCGTGCTCTACACCGACGGCCTCATCGAGGCCCGGGACCGGGACCTCGACCAGGGCATGGACCAGCTGGCGCAGGCCCTGCGCCGGCCGGAGCAGCCGCTGGAGGAGCTGTGCGACGGGATCCTGCGCTCCCTGCTGCCGTGCGCCCAGCAGGACGACGTGGCGATGCTGCTGGCCCGTACCCGGCCGGTGTGACGGCGGCCGGTACGGTCACCACGCCATGTCCTCCAGGGCGTCCAGGTCCGGCGGGTCCGGCTCCTGCGGCTCCCCGCCCCCGGTCAGGGGCAGCTCGGCCCAGATGACCTTGCCGCGGTCGGTGTAGCGGGTGCCCCACCGTTCGGCGTACTGCGCGACGAGGAACAGCCCCCGGCCGCCCTCGTCGGTGGTGGCCGCGTACCGCAGGTGCGGGGAGGTGCTGCTGCCGTCGGAGACCTCGCAGATGAGGGTGCGGTCGCGCAGCAGCCGGACCCGGACGGGCGCGCTCCCGTAGCGGATGGCGTTGGTGATCAGCTCGCTGAGGATCAGCTCGGTCGTGAAGGAGACCTCCTCCAGCCCCCAGGCGGCGAGCTGCGCGGAGCCCGCGTTGCGCACCCGCGAGACGGCCGAGGGCTCGCCGGGCACCTCCCACTCGGCGATCCGGTCGGCCTCCAGCCGCCGGGTGTCGGCGATCAGCAGGGCGATGTCGTCGCTCGGCACCGGGAACAGCATCACCGCGAGCACGTCCGCGCAGGCCTGCTCCGGGCTGCGGCCGGGCCGCGACAGCGTCTCGCCGAGCAGCCGCAGGCCGGCGTCGAAGTCCCGGTCGCGGTCCTCCACGAGGCCGTCGGTGAACAGCACCAGCCGGCTGCCCTCGGGCAGCGTGAACTCGGTGGCCTCGAAGGGCATGCCCCCCACGCCGAGCGGGAGACCTGCGGGCAGCTCGGGGAACTCCACCCGGCCGTCGGGACGGATCAGCGCGGGCCCGGGGTGCCCGGCGCTGGCCATCGCGCACCGCCCGGAGACCGGGTCGTAGACCGCGTAGAGACAGGTGGCGCCGGTGATGGCGGCCGGCTCGGGCACCCCCTGCGGGTCTTCCCCGTCCCCGTCCCGGCCGCCCCCGGTCTCGTCCTGGTCGATCCGGTTGATCAGCTCGTCCAGGTGCCCCAGCAGCTCGTCGGGCGGCAGGTCCAGAGTGGAGAAGTTGTGCACGGCGGTCCTCAGCCGCCCCATGGTGGCCGCCGCGTGCACCCCGTGCCCGACGACGTCCCCGACGACCAGGGCCACCCGGGCGCCCGGCAGCGGGATCACGTCGAACCAGTCCCCGCCCACCCCCGCCATCGCGGGCAGATAGCGGAAGGCCACCTCCACGGCGTTCTGCTCGGGCAGCACCCGCGGCAGCAGGCTGCGCTGGAGGGTCACGGCCATCGCGTGCTCGCGGGTGAAGCGGCGGGCGTTGTCGATGGAGACGGCCGCGCGCGCACCCAGCTCCTCCGCGAAGGACAGGTCCTCCTCGTCGAAGGCCTCCGGGGTGTCGGCCCGCCAGAAGTTGGCCATGCCCAGGACCACGCCCCGCGCCTGGAGCGGTACGGAGATCAGCGAGTGCAGGCCGTAGTCGAGGGCCTCGCGGGTCCCGGTCTCGTCCTGGGCCCGCCAGCCCATGGCCGCGTTCAGATCGGGCGCGAGCACCGCGTGCCCGGCGTCCAGGGCCGCCGCCATCGGTGCCGTCGGCACGACGAAGCGGATGACGTCGCCGACCGGCTGGAGCGGCGAGTCGGTGCGCACGCCCGAGATGGCCGCCCGGCGCATCTCGGTGTAGACGCCGGAGGGTTCGTCACCGCGCAGCACCGGCTCCAGCAGCTCCACCGTCACGAAGTCCGCGAAGCGCGGGACCGCGACCTCCGACAACTCCTCCGCGGTCCGGGCCACGTCCAGGGTCGTCCCGATCCGCACCCCGGCGTCGTACAGCAGCTGGAGCCTGCTGCGGGCCACCTCGGCCCGGCCGGAGAGCGCCGCGAGCTCGGTGGAGTCGCGCAGGGTCACGACGCTGCCGGTGGGGCGGCCCTTGTACGGCTTGGTCGGCCGTACGTTGACCGCGAGCAGCCGGTCGCCCGCCAGGTGCACGTGGTCCGTCACGACCCGGCCGGAGGCGAGCAGCTCGGTGGTGCGCGGGTCGAGACCGAGGTCGGCGACGGCGCGTCCCTCGGAGTCCGGGGTGAGGTCGAGGAGGCGGCGGGCCTCGTCGTTGGCGAGGACGAGCCGGTGGTCCGCGCTGATGATGAGCACGCCCTCGCGCACGGCGTGCAGCACGGCCTCGTGGTGCTCGTTCATCCGGGTCATCTCGGCGGGGCCGAGGCCCCGGGTCTGACGCCGCAGCCGACGGCTGACCAGGGCGGCGCCCGCGGTGCCGAGCAGCAGGCCGCCCACGGCGGCGCCGAGGAGGAGCGGTAGCTGGCCCTCGACCACCATGGAGACGTTCGCGACCTCGATGCCGGTGCCGACCAGGCCGACGACGGCGCCCTCGGCGTTCCGCACGGGGACCACGGCCCGGACGGCGCTGCTCGGCTCGCCCGTGAAGGTCTCCGTGAAGGACTGGCCGGAGACGGCGCGGCTGAGGTCGCCGGTGGCCCGCCGGCCGATCAGTTCGGGCCGCGAGTCGGTGTAGCGGACCCCGTCGGTGGACATCACGGCGACGAAGTCGACCCCCGAGGCCCGGCGGGCGGCCTCGGCCAGCGGCTGGAGCGTGGCGGTCGGATTCCGCGAGGCCAGCGCCGCCGCGAGCCCGGGGGAGTGGGCGAAGCCCTCGGCGACCGCCAGCGAGCGGTGGCGCGCGTCGCGCTCGCTGTCGTACCGGGCCTGGACCACCAGGGCCGCCACGGCAGCGGCGATCAGCAGCACCACGATGACCGCCTGGAGCGCGAAGACCTGACCGGCGACACTGTGCGCCCCCAGGGACGGGCGCCCGAGCAGGCGCGAGCCCCACCCGGTCGCCTGGCGACCATTACGTCCGGTCATGAGCCATTTCTAACACTGTCCAGGCGTTTGGGGGCGGCTGCCGGGCCCCGTGAGACGGGCGTTCGGCCGCTCCCGGGGATCTCCCGGCGTTCTCCGGGCCTCCGCCGCGCCCGCCTCCCGTACGGCCGGGGCCCGGACCCCCGGGGCGGGGGTCCGGGCCCCGGGGGCCGCGCCGGGCGGGTCAGAGGACGTCGGCGGCGATGTTGGCGGCGACCTGCTCCAGCAGGGGACCCGCGTTCGGGATGGACTTCGCCGGGTCGGGCTCCAGGTCGGTGAGCGGGTAGGCCTTGCGGATACCGGCGGCCTCCAGGGCCTCCTGGCTCAGCAGCAGCCGGCCGCAGACCGCCACCACCGGCTTGCCCGCCGCGCGCGCCGCGGCCGCGACGCCCGCCGGAGCCTTGCCGTGCAGGGTCTGCTCGTCCAGCGAGCCCTCACCCGTGATGACCAGCGTGGCCCGCTCCAGGGCCGGCGCGAAGCCCAGCACCTCCAGCATCAGCTCGATGCCGGGACGGAACGTGGCACCGAGCAGCAGGGCGCCGTAGCCGATGCCGCCCGCGCCGCCCGCACCCGGGAGCACCGCGCACTCGGCGGCCTTCGCGCCGATCGACTTCTCCAGCACCACCGCGAAGTGCGCCAGCGCCGCGTCGAGCTTCGCCACGTCCTCGGGCGAGGCGCCCTTCTGCGGGCCGTAGACCGCCGGGGCGCCCTTCGGGCCGGTCAGCGGGTTGTCCACGTCGCTCGCGAGGACGAACTCCACGTCGGCGAAGCGCGGGTCCACGCCCGACAGGTCGGCCGAGGCCAGATCGGCCAGCGCGCCGCCGCCCGGACCGACCGGTTCGCCGTTCGCATCCAGGAACACCGCGCCCAGCGCGGCCAGCATGCCGGCGCCGCCGTCGGTGGTGGCGCTGCCGCCCACACCGAAGACGATCGAGCGCGCGCCCGCGTCCAGCGCGGCCTTCAGCAGCTCGCCCGAGCCGTACGTGGTCGCCGTCAGCGGGGCGAAGGTGCCCGCCGGCAGCAGCTGCAGCCCGGAGGCCTCCGCCATCTCGACCACCGCGGTGCCCTCGCGCAGCGCGAAAGCGGCCGTGACCTGGTCGCCGAGGGGGCCGGTGACCCGTACCTCCCGGCGCTCGAAACCGGCTGCCACGGCGGCCGCGACCGTACCGTCGCCGCCGTCCGCGACGGGGAGGGTCTCGATCTCCACGCCCGGTACCGCCGAGCGGAGCCCGGCCGTCACCCGCTCCGCGACCTGAAGCGCCGTGAGCGAGCCCTTGAATTTGTCCGCGGCGATGAGCACGCGCGCGGCCTCAGTTACTGCTCCGTCCGTCACCTTGCTATTCCCTTGCTATCGAACAGTGCAGTCGCGCCGCCATGAGCTTATCCGGAGGATCCTCCTATGCCCACGAGTGGCCTGGGTCACATCCGGCGCGCCATGCCCCTAAATAGGGATATACGCCTGCATAGTGTGGCCGCGTGAGCGCGGAATCACTGGGACAGCCACGTCCGGACGCCCCGGGAGGGGGATCCGACGGCCCCGGGGACGGCGCGCCCGACCACACCGTCGTCACCGTGGGCGTGATCGCCGTGCTGGCCGTCGTCGCCTGGGCGGCCCTCGGCAAGGACTCCTTCGACACCGCGTCGAGCACCGCTCATGGCGGCCGTCGCCGCCGTGCTGCTCGTCGCGGGCGGCCTGAAGTCCCTGCAGACGGCCACCATCCTGGTCGCCCTGCCCTTCGTCATCGCCACGCTGCTGCTCTGCTGGGCCCTGGTGAAGGAACTCCGCGAGGACCCCGGCGCCGGACCCGCCCGCCACCACGCCCTGCACGGCATGCGGGACGCCGTCCGGGCCATGGTCGGCGACGCCCTCACCGAGCAGGGGCCCGACCGTCACGCCCGGCTGCGGCGCGTCGCCGAGTCCAAGGGCCGTGACCGCGAGGACGGGCCCGGCGGCCCCGGTGCGTGATCTCGGTAGGGTGGCGGCGTGACCACCACGGATGACTTCGCCACGTACATCGCGAGCCTGCCCCGGGTGCTGGCCGGCGCGGCCGCCCTCTACCGGGACGCCGAGGGCAGGGTCCTGCTCGTCGAGCCCAACTACCGCGAGGGATGGACCCTGCCGGGCGGCACCGTCGAGTCGGACCAGGGTGAGTCGCCGCGCACCGCCGCCCGCCGCGAGAGCGCCGAGGAGATCGGCCTCGACCTCCCGCTCGGCCGGCTGCTCGCGGTCGACTGGTCCCTCGGCGAGGGCCGCCCGCCGCTGGTCGCGTACGTCTACGACGGCGGCGTGCTCGACGCGGGACAGCTCGCCTCGATCAAGCTCCAGGAGGAGGAGCTGATCTCCTGGCGGCTGGTCGACCCCGCCGACCTCACCGCCTACCTCCCCGGATCGCTCGGCCGGCGCACCGAAGAGGCCTGCCGGGTCATCCGGTCGGGCGAGGGCACCGTGGAACTGGAGAACGGTCGCCGCCCGGGCGCTTCGTAAACACGAGGCCTACTTCGAGCAGGACAGAAGCAGCTGATGATCACGATGTACGCCTGGCCCAGTACCGCCGACGGGCCCGACGCCCTTCCCATGGTCCACTTCACGACCGACCAGCAGTCCGCCGGCGAGGTGACCCCCGAGGGGATGCCGGTCTGGATGTTCGACACCGCCATCCGCGAGGGCGGCTGGTCCCGGTTCACCGACTTCGACGGCTGGTCCGTGCCCGCCGCCGAATGGCGGGCCCTGTACCGCCGCGAGGACGACCTGCTCGCCGTCAGCGGTCCCGGCTCCTGCGAGGGCTGGTACGAGGGCAACCTGGGGGCCGACGCCGACTGGGTGGCGGCGGCCGCCGCCCAGCAGAGCGTGGTCCTGCTCGCCGCCCCCGTCCAGCACCCCTCGCTCTACGGCTACGCCGTGGAGGCGGGCGCGGCCTTCGCGCTGCTCGTCCCGCTCCTCGTCGTCTGACCCCGCAGGGGGCGGGTCAGGCCAGGAGCTTGGCCTTCGCGCGGTCGAACTCCTCCTGGGTGATGTCGCCCTTGTCCTTCAGGGCGGACAGCTTGTGCAGCTCGTCCGCCGAACCGCCGGCGGGGCCCGCCGTCTTCTGGACGTACTGCCGGAAGGCCGCCTCGTTGTCCTGGGCCTGCTTCAGATCCCGCTCGCCCATGCTCCTCCCGCGCGCGATGAGGTAGACGAACACGCCGAGGAACGGCAGCAGGAGCACGAAGATGAGCCATCCCGCCTTCGCCCAGCCGTTGAGGCTGTGGTCACGGAACAGGTCCGTGATGACCTTGAAGAGCAGGAAGAACCACATGATCCACAGGAACAGCCACAACATCGTCCAGAAGATGTTGAGAAGCGGGTAGTCGTCCATGCCGGCTCCGATCTTGTAACGGTCCTTCCTTCATACGCCCGCCGCGACGCGTGCGCATGCGGAGCGGGGCCGCCAGGGCCGGGGCGGGGGCGGGGCCTAGAGCAGCCGGTCCTGGAGCGGCGCTCCGGACTCGAAGGCCAGCAGCCGCACCTTCCGGTCGAGCCCGCCGCCGTAGCCGGTCATGCCGCCCGCGGCGCCGATCACCCGGTGGCACGGCACGATGATGCCGACCGGGTTCTTGCCGTTGGCCAGACCCACCGCGCGCGAGGCGTTCGGCTTGCCCAGCCTGGCCGCGAGCTCCCCGTACGACCACGTCTCTCCGTACGGGATCCGTACGAGCTGCTCCCAGACGCTGCGCTGGAAATCGGTGCCCTCCAGACGGAGCGGCAGGTCGAACTCGGTGAGCTCTCCGGCGAAGTACGCGGCCAGCTGGCGCACGACTTCGGGAAACGGCTCCTCGGCGGCGGCGATCCGCTCCCCGAAGGACTCCTCGGCCGGCCGGTGGCGCTGCTCCGTCATGTAGAGGCCGCTGAGGACGCCGTCCGTGGCGACCAGGGTGAGCGGGCCGTAGGGGCTCTCGACGACGGCGTGCTGCTTGCCGCTGATCACGGTGTCTCGCATGGTGTGCTCCTCAGACGGGCAGGTGGTTGATCGGGTGGGCGTCGGTGGCCCACAGGTACTGGACGGCGTACGCGCGCCAGGGCCGCCAGGCGGCCGCGCGGGCGGTCAGCGCGGCGGGGCCGGCCGGCAGCCCGAGCCCCTGCGCCGCCCGCCGCACCCCCAGATCGGAGGGCAGGAACGCGTCCGGGTCGCCGAGCGCCCGCATCGCGATGATCTCGGTGGTCCACGGGCCGAAGCCGGGCAGCGCCGACAGCTGCGCCCGCGCCGCCTCCCAGTCGCTGTCGAAGCCGAGCGGCAGCGAACCGTCCGCGAGCGCCGAGACCAGGGTGGTCAGCGTCGTGCGGCGGCTGCGCGGCAGGGCCAGGGCCTCCGGATCCAGGGCGGCGAGCGCCTCAGGGGAGGGGAAGAGGTGCGTCAGCCCGCCCAGCGGGTCCTCGACGCGCTCGCCGTACGCGGTCACCAGCCGGGCCGCGTGCGTGCGCGCCGCCGCGGTGGAGACCTGCTGGCCCAGGACCGCCCGTACGGCGAACTCCTGCGCGTCGACCGTACGGGGGACCCGGCGCCCGGGGGCCTTGTCCACGAGCGGGGCCAGCAGCGGGTCGGAGCGCAGCTGCTCGTCGACCGCCTCCGGGTCGGCGTCCAGATCGAGCATCCACCGGCAGCGGCTGATGGCGATCGTGAGGTCGCGCAGGTCGGTCAGGGCGAGGCGGCAGCCGATGTGGTCGGGCTGCGGGGTCAGGGCGACGACCCCGGTGCCGTGGGGGAGGCGCAGGGTGCGGCGGTAGGCGCCGTCGCGCCACTCCTCGACGCCGGGGACGGCGGTCGCGGCGAGGTGCCCGAAGAGGTTGTCGGGGTTCAGGGGGGTCCGGAACGGCAGCCGCAGGCTGATCGTCCCCGGGATCCGGGGCGGGTCGTTCTTGTGGCGGCCGGCCTTCACGGCCCGCTCCCGCAGGTCGCTCGGGGACAGGGCGAAGACCTCGCGGACGGTGTCGTTGAAGGTGCGGATGGAGGAGAAGCCGGCCGCGAAGGCCACGTCGCCCATGGGCAGCTCGGAGGTCTCGATGAGCAGCCGGGCGGTCTGCGCGCGCTGGGCCCTGGCCAGCGCGAGCGGACCGGCCCCGAGCTCGGCGTTGAGCTGCCGCTCCACCTGGCGGGTGGAGTACCCGAGCCTCGTCGCGAGGCCCGGTACGCCCTCCCGGTCGACGACCCCGTCCTGGATCAGCCGCATCGCGCGTGCGACGGCGTCGGCCCGTGCGTTCCACTCCGGCGAGCCGGGGCTGGTGTCGGGCCGGCACCGCTTGCAGGCCCGGAACCCGGCCTGCTGACAGGCGGCGGCGCTGGGCAGGAAGGTCATGTTCTCGACCTTCGGCGGCACGGCGGGGCAGCTGGGCCGGCAGTAGATCCGGGTGGTCAGCACGGCGGTGAAGAACCAGCCGTCGAAGCGGGCGTCCTTCGACTGCACGGCCCTTACGCAGCGCTCGGTATCGGTGTGCATGGCTCCAGGATCCGGGGCGACGACGCCTGCGGCTGGCGGTTTTCCGACATCAAGGCTACGCCGGGCCCCGGCCCCGGCCCCCGGGAAACGGCAGAGGGCCCCGGATGCCATCGGCATCCGGGGCCCTCATTCACAGCCGAGCTCAGCGCAGCGTCGCGGCGCGGGCCTCGCGGCGGTTGTGGCGGAACGTGTTCGCCCGGCGGGTCGTCGCGAACAGCGGAATGGTCGCCGCCATCGCGATCTGCAGGGCGCAGCCGGTCTGGAGCAGCAGCTGACCGCCCGGGGCGTCGAACGCCCAGGCCGCCAGCAGCCCCATCGCGCTGATGATCCAGCACAGCATCGCCACGGCGAGAACGCCCCGCGGCTTCGGGTACTCGACGCGGCTCACCATCAGCCAGGCCACCCCGATGATCGCCAGCAGGGTCGGCACGAACGGCAGCTCCAGCAGCACGATCGAGACGACCGTGAGCGCGCCGAAGGGGCTCGGCATGCCCTGGAACATGCCGTCCTTCATCGTCACGCAGCTGAATCTCGCGAGTCGCAGCACCACGGCGAGCAGCACCACGATCGCGGCCAGCGCCGACATCTTCTGGTGCGCGTCCACGGCGACCATGCCGTAGACGAGCACGAAGTAGGCCGGGGCCAGGCCGAAGCTGATCAGGTCGGAGAGGTTGTCCAGCTCGGCACCCATCGGCGAGCTGCGCAGCTTGCGGGCCACGATGCCGTCGAAGAGGTCGAAGACCGCGGCGAGCAGCATCAGTATCACTGCCGTCGCGGCGCTGTTGCGGGCCATGCCCGACTCGCCACTGCCGGTGAGGTGCGGGATGAGGATCCCGGTGGTGGTGAAGTACACCGCCATGAATCCGCACGTCGCGTTGCCGAGCGTGAGGGTGTCCGCTATCGACAGCCGCAGCGAGAGCGGCATGTCGTCCTCGGCGGACTCCTCCTCGGCAGGCTCGGGCACCCAGCCGGCGGCCGGAGTCTCAGGGTCAGTCACGGTCAATTCGTGTCACCCCCGCGGTGGTGGCCTGACCGACCTCGACCGCGACCTCGACACCCTCGGGGAGGTAGATGTCGACGCGGGACCCGAAGCGGATCAGACCGATGCGTTCGCCCTGCTCCACCTTGGTGCCGGCCGGCAGGTACGGGACGATGCGACGGGCGACGGCGCCGGCGATCTGCACCATCTCGATGTCGCCGAGCTCGGTGTCGAAGTGCCAGACAACGCGCTCGTTGTTCTCGCTCTCCTTGTTGAACGCCGGGACGAATCCGCCGGGGATGTGCTCCACGGACGTCACCGTGCCCGCGAGGGGCGCGCGGTTGACGTGGACGTTCAGCGGGCTCATGAAGATCGCGACCCGGGTCCGTCCGTCCTTCCACGGCATGATGCTCTGCACCACACCGTCGGCGGGGGAGATGACACGGCCCTGAGCGATCTCACGCTCGGGGTCGCGGAAGAACCACAGCATGCCCGCGGCGAGCGCGGTGGCGGGCACGGCCGCCGCGGCCCAGCGTCCGGACTTGCGGGCCCGGGTGAGGCTGAGCGCCGCGGTGGCGACGGTCGGCAGAAGCCACGGCGATGCTCCGCGCGCGAGGCGTACGCCAAGGAGGCTGTCGCGAGGTGCAGAGGTTTGGCTGTGGGGCATGGATGACCTTCGTAGCGGGTGATTGCCGCGCCGCAAACAGGGGGACGGGACGGCGGCTTTACTGGAATGCTATCGGTTGCACGCAACAACTGGGCAAGCCAGAAGCCGAGTCGATGACCGTCGGCCAGTGACTGGCAGTGACCCTTTCGCGACGAACCCATGGATGATTCGCCGCAAAAGGGACTTTCAGCCCTGGAGTCGGTACTCCTCGAGCAGGCGTCGCCCGATGATCATTTTCTGGATCTCGGCGGTACCTTCACCGATCAGCAGCATCGGAGCCTCCCGGTAGAGGCGCTCGATCTCGTACTCCTTCGAGAACCCGTATCCGCCGTGAATGCGGAAGGCGTCCTCGACCACCTCTTTGCAGTACTCGGAGGCGAGGTACTTCGCCATCCCTGCTTCGAGGTCGTTTCGTTCCCCAGAGTCCTTTTTGCGCGCTGCATTCACCATCATCGCATGGGCGGCTTCGACCTTGGTAGCCATCTCGGCCAGCTTGAACTGAATGGCCTGGTGTTCGGCGATCGCCTTGCCGAAAGTGTGACGTTGCTGGGCATAAGAGACACCCAGCTCGAAAGCACGCTGAGCGACGCCACAGCCACGCGCCGCCACGTTCACGCGGCCGACCTCGACCCCGTCCATCATTTGGTAAAACCCTCGGCCCGTCTGGCCTCCGAGGACCCGATTGGCCGGAATGCGCAGTCCGTCCATGATGAGCTCGGTCGTGTCGACGCCCTTGTAGCCCATCTTGTCGATCTTGCCCGGGATGGTCAGACCGGGACGGACCTCACCGAAGCCCGGCTCCTTCTCGACGAGGAAGGTCGTCATCGACTTGTGGGGCGCCGTGCCCTCGGGGTGGCCTTCGTCACTTCGGACCAGAACGGCCACCAGGGTGGAGCTGCCGCCGTTCGTCAGCCACATCTTCTGGCCGTTGAGGACGTACTCGTCGCCGTCCTTCACCGCCTTCGACGAGATGGCCGACACGTCGGAGCCCAGCGCCGGCTCGGACATCGAGAACGCGCCGCGCACCTCGCCCAGCGCCATCCGGGGAAGGAAGTGGTCCTTCTGCTCCTGGGTGCCGTGCTGCTTGAGCATGTACGCCACGATGAAGTGGGTGTTGATGATGCCCGAGACGGACATCCAGCCCCGCGCGATCTCCTCGACGCACAGGGCGTACGTGAGAAGGGACTCACCCAGGCCGCCGTACTCCTCCGGGATCATCAGGCCGAAGAGGCCGAGCTCCTTGAGACCGTCGACGATCTGCTGCGGGTACTCGTCGCGGTGCTCCAGCTCGGTCGCGACCGGGATGATCTCCTTGTCGACGAACTCCCGGACGGTCTTCAGGATCTCCCGCTGGACGTCCGTGAGCCCGGCGGTCTGGGCGAGTCGGGCCATGGCTACTTCTCCTGGGTCTTCAGCTGGGGGCGGCCGGGCTGCTCGCCGCCGCGCTCCTTGATGTACGTCTCGGTCGGGACCATCACCTTGCGCCGGAAGACGCAGACGAGGGTGCCGTCCTGCTTGTAGCCCTTGGTCTCCACGTAGACGATGCCGCGGTCGTTCTTCGACTTCGACGGCGTCTTGTCGAGGACCGTGGTCTCGCCGTAGATCGTGTCGCCGTGGAAGGTCGGCGCCACGTGCCGCAGCGACTCGATCTCCAGGTTGGCGATGGCCTTACCGGAGACGTCCGGCACGGACATGCCGAGCAGCAGCGAGTAGATGTAGTTGCCCACGACCACGTTCTTGCCGAAGTCGGTCGTGTTCTCCGCGTAATTGCTGTCCATGTGGAGCGGGTGGTGGTTCATGGTCAGCAGACAGAAGAGGTGGTCGTCGTACTCGGTGACGGTCTTTCCGGGCCAGTGCTTGTAGACCGCCCCGACCTCGAACTCTTCGTACGTGCGTCCGAACTGCATGGCGGTCAGGCCTCCGGGATCTCGAATTTGGTGGTGCGCTGCATGCCGGCGGCCCGGCCCTTGCCCGCGATGACCAGGGCCATCTTGCGGCTGGCCTCGTCGATCATCTCGTCGCCGAGCATCGCGGAGCCCTTCTTGCCGCCGGCCTCCGAGGTGCACCAGTCGTACGCGTCGAGGATCAGCTCGGCGTGGTCGTAGTCCTCCTGCGAGGGGGAGAAGACCTCGTTGGCCGCGTCGACCTGGCCCGGGTGCAGCACCCACTTGCCGTCGAAGCCCAGCGCCGCCGCCCGGCCGGCCACCTCGCGGTAGGCGTCCACGTCACGGATCTGGAGGAAGGGGCCGTCGATCGCCTGCAGGTTGTGCATGCGGGCCGCCATCAGGATCCGCATCAGGATGTAGTGGTAGGCGTCCGCGCCGTAGCCGGGCGGCTGCATGCCCACGACCAGCGACTTCATGTTGATGGAGGCCATGAAGTCGGCCGGGCCGAAGATGATGGTCTCCAGCCGGGGCGAGGCGGCGGCGATCTCGTCGACGTTCACCAGGCCCTTGGCGTTCTCGATCTGCGCCTCGATGCCGATCTTGCCGACCTCGAAGCCCATGGTCTTCTCGATCTGCGTCAGCAGCAGGTCCAGGGCCACGACCTGCTGGGCGTCCTGAACCTTCGGCAGCATGATGCAGTCGAGGTTCTGGCCGGCGCCCTCGACCACCGTGATGACGTCGCGGTACGTCCAGTGCGTGGTCCAGTCGTTGACGCGCACGACCCGGGTCTTGCCCGTCCAGTCGCCGTTGTTCAGCGCGTCCACGATCGTGTGGCGGGCGCCTTCCTTGGCGAGCGGCGCGCAGGCGTCCTCCAGGTCCAGGAAGACCTGGTCGGCCGGGAGGCCCTGGGCCTTCTCGAGGAACCGCGGGTTCGAGCCGGGCACCGCGAGGCAGGAGCGGCGCGGGCGGAGACGGTTCACCGGGTGGACAGGCGTGGTCATGCGGGGACCTCCGTGCTTGCAAGGTGTGCGGTGTCGTGAAGGGGGTCGAGCTTGTTCGCTTTGCGGATCTCGTCGACGATACGTCCGATGATCTCCGTGATGCCGAAGTCCTTCGGGGTGAAGACGGCGGCGACGCCGGCCGCCTTCAGCGCCACGGCGTCCGCGTTCGGAATGATGCCGCCGACGATGACGGGGATGTCACCCGCCCCCGCCAGACGGAGCCGCTCCAGGACGTCCGGGACGAGGGCGCTGTGCGAACCGGACAGGATGGACAGTCCCACGCAGTGCACGTCCTCGGCCAGCGCCGCGGAGGAGATCTCCTCCGGGGTCAGCCTGATGCCCTGGTAGACCACCTCGAAGCCGGCGTCGCGGGCCCGGACGGCGATCTGCTCGGCGCCGTTGGAGTGCCCGTCCAGGCCCGGCTTGCCGACCAGCAGGCGCAGTCGGCCCGAGCCGAGCTCGTCGGCCGTACGGGCCACCTTCTCGCGGACCTCGTGCATCGGGGTGCCGGGCTCGGCGGTGACGGCGACGGGGGCCGAGGAGACCCCCGTCGGGGCGCGGAACTCGCCGAACACCTCGCGCAGGGCGCTCGACCACTCGCCCGTGGTGACACCGGCCCGGGCGCACTCCAGGGTGGCCTCCATCAGGTTCTCGGTGCCGGCCGCGGCCTCCTTGAGGCGCTCCAGGGCCTGCTGGGTGGTGGGGAAGACGAAGGGATCACCGTTCCCCTGCCGGTCCGAGGACTCCTGACGCTCCGCCCGCCAGCGGACGATGCGCTCGACGGTGAGCGCCTCCACCGCCGGGTCGACCGTCATGATGGCGCCGTCCAGGTCGGCCGTGAGGGGGTTCTCCTCGGTCTGCTGGAAGCAGTTGACACCGACGATCTTGTCCTCGCCGGCCTCGATCCGCGCCCGCCGCTCGGCGTGCGAGGAGACCAGCTCGCCCTTCAGGTATCCGGACTCGACGGCGGCCATGGCGCCGCCCATCTCCTGGATCCGGTCGATCTCGGCCAGGCAGTCGGCGACCAGGGAGTCGACTTTGGCCTCGATGACGTGGGATCCGGCGAAGATGTCCTCGTACTCCAGCAGGTCGCTCTCGTGGGCGAGGACCTGCTGGATGCGCAGCGACCACTGCTGGTCCCAAGGCCGGGGCAGGCCCAGCGCCTCGTTCCAGGCGGGCAGCTGCACGGCGCGGGCGCGGGCGTCCTTGGAGAGGGTGACCGCGAGCATCTCCAGCACGATGCGCTGGACGTTGTTCTCCGGCTGCGCCTCGGTCAGACCGAGCGAGTTGACCTGGACGCCGTACCGGAAGCGGCGCTGCTTGGCGTTCTCGATGCCGTAGCGCTCACGGGTGACCTTGTCCCAGATGCGGCCGAAGGCGCGCATCTTGCACATCTCCTCGATGAAGCGGACGCCCGCGTTCACGAAGAAGGAGATGCGGGCGACGACCTCGCCGAAGCGCTCCTCGGGCACCTGGCCCGAGTCGCGCACCGAGTCGAGGACCGCGATCGCCGTGGACATGGCGTACGAGATCTCCTGGACCGGGGTGGCCCCGGCCTCCTGGAGGTGGTACGAGCAGATGTTGATCGGGTTCCACTTGGGGATGTGGTTGACCGTGTACGCGATCATGTCCGTCGTCAGGCGGAGGGACGGCCCCGGCGGGAAGACGTGCGTCCCGCGCGAGAGGTACTCCTTGACGATGTCGTTCTGGGTGGTGCCCTGGAGCTGGGAGACGTCCGCTCCCTGCTCCTCGGCGGCCACCTGGTAGAGCGCCAGCAGCCACATGGCGGTGGCGTTGATCGTCATCGAGGTGTTCATCTGCTCCAGGGGTATGTCCTGGAACAGCCGCCGCATGTCGCCCAGATGGGAGACCGGGACCCCGACCCGGCCCACCTCGCCGCGGGCGAGGATGTGGTCGGGGTCGTAGCCGGTCTGGGTCGGCAGGTCGAAGGCGACCGACAGACCCGTCTGGCCCTTGGCGAGGTTGCGGCGGTACAGCTCGTTGGACGCCTCGGCCGTGGAGTGGCCGGCGTACGTCCGCATGAGCCACGGACGGTCCTTCTGGCGCTCTGTCATCTCAGGCGATCCTTATGGCCTTTGAGCCGACTCAGACGTTGCGGAAGCGGTTGATCGCGTCGAGGTGCTTGGCGCGCATCTCGTGGTCACGGACGCCGAGGCCCTCCTCGGGGGCCAGCGCGAGGACGCCGACCTTGCCCTGGTGGAGGTTGCGGTGGACGTCGTAGGCGGCCTGGCCGGTCTCCTCCAGGGAGTAGACCTTCGACAGGGTGGGGTGGATCTTGCCCTTGGCGATCAGGCGGTTGGCCTCCCACGCCTCGCGGTAGTTCGCGAAGTGGGAGCCGATGATGCGCTTGAGCGACATCCACAGGTAGCGGTTGTCGTACTCGTGCATGTAGCCCGAGGTCGAGGCGCAGGTGGTGATGGTGCCGCCCTTGCGGGTGACGTAGACGGACGCGCCGAAGGTCTCGCGGCCGGGGTGTTCGAAGACGATGTCGATGTCCTCGCCGCCGGTCAGCTCGCGGATGCGCTTGCCGAAGCGCTTCCACTCCTTCGGGTCCTGGGTGTGCTCGTCCTTCCAGAACTTGTAGCCCTCGGCGTTGCGGTCGATGACCGCCGTCGCGCCCATGGCCCGGCAGATGTCGGCCTTCTCGGGGGAGGAGACCACGCAGATCGGGTTGGCGCCGCCGGCGAGGGCGAACTGGGTGGCGTACGAGCCGAGCCCGCCGCTCGCGCCCCAGATCAGGACGTTGTCGCCCTGCTTCATGCCGGCGCCGTTGCGGGAGACCAGCTGGCGGTAGGCGGTGGAGTTGACCAGGCCGGGCGAGGCGGCCTCCTCCCAGCTGAGGTGGTCCGGCTTCGGCATCAGCTGGTTCGACTTGACCAGGGCGATCTCCGCCAGACCGCCGAAGTTCGTCTCGAAGCCCCAGATGCGCTGCTCGGGGTCGAGCATCGTGTCGTTGTGGCCGTCGGAGGACTCCAGCTCGACCGAGAGGCAGTGCGCGACGACCTCGTCGCCCGGCTTCCAGGCGTTGACGCCGGGGCCGGTGCGCAGCACGACGCCCGCGAGGTCGGAGCCGATGACGTGGTACGGCAGGTCGTGGCGCTTGGTGAGCTCCGACAGGCGCCCGTAGCGCTCCAGGAAGCTGAAGGTGGAGACCGGCTCGAAGATCGAGGTCCACACGGAGTTGTAGTTGACCGACGAGGCCATGACGGCCACGAGGGCCTCGCCCGGGCCCAGTTCCGGGACCGGGACGTTGTCCAGGTGGATGGACTTGCGCGGGTCCTTCTCGCGCGTCGTCAGCCCCGCGAACATCTCCGCCTCGTCCTTGTGCACGGTGATCGCACGGTACGAGTCGGGCAGCGGCAGGGCTGCGAAGTCTGCGGCGGTGGCGGACTGCGACTGAATCGCGTCCAGGATGTCCTTCACGGTAGAGCCTCCGGCGTAGCGCTGATGAGGGTGCGCTTGAGGTAATCGGGGTGCGTGGAGCGTGTGGTGTGTGCCGTCGGTCCGGCTGGTGCGGTGGTGCTGGGCGACGCCCGTGGTGGGGGGCGTGCGAGGCCTGGTGACGCAGGCATCCGGGGCGCGTTCCGTGCGGTGTGGGCACGGGGCGCGGGGACATCCGGACGAGATTCAACGTATGGCACCCCGTGTCACCCGGCAAGGCACCGCGTGCCAAAACTTTCTCTCATTTGCCGATTGACCTGCACCGATGAGCGATGATCGATCAGAGTTACCGGCGAGTAGGGGCAAGCCGGACATACTCCGGACACAAAAAAGCGGCCGCCCCCGAAACGGGGGCGGCCGCTGTGACGAGAGTCGCTCCAGGTGTCGCTACTTGTTGCGCAGGGCCTCTTCGATGGTCCGCATGACCTCGTCCAGCGGAGCGTCCGTGCGGGCCACCGCGACCAGCACCTCGCCCTCCGTACGCACCGCCGCGGGCGCGGCAGGCGCGGTACCCAGGGTCCGGCCCGCGCCGATCCCCGTCCCGAAGGTCTTCCGGACGATCGAGAAGGCGTGGTCCAGCTGCGCCTCCACGTCTCCCTGGCCGCCCGCCCGGAGCCAGCGCCGCAGCACGTGGTTGTGGGCGGTCACCACCGCGGAGGCGGCCACCTCGGCCAGCAGCGGATCGTCGTTGCCGTCGTGGTGGTCGGTCTCGTCGAAGTGGGCCAGCAGGTAGCGGGTGAACAGCCGCTCGTACCGGGCCACCGAGGCGATCTCCCGCTCCCGCAGCGCCGGCACCTCGCGGGTCAGCCGGTAGCGCTCCACCGACACCGCGGGCGAGGCGGCGTACATCTTCATGACCTCCTTGATCCCGCGGCACACCGTGTCGAGCGGGTGCTCGTGCGCCGGCGCCACGTCCAGGACGGCCTCGGCGCGGGTCAGGGTGTCGTCGTGGTCCGGGAAGATCGCCTCTTCCTTGGACCGGAAGTGCCGGAAGAAGGTCCGGCGCGCCACCCCGGCGGTCGCGGCGATCTCGTCGACCGTCGTCGCCTCGTACCCCTTGGTCGCGAAGAGCTCCATGGCCGCGGCGGCGAGCTCGCGGCGCATCTTGAGCCGCTGTGCGGCCGCCTTGGTGCCGGCCGGGCTCTCCGGGGTGTCGGAGGCCGTGGCGGCGCGGGGCGAGGTCTTGGCGGGCTGGGACATAGAGCGAAAGTACTTCATTCGCGCAGGGGAGCGCGCCTGCGGGGGGTGTGAGGGTGGATGCGGGGGAGAGCCCGCACTGGGCTCGGGAGGGTCAGTCCGCCGTGAGGGTCCGGCGGACCCGAGCAGCCCTCCCCACGCATCCGGCTCGTGGCCCGACCGGTTACCGGCGGGCGTACTCACGGAATCCGCGGCCGGTCTTCCGGCCCAGGCAGCCCGCCGCCACCAGGTGCTCCAGCAGCGGGGACGGGGCCAGGCCGGGGTCGCGGAACTCCTTGTGGAGGACCTTCTCGATGGCCAGCGAGACGTCGAGGCCGACCACGTCGAGGAGCTCGAAGGGCCCCATCGGGTAGCCGCCGCCCAGCTTCATCGCCGCGTCGATCTCGTCGATGCCGGCGTAGTGCTGCTCGACCATCTTGATCGCGTTGTTGAGGTACGGGAACAGCAGCGCGTTCACGATGAAGCCGGCCCGGTCCCCGCAGTCCACCGGGTGCTTGCGCACCTTCACGCAGATCTCGCGGACCGTGGCGTGCACGTCGTCGGCGGTCAGGACGGTCCGGACCACCTCGACCAGCTTCATCGCCGGCGCCGGGTTGAAGAAGTGCATGCCGATCACGTCCTGCGGGCGCGAGGTCACGCGGGCCACCGCGATCACCGGCAGCGAGGAGGTGGTGGTGGCGAGCACCGCACCCGGCTTGCAGACCTTGTCCAGGGTGGCGAACAGCTCCTGCTTGACCGCCAGGTCCTCGGCGACGGCCTCCACGGCCAGGTCCACCTCGGCGAAGGCGTCCAGCGAACCGGCCGGGGCGATCCGGTCCAGGGTCCGGTCCGCGGCCTCCTGCGTCAGCCGGCCCTTGGACACCGCACGGCCCAAGGACTTGCCGATGGCGGCCTTCGCCGCGTCCGCCTTCTCCTGGCTGCGGGCGGCCAGCACCACGTCGTACCCGGCCTGGGCGAAGACCTGGGCGATGCCGCTCGCCATGGTGCCGGAGCCGGCCACGCCGACCGAGCTCACCGGCCGGCCGCTGCCGAGCAGGGAGCCGTCCGGCGGGGTCTGGAGGTCGCGGACGACGGTGGAGCTGCCGGCCGCCTCGTACGTGTAGAACCCGCGGCCCGACTTCTGCCCGGTCAGGCCCGCCGCGGCGAGCTGCCCCAGGATCGGGGCCGGGGCGTGCAGCCGGTCGCCGGAGGAGGCGTACATGGCCTCCAGGACGGTCCGGGCGGTGTCCACGCCGATCAGGTCGAGCAGCGCGAGCGGGCCCATGGGCAGACCGCAGCCGAGCCGCATCGCCGCGTCGATGTCCTCGCGGGAGGCGTACTTCGCCTCGTACATGGCGGCGGCCTGGTTGAGGTAGCCGAAGAGCAGGCCGTCGGCGACGAAGCCGGGGCGGTCGCCGACCGCGACGGGCTCCTTGCCGAGGGCGCGGGCCAGCTCGGTGACCGCCTCCACGGCCGGCGGCGCGGTGAGGACGCAGGAGACGACCTCGACCAGCTTCATCGCCGGTGCCGGGTTGAAGAAGTGCAGGCCCAGCACGCGCTCGGGGCGCTGGGACTCGGCGGCGAGCCGGGTCACCGAGAGGGCGTTGGTGCCCGTCGCCAGGATGGTGTCGGGGCGCACGATCGCGTCGAGCTCGCGGAACACCTGCTGCTTGACCTCGTACGACTCGGGCACGACCTCGATCACGAGGTCGGCCTCGGCGGCGGCGGCCAGGTCGGTGAAGGTGCGGAAGCGGGCGAGCACGTCCGCCCGCTCCTGCTCGGTGAGGCGCTCCCGGGTGACGGAGCGCGCGGTGGCCGAGGCGAGGGAGGCGGCGGCGCGGCGGGCGGCGATCTCGCTGACATCGATGCCGATGACCTCGTGGCCGGCCCGGGCGAGGACCTCGGCGATGCCGGTGCCCATCGTGCCGAGGCCGACGACGGCGATGGTCTGGAGGGTGGGCTGACTGGACTGACGGTCCATCGAGGGACTCCAGTGGAAGAGGGTGACGACTGAGGGGCGCGCGGCGCACAGCGCGCGCTGGTGCCGTACGGAATGCCGTGCGGAGACCCGTGGGGGAAGCCGTACGCAATGCCGTGCGGATGCGGTGCGGTGAGGAACCCCGAGGGAGAGGGCCCAAGGGGAGACGCCC
Organism: Streptomyces sp. NRRL F-2580; assembly: GCF_000720115.1. GTDB lineage: Bacteria > Actinomycetota > Actinomycetes > Streptomycetales > Streptomycetaceae > Streptomyces. Next base: position 177,350 of record NZ_JOIR01000019.1, read on the forward strand.
GGCGGGAGGACCCAGAGGGATGGGGGCCCGGAGGGCGGAACCGGCGGAACCCTGTCCCGGGGTCACGCCGTGCGAAGAACGAACCGACTGGCACGAGGCGGCTGCGTCACCAGGCCGCCCTCGTACGTGTTGCGTTATGAGGACAGTAACTCGTCGGTAACTGGTGCGCCAGCGCGCGGAGATGTGACCTGTACCGCCCAAATGTACCGATCATCGATCATCGATCAACCGCCCGCCGCGGATCTCCCCGAACCCGGCGTGGCGGCCGCCGCCCCGGCCTAGGGTGGCCGCGTGAACGACGTGCTGGAGCGCCTGCGGGCGGAGGCGGGGCAGTCCCCCGAGTACGAGGTCCTGCTCGCGGCCGGCCCCGACGACCTGGCAGCCTCCCTGACCACCGCCGGACTGCCCCTGTGGGCCCGCGAACTGGCCGCGTACCGGCTCGGCCTCGCGGGCGACCGCCGGGCCTTCGAGTCCCTCGTCCTGCTGCTCAACCACCGGGACCCGCCCCGCTGCGCGGCCGCCGCCGAGGCGCTCGCCGTCCTGGACGACCCGCGCACCGCCCGCGCGGCGGCCGCCCTGGCCACCAACGGGCTGCGCACGGCCTACGCACTCCAGCCCGTCCGGCTGCTCACCGCCCTGCGCGCCCCCGAGTCCGTACCGGCCCTGCTGACCACCCTGTCGCGGCTGCTGTCCCCGAACGACCCGTACTGGCGGGTGGCCCTGGCCTGCGTGGAGGGGCTCGGCGCCCTCGCCGACCCCCGCGCACGCGAACTCCTCACCCGCGCCCAGTCCCATCCCCGCCTCGCGGTGGCGGCGACGGCCGCACTGCGCGCGCTCGCCTGATCAGCCCCGGAAGCCGAGCAGGCCGTGCAGGGCCGCGCCGCCCGCCGAGGGCGGGACCGCGCGCGTCGCCGCGGTCGGCTTCGGGGCCGCCTGGGCGGCGCAGGTGGCGTCCGCGGCCTGCCCCGTCCTCAGGTACGCCGACACCTTGTCGTCGAGGCACTTGTTGCCGCTGAGCGCGATGCCGTGGTTGCCGCCGCCCTCCTCGACGACCAGGGCCGAGCCCTTCAGCTTGTCCCGCATGCTGAGCGCGCCCGCGAACGGGGTCGCCGCGTCCTCCGTCGCCTGGAGGAGGAGGGCGGGCGGCAGGTCCGCGTTGGTCACGTCCGGGGCCTGGAGCGGCTCCGTCGGCCAGAACGCGCACGGGGCGTTGTACCAGGCGTTGTTCCAGGTCATGAACGGCGCCTTGGCGTGCGTGCGCCACATGTCCGCGCGCCACTGGTTCCAGTCCCGCGGCCAGGCCGAGTCCCGGCACTGCACCGCCGTGTAGACGCTGTAGCCGTTGCCCGCGGAGGGCTCCACCGCGCCGAACCGCTCGTACGCGGCCACCAGGGGCTTCGGGTCCTGCTTCAGCGCGTACGCCGCGAAGGCCTCGGCCAGGTTCGGCCAGTAGCCGTTGAAGTAGCCGCCCGGCATGAAGGTGTCCTCCAGCTCGGCCGCGCCCACCTTGCCGCTCGCCGGGGTCTCCCGCACCGCCCCGCGCATCTCGTACCAGCGCTCCTCGACCGCCGCCGGGTCGGTGCCGAGCCCGTAGGTGGAGTCGTGCGCGGCCACCCAGGCCAGGAACGCCTTGTGGCGGGCGTCGAAGGCCTGGTCCTGGGCCAGGTTGTCCTCGTACCAGACCCCGCCCGGGTCGACCACGGAGTCCAGGACGAGCCGGTGCACCCGGCCCGGGTGGAGCTTGGCGTACACCGCGCCCAGGTAGGTCCCGTACGAGTAGCCGAAGTAGCTGATCCGCTCCGCGCCGAGGGCGGCGCGCAGCGTCTCGATGTCCTGTGCCGCCGAGACGGTGCCGATGTACGGCAGCACGTCCGCGTGCTTGGCCTGGCAGGACTCGGCGAAGGCCCGCACGCGGTCCAGGTTGGCCCGCTCGGTCGCCTCGTCGACGGGTACGGAGTCCGGCCGGACGGGGGCGAAGTGGCCGGCCGCGCAGTCGAGGGCGGGCTCGCTCTGGCCGACGCCCCGCGGGTCGAAGCCGATCACGTCGTACTGCGCGGCCACGTCCTTGGGCAGGGCGGAGGCGATGAACCCGGCCAGGCTGCGGCCGCTGCCGCCCGGCCCGCCCGGATTGACCAGCAGCGGCCCTTGGGAGGTGGCGGCGGTATGGGGGACCCGGGTCAGGGCGAGGGAGATCTGGCGTCCGGCGGGCCGGGCGTGGTCGAGGGGGACCTTGAGGGAGGCGCACTGCAACGTGGGATAGCGCTGGGTCGCACAGCCGGTCCACCGCAGCGCGGCGGCCCGCTCCGCCGCGGGGGCCGCGGCGACCGGGCTCGCGAGGGCGGCGGCGACGGTGGCGATCGACAGCAGGACAGCGGCGCGCTTCTTCAAGGGGTGCAGCATGGGGCCTCCCAGCCGAGGGTTCTGGGCGGAATCGTCCCGGAAACCGCGCCTGGAAGGCGGGATTTGGCTGCTTATTGGCCCGATGTGATGAGCCTTCGGCGGCCGTCCGAGGTCACAGCAGCGTGAGCTGGGTGGCCCCGGCGGGCGCCTCCTCGGCCGGGCGCTCGGGGGTGACGAGCCGGCGGGCCTCGCCGCGCCGGGACGGCCCGATGCCGAATTCGGCCGCGAGTTCGTGGACTTGGCGGGTGATCTGGCGCTGGTACCAGGTGGGGGCGTACGAGCCGCCCGCGTACATCCGCTCGTACCGCTCCACGAGGTGCGGGTGGTGCTCGCCGAGCCAGGCCGTGAACCACTCGCGGGCGCCGGGGCGCAGATGGAGTACCAGGGGTGTCACGGAGGTCGCCCCGGACTCGGCGATGGCGCGGACGGTCGCCCGCAGCTGCTCGGGGCGGTCCCCGAGGAAGGGGATCACCGGGGCCATCAGCACCCCGCACTCGATGCCGGCGTCCGTGAGGGTCCGTACGGCGCTCAGCCGGGCGGCGGGGGAGGGCGTGCCGGGCTCGACGGTCCGCCACAGCGGGGTGTCGGTGAAGCCGACGGAGACGGAGATCCCGACCTCGGTGAGCTCGGCGGCCTCCTGGAGGAGCGGGAGGTCGCGCAGGATCAGCGTGCCCTTGGTGAGGATGGAGAAGGGGTTGGCGTGGTCGCGCAGGGCCTCGATGATGCCGGGCATCAGCCGGTAGCGGCCCTCGGCGCGCTGGTAGCAGTCGACGTTGGTGCCCATGGCGATGTGCGCGCCGCTCCAGCGGGGCGAGCCGAGCTCGCGGCGCAGCAGCTCGGGGGCGTTGGTCTTGACGACGATCTGCGAGTCGAAGCCGAGCCCGGTGTCGAGGTCGAGGTAGCTGTGCGTCTTGCGGGCGAAGCAGTACACACAGGCGTGGCTGCAGCCGCGGTACGGGTTGACGGTCCATTCGAACGGCATGCGCGAGGCGCCGGGCACCCGGTTGACGATGGACCGGGCCCGCACTTCGTGGAAGGTGATCCCGCGGAATTCGGGGGTGTCGAAGGTACGCGTCACGACGGCGTCGGCCCCGAAGAGCGCGGCGGGCCCCGTGGTGCCCTCGGTCAGGTTGTCCCAGCGCATGAGCGCCTCCCTCGGTAGCTCTGGCCCGAGAATAGAACAAATGTTCCCATGATCGTGCGGGCCGGGATATTCGCTGGTCGAAGCGGTGGCGGCCGTGTGAGGCTCCGCCCCATGGCGGGATACAGACTCACGGTGTGCCTTCCGGGCGCGGCCGGGGACCGGCTGGAAGAGGCGGTCGCGGAGGCGATGGAGCCCTTCCGGATCGACGGGCCGCGCCCGTACTCCGACGACCTGTGGATCTGGGACCACTGGCGGATCACCGGCGGCGCCGACGGGTGCGGCCACCGCATCCGGCCGGGCCACGAGAAGGATCCCCGGATCGTCCACGACCAGCCGTTCCGGGACGGCTCCCGGGAGCCGAGCCGGCCCGGCTGGTGCGCGGGCGGCCCGCGCGGACTGCTCGTCGTGGGCGACGCCCGGAAGCGGGCCGTCCGGCTCGCGGGCATGGTCTGGGACGGCTGGCAGGACCTGCTCGGCGAGCACCCGCCCGGCCGGCCGTGGGAGGAGTACGAGCCGGCCCGGCTGCCGGGAGCCGACGCGGGCGCGTACACGAAGCGGTGCCGGGCCGCCCACGCCGTGTACCTCGCGCAGACCCCCGCCGCGGCCTTCCGGAAGTGGGCCGCCGGGCTGTCGCTCGACCCCGCGGACGAGGAGTTCCGCCACGCCCTCCTCGACATCGCAGACCCCCGCCGCTGGCTGGGCGGGCGCTCCCGGGAGGAGTTCGTCGCGCGCGAGGCCTCGCGTGCCACCGGGCCGAGCAACGTCCTCACCCTCGACGGCTGGTGGTGGGAAGAGGGGAGCCGTCCCGTGCACGGCGCCTGCGACGACCCCGCGACCTGCCCGCACACCCCGCCGTCGGCCCCCGGGCCGCTGGGCACCACGGCCCACCTCGCCGCGCTGCCGGACGACACGCTCCTCGTGTCCGTCCGCTGTCACGTGTGACCCGGATTTGGGCCACCGCCCCCGAGGTGGTTGGCTTCGCCGTGACGAGCGGACACAACTGCTGGAGGAACAGGCATGGCGCAGGTCGAGGCCACCACGGAGCGCATCATCGGAGCCGACGCGGAGACGGTCTTCGACACGCTGGCCGACTACAGCGGAACCCGGCAGAAGCTGCTGCCCGAGCACTTCAGCGAGTACGAGGTGCGCGAGGGCGGCGACGGCGAGGGCACCCTCGTCCACTGGAAGCTCCAGGCCACCAGCAAGCGCGTGCGCGACTGCCTGCTGGAGGTCACCGAGCCCACCGACGGACAGCTCGTGGAGAAGGACCGCAACTCCTCCATGGTCACCACCTGGGTGGTCACCCCGGCCGGCGAGGGCAAGTCCAAGGCCGTCGTCACCACCGTGTGGAACGGCGCCGGCGGCATCGGCGGCTTCTTCGAGCGCACCTTCGCGCCCAAGGGCCTCGCCCGCATCTACGACACCCTGCTGGCCAACCTCGCCGCCGAAGTCGAGGCCTGAGCCCGGCCGTTGCCGGTGGGGCCGGGTACCCGGCCTCACCGGATCGGGTGAACTGAACGGACCCCCGGGGGCCGGGCGTGGCCCCGGACCGGGGAGGGGTGCGGCGGTTAGTGTGGGGCCCTGCGCATCCGACCGCACGGGGGCCCGATGAAGATCCTCATCTCCGCCGACATGGAAGGCGCCACCGGCGTCACCTGGCCCGCCGACGTGCTGCCCGGCACCCCGCAGTGGGAACGCTGCCGGTCCATGTTCACCTCCGACGTGAACGCCGCCGTGCTCGGCTTCCACGACGGCGGCGCCGACCAGGTCGTCATCAACGAGGCGCACTGGAGCATGCGCAACCTGCTGCTGGAGCGGCTCGACTCCCGCGCGGAGATGCTCACCGGCCGCCACAAGACCCTCTCCATGGTCGAGGGGGTCCAGCACGGCGACGTCGACGGCATCGCCTTCGTCGGCTACCACACCGGCGCCGGCACCGAGGGCGTCCTCGCCCACACCTACCTGGCCAACTCCATCACCGGGGTATGGGTCAACGGGGTCCGCGCCAGCGAGGGCCTGCTCAACGCGCACGTCGTCGCCGAGTACGGCGTCCCCGTCGTCCTCGTCACCGGCGACGACCTGACGTGCGTCGACGCCGCCGGCTACGCCCCCGACGCGGTGACCGTCGCGGTCAAGGACCACGTCTCGCGCTACGCCGCCGTCTGCCGGACCCCCGCCCGCACCGCCGCCGACATCCGGGCCGCGGCCAAGGAGGCCGCCGCCCTCGCCGTGCGGTACGAGCCGGTCCGCGGCGGCCCGTTCACGGTGGAGCTGGAGTTCGACGCCGAGCACCTGGCCATGACCGCGACGGTCGTCCCGGGCGTGGAGCAGTGCGGGGAGCGCAGGGTCGCGTACACCAGCGAGACGATGTACGAGGGGATCCGCGCCTTCAAGGCGGTCACGACGGTCGTCTCGGCGGCCGTGGAGGAGCAGTATGGCTGACATGCACGCAATCAAGGACGGGGCGCTCGCGGAGGCTGTCGACGCCGTTGACGAAGCGGCCCTCGACGAGGCCGTCGAGTTCACCTCGGACCTCATCCGCATCGACACCACCAACCGGGGCGGCGGCGACTGCCGCGAGCGGCCCGCCGCCGAATACGTCGCCGAGCGGCTCGCGGCGGCCGGCCTGGAGCCCGTCCTGCTGGAGCGCACCCCTGGCCGCACCAACGTCGTCGCCCGGATCGAGGGCACCGATCCCAGCGCCGAGGCCCTCCTCGTCCACGGCCACCTCGACGTCGTCCCCGCCGAGTCCGCCGACTGGAGCGTGGACCCCTTCTCCGGCGAGATCCGCGACGGCGTGGTGTGGGGCCGCGGCGCCGTCGACATGAAGAACACGGACGCGATGGTGCTGGCCGTCGTACGGGCCTGGGCGCGCGCCGGAGTGAAGCCGCGGCGGGACATCGTGATCGCCTACACCGCCGACGAGGAGGACAGCGCGGTCGACGGGTCGGGCTTCCTCGCGGACCGGCACCCGCACCTCTTCGAGGGCTGCACGGAGGGCATCGGCGAGTCCGGCGCCTTCACCGTGCACACCGGCGCCGGCGGCCCGGCCCTCTATCCCATCGCCGCCGGCGAACGGGGCACGGCCTGGCTGAAGCTGACCGCGCGCGGCACCGCCGGACACGGCTCCAAGCCCAACAAGGCCAACGCCGTCAGCCGGCTCGCCGCCGCCGTGGCGCGGATCGGCGCATACGAGTGGCCGGTCCGGCTCACCGACACCGTCACCGCGTGCATCACCGAACTCGCCGCCCTCCAGGACCTGTCGGTCGACCCGCGCCGGCCCGGCTTCGACCTCGACACGGTCCTCGGCAAGCTCGGCCCGGCCGCCGCCCTGGTCGAGGCGACCGTGCGCAACAGCGCCAACCCGACGATGCTGAGCGCCGGTTACAAGCTCAACGTGATCCCCGAACATGCCACCGCCTACGTCGACGGGCGGATGCTGCCGGGCGGCGAGGAGGAGTTCACCGCCACCCTGAACGAGCTGACCGGCCCCGACGTGCACTGGGAGTTCCACCACCGGGAGGTGCCGCTCCAGGCCCCGGTGGACGGGCGGACGTACGCGATCCTGCGCGAGTCCGTCGAGCGGTTCGACCCGGACGGGCACGTGGTGCCCTTCTGCATGGCGGGCGGCACCGACGCCAAGCAGTTCTCCCGCCTCGGCATCACCGGCTACGGCTTCTCCCCGCTGAAGCTCCCGCCCGGCTTCGACTACTGGGCCCTCTTCCACGGCGTGGACGAGCGGGTCCCCGTCGAAGCCCTGCACTTCGGTGTCCGCGTACTCGACCACGCGCTGCGGTCCCTGTGAGCGGGGCCCGGTGATGGCGGCGCCGACCCGGCCCTACGGGAGCTGGCCCTCGCCCGTCGACGCCGCGCTCGCCGCCGCGCTCGACGGCCGGCCCGAGTACGTCGGCACGGTCGGTCCCGAGGTGTGGTGGACCGAACCCCGGCCGCGGGAGGCCGGCCGCCGCACCCTCGTCCGCCGCCGACTCGCGGACGGGGAGGCCGAGTTCACCGAGCTGCCCGCGCCGTGGAACGTGCGCAGCCGGGTCACCGAGTACGGCGGTCAGCCTTGGGCCGGAGCCGAACGGCCCGTCGGCGGGCCCCTGTTGGTCTTCGTCCACTTCGCCGACCAGCGGCTGTACGCCTACGAGCCGGACGCGCCCGGCGACGCCGCGCCGCGTCCGCTCACCCCCCTGTCCGGGACCGGCGGCGGACTGCGGTGGGCCGACCCGGTGCTGCGCGGCGGCGAGGTGTGGTGCGTGCTGGAGGAGTTCACCGGGCCCGCCCCGACCGACGTGCGCCGGGTGCTGGCCGCCGTACCGCTCGACGGATCGGCGGCGCAAGACCGCTCTGCCGTAAGGGAGTTGACTGACGACCGGCACCGGTTCACCACCGGGCCCCGGCTCTCCCCGGACGGCCGGCACGCGGCCTGGCTGGTCTGGGACCACCCCCGGATGCCCTGGGACGGCACCGAGCTGAAGCTGGCCGAGATCACCGCGGACGCCACGCTGACCGGCGTCCGGACCGTGCTCGGCGGCCCTGAGGAGTCCGTGGCCCAGGTGGACTGGACGGTCGGCGGAACCCTCCTCGTGGTGAGCGACCGCGGTGGCTGGTGGAACCCGTACCGGGTGGTCCCGGAGACGGGCGGAGCCGTCAACCTGTGCCCCAGGGAAGAGGAGTTCGGCGGCCCGCTGTGGAAGCCCGGACTGCGCTGGATCGCCCCGCTGCCCGACGGCGCCACCCGGGCCGCGGGCGCCGGGGCAGGGCTCCTCGCCGTCCTGCACGGCCAGGGCTCCCCGGTGCTCGGCATCCTGGACGCCGAGAGCGGCGACCTGGTCGACGCGGCCGGTCCGTGGACGGCCTGGCAGCCGACGCTCGCCGTGCACGGCACCCGGGTCTACGGGGTCGCCGCCAGCCCGCGCAGCGCGTACGAGGTGGTCGAGCTGGACACCGCGACCGGGCACGCCCGGGTGATCGGCGCGCAGGGCGCGGACCCGGTGGACCCGGCCTACTACCCGGAACCGCAGAGCCGCACCTTCCTCGGCCCGGACAGCCGCCAGATCCACGCGCACGTCTACCCGCCGCACCACCCGGCCTGCCGGGCCGCCGCCGACGAACTGCCCCCGTACGTGGTGTGGGCGCACGGCGGCCCAACCGACCACGTGCCGCCCGTACTCGACCTGCACATCGCGTACTTCACCTCGCGCGGCATCGGCGTGGCCGAGGTCAACTACGGCGGGTCCACCGGCTACGGCCGCGCCTACCGGGAGCGGCTGCGCGGGCAATGGGGCGTGGTCGACGTGGAGGACTGCGCGGCGGTGGCCCGGGCGCTGGCCGCCGAGGGCACGGCCGACCCGGCCCGGCTCGCCATCCGCGGCGCCAGCGCCGGCGGCTGGACGGCGGCGGCCTCGCTGGCCGCCACCGACCTCTACGCCTGCGCCGCGATCATCTACCCGGTGCTGGACCTGCTGGGCTTCGCGGAGGAGACCCACGACCTGGAGTCCCGCTACGTCGAGAGCCTGGCCGGGCCGCCGCAGACCCTCGCCGTGCTCTGCCGCGAGCGCTCCCCGGTGGCCCGCGCCGACCGGATCACGGCGCCGTTCGTGCTGCTCCAGGGCCTGGACGACGCGGTCTGCCCGCCGGCCCAGGCGGAGCGCTTCCTGGCGGCGCTGCGGGGCCGGCCGGTGCCGCACGCATACGTGGCCTTCGCGGGCGAGGGCCACGGCTTCCGCCGGGCGGACACCATGATCCGGGCGCTGGAGGCCGAACTGTCGCTGTACGCCCAGGTCTTCGGGATCGACCGGACCGACGTCCCCCGCCTGCCGCTGGCCTAGGCTAGGCCCGGTCCGGGCGCGCGGGGCTGCCGGCGGACCGGGCCGCGGTCCGCACGCTCCACCAGACGGAGCCGAGCAGCAGGGCGCCCGGGGTGACGCCCGCGACCGCCGCGATGACGGCCGCGGAGCAGCCGCAGGCGGCCAGCACCAGACCGGCGGCGCCACACGCGGACATCGCGGCCGCCAGCAGCCGGAGCGAGGGCATGCGCCAGACCGCCGCGAGGCCGAAGAAGTGCAGGCCGACGATCAGGGCGATCCAGCCGACCGTGGCCCGCGGGACGTGCAGCAGGCGGTTGATGACGAAGAGGCCGGCCGCGACGACGACCACCTCGGCGGCCACCACGAGGAGGTAGCCCCGACCGAACCTCCTCGGCGCCGGAGCATCGGCGGCGTCCGCCGCGGGCACGCGGGACCGGCGCAGCGCGATGAACAGCCAGACGAAGGCGAATATCGCGAGGAGGCGCAGGGGAACGGCGACGGCCGGAGGCAGGGCTCCGGCGTTCGCCTGGACGAAGAAGACTCCGAAGCCGGCGCCGATGAGCCCACTCGTCTGATGCGATTTCATGGCACACAGTCTGATCGAAGTCGATCATGAAGTGCAAAGCTGCGGGGCGGGTCCTATTCGGTCCTGCGCCGCAGGTGGCGGGTGGCCTCGCTCGTGCGCAGCCAGACCCGCAGCGGGCCGACGGCGGTGAAACCGCTGCGGAGCGCGGTGTCCAGGTCCGCCCCGCCCTCGTAGCCGACGACGTCCAGGTCCGGCCAGCGGGCGGCGGCCTCGGTGAGGGCGCCCGCCCAGGCCGCGTCGGCCGAAGCCCCGTCACCGGCGAACAGGTTGGAGACGCCCACCACACCGCCCCCGGTGCTCACGACCGCCCCGGCGACGATCCGGTTGTTCAGCGCGGCCCTGCGGAGCAGGGTCATCCTCGTCCCGCTCGTCTCGTCCGTGATCACGCCGGTGATCGTGCCACACGCTCCGGCGCCGGGCGGCCATCAGGCCGATGCGCCGGTCGAGCTACTGTTGCCTCTTTGCGTGTGCATCAGAGGGAGGAGACCCGACGTCGTGGGACTGACCGCCCAGATATCCGCATACCGTGAAGGTCTAGACGAGTAAGTCCGAAGGCCTGGTCAGTGGTCGTAGGCGATGAGTGACCTGGTCAGTGGTGTGTTGTGGGCCCGGTTGTGCCAGATGGCTGCGGTC